>NZ_QGNZ01000003.1 GCF_003173595.1 Pedobacter yonginensis
CATCCGCCGTTCCGGTCTTTTTTTCCCTTCCTTTCGGTTGGGAGTGCAAAGGTAGGAATCTTTTCCGAACTTCCAAATAAAATGTTTTTATTTTTTCGTCCCGCTTCTTCCCGCCACATGCCTTCAATCTCGCCCCCTCTCAAGGGCTTCCCGTTCCTTCCGAACCGGGTTGCAAAGGTAAGAACTTTTTCCCCTTCTCCAAGAACTATTTGAAAATAATTCTTGATCCCTCTCAGCCTCTGTTCCCTCGTACCGTTTCCTCCGAAGCGGGATGCAAAAGTAGAAAAAATTATCGCCAGTGCAAACACATCACTGAATAAATTTGGGAAAAAGGCATAACCCAATGAAAATCAACCAGAAAAAATCAGCGGCCCATGCAAACTTTTTGAGTGAATAAGTGTTTTGGTGATTTTCGACTCTATCGTAATATCTATAGATGCCGTTATCAATGCGAATCCTGTGGAGATTAAATAATGGAATTGAGTAAATTATCGAGCAGATTAGCGATTATAGCTTGCAATATTATCGTGCTAATTTTATTCCTAGTATTGAAATGATTTTAGAATTTTACCATTGCTTGCGAATTAAGGTTTCTTTGACTACTAATATATAAGGAGTACCCAACAAAAATCGAAATATTTGCAAAAACAGTTTGCTTATACCAATAAGTACTGAATCTTTTCCAACAGGCTATAATCTTGATCTCGATTGCAACTACCGATAACGTGTTTTTTATAGTTTCTTTGATGGTTAGGCGGCACGATTTGCAACTGTTGGTTTGGGAAACTGAATGATGTTAACTAAACCCGACCCTAATGGAAAACACGCATCCCGATTTTCTCGGGAGCGGATTTGTAATGAGGGCGGGACTATCCTTATATAGTAGTACGGGTTTTGCTTTTCTAAAAAAAATGGAACAGGCGTTTGCTAATTGATTGGTATGGTGTAATGTTAAAAATTGTTAATGGTTATATTGGACTGAATTGCTTTGCATAGCTTAGTGGCCAATTGTTTTTATTGATGTTATCGTATTATTAATTATCTTTGCAGAATGTTTAAAGTTAAACACTTAATTATTTTAGTATTTGTCGCCGCTTTGGGTATGGCGGGTTGTAAGAGTCGTTTCGAGAAATTGAGGGCTAGTAATGACGTAGCTAAAAAATACCAAGAGGCGCTTCGTTTATACAATAAACGGGATTATAGTAAAGCATTGGTGCTTTTTGAGGATTTATCTCAGAAGTATCGTGGCCGTGCGGAAGCTGAAGATTTGAATTATTATTATGCTTATACTTTATATAGATTAAGCGATTATACCACTGCAAGATACCAGTTTAAAAGCTTTGCAGATACTTACCCAGCGAGTAAAAATGCGGAAGAAGCTCGTTACATGGGCGCTTATTGCTACTATTTAGAATCGCCAACTTTTTCGTTAGATCAAGAAAACACTTATAAGGCTATAGATGCTTTACAGTTGTTTGTGAATTTATACCCAACAAGTGATCGGGCTGCTGCTGCAAGTAAATATATTGCTGATTTAAGAGGAAAACTTGAAGATAAGGCTTTTGAAAATGCTAAAATGTATTTAACTACTGGCCCAAGTAATGTTGACAATTACAGAGCTGCAGTTATTGCTTTGAAAAATGCTCAACGAGATTTTCCAGATATTAAGTATGCTGAGGAAATGGATTTCTTGATGATCAAAGCACAGTATTTGTATGCCAAAAATAGTTACGTTTTCCGTCAGGAAGATCGTTACAATGAGGCGACAGCTTTATACACTGAATTTAATGAAAATCACCCTGATAGCAAGTTTGCCAGAGAGGCAAAACAAGTGAAACAGGATATTGATGCTGGTTTGATTGTTACTAAACAAGAACTTGCAGACTTTGCTGTTGAACAGGCAAAATACAAAGAAATGTTGATTAGAACTGGAAAGCTAAAAGACACTACAGTTAACAAAACGGATATTAAAAACAAGTAATACATGAATACTAACAAACCTGCTGTACCGAATACTACTGTTACCAGAAATGTACACGATTTAGATAAAACTACAGATAACCTTTACGAATCTTTAGTTGTGATTGCTAAAAGAGCAAACCAGATTTCAAATAACATGAAAGAGGAATTGCATGGTAAATTAGCAGAATTTGCTTCTAGCAATGATAACTTAGAAGAGATCTTTGAAAATCGTGAGCAAATTGAAATCAGCAAGCATTACGAACGTATGCCTAAGCCTGTTTTGGTTGCTATTGATGAATTTTTGAATGAAAAAATTTATCACAGAAATCCATCTAAAGAACAAAAGTAACAGCAGAAGCGCAAGACGTTTAGCGCATGGCGTTTTTATGCATTAGGCGCCTTGCTATATGCCCTAAACTGATGCTCCATGCTCAACAATAAAAACATAATTCTTGGCGTTTGCGGTAGCATTGCAGCTTACAAATCGGCCTTTTTGGTTAGATTGTTGGTTAAAGCTGGTGCAAACGTTAAGGTTATTCTTACCCAGGATGGTGCTAATTTCATTACACCACTTACCCTCGCTACGCTTTCTAAAAATCCAGTTTACACGCAATACTTCGAAGAAGAAACCGGTGTATGGAGTAATCATGTTGAATTGGGCCTTTGGGCTGATTTAGTGATTGTTGCACCCATAAGCGCAAATACACTGGCAAAATTAGCCACTGGCATTTGCGATAACTTGTTAACTGCGGTTTACCTCTCTGCAAAATGCCCGGTATATGTGGCACCCGCGATGGATTTAGACATGTGGAAGCATGAGGCTACGCAAAATAACATTCAAACTATAACTGGTTTTGGCAATACGGTAATTGAACCTGGAACCGGGGAACTGGCTAGCGGGCTTCATGGTGCTGGGCGCATGGCAGAGCCTGAAGAAATTGTGGCTTTCCTTGAGCATGCACTAAAAAAGTCGATGCCGTTTTTTGGTAAAAAGGTTATGGTAACTGCTGGCCCTACTTATGAGGCGATTGACCCGGTTCGTTTTATTGGTAATCATTCTTCTGGTAAAATGGGATTTGCTTTGGCGGACGAATTGGCAAAGCTTGGTGCTGAGGTGACTTTGATTGCTGGACCCACGAGTGAGAAAAGTACCGAAGCCTTAACCAGAATTGATGTGATCAGTGCCCAAGATATGTTTAATGCTTGCAATGCGAATTTCGAACAAAGCGATGTTACTATCATGTGCGCTGCTGTGGCCGATTACAGACCAAAGATGATTGCGGAGCAAAAAATTAAAAAGCAGGAAAGCGATTTTAATTTAGCGCTAGAGAAAACGGTAGATATTTTAGCTTCCATGGGTAAAATTAAGAAGCCTGAACAAATTTTGGTTGGCTTCGCCCTAGAAACCAACGATGAGGAGAATTATGCCAAGGGAAAACTAGAAAGGAAAAATTTGGATTTGGTTGTATTAAATTCCTTAAACGATAAAGGAGCGGGTTTTAAATCAGATACAAATAAAATTACTATTTTTAGCAGGGCATTAGAGCGTACTGTTTTTGATGTGAAATCGAAAAATGAAGTTGCAAAAGATATTTGTAATGCCATTTTAAAACTTATAAAATGATAAAACGAATTGTTTTTTTTCTTCTTTTGATTGGTTTTGGAAAACTCAATGCTCAAGAATTGAATGCTAGGGTACAACTTTTGGCACCACAGGTTTCTAACATTAGCAAGCCAACTTTAGAAGCACTGCAAAAAACCATTCGCGATTTTTTGAATAATAACAAGTTTAGCAACGAAAGCTACAAACCACAGGAAAGAATTGACTGTAATTTTGTCATCACCATAACTTCGTGGGATGGTGGTTCGGGTTATGCTGCAGAAGCTCAAATTCAAAGCAGCAGGCCGGTTTTTAACAGTTCGTACAATAGCACCTTGCTGAATATGAGCGATAAGAATTTCGACTTTAGCTTTAATGATGGATCTACCATAGATTTTTCAGATCAGAATTACATTTCTAACATCAGTGCCCTGCTATCTTACTATGCCTATACCATAATTGGCTTGGATAAGGATAGCTTTAGCAAAATGGGTGGTACGCCATATTTTAAGAAAGCCCAAAATATTATTAACCTAGCGCAAGCTTCTGGCAATACGGGTTGGAAAGCTGCCGATGGTTTACGTAACCGTTTTTGGTTTAATGAGAATGCGCTTAATCCGGTTTTTAGTGAACTTAGATCATTCATTTATAGTTATCACTTAAGTGGTTTAGACCAGCTGACGGATAACGATAAGGGCTTAGGTCAAATCGTTTCTGCGCTGCCCGCTCTTCAACAAATGGACAAACAGAAGCTTGGCTCTATATTTCCAAATGTTTATTTTGCATCAAAAGCGGAAGAAATTACCAACGTGCTGTCGAAATTGAATGGACAAGAACGAGCAAAAGCGTACAACATGCTTGCCGAAATCGATCCTGCGAACATTGGAAAATACGAGGCTTTAAGGAAATAAACAGTTACGGATTACCCAAAAATTTTTTCAAGCACTAATATCTAATAGCCCTCCGAAAATTTTACTGAGGATTTCAATGTTGTGCCTCAATTTGCCAAGCCTTCGCCATGTGCCGAGCTGGGAAGATTTGCTTATTGGTTGTAGTACTTAGTCCATTCAAAGGGTTTTAACCCTTCCCCCCCTTTACACGCTCTAGTGCAATTTTAAATTATCCCCTGTATCATAATTAAAAAAAATGTTAAAATATTTTGATTATACGAATATCTTCGTACATTTACATACGAAATAATTCGTACAACTGTAACAATATGACGAGTAGCAACATCAAACCCACTGAAGGAGAAATGGAAATTTTGCAGGTGCTGTGGCAAAAAGGCCTAGCAACTGTGAGAGAAGTGCATGAATCGCTGAACAAAAAAGACTCTGGATATACCACAACGCTTAAACTTATGCAGATTATGCATGAAAAGGGCATGGTAGAGCGGGATACAAATCAGAAAACGCACATTTACAAGGCCATTGTTAATCGAGATAAAACGGAGAAACAGTTGGTTAACAAAATGATTGACAATGTATTTAATGGATCGGCAGCAAGGTTAGTGATGCAGGCTTTAGGAAACCATAGTGCGAGTGCTGATGAAATTGACGAGATCAAAAAATATTTAGACAGTCTAAAATAAAATGGCTTAGGATTGAATGGTGTGGGTTTGGATCCCTCTATGAACAATTAAAAACTCGAACAGAAAAATTATTACTATGGAAACTTTAGTTCAACAATTTATTAAGGCATTTGGCTGGAGCATTTTAAACTCCTTGTGGCAAAGTGCTATCGTTTACGGTAGTTTGTTTATCGTTTTATTTAGCCTACCCAAATTGGCCGCCAAATACAAACACAATTTGGCTTTCGGCTCCATATTAATGATGTTCGCTGGATTTGCTTATAACTTAATCCACCAGTTGCTAGAGCGTACAACCGAACCGATATCCGCTACCAACTTTCAGAATCTTCAAGCTTACGCTTATTTCAACAACATGCCGCAAAGCTTTAGCAGCAAGGCTGAGCAATATTTCCCAGTTGTGGTGGCATTCTATATCATCGGAATTGTGTTACAACTTTTCGTTATTGTTAAAGGCTACAGTCAATTATCCAGATTTAAAAAACAAAGCTTAAGTGCGATTCCGGATCGTTGGCAGGAGCTATTTATTCAAGTTACGTCGAATCTAAAAATTAATAAAACCATTAAGTTTCACCTATCTGCAATTGTAAACGTGCCGTTGGTTATTGGCTATTTAAAACCAGTTGTTTTATTCCCTTTGGCCTTAGTGAATCAATTGGATGAAGAACAGGTGGAAGCGATATTGATCCATGAACTTTCTCACATCCGCAGAAACGATTTCTTATTAAACTTGATTAAAACTGCCGTTGAGAACTTGCTTTTCTTTAACCCTTTTGTTTGGCTAGCGGGCAGATTTATACACATAGAAAGAGAACACGCTTGTGACGATTTGGTATTGAAAATTACGGGCAAGCCTTTGAATTATGCTCATGCCCTATTGAAATTAGAATTACTTAAAGAAAAAAATAGTCCTGCTTATGCTTTAGCCGCAACAGGCAAAACCCAAAACCTATATCAACGTATTAAAAGAATTACCAACATGAAAACCAATTACTTAAATGCCAAACAGCAAATGGCGGCCTTAACATTGGGTATTGCCTGCCTGTTTTCAATCGCGTGGATTAATCCTGCGGAGCGCAAAACGACAACGAAAAAAATCGTTAAAGAAAACAAATCTCTATCAATCCTGGAAACCTATAATAAATCGACCGTTTATTTAGACACAACCAAAAAGAATAAAATTAAAATTGTAACGATTGATGCAAATGGCAATAAAAAAGAATACAACTCTGTGAAAGAGATGCCCGACAGCTTGAGGAAAGATTTTTACCGAGATCAACTTTTTCAAGGGAATCAGGTTTACAGACTAAATTTAGACACCGCTTTCAAGTTTAGAGATTCTCTATTTCAAGCCAAAATATACCGCGAATTTAGTTCGCCCGAAGCACAACAGAAATGGAAGAAATTTGGGGAAGATGTAGCCAAAACGTACAACTCTCCTGAGGCACAGGCCAAATGGAAAAAATTTGGAGAAGATTTCGCTAAGAAATTTAACTCGCCAGAAGCTCAAGCCAAATGGAAGAAAATGGGTGAAGAAATGGCAAAGAAAATGAATTCTCCTGAAGAACAAGCCAAATGGAAAAAAATGAGTGAGGATATGGCTAAAGAATTCAGTTCGCCAGAGGCACAGGAAAAATGGAGAAAAATTGGATTAGAGATGTCGGCAAAGGTGAACAGTCCCGAATTCAGAGCCCAAATAGAAGGGTTGAAAATTCAAATGAAAGACTTTGATGGTCGAAAAATGCTATCCCTATCTGGCACAAATTTAGATTCGATAGGTAAGTTACGCAGCTTAAATTTAGATTCTGACGGGCAAGTACTTTTTCTTCAAGAGGGTGCATCGAGAAAAGTGAGGGAATCTGACGAGTACAAAAAACTTAAAGAGCGTTTTAATCGGGAAGTGAAAGAACTTCAAGAAAAAATGGAGAAAAAAGAGAAAAAGGATAAACCAGAACGACGAGAACAATAACCACAATTAAACCAAATAGATTAAAACGGTGAAGGAAAAATCTTCGCCGTTTTTTGTTTCAAAAAAACCCAATGGATATTCCAACCTACGAGGTTAAATGTTTATTTTCGTAGTCTCTATGCTACAAAAACTTTCAATACGAAATTACGCTTTAATAGATAGTCTGGACATTGAATTTGATCAAGGCTTAAATATTATTACGGGTGAAACTGGTGCTGGTAAATCCATCATTTTGGGTGCGCTATCTTTAATTTTAGGGCAACGTGCAGAAAGCAAGTACTTTTTCAACCAAGATAAAAAATGCGTTATAGAAGGTTCTTTCTCTTTAGGTGACGAAAACTTAAAAAGTCTTTTTGAAGAACATGATGTGGATTTCTTTAACGAAAGTACGCTCCGCAGAGAAATTTCAATTGACGGTAAATCGAGATCTTTCATAAATGATACGCCGGTAAACCTTTCGATATTAAAGCAAATTGGAGAGAAATTAATCGATATCCATTCGCAACATGCCACGCAGGAAATTAACGATGCCGATTTTCAGTTGTTGATTGTTGATTCTCTAGCGAACCATAATGCATTGCTTTTTGATTATCGGACTGGCTTCAAAAAACTCAAACTAGAAAGTAATCGATTAAAAAAACTAATTGCGGATGCCAATGAGGCCAGAAGCAAGCAGGATTATGAGCAATTTCTGTTTAACGAGCTGGAGCGAGCTAATCTGAAAGCGCATGAGCAAGAAGAGTTAGAGCAGGAATTAGAACGCTTAACCCATGCCGAAAGCATAAAACGGGCACTTTTAACAGCCTCAGGTTTACTTAATGAAACTGAACCTTCAGCCTTGCAAATGCTCAAAGAGGCGCAACTCCAGCTACAAGGCATTGAAAAGTTCGACCCATCAATAAACAGCTTGTACGAAAGATTGCGTTCTTCAATTATCGAAATTAAAGACATTGCCGATGAAATTGCTGCAATAGAAGCCGATACATTACATAGTGCCGAGCGCTTGGATGTGATCAATCAGCGCTTAGATTTGTTGTATTCTTTACAGCAGAAACATCGCGTTGCGGATAATACAGAATTGCTTGAACTGCAAAAGCAACTCGAGAACAATTTAAATCAGCTTCTATCTTCTGACGAAACGATTGAGCAACTTACCAAAGAGATAGAACAACTTAAAGTTGAACTCCAAAAGAAAGCAAATCAACTTAGTTTAAATCGCAAAAAAGCCATAAAAACTGTAGAAGAACAAAACAGCCAAACTTTAAAAAATGTAGGCATGCCAAATGCAAAATTGGTCTTAAACCAACAGGCTCTACAAGATCTTGGCAAAGATGGTTTGGATGAAATCAATTTACTTTTTACAGCCAACGCTGGTCAGGCTCCTGCCCCTGTAAATAAGGTAGCCTCTGGAGGTGAGTTGTCAAGACTGATGCTTTCTATAAAAGCTTTGTTGGCCAAACATACTTCTCTACCCACCATAATATTTGATGAGATAGACACAGGTATCTCAGGAGAAACCGCCTTGAAAGTTGGTGAGGTAATTGCTCAATTGGGGCATAATATGCAAGTGATTTCCATTACGCACCTCCCTCAAATTGCTGCCAAAGGCTTGTCTCATTACTTTGTTTACAAAAATGAAGATGGTGGTAAAACCACAACGGGTATTCGAAAACTTAAGCAAGAAGAAAGAATTGAGGTGCTTGCAGAAATGTTAAGTGGCAAAAATCCTGGGGCATCGGCTATCGAAAATGCAAAGGAATTGTTAGCATAGTTTGTGGAATCGAGAATTAAATTCATCCTAAAGATATGAAACATTTGATTCTAATCCTTTTAACTGGTTTAACGCTTCAAGCAAAATCACAAACCTTGAAAGATACTTTGATAACCTACATTGATACCATCAATGTTAATGGAAAGGTAGTGAACCAAAATGGCGCCGTTGTTAAAGATGCAGTCATCATATTTGGAAATGACCAAACGACTAAATCTGATAAAAATGGTTTGTTCAGAATTGTTGGGTTTAAGCCCAATAATAGCATTATCGTCGATTCTAACCAAGGAACATCGTATCTAAACCGTGTTTCTAGTCGGTATTTATTGGTTAGGCTAGCACCTTCTCCAATTGTTGAAATGAATGCAGATCAAACTCAAATCTTAATAGCTGCAAGAAAATTAAATGAAAAACCAAAATACAGGCAGCTATCTCCAAATTCAAAAACTAAAGTATATGATTTTGATGGCGGGTACGGCATGGGAGATCGTAAAGCTGAATACCCTGGAGGTGCAAGACAGCTGTATAAGTTCCTCAGCGAAAATATAATTTACCCAAAAAAAGCGGTGCAAAACTCTATGGAAGGTCTAGTTACCGTAGAGTTTGTGATAAATGCTAAAGGATTTCCAGAAAATTTCCTCGTAACAAAGGATATAGGATATGGCTGTGCAGAGGAAGTTATTAAGGCACTAAAAATTATGAGCAGATGGAATCCCGGCATCAGAAATGGTAAACCTATTAGAGACGTTTATTCCGTTGATGTTCCATTTAAGTTGCTAGGAAAAGTTTAGGCCTTACTGATTTTAGGGGTGCTAAAAAAATTGATTATACTGCTAGCGGATTCTTTAATAAAAGATTCTTAATCTAAATTATTCAAACTAGAAAATTAGTTTATATTTGAATAATGAAAAAAATCCCTATTTTATTGTTTCTATTGTTGTGCTTTGTTGAAACCTTTGCTCAGCAAAATCTCAGTTTGAGTGGTTCTGTAAAAGATAAAAAAGGTGAGGCTTTACCGGGCGCTGGCATTTATGTGAGTGGATATAAAATTGCCACCTCTACCAATAATGATGGAGAATACATTTTAAACTTAAAACCCGGGAATTACGACATCCTTGTTCAGCTGATTGGATTTAAAGCTGTAAATAAAAATGTTGTAATGATAGATAAACCTGTGAAACTAAATTTCATATTGGAGGAGAGTGTAACGCAGCTAGCGGAAGTTACCATAAAACCAGATCCCAATAGAGAAAACTACATCAACACTTTTAAAACCTATTTTATTGGCAACACGCCAAATGCTGAAAACTGCAAAATTCTTAATCCACAGGTTTTGAGGATAGATTTTAGTAAGGAAGAAGGCATCCTAAAAGTAAAAACAGAGGAGTTTTTGATCATCGAAAATAAAGCACTAGGCTATAAGATTAAATATTTAATCAATGATTTTCAGTACGATTTTAGGGCGAGAATTATTTACTACGAGGGTTATCCAACCTATGAAGATTTACCTGGTTCTCTTTCTAGGAAGAAAAAATGGGCGGCAAAAAGATTAGAAGCCTATCATGGTTCTGCACAACATTTTTTTACTTCACTTTTTAATCATTCTTCGTTGGAGGAAGGTTTCGTAATCAATAAACTGATTAGAAAACCCAATACGGAAAGACCATCTGACAGTATCATTAACGCAAACATAAAACGCTTGATGAAAGCTCAGAACGGAACACTGCGCATAAATACCCATGAACAGGATTCTTTGAGCTACTGGATTGCAAAGAGAAATTTACTAAAAGGTATCTCTGTGTTAAATAGAACCCAGATTTCACCTGATACTTTGGTGCACAATTTTAACCAGAACATTAAAAGTATAGATTTCAACGATGTGTTGTATATCATCTATACTAAGGAAAAAGAAAACGAGGCCTTTTCCAGTAGAATGGGTCAATCTATTGCTCGACCATTAGACATGCCCAACTACCAAGTTTCGTTGATCAATCTATCGATTAGGCCGGTATATTTTTATAAAAATGGCTCCGTTTACAATACAAGATCAATGCTTTATGAGGGGTATTGGGCTTGGGAAAAAGTTGCAGATAGCGTGCCAATGGATTATTTGCCTCCCACAAAGTAAAACCATGCCTGTTATATCGTTTTAGAATGTTAAAATTGTTAAAATTCCTTTTTCATTTTCCTAAATATTAAGGCTTTTGGCTACATTCGTCTCCATGATTAAGCGTCTTTTAGTATCCCTCCTACTTCTTATTCTGGCTAACAATTCATTTGCTCAAAATACCTATGCCATTACAGGGATAGTTCGCGATAAGAAAGACGGCTTGCCTGGTGCAAGCATTTATTTAAGCGGTTATAAAATAGCAACCGTTGCAGATAATGATGGCAGGTTTAAACTCGGCAATTTGAAACCGGGAAGCTATGATTTATTGGTTCAATTGGTTGGCTACTTACCCTTCTCAAAAAGCGTAATCATTTCCGATCAATCTGTACAGGTTGATTTGGTGCTGAAAGAAAATATTGCCCAATTGGATGAAGTGGTTATCCGTGCAGACCCAAACAGACAAAAATACATCAATCAGTTTAAGGAGTTTTTTATTGGTAAAACGCCAAATGCACTCCAATGCAAAATATTGAACCCACAGGTTTTAAATGTAGATTTTGATGTTACAAACAGTACGCTAACCGTTAGCACTACCGAATTTTTAGTGGTCGAAAATAAAGCCTTGGGTTATCGGTTGAAATACATGCTCGATCATTTTGAATATAATTCTCGAACGCACATCATTTATTACTCCGGTCATCCATTTTTTGAAGAATTGAAAGCCACCGCAGCCAAAAAGAAAAAATACATTGCAGCAAGAGAGGTCGCTTATTACGGCTCTTCGCAACATTTCTTTAAATCATTGTATCAAAATAAAGCTCAGGATGAGGGCTATATCATTACCAAAATGATTAAAATTCCAAATCCAAACCGCTATCCGGAACATGTGATTAATGAGAATTTAAGAAAAATAAAAACCTTGCCCGAAAAGACCGGAATAAGAAAAACCGCTGGGAAAATTGATACTGCGCTCCTATCCTTTTGGACCAAACAAAGAGATATGCCGAAAACAATCGATAAGTTTAGTCGGGCAGAATTATTAACCGATACGTTGGTGCATTACTACAACCAAAACTTGAAATGGCTAGATTATACGGATGCACTATGCGTACAATACACGAAAGAAAAAGAATCTTTGGCCTATTCAAAATCAGGTTTTTGGGTTTTTAGACCGTTGGATGTTCCAGAAAATGAAATATCAGTAATTAATTTATTGCAAGCACCTGTTCGCTTTTATGAAAATGGAGGCATTTACGATTCTAGATCATTACTTTTTGAAGGCTATTGGGCCTACGAAAAAGTAGCAGATATGGTTCCTATGGACTACATACCACTACCGAAAGCTAATGCCAAATCCTTAGTCGCAAATTAGCGCTAGATTAAGGCTATCTAACATGCCAAAACTGTAGAACAAACTTTTCAACAATAGCTCGAATTACTAAAAATATTAGTATTTTTAAGCTATGAATATTGATGCTGAAAAGCCATATTTTAAAGGTCGTGGAGCACAAGTGAACCCGCATAACAAATTTTTAAAAGATGTTTATGTGAAGGAACACGATGAGGGTATAGACGATTGGGAAGAAACCGATCATAAAACAACATTTCTATTTGATCGTTCTAAAAGCATTGTAAATAAGGTTGATAGCCCAGATGTAGGCATGGCGTATTCATTAAATCCTTATCAGGGCTGTGAGCATGGATGTACCTATTGTTATGCGAGAAACTCCCACCAATATTGGGGCTACAGTGCCGGCATAGAATTCGAACGGAAAATCATCGTGAAACAGGATGCCCCAGCGCTTTTTAAAAAGTTTTTAGAGAAAAAAGGTTGGGATGCCAGCACCATTTCGCTTTCTGGAAATACAGATTGCTACCAGCCTGCCGAACGAAAATTCAAACTCACCAGACAGCTTTTAGAAATAGCGTTAGCGTATAAGCAACCTATTGGAATGATTACCAAGAATTCACTCATCTTAAGGGATCTCGATCTTCTTTCCGAAATGGCCAAGTTAAATTTATGCATGGTTTATGTATCCATCAACAGTTTAAATGAAGATTTAAGGCAAGTTATGGAGCCTAGAACCACTTCTGCCAAACAACGATTGAGGGTTGTAGAAGAATTGAGCAAAGCAGGAATTCCGATGGGTGTAATGGTTGCGCCCCTCATTCCTGGATTAAGCGACCATGAAATTCCCAAAATTTTAAAAGCAGTTGCCCAAGCTGGGGCAATTAAAGCGGGCTATACGGTTGTACGGTTAAATGGCGCAATTGCACAGATTTTTGAAGATTGGTTGCGGAAAAATTTTCCGGATCGGTTTGACAAAGTTTGGCACATGATTCAAAGCTGTCATGGTGGAAATGTGAATGATAGTCGCTTTGGTGATCGAATGCGGGGGGATGGAAATATTGCACAAATGATTAGAGATAATTTTAGGTTACATGCAAAACGGAATGGTCTGAATATAAATGAGATAAGCTTAAACCATACTTTATTTAAAATTCCTAGCAATCAAACAAGTTTATTTTAAGCCTGTGGTTTGTTTTAAGTGATTCAAAAATGGCCCAAGCTGATCACTACAATTGAGCTCATAGAAAAGCAGGTCAAACTTTGAAAATAAATCAAAAAAAAAACTCCCGACTTTAATCGGGAGTTTGAAATTTATTTACTTGAAGAATCTTCTTCCTTTTTTGGTTCTTCCTTTTTCTTTTCGCCTTTTTTATGAACGATTGAAATTAGTTCTGTTTTTTTATCGTAGTCGATTTCTAAAACATCACCTTCGGTCAATTCTCCTTTCAGAATTTCTTCTGCAATTGGATCTTCCAAATATTTCTGAATCGCTCTTTTTAATGGACGAGCACCAAAATTACTATCAAAACCTTTGTCGGCGATATACTCTTTTGCATTTTCTGTTAATGCAATTTCGTAACCTAGTGTATGAACACGACCAAATAAAGCTTTCAATTCGATGTCGATGATTCTGAAGATCTCATCTTTACCCAAGCTGTTAAATACAACCACATCATCCACACGGTTTAAGAATTCTGGGGCGAAAGCACGTTTCAAAGCACTTTCGATAACGCCACGGCTATGAGAATCTGCTTGAGTCGTTTTTGCAGTGGTAGAGAAACCAACACCTTGTCCAAAATCTTTTAACTGTCGTGCACCGATGTTTGAAGTCATGATGATGATGGTATTTCTAAAATCAACCTTCCGACCTAAACTGTCTGTCAGTTGCCCTTCATCTAAAACTTGCAACAGAATATTAAATACATCTGGGTGCGCTTTTTCAATTTCATCCAATAAGATTACTGCGTATGGTTTTCTTCTAACTTTTTCGGTTAACTGACCACCTTCTTCGTAACCAACGTAGCCTGGAGGCGCTCCAACTAAACGTGAAACCGCAAATTTCTCCATATACTCACTCATGTCGATTTGAATTAATGAATCATCACTATCAAACATGAAACGAGCCAATTCCTTTGCTAATTCTGTTTTACCAACACCTGTTGGGCCTAAGAAAATAAATGAACCGATTGGTTTTTTAGGATCTTTTAAACCAGCTCTTGTACGTTGAATTGCTTTGGTTAATTTTTTAATGGCATCATCCTGACCGATAATTTTCTCTGCAACCTTATCGTACATGTTTAACAGCTTGGCGCTATCAGTTTGTCCGACACGTTGTACAGGAATACCAGTCATCATAGAAACCACCTCAGCTACATTGTCTTCTGATACTTCGTAGCGTTTAGTTTTCGTTTCTGCTTCCCATTCTGCTTTGGCTTTATCTAATTCTTCAATTAGATTTTTCTCCGTATCGCGAAGTTTTGCTGCTTCTTCGTATTTCTGACTACGAACAACTTTGTTTTTCTCTAACTTAATGTCTTCGATTTTAGCTTCGATATCGATGATGTTTTGAGGAACATGGATGTTCGTTAAGTGTACTCTAGAACCGGCTTCATCTAAAGCATCAATGGCTTTATCTGGTAAAAAACGATCAGAAATATAACGAGATGTTAAAGTAACACAGGCTAAAATTGCTTCATCAGTATAGGTTACACCATGGTGCTCTTCATACTTATCTTTAATACGGGTTAAAATTTCTACAGTTTCATCTGGTGTAGCTGGCTCAACCATTACTTTTTGGAAACGACGATCGAGTGCACCATCTTTCTCTATGTATTGGCGATATTCATCTAAAGTTGTAGCACCGATACATTGAATTTCTCCCCTTGCTAATGCTGGCTTGAACATATTTGAAGCGTCTAAAGAACCGGACGCGCCACCTGCTCCAACTATGGTATGAATCTCATCGATGAATAAAATTACATCTGTAGATTTTTCAAGCTCGTTCATAACGGCTTTCATTCTCTCTTCAAACTGACCACGATATTTTGTGCCAGCAACAAGGGATGCTAAATCCAAAGTAACTACACGTTTGCCAAAAAGCACACGCGAAACTTTACGTTGTACAATGCGCAGGGCTAAACCCTCTGCAATGGCCGATTTACCAACACCTGGCTCTCCAATTAAAATTGGGTTGTTCTTTTTTCTTCGAGATAAAATTTGAGACACACGCTCAATCTCTTTCTCACGACCTACGATTGGATCTAAACGACCTTCTTCTGCTGCCTTAGTTAAATCACGACCAAAATTATCGAGTACAGGGGTTTTTGATTTAATATCAGATACCTTTTTAGGGGTACTGAAACTTTCTTCTTCACGATAATCATCATCGCCGCCTGTTGAGGCGCTGTTTGAAATATCATCTCTGAAACCATTTTTGTTCACTTCTACCTCCTGTTTAAAAACATCGTAAGTAACGCCATACTGTAGTAGGATTTGTGAGGCAATATTATCATCGTCTCTTAAAACAGATAACAACAAGTGTTCTGTTCCAATTAAATCGCTTTTAAATATTTTAGCTTCTAAGTAAGTAATCTTTAAAACCTTTTCGGCCTGCTTAGTTAATGGAATATTCCCTAAGTTAACTGTAACACTCGAAGTACCACGAACAGCATCTTCAATTGAGCGGCGCAATTTACTTGTATCAACTCCTAACGATCGTAAAATTTTTATAGCCATACCATCGCCTTCGCGGATGAGGCCCAATAATAAATGTTCGGTTCCAATGTAATCATGCCCTAAGCGGAGCGCTTCCTCCCTACTAAAAGAGATTACATCTTTAACCTGTGGTGAAAATTTTGCTTCCATAATACCTTTCTTAACAGCTACGTCCCTAAACTATAAAATAAATTATAAAAAGCGACTGTACCGTTTTGTTTATTTTATCAACAATTGCGCCATATAGGTGGATAAAAGGCAGTATATATATCCCCCAACCTAAAATTACCAAAAGAATATCTTTGAGAGAACGATGTGTTTTGATATATCTATCTACGTAATAACTGTTTTATAGGTTTTAAAAGGGAATTTATTAATTACAACCCTTTTAAATTCTCATTTTGTCGGTTTATTGTAAGGATTTATTCAATTCGAATAACTGACAATTTGTAGCTTTTTAATAAAGCAATTTACAAGTTTTGACAGAAAAACAAAAAGAACGTGACATCATTTAACAAATTTCAAACAAAATTTAAATGCAATGATATTTACAATTTAAAACCCATTAGCAACTATACGAAATGAACCCTCAGAAAGTTGTTTTTGTTTTTAAGAAAACTGAGGTGTATTCTGTTTCTACTTTTCATGCAGAAACGGATCTTAAATTTCTTGGTGAAATCAAAAAAATTCATCAAAGCTTCATAAAGGAGATATACTTTTGTTTCGAGAGCGTTAATTTAGATTGGGGTGAGGTTGTTATGACCTTGCCCCTTTTGTTTGAAGATTGGTTGCCAAATCTATATAGTGGTGGCCGCTCCATGCTACATAATCCATCAGAGCTATTCCTTGTTCTTTTAAAATCCTTAACTTAACTATAAATTGAAGTATAACTCCCAGAAGTAAAAGTATTAGCTCTAGAATTTGACTAAATACAGCGAAGCCAATGATTAATAAACAGAGAACAAATTCAAAATTAATAGATATGTCATATATATAGGTAACTGTGCAATTGTCATCCTTCATAACTTTAATAGTTCCGTGATTCACCATCTTGTAATAATTGGACTTTGATGTTGAACCTAGCAAATCATCAAAGACAATTTCACCATTATTTTTCGACAGAATGTTATAGTTTCCCTTCTCCAGTTGAGAGATAATTCTGCGCTCAAGATTTTTAGCATTAGCTGTTGTAAGTCTGGAAATCCGATACCTTAACCTCATTTTTAATTTGAGTTTTTTTTAACCCAACTTATTTTCCAACTGCTTAAGGGTATATTCCAGGAGTTCAATTTGTTTTTTTTGTACTTCTACAGTATGCCGTAAACGGATGTTTTCGATTTGAAGTTCTTGCAGGTTCTTTCCGGCTTCTTCTTGTAGCTTTTTGAGTTCGAAACGACGCATAAAACCGCCTTCATTCATAAACCGCTCAACGCCAGGCTGCTTACCAATCATCGCGGGAAGGGGGTATCCTTTAACTTCACCAATTAAGAAGATGAGATCCAATTGTACGAGTAGGCTTAAATATTCGGATGCAAGGATGTTGTTACCACGGAAGATTTTGCTTACCAAATCTGTCTTTATGTACTTCTCTGTTCCAAATTCCCTTAGAATGTTGTCTAGAAGCTCGCACTTTGAAGAAGTAAGTGTTAAAGAGAGTTTGTCCATGAGCGGTTAAAGGCAAAATTTAATCTGCTAAAATCGATTTTTTATATAACAAAAGTAGTTTTCTGTTCACAAAGTTAAAATATTCTTCAAACATCTTTCAATCTATTGGCAAGATATAAAAACTTATAAGCTAAGTAAAAACGATTTCATTATAAAATTTTAAAGGTGCATTTCCATTCAGCTTTTTTAATGCTGTTTTAACATCTGTAATTGGTTGTATAGATGGAGATTTGCTCAATCTGCAAAAACCAACACAACGCTTTCTTCCATTTCCTAAGCAAAGCGCTCAAGAAAACAAAATTTTGGCAGTATAGCGTACAAATCAGGCAGGATAGTAAAGATATAATAGTTCATTTTTGAGTTACTCCATATTCGAATATGGATCATACCCTAACTAAAATATCAAAATATTTATTGCATGAGTTTTAAAGAAGAAGATCAACTTGCAATTTCTCTCCTACTGTCTTATCTAGGGCAGTATAGTACACTCTCCGAGGGCCTTGCAACCGAATACAGAAATCATTGCAGTGTATCTAAAATTAAAAAAAACAAGTTTATACTTTCTCCAATGGACAATAATAGATTTTTATACTTTATTGTTAGCGGCACTGCCCGCGGATTTATTAGAGATAGAGGAAAAGACATCACCACTTGGTTTGCCTTTCAAAATGAAATTATAGGCACCATTTGCCACCCCGATGGACAAGAAATTTACGAACAGGAATATCTTCATGCGCTTGAAGACTGCCTTCTGGTATGTATACCCCACGACTTTATGAATAGAATTTGCGAGGATTACCCTGAAGCAAACATCATTGGCAGAAAGCTGATGGCTATACAATATTTTGAGGCTTCTAAAAGATCGATTCTGGCTAGAATCACAAAGGCATCAGATCGATACAGGAAACTGACTATGGATAGTGAAAAAATTATTCGGGAAATTCCGTTGCGCTATATCGCCAGCTATTTATCCATCCGGGTAGAAACCTTAAGCAGAATTAGAAAAAAAGATTTACATAGCTCATTAAAACTCATTGATAACGTGGCTTAAGTGCTAATGTAATTAATCTTGCTTTAATTTTCGCCCCGTGATAGCGCGTGGCATTTTGGCACCTATTACCTTCTGCACTAAAAATACTGCATACTTTCCAAATCGCTTTGTAATCGGCTTGTTGTTCTTATCTTTGTTAATCAATCACTGGATCTAGTTCGAAATCCAGATTTGTCCATTTTTTAACAATTACCTTTAAAGTACTTTAAAGCAACATTTTCTATGTCAGACGAAAAAATCATTTTTTCAATGGCGGGTGTAAATAAAATTTACCCCCCACAAAAACAGGTTTTAAAAAATATTTACCTTTCTTTCTTTTACGGAGCCAAAATTGGTGTTATCGGCTTAAATGGTTCGGGTAAGTCATCATTATTAAAAATTATAGCAGGTTTAGATAAATCATATCAAGGAGAGGTGGTTTTTTCACCAGGCTTTTCTGTGGGTTATCTTGCTCAAGAACCTATTTTAGATCCAGAAAAAACAGTTCGGGAAGTGGTAGAAGAAGGTGTTACCGAAGTAACTGCCATTTTAAAAGAATATGAAGAAGTAAATGAAGCTTTTGGATTAGAAGAAAACTATTCCGATCCGGATGCTATGGATAAATTAATGGCAAGACAAGGCGAATTGCAAGACAAAATTGATGCTTTAGGTGCTTGGGAAATCGATTCTAAGCTGGAAAGAGCAATGGATGCATTGCGTTGCCCTGATCCGGAAACAAAAATCGGTGTGCTTTCCGGTGGAGAACGTCGCAGGGTGGCCATGTGCCGCTTACTTTTACAGCATCCTGATGTTTTACTTTTGGATGAGCCAACCAACCACTTGGATGCAGAAAGTATCGATTGGTTGGAGCAATTCTTGAAAAATTATGAAGGTACTGTTATTGCCGTTACCCACGATAGATATTTCTTAGATAATGTGGCTGGATGGATATTAGAGCTTGATCGTGGAGAAGGTATTCCATGGAAAGGTAATTATAGCAGTTGGTTAGATCAGAAAGCAAAACGTTTATCGCAAGAGGAGAAAACAGAAAGTAAACGCCAGAAAACTTTAGAGCGCGAGCTTGAATGGGTAAGAATGGCTCCAAAGGCTCGTCATGCAAAATCTAAAGCCCGTTTGGCAAATTATGATAAGCTCGCCTCGGAGGATGGAAAAGAAAGAGAAGATAAATTGGAACTTTTTATCCCAGCTGGCCCTCGTTTGGGTAATGTTGTAATTGAAGCCACCAACGTAACAAAAGCATACGGCGATAAAGTGCTGTTTGATAACTTAAATTTCTCTTTACCCCCTGCTGGTATTGTTGGTATTATTGGCCCCAATGGTGCGGGTAAAACCACTTTGTTCAGATTAATTACAGGGCAAGAGGAAGCTGATGCAGGAACTTTCCGAGTGGGTGAAACCGTAGAATTGGGTTATGTAGATCAAATGCACAACGATTTAGATTCGGATAAAACGGTGTATGAAAACATTACCGATGGTTTAGACAACATACAATTGGGAACTAAAGCCGTAAATGGCCGTGCCTATGTTTCTAAATTTAACTTTAACGGTGGAGATCAACAGAAAAAAGTTGGAATTTTATCTGGAGGGGAGCGTAATCGAGTTCATTTGGCCATCACCTTAAAAAAAGGAGCAAACGTTCTTTTGCTGGATGAGCCTACTAACGATATCGACGTTAACACCTTGAGAGCCTTGGAAGAGGCATTAGAAAACTTTGGTGGTTGTGCGGTAGTAATTAGTCACGATAGGTGGTTTTTAGATCGAATTTGTACGCATATTTTGGCTTTCGAGGGCAATTCAGAAGTTTATTTCTTTGAGGGAAATTATTCTGATTATGAAGAAAATCGCAAAAAACGCTTGGGGGATGTTACACCTAAGAGAATTAGATACAAAAAGCTAAGCTAAAATAATAGTTGGTGTCCAATCAGAAAAATTCAACAGCCTTGAAAATATCTGCTTGGACACCTGTTAAATTTTTATCCAAACAGTGGAAAATTGCAGTTTTTGTTATTGCAAGGCTGATAAAGGATTAAAAATCCTTGGCTTTAATTGCTGGTCGAGATTTGTAATCTCGTCCTAGCAATCTGTGGATTTATAATCCACTAAAAACCAGAAATCCCTGAATTAGATACAAAAAGCTAAGCTAAAATAATAGTTAAAGTTTTATCTAAACAGTAGAAAATTGCAGTTGTTGTTATTGCAAGCCTGATAAAGGATTAAAAATCCTTGGCTCACAAGACGGGCTTGCAAACCCCGACTAACAAAAGCTTGATCAAGGATTTTTAATTGCTGGTCGAGATTTGTAATCTCGTCCTATCAATCTGTGGATTTGTAATCCACTAAAAACCAGAAATCCCTGAATTAGATACGAAAAGCTAAGCTAAAATAATAGTTAAATTTTTATCTAAACAGTAGAAAATTGCAGTTGTTGTTATTGCAAGCCTGATAAAGGATTAAAAATCCTTGGCTCACAAGACGGAATCCCTGAATTAGATACGAAAAGCTAAGCTAAAATAATAGTTAAATTTTTATCTAAACAGTCGAAAATTGCAGTTGTTGTTATTGCAAGCCTGATAAAGGATTAAAAATCCTTGGCTCACAAGACGGGGTTGCATACCCCGACTAACAAAAGCTTGATAAAGGATTTTTAATTGCTGGTCGAGATTTGTAATCTCGTCCTATCAATCTGTGGATTTGTAATCCACTAAAAACCAGAAATCCCTGAATTAGATACGAAAAGCTAAGCTAAAATAATAGTTAAATTTTTATCTAAACAGTCGAAAATTGCAGTTGTTGTTATTGCAAGCCTGATAAAGGATTAAAAATCCTTGGCTCACAAGACGGACTTGCAAACCCCGACTAACAAAAGCTTGATCAAGGATTTTTAATTGCTGGTCGAGATTTGTAATCTCGTCCTATCAATCTGTGGATTTGTAATCCACTAAAAACCAGAAATCCCTAACTTAGAAAACGGGGCAAACCCCGACTAACCAAAAAAACGAGTAATAAATTTTAATGTCTGTTTTTAAGCGCTTTTTTAATTGCTACTTCAGTTACGGTTTCCATCAATTTATATCCTGCCAAGTTTGGATGAACGCCATCGGTAGTAAGTTCTGCACGTTGTCCGTTGCGGTCATCAACCAAAGGGCTAAAATAATCTACTACCGTGAGGTGTTCTTTTTTAGCATATTCAACAATTGCTTGGTTTAATGCAATAATTTTTCCAGCTGCATCTGTAATGCCTTTATTCCATGGATATTCGTAAACAGGTAAATACTTACATAAAATCACTTTGATGCGATGTTTTCTGGCCAGCTCTGACATAGATTTTATACAATCTAAAATGCTTTCATTCGTAACATGGCCAGTGTTCCCCGCAATATCATTACTTCCAGCCAAAATAATTACAGCTTTAGGTTTCAGATTAATAACATCCTGCCTAAATCTGATTAACAATTGTGGAGAAATTTGGCCAGAAATCCCACGATCAATGTAAGGGCGATTTGCAAAGAAACCAGGGTCTTTTTGTTTCCAAAACTCAATGATGGAACTTCCCAAGAAGACTACTCTTTTTTCACCCTTTTTTGGCTTTCCCAATTCCTCGTTTTCCTTTTTATACTTTGACAACATTGCCCAATCATCTGCAAAGTTTTCTTTAACTGGCGCATCATATTTTAGCTTTATCGAATCTGCAACGTTTTGTGCAGAAGCGTGTGTGCTTACAATAAAAATAAATAGGAGGATGATTTTGTATTTCATGGGATGGGCAAACAATTAATAAATTTATTCAGCACCTAATTTAAGCGATTTTATTGTGAGTTGCCGACTTTTCGATTAGAATGGATCCTGATTGGCCGATGGCCTCAGTCTGTTCGTAACCTTTCCGAATTGGTTGATGTTATAGCTCAAAGTACCCTGCACAAACCTGCTAATAAATCGAGTTCTATTTTCATTGATGGAGTTATTGATAATTGTTGATCTAAATAATGCCCCATTATTAAATAAATCATTGGCCTGTATTGCCAAATTTAATTGTTCAGACCTTAGGAAACTGGTGTTTAAACCTAAATTAACCAATAAGGGATTTCCCGAATATATATTATAACCGAGATTTAAGCTTTTGGAAACTGTTGTGTTCAGTCGTAAACGTCTGATTAAGCTACAGGAAGCACCTCCATTTAACGCCAAAATTTGAATGTTCTTTACGTTTTGATTGGCAACAGAATAGGTATTAGAACTAAAACTATGAGCTGTGCTCAGGTTGAAGGCATATTTTTTCTCACTTAAACTTACACGAAAAGTATTTGATAGGTTAATTCCACTACTCCCATTCAATACGTTATCCGTATAAAAAACATTATGACTATAGGCTACATTTCCCATATAAGATACCGACAATTTATTGGAGAGTAGCTTTTTATCAATAGAATAATTGGCACCTATATTATAAATTCCATTAACATTTTCGTATGTGGTTTGCTGTTTTAAGGTGTTTAATGTATCTCTTAAAAAAACAGTATTACTCACTGCGCTGTTGAAAGAGAAATTTCCACTTAAGCCCAACATGATGCTCAATCCCGATTTTTGTCCGAATTGATTATAGTTTAGATTTGCGGAATGGGTTGAACTGGCCTTTAAATTTGGATTCCCGATAATGATGTTTTGTACATCGTTACTGTTTCTTACCGGCTGTATTTTATTAAAATCGGGAGAAGTAGTGTAGCCATTGTAACCAAAATTTAGGGTTTTATTATTTTTAATTTGATAACTGAGATTAGCAGAGGGTGAAAAATTTAGCTGATAATTTCTTAAGCTTTCGCCGGTGGTTCTATATTCACCAATAATAATACTTGGCGAAAAATTAACACCAAAACTGTAGCTAAGCCTTTTCTTGTCTGCATTAAAGCCCAAACTAATGTTTTGGTTGATAAAATTCGACACATAGTTTTGACTCAGTGAATCGACAATAAAGCCATTTCCCATTTGATCTTCGACACGGGTGCTTTGCAAGTTCTTGCTTCTGCTCAATGAAATGCCATAACTCATACTTATAAAACTATAGCCACTACTATCGTTTTGCTTTTTTAAAGAATTGGCGAATTGAATATTACCACCTACATTTAAATTTGAGGTGTTATTTGATACGAGTCTATTCAGTAAAGAATCTTTTACCAAAATATTGGTGGTTGCATTATAGTACTTTATAATATCATTGATACTACTGTTCGTTTGCCCACCATTAGCACCGAAGTTGAAGCTGACCGACAATGATTTACGGTTGTTATCCATTTTTCGGGCCCAATTGATGTTTCCATTTACATTAGGGTTGTTATTTTTAACTTCCGCATTTGTGAGTAAATCTTGCTTAATGAAGCCAGTTTTATTTGAGCTAGATAATGAATTGTTTCTATTGGCTCCAAATGAGCCAGAAATGGATGCGTTTACAAAATTTTTCTTTGTGGCACCATTTAAGCCGAAGTTAATTCTATTGCTAAAAGATTTACTGTCATTTGCATTTTCCCTTAAGTCAAAGATGGTGCCCTGTGGATTAAAAGTTTCGGTGTAATTGCTGACAATGGATTTATTGGAGTTGTTGGTTAAACTATAGCCACCTGTAATGTTCAGGTTTTTATTGAGTTTATCTCTTATATTGCCATTCAAGCTCATGTTATCCAATTTGGAGAAAGCATTATTGGTGATCCCATAGTTAGCGCCAAAACCAATTTGCTTACTTTTTGCCCAGGTGTTCCCATTTACAGCCAAACTATGTGCATTGCTTGTTGCAGATGTTGCGTCAGCATTACCAAATATTCCACTTCCCAAGCCTGGTTTGGTTACCAAATTGAGCATTTTCTGTGGTTCACCAGTTTTTATCCCTGTAAAGTTAGCCTCATCACCATAATCATCAATAACTTGCAGTTTATCAACAATTTCTGCGGGTAACTGCTTCATGTAATCTTTTAAATCACTGGTAAAAAAATCTTCTCCATTAACCCTAATCTTGGTCATTTTTTTGCCCATTGCTTTAACCGTACCGTTTTCGTCAACCTCTATGCCTTGTAGTTGTTTTAGCAAATCTTCTACCTTATCATTATGCCTAATGTTATAAGCCTTAGCATTATATTCAACTGTATCTTTTTTGATTTTGATTGGATTTGCCTTTACTTTGATCTCAACATCATCCAAAAAAATACCTTCATTTTTGAGCACAATGGCAGCTAGGGTAGTTTCTTTCGTTTTCGAATCTACCTCATGCATAGAGTTATATCGCTTATAGCCTAAAGCAAAGGCAACGATGTTAAATTTATTGTCGCTTACGTTTGGGAAAGAGAAATTCCCACTAAGATCCGTAGTGGATCGAAGTGTGTCCTTTTTGGTAATTAAACGAATACTTGCACCCTCAATCGGATTCTTCAGTGAGTCGGTTACCATACCAATAACCTTAAACTGAACCTGAGAGAATGAACTAAAGGCGGTAACGGTCAGTACAAAAATTAATAAAATAACACGTTTACTATTTTTTTTCATCCCTCGGACCTCTTTTATAAATGACCAAGCCATTTAAAAAATTACGAAGAATTTGATCTCCGCAGGGTTTAAAATTCTCATGGTCATCGTTTCTGAAAATATCACCCAATTCTGCCTTTGTTACTTTAAAGCCAACTAAATCACAAATGGTAATAATATCTTCTGTTTTTAAGGATAAGGCTACCCTCAATTTTTTTAAAATATCGTTATTGCTCATATTTAATTATCGTTTAATAAAATTAACGAAAGTCAAAGCTCGAAAGGCCCCGATTGAAGCCTAGCTGGCTCAACAATTCTATACGCCAAACTAGCTTGCTATTTCTAACTTTAGTTTCTTACCTTTTATTTTTTCTCCTTGTAAAATTTTAAGTAGCTTTTCTACTTTACTTCTTTTTACAGCCACATAGCTTGTGGTGTCTTTAACTTCAATTAACCCTAAATCGTCCTTTTGTAAATTGCCCTTTTGCAAAAACAAGCCAACGATGTCAATTTTATTGATTTTGTCTTTTTTACCGTGTGCCAAGTATAAAGTTTGCCAATCACTTTGTTCTGGCAGTGTATATTTATCAGATAAAACCTCTTCTTCTATGCTTTCTGGGAGGTATTTATAATGCTCTTCTTCGGTTAAAACGACATATGCGGTGCCTTTAGCGTGCATGCGTGCAGTTCTCCCGTTTCTGTGGATGTAGGCATCTTCAGTATAGGGCAATTGGTAGTGCACAATATGCTCTACTTCAGGTATATCCAAGCCGCGGGCGGCTAAATCTGTTGTAACTAAAATTTTATGGCTACCATTTCTAAATTTTAATAAAGATTTTTCTCGATCTATCTGCTCCATCCCACCGTGAAAAACATCATGTCCCAAACCATGTTCAAAAAGCAAATCGCTAATTCTATCGACGGTTTCTCTGTGGTTGCAGAAAACCAAAGTGTTTTGGCTACCTATTTTGCTTAATAATTTGAATAAAACTTCCAGTTTATCTGCAGCTGGCGCCATTACCTTTTTAAGCTTAAGGTCTGGTTTTGCCTGAATGTTATTAGAAAAATCTATAGATACAGGGTTGTTAATTTTAACGAAAGGCGGAATTTCTTCCATTTTGGTTGCCGATGTTAAAATTCTTTGTTTCAATGATCGTAGGGAACCAATGATGAATGACATATCTGCTTCGAAACCAAATTCAAGCGATTTATCAAACTCATCCAAAATTAAGGTTTCTACAAATGATTCGTCGAAGTTTTGATGGTCTAAATGGTAGGCAATTCTACCAGGCGTACCAATTAGTACCGCAGGTGGATGTGCTAAATTGTTTTTTTCAACTCGAACAGCGTGGCCACCGTAACAGCAGTTTACTTTAAAAGGTGTGCCCATTTGCTTAAAAACCTGCTCAATTTGCAGCGCCAATTCTCTTGATGGAACTAAAATAAGCGCTTGCACTCCCTTTACATCCGCCTTTAAACTACTAATTAAGGGCAATAAAAAGGCAAGGGTTTTTCCAGAACCTGTTGGGGCAATAAGCAAAACATCATTACCGGTTTTGGCCGATTTGATGGAAGCATGTTGCATTTCATTAAGTGCAGAAATGTTTAATCTTTTAAGCGCGTTCTCTACCATTGTGCCGCAAAGATAAGCATTTCTGCATTGGGCGCTTTTTAGATTAGGTTTAGTACTTTAAATATTTTTTACTAAATCGTTTAAGAGTAGAAAGATTCAATCTTTTTTCTAACAAAAAAAGCATCTTTCCTCTTTTTGATAAAGAAGATGTAATCTTTTCATTAACAGAATCAACAGATGATAAAAATTTGTCGGTTAATTCATCTGCAAACTTATTGGCTCTGCTTTGCTGTAATTGCTCAAACTCTTGGATTAATTCGATTCTCATAACTTTATCGGTTTAGTGATATACTAATTAACAACGACAAGAATATTTAAATGTTTCAAAAAACATCAAATCAATTCCGATTATTTTAACTAACTTGTTGATAACTAAGTTTTTGTTAGCAAATAAACAAATACACTTAACACGGATTTAATTTTTAGCGCTTATTTTTATAAAAACCTGATTACCATTTGTTAACCTCAAACAATATCGTGTATGACCTGGAAAAAATTTAGTGGTGAAATCGTCCAATCATCAATCTTAGAAGAAGTAGAACAAGCTATTATTAGAGAAACTGAAAATGGCTACAAACTAAAGGTCTGTATAGGTACAGATTCTCAAGTTAAAGGCGCAGTAACCGATTTCGCAACCGTTATCGTTTTGCTAAGAGAACATCATGGCGGCTTCATGTACATCCATCAAGAAAAAAGTTCGCAACAAGTAAGCATTAAAGAGCGAATGCTCTTGGAAGTGCAAAAGTCTATCGAAACGGCTTATTCTATTTGCGATTTGCTGGACATTTATGATGTTGCCTTGGAAGTTCATGCTGATATTAACACAAACCCCTCGTTTAAATCAAACAAAGCTTTAAACGATGCTATGGGCTATATTTTAAGCATGGGTTTTATTTTCAAAGCCAAGCCTGAAGCTTTTGCTAGCTCTACGTGTGCCGATAAAATGGTGCATTAGTTTCAAAACAAATTATTTAGGAGTATCTTTAATTCATAAATCATCATCTATGAAAAAGATACTCCTCACGCTGTTTATTTTAACGAATACCCTTGTGGCTTTTGCTCAAGCCGATCCGGATTCTTATGTTAAAGTTGGCGGTCCTGTCCCTCCGTTCAAATTCGAAATTGAAAAGGGAAAAACCGTAAATATAGCCGATTATAAGGGTAAAGTTGTTTTGATTAATCTATTTGCCACTTGGTGCCCACCCTGCAATGTAGAACTCCCGCTGGCTCAAAAGGAAATTTGGGATCAATACAAAGACAATAAAAATTTCGCTTTCTTTGTTTTCGGTCGTGAAGAAGGTTGGGAAAAACTGGTGCCTTACAAAGCGAAAAAAGGTTTTACTTTCCCAATTTTACCCGATGCCGACCGATCCATCTTTAGTAAGTTTGCCAAACAATCCATCCCGAGAAACATTTTGATTGATGAAAATGGAAAAATCATCTATCAATCAATGGGTTATGAAGAAAGCGAGTTTAAAACTTTAGTCAAAATTATTCAAGATAAATTATCTACATTATCCACAAAATAACTCAATTCCATTTATCCTTAAATAATCAAAATTGAAAACTTATAGAATAGAATTTACACAAAAAATACCTGTTGATTTAGATACCGCTTGGGATTTCTTTTCATCACCCCTTAATCTTTCAGAAATTACACCGAAAGACATGACTTTTGATGTAACAACCCCCAATCTGGAAGGCGCTAAAATGTATCCTGGCATGATTATCACCTATAAAGTTTCTCCCCTTTTGGGCATAAAACTGAACTGGATGACCGAAATTACCCACGTAAAAGAAAAGGAATACTTTATTGATGAGCAGCGCTTTGGCCCATTTGCCTTTTGGCATCACAATCATCATTTTGAAGCTGTAGAAGGAGGCGTTTTAATGCACGATATTTTGCATTATGGTATTGGATTTGGCCCTATCGGAGCGATTGCAAACAGCTTAATAGTGAGCAAAAAAATAAACGAAATTTTTAATTTTAGGTTTAAAAAGGTAGAAGAACTTTTTGGTAAGCTTTAAAATCAATTAACAAACTTATCGAATAGGAATGCATTTACCATTTTTTAGTTGAAATGGTTTCTGCTTTCTTTTTAGCTGTTTCAATTCTAGAGCTTGCTAAGAATTTCTTGAAATCCTCACCAAACTTGGTTGCTTTTACGGATACTCCACCCAAGATATCTTTCCATTGCCCTGCATTCAATTTACTCGGCGTTTTTTCTAAAGGCGTACCGATGTTGGTAGAAGCGACAAAATTTCCATACCGATCGCGTTGGTAAGGAATGTACTCAAAATCCGTAAGCCAAAACCTATATTTCTCTGATCTGAATTCAACTGTAAAATTATACTTTACCTCACCACTTGGATGACCCGCCACCAACAGCGTTTTATCGATAACTAGGGTTCCTTTAGCAAGAATTGATGTATCTGTTGATGATTCCAAATTCATGGATTTTTTATAATCCTGATGTATAAAATCTGCAGCCCGTTTAAGCAAGCTATCTTTGTTTATTGCTTTTACCTCAACAACCTCATAGTAAATATATTTGCCGCGATCATCCAAAGGAAGTTGCTTTTGCTGGGCCGAGAGCCTTGCAAAGGTGGTTAAGAGCATGATGAAGGTTAAATACTTTTTCATTCGTAGGAGTTTTCGGTAAGCCATAAATGTAGAAATTATTAGGGCAAAATATAAACAAAGCACATTAAAAAAGGCCGTCAGTTTTAGAAAGCTGACGGCCTTAAATCAAAATCAATTATTTTTTAGAAAGCGTAAACAGCAGCTAAAGAGAACTGACCTGCATTTGGAGCAGATAAGCTATTTTTATTAAAAAATGGTTTATCGCCATTGTGATCAAGTCTTACCTCAGGGATAAAAGTTAAACCACCAGATTTAACATTGGCCGTTAAGGTAACAGCGGTGTATTTTGTACCTGTAACGGGGCCAACATCTTTTGTTTTAAAGTATTCGCCTCTTAAACCTAGTGTTACTGCGCTTCCAACCGCATATTGAGGGTACAGAGCAACGCCAGCATAACCACCGCCATCATTATCAATATCATAATTGGCTGCATTTAAGCCCAATTTAAATTTTTCTGTAATCTGATAAGCAGTCGTTAAATCCTCGATGGTGCCATAACCACCGCCACCAGCGCCAGATAATACATTTAAATACGCCGTCCAACCTTCAACTGGAGCAATCATTAACTGACCACCCACACTTGATACGCCACGAGTTGCGCTGTACACATTCCAATCGTTAAACAAACCAGCCATTAAACTCACTTTATCAGAGAATTTGTATGTTGCTTTAATGCCTGCATTTTGGAATGGTCCATTGGTAAATAAATATGAAGTTGAATAGTTGAAATTTCCTACCGGAGAAATCACTTCATATCCAATAAAAGTACCCATATAACCTGCAGTCATTGCAAATTTGTCAGAAAAATCATAGTTAATGTATAAATTCTGAATGTGGAAAGATGATCCACCATTGGCGGCATCTGGAATGGATTGGCTTTGGCCTCTCGGACCGAAAGAAAGTTCGCCAACGAATGATGCTTTTCCGGTTTTTTTCTTCAATGCTAAATCAATCATTCCCAGTGAAACTGAATTGTGATCAGAGGCAAAAGAAGTTAAAATATTGTTTGGCTTTTTAGCAAAATCATATTTAAAGTAAGTATCAACCGAACCTGAAATTTCAAGTGGTGATGTTGGCGTCTCTTGAGCCAAGGCACACGTAGTGCTAGCTATAGCAAATATAGCGGTTAAAAGTTTCTTCATGTTTGAGCGGATTGGGGGTTTAGATAATATATTAAATCGTTTCTTGAACTGGACTATTTTTTTCGATGTAAATGGCTTTCTCTTCTACCAATAAAGTACCTTGAGAATATTTTTCATCATGTTGTGAAGCATCAAGACCTAATTCTTCTTCTTCATCTGAAACGCGGATTGGCTGAATTAAATTCACGAATTTGAAGATGATAAACGATACCACAAAGCTAAATACAACCACAAGTGCCACACCTTTTAATTGGGTAAAGAAAAATTCTGGGTTGCCATACAATAAACCATCTACACCCGCAGCATTAACGGTTTTGGTTGCAAAAACACCAGTTAAAATCATACCTACAATACCACCAACACCATGGCAAGGAAATACATCTAAAGTATCATCAATTGTCGTTTTAGATTTCGCATAAACCACCAAGTTAGATACGATGGCTGCAAATGCACCAATAAAAATACTTTGTGGAATAGCAACATAACCTGCGCCTGGTGTAATGGCAACAAGGCCAACTACAGCACCAATACAGAAACCTAATACCGAAGGCTTTTTACCGCGAAGTACATCAAAGAACATCCAAGATAAACCTGCAGCACCTGCAGCAACGTTTGTTGTAGCAAAAGCAGAAACCGCTAAAGAACCAGCGCCCAATGCAGAGCCTGCGTTAAAACCAAACCAGCCAAACCACAATAAACCTGTACCAATTAATACATATGGAATGTTTGCAGGTGGAATTTCTTTATGATCTAAGTGCGCTTTTCTACGTTTTAACACTAAAGCACCTGCTAACGCAGCCATACCTGCTGAAATATGAACAACTGTACCGCCGGCAAAATCAAACACACCCATTTTCATTAATAAACCATCAGGGCTCCAAGTCATGTGAGCCAATGGCGCATAAACCAATAGGCCGAAAAGCACCGTAAATAAAATATAAGATGTAAAACGAATACGTTCTGCAATCGCGCCAACAACTAAACCTGGTGTTATGATGGCAAACATCAATTGAAACAAGGCAAATAAAGTTAATGGAATGGTTGGTGCAAGGCTCCATGGTTCGCCAGAGTTTACATCCTTAAAGAAAAGGAATGTAGATGGATCGCCAATGAAACCACCAATATCTTTACCAAAAGCCAAACTGAAACCTACAACTACCCATAATACCGATACAACACCTGCTGCCACAACACTTTTAATCATGGTAGATAATACATTTTTTCTATGCACCATACCACCATAAAAGAATGCTAAGCCCGGAGTCATTAAAAATACCAATGCCGTTGCAACAAGAATCCAAGCAACATCTGCGGCATTATATTTTCCTACATCATAATTCGCTTTAGCGGGAATAAATATCGCAGCAATGGCTACAATAGAGAGCACCAGAAACGGCGCAGCTTGTTTAAAGGAAAATTTACTCATAGTTTTTAGTTTAATTTGTTTGTTTTAATAAAATAATCGATTTATATCCATTTAATTTTTATAAAAATACAACATATTGTAATTTTTACACCATATTTTGGAAATATTCAAACAAATTCATTGAATTTTTGCAAAACCAAGCAAAAAACAATTTAAAAAATGTAATTAATAAAAAAAATGAAGTCTAAATAAGCTCGTTTTTAACAAAAAGAAAATCCACTTTTAGTACCGAATTATGATATTTTATCAAAATATTATAACAATTTGGCTTTAAAACACATATAAAAAGAAAAAACCCACGAAATTTCGCAGGTTTTTTGAAAAACTTATCTAAAATAAAGCGCTTTTATTCAAAATATCGAGAACCTTGAACGACACCTCTTTTCTCTATTTCTTTATCAATATAAGTTTGAATTGCTGACTTATTCAGTCCCCAATTGGGGGCAATTAGCAAATCCCAATCCGAAATCCCGAACAAACGCTGGATAACGATGTCGGGTCGCAGTAAAGGAATCAACTCACAAAGTAAATCTGTGTATTCTTCCAAAGAAAATAACTTGAAAGGCTCCTTTTTGTATTTTGCGCCCATGATAGAACCCTCTACAATGTGAAGGTGATGAAACTTAACAAATTTTATCTGGGGGAATCGGTTAATTTCATGAATATAACCCAACATCATTTCTTTAGTTTCCCAAGGAAATCCGAAAATGGTGTGCACGCACAAATCCAACTTACTGTTTTCTAAAAGTTTTACTGCTTCTACAAATTCGCCATGGCTACATCCTCTATTAATTTGGTTTAGCGTTTCATCATATATAGATTCCATGCCCATTTCCAAATCCACATCAAAACGATCGGTATAACTTTCCAACAGGGCCACTTTCTCGGCATCTATGCAATCCGGACGGGTACCTACCGAAAAACCAACAACATCTTCGGTATTAATAGATAAAGCCTCATCATACATCATCTTTAAATAATGTACGGGTGCATAGGTGTTGGTGTTCGGCTGGAAATAAACAATAAACTTATCGGCTTTATAAAAATTCTTTCCCCGTTCCATGCCTTTTTCCAACTGTTCGCGAATGGTGGGCATTTTCCTGGAAATTTCTGGGGTAAAAGAATCTACATTGCAGTAGGTACAACCCCCATAGCCTTTACTCCCATCTCGATTGGGGCAAGTAAAGCCTCCATCAACAATTGTTTTAAAAACCCGCTGTCCGTTATATTTTTCACGCAAATGCGTTCCGTAATTTTTGTAGCCCTTAATGCCTAAATCTACCTGTGTTCCCATTAAACGCAAAAATACATAATTAGTAGCGAGTTCGGGCGAAGAAGTGTTAAGATTACAAAGCCTTAATATTTACTATTAAGGTTCTGTATTTTATTATATTTTCATTTATCATAAGCTGAGCCATGGTCACCTTGACTTTATTTCAGGGCCTTAGCTAGGTTTTTTTAAAGGTATTTTCGATACGCATAATGGAAAACCAATTTTAATGCCCATTAAGATGCTGAAATAAATTCAGCATGACGGATGGTTTCAAGGTATCGTCAACTTGAATTTATTTCAGGGCCTTAGCTAGCTTTTTTTAAAGGTATTTTCGATACGCATAATTTAAAACCAATTTTAATGCCCATTAAGATGCTGAAATAAATTCAGCATGACGGATTGTTTATTCAGCATGACGGATGGGTTTAAGGCATCGTCAAGAGAGTTTTCTAGCGCATGTTCATAATAATTTGGTAGGCAAAGTCAGCATTTCATTTTAGCGTTCATCCTGTCATTTGTCCATACCCTTGCAGGCCTAAGCCACTGGCTGCTATCCGCAATTCCGGGTTTAGCGATGGGCGGTTCTTGTAATTACTCGAGTACAATAAACCCGGGCGGCACGGAAATCCTTTTACCAAATCCCTTTTTCAGGGATTTGAGGTAAAAGATTGAAGTGAGCACGGGACTATCGTAGCCGAGTACCACTGCATTTGCTTTCCAATTTTAAATAAATTAATAACACCTTTTATTGATTTGGTAGGCAAAGTCAGCATTTCATCTTAGCGTTCATCCTGTCATTTGCTCATACCCTTGCTGGCCTAAGCCACTGGCTGCTATCCGCAATTCCGGGTTTAGCGATGGGCGGTTCTTGCAATTACCCGAGTACAATAAACCCGGGCGGCACGGAAATCCTTTTACCAAATCCCTTTTTCAGGGATTTGAGGTAAAAGATTGAAGTAAGCACGGGACTATCGTAGCCGAGTACCACTACATTTGCTTTCCGATTTTAAATAAATTAATAACACTTTTTATTGATTTGGTAGGCAAAGTCAGCATTTCATTTTAGCGTTCATCCTGTCATTTGCTCATACCCGTGCAGGCCTAAGCCACTGGCCGGTATCCGCAATGCCGGGTTTAGAGATGGGCGGTTCTTGCAATTACCCGAGTACAATAAACCCGGGCGGCACGGAAATCCTTTTACCAAATCCCTTTTTCAGGGATTTGAGGTAAAAGATTGAAGTAAGCACGGGACTATCGTAGCCGATTACCACTGCATTTGCTTTCCAATTTTAAATAAATTAACAACACCTTTTATTGATTTGGAAAGCAAGGCCAGCATTTCATTTTAGCATACATCCCGTGAATTGCCTACCGCAGGCAGGCGCCTATAGGCCTAAGCCAATCACCGGTATCCGCAATATCGGGTTTAGAGATTGGCGGTTCTTGCAATTACCCGAGTACAATAAACCCGGACCACAATTACCAAGCATTTGCTTTCCAATTAAAAACTGAATGAATTGCGATTTGAGAATATGCTCCTACGCCTGTTTACGATTGATGAAAAAATAGACAGGAACACCTATTAATACGATGATGAGCCCAGGCCAAGTATATTGTTGTTTGTAAATGAGCAGCAAAATACAAAATGCAGCGCCGATTAATAGGTAGATAATTGGCGTAAGGGGATATAACCAAGTTTTGTATGGACGTTCTAAACTCGGTTTCTTAATACGCAAATAAATTACCCCAAAAACGGTTATCATATAAAAGAGTACAATCACAAAAGAAATCATATCCAACAGGTTACCATATTGGCCACTTAAACATAAAACCGATGCCCAAATGCCTTGCATCCATAGTGATTTTTCGGGCACTCCGTTTTTATTGTTCTGAAGCGCGGCTTTAAAAAACATTCCATCTTGCGCCATCGTTTGGAAAACCCTTGCACCCGCAAGTACAATACCGTTTACGCAACCAAAAGTGGAAATCATTACCAATATGGCCATCACGATTGTGCCAATGCCACTGCCGAAAATTTGCTCGGATGCCCCAACAGCAACGCGATCGTTAACAGCGAATGCAATACTATCTCTATTTAAGGTATTGAGGTAAATAAAATTAACCAGTAAATAGAGTACCATTACAGCCGAAGTACCTAAAACCATCGATCGTACCACATTCTTTTTGGGGTTTTCGATTTCGCCAGAAACGAAAGTTACGTTTTCCCAAGCGACGCTAGAAAACACAGAACCCACCATTGCAGCAGCTATACCACCCATTATGGCCATGCCAGATATAGATTCCCATCCAGATTTCAGGAAATTTCCACTAACATCGGTTTTGAGGTTGTTAAATGCGCTCCATTTGAACTGCATGTTATCTGCCCAAAAATTATTCTTCACCAACAGAAAACCCAAAAGGATTAAGCCGATTAGCGCTACAATTTTAGAACCTGTAAAAATATTCTGCAAAATTTTACCGCTTTCTACACCTTTAGTATTGATGTAGGTTAAAAGCAAAATGACAAAAATGGCTAAAATCTGAATCCATGTAATTTTATAACCGCCGCTTTGAAAAATCGGGGCGGCATCGTTCAAAGCAGGTATTAAATAGGCTGTAAACTTACCAAAGGCAACGGCCACGGCTGCAATGGTACCAGTTTGTATTACGGTAAAAAGCCCCCAACCATACAAGAAACCCATCATTTTGCCAAAAATTTCTTTTAAATAAGTGTATTGACCACCAGCTTTAGGAAACATGGAAGAAAGTTCCCCGTAAGAAATGGCGGCGGCAACGGTCATTACACCAGTGATGAGCCAAACCACAATTAACCAATAACCAGAGCCTAAATTCCTCATAATGTCGGCGCTTACGATAAAAATACCGCTCCCAATCATCGAGCCCATTACCAGCATTATAGCATCAAAAAGACCTAATTTTCTCTTGGGAGATCCTTGTTCCTGCAGTTTTTCCATTTTATCGTTTTGTTTGGTTTATGTAGTTTGTGGCTAATTTATCTAAAAAAAATAAATAGGCAGGTGTTGGAATGTATTATTTTAATTGAATAAAAAATATTCTCTTGGGTTGTTAATTATTTAACCTCAAGGAAATAAAATTATTATATTGCTTAACGAATAACCAAATTATAATTTCAAATCACCTAACATCTCGGTTCCTGTTTTAGGAAGGGATGAATTAATGAACCATAACCAAATATTAACTATGAATTTTTTACAAGACAATTTACTTTATTGTATTCCCGCACTTGGCCTGATCGGGATTATTGTGATGATGTTTAAAAGCGCCTGGGTAAACAAACAGGATGCTGGCGACAAGAACATGCAGGAACTCGCAGGCTATATTGCCGATGGAGCTATGGCTTTTTTGAAAGCCGAATGGAGAGTGCTAAGTATTTTTGCAGTTTTTACGGCTGCTTTGCTTGCCTATTCGGGCACCATTACTGAAATTAAAGGCGTGCCCATGCATTCGAGCTGGATTATTTCCATCTCCTTTATTATTGGTGCAGTATTTTCGGCTACGGCTGGATACATCGGTATGAAATCTGCAACAAAAGCCAACGTTAGAACCACACAGGCCGCAAGAACAAGCTTAAAACAAGCCTTGAAGGTTTCGTTTACAGGCGGTACCGTAATGGGCTTGGGTGTTGCTGGCTTAGCCATTTTAGGTTTAGGCGGATTGTTTATCGTTTTTTTACAACTTTTCCATGTAACGCATGTAGATAGCACCGAAATGAGAACAGCCATTGAGGTGCTTACAGGTTTTTCTTTGGGGGCAGAATCTATTGCCTTATTTGCGCGTGTTGGTGGAGGTATTTATACCAAAGCGGCAGATGTTGGCGCAGATTTGGTAGGTAAGGTTGAGGCTGGAATTCCAGAAGATGATGTGCGTAACCCTGCAACAATTGCCGATAATGTGGGCGACAATGTGGGGGATGTTGCAGGTATGGGTGCCGATTTATTTGGATCGTACGTAGCAACAATATTAGCCACCATGGTTTTAGGACAAGAAATTACGGTTGTAGATAAGTTTGGTGGCATGTCTCCTATCCTATTGCCTATGGTAATTTGTGGTTTAGGCATTATTTTTTCAATAATTGGAACTTGGTTTGTAACCATTAAGGATGAAAAGTCGAATGTTCAAAATGCTTTGAATCTGGGCAATTGGTCATCCATTTTAATTACTGCGGTTGCTTCTTTCTTTATTGTGAAGTGGATGTTACCAGAAACATTGAATTTGCGTGGATACGAGTTTTCGAGCATTAATGTGTTTTATGCCATACTTGTTGGTTTGGTTGTAGGCACCATTATGAGTGTTGTAACCGAGTATTTCACAGCAATGGGTAAAGGACCGGTAAATTCGATCATTCAGCAATCTTCAACCGGCCATGCGACGAACATTATTGCAGGTTTATCTGTCGGAATGAAATCGACCGTGATTCCAATTTTAGTTTTGGCTGGTGGGATTATGGCTTCTTACCATTTTGCTGGATTGTATGGGGTTGCCATTGCCGCTGCTGGGATGATGGCTACAACGGCTATGCAATTGGCCATTGATGCTTTTGGGCCGATTGCCGATAATGCAGGTGGGATAGCGGAAATGAGTCAGTTGCCACCAGAAGTGCGTGAGCGTACCGATAATTTAGATGCGGTTGGAAATACTACGGCGGCTACGGGTAAAGGATTTGCAATTGCTTCTGCGGCTTTAACCTCTTTGGCCTTATTCGCTGCCTTTGTCGGTATTGCAGGCATTACGGCTATTGATATTTATAAAGCACCAGTTTTGGCTGGTTTGTTTGTTGGCGGTATGATTCCGTTCATCTTTTCTGCTCTTTGTATTCAAGCGGTGGGTAAAGCTGCAATGGATATGGTGCAGGAGGTGCGCCGCCAGTTCCGTGAAATACCTGGAATTATGGAATATAAAGCTAAACCAGAGTATGAGAAATGCGTGGCGATTTCCACCAAAGCATCTATTCGCGAAATGATGATGCCAGGTGCAATTGCTTTAATTACACCGATTATTATTGGTTTTACTTTTGGTCCTGAAGTTTTAGGCGGATTGTTGGCTGGTGTAACCGTTACAGGTGTATTGATGGGAATCTTTCAGAGCAATGCCGGTGGTGCCTGGGATAATGCTAAAAAATCTTTCGAGCAAGGCGTAATGATTAATGGTGAAATGTTTTACAAAAAATCTGAACCGCATAAAGCTTCCGTAACGGGAGATACGGTTGGAGATCCTTTTAAAGACACCTCAGGCCCTTCCATGAACATTTTGATCAAGTTAATGTCGATTGTTTCATTAGTTATTGCGCCATACATTGCAGTTAAGGCTGTAGCGTCAGATCGTAAGCTAGAAGTTCGGAAAGAAATCAGGATTGAACAAAAAATGGACAGTTTGGGCAATGCAATTGTGGATACTTTAATCAATACCACTGACACTTTAACAAATTAGTTGTAAAAACATAGATATAATACGAGTAAAAGGGATTTTTTAACCAAAATCCCTTTTTCTTTTCCGTAATTTTTATTTAGGTTTGGAACTGAATTAATCTAAACAAAAACTATAATATGGGTTTATTTACTAAAAAGCCAATGCATCTACTGCTTGAGGAAGCGGGAGATTCTGCAAAAGGCTTAAAGCGCACACTTAGCGCAGGCGCACTAGTCGCATTAGGTGTAGGCGCAATCATTGGTGCCGGACTATTTGTGCGTACTGCAGCAGCAGCTGCTCAGAATGCTGGGCCATCAGTTACAATCGGTTTTATAATTGCTGCAATTGGCTGTGCCTTAGCTGGATTATGTTATGCTGAATTATCTTCATCTATTCCAATTTCTGGTAGTGCTTATACTTATACCTATGCAACCATGGGTGAGTTAATGGCTTGGGTAATTGGTTGGGATTTAGTTTTAGAATACGCTGTGGGTGCTGCCACGGTGGGTATTGCATGGAGCGAATATTTGAATAAACTACTTGTAGAAGTATTGCACATGTCGCCCATACCCTATGAATGGTGCCACTCCCCTTTTCAGTCGCATCCGGATGGAACTGTGAACGGGATAATGAACTTACCTGCCCTATTTATTGTGGGAATATTAAGTTTGCTGCTCATTAAAGGAACATCAGAATCTGCTTTTGTAAATGGCGTTATCGTAATTACTAAAGTTGCCATTGTAATTTTAATTATTGTTTTAGGTTGGGGTTTCATTAATGAAGCCAATCACCATCCATATATTCCACCAGCAACAACTTATGTAGATCATGCTGGAATTAGCCATAGTTTTGGTGGTTTCTGGGGTGTTGTCGGGGCAGCGGGAACGGTTTTCTTTGCTTTTATTGGTTTTGATGCCGTAAGTACAGCAGCGCAAGAAACTAAAAATCCAAAAACTGCAATGCCAATTGGTATTTTAGGTTCACTAGCGGTTTGTACCATTCTTTATATCCTTTTCGCTCACGTTTTAACAGGTATTGCTCCAGTAGAATTCTTTAGAACTAAAGGTGGCGAAGCTTCTGTTGTAGCTGCAATTAGCGAATACATGACGGGTTACTCTTGGTTAGCTAAATTGGTTACCGTTGCAATTTTAGCAGGTTTTTCTTCTGTTATTTTAGTGATGCTTTTAGGCCAAAGCCGTGTATTTTATTCGATGAGTAAAGATGGTTTATTGCCTAAAATGTTCAGCGATTTACATCCAAAATTTAAAACGCCATATAAAGCGAACTTAGTTATTTTAGTAATTGTTGGTTTATTTGCAGCCTTCATTCCAGGCGACGTGGTTGGCGATATGACGAGTATTGGAACTTTATTCGCTTTCATGTTGGTATGTGTTGCGGTAATTATTCTGAGAAAAACAGATCCAGATCTTCCTCGTCAGTTCAGAACGCCATGGGTACCATTAATTCCAATTCTAGGTGTTCTAGCTTGCGGTTTAATGATTCTTGGACTTGGCTGGACAAATTGGTTAAGGTTGTTCGGTTGGTTAGCACTTGGTTTTATTATTTACTTCGGCTACAGCGCAAAACATTCTATCTTGCGCACCACCGGAAAAACGGTACCACCTCAAGATCCACCGAAACCAGACATCTTGGATTAACATTAAAATATTTTTAGCCCCGACCAAAATCGGGGCTTTTTTATGCTCAATAATTGCGCTAAGAATTTAATTGCTCTACATTTGTATATAAACCAAACGCTTTATGAAATTCAATGTAAGTCAGATCATCTCGACCACAATGGTACTTTTCGCCATAATTGATATTTTAGGTGCTATACCTGTAGTAATTGAACTTCGCCGAAAGGCTGGTCATATTCAATCGGAAAAGGCTTCGCTAGTGGCAACTGGATTAATGATCTTATTTCTTTTCTTAGGCGAATCCCTTTTGAAAGTAATTGGACTTGATGTAGAATCTTTCGCTATCGCTGGCTCATTTGTAATCTTTTTCATTGCCATGGAAATGGTTTTAGGTTTAACCATCTTCAAAGAAGAAGCTCCAGAAACCGTATCCATCGTGCCACTTGCATTTCCGCTAATTGCAGGTGCAGGAACTATGACAACGCTTTTATCTTTAAAAACAGAATACGATACGCAAAATATATTGGTGGGTATTTTATTGAATATGCTTTTTGTTTACTTCGTTCTGAAAAACACAAACCGTCTTGAAAAACTATTTGGCAAATCGGGCTTAAATATTCTACGCAAGGCTTTTGGCGTAATCTTACTGGCCATTGCCATTAAGTTGTTTAGAAACAACACAGGGCTTTAATTGGCAAATCATGTAAATTGGGAAAGAAGATCGCCCAGTAAAATGTTAGCATGTAACAAAAATTCCGTATATTCATCTAAATACAAAAGCTTAGCTCATGAATAGCTTTGAAGAATATACGCTTATTATTGGAGCAATAGCTGTTTTGATAGAAGCTATAAAATACATTAGAAAGAACCTCAAAACATGGTTCGAACACGGCTAATTTCGTGCAGTGCAAATTGATGCCTTAAACGCAGTCATGCTTGGTTTGCCTCCCCACCTTTAATCGAGCTTTTTAATTAGCCTTGCTACGAACATGGTATCGGCGTGATGTTCATACCCCTTAATCAATTCCATTTTTTCGAGCGTTAACGGTAGGGTGTTTAGCATATGCTCCACAACCTCTTCATTCTCCTGCGCAAATGCCGAACAGGTAATATAAATTAATGGTTTACCGGGCTTCAAGTACTTAACTACATTTTGAACGATGCTTTTTTGGAGGTTGGCAAAATAACTGATTTTGCGTTCCTCAAAAAAGCTTAGCATCTCAGGTGTACGTCCCCATGTACCAGAACCCGTGCAGGGTGCATCTAAAATGATTCCATCAAATGCGTAATGATGAAGAATTTGATCATTATTCTGTAGAAGATCCAATTCCTTCTTATGATATTTTTTTATACCTGCCAAACGGAAGCGTTCATCAAGATTGGTAAGCACACTTTCGCGAAGATCAGAAACTAAAAGTTCGATAACGGGCTCCAAACTGTGCAAGAGTAATGTTTTCCCGCCAGATGCGGCACAGCAGTCCCACCATTTATCCCATTTATTGGGCATAAAATATGTTCCAGTATGCTGGGAAGATAAATCCTGAACCTGATAAGAACCTTCTTTTAAAATAGTTTCTAATTTTGTTCCATTTGGTAAGGCCAAAGCGGTTGCTCCAATTTGCTTTACTTCAATACTGTTTCCCTCTAAGACAGATCCAATCCCCTCTATTTCATGTTCCTTTACCCGAATGAATAAATCTGGCTGCTTAAAAAACGAAGTATAAAAATCGATTTTACTTATTTTTTCAGACAAATGACTGTGAAAAGGAAAAACATCTTCCAAACTAAAATCGGGATAAGCTTCTTCAACCAATTTAAGTTTATCCTCAAGGGGCAGCAAAATATGTTCAACAAACTTGGGCAAATTCTTTTCCAATACTGGGCTTAGCGTATCATGGCAAAGAAAATCTGCTATGCTCAAGCGCTCTTCAATACTAAGTTTGGGTAAGGCTTTACCTAATCTATAGTAACTATAAATATGCCTCGTGGCCCATCTCCGATCGGATGAACCCATTTGTTTATTCTGTTTATAATAGGCAGGCAAAAACCGATGTAATGGTAAATTACCATCGTAACGATTTAAAATTTGTTCAAATGCTTTCAGTTGATGCTCTACTCTCATATCTCAGGATTAAAGAAAAAATAAATCGACGTACTATTCCACAACGTTTAGCGCAAAGTTCTTGTAACGCAACAACATTAGGCTGGTGTTAATGTAGCCCAATTTTTCATCGTGGATGAAAGAAAAGCTATTTTGTAAACCTTTATATTTCTCTTTTGTGATGTAGTTTAGATAATCTTCGCCGTAATTAGAAAGCAGCTTACCAAAATAATAACCCACATCGAAGCCTTTAAAAGCAAATTCCCCGGGCTCAAAACCATATTTGGCACGGTATTTCTTAATGAAGGATACAACAGCGGGAGTTCTATAATCAACTTTAAATGAAGAGCTTATAATAGTATTCATGCCCTGTAATTTGTCTGTCGGATAGTTTTGTTTAACCCAGTTGGGATGCCCGAACAAATTAATGTTGTAACCACCTGTTGGCAGATTTTTAAGCTTGTACAATTTATCTATGGTTGGAGATACAAAAGCCCGATCGGAAGAGGTAACGATTACCAAATACTGTTTTCCCTTTATCATCTTCGTTTCAAATGTAAATGCAGATGCATATTCCTGAACGACAAACTTTGTGGAGCTTTGATTTGAAAAATAATTTCGAATGGGTGCAGCAAACTGCTCATCTTCGGTTTTCTTTGGATTAATCAATACGATAATGGTATTGGTTGGGCTGTAATTTTTAGCAATGTAAGTAGCTATTTTTTTTCCATGTAAATCGATGTTGTTGACTACAGAAACCAGATTTGGATTGTCAAATTCGGAAGGATGAGACGCGGCTAATGGTGAAACAACCACCGCATTATTCAGTTTCGAATAGTTGGAAATGTATTTTACCCCCTCTGGAAATACTGGTCCAACAATTAAATTGCTTTTTCTAAATCGATCGTTACTATACAGTGAAGCGATATGCGCATTATCGTCTTGGGTATCGAAAACATTTAACTTAAAATTTAAGCCTGATGCAGCGACAGAATCTAATCCTAATTTGAAGCCTTGATAGAAATCAATTGGCATGGCATATTTTTCAACCTCTGCCTTTGTGGCTGTTTTCAGATTGATTTCGTTTAGCTTAAATGGAATAAGCAAAGAAATGTTGGCCTGACTAAACCTTTTTATTGGCTTTTTTTCGGCTGGTTTTTCTTTCTCAATAGGTTTTTCTTCTTCCCTCTTTACTGTTCTAACTTTTGGAGAACAAGCTGCCAAAACCAGAATAGCTAAAACGAAAAACCAAGCTGTATTTTTAAAACGCATACCATGTTATTTTAACAAAATATGCCAGTAAAGCCTTATCAACTTACTAGCATAATCTTTTTTATATTTAGGATTGTGATTTTAAATCACAATTAAATTATTCCCACTCAATTGTTGCGGGTGGTTTAGAGCTAATGTCGTAAACAACTCTATTAATGCCTTTAACTTTATTGATGATCTCATTTGATATTTTTGCCAAAACATCGTAAGGTAAGTGGCACCAATCGGCGGTCATTCCATCAACTGATTCTACTGCACGTAAACAGATTACATTTTCGTAGGTACGCTCATCGCCCATTACACCAACAGATTGAACAGGCAAAAAGATTGCTCCAGCTTGCCAAACTTTGTCGTATAAGCCTGCGGCTTTTAACTCATTAATGTAAATTGCATCAGCATGTTGCAAAATTTCCACTTTCTCTGCTGTTACGTCTCCTAAAATACGGATGGCTAAGCCTGGCCCAGGGAAAGGATGGCGACCTAAAATTACATCGTCAATTCCTAGGGCCTTACCTACTCTACGCACTTCATCTTTAAACAGAGTGTTTAATGGCTCCACAACTTTAAGTTTCATAAAATCTGGCAAACCGCCCACATTATGGTGAGATTTGATGGTAGCTGATGGTCCGTTTACAGAAATTGATTCGATTACATCAGGGTAAATGGTACCTTGACCCAACCAATTTACGCCGGTAACCTCATGCGCTGCATCGTCAAAAACCTCTATAAAAACACGTCCGATGGCTTTTCGTTTTAATTCGGGATCTTTTAATCCTGCCAATTGACTCAAGAATCGATCTTTTGCATCTATGCCCTTGATATTCAATCCCATGTGCTTGTATTGCTCTAGCACTTGGTTGTACTCATCTTTACGCAACAGTCCATTATCTACAAAAATACAATGTAAGTTTGTTCCGATTGCTTTATGCAATAAAACCGCCGCTACACTACTATCTACACCGCCTGATAAACCTAAAACAACTTTATCGTCACCTAGTTTTGCTTTTAACTCGGCAATTGTGGTTTCGATGAATGATGCAGGAGTCCAATCTTGACTACACCCACAAATATCAACCAAGAAATTTTCCAACAGAACCTTTCCGTCAATACTATGGGTAACCTCCGGGTGAAACTGAATGGCATAGGTATCAGAATCTTTAATATGATAGGCGGCAACCTTTACGCTTTCTGTACTCGCAATAAGCTCTGCGTTTTCAGGCATATCGGTAATGGTATCACCGTGGCTCATCCAAACTTGAGAATCGATATTGATGCCCTTGAAAAGTTTATTTTCTTGATTTACAAAATTTAGGTTGGCACGACCATATTCTCTTGTTGAAGAGGCCTGCACCTGCCCGCCAGATTGTTGTGCAATGTATTGTGCACCGTAACAAACGGCTAGTAATGGATATTTTAAATGGTATTGGCTTAAATCTATTTGTGGAGCATCTTCCTGACGTACAGAATACGGACTACCAGAGAAGATAATTCCTTTTACATCTGAAGTAATTTCAGGAAGATTGTTGAATGGATAAATTTCACAGTAAATATTTAATTCGCGTACTCTACGGGCAATGAGTTGTGTAAATTGCGAACCAAAATCGACGATAATGATTTTTTCTTGCATCCGCAAAGCTACCAATTTGATACGAGATTTGGGAGCTCAGTTTTCAGTTTTTTGTTCGCCACGGAAACACTGAATATCCGGAACAGATAAATTAAATTAACCGAACTTTCAATTGCCCTTTACGTGCCTTGTTCTTAGGTTGCTTAGGTGCTCTAAATTTTATTTTGTTGGCTAAAGCTATTTTTGTTTGTTGAGACAGCTTGCCTAGTTATTCAATAAGTTTAAGTTTCCATCAACGTCACTTCAACGCCAAATTTTCTCAGAAAATCTACACCTTCATCGCTCGGTAAACCTTTGTAAGCTGCATAAGATTTCGAATAATAAACCAGTTTTATGCCTGATGACAATATTAATCTGGCACAAGCTATACAGGGCGATAATGTGGTGTATAAGGTACATCCCTCTATTTTGGAGCCGTTTTTCGAAGCGTAAAGAATGGCATTTTCTTCTGCATGAAGCGCGAGTGAGCAACTTCCTTTGCTATCTCTAGCACAACCATGTTCGGGCCATTCCTCATCACAATTATGGGTTCCGGCAGGTGGGCCATTATATCCAATGGAAATAATTCTGGTATCTTTTGTTAAAACGGCACCCACATGCGCACGCACACAATGCGATCGTGCAGCTAAATCGGTTGCCAAATTCATAAATATGGTATCGAAACTTGGTTTATTCGTCATGCAAATAATTAAAAAAGCCACAGAAAGCGTCAAGCAATCTGTGGCTGTAAAATTAGTTTATTAAAAATTAATGCCCACCGGCAATTTTTTGGTCGAAATTAATGCCTTGAGATTTCAATATCCCGCTTACTTTCCAAGCATAGAACGCTAGGTAAGCGAAACAGATAATCCCAACGATATAGCTGTACTGAATACCTGTAAATTCGGATACGATTCCTTGTAACCAACTGATGATACCACCACCCATAATCATCATAATTAAGAAGCTACTACCTTGACTGGTATGTTTACCTAATCCACTTACTGCTAAAGTAAAAATACATGGCCAAAGGGTGCTACAGAATAATCCAACACTGGTGATTGCATAAACACTCACCATGCCTGTTGTAAACATTCCGATTAACAATGCAGTGATTCCGATAGCAGAGAAAATTAACAACATTCTGGCTGGATTCCCTTTACTTGCCATATCGGCAAAGATGAGTACTAAAATAATTAATCCGTAAACATAGAATGGAGCAAGATCATGCTTAGCTATTGCATTAACTGCCAAGAAGATACCAAATGCCAAATAAGGTGCAATAAACCTTAAAACTTTTTGGGTGCTCACGTTATCCGTAAATGCTTCAACAGCACCTGTCCAACGGCCAATCATCATACTTGCCCAATATAGAGAGATGTATGGTGCAATATCTTTAATGGCAAAGCCTAAATCTTTCTCCATGTATGCCGGTAAATTACTCGCGGTAGAAACCTCAACTCCAACATATACGAAGATTGCGATCATACCTAGTACCAACTGTGGGTATTTTAAGGCAGAACCTTTTTCGCCTAAATCATCAACTTTGGCTTCAACTAAAGCTGGTCTGTCTGGTAAAGAAGATAATTTTAGGAAAACAGCAACCGCGATGAAAGCTACGCCAAGAATCAAATAAGGAATTTTAACACTTTCAATACTAATATCTGTAGTTGCGCTGGCTGCTGAGCCAAAAATGGCGAAACTCACGACCAAGGGCCCGATGGTGGTACCAAAGTTATTAATTCCACCGGCTAAGGTTAAACGCTGAGAACCTGTTCTGATGGGGCCTAACGCAATGGCTAATGGGTTGGCAACGGTTTGCTGTAAAGAAAAGCCTAACGCAACGATAAATAAACCCGATAGCATTAATGGAAAGGAATGCAAATTGGCTGCTGGATAGAAAAGTAGAGTTCCAAGAGCTGAAATAACTAAACCAAGGGCTAAAGAGTTTTTATAACCCAGTTTGTTAACAATATCTTGTTTCATTAAAACCGATATACCATTATAAATCAATGCACCTACGGTATAGGCAATGTAAAATGCCAATGAAACCAATTGGCTCTCTGCTTGTGATAAGTCGAATGCCTTTCTAAATACAGGAATTAAGATGTCATTACTTGCGGCTACAAAGCCCCAAAAAAAGAATACGGTAACTAAGGGTATAAATTGCCCCCACTTGGTCTGTGCTTGTTCTGAACTCATTTTTAAATTTAGTTTAATGGGGTTAAACATAATTAAAAAAAATGTAAAAAATGACAACTATCATGCAACTAATGCAACAAAAATAAATGTTAGTTGTTTAGCTTTAAAATTGCATATTCGCATATTATAAACAATACAATGCATGTTTGAAGCCATATTATTAGGTATTGGGGCAGGGATTATTTCGTCGTTTTTAACAGGTCCGGTATTTTTTGCAATGATTAAAACCAGTATAGAAAAGGGCTTTAAGGCTGGTTTTTCTTTAGCTATTGGTGTTATTGTTAGTGATGTGATCTTGATTGCCTTAGTTCTTTTTGGCAGTCAGTTTTTAAATTATCAAGCCAGTTTTGATAAATATGTTGGCATTGTTGGAGGTGTTTTTTTACTTGCTGTGGGCATATATTATTTGGTTTCTAAAATCTCTATCCACTATAAGAGTGATACCCTTCAAAAAGTAAGCAAGCGGGGTTATCTCATCAAAGGATTTTTAATGTGCATCCTCACCCCTTCTACCTTAATGTTTTGGATTATCGTAAGTGGAATCATCTCCGTTAAGCTTAATAATATGCTGAATGAAAAGCTAGTATGCTTTTTTATTGCCATGGCCACACAACTGACTATAGATGGCGCAAAGAGTTATTATTCGAGCAAGTTACGATATAAAATTAAGGAAGATGCTTTGCGTAAATTGAATAAAATTGCAGGCGTAATCATCATCATTTTTGCATTTTGGCTCATCGCCAAAACCTACTTGAAGTTTTACGCATAGGTATTATTTCTCAGAATTTCTTACATGCACTGCAAATCCGCAGTTCTAGGCTCGAAAAAACACTTCTCGACCGAAAGCAGTAGCAAAATCTAACATCGTAGCAATTAAGAAAGAACAGCAACTAATTGCTCGCCGTTGTAGGTGGCACCACTTACCCTTATTGAAAGCTGTTGTAGCGGTGATGTATTCAGACAAAAAAAGAGATGATCTCTTATTTAGAAAACCATCTCTTTTATCCATAGAAAATTGAAACACAATTGGTTATTTATTCGGCAGTCTTGGTTTTCATTTCTTCCAATTCACGCTTTAGCTTATCAATTTGTTGTTGCTGTTCCTTTATGCTGCCCACCAAAAGTGGAATTAAGCTTTCATAATCAACTTTGGTAAGAGTTGCTGTTCTGAAGGCATTTTTTCCGGAACTGTAATCTTTACCAATCACAGTCACAATTTCCGGAAGGGTGGTTTTTACATCCGAACCTACAAAGCCCAACTGCGTAGTTTTCGATAATTTTAATCGCTCAGCCCAATTCTCATCGTAATTAAAGGTTACCGGTTGAAGTTTTAACACTCGTTCTAACGAATTGCTTAAAGGTTTGACATTGTTTTGCGCGATCTCTTGTGCGCTTAAGGTAAATACCGTGACTAAAAATAAAGCCACGAATAAAATTGCTCGTTTCATATCGTTGTATATTTAAAATTGAAAATAGATAGATGGCCTCAGTTGTAAAAAAGAGGGCACACAGACTTAAGAAATGAACTTATACGGAGGGAGGAGGTGTTAAAACTTCAGGAAAGTATGATAAGGGCAAAAAGCTATCCGGAATAGCAATCTTTTTAATTGATTTTGGCACGAAGTAAAGTACTATGTTAGGGGAAAAGTGATCGTATAAAACTTCGCTTTCAATCTTTTTTTCTTCTTTTTCAGCATCATCATTGCTAACCGCTTCGCATACTACCTGAGCGCTAAACTTAAAATACGCCATTACATTCCCAACCTTCAAAATGAGTAAGGTGGCAATGCAAACAACAACTATGTATTTAAGGTTAAGCTTCATTCTTACAAAGATAAGTTGTAAAAAATAATTAAGCAATATTCTATGTTAAGATTCTACTATATAAATTTGGGTGCATGATTGAGAAAACATTTCTTCATCATACAATTTAGGTTATGAATTCTTACATGCCTTGATATGTTGAATACTAGGGGAATTGAAAATCCACAGCCCTAAGGCCGAGAAGACATGCTCCACCAACATCAATCACCATTTTAAACCAATTTGTCTATTTGCTTTTGTGTTTAAGGTGTCGTAGCGGGCATCAGCGGTAAATGGTCAGACGTTTCATCTATCCCTCCAAAAAAAAAGTCGTAGCTAAAAGCCACGACTTCATTTATTCTATAAAATAGATTGCTTTTAATGCTTAGTAAGCTCTCTGATTATTTCCTTCTTTCCAATTTACGAAAGCCTTATTTACTACCTTATTGCCTCCAGGAGTTGGATAGTTACCAGAGAAATACCAATCGCCTTTGTTTTTCGGACAAGCGCTATGCAGGTTTTCTAAACTTTGATAAATGACTTCCACCTCAGCTACAGTGCCTTTCGGAGTAATGATTTGCGCAATTTTTGCGGAAATTTCTTCAGGACTGAATGGCTTATATATTTCCTTTACATGATTAATGATTTGCTCTTTTGGAAGTAATAAAGAAGCCTTACATTTTGTGTAAACATCTTCAATCACTTGCCACATCCCACGCTCTGTTAATAATTGAATTGCTGCGTCGAAAGCTACAAACTGCCCCATTCTGCTCATGTCAATTCCGTAACAATCGGGATAGCGAATTTGAGGTGCAGAAGAAACGATAATTATTTTTTTGGGGTGTAGGCGATCTACAATTTTAATGATGCTTTGTTTTAACGTAGTACCACGAACGATTGAATCATCTAATGCGACCAAAGTATCTTGATGGTTTTTGATGATCCCATAAGTGGTATCATAAACATGCGCCACCATTTCACCTCGATCAGCATCTTGGGTAATGAAGGTACGCAGTTTTACATCCTTCACAGCAAGTTTCTCTACTCTTGGCGTCATGGATAGCAGCTCTTCTAAGTCCGCATCGCTTAACTGTTCTTTCTTATTCAGTAAAACGTCTTTTTGATGATTTCGCACGTATTGATTTACACCATCAACCATTCCGAAAAACGCAACTTCCGCAGTATTTGGAATAAACGAGAAGACCGTGTTTTTCAAATCATGCCCAACGGCTTTTAAAACCTGGTCGCAAAGTAAACGCCCCAATTGCTTACGCTCTTGGTAAATCTCTACATCACTTCCTTTAGAGAAATAAATACGTTCAAATGAGCAAGATAAACGCTCGGTAGGTTCCCGGAATTGCTCCATGCTTACCTCTCCATTTTTCTTTATGATTAAGGCATGACCAGGATCAATTTCCTTTACATCTTTAAATTGGATATTGAATGCAGTTTGTAGTGCTGGTCTTTCTGATGCAGCAACAACAATCTCATCATCGTAATAATAATATGCCGGACGAATACCTGCTGGATCTCGCATGATAAAGGAATCTCCATTACCCACCATACCGCAGATGGAGTATCCCCCATCCCAAGTTTTGGCCGAACGACGTAATATATTCGCGATGTTTAAGTTATCAGAAATTTTGTGTGTAATGGAAACATTATCGTGTCCATCTTTTTTATAAGTATCGAAAAGTTCTTGGTTTTCATCATCTAAAAAGTGACCAATTTTTTCAAGTACCGTAACGGTATCGGCCTTTTCTTTTGGATGCTGCCCCAACTCATACAATTGCTCCAGTAACTCATCCACATTAGTCATGTTGAAGTTACCTGCAATAACCAAGTTCCGCGTCATCCAGTTATTTTGCCTCAAAAACGGATGGCAATTTTCGATGCTATTTTTACCGTGAGTACCATAACGCAAATGGCCCATTAACACCTCGCCAATAAAGCTAACGTTGTTTTTGAGCCACTCTGTATCCTGCATTAATTCAGGTGTGTTTTCTTGTATATCTACGAATTTGTTCTGTACATATTCGAAAATGTCTGCTACCGCATTTGAGGCCATGCTCCGGTATCGACTAATGTACCTGCTGCCAGGTTTCATATCCAATTTAATGGTTGCAATACCAGCGCCGTCCTGACCTCTGTTGTGCTGCTTTTCCATTAAAAGATATAGCTTGTTAAGGCCGTAAAGTGCTGTACCGTACTTTTGCTGATAGTAAGAAAGTGGTTTTAACAGGCGAATAAAAGCGATTCCGCATTCGTGTTTTATCTGATCACTCATGGTGTGGGTTTGAAGCCGCAAAGTTATCTTTTTAAACACTTACAACCTAAACAAAAGTGTTTTCTTTTGTCACAAACCGGTTAATTTGAATTGCAAAAATGATGCTGAAGTTGACACCCATTTTAGTCTATCCCAAACTCATAAAAAATTAGAGAGATTAGGCACCGAGGATTTTAATTGATTTTCAGCTGATTGTAATAAAATATGAGCTCTAATGGCCTATTTGTGTCTTTTAGAAAATGAGCCCTACATTTTACAACTCTCCAACTCAGCACCAAAAAAGATAGATGCGTGCGCATCGAATGCCGTTGGATCGCCGCTGGTGTAAAAGAATTTCTCTCCTCCTTTACCAAGTTGCATTTCCATTTCTGGATGCCTATCTAAATAATCCATCAAGCTTTTGGCTACAATTTCGCCTTGCGATAGTATGGTTATAGATTCTGGCAATACGGTTTTCAATTTGGGCAGCAATAAAGGGTAATGCGTACAGGCAAGTAGTACACAATCAATGTCGCTCGACTGCTGAAGTAGTGCATTGCAATATTCTTGTACAAAGAAATCTGCACCAGCTTGTAAATGTTCGTTATTCTCGATAAGCGGTACCCACATTGGACAACTTTGTTGATGCACTTGAATGCCTGGATAAAACTTATTAATCTCTAACAGGTATGATTGTGAATTCACCGTTCCTCTGGTTCCCATTACACCAACTTGGTTGGAGCGAGTATATCGACCAATAACTTCGGCTGTAGGCCTAATAACGCCTAAAACTCTTCTATCTGGATATTTAGCTGGCAAGTCCTTTTGTTGAATTGTTCTCAGCGCCTTTGCCGAAGCCGTGTTACAAGCTAAAATTACCAATTTACATCCTTTAGCAAACAGCCACTCCACGCATTCTAAAGTATATTGGTAAATGGTATCAAAAGAATGGTCGCCGTAGGGCGAGCGGGCATTATCGCCCAAATAGATATAATTATACTGTGGCAATTGTTCAGCAATAGATTTAAAAACGGTTAAACCGCCATAACCCGAATCAAAAATACCTATTGGCGACGTGTTTTTCATAACTGGACTTTAATCTATCGGCGTTGAAATATTAATTTTTTGGGCGTTTAAACACGCTGTCCGCTATATCTTTTTGGCTGAAAGAGCCAAAAAGGATGCCGCTTCCATCGTTAACGCGAGCCACCGTGCAAAACCCATTGCAGCAAGCTTTTAACGTTAAATACACTCCCGATCCTTCCTTGCTAACACCTGCCATGGCTAACAATCATTTATCTGCTGGTGCAACACGAAACAAGGCAACGAACAAATTCTACTACCCAATATTACAATTTATTTAAAATAAAAAAGCGGAATTAAGATTGAACTTAATTCCGCAATGTAATTTAATTGTGCCTTAAAGGCCCAATATTATTTCTTTGGCGCTGCTGGTTTCGCCGCAGTTGCAGAAATACCCAATTTAGTTTTAACAGCAGCAGTAATATCATCACCCCCTTCCCAGAAAACTAGGTTGTTACCACCTTGTCCGTTTGAGATGTCAAATACGTATGCTAATCCTTTTTCTTTTGATACTGAAGAAATTGCATTTCCAACTTTAACACGAATTGGTTCGAATAATTCGCCTTGCTTTGTGCTTAAATCTTGTGATGCTTTTGTACGTGCATCAGTAATGCGTTTTTCAAGATCTTGCAACGATTGGCCCGCAGCTTGCAATTCTTTACCTACTTGCTCTTTGTTTGCTTCACTTAAAGTTTTTTCTTTAGCTTGTGCAGCAGCCAATTGAGTTTGATATTCTTTAATCATACCATCAATTTCTGCTTGTTTGGTTTTACCTAACCCTTCTAACGTAGTTTGAGCAGTTTTAGCCTCAGGCAAACTTGCAAATACCTCTTCCGAATTAATGTGACCCAATTTTTGTTGTGCATTTGCCATATTCGCTGTAAACAATAAACCTGCTGCTACAAAGAATACGTTAATTAACTTTCTCATCGTTCTATTTTACTTTATTATTTTTTTAATTGTTTTTCTTAAAAATCAAGGGGCGAATATAATTAATTATTCACAGTTCCCGGCTTGTAACCTAATTTTACAATCACGTCGTTACTCACATCGTAACTACTGCTTGCGTAAATCATCATGGTTGCTTCGCTGCTCTTATCAAAAATGAAATCAAGGTATTTTGCTTTGGCAATTTGTTTAATTACATCGGCCACTTTATCTTGAATGGGTTTAATAAGTTTCGTTCTGCTTTGGAAAAGTTCTCCATCCGGACCAAATTTCTGGCGTTGAAATTCTTTCGCTTGTTTCTCTTTTTCGATAATTTCATTTTCGCGGCGCTTACGCATATCATCCGTTAATAAAACCTGATCGGCCTGATACGCTTTGTACATTCTGTCTATTTCGCCAAAGTTTTGATCAACCTGTTGTTGCCACTGTTTTGAAGCTACATCCAATTGGCTTAATGCCGATTTATATTCAGGCAAATGTTTAAGGATATACTCCGTATCTACATAAGCAAACTTCTGCGCAAAGGCACCAAAAGTTGTGCAAAGTAAGAATGCGATTAAAAGATATTTTTTCATAGTGTGTGTATTTAATGCTTACTAATAACCTAAGCTTTCTATAAACTCAACTTAATATGTTTTATTGCATAAATAGTTAAATTTTTATTCTTTATCAATTAAAATCCACCTAATTGTTGTGCAATACTAAAGTGGAACTGTCCTTTGTTCGCATCTGGTAAACCAGGAATCTTATCGAAGCCATAACCGTAATCAATACCCAATAAACCAAAAATTGGCAAGAAAATACGAGCACCCACACCAACTGATCTTCTGATGTTAAATGGGTTAAAATCGTTAAACTTATTCCAAGTATTACCGCCCTCGGCAAATGCCAACACAAATGCGGTGGCTTGCTGACTTGCAATTACTGGATAACGGGCCTCCAAAACATATTTGGTATAAATTGGGCTACCCGATTGTTGCGCAATGGTTGGATCAGAACCTACCGGAATTACGGTATTGTTGGCATAACCACGCATGGCAATCAATTCCGATCCTTGTAAGAAATCAAATCCTTGCATACCATCACCACCTAATTTAAATCTTTCAAATGCGGATTGACCTACGGCTTTATTGTATTGCCCTAAGAAACCAAATTGAGCTTGTGCTTTGATAACCAAGTTTCCGACAACGCGTTGATACCATTGTGAATCGAATTTCCATTTGTGGTATTCTGTGAAGCGATACTTTTCTTTATCAGATGCCGTTGCATAGTTCGTTTTGTTAAACAACGAGTATGGTGGCGTTGCCTGAATGGTAAAACGTAAGAACGAACCTGATTTAGGGAAAATTGGCGAATCTCTTGAATCGCGACTGATCTCTTGTGACAAGTTTAAGTTATATGATGTACCTGTACTGAATAAATAACCTGTGTAATTATTTAAGATGTACTGTTGCAAGTTAACCGCATGGCTTAATTGGAAGTAGTTATCTGGCCAGTTTAATCTTCTACCCAAACTTACGGTTACACCATTTAAACGGATTTTTTGATAAGATGAACTTTCTTGATCGAAACCGTTAGATTGTAATGAGGTAAAGGCACTTACACCAAAGCTAACTGGCTTCTCGCCACCAAACCAAGGTTGAGAGAAGGAGAAACTATAAGATTGGTAATACTTACCATTGGTTTGTCCACGTAAGCTTAATTTTTGTCCATCTCCTTTTGGTAGTGGTTTATAAGCTTTTAAATTAAACAGGTTACGTAAAGAGAAGTTGTTGAAGGTTAAGCCCAAGGTACCAATAATACGGCCACCGCCAAAACCACCTGAAAGTTCAATTTGATCTGAAGGTTTTTCTTCTACTGAATATTCAATATCAACGGTTCCATCGGCCGGATTAGGGCGTGGTGTTGGAACGGTTTTAGATTCATCAAAGTTACCTAGCTGTCCAATCTCACGAATGGTACGAATCAAATCACTTTTATTAAATTTCTGCCCCGGCTTGGTACGAATTTCACGCAAAACCACTTTATCATTGGTAATCGTATTTCCTTTTAAAGTAATGCGATTGTTGGTGTATTGAGGACCTTCGTACATGCGCATTTCCACATCTACGGTATCGCCGTAAATTTTCGTTTGCACTGGATCAATATTAAAAGTTAGGTAACCGTTATCGGTATATAAACTATTAATATCGCCACCGTTCTCGCCACCACCATTAAGTTTTTTATTTAATTTGTCTTCACTGAAAATATCTCCCTTTTCGATGGTTAATACTTTATTCAAGATACTATCGGGATAAATGGCGTTTCCAGCCCAAGTAATTTTACCGAAGTAATATTTCTTGCCTTCATACAAATCCATTCTGATGTTAACTTTCTTTTTATTGTATTGATAGATGGTATCTTTCAAAAGCTCGGCATCACGGTAACCTTTTTCATGCATTTTGGCAATCATTTTTACCTTGTTCTCCTCATACTTTTCTTTCGAAAACTTACCAGAACCCCAAAAACGCCACCAAGCAAATTGTTTCGGGCTTTTTAGGTATTTTCTCAGCTTTGCTGATTTAAAATCTTTATTGCCTGTAAAATCAATATGTTGCACTTTTACACGGCTTCCTTTGTCGATGTAGGCTTCTAAAACAACGCTATTTTCTGCATTTGGATCTTTACGGGTTTTGTAATCAATCTGTGTGAAGAAATAACCTTTATCCAACATGTATTTTTTTACAATAGCAGTTGTGGTGTTGTATAGGTTGTCGTTTACAATTTTTCCTGTTTTATCGTTAAGCTTTTCTTGGATGGCTGTTCTTTGAGATTTGTTAATGCCTTTTAAATCGATAGAACTTAAACGTGGGCGCTCAACTACTTCAATTTCAAAATAAACCGTATCCAGAACAAACTTTTCGATATTTAATTTAACATCGTCAAACAATCCTTGTGCCCAAAGCGTTTTAATTGCATCAGCCGTAGCATCGCCAGGAAGCACAACTTTATCGCCTTTGGTTAATTTAGATAGCGTAACCAAAACTTCTTTATCCAAGTACTGCGTTCCGGTAATGGTTGTACCACCGATGATATATTCTTTTGGACTAAAATAATCGAGATCTAAGCCTCCAACCTTTAATGAAGGTGTTGCCTGTGCCTGACCTTGTGGACGTATTTGAGCAAAGGCAGGAGATGCTAAAACGAGTAGGATTAAAACTTGAAATATTCTTTTCATTAAAATAATTTGTTCAGTAATGGCCACGAAGGTAACAATGTTTTATAAAGCAAAATTTACTTTATTTAGTTTCCCTTTTAAGTGGTTTCATTTATCGTATAAAAGTGGTGCTAAGTTAGTTTAAACGCTTGTTAAAAAGTGTTAAAAGAAAAATTAGTTTAATTGTTCGCTAATTTTACCAAAACGGCGTTCGCGTTTTTGATAGTCAACTATAGCCTCAAAAAGATTTTCTCGTCTGAAATCTGGCCATAAAACATCCGTAAAATAAAACTCGGTGTAGGCCATTTGCCAAAGCAAATAATTGCTAATCCGATGTTCGCCACTTGTTCTAATCATCAATTCCGGATCGGGGATATTTACGGTTGTAAGTTCCGATGAAAAAAGGTTTTCATCAATATCATCCAAAGTGATGTGATCGTTTTTGACTGCTGCTGCAATTTTCTTTACGGCCTCTACAATTTCCCATTTTGAGCTGTAACTTAAAGCCAGCGTTAAAGTGCATTTCTCGTTATGGGCGGTTTTTGCCATCGCTTCTTTCAAATCATCAATACATTCTTGTGGTAGTGATTGAATATCGCCAATGGCATTAAGCTTAATATTATTTTTATTAAGCGTTTCGGTTTCTTTATTGATGGTGGAAATTAAAATTTGCATCAGAGCATCCACTTCTTCTTTCGGACGATTCCAGTTTTCTGTAGAAAAAGCGTAAAGCGTAAGATATTCAATCCCAACTTCTACACAGCCTTCTACAATATCTTTTACTGATAAGACGCCTTGTTCGTGACCAAAAACACGCATTTTACCTTGGCCCTTGGCCCAACGGCCGTTACCATCCATAATTACGGCGATATGCTTTGGCAGGCGGTTATAGTCTATTTGTTCTTTAAATCCCATTAATTATATCAAAATCAGCTTAAAAGGAATAGCATTTTGAGGATACAAAGGTAAAAGATATGCCAACACTAACAAATAGATAAGTGTCTCTTTTTCGGAAATCTCCTCTTTGCATTCCACTTTTACCAATTTGGTTGATGGATGGATCAGTTAAATTGATTGGATTTGAGGAACTGCCTACTATGACTGGGTTTACAGGATACGTGCCACTTACATCATCAATATAATCGGTTAGCGGAGTTCGATACCCAATCTCGGTAAAAACACTCCAAGCATTTTTATAATTATAACGCAGACCCACTCCATACGGAATGGTTACAACCACGTTGCTATAAGCATTTTCCTGTCCCTCGGTGTTGAGTCGATCTAGCCTGTACGTATTTCCATCGTATTGAGCGGTTGGTTTAAAAAGCAAAGCCCCGGCGCCCATAAAAAGATAGGGTGTAAAGCGTCTTGTTCCTCCACCGAGTTTAAAATCGAAGAAATTGAAATCTATCAAGGCACTAAACTCATTAAGCGATGTTTTAAACGCTAGGTTTCGCTCGCGAAATTGTTCGTTGCTGGATTGTGAGTCTTTGCCTTGAATTTGCCCATAAGTATAATTTAGGCGTACACCCAAGTATTGGTTGAAGTTTCGTTTTACATAGGCACCGCCATTAAATCCACTAATTTTCAGTGGATTGTTTTGGTTTAAATCGCCAAGATAGCCGGCGCCACCTGCATGTACTCCAAGCTCCCAACTTGCAACTTGTGCATTTGAAAGCTGTACATCGAAAAGAATTATGAGGATGATGATTAGGAGTTTGTTTAGCGTCATACTTAGTAGTTACGGGTATCTATGCCCCATAATAATTTATTCCTTAACGTGTTTAAATACGTTTCATTGTTAAGGCGAATAAGATTTACGCAAAAGTCGGCTTTTTTTATGGTTATTTTTACTGATCGCTCTACCGTTACCGTTCTACTGTCGCAAGAAACTAGAAATTTGGATTCGCGTGCTTCCACTTCAAAAGACAGGGCATTATCATCAGGCAATACTACTGGCCTAACGTTTAAGTTGTGTGGGGCAATTGGCGTAACGACAAAATTTTCCGAATCGGGGTAAATAATTGGTCCACCGCAGCTAAGCGAATAGGCTGTAGAGCCCGTTGGTGTTGCGATAATCAATCCATCAGCCCAATAAGAGTTAATAAACTCATTATTCATAGAAGCATGGATAATCATCATGGCAGAATTATCTCTCCTGTGGATGGTGATGTCGTTAAGGGCAAAATTCTCCTCTCCGAACAAGCCATTTTCTGATTCCAGAACCAAAAGAGACCGTGTATCCAAAGTATATTCTTCGTTAATTAGCGCATGGAGGGCTGAACCAATTTCATTTTTATTGATGCTGGCTAGAAAGCCCAATCGGCCAAAATTGATGCCGATTACTGGAATACCAGAATTGCGGATTAATGAAAGTGTATCAAGCAATGTTCCATCTCCGCCCAAACTTAAAAGCACATCGGCATGGAGTTTAAGTTCTTTGTGATTATGGAAGATAACCGTATTTGCGGGCAATTTGATTTTGCCATGTAATGAATTTTTAAACTTATGGTGTAGAACGGGTTGGATGTTGTGGCTTTTTAAATGATCGAAAACCTCTTGGATATAAGGTAAAACTGAATCATTAAAATCCCTTCCGTAAATTGCAATCCTCATAATTAGGGTTTAAACATTTAAATAGTTCATGAAAGAATCGTAACGTTCCTGAGAACCATCATCAATTTGTGTATTGTTATACACTTCTTTCACTAGGTAGTTGTATCGTTCAAATGAGGCTACAAGACCACTTACTTCTGTTTTATTTATTTTTAGTGTAATCTCCAAACGAGTAGAATCTTCGAAGGCGTTTACATAGGATGATAAAATTTGTGCATTATCTGCCTCAACAATCTGGGCAATATGGGCTAAGGAGTTGTCTCGATTGCTGATTTCCAGCACGATAATGCCTCCGGGCTCACTCACGGCGTATTGCTCGGCAACGGCATCAACCATGTTGTTAATCGAAATTAAGCCTAAATAATTCTTCTGCGCATCTAAAACGGCGACGGCTGTTAATTTAAGTTGACTTAACAGTCTGATTACATCATAGGTATGGGCATCTTTTAGGATAAAAACGTTGAGCAGGTTTACAGCAATGTCTTTGATTAGGGTATCATGATCGCGAAGGTTAAGTAAATCATCTTCAGCAAGTAAACCCAAAAAAGCACCTTCGTTAACCACTGGCATATGCTTTAGTTTAAATTCGTTCATACGATCTAAAGCCTTTTGCACCGTGTCATCGGGTTTTAAGGGTGATATTGCATTCGATATGATTTCTTCGGCAAACATTATTTAAGTAAAATTCTATCTAAAAATTTCTCTAAGTAATTGTTAAAAACATCCGGATGTTCCATCATTGGGGCATGGCCGCATTTATCTACCCAGTTTAATTCCGAATTGGGTAATAATTGGTGAAATTCTTCAGCAACTTCTGGTGGAGTAACCTTATCGTTCTTACCCCAGATTAAGGAAACGGGGATGGTAATTTTAGACAATTCTTTACTCATGTTGTGTCGAATTGCCGATTTTGCCATCGTTAAAATTCTGATGACTCTTGAACGATCGTTAACAGTTTTGAATACATCATCAACCAGTTCTTTGGTTGCGGTTGCCGGATCGTAAAAGGTAAATTCTACTTTTTCTTTAATGTAATCGTAACTTTCTCTTCGTGGAAATGATCCGCCGAAGGCGTTTTCGTATAAGCCAGAGCTACCTGTTAGTACCAATGCCTTAACAAACTCTTGGTGTGCAACGGTAAATACGAGGCCTACGTGGCCACCTAAAGAATTTCCAATCAATACTACCTGATTGTAGTTTTTATATTTTAAAAAGCGATGCACATATCTTGATAGCGCTTTAACACCCAAGGTTAAAATTGGCAATTCGTAAATGGGTAATATGGGAACGACAACATGGTAACGATCTTTAAAATGTTCGATAACCAGCTCCCAATTACTTAATTCGCCCATTAGGCCATGAAGTAACACCAGCGTTTCACCTTTTCCGGCTTCTATGAATTTAAATCCGTCTTCTTCTATTATCTGGTAGGTCATATTCTATTCGAGATGGTACTTTTCTACTAAGTTAGTAGAGTAAAATTAAATTTTTGCATTTCTGTACCAATTTATTGAAATAAAATTGAAAACGGTACAAAAACATGTATTACAGCTTCCAAAAGCAAAAGTTGAGGATTAAATCTTTTAGCTTTAGTCTTTTCACTTTGAGCTTTCAGCTTTTCCTTCACCACAAAAGAAACAAAAGAACACAAAAGTTTATCTATTGCTTATTCTTTTAGCTTTAGGCTTTTAGCTTTAGTCTCCCAACTTCGGACTCCCATCTTTCCACTTTAGTCTTTCAGCTTTGGTCTTTCCACTTTGGACTTTCAGCTTTAGTCTATCAGCTTTAGTCTTTCAGCTTTAGTCTCTCAGCTTTAGTCTTTAAGCAAGTTTTTCTTTAACAATTTCGGCAATTAATTTTCCATCGGCTTTGCCTGCAAGTTCTTTGTTTGCCAAGCCCATAACCTTACCCATATCTTTAACTGATGTGGCGCCAGATTGTTTGATTACCCCTTCAATTATTGCGGCAACTTCATCCCTTCCCAGTTGTTGTGGTAAAAATCGGTTAATAACTTCAATCTCTTCTTCTTCTACTTGGTACAAATCTTCGCGGTTTTGTTGTTTGTAAATATCTGCTGATTCGCGACGCTGTTTTATTAGTTTCTGAAGAATTTTCAGCTCTGTTTCTTCTGTAATTTCTTCTGATGATCCTTTTTCTGTTTTAGCCAACAAAAAAGCGGCCTTTATTGCTCTTAAACCTCTTAATTGAGCATTATTTTTAGCCAACATGGCTTTTTTTATTTCTTGATCTATTGTATTTGATATCATGCTGTTAATAATTTGAATGGATTAATTAGGTCAATTGCTTAACCCAAGGCCAGTTCTGGTTTTCAAAATATGATGTGTGATTTAAATGATTTTCTTAAACCGGTTCTATTTTCTATCTATAATGGTGGCTGTAGCTTGTGCGGTAGGCATAATTAGCATGTCGTTAATGTTTACATGTTTTGGTCTGCTTACCACGTACCAAATTGCATCAGCAATATCATCGGCGATTAGGGGCTCTAAATTTTCATAAACTTTTTTAGCTCTTTCTTCATCGCCTTTAAAACGAACCACCGAAAACTCAGTTTCAACCATACCTGGGTTAATCTCTGTAACTTTAATTCCGTACGGCAAAAGATCAATTCTCATGGCTTTGCTCAAGGCATCAACCGCATGTTTACTTGCACAATATACGTTTCCGTTTGGATAAACTTCTTTACCCGCGATGGAACCGATATTGATGATGTGACCTGAAGCATTAGGAATCATCCAATTGGATACAATTTTGGTTACATAAAGCAAACCTTTTACATTGGTATCTATCATGGTGTCCCAGTCGTTGGTGTTACCTTTATCAATTGGGTCTAATCCTTGACTTAAGCCTGCGTTGTTTATCAAGACATCAACTTTTTTCCATTCTTGAGGTAATGCTTCTAATGCAGTTGATAAATTCTCTTTTTCTCTAACATCAGCCAGAACCTGCTTTATGGTGATGCCATATTTATCTTCAAGATGATGAGCGTTTTTAGCTAAGCGATCTGCACGACGAGCCAGCAATATAAGATTGTAACCTTGCTGAGCGAATATGTGCGCACATGCTTCGCCAATACCAGAAGTTGCGCCTGTAATTAATGCTATTTTAGACATGTATATGAATTTTTAAGTCGGGGGCAAAATAAATTGAAAAAATGCCATTGATTTACCAACGAGGCAAAGGTAAGTTTTTTTGTTTTGTACGGCTACTGAAAAATCAAACTGAAGGTTAATTGACGCAGTTTTAACTTATCAATCGGATTGGCAAATGCGGTATCATCATGCAAAAGCAAATCGTTTGTTGAGTAGGCAAGCTTAATTTCGGGCGACATTTTAAAATACTCGAAATACAAATCAAAGCCGATGCCCGTTTCGTAAGAAAGATAGCTTCGTTTGGTTTTAAGCAATTTATTAATTGCAGTTTCGTCATCATCAAAGGTTTTTCTTCTTGATGCGATATCCATAGAGTACTTTACTCCACCTAACCAATAGGCCCTAAAGTTGTTCATTCTATTCGATTTAACCTTTAAGCCCAAAGGAAATTCAAACATTGAAGCCTGTATTTTTTTATCGATAGATGTTGGGTAAGTTTTGGTTTCGCCGTTAGGCAAAACTTCAGGAGCTGTGGCTTCATATTCATAACGAACCACCCGATCGCTAAAAATTAGGGATGGTGTTGCACGTATATCGAAGTTATTATTGATGTTTCGATTCATCACAAAACCCAAACCAAAACCTTGTGAGGGCGGACTAGAGATGGAGATTGGCGTCGAAGTCACCGGACGAGCATTCAATGGGTCAGGGTAAGGAGTTTGCCAATTTGCTTTTTTCAGAATTTTAAATTCGGCAGATATGTATTGGAAGTTAAACCCCCAACTCCAATCTTCATCATCTACACCTCCGCCCCAGTTTTGAGCAAAAGTAGTTGTAGAAATCGCAAAGAAGAGGATGATGAGGCTTAATTTTTTAATCATTTAGTACCGGTGTATATCGAACTTATTCCAAACGTTAGAATTTTCTGTTTGGTACTTTTAAACCCTACTTTTTCCATTAAGGTTGTAAAATCGCTTCCATCAGGAAAAGCAGCAACAGATTCTGGCAAATACGTATAAGCCCGACTGTCTTTAGAAAACAGCTTTCCAAAAAATGGGGTTACCCTTTTAAAATAAAAACTATACAATTGTTTTATTGGAAAAGCTTTTGGCTTCGAAAATTCTAAAACCACAATTTTGCCATTTGGTTTCAGCACTCTAAACATATCGGCTAAACCTTTTTCAAGGTTTTCGAAATTGCGTACGCCATAGGCAACTGTAATCGCATCGAAGGTGTCATTATCAAAATGTAATCCTTCAGAGTCGCCCAACTGAACAGAAAACACCTCGTGCAGACTGCGTTCATTGATTTTCTTTTTGGCTACATCGAGCATCCCCTGCGAAATATCTACGCCAACAACCTTTTCAGGATGTAGCTTCTTGATTGCCTCGAATGCAAAATCGCCCGTTCCTGTAGCCACATCAAGCATAATTCTAGGCTGTGTAGAAACCAATTCCTTAATTGCCTTTTTACGCCACAAAACGTCTATTCCCAAAGAAAGGAAATGATTTAAAAAATCGTAAGTGCCAGAGATGTTGTTGAACATGGTTGCAACCTGTTCTTTTTTGGTTGCATCGGCAATTTGATATGGAGTAATGTTCTGATTCATGATGTGAGGCAAAGATAAGTTTATTGTTTAATTGTTTAAATTGTTTTAATCCGTTAATTGTCAACTTACAAAAACCTGCAAAGAGTTACACAGCTGTTAGGCTTAACCATCATCACAAAATTACTACCTTTGCCAAATGGTTATCAAAACGGCAACATTTGTTTGCAGCAACACCCAAATTTCGGCGCTTCCACCACCGGTTATGCCCGAATATGCTTTTATCGGTCGCTCAAACGTGGGCAAATCTTCTTTAATTAACATGCTGGTTAATCAGCACGGTTTAGCAAAAACCTCTCAAAGGCCAGGAAAAACTCAGTTAATTAATCATTTCTTAATTAATGACTCTTGGTATATTGTAGATTTACCAGGTTATGGTTATGCCAAGGTTTCTAAAACAAGCAGAGAAAAGTGGGAGAAATTTATTCGTGCGTATATTACCAAACGAGAAAGTTTACAATGTGTTTTCGTTTTAATCGATAGCCGTTTAGAACCCCAACAAATTGATATTGAGTTCTGTTACTGGTTGGGCGAAAAGCAAATTCCTTTTTCTTTAATTTTTACAAAAGCAGATAAACAAGGAATGACAACTACCCAGAAAAACGTAGCCGCCTTTAAGAAAAAGCTTGGTGATTTTTTTGAGGAGATTCCCGCAACTTTTGTGTCTTCGGCAGAAAAAGGAACTGGAAAGGATGAAATTTTAGGTTTCATTCACGAAGTAAATAAAGATTTTGTGATTCCACAAGAATATAAAAAGTTCTAAGAGATGATTGTTATGACTAGATGATTCGGTATTGGCCTTCAAAACCAAGGCCGAAAGTATTTTAAAAATCAGCATTGTCCTTTTTATATTTACCTGTAATCCATGAAAAAATATTTTTCGCTCGTACTATTCGCCCATTCTATCTTTGCCTTGCCTTTCGCAATGATTGGTTTCTTTTTGGGTGTAACCACAACTGAAAATCCGTTTCAATGGCAAAAGCTCATTTTGGTTTTGCTGTGTATGGTTTTTGCCCGGAACGCTGCTATGGCTTTTAACCGTTATCTGGATCGAAATATCGATGCTAAAAACCCGCGAACCAAAATGCGTGACATTCCTGCCGGCAAGGTTTCGGCTAACGAAGCGCTGATTTTTGTAATTGCCAATTGTGTGTTTTTTTTAATCGCCACTTACTTCATCAATAGTCTTTGCTTCTACCTCTCGCCCATTGCGCTGTTCGTGGTTTTATTTTACAGTTACACAAAAAGATTCACGGCACTTTGTCACTTAGTTTTGGGCTTGGGTTTATCGCTTGCCCCTATCGGCGCGTACATTGCGGTTACCGGGCAGTTTGCTCTAGTACCTGTATTATATTCTTTCGCCGTATTATTTTGGGTGAGTGGCTTCGACATTATCTATGCCTTGCAGGATGAAGATTTTGATCGGGAAGAAAATTTACATTCCATTCCATCAGCGCTTGGCATTAAAAATGCTTTAAATGTTTCGGTTGTGCTGCACATTTTTTCGGCTGCATGCGTAATTGCACCTATTTTTTTAATGCCTCATATTTTTGGCTGGCCATATTACATAGGAGTAGCATTTTTCTGCTTTGCCCTCACCTATCAGCATTTATTGGTAAAGCCGACCGACATCAGCAAGGTAAATAAAGCCTTTGCAACCACAAATGGAATGGCATCTGTAGTTTTTGCACTTTGCTTTCTACTTGATGCGTATTTAAGAAATAAATAATGGATAGATTTTCAATGAGTAAAATAACCTGAAAAGAGCCACTTAACTTATTTAAGAAGAACCCGATACAACATATACGACTATGATGATCAATAAAAAAACCAGAACATATATCCCGCAAGATTTAACCATAACATGGGATAGTTTAGAACCACTTTTTGCTGAATTACAAAACCGTGAGCTGAATAGCGTTGCTGAACTGGAGCAATGGCTTAAAGATCGTTCCGAATTAGAAGCAGCCTTGGAGGAGGATTTCGCTTGGCGCTACATTAAAATGAGTTGCGACACCGCAAATGAGGAGTTGGTAAAAAACTTTCAATATTTTGCTACCGAAATTGAACCGAAAATTTCTCCACTGGGAAACGAATTGAATAAAAAATTTGTGGAAAGCCCTTATATGGACGAGTTGGATAAGCAAAAATTCTTTGTTTACAGCAGGGCAATTAAAAAAGCGCTTGAACTCTATCGTGAAGAAAACATTGAGCTCTTTACCGCGCTTCAAGTTAAACAACAAAAATACCAAGGGATAACCGGCGCTATGAGCGTCGAAATTAACGGACAAGAATATACACTAGAACAGGCTTCAATCTTCATTAAAGATTTAAACAGGGAAGTTCGTGAAAATGCATGGAAAACCATTCAGCAGCGGAGGTTAATTGACAAGGATGATTTAAACATCTTGTATGATGAACTGATTCATCTACGCAATCAAGTTGCTTTAAATGCGGGTTTTGAAAATTACCGCGATTATATGTTTCAAGCCTTGGGCCGTTTTGATTATACTCCGCAAGATTGCTATGACTTTGCCAATGCAATTGAGCAGGAAATTGTTCCGATACTGAAAGAACAGGCAGAAAAGCGTCGCCAAGCATTGGGTTTGGAGGTTTTGAAACCATGGGATTTGGATGTAAGCATCAGCGGAAAACCGGCTTTAAAACCTTTTAACAATGGAGAAGAACTTATTGATAAAAGTATTGCTTGTTTTAACGCCATTGATGAAAAGCTCGGATCGAAGTTGGCCACAATGAAAGCCAACAACTTGTTTGATGTAGAGAGTAGAAAAGGTAAGGCACCAGGGGGTTACAACTATCCTTTGGCAGAAACAGGCGCACCTTTTATTTTTATGAATTCGGCAAACTCACTTCGCGATTTAACCACAATGGTACACGAAGGCGGCCATGCCATACACACTTTCTTAACTGCAAATTTGGAGTTGAACGACTTCAAACATTGCCCTTCTGAAGTTGCCGAGCTCGCATCTATGAGCATGGAATTGATTTCAATGGACAACTGGGATGTGTACTTTGATGATCCTGAGGAATTAAATCGGGCTAAGAAAGAACAACTGGCCGATGTATTAAAAACTTTGCCTTGGGTTGCAGTGATTGACCAATTTCAGCATTGGGTGTACACCAACCCGAATCATACCGCAGCCGATAGAGAAGAAACTTTTAAACAGATTTTCAGCCGCTTCGGGGCAAGCTTTGCCAATTGGGATGGATTGGAACAGGAATTCGGCAACGTTTGGCAGAAACAATTGCATTTATTTGAAGTGCCTTTCTATTACATTGAATACGCAATCGCGCAACTAGGTGCGATTGCCGTTTGGAAAAATTACAAAGAAAATCCAGCGAAAGCGTTAGAACAATATTTGTCTGCCTTATCTTTAGGCTACACCAAACCCATGAACGAAATTTACGAAACCGCAGGAATCAAATTTGATTTTAGTGCGGAATATGTGAAAGAGTTGGCAAGTTTCGTGAAAGCAGAGCTAGAAAAATTAGGATAGAAATCCATTATTGTTTCTTCAGAAACACAAATTGAAAAGAGTCGTGGCCTGTGGTTACGACTTTTTTTTCCTATTTTTTGAGAAAAATCGTTGAGCAGAACGATGAAGTGAAGTTGCAGAATCCTATTACCCCTTATCCATTAGCTCAAAACTTCCTCCTTTTTTCGAAGCTTTAAAATGGCAAACATCACCACTACTGAAAGGAGAATCATAATAAGATAGCTCAAGCTTAAGTTTCGTTCGTCTTTTGCGGGAAGAACATTTACAATGCCATAGCTTAAAAAGGAAACAATTACATAGGTGATTCCACCCGTTAAGCCCCCAGCTATGCCCGCATTTTTTGGAAACTTGCTCAAACAGAAGGTAAAGTAATTATTAAACGTGAAACCAGCACCTACATGTATGATGAAGGCAAAACCGATCAGCGAATAAAGGTTCGAAATAAAGTTTAAGCTAAAAATCATGGCCATTACAAAAACAACTTGCAATAACGAATTGATGGCCAAACGTTTAAAAAATGGCCTATTGATGGTTGCTTTACCAATAAAGCCACCTACCATCCAGGCAAAGCCCAAAACTAAGGAACTGTAGCCTGCAACCACTGGTGAGAAATGCAATTGATGTTCGATAACAAATGGCCCCGTCATGTTATACACCATCACCATGCAATACGCCAAGCCAAGCATCACAATACCTAAAGTGAAACTGGTGGTTTTAATCATGCTAAGGTAGATTTCAGCAATTTTCTTCATTTGGAAATCGGTGAAGAATTTTAACGTTTCGCCACTAAACAAGAATTCTAAAAGCGCAAAGAGAAGGGCAAAGCCAGCAAGAAAATAAAAATTTGATTCCCAACCAAAAGCACTTTGTAAATATCCTCCAATAAAAGGAGCAACAATTGGCCCTGTTGACCAAATGATGGAGAATAAGCTGAGATAATGTTTAAGCGTATCGCCACTAAACAAATCGACAAAATAAGCTCTTTTCGCAACCACAATTGCCCCTACGGTTAAACCGTGCACAATTCTCATCAAATAAATTAGATAAATGTTATGCGTAGTTGCAATGATTAAACTCGCCGCGGCAAAAATTAAAAGCGCATATAGGCCAATTTTGTAACGGCCAAAGCTATCTAAAACACTGCCGATAAAAAGCTGCGAAACGCCATAACTGATTAAGAAAATACTTAAGGTAAGCTGAACTTGAATACTACTTACGCCCATTTCTCCAGCCATTGTGGGTAAAGATGGAATATAAATATCCGTCGCAAAACCCGAAAGCGGAATTAAGGCGAAGGCAAGCAGGGTGGCTAAACCCTGGTTCTTTTCTTTTATATACTTTGTATTCTGTATTGTCGATGCCATAAATTATAAACTCAAGGCGGTCTTAAATTAAAGCAATTCTCAACCTCAACCAACCACGCCACGATTTAGATGGCAAAAGTAGAATTTTAACGCCATGATAAACCAACAAATCCTATAGAATACACCTCGATTTCAAATTTTGACTTTGGTTCTATAAAGTTGTTCGTGAGTACTGGCTATCCAAATAATGCGCTGTAGATTGGGCTGTTATGAAATTTATATACTCCTTTAGAGGTTTTTAAACGATATTTTTTTAAGTTTGAAGAATACAACAAGCAAATCACGATGTTCGAAAAGCTATTTAGAAAGAAGTCTATCTCCAAAATACTCCAAGATGCAGCAAATGGTTATGGCGACCATGAAAATACACTTCACAAAACTTTAGGCGTTCGAGATTTAACCGCTTTTGGTATTGCAGCAATTATCGGTGCGGGGATTTTTAGTACCATTGGCAAGGCAAGCGCAGATGGAGGCCCAGCGGTAATCTTTCTATTTATTTTTACGGCTATTGCATGTAGCTTCGCTGCATTTGCTTATGCAGAATTTTCATCCATGGTTCCAGTTTCTGGAAGTGCCTACACCTATTCTTATGTAGCCTTTGGAGAACTTATTGCATGGATCATCGGATGGTCGCTCATTATGGAATATTCCATTGGAAACATTACCGTAGCGATCTCTTGGTCAGATTATTTTACAGGACTCCTTTCCACCATCAAAATTCCCTTTCTCGGTATAAATGGTATTCATGTTCCAGATTGGATGACAATGGATTACCTTAGTGCTTACAATGGGCATAAGCATGCCGAAGCGCTGTTGGCCGCTGGAAAAAACATGGCTGATTTAGATGTAGCAACGGCTTTAGCCAACAATGCATGGTTAACTGCGCCATTAATTGGAAGTTTCCACGTTGTTGCCGATTTGCCAGCGCTAGGAATCATCATCCTCATTACCTGGTTAATTTACAGAGGAATGAAAGAAAGCCGCAATGCCAGCAACGCTATGGTCGTGGTTAAACTAGCTGTAATTCTTTTGGTTTTAGCCGTTGGAATATTTTATGTTGATACCAAAAATTGGGATCCATTTGCCCCGAACGGCGTTTCTGGAGTTTTAAAAGGTGTATCTGCTGTATTTTTCGCTTATATCGGTTTCGATGCCATTTCTACCACAGCAGAAGAATGCAAGAATCCACAAAGAGATTTACCACGTGGTATGATGTGGGCCATTATCATTTGTACCATTTTGTACGTGGCTATCGCTTTAGTATTAACCGGAATCGTTAAATCGGATACCTTAGCTGTTGGCGATCCATTGGCATTTGTTTTCGATCAGATTGATTTAAAATTAATGAGTGGAATTATTGCCGTTAGTGCAGTGTTTGCTATGGCCAGTGTGCTTCTGGTATTTCAAATGGGGCAACCTAGAATATGGATGAGCATGAGCAGAGATGGCTTATTGCCTAAAGCTTTTTCAAGAATTCACCCAAAATATAAAACGCCGTCTTTCGCTACAGTAGTTGTGGGTTTTGTGGTTGCAGTTCCTTCTTTATTTATGAATTTAACCATCGTTACAGATCTTTGTTCCATCGGTACCTTGTTTGCATTTGTATTGGTTTGCGCCGGCGTACTGGTGCTTCAAAATAGACCAGATGTACAACGTGGCAAATTCAAAATTCCTTACGTAAATAGTAAATACATTATACCAGTTGTTTTTGTTGCCACAATAGCCTTTGCGTTTACCAAATTCGGTAAAGAAACAAAAGCATTTCTGTTCAACTCTCCAAAAACCATCCAAACCGTAAGCTTTGTAACCTCTTTAAGTGGTGATGAATTAAGAATTGTGAAAGAAGAAATTATTAAAAATGCGGCACCTCAATTAATCTTAACGGATAAAGTTGATGCCGAATCTTACCTAAGTGCTTTGCCAGGCGACCGCTACGAGCAGTTTATCTCTGCATCAAAAGTTTCTGTAGATAAAAAATATGAAAGCGGCTGGGGCTTATTTAAACACAAAATACCAATGTGGATTTTCTTAATCATCTGCATCATAATCACTTACTATTGCATCACTAAAAATTTATCGTTAATTCCAGTTTTAGGCTTGATAAGTTGTTTGTATATGATGTGCGAACTTGGTATCTCGAATTGGATTGGTTTTGGAATTTGGCTGATAATCGGTTTGGTAGTTTATTTCGCTTATGGCTACAAACATAGCAAACTGGCTCAAGTACAGGCCGATTAATGATGACCTGTTAAAGTTAGGTTCGTTAAGCCAACCCTCAAGGTAGCTATTGTAGTTGTATCGTAAGCCAAATTGAGTGTGGCAGACAAAATTTTATTTTGAACCACATAGGACACAAAAGTAGCGATGCGAAATTCACGCGCAAATTTGAATTTAAAATCAATTGAGCTATTTGTTGCAGAATATTATTTTGGCGAACTCAAACGAAAATTGAATTATGATACAGGCCCCGTCAATCCCGCCATACAAACATCTTAAAGACGCCTCCTTGCTGCTGAAATTATTTCAGCATCTTAATTGATTTTAATCTGTTTTATTCTTGTTCAGTTTAACAAAAGCCATAGCTGTTACCAATAGTAAACCGATACCTGAAGCAAGTATATATCGATCTTCGTTCTGCCAATGTGAAATTTTAGCAACAGGACCGACCAGGAAAAGGCAAATCGCAAAGATTATTACAGTTCTTCTCATCCGTTATACAGGCAACCTGTGCAATTCAATATCATCTGGCGTAACAAAAATCAAAGGCACCTTTTCTACATCTACGTAGCTGCTATCCAAACCAAAACTTCGTTCTTCAGATAAACTCAGTTTCTTCAAAATGAAGTAGTAATCCATAATGGTTCTTTCGTAGAAAGAAAGCTTAGTAAACTTAGATAAATGCTTTTCTAGAATCACAAAGCGGAAATCGCCGGCAATTTTATGTTTGTTTAAGGAGGTATATTGACTCGTAATGTCAATTTCGCCATTTTTAACCAACTCCTCTACCACTTTACGATAGAGTAAGTTAACACGTTGCTCTACCCTGAAACCCAATCTAAAATCGATTCGGATTAATTTACCCGGAATCAGGAATTCGACTTTATAATCTAATGTATAAGGCTCGTCCATTACATCAACATGCACTAACCAATACACATCCGCACGTTTAGGCTCTTTTTGAATGATGGAATAAATGATTTTGGATTCGATTTCTGTTTTAAAGTTTGCACTGGTTAAATACACCAGCTGAGAGGAATATTTCGGAACAGATTCATCGCTGCTAAGCTCTGTTAAGATTTGATAATAATCTTCTATTTCTACGTATTTTACGAAGCGGTTTTTAATCTTTCTGGCTACGAACCAACTCCACATAATGGTGAATAATAAGGAACCAATTAATACCGTTACCCAACCACCGTGTAAGAATTTGGTTAAATTACTGATTAAAAAAGTACCCTCAATAATTACATAAGTAAAAAAGAAGGTAAAAATCAATCCCTTAGGGAAACGTTTACTTCTAAGGTAAAAACTAACCAAAATAGTGGTCATTAGCATTGCAATGGTAATGGACAAACCATAAGCAGCATCCATTTTTTCTGCCTTTTCGAACAGCAACACAATGCCGCAACAACCTATCCAAAGCATCCAATTGATTGAGGGAACATATAACTGTCCTTTTGAAACCGATGGATAAACAATCTTAATTTTTGGCCAAAGATTTAAACGAACGGCCTCGGCGATTAAAGTAAACGAACCACTTATCAAAGCTTGGCTCGCAATAATCGCGGCCATTGTGGCCAAGATTACCATCGCCACTTGAAACTGCCCAGGAACAATCTCAAAAAATGGATTCATTGTAGCGCCCGGACGATAAGAACTTGCATTTTGTAAAATCCAAACGCCTTGACCCAGGTAATTCAAAATCAAGGTAAGCTTAACAAAAATCCAACTGATGCGAATGTTATTTCTACCGCAATGACCTAAATCGGAATATAATGCCTCGGCACCCGTTGTACATAAGAATACGCCACCTAGAATTACAAAGGCTAACTTATTGGTAACCAATAGGTGAATGGCATAATAAGGATTAAAGGCCTTTAAAATACTAAGGTCTTTAACAATGAAAGACAAACCGAGAACACCCAAAACTGCAAACCAAACAAACATAACCGGGCCAAATAGCTTGCCCACTAGGTTTGTTCCGAATTGCTGAATGATAAACAATAAGGTTAAGATAGACAATACAATCGGTATAACCGGAACATCAAATTTATTGGTTAATCCCTCGATTGCCGAAGTTACGGTGATACTTGGGGTTATAATCCCGTCGGCAAGCAAGGCGCAACCACCCACAACCGCGGGCACTACCAACCACTTGGCCTTTTTACGAACCAAAGAAAATAAAGAAAAAATCCCACCCTCACCTTTGTTATCAGCTCTTAATGTAATGATAACGTACTTAATGGTGGTTTGTAAAGTAAGCGTCCAGATGATACAGGAAAGCACTCCGAGCACGTTTGTTGGATTTATATCTTGTTTACCACCCAAAATGGTTGTAAAGATTGCATTTAGGGTGTATAGGGGTGATGTACCAATATCACCGAACACGATTCCCAAACTAATTAGAACTCCGCCGGCGGTTAATGCGTTGACATTTTTATGATTTGACACTTCGTTGATATTTTTAGTGCGGCAAAAGTAAACTAACTATAACAATTTAACAACCAAATTATTGAGTATTTTTATAGATGATAAAAACAATTATTATTGTTAAAATGTGTTAAAATATAGCTTTTGTATAAAATCTTTTAATTTCTTTGTTTAAAATTAATACATTTGTAATACCAATTTGATGAAACTCTACACTAAGATAATGCTCCTCTCCAAAATAATGTACACAATGTGCATTGTTTTGCTATGCAGTCTTAGTTCTTTGGCTCAACAACCTGATAGTATTAGGGTTAGCTTTAAAAATAAAACGAAAAAGGTAAGCAGAATACCCGAAATTAAAGCCAACATCCAGCCTTATAAACCACTTTACAATACATTCGGAGGTTCTAGCATGTTCAATACTTACTCCGGAACATCGAAATCTACAAGCCTCTCTACTTCAAAAGATAAACTTCTAACAATCGTTAAAATCTATCCTAATCCGGTAGAAGATCAGTTGAATATAATCTTATCCATCGCAAAAGATGGTACTCAAACCACAATCAAAATCATTGATTTACTCGGAAATGAAGTGGTAACGCTTTCTAACGAGCGGTTAAATGCTGGCGAACAAACCAAAACCTTTGCACTACCTAGTAGGTTAAATGCAGGTATCTACTTTTTAAGAGTTGTGTCAGGCTCAGAAAGTCAAGTAAAACGCATATCTGTTTTATAACATCATTTTCTTTTCTATTTTTGAATAATTGGGATTTTTTGAATGTCCCTCCTATTTTCTCAAACCTTATTTAGATATGAAAATCATTGCTATTGGCCGCAATTATGCAGAGCATGCCAAAGAACTAAACAATCCCGTTCCAACCACGCCAGTTATATTCTTAAAACCCGATACGGCTGTTTTAAAAGATAATAAGCCTTTCTATTTGCCCGATTTTTCTGATGATGTTCATTACGAGTTGGAGGTGGTATTGAAAATTTGCAAGGAAGGCAAGCATATCGCCGAAAAATTCGCGCCTAATTACTATGATGAAATCGGTTTAGGCATTGATTTTACAGCCAGAGACATTCAAAGTAGGCACAAAGAAAAGGGTTTACCTTGGGAGCTAGCCAAAGCATTTGACAATTCTGCCCCCATCAGTACATTTTTACCTAAAAGTGATTTCGAAGATTTGTATAACCTGAATTTTGAATTGAAGGTAAATGGCGAAACCCGTCAAAATGGATATACTAAAGATTTGTTGTTCTCGTTCGACAAGATTATCAGCTTTGTTTCGCAATATATTACCTTAAAAAAAGGCGATTTAATTTTTACCGGTACACCAGAAGGCGTTGGCAAAACCAATAAAGGTGACAAATTAGAAGCATGGCTAGAAGGTAAACAACTTTTAAATTTTGATGTAAAGTAAAGCATGATTAACAATCCGATAAAAAAAACACTTAACCTTTCGCTTTTATTTACTTTTCTTCTTACTTCTAATTTAGTCCAAGCACAAAAAATTTTCAGCAATAATAGATATCCGATTACCGATTTTAGGCAACCCTTAGACATTACACCACCTGCACTTGCAGGTTCGTTTGGCGAAATAAGGGGCAATCATTTCCATTCTGGTATTGATTTTAGAACCAACCAACGGGAAGGTTACCCCGTGTATGCTGTAGCTGATGGTTACATTTCCAGGTTAAGGGTTCAAAACAGTGGCTTCGGACAAGCACTGTACATCAATCATCCAAATGGTTTTACTACCGTTTATGGTCATTTACAACGTTTTGCACCTAAAATAGCAGCTATTGTAAAAAGCTTAGAATACGAGAAAAAATCTTTTGAGATCGATGAGTTCCCGAATGAGACTTTAATTCCGGTACGTAAGGGCGAAGTTATTGCCTGGTCTGGAAATAGAGGCAGTTCTGGAGGCCCCCACTTGCACTTCGAAATTAGAGATACAAAAACAGAAGAAACCGTAAACCCACAATTTTTTGGAATTATTATTCCTGATAATATCCCCCCGGCTATCCATGGTTTATATGTTTACCGATTGAACGGAAAGCCTTTTAATGAGAATACGCCAAAGCAAGCCATTGCCATTGCAGGTGCAAATGGTACCTACAAAGCTACTGCTCCAATTAGCCTAACTGGCGAAGTTGGTTTTGGAATTGTAACAACGGATCGGCACAACGGCATGTCGGGTATAAATGGCGTGTATTCTATTGAGTTAGAAGTTGATGGGAAAACGGTTTATACCTCTGCACTTGAACGCTTTGCTTTTGAGGACAGCAAGGCGATAAACTCCCATATCGATTACCCAACATATTTAAATACCAAAAGAAGCATTCAAAAAAGTTTTGTAGAGCCTGGAAACCCTTTAAAAATATACAGCAGTTTGGTAAACAGCGGACGCATTAATTTCAATGATGGTGTTCCACATCAACTTCGTTATATTGTAACAGATTCAAAAGGAAATTCTGCTGTACTGCCTTTTACAGTAAATGCTGGCTCTGCGCCCAACCTATTGCCTAGCGTTCCCGCTGGGATAATTTTCCCATACAATAAGGTTAACGAATTTAATCAAGACGATTTGAAAGTAATCTTCTCAAAGGGTACACTTTATAGCGACTTAACCTTCACTTATAAAAAACTACCTAAACCTGCAGGAAACGCTTGGTCGGCAATGCATCAAATACACAATCGTTCTACGCCACTTCATACCGGGTTCGACTTGTGGATTAAGGCAGATCAAATTCCGGAAAACTCGAGAAGCAAAGCGTTAATTGTGAATGCTAATGGGAGCTCGCAAGGTGGCTATTTTGATAATGGATATGTAAAAGCAACGCCAAAAAATTTCGGAACTTTCTACATCGCTTTGGATACCATCGCGCCCAGAGTAATTCCTGTTAACATTACGCCTGGCAAAAGCATGGCTGGATTATCAAAAATGACTTTTAAAATAAGCGATAACCTTTCCGGCATAAAAAGCTTTAATGGCTATTTAGATGGCAAGTGGATTTTAATGGAGTTTGATGCGAAATCGGCAACGCTGTGGCATAGTTTTGATGAGCGAACAAGTAAAGGCAAACATGAACTGGAAATTGTTGTGATGGATATGAAAGAAAATACCCGAAAGTATAGCATAGCTTTCTTTAAATAATTTGGTTGTTTTTGCCGTTTAAACCCGGCTGACGCGGATACCGGAACGTGCTTAAGGCCTGCATGTGCCTGCCTGCGGTGGGCAGGTATGAGCAAAAAACGGGACTACCGCTAAATTGAAATGCTGAAATTGCTTTTCAAAATGCTTTTAAAAGATTATCCTTGCTTCACCGCAGGTTAAAGTCATATTTTATTAAGGGTGGAACATAATAACGATTTAATCTGTTTAAATTGCAAAATCAATTGATCAAAACGATTCATTTATTAAAATTCAATTATAAATATGGCAACGTTAAAAGAAGGTGACCTTGCACCTGCAATAACATCAAAAGACCAAAACGGCAGCGAGGTTTCGCTAAGCGATTATAAGGGCAAAACAGTTGTGCTTTATTTCTATCCAAAAGATGATACCCCAGGTTGTACCGCCGAAGCTTGCGATTTTAGAGATAATTACCAAGGCTTAACGGCTCAGGGAATTGTGGTTTTGGGCGTAAGTGTTGACGATGAAAAATCTCATCAAAAATTTGTAACCAAACACAGTTTACCTTTCACTTTGCTGGCTGATACAGACCAAAAAATTGTTAACGACTACGGTGTGTGGGCAGAAAAAAACATGTATGGCAAAAAATATATGGGCACCGTACGCACCACTTTTATTATTGATGGTGATGGCAAAATTGCGCACATTATCAATAAAGTTGACACTAAAAACGCTACACAACAGGTACTCGATTTAATCAATAACTAATTATGATATAGCGGGTAAAATATTACCTTTGCTATGTAACAACAACCTCTTATTTTAATGAAACATACAATTAAAGAGCTAGAAGATATCGCTTCGCAAATTAGACGAGATATCGTAAGAATGGTTCACGGATGTCAATCAGGCCACCCAGGTGGATCACTCGGCTGTGCCGATTTTTTTACTGCCTTATATTTTGAGGTGTTAAACCACAAAAAGGAATTTACCATGGACGGTGTTGGTGAAGACTTGTTTTTCCTTTCTAACGGACATATTTCTCCAGTTTGGTATAGTACGCTTGCACATGCAGGTTATTTTGATAAAAGTGAATTGGCAACTTTCCGTAAGTTAGATTCTAGATTGCAAGGCCACCCAACTACACACGAACATTTACCAGGGATACGCATTGCATCTGGCTCGTTGGGTCAGGGTATGTCGGTAGCTATAGGTGCTGCATTAACTAAAAGATTAAACGGTGATAATTCTTACGTATTTACCTTACATGGTGATGGAGAATTACAAGAAGGCCAAAATTGGGAAGCGGCCATGTTCGCACCTTTCCACGAAATGGATCGTTTAATTTGCAGTGTAGATTATAACGGCCAACAAATTGATGGACCAACGAAAAAAGTACTTTCTTTAGATAGCTTGCAGGCTAAATTTGAAGCTTTTGGATGGCATGTAATCAATACCGATGGTAACGATATGCAATCGATAGTAGAAGGTTTACACTACGCTAAAACATTAACTGGCAAAGGAAAACCTATTTTAAATTTAATGAGCACGCAAATGGGTGCTGGTGTAGATTATATGATGGGTTCGCACAAATGGCATGGTACTGCTCCAAATGATGAGCAATTGGCAACAGCCTTAGCGCAATTACCAGAAACCTTGGGAGACTATTAAACTAGATTGGAGAGGATAGATCTGTGATTGTTAATGATTCATCGCTCAATCTCAATTCGAAAATCTCACATCAAAAAACGATAAAATCCTGATAATAAACTAGCTTGGAGACGATAGTATGAGATTTGAGACACATTGGCGCTCAATCTTGGCCCTAAAATCCCATATTTAATATCTAAAACAAAATGAAAAAATATACATACACAGAAAAAAAAGATACACGTTCGGGTTTTGGCGCTGGCTTGCATGAGGCTGGTAAGAAAAACGAAAATGTTGTTGCCTTATGTGCCGATTTAGTTGGATCGCTAAAAATGGATGCTTTTATTAAAGATTTTCCTGAGCGCTTTACCCAAGTTGGTATTGCAGAAGCAAACATGATCGGTATTGCAGCAGGTATGACCATTGGTGGCAAAATTCCTTTTACCGGAACATTCGCAAACTTTTCTACTGGTCGTGTTTACGATCAAATCCGTCAGTCTGTTGCCTATTCAAATAAAAACGTTAAAATCTGTGCATCGCATGCTGGCTTAACTTTAGGAGAAGATGGTGCAACACACCAAATTTTAGAAGATATAGGCTTAATGAAAATGTTGCCTGGTATGGTGGTGATAAATCCTTGCGATTACAACCAAACTAAAGCGGCTACATTGGCCATTGCAGAATATGAAGGACCAGTTTACCTGCGTTTTGGTCGCCCGGTGATTCCTGTATTTACCGATCCTGATCAAAAATTTGAGATTGGAAAAGCTTGGATGGTTAACGAAGGTACTGATGTAACCATTATTGCAACCGGCCACATGGTTTGGAAAGCAATAGAAGCGGGAGAAAAACTAGCAGAATTGGGCATTGATGCGGAAATTATAAATATCCACACCATTAAACCTTTGGATGATGAAGCCATCTTAAAATCAGTAAAGAAAACTGGTTGCGTTGTAACTTGCGAAGAGCACAACAAGTTTGGTGGTTTGGGAGAAAGTGTAGCACGTTTATTAACTACAGAATTGCCAACTCCACAAGAGTTTGTTGCCACTAACGATACTTTTGGAGAAAGCGGAACACCAGATCAGTTAATGGCAAAATACGGCTTAGATGCAGTTAATATTGTTGAAGCGGTTCAAAAAGTAATTGGTAGAAAAAAATAGAAAAAAGACTTGAAAAGCGAAACGGAAGTCAGAAGAATTTAGTCGGGGGTTAGAAATCAGGAGACTTAAGTGAGACGTCGGGAGATTAGAAATTGGTGACTTTACAACAAGGTTATTAAAACCCCCTCTTACATCTAGCTTCTTCCGACTTCCGTCCTCTGACTTATATCTAATATCTTAGGTCTTCCGTCGCCTGGCTCAAATTTCACATCTCATGTCTCACATCTCATATCTCATATCTCATATCTCATATCTCATATTTCATATTTCATATCTCACATCTAAATAAGCAATGAAACAAGTTGAAGATTCGGAAATTCTTGCCCTTTTTGCTGCCGAGAAAACTCGAAATGAAGCTTTCAACTTGCTTTTAAAAAAGTATCAGCAAAAAATATATTGGCATATTCGCCGGTTGGTTCTAAACCATGATGACTGTGATGATCTGCTTCAAGAGGTTTTTGTTAAGGTTTGGAAAAATCTAGACAAATTTAGAAGTGACTCTCAACTATATACTTGGATTTACAGAATCGCTACGAACGAATCCATTACCTTCCTAAACAAGCAAAAGCAACGCAACAATACGCCACTTGATGAAGTTTCTTCAGAATTGGCCGATAACCTAGTGGCTTCATCTTACTTTAATGGAGATAAATTGGAGCTCAAGCTACAAAAGGCAATTCTAACCCTCCCCGAAAAACAAAGAATTATTTTCAATATGAAGTATTTTGATGATATGAAATATGAAGAAATATCTGAAGTGCTCGGAACCTCTGTAGGTGCTTTAAAGGCATCATTTCACATCGCTGCGAAAAAAATCGAAGCAATTATAACAAATGATGAAATAGACTATTAAACCTTTTGATCTTAATTGTATCATATATCTGTGATGAACGAAAATATAGAAAATAACGATTGGATGAATGAAGCGCCGACCTTAGCGGCCATGCGTAACGGAAATCCATTCTCCGTTCCTGATGGGTATTTCGAAAATTGTGACGAGGCTATTTTTTCTTCCATTTTTATTGATGGAATAAAGCAAAAAACAAAAGACAATAGTTTTGAAGTTCCTCAAAATTATTTTGAAGAATTAACGGAACGCATTACCACACATGTAGCAATCAGTCAAATCGCTAAAGCCGAAAATGCTTTTGCCGTACCAGAAAACTACTTTGATACCTTACAAAGTAGAATTGCAGGTAAAATTGAAGCATCTGAGGTAAAGAAAGAAGCGAAAATTATCCCGATGTGGAGGAAAAGCTTTTTCAAGTACGCAAGCGCTGCCTGCTTTTTATTAGTTGCCTCTTTCGGTTTATATTTCTATCAGAACAGTACAACTGCTGAAACCCTTCCTACGCAATCGGCAGATGTTTATGCAGAACAAATGTTGTACGATATTGATGAGCATACCATTATTGAGCACATCGAATCACAAAACGTTAAATCATCGGTAACCAATACCAAATCTGAGTCAGATACAGATATGGAAAACTACATCCTGAACAACTACTCTTCGAGCGATTTAACTCAGGAATTAAATAATTAACTAAAATGAAGAATTTATTTTTCGCCACGATATTACTCCTATTACCTACTATGCTTTTGGCACAACGCCAAAAGGGAGAGGAAATAGAATCGCTAAAAATTGCCTATTTCACCCAAAAGCTTGATTTATCGCCAGATGAAGCCAAGATTTTTTGGCCAATTTACAACGAGATGCAACGCGAACAGTTGGCTTTACGTAAAGAGCGGATGCAAAAAATGATCTCCTTTAGGAAAACGACCGAAATTGATAATTTAAGTGATGCGCAAGTTCAAAGTTTGATTACGAGCGAACTGGATTTCAGACAGAGAGACTTAAATCTGGAAAAAAAATACTACAACAAATTCAAATCTTCCTTACCAATTAAAATCGTAGGAAAATATTTTAGAGCTCAAGAAGCATTTAAAAGGGAATTACTTAACCGATATAGAGGCGGTCCGAAATAAAATAAAACACACATTTTCTATAATAAAGGTCTATGAAATTAGAAAATCATAGACCTTTTTTTTTTGATCTAGACAACCTATTTTTGATTGCAAAGAATGAATGAAAGTAACTTTTTGTACAAAAGATGGGGGGCGTTTTATGAAAGTCATTTTCTAAAAGGCCTACAGAAAAACTAGGCGATAAAAAATACATTTCCGTATTTTTGCATTATGCTAACACAACGTCAGTTATTTTTACAACACAATGCACAAACCTCTACCGAACCGCTATTGCTAGAATTTGTTCGTGCAAAAGGCATATATATTTACGATTCGTTAGGCAAAAAGCATATTGATTTGATTGCTGGCATTGGCGTAAGTAACGTTGGCCATTGCCATCCAGCGGTCGTAAAAGCCATACAAGAGCAGGCAGAAACCTACATGCACCTAATGGTTTATGGAGAATATGTACAAAGTCCACAGGTTAATTTTGCCAAGGCCTTAGCCGATATCTTGCCCGAGAGCCTGAGTTGTACTTATTTTTTAAATTCAGGAACGGAAGCTGTAGAAGGCGCCATGAAGTTAGCCAAACGATACACCGGTAGGAAAGGCTTTATTGCCTGCAAAAACGCCTACCATGGCAGTACACATGGTGCAGAGAGCTTAATGGAAAGCGACTATTATTCAGCGGGTTATGGGCCATTCCTGCCTCATGTTAGCTTTATCGAACACAATAAAATATCCGATTTAGAAAAAATTACCCCAGAAATTGCCGCCGTTTTTATCGAACCCATACAAGGCGAATCTGGCGTTAGAGTTGCTGATTTGGACTATATGCAGGCTTTAAGAGCTAAATGCAACGCCACTGGAACCTTGCTTATTTTTGATGAAATTCAATCTGGTTTTGGTAGAAGTGGCAAAATGTTTGCCTTTGAACACTATGGTATTGTGCCTGATGTTTTACTTTTGGCTAAAGGAATGGGTGGTGGTATGCCGATTGGAGCTTTTATCAGTTCGTTGGAAATAATGTCGGTTTTATCGCACACGCCTATATTGGGCCACATGACAACCTTTGGTGGACATCCAGTGTGCTGCGCAGCAGGCTTGGCAACCTTAAATACCTTGGTCAATCAGAAAATCGTTGATGAGGTAGAAGAAAAGGGCTTGCTATTTAAAACTTTGTTAAAACACCCTGCAATTAAAGAGATTAGAGGTAAAGGCTTAATGCTTGCTGTTGAATTTGATAGCTTTGAAACCAATAAAAAAATTATCGATGCCTGTATTTTAGATGGCCTTTTATCAGACTGGTTTCTGCATTGCAGCAATTCTATGCGCATTGCCCCTCCCCTAATCATCACCAAAGAAGAAATAGAAGAAGCATGTTCAATCATCCTAAAAAATATTAACTTCGTTCTTGAGCAAAAGGTTGAAGCCTAAAATAAAGCCCAAATCAATTTCACTCAATCCCGAAAACCACTTTATGATACCCGCTACTGAATACTTGATACCTGTTACTCGATACTAAATACCTGCTACTAGATACTTGATACCTGTTACTTGATACTAAATACCTGCTACTAGATACTTGATACCTGTTACTTGATACTAAATACCTGCTACTTGATACCAAATACTCGATACTATATACACCCAACAAAATACCTAACAACCAACAACTAAAATGAATGTACTAATCGTTGAGGATGAAAAAAGCTTGGCCTTGGAGATGGATGAATTCTTAAGCAATGAAGGATTCATAGTAGAACATGCCTGGAAAAAAGCCTCAGCTGAGGAAAAGATTTTTGTAAACAACTACGATTTTATTTTATTGGATTTAGGATTGCCTGACGGTGATGGATTTGATGTATTAAAACAACTTAAAGCCATAAAAGATCGTGATGATGCCGTGATTATCTTGACAGCCAGAAGTGCCGTTGATGATCGAATTAAGGGCTTGGATGAAGGCGCAGATGATTACCTGCCCAAACCCTTTTCTTTAAATGAATTGCTCGCCCGGATGCATGCCATTACCAGAAGGAAACATAAACTAGAAAAAAATGAGATCAACATTCACGATTTCTTGCTGAACATCCAAAACAGAACCGTTTCATTTGGCGAAGAAAGATTAAACCTTACAAAAAAAGAATTTGAAATTTTCAACTACCTCGTACTGAATAAAAATCGCGTGGTTTCCAGAATGAGTTTGACTGAACACGTATGGGGCGATATTTTAGAAGTAAATTCAGATTCTAATTTTGTTGATGTGCATGTTAAAAATCTAAGAAAAAAATTGGCTGCAATTACACCAATCGATTGGTTTGAAACCGTGAGAAGCATTGGTTACAGAATAAATTACTAATGTTTTTGGTTTAATTGTTATCCACTAACAAAATGAAGTTACAGGTTAAATTTTCCTTGTATAACGCCATTACAAAAATCGCCATTATCGTGGTGTTGGGCGCTATTATCCTGTTCTCGCTAGACAAACTGGCCTACAACCAACTCGATAATAGGCTTTTAAAAAAGAAAAATAAAATCATCGAACATTTAAATGATGACGAAATTGACAGTTTGTTAAACAATCAGCAATCTTTTACCGATTATAATATCCTGAAGGAAGAATTCATTGTATTAACTGACATTCCAGACAATCAAAAAGATTCTGTTGCCCAAATATATTCAGAGAAACGAGAAATTGAAGGTGATGTAGAGGTTTACCGAATCTTAAACTATAAATTTTTATACCACACCAATTGGTACAATTTAGAAATTGGAGAAACCATGACGACCTTGGAATCCATTAAGAATGTGATTCGATTTTATATGTTGGTTGTGCTCGTGGGGGCCTTGCTGATTACATTAATAACCGATTATGCCTTTTCTAATTTTCTGCTCAAACCCTTTTACTTAATAATCGATAAGAAAATCAATCGGGTTGATGATCCAACACATTATAATTACGAGAATATACCCACAAATACCGATGATTTCAAAATTTTAGACAATAGTGTAAATTCCTTAATGCGTAAAATTAATACGCTTTTTGCCTTGGAGAAGCAGTTCATCGCTAACGTTTCGCACGAGTTGCTCACACCGATTTCGATATTGAGTACACGTTTCGAAAACATGCTCAGTACGCCAGAGATTCCCCTTGAACATGAAACTAAAATTTACGCGTCATTAAAAACTTTAAATCGTCTAAAAGTAATCATAAACAGCTTGTTACTGATCTCCAAAGTCGAAAACAATCAATACTTAAAAACTGAAGAGATTGACTTAAAGCAAGAACTGATAGATATTTACGAGGATTTAGAAGATAGAATTTCGGATAAAAAAATCGCCTACAATTTAAATTTAGATGAGGATTTTAAATTTACGGGTAATAAGGCCCTAATTCATACCTTACTTATCAACATCATCAACAACGCTATTAAGTACAATATTAATGGCGGAACATTATCAATCATTGGCAAAAAAGATCATCAAAACTATGTTTTAACCATCATCGATACAGGTTTGGGCATGAGTGCGGCTTTAGTGGAGGATGCCTTTGACCGTTTCAAACGTGGAAATACAGATGAAAACGGTTTTGGCTTGGGTTTAGCCATTGTACAAAGTATCGCCAAATTTCATAAAATCGACATCCAGATCAAATCTGAAGAAGGAAAGGGAACGAGTATTTCGTTAGTTTTTTAAGCAGAAATCCCGCGGTTATTTGATAATTATCAAATTCATACATTTTTGTACCTTTGCTATTGATGTTGATTCCATCTTATATAAAAAACGTATTTCTGCTTGTAGTAGTACTTTTAACTTGCTCAATCTCTGGCCTCAAAGCTCAGCAAACGGTTGAAATTCAAGATTCAGTTCCTCAGCGCATATTTACCTTTAAACAAATTGAGGTTTTAGAAGATGCTAAGGGCAGCATGTCTTTCAACGATGTTAAAAGTGGAAATTTCGATCGTAAGTTCAAGGCAAGCAAATCGAGCACACCACAAACCAAAGAACTCGGCAAAACCTATTGGTTTCGAATCAAGATAAAGAAAAACGAAATCGCTAAAAAACCTTTTATTCTGGAGTTTTTTGATCAAACGATAGACCACATTACCGCATACATTCCGCAAGGCGATAATAGCTATAAAATTGAGGAACTGGGGGATGCAAATGCATTTAGCAAGCGCTTAATCCATCATAAAAACTTTGAGATCCCAATAGAAAATAAGGGCAACGCTGCACAGATTTATTATTTCAAAATCAAATCTTCGCAGATATCTGATGTGATTATTGTTTTGAGAACCGCAGAATGGTTTATCTCTTATGCATTAGATGAGTATTTTTATTTTGGTATTTTTTATGGGATGATCCTCGTTTTCAGCTTCTACAATCTGATTATGTTTATCGCCATTAGGCAAAAGCAATACCTATATTATGTGCTTTACAACTTGAGTGTAGGTTTTTTTGAAATGAGTACTGATGGTATTGCCTACCAATACCTTTGGCCAAATGCACCCGGCTGGAATCAAGTTGCCTATGCATTTGCGCTCTGTGCAACCAGCATTTTCGCCCTCCTTTTTACTAGAGAACTGCTTTATGTTAAAGCTAAGGCACCCAAATTAAACCAATTGATTATTGGCGTGATTACCATCCGCTTAATATTTTTTGTTTACTGCTATTTATTTGATCAAACTTTATTCAGTTACAAATTTATTGAAGCCGTGCCATTATCGGTTGCCTTTTTTACAGGGATTTACATCTACAAAAACGGTTATCAGCCCGCCCGATTCTTTGTGTTGGGCTATAGTTTCCTATTTGCTGGCTTTACATTGAAGTTCTTAATTATGCTCGGCATTGGCTGGCTAAATTTTGGTGCAATTAGCTATTATAGCTTAAGCTTTTGCTTCGTTTTGGAAATGGTATTTTTATCATTTGCGATTGGCGATAAGGTGCGGATTTTGAAAGTAAAGAAAGACAAAGCACAGCAAAAAATCATCAGGCAAATGGCCCTTAATGCCAAGCTGAAAGATACCATTAACCGAGAGTTGGAGAGCAAAGTTGAGGAACGCACACGCGAAGTTTACCACAAATCCTTAATTATTGAAAGTAAAAATCAAGCTTTAGAGGAGGCAAACTTGCTATTGCAACAACAAGCTGAAGAAATTTCGAGAATGAATGTATTGCTTGAACATGATAACATTGAACTTCAAACCAATGTAGAGAAAGTAACTCGCGATCGTGTAATGAATACTGAAGTTGATTTCGAGGAGTTTAGCAAAATTTATCCCGACAAAGAAAGTTGTTACCAATTTTTGGCAGATTTAAAATGGGCTAAAGGTTATCACTGTAAGAAGTGCAATAATGATCATTATTTTAACGGCCATATCTTATACAGTCGCAGATGCAGTAAATGTGGCTATGAAGAATCGGTTACTACCTATACCATTTTTCATAATATGAGGATTCCCATTAATAAAGCTTTCTATATGATTTTCCTAATCTACTCTACAAAGGGAAAAATCTCTTCTCATAAACTATCAGAACTATTATCCATTAGGCAAAGCACCTGCTGGACTTTTGGCGCCCGCATAAAAAAGGTGATGGAAGATCGGAAGAAAACGCTGAAAAAATCTGCAAAAAATGGCTGGAGCCAACTTGTGATAGAATAATATCACAATTTTTAGTGTCTAAAAAAGCATTAAAACACCTTTTTTATCAAAAAAATCAATAGGTATTTAAGCGTATCAAACTCAGTCCGCAGTGCATCTTCATTGCAGTGCTTAAACACTGATAATCAAGCCTAAAGGGCAAAAAACATTTACGGTATTAAAGCGTATTAATTTTCGTACAAAACACTTATTATCAACAAGTTACATCGGATTTTTTATTTAAAAAGCTTGCTATTTACATTAAATCGGTGTTAACTTTACCTCATATTATTTTAATAAGAGCAAAAAATTATGAGAAAAAAGTTTACATTACTTATGGTGTGTATTCTATGCGGAATCTCTTTGAGTTGGGCACAGAATATCACTGTAAAGGGCCAAGTAAAAGATCAGAAGGGTCTGCCACTACCTGGCGTTTCCGTTAAAGTAAAAGGATCTAACCAAGGAGCTTCTACTGCAGATAATGGTACCTACACCATTAGTGCACCACAAAACGCGACATTAGAATTTTCGTTCATCGGTTTTAAGGCCATTGAGGAAGTTGTAAATAATCGCACAACCATTAACGTAACCCTATCTGACGACAATCAACAACTGAATGAAGTTTTGGTAATTGGTTACGGTACAACAACCAAGAAAGATTTAACCACTGCTGTGGTTTCTATTTCCTCAAAAGATTTAGAAAACCAACCTGTTACGAACCCATTACAGGCGGTACAAGGTAGAGCTGCTGGTGTTCAAATCAGTTCTCAATCTGGTAAACCAGGTTCAGGTGTGGCCATTACAATTCGTGGTAACACTTCAATTAATGCATCGAACAGTCCCTTATATGTTATTGATGGAGTTACATCAAGAGATGCGAGCTTTTTAAATCCTACGGATATTGAAAACCTAGTTATCTTGAAAGATGCATCGGCAGCTGCAATTTATGGATCTAGTGGTGCCAATGGTGTGATTTTAATTACAACTAAAAAAGGAAGTTCAGACAAAATTAGGGTTGCCTTTAATGCTTTTACAGGTTTTTCTAACTTATGGCAGAAACAAGATGTTTTAAACAGAGATCAATACATTGCTTTGATGAGTGAATTGGGTTATGGTGTGAGTGGCTTAGGCAACGAAAATACAGATTGGCAAGATTTAACATTTGGAACAGGCACTCAAAACAGCTACCAAGCATCGGTATCTGGGGGTGTTAAAGGTGGAGTATATTCATTTTCTACAGGTTATCAACAAGATAAGGGAGTAGTTGCTCCAGCTAAACTTGATAAATATACTGCACATTTTAATGGATCACAAAGCATTACCAAGTGGTTAAAATTAACAGGAAGTGCTGCTATAACTCAAAGTAACTCGATTGATGTTTCTGATAATGCAAACGTAGCAAGAGGTGGAACAATTTTATCTGCCTTAACTACACCACCAACTATCGGTATTTATGCAGCAAACGGAACTTATGCTTTCAACCCTTACAAAGGTGGATCAGAAAATCCAATAGCAAATGCGATGGCTGCTAAAAATAGCAATAGAAATTTCCGTTTCTTGGGCGCTTTTGCAGCAGAGATAAACTTTACGCCTGCACTCTCTTTCAAATCAAGCATCAGTACAAATAACAGCGATGGCCGCTATTCGTACTTCCTTGATCCGTACTCGACTGATTATGGTAGATCACAGAAAGGAATAAGAAATGCAAACTTTAGTACCGATCATGTTTGGTTAAATGAAAACATCTTAAACTACACCAAAAACGTGGGTAAAAATGCTTTCACTGCAACAGGTGGTATGACCTTGCAAGAATCAAAATATTACTATTTGGGTTATAATGAACAAAATTTCATTGGTACAAGTGGGCAGCTTTTGGATCGTGGAACTTCAATTCCAGTTCAGTTACCAACTGCGTCACAATGGTCTAAAAGATCATATTTAGCCCGTGTTACCTATGCTTATGATGGCAAATATTTATTCAGCTCGAACTTTAGAGCGGATGGTTCATCTCGTTTTGCTCCTGCAAACCGCTATGGTTATTTCCCTTCGGCATCCATCGGATGGAGAATTTCAGGTGAGAATTTCTTAAAAGATGTGAAATCTATTAACGACTTAAAGTTAAGAGCCAGCTGGGGTAAAGTTGGTAACGATGAAGGTATTGGAGACTATTCTTACCTAGAATTGTACACGCCTACCACACAAGGATCATATAACTTCTCACAATTGGCTAACCCTACTTTAAGTTGGGAAGAAACAACTCAAACCAATATTGGGTTAGACTTATCGATGTTTAATAGTCGTATTGTATTTACAGCTGATGCTTACTTGAAGAAAACAGATGGTTTGTTAATTCAACAACCTATTCCAAATTCAACCGGTTTTGGAAGCATTACCAGAAATGTGGGTGCAATGGAAAACAAGGGTATTGAGTTTGTTTTGTCAACGAAAAACTTTATCCGCGATAAATTTACCTGGAATACCGACCTTAACTTCTCTTTAAACAGAAATAAGGTAACCAGTCTTGGAGATCGCGTTTCTTCAATTAATTTTGGTGGAATTTATGAGCGTGATGCCGCGATAAGAGTAGTGACTGATCGCCCGTTGGGTAGTTTCTATGGCTATGTTTCAAATGGCGTTGATCCTCAAACAGGAAATATCAGTTATCAAGACATTAACGGCGATGGATCCATCACCCCAGCCGACAGAACATTTATTGGATCTGCACAGCCAAGCTTTACTTATGGCGTAAATAACACATTCACCTATGGAAATTTCGGTTTAAATTTCTTATTCCAAGGCGTTCAAGGTAATGATATGTTTAATGCTTCTAGAATGGAACTTGAGGGAATGAATGATTCTAAAAATCAATCTACAACGGTATTGAATCGTTGGACAACTCCAGGTCAAATTACGAGCATTCCAAAAGCAATTAAAGATAATACCACCAATACCTACACATCTAGCCGTTTTGTAGAAGATGGTTCTTATCTACGCTTAAAAACAGCCACCCTCTCGTATAACTTTGGGGCTATGAGCTTAGGTAAATTAAAAATGAGTAAGCTTATGCTGTATGCAACCGGCTACAATTTATTAACTTTTACAAAATATACAGGATTTGATCCAGAGGTTAACGTAAATTCAGCCAACGGTCCGGCAATGGGAATCGATTATGGTACTTATCCTCAATCAAGAACATTTTTATTTGGTGTTAACGTAGGATTTTAATTTAAACAAAGATGAAACTAAAAATATATTCACTAATTGCGGTTAGCACTGTTTCTCTGGCGCTAAGCAGTTGCAAAAAAGATTTCTTAGATCAAACTCCAATTACTCAGGTTGGACCAGATGTAGCGTTTGCTGATGCTGCAGCCGCTGAAAAATTAATTCAGGGCGCATATGATGGTATGTATAACGATTACCACATCTGGGATTATCAAACCAATGGGGATGTACGATCAGACAATGCTTATTCTGGTGGCGACAATCCAGCAAACTTTCAAATCGACTTATTTACTGTAAACTCTACAAATGGAAACGTTCTAAGAGATTGGAATTCATTGTATAGCGATATTAAAAACTGCAATCTAATCTTAACTAATGTGCCTAACATTAAAGATTCAAAACTTGAAGTGAACAATAGAAGGAATCAGATTTTAGCAGAGGCAAGCATTTTAAGAGCTTACATGTATTTTAACTTAGTAAGGCTTTGGGGTTCAGTTCCGTTGGTAACTAAAATTCCTTCAGAAGGAGCAGATTTCTACCCTGCAAAAGCTAGTGTTGACGCCATTTATGCGCAAATTATTAGTGATTTAGAATATGGTGCAGCCAATGCCCAAACTACATCGGCTAATAAAGGAATCATGACAAAGGGTGTTGCAAATGCGCTACTAGCGAAAGTTTATGCCACAAAAAGCACCCCAGATTGGGCCAAAGTGAGTACTTATTGCGATGCTGTAATCAACGGAGGTTATTCTTTGGTATCAAATTATGATTTCCTTTGGGATTCTAACCACAAAAATAACAGCGAAGCCATTTGGGAAATGCAATACGATGGCTGGGGCGGAAAACATGGAAATTGGATGCCTAGTGTTCTAGTTGGAACAGGATGGAAAAGATTCAATACACCAACAAACGATTTATCAAAAGCTTTTGATAATGAGGGCGATGCAATTCGTAAAGCTTCAAGCATTAAATTTAACAATGTGGTTTCAGAAGGTTGGAGCGATTCTTACTGGAATAAAGCTAGCTATCCGTACATCAATAAGTTCCGTGCTGACGATAAATCGGATAACTATATTTTGAGATTAGCAGATATTATGCTTTTAAAAGCGGAAGCTTTGAATGAGTTAAGTGCTGGTGGATGGTCTTCTGCAGCAACAATTGTGAATACCATTCGTAATCGTGTTGGTTTAGGTGCCACTACAGCTACTGATCAGGCAAGTATGCGTTTAGCCATAGAAAAAGAACGCCGCTTAGAATTGGCTTTCGAAGGTCATCGCTGGTTTGATTTGTTAAGAACCAATAGAGCGGTTGCTGTAATGAATGCCCAAACTGACGGCGCAGGCGCCAACTTAAATTACAACGTAACCACGGCAAAATTACTTTTCCCTATTCCACAAGATGAAATAGATAAAAATCCTAACGTACGTTAGTTTTTTAAACCTCAATCTAAGGGGAATGATTATTTCTTCTTAGATTGAGGTTTATCTTTAAAGACGGGCTTATATCACTCTTTGTTGATTCAGAACACCCAAACAAGAAAGAGGTTAATCCACAATCCCTTATTAAATCCCTAAAGCATTGCTAAAAACCTACAAAAACAAACTTGATGTTGCTGAGATAACCCACTCGCCATCAAACCCGTTTAAACACACACAGTAACCAATTGCCTTTTGGCAAAACAAAAGAGCTTGTAACCAACAAGCATATTTTGAGTACATCACTATCGCAATATTTCTATTATTTTCAATGAGCATCGATACCCTAAAATCCCTAACCAAAACTATAATTATGAAACCTATTTACAACTTGGGAGCTACAATGTGCATATTACTAGCCGCATGTGCATGCACAAAAAACCCAAAAAGTACCACATCCCAACAAACACCAGTTTCTGATGAACCTGTAAAAACTGAAGTCGGATTCTGGCTAACAAAAGGCGACCAAACCGCTCTTCTGAAGAAACAAAACATCGCACTTAATTTTACAGCTACAAGCAACAGCAACCCAACTATTGAAGTTGATCCCTCAACAACTTTCCAAAGTATTGATGGATTTGGTTATACCCTAACAGGGGGAAGCGCAAGTTTAATCAACGCACTTCCAACAGCAGATAAAGATAAACTCATCAATGAGCTATTCGGAACTGCCGAAGATGCCATAGGTGTAAGTTATTTGAGAATAAGCATCGGTGCTTCAGATTTAAGTGCAAGCACTTTTACCTATAATGATTTACCAGATGGAGAAACAGATGAAGCACTTGCTAAATTTTCACTAGCAAAAGAGCAGGCTGATTTGATTCCAATCCTTAAAAAAATTGTTGCCGTAAATCCATCGATAAAAATTCTAGGCTCTCCTTGGACAGCTCCAACTTGGATGAAAACGAATAAGAGTTTCATTGGTGGCAGCTTAAAACCAGAATACTATCAAACTTACGCGAAGTACCTCGTGAAATACATTCAGGCCATGAAGGCAGAAGGCATTACAATAGACGCCATTACCCCTCAAAATGAACCGCTCCACCCAGGTAACAATCCAAGTATGTATATGGAAGCTTTGGATCAAGCAAACTTCATTAAAACGGCTTTGGGTCCAATATTCAAAACAGCAGGCATCGCTACAAAAATCATTGTTTACGATCACAATGCTGATAAGCCAGAATATCCTATAGCCATATTAAACGATGCAGAGGCGAAGAAATATGTTGATGGTTCTGCATTCCACCTATATGCAGGGAGTATTTCTGCGTTAACACAAGTGCATAATGCACACCCAGATAAGAATGTATATTTCACCGAGCAGTGGGTTGGTGGACCTGGTAATTTCCAAGAAGACTTAAAATGGCATGTTTCTACCCTAATTGTTGGCGCTACCCGTAATTGGAGTCGTAATGTTTTAGAATGGAATTTAGCCGCCGATCAAAACTATAATCCGCATACCGATAAAGGTGGATGTACCACTTGCTTGGGTGCCATTACCGTAGCCCCTGCGGTGAGTAGAAATGTTGCCTATTATGTTATTGGCCATGCTTCTAAATTTGTCAAACCAGGTTCGGTACGCATCGCATCTAATGTAATTAGCAACTTACAAAACGTTGCTTTTAAAACGCCGGATGGAAAAAATGTTTTAATCGTTTGCAACAACAACAACGATGCTACCGTATTCAATATTAAATACAACAATAAAATCGTAACCAGCACTTTAGAAAAAGGCGCTGTAGCAACCTATATGTGGTAAAAACCTTGTTTATTTGTTTAGTTAAGCCTCGCATTTGCGGGGCTTTCTAGTTTTAAGGATTTTGTGAATAGAAATCTTGGCAAGGGCTTTGCTTAAAATATGCGAATCAATTTAATAATCTAATGAAAAATATCATCTCCACCTTAGTTGTGGCATCTGCATTATTTGCATCCTGCCAAAATACCAGCACGAAAACGACAACAACTACCGATTCTACAATGACAACCTCTGTAGATCATGCAAAGAATGCGGATCAATGCTTTGAGTACATCAAAAATCGTGATACCGCAAACTTAAAACTGGTCGAGGTAAACGATTCCATTTCTGGCGATTTGAGCTACAATTTTTATGAAAAAGATAAGAATAATGGAACAATAAGCGGCATTGTAAAAGGCGATACCCTTATTGCAGATTATACCTTTAACTCTGAAGGATCTAAATCGGTTCGACAGGTAGTTTGGTTGAAAAAAGATGGAAAACTCTTAGAAGGCTTTGGAGACATTGAAGAGACAGATGGCAAAATGAGATTTAAAAACATCAGTCAACTGAGTTTTACAAACGCTTTGCAGTTTAACCCCGTGGAATGTAAATAAAATCTGTAATTACTAAATTAGGATTTAAAGATTTTCAAAACGTTCCCAAAAGCCATCAACTGGTAATTTAGCAAAAATGTTTACGGGTTCTTTTTTAACGGGATGTTCAAATCTTAATCTACGAGCATGTAAACAAATACTTCCCTTTCTACTTCCTCTTGGGTAGCCGTATTTGTTGTCCCCAACAATTGGGCAACCCAAAGAGGATAGCTGTACCCTAATCTGATGGGAACGGCCCGTAAGCGGATCAACCTCGATCAAATAATAATCGCCAAGTTGCGCAATTAAGCGATAGGAAAGTTCTGCTCTTTGCGAGCCTTGAACTTCTGTTTTATAATAGGTTACTACGTTTTTTTGAGGATTTTTAACCAACCAATGCACCAGTGTACCCGACTCTACCTCGGGCTTATTCTTAACTACCGCCCAATAGGTTTTCTTAACCTCACGATTTTTAAATACCGCATTCATCCGCTCCAAGGCTTTGCTGGTTTTAGCAAAGAGAATAACACCACTTACCGGGCGATCCAATCTGTGTACTACACCTAAAAAGGCGCCGTTAGGCTTATTATATTTTTTAGCGATGTACTTTTTAACTTGCTCATCCAAAGGCTCATCGCCAGTTTCATCAACTTGTACAATATCGCCAGCCCGCTTATTGATGGCAATTAAATGATTATCTTCAAAAAGTATGTCCTTGTCGGTAATTGGCATTATTGGTTAAACTGATTAAATGGTAATCGATTACATTAAGGCTTCATTCGGCAGTATTGAGAGACATCAATCTGCTAGTACTGCTCTTTATCGTTTGGAAAATCGTTTGCCTTCACATCCCGGATATAAGATTGTGCAGCACCCAGAATTTCATCATAGAGATTGATATACTGGCGTAAAAAACGTGGCTTAAATCCTTTGGTTAATCCAATCATATCATTCACAACCAATACCTGTCCATCACAATCTGGTCCAGCACCAATACCAATGGTTGGAATTTGAATACTTTCTGATACTTCTTTCCCTAAAGCGGCCGGTATTTTTTCTAAAACAATACCGAAGCAACCTGCATGTTGCAAAGCTAAAGCGTCTGATTTCAACTTATTTGCTTCTTCATCTTCTTTCGCACGTACGGTATAGGTACCAAATTTATAAATAGATTGAGGCGTAAGCCCTAAGTGGCCCATTACAGGAATACCGGCAGTGATAATGCGCTGTACAGATTCTATAATTTCCTCGCCTCCCTCCAATTTAACACCATGCGCTCCAGACTCCTTCATAATGCGAATAGCAGAATTCAAGGCTTCTTTTGAATTTCCTTGATAGGAACCAAATGGCAGATCGACAACCACAAAAGCACGTTTAACTGCCCTAATTACGGAGGCCGCATGATAAATCATTTGATCTAAAGTAATTGGCAAAGTGGTTTCATGGCCAGCCATGACATTTGAAGCAGAATCGCCAACCAGTAAAACATCTAACCCAGCATCATCCAAAATGGTTGCCATGGAATAATCGTAAGCGGTAAGCATAGATATTTTCTCGCCACGTTGCTTCATTTCTTGCAAAATGTGCGTGGTTATCCGTTTAATTTCTTTGTGTACTGACATGCTTTTTGTTTTCTACCCCAAAAGTATTGTTTTTTATTTAAGCAGAAAGGGTAAAGCGGAAAGATGAAGCCGAAAAGACTAAAGTGGAAAGACCGAAGCTGAAAGACCGAAGCTGAAAGACTGAAGCTGAAAGACCAAAGCTGAAAGACTGAAGCTGAAAGTCCCAAGACTAAAGACCGAAGACTAAAGCAAAAAGACCAAAGCGGAAAGACTGTAGACTAAAGACCAAAGCGGAAAGATCTAAAGCTGAAGAGTCAATAAACTTTTGCGTTCTTTTGTTTCTTTTGTGGTTGAAAAAAATGGAAAGACCTAAAGTGTGAGACAAACCGCCAATCCAAGCGATAGTATTTTACATTTCTTTTTAGATTCCCATTCTTAAAACCTATCTTTGTACCCCGAAATGAAAGGGAAATATTCATCTTTTTTTGCACCCCGCAAAAACAGCTTTATTGCTGAAACCACTCCCTTTTTAAACTGTTTTTTAAATCAAAATCCATATTGTAATTACCATGACTAACTACACCAAGTTACCTGCGATTTTATTACTGGCCGACGGCACAGTTTTTTACGGCAAAGCTGCTGGAAAAATTGGAACCACTACCGGCGAAATTTGTTTTAATACCGGGATGACAGGTTACCAGGAAATATTTACCGACCCAAGTTATTTTGGTCAGATAATGGTTACCACGAATTCTCATATCGGCAACTATGGAATCCAGAAAGATGAAATCGAATCTGATTCGATAAAAATTGCTGGCTTGGTTTGTAAAAACTATAACATTGTTTACAGTCGCAAACAGGCTACAGAATCCATTCAGGATTATTTTCAGAACGATAACTTGGTTGCAATTTCTGATATAGACACACGTGCTTTAGTTCGACACATTAGAGATAAAGGCGCAATGAATGCCATTATTTCTTCGGAGATTACAGATTTAGATGAATTAAAACAAAAACTAGCTGAGGTTCCATCGATGGAAGGTTTAGAGCTTTCATCACAGGTAAGCACAAAAGAGCCTTATTTTCATGGAAACCCAGAGGCTAGCTTAAAAGTTGCTGCATTGGACTTAGGCATCAAGAAAAACATTCTTCGTAGCTTCGAAAATCGCGACATTTATGTGCAGGTTTTTCCAGCTAAAACTAAATTTGCCGAGATGGAGAAATTTAATCCAGACGGTTATTTCATTTCAAACGGTCCTGGCGATCCATCGGTAATGCCTTACGCTGTCGAAACCATCAAAGAGATTTTAGCCGAAGACAAACCATTATTTGGGATTTGTTTAGGTCATCAGTTATTGGCAGAAGCGAACGACATCGGTACCATGAAAATGTTCAACGGTCATCGTGGATTAAACCATCCAGTAAAAAACATCATTAAAAACCACTGTGAGGTTACTTCTCAAAATCATGGTTTCGGCGTAATTCCAGATGAAGTTAGAAATTCAGACAAAGTTGAAATTACCCACGTAAACTTAAATGATAAATCAATAGAAGGCATTCGCGTTAAAGGCAAAAAAGCATTCTCGGTACAATATCACCCTGAATCTTCTCCAGGTCCTCACGATTCTCGTTACCTATTTGACGATTTCGTAAACGTGATGAAAGGCGAATTGGTCTGGTAAAGAAATTCGAAATACCCCCACTTAAAAATGATACATGATCTGTGAATCTCCGGCTAAGTCTAGCGGAAGATTCGCAGATTTTTTTTATTATCAATCTCTTACCTACTAAAAACATCATTTTACCGACATTGTGATTAAATTCATTTAAAGCTCCTTACATTCGCATTATGGAAACAAAAAAGGCCATTATCAGCGTAAAAAATCTGGTAAAACAATATGATGATTTTGTTGCAGTTCAAAACCTGACGTTTGAGGTTTATGAAAACGAAATTTTTGGTTTGCTTGGACCAAACGGAGCGGGAAAAACCACCACTTTAGAGATCATAGAAACTTTAAGAGAAAAAACATCGGGCGAAATTATTGTTGATGGTTTTTCCGTTGATAAGCAGGCACAAAATATCAAAAAAATCATTGGTGTACAGTTACAAGCCGCTGGTTATTATCCAAACCTAAATTTGGTAGAACTTTTAGAACTTTTTGCTGGATTGTACGGTGCCGACGTTAAACCTATGGAAATGCTGGAGAAAGTAAATCTTCAAGACAAAGCCAAAGCGAAGTACAAAGGGCTGTCAGGCGGACAGAAACAGCGTTTTTCTATTGCCACTACTTTAATTAATCAACCCAAAATTATTTTTCTTGATGAGCCTACAACAGGTTTAGATCCTCAGGCTAGAAGAAACCTCTGGGATTTAATTATAGAAATACGAGATGCTGGGACAACCGTTGTAATTACAACACACTACATGGATGAGGCAGAACAACTTTGCGATCGAGTAGCCTTCGTAGAACGTGGACAAATCATCGCCTTAGATACACCAGACAACCTAATTGATCAATTGGTTAACAGTGGTTTCGAACGAAAGAAAGAGGTTAAAAAGGCCAATCTCGAAGATGTATTCATCAACCTAACAGGCAAAGAGTGGAGAGAGTAATTCCGCTTAAACTAGAAGAAAAGCCAATATTTCGCTTTAAATTTTTCCTTTGCTCTGAACCACCATTAATTACAAACAACGCAACCTACAACTATTAACTAAATCGTAAATGAAACAATACAGCAATACAAAAGCAACGTTTGCCCTTGCAAAAGCCAGCTTCCGTTCCATTATGCGCAGTCCCTCGGCAGTGGTTTTTACCTTAGCCTTTCCACTTATTTTTATCTTGGTTTTTGGTTTTCTAGGGGGCGGAGGAATGCATATTGATGTGGGCATTACGCCTGGCTCTGACCTCAAAAATCCAGTGATTGGAATGCTCGAAAAAACTGGAATGATTCGTTTGGTTAAAAATAAATCAAAGGCTGATTTCGACAAATTATTGGAAAAGGGCAATGTAGATGCGATGATTGACGTGCATAGAAAAGTGAATTCGGTGGCCTATTCCGTAAATATAGTTTATACTTCAGCCTCTATGGATAAAGGAAACATCTTAAAATCAGTTTTGAACAACCTTTTTTACGATAAAAATTTAAAACCATCTGTAGCAGAAATTAAGGAAAGTACGGTTCATGGTCGCGAATATAAAACGATAGATTTTATTTTACCCGGACAGTTAGGTTTCTCGCTATTAAGCACTGGCGTTTTCGGAACGGCATTTGTTTTTTTAAGCCTGCGTCAAACCTTGGTGATTAAACGCTTCTTTGCTACGCCCGTTAAACGATCGAGCATTGTAATTGGCGAAGGCATCGCCAGAATTGGTTTTGCTTTATTGGGTGCATTATTTATCATCTTAATTGGTCACTTCTTCTTTGGCTTTACACTTGTTCACGGACCTGTAACGGTAATTAATATGATTGTTTTGGCAACGCTGGGCGTGATTGTTTTTATGGGTTTTGGTTTTATCATTTCTGGCATCGCAAAAAACGAAAGTATGGTGCCTCCAATATCAAACATTGTTACCTTACCACAGTTTCTATTATCGGGCACGTTTTTTTCGATCGAGGCCTTTCCGAGTTGGTTACAACCCATCAGCAGGGCCTTACCCTTAACCTACTTAAATGATGCCATGCGCAAAGTTGCTTTTGAAGGGGCTGGCCTGTGGGATGTAAAGTTTCAAATTATGATTCTTGTAATTTGGGGTATTGGAATTTATGCGGTGGCTGTTAAAGTATTTAAGTGGGAATAGGAATTCGTTTAGTTTCCAATCCAAAAAGATAAGGACGAGTACGTTAACCTTTTTTAACTTTTAGCGCGTAGATATTGAAGTACTTTTACCAAAAATATCAACGAATGAAAAATATCCTCGTTTTGTGTGTTTTAGTTTTTGCAACAACTTATGCTAAAGCACAATACAAGTTTCTAGCGACAAACAGTTCCAATCAATTTACAGCCAAAATATTTGTAGCCGATTGTGCAAACGGCGTTTGTGGTGGAAAAGCGACCATAATTCTATTTGATAAAGCTACAGAAGCAGAGCTACAAACCTTCAATTCTAGTGATTTAGATTTCACATTAAGCGCCAATCAGAATGCAAATTTGGGTTGGCTAGATTTAGGAAAATACCAAACACCGCTTGTTTTTGGAGATTTTAACTTTGATGGCTTCGAAGATCTTGCCATTAGAAATGGGAGTCGGGGTGCGTATAATGAACCCTCATACGATGTTTATTTGAACGGCAACGGCAATAAGTTTGTTTTGAACGAAGCGCTTACCAAATTGGCAAGCGATAACTTAGGCATGTTTGATGTTGATCGAAAATTAAAACAACTTGTCATACATCAAAAAGATGGTTGCTGTTATGACAAAACCATCAATTATAGCTACGATAATAAAAAAGGTCTAACAGAAGTGTCATCAGTTATTGAAGATTCGAGTATTGGAGATGACGTAACGGTCATCACTCAAAAAATGGTTGACGGGAAAGTGAAAAGAAAGGTAGAGAGATTTAAAATTAAAGATTACTACAAACAGTAAACTCACATACCTTTTTATAGTGCCGCTTTCACTAAAAACGGTAGTATTTCCTTCTGGAAACTTACAAAGTTTTTTCGCACGTCAGAATCGCTAACGGAGGTAAAGGCGAAGGAAAAAACAATGCTTTTACTCGCTTTTAATAGAAAAGCCAATCCTTCCCTCCTTGCGGGATTATTCTTGAAATTATCCAGCTGAAGGTAAGCCGCCAAAAGAAGGGCTTCTAATTGATCGGATAGATGCTTTAAAAACTCTTGAGAATTGGCATTTTCTCTTACAAAATCCCAACCGATAAACTCGTTACAGGCTGTAAAAGACAGTCTGCTGGTTTTCATTACTAAGGCTTTAAGATGCTCTTCTTCAGAAGCATAGCTCAGTTTATTGTGTAAAATTTCGTGAAGATTTGAATCAAGGTAGTCCATCAAAATGCTATCCAACACCTGTTCTTTGCTTTCAAAGTACTTGTAAATGGTTGCCTTAGCAATTCTTGCCTTTTTAGCAATCTCATTAACACTTGTTTTGTGGTATCCGTACTTTCTAAAAAGCTCTTTTGCGGCTTTCTTTACCGTTTCCTTGATTTTATCCGCTTCCATCTTTAATTGCTTACACGTATTGTATTTCCTGTAATCCCTACAGTATATTGTTTCAAATATTTTTCTGCTGGAGCTTTAGCAGGACTTCCATCTTCGAGCAAAAATTTAGCGCCAGAGCATGGATCGGTTACTGTGATGTTAGAATCATCTACAACAACTGCACATTTATTTTGCGGATTTACCGAGCTACACCGATCGTAAGCCAAATATTTTCCAGCAACGTTTCTATATAAAATTAAGCCCGCTATGCCATGCCCGTTAACAACAATTGCTTTGCCAGAACTTAAACCCGTTAAGCTCGGATCGGTTAATAGGGTGCTGTAATTTACCGCTACATCTGGAATAAAATCTTCTTCCTTTCCGCAACCAGATAGAAGCACAAATACGAACACTATGCTAAGTAAATACCTCATTATTAAATCAAAGCCGATTTATATTGCTTTAAGAAACGGACATCATTTTCAGAAAACAAGCGTAAATCTTTTATCACATATTTAAGATTGGCAATACGCTCTATACCCATTCCGAAGGCAAAGCCGCTGTATTTTTTTGAATCGATGCCACAGTTTTCTAAAACATTTGGATCAACCATACCGCAACCTAAAATTTCTACCCAACCGCTATATTTACACAATTGGCAACCCGATCCGCTACAGATGGTGCAAGAGATGTCCATTTCGGCAGATGGCTCCGTGAAAGGGAAGTATGATGGACGGAAGCGAACTTTTGTCCCTTCACCATAAAGCTCTTGAACGAAGTAAAATAGCGTCTGTTTTAAGTCTGCAAATGAAACATTTTCATCAACATACAAACCCTCAATTTGATGGAAAAAACAATGTGCTCTTGCAGAAATAGCCTCATTACGGTACACACGTCCTGGCATAATTGCTCTAAATGGTGGTTTTCCTTGTTCCATCATTCGAACTTGCACCGATGAAGTATGGGTACGCAAAGCGATATCACCTTTCTCTCCGCCTTTTTTAATGAAGAAAGTATCTTGCATATCTCTTGCAGGATGTTCTTCAGGAAAGTTAAGGGCAGAGAAATTATGCCAATCATCCTCAATTTCAGGCCCTTCTTCTACGTTAAAACCAAGTTTTGCAAAAATTTCTACAATCTCCCTACGTACCAAGGCAAGTGGGTGGCGCGAGCCAATTTCGAAACCTTCTCCCGGTAGGGTCATATCCAGTTTCAAATCATCAGATTTAACATTGGCCTGCTCAGTAGATTCTTTTAAGGTAAGGTATTTTGATTCGGCTAGTTGTTTAAATTCATTTAAAACTTTGCCTAACGATTTTTTTTCTTCGACGGAAACCGATTTAAAATCATCAAAAATTTCCTTGATGATTCCTTTGCTTCCTAAATATTTGATTCGGAATTGCTCTAATTCGTCTGCTTTTTCAGTTACAAAAGCATTAATTTTTTCCGTGTATTGTGTTATTTTATCTTGTAACATGGCTTCAAATATACGGCTTATTTTCTAAAATTTTTAGGGTTGGTGGGTTCAAATATTCCATTTAAGTGTAATTATTCAACAAAATGAACCCAAACAACAAAAGCTACCTTTGGGTAGCTTTTGCATATTCTAAACAGGAGTATTTTATATTACACCAAGTGCTTTACCAACTTTCGTAAAGGCTGCAATGGCTTTATCTAGATGGTGTTGCTCATGTGCGGCAGATAGTTGCACTCTAATTCTTGCTTTACCTTGCGGAACTACAGGATAGAAAAATCCGATTACGTAAATACCTTCATCCAACATTTTTGCGGCAAAGGTTTGGGCAACTTTTGCATCGTAAAGCATTACTGGCACAATTGGATGGAAACCAGGCTTAATGTCAAAGCCAGCCGCTGTCATTTTCTCACGGAAGTATTTTGTATTGCTTTCCAATTTATCTCTTAGTGAAGTCGTTTCGCTCAACATATCCAATACTGCGATAGATGCCCCCGCTATCGCAGGCGCCAAAGTATTGGAGAATAAATATGGTCTAGAACGTTGGCGCAACATATCAATAATTTCCTTTTTACCTGAGGTGAAGCCACCAGATGCACCGCCCAAAGCCTTACCTAAGGTGCCGGTTATGATATCTACTCTATCAATTACATTAAAGTGCTCGTGGGTACCCCGACCGGTTTTGCCAATAAATCCAGAGCAGTGCGACTCATCTATCATCACAAGGGCTTCATATCTGTCTGCCAAATCGCAAATCTGATCTAAAGGCGCTACAGATCCATCCATAGAGAAAGCACCATCAGTTACAATTATTCTATGTCTGCAATCTTTGGCTGCAATTAACTGCTTTTCAAGATCTTCCATATCTGCGTTTTTGTAACGGAAACGCTGTGCCTTACAAAGCCTAACGCCATCAATAATAGATGCGTGATTCAGCTCATCAGAAATTATTGCGTCTTCAGCATTAAACAAAGGTTCGAAAACCCCGCCATTGGCATCAAAAGCCGCTGCATAAAGAATGGTATCTTCGGTACCCAAAAATTTAGAAATTTTGGCTTCTAAATCTTTATGTACATCTTGTGTTCCGCAGATGAAACGTACAGAAGACATTCCATAGCCATGGTCGTCAATCGCTTTCTTTGCAGCCTCAATCACCTTTGGATGAGAAGAAAGACCCAAATAGTTATTTGCACAAAAGTTAGTTACTTCTGCTCCTCCACTTACCTTAATATCAGCACCTTGTGGTGTAGTAATGATGCGTTCGCGTTTAAATAATCCAGCGTTTTCTATCTCCTCTAACTCTTTTTGGAGGGCGGGTTGTAATGTTTTATACATGGGTTTTTACTAATGGTTGATTTTGCATCAAAGTTATAAAAAAACTCCTTACAGTCCTAAAAAGCCAATATTTGGTAAACACCTAAATAACAACCATTTGATTCAATCCTGATGTGATAACTCCACACTTTTTAAGCCAACAAAACAGCCAAAAATTTATTTTTTTTTCAACTTAACAAACTTTAACACACAACTGTATGTATAGTGTTAAAACTTATTCGATATTTATAGCTTACAAATCCATTTATGCTTAGATTCTGCGCACTCATTATTTTAACCTCAGTAAGTAGTTTTGCATTTGCCCAACAATATACAGTTACTGGCATTATAAAGGATTCTAGCGGACAGGGCGTTCCATTTGCTTCAGTTTATTTAAAAAATACAACTCAAGGTACTTCGGCCAATATTGATGGAAAATACGCCATCAGATTAAACAAAGGCCAGCAAACCCTAAGCTTTAGGGCGGTTGGTTACAAGCAGCAAGAGCACATCGTCAATTTAGAAGCAAACCAAAATCTCGACGTTACCCTATCATCAGAAAGCTATACGCTTGATAATGTTACCATTAGAGGAAATGCAGAAGATCCTGCTTATGGCATTATCCGTAAAGCGATAAAAGAGCGTAAAAAGCACTTAACAGAAGTAAACGCCTTTGAGTGTAATGTTTACATAAAAGGGGTTCAGCGATTAAAAGGTGCTCCAAAGAAATTTTTTGGTCAGGATATTCAAAAAATCCTCGAACTCGATACCAATAGAAAAGGAATTATCTATCTCTCAGAATCTGAAAGTAAATTTAGTTTCAGGCGCCCAAATGATGTACACGAAGAAATGATTTCATCTAAGGTAGCTGGAAGAAATAACGCATTCAGCTTTAACAAAGCCTCCGATTTAATCATAAATTTTTACGACAACTACCTGTTAGAAAACACCTTAAGCGCCAGAGGGTACATTTCGCCCATTGCCGACAATGCGCTCTTTTATTATAAATATAAGCTTTTAGGCGAAACGAAAGAAAATGGAGAACTCATTCATAAAATTGAGGTTATCCCCCGCCGTGAGAACGACCCTGTTTTTAGAGGCATCATATACATTATGGATGAGAGCTGGAGGATTTACAATACCGACTTGTTTCTTACCAAAAATGCGGGCATCAATTTTATTGATACTTTAAACATTAATCAGTCTTTTACCAAGGTAAAAGACGTTTACATGCCCACCAATATCAATTTCCAATTTGCCGGAAATGTTTTGGGCTTTAAGTTTGCTGGCTATTATGTAGGGGTTTACAGCAATTACAATTTGGAACCCAAGTTCCCAAAAAACTTCTTTAATGGCGAAATATTAAAAATAACCGAAATGGTTAATAAAAAAGATTCAAGCTATTGGACAAATAATCGCCCCATTCCACTAACGATAGATGAAAAATTGAACTATGTTAAAAGAGACAGCGTTGCGAAGCTTAAAGAATCTAAAAAATACCTAGACTCAATAGAAAAGGACAACAACAAATTTGGTATTGGAAAATTATTGCTGAGGGGTTATAGCAAAAATGACCGATATCATAAAGAATATTACACTTTCGATCCTGTTTTAAGATCGATATTTTACAACACAGTTGAAGGTTTTGCCATAAGATATGGTGTAACTTATCGTAAAGATTTCGAAAACAGAAAGTCGTACAGCATCCGGCCTGAAATACGGTATGGCTTTGCCAATAAAAAATTAACCGGAAGTTTAACCGGAAGTTACTATTACGACCCATTGAAAAGGGCAAGCGTAGGCGCATCTTTTGGAAATGGAATTTTCGATTTAAACAATCTAGGTTCTATGACCTTGCTTGGAAATACCATCAACTCGTTATTGTACGAAAAGAACTTTCCCAAATACTACGAAAAGGCTTTCGTTACCGTAAACACAACTCGCGAACTGGCGAGCGGCTTACAGGGGAGTATTAGTGTTGATTATGCTAGAAATCATACACTTACCAATAGTTCTTCTTTCAAATTTTTTGATGCAAAGGATCGAGAGTTTACATCCAACAATCCATTTACACCAGATGTGGAGACCCCATTGTTCCCAACCTACAATTCGTTCAGTGCCACAGCAAGTTTGGTTTATACCATCGGACAAAAATACATTACCCGCCCTGATGGCAAGTTTTATACCGAATCTAAATTTCCTAAAATCACCGTTTTATACAAAAAAGGATTTAAAGATGTACTAAATAGTGATGTGGATTATGATTTTGTTAAGGCAGAAATATACCAAGATAGAATTGGATTGGGTTTATGGGGCTATACCTCGTTCTTGGTTGGCGCTGGAAAATTCTTAAATAATCAATCGGTATTTTATCCAGAGTATAAGCATTTCTCCGGAAACATTTCAACTATTTTTCCACCCAACATCAGGAAGTTCCAATATTTAGATTTTTATCAATTTAGCACCAACCAACAGTATTTTGAGGCGCATTTAGAGCACAATTTTGCAGGATTTTTTATGAACAAAGTTCCCCTGTTGCGAAAGGCCAAACTCGAAGAATTTATTGGCGGTGGCTATTTGTCCTCACCAGAAAAAAGAAACTATAAGGAATTTTACTTCGGTTTACAACGATTGGTATTGAGAGCAAGCTATGGCTTTGCTTATGATGGCGCTCGTAAGCTTACACAGGGATTTAGAATCAGTTACGGATTTTAGGTTCTTTGCCGCTAAACATAACACTTTGCCGAAAGAGGTGCATATAACTTTTAACCTTCATCCTTTTTTGTTATCTTTGCAGCGCTTTAAACGCCGTTTGCAACGGTATCAACAGCGTTATGAAAAAATACCAAACACTACTTTACTATTGCTATAGTTACATAGCAAATGCGGAGCAATTTGCTGCAGATCACCTTAAATTTTGCAAGTCGCTTGAATTAGTCGGCCGTATCATCGTGGCAGATGAAGGTTTAAATGGAACGGTATCTGGCACTACAGAAGCCTGCAAAGCCTACATGGATGCCATTCATGCAGACGAACGGTTTGCCAAAACAGAATTTAAAATTGATGACGTAGAAGAGCCCTCTTTCATCAAGATGCATTGCCGTTATAAATCAGAAATTGTTCATTCTGGTTTAAGAGACACTTCGATCATTAACCCAAATAAACAAACTGGAAAACATCTAGAACCTCTGGATTTTATGAAAATGAAGGATGATGAAGATGTAATTATCCTGGATGTTCGTTCCAACTATGAGCATAACTTAGGCAAGTTTAAAAATGCAATTACTTTAGATATAGAGAATTTCCGCGATTTTCCAGAACAAATCAATCAACTGGCTCAGTATAAAGACAAAAAAGTTCTAACCTACTGTACCGGAGGAATAAAATGCGAAAAAGCCTCTGCTTTGCTTTTACATCATGGTTTTAACGATGTGTACCAACTACATGGTGGAATTATAAAATATGGCAAAGAAGCTGGAGGTAAAGATTTTGAGGGTAAGTGCTATGTTTTTGATAACCGAATTGCGGTTGATGTTAATGAAGTAAATCCGACCATAGTTTCGGTTTGTTACAATTGCGGTAAAACAACGCCAAAAATGATCAATTGCGCCAACCCGGAGTGCAATGAGCACATTACACAATGCGATGAATGTGGAGATGCTTTGGAAGGATGTTGCTCTACCGCCTGCACCACCAACCCAAGAAAACGCCCTTACGATGGTACAGGTTATTATGTTAAAGTGCCTCAACCCGTAAATAAGAAAGCACAAGCTATTGATTAAACCAGTTTAACTTGCTGATAAATTAATCTTAATGGAATAAATCAAACAGATTTTTAATACAAAAAACACAAAAGAGCACCTACATTTACGATTCTATTGCGTTTTTGAGTATAGAGCATAATGCTGTATATCAACTTTTTTTCATTTACTTTGTGCTAAATGGCTTGTCCAAATAACCATTCTATGCAGAAAAAATTAAGTTTACTTCTAATATCCCTTGCCCTAGTCTCATTTAATCTTTTTGCTACCGATATTAAAAGTATTGGCGTTCCTTATATCGAAAATTACCCAAAAGCCGCTTACGCTTCTGGCAATCAGAATTGGAGCATCGCAAAAGACCAAAACGGGGTAATGTATTTTGGAAATGCGGAAGGTTTGCTCACTTTTGACGGACGATATTGGCAGAAGTATAAAATGCCAAACAGACAAATTGTTCGATCTGTAGCAACAGATAACAAAGGAAGAATTTACACAGGTGGCTTTGGCGAATTTGGGTATTGGGCCGTAAAAAACAATAAACTTACCTACAACACGCTCACTAATCTTTTACCTAAAGGCGTAACGGTTACGGATGAGGTTTGGAAGATATATGTCGATAAAAACAGAATAATCTTTCAATCTTTTTCTAAAATTTTTATTTACGCTAACAATAAAATTGAAATCGTAAAATCACCTTCTTCCTTTCTGTTCCTGCACAAAGTTTACAATCGCTATTTTATTGAAGTATTAGATAAGGGTCTTTATGAACTGAAAGGAAATAGATTAGAATTTTTACCCAAAAGCGATCAGCTCGGCAAGGAAGGTATTTTATCCATTTTACCTTATAAAAACGGGGGCTTTATCATCGGCACCAGTAAAAACGGACTGTTTACATACGATGGCAAAAATTTTACTGCCTTAAATACCCTCGCAAACAACTATTTAAAAACGTATCAACTTAATAATGGAGTAAGTTTATTAGGAAAATATTATGCTTATGGAACCATTTTGAATGGTTTAATTATTATTGATGAAGATGGACGTATTGTTCAAAAAATAAATAAATCGAGTGGCTTACAAAACAATACCGTGCTGAGTTTATATGCCGATAATGAACAGAATTTATGGTCGGGATTGGATAATGGCATTGATAGAATTGAGTTAAATTCACCTTTGTACTTCTATTTCGATAAAACTGGACAATTTGGAACCGTTTATTCGAGTATTATCTTCAATGGGAAAATCTACCTGGGAACAAATCAAGGGTTGTTTTATAGCGAGTGGGCACCTAATAAAGAATTACTATCCTTTAATTTTCGTTTGATTCCCAATTCTCAGGGTCAGGTTTGGGAACTAGCCATTATCGACAATGAGCTGATCTGTGGCCATAATAATGGAACATTTAAAGTATTAGGCGATAAAATTGAGTGGGTATCCCGTTCTAGCGGGGGCTGGACAATTAAAAAGCTGAACTCTAGCCCGAATAATTTAATACAAGGAACCTATACCGGGCTTGCACTCTTTTCAAAATCGCCAGCTGCCGGCTTGAAATTCGTTACCAAAATTGCAGGCTTTGATGCGCCCTCTCGATATGTAGAGCAGGATAATAAGGGCGATGTTTGGGTGGCCCATGCCTATAAGGGCTTGTACAAGCTAACTTTAAGTTCAGATTATACAAGAGTAACCAATACTAAGTCTTTTGATGAAAAAAATGGCTTACCCGGCAATTATAACATCAATATATTCAATTTAGAAAACAGGATTGTTTTTTCATCTGATGCTGGATTTTACACCTACGATGAGTTGAGCAACAAATTTACAAAGTATGAGGTGCTTAATAAAAAACTTGGCTCTTTCTCCACTTCCAATAAAATTATAAACGCTGGAGGTAAGAAATATTGGTTTATCGACCATGGAAAAACGGCTTTGGTCAATTTTACTGAACCTGGAAAAATCGAGATTGATTCTAATCAATTTAGCCTTTTAGATGGACGAATGGTTCAATACTATGAAAACATCAGTCGAATTAGTAATTCCATATATCTAATTAGTGTGGATGATGGCTTCGTCATTTACAATACAAATCAAAATGCATCATCCGTTAAACATAAGCTTCCTTTAGTGCTGATTAGACGAGTTGATGATATTACCGACAAATATTTTAACATCAGTGAGACTGGGAATACTTCCGATCAAACGGAGATTAGTTACGGCAGAAACAATATTCGCATTTCATTTGCATTGCCTTACTATCGACAAGCGAAAGTAAAATATCAATTTTATTTAGAAGGTTATTCCAAAGACTGGTCGGATTGGAGTTATGCCACCCAGAAGGATTTCACCAATTTGAGCAGTGGAAATTATAGATTTAAAGTGCGCGCAAAAACCGACAATTCTTCTATAAGCGAGATCACTGTGTATGAGTTCACCATCTTGCGTCCGTGGTACTTAAATAATTGGGCCATTCTTTTCTATCTCGTCTTAGGAGGCGTAGCACTTGTATTGGGCAAGCGCATTTACGAGCAAAAGCTTCAAAAAGATAGTCAAAAAATTAGCGATCGCCTTAAAACGGAGCAAGATGAAATCTTGAAGAAAGAGGCTGAAGCCAATGAACGACAAATCCACAAACTTCAAACAGAAAAGCTTCAGGCGGAACTGGCTTCGAAAAACAGGGAATTGGCAAATTCTGCAATGACCTTGGTGTATAAAAATGAATTGCTTCAAAAATTGAGCGATGAAATTGCCAAGTTAAAGGATGAAACTGGCAAGAAATTATCCGAGGATCAAACTCGAAAAATTCAGAAGGTGATTAACGATGGGATGAATGACGAAAGGGATTGGCATTTATTCGAGAATAGTTTTAACGAGGCACATGAGAGCTTCTTCAAAAAATTAAAAGCCAAACATCCTGATTTAGTGCCTAACGATTTAAAGCTTTGTGCCTACCTCAGAATGAATATGAGTAGTAAGGAAATGTCGTCACTCTTAAATATTAGTTTAAGGGGTGTAGAAATACGCCGCTACCGTTTGCGCAAAAAATTAGAGGTACCACACGATAAGAACTTGACCGAGTTTTTAATGGAATTATAGAAAATCATTACAAATATTATCTTACAAGCACCTAGGCCTTATCTTGGCAACGTTTGCATAAATATCTTTTTTTCGAATTTTTACAGAAAAGTGTTTCCTACCCACTACATCATTACCTCTCACAAGTAAAAAAATAACCCCACAAAATACTTCGTGTATTTTTTACACTTGTATGGTGGTAATTATTCAGTTACAATTAGCAAAACTGCGTTTTTAGCCCCAATTCGCAATTGGTTTTGTTGCTTGAGATACCCTACACACTTAAATGATGTATTAATGTAGAGGTGATTTGACTTGCACAGTCAGAAAAACAACCCCACATTTAACATAACAATTAAACTAAATTTATAAATAAGCATGAAAAGAATCTTTACAAGAATTTCTGTTCTAGCCGGAATTTGTTTACTCGCAATTAACGTAGCGTTTGCGCAGAACATTACCGTAAAAGGTAGGGTAACAGATGGAGGCGACAAGTCGACCATTCCAAGCGTAAGTGTGTTGGTCAAGGGGACACAAAATGGCACGCAGACAGATGCCACTGGTGCATTCAGTATTAACGCTCCGGCAAACGGCACATTGGTGTTTACTTATTTGGGTTATGTAACTCAAGAAGTGGCTGTGAACAACCGTACTACATTAAATGTAGTGTTACAGTCTTCATCACAACAATTAGATCAGGTAGTGGTTGTGGGTTATGGTACTCAAAGAAAAATTGATGTTACTGGTTCAGTAGCTTCAGTAAAGGGAGAGGAAATCTCGAAACAAGCGTCAGTTAACCCAATTAGTGCCTTACAAGGTAAAGTTGCTGGTGTTAACATTACCAATAGTGGTACTCCAGGCTCGTCTCCACAAATTACCATCCGTGGTACTGGAACAATCTATGGCAACACAGGCGTTTTATATGTTGTTGATGGTGTTTGGTTTGATGATGTAAGCTTTCTAAATCCAAGTGATATTGAGAACCTCAGTATCTTGAAAGATGCGTCTTCACAATCTATTTATGGTATCAGAGCAGCTAATGGAGTGGTATTGATTACCACGAAAAAAGGTAAATCAGGTGATCCTGTAATTAGCTACAACGGATCTGTGGGTTATAAAAAGGTAACCAACCAAGTAGAGATGGCCAATGCTACAGAATATGCAACCATCATTAATGAGTTGATCAGTTTAAACGATCCTGCAGCTACCCCTCTATTTGCTAATCCTGCAAGTTATGGTGTTGGAACGAATTGGTATAATCAAGGTTTCAGAAATGCAATGCAAACCAACCATCAGGTATCGATTAATGGAGGTACAGAAAAAACAACTTATAACTTTTCGTTAGGTTACACTGGTGAAGATGGAATTGTTAAAACACAAGACTATAAACGTTATACAGCAAAGTTTTCTAACGATTTTCAGGTTTTAAAACCATTGAAAGTTGGTTACACCCTTTCTGGAACAGCAATTAGAACAAATGATGTAGATGGTGGCATTTTCCGCCAGTTATATGCAGCTGGCCCGGTAGTTCCTGTTTACTATGCAGATGGAAGCTACGGTGATGCAAACGATTTTAGTTTGGGTGGTGGAAACAATTTCAACCCTCAAGTAACTTTAGATTTTTTCAATCAAAAATCAAAAAACTACCGTTTTACAGGAAACGTATATGCTGAATTAACTTTTGCAAAACACTTCACTTTTAGAACAAGTGCAGGTGGTGAGTTTGCTCAAAATGAGGTTAGAGGTTATGCGCCTGTTTATCAAGCAACCCAAGGACAAAGAAATACGCAAAGCAAGCTTGATGTTAGAAGAGATGAAAATAGAAATTGGATTTTAGAGAATACTTTAACTTACAAAAACACTTTCGGCAATCATAACATCACTGTATTAGCTGGTACTACTGCACAACGTAGAAAAAACTATTTTCTAAATTCTTCGGCACTTGATGTTCCCTTCTCTAGCGATGGTGATTTATACCTTGCTCTAGGAACAGCTGGAAAAAGCACTGTAACGGATGGAGGAAGTCTAACCACTTCGGCATCTTACTTCGGTCGTGTAAATTACTCTTTCAAAGACCGTTATTTGTTGAACGCAACGATTCGTAGAGATGGCGCTTCACAATTTTATGGAGGTGGAGATCTTTGGGGTAACTTCCCTGCTGTTGGTGCTGGTTGGGTAATTTCAAATGAGGAGTTCATGAAAGACCAAAAGGTGGTGAGTTACTTAAAATTAAAAGGATCTTGGGGTAAAGTAGGTAATGCAGGTGTTCCAGTTAATCCAACAACTTTAACCATCGCTCAAGGTGGCAATTTAGTTGCTTTCTATAATGGAGTGGGTTACACAGGAGCAAACATTAATTCATTGGTTCCATCATTCTTAAATTGGGAACGTACTGTAGGTACCGATCTTGGTTTAGAAGCGAAATTTTTAAATAATCGCTTAAGTATCGAAACTGGTTTCTATAACAAAAAAACTGAACAGGCTATTTTCGAAATTCCAATCTTAACATCAATTGGTACTGCATCAGGTAGATTAATTGGTAACCAAGCAGATTTTCAAAACAGAGGTTTCGAGTTTTTAGCCTCTTATGCAGATCAGACAAAAAGTGGTTTCAGCTATTCAATTAGTGGAAACATCGGAATCAACAATAACAAAGTACTATCAGTTGTTACCGGTTTAAATCCAATCTACGCGGGTGGAGCAGGTATTGCTAATGGTGCACTAGCTACACGCACAATTCAGGGTGGCCCTATCGGTTCATTCTTCGGATATCAAGTAGCAGGAATTTTCCAAAATACAGCTGAAGTTGCTGCTTCTGCACAAAGTGCTTCTGCAAAACCTGGAGATTTTAGATATGTAGATGTAAATGGAGATGGCGCAATTGATGGAAAAGACAGAGTTGTTCTAGGAAATCCTAACCCAAAATACAGTTACGGTTTAAATGCAACTTTTGGCTACAAACAATTTGATTTATCAATGGATATTCAAGGTGTTGCTGATGTAGATGTTTACAACGCTAACATTGCATTCCGTTTTGGAAATGAAAACTTTAGTAAGGACTTTTACGATAACAGATGGCGCGGTCCGGGCACATCAACTACCTATCCATCTGCAAATGTAGGTTCTACAAATAATGCTGCACCAAATTCCTTTTATGTTGAGGATGGTTCTTATATCCGTTTGAGAAACGTTCAATTAGGATATACTTTAGCGCCTAGCTTAATGAGCAAAATAAGCCTTAAAAAAGTAAGGGTATTCGTTGATGCTCAAAATGCTATCAACCTATTTGGCTACAAAGGTTTTACGCCTGAGATTGGCGGTACCCCAACAAATGCTGGTATTGATGCAAATGTTTATCCGTTATCTGCAACTTACAGATTAGGTCTTCAAGTTACTTTCTAACACTGATAAAAACATGAAAACAAATAAAAACAACTATATACAAAAGATTGGGCTAATCGCTTTATGCTCAACTATTTTGATTATGCCTGCATGTAAAAAAGATTTTTTAAATGTGGATCCGCAGGCAAAACAACCAGCAACAACCTTTTTTAAATCTCAGGATGATGCTACAAAAGCTGTAAATTCGATTTATGGTAATTTAAGATCATGGGAAAACACGGCTTTCCCTGCCTTAGCAATAGAGAGTATTCCAGGAGATGATGCAGAAAAAGGAAGTTCGGTAAACGACGCGAGTTTTCTTAATAATTTCGATAATTTTAGTGCTGGGTCGACCGAAGGACAGCTTGCTGGATTTTGGACAGGGCAATATCAAAACATCAACCTATGTAATCAAGTAATCGATAACATCCCGGCGATCAGCATGGATGCAAGTTTAAAAGCTCGTTATCTTTCAGAAGCTAAGTTTGTTCGGGCTTACTCTTATTTTAGGTTAGTTCGTGCGTTTGGAGATGTTCCACTAAGACTAAATGTGCCGAAAGATGCTTCTGAATTCAATATTCCTAGAACGCCTAAAGCACAAGTTTACGCTGCAATTGAAAAAGATTTGGATGATGCAGCTGCAGGATTACCGCAAAGCTATGCGAGTGCAGATTTAGGCAGGGCTACTAAAGGTGCTGCTTTAGCATTACATGCAAAAGTTGCAATGTATCAAGCTAAATGGGATCAGGTATTGGCATTAACCAACACAGTTATGACCTTAGGTTATAATCTTTTCCCAAATTACGAACAAAGCTTCCGTTTAAATAACGAAAATAATGTTGAATCAATTTTCGAAATTCAATGTGAAATTATTCCAAGTATTGAGGGTTCTGCAACTTCTCAATATAGCCAAGTTCAAGGCGTTAGAGGTTCAGTAGCAGGTTGGGGATTCAACGTTCCTACAGCAACTTTAGCTGCAGCTTATGAAGCCGGAGATACAAGAAGAGACGCAACCATTATCTTTAGAGGTGAAACCACCCCACAAGGTGATATCATTCCTGCAACTGGAGACAATCCAATGTATAATCAAAAATCATATGTACCATTTAGCTTAATCATCACCGGTTTTAATGAAGGTGCTCAGCAAAATGTTCGTGTATTGCGCTTTGCAGATGTTTTACTAATGAATGCTGAAGCAGCGAATGAGTTGGGCAACACTTCACAAGCTCAAACCTCATTAAATCGGGTTCGTGCACGTGCAAGAGGTGGTGTAATAGGTGTTTTACCTGATGTTACAACCACTGATAAAGTTGCTTTGCGTCAAGCCATTTGGAAAGAAAGACAAGTGGAGTTGGCTATGGAATCTGATCGTTATTTTGATGTGATTCGTCAAGGTCGCGGTACTGCCGTGTTCGGTGCTAAAGGATGGAAAGCTGGCAAAAATGAAGTTTGGCCAATTCCATCAACAGAGATCGATTTGAGCGCAGGTACTTTAACTCAAAATCCAGGTTATTAATCGCTAATTTTTAATAGAAATGAAAACAAAATATTTTTTATTGATGGCAGTTGCAACCTTAGGGTTATCTTCATGCCAAAAGGAGTTCGATACAGCCTCCTATGCTCCAGCGCTAAACATTGGTGGTTACACCAGTGCAAAGCAAGTTGCAACAAGTAGCTTAGTTGCTTATTGGGCTTTTGATGGTAGTTTAGTCGATAGTGTATCTAATACGGTAGGTGTAAGTACAGGTACGTCATTTGCTTCTGCCGTTAAAGGTAAAGGCTTACAAGGTGCCTTAAACGGTTATGTAGTATCAAATACACCAACCGCTGTTCAAAATTTAAAAAGCTTTACTTTAACGTTGTGGGAAAATATGCCATTGAATGACAAAGGCATAGTAGGTTTAGTTGATGTTGCGAACTCCTCATCGTTTTGGGGTAACATGACTGTGTTTTTCGAAAACGGTGGTACAGCTGAATCAGGGAATTTAAAATTTCATCTAAACAATGGAGGGGTCGACAATTGGTTAGGCAATTACGCAATGACAAGTCCATGGGGTAAATGGAACCAAATTGCGCTAAGCTATGATCAAACTACATCCACTTACAAAGTTTATGTTAATGGATCTAAAGTTGCCACTCAAGTTATCGCCAATAATGGCCCACTAACTTTCCAAAATGCAAGCAAAATGGTTTTTGGAACGGTTCATTTTCAAACTACTCCAAGCTTAACCACTGCAACAGGTAAGCAAGATTGGGCAAGTTATTTAGTTGGTCAATTAGACGAAGTTCGAATTTACAACAAAGCTTTAACAGATACTGAAATCAGTTCATTACAAAAGCTTGAAGGTAGAGGCAAATAGGATCTAACAATAGAGCAGTAAAACTATATAAAGGGTTATCAATTGATAACCCTTTATATCCTTAAGCTTAAAAAACTTTGATATTCTATACTGCATTAAATAAATTAATATATACTACAATTTAACAAATTTGAAATTAAGATTTAAAACCGCATCCCTTTTAGCCATTATTATAATTCTTTTCTACGGTTGCAAAAAAGACGTAGAAAATTTACAACCCGTTCAAAAAAAAACTGATAAAGTAATCGAATACATCAAAAGTTTAGGCTTGGACACCTCAAAAATTCAGGACTTAGGTGATATGTACCTAGTTGAAGGGGATATATCTTTCCCTAAAAACATGACAATCCCATCTGATACAAATTTAAAGGTATCACAAACAGTGCTCACTACACCAACAATGAATGAAACTAAATTAATGAGTACTTCGATTATTCCCAAATTTAGTCAGGCATATGAGTCTTTGGTTGGTAGAGCTAATATCACTAATGTTAGAGTGTTTATTACCCCTTCAGCACAAAAATTTTCTATTAGCATAACAAACGCAATCAAAATGTGGAATGATGTCGGATCAGGACTTAAATTTAACATAGTTTGGGAGGAATCAGACCCTTATGACATTAAAATCCAGATGGATGATACGCGCCAATATGCGTCATGTGGTTGGGCAAAATTTCCCGTTAATGGCCGTCCAGGCTCAGAGGTGACTTTAAGTGAAGTAGTTTTAGCCGCTAGCCAACTCAACTCAGAACAAAGAATAAGACTTATTGCTCATGAATTAGGGCATTCTATTGGCCTAAGGCATACAAATTGGGAAACTCTTGGTGAAGGAGATGCTGTGGAAGTTCCTGGTGTGCCAGGGCCAGATCCTAGATCGGTAATGAATGGAGAAGATTGCGGATCGATTGGAGAACTAACTATCAAAGACAAAAAAGCGCTTTTAACCCTATATCCTCGTTACATCAATAAAGCAATCAGCAAAAAATACACGCAAACAAACTGTAAGGGTATTGGCAAACCAGACGAAACGACAATTACTGTAAGTGCTGCTGAATGTACATCAAATATTTCTCAGGAGGATGCAGATGCTCAAGCAATGAAACTATGGAATCAAAGATGTGACCTTTTTAATCGTAATGTTGCCTCATGCGGAGGGGAAAAGCCAATAATATCTCTATCAAATCTTTTTGACAACACAATTCAAGTTAATGTGAAATATAAGTTACAATGGAATTATTTTTATATGTATGTTTATGACAACAACAACATCCAAGTGGCAAAGAAAACGGGCTTCTATCCAATACCAGTTACCGCCATCTTGTTACCTAAATCATCTAACAAAACTTACTATGTTATCGTACAAATGTTTACCAACAAGTATAAACATGATGGTGTGTTATCTGCCGTTCAAGAAATCACTTTGACAAAATATTAAATAATTGAGGGAGAGTACCTATCTCCCTCTTTTAAATCAAAAAAAATGAAAAACATCCAATTGTTCCTACTAAGCCTCTCCTTCTTTATTTTTGCCTGTAAAAAAGGCGAAACCCCTATTACGGTTGATCCAGTAATCCCTCCTTCCTCCTACTCATTTTCCGATCTGAAGGTTAATGGTACCTACAGTGGGTTTACCTATTATGGATTAAACAGCATTCCCATTATTAAAATTACATTTTCTACACCTATAAACTTATCTTCCGCAAGCGGAAATATTACTTTAAATGATGCAAATGGCACAGCCATCGCATTCACACCAACTCTTGAGAATAACGATAATACAGTTGTAATCACACCAACAAGCTTACAACCCATTACAAAATATATTTTAACGGTAAACACTGGCCTTCTATCAAAGGCAGGTAACAAACTACAAAGCGCCATAAGTGTTAACCTAATCACCGCCGTTGATGATACCGACAAATTTCCGCGAATTACTGACGACGAACTTTTAACCTTAGTTCAAAAGCAAACATTTAAGTACTTTTGGGATTTTGGCCACCCAACCAGCGGCCTAGCTCGAGAGCGAAATACCTCCGGCAACACGGTAACTTCTGGTGGATCTGGATTTGGAATTATGGCCTTAGTTACTGGGATCAGTCGGAATTTTATAAGCAGAGCCGATGGTCTTGCTCGTATTCAAAAGATGGTTTCCTTTTTGAAAACTGCAGAACGCTTTCACGGTGCCTATCCGCATTGGCTGGATGGAAATACCGGAAAAGTAATTCCTTTTAGTACAAAAGACAATGGTGGAGATTTAGTAGAAACTTCTTACTTAATGGCAGGACTAATCACTGCACGTCAATATTTTAATGGTGCTGATGCTGCCGAAACTACCTTAAGAAACGACATTAATAATATCTACAATGGCGTAGAATGGAGCTGGTATAGAAAAGACAACAGCAATACCTTGTACTGGCACTGGAGTCCGAATTACAATTGGGATATGAATCTGCCTATTAAAGGTTGGAACGAATGCTTAGTTACCTACGTTATGGCGGCTTCTTCTCCAACTTATTCTATTCCGAAAACTGTTTATGATAATGGATGGGCACAAAATGGTGCCATGAAAAATGGCAATACCTATTATGGTGTGCAACTGCCTCTTGGAACCGCCAATGGTGGGCCTTTATTTTTTGCCCATTATTCTTTTATGGGTATTAACCCTACTGGCTTAACGGATGCTTATGCCAACTATGAAACGCAAACAAAAGCCCATACTTTAATAAATTACAACTATTGTAAAGCCAACCCACTCGGCTTTTATGGTTATGGCGAAAATGTGTGGGGCTTAACGGCAAGCGATATAAAAAATGGCTATACAGCAAGTGCACCAGGCAACGATGTTGGTGTAATTGCGCCAACAGCAGCCATTTCATCTATAGCATACACACCAGCAGAATCCTTACAGGCACTGAAATATTTCTATTATAAATTGGGCAATAAAACCTGGGGAGAATATGGTTTCTATGATGCATTTTCTCTACAAGATCAATGGTTTGCCACATCAACGCTAGCCATCGATCAAGGTCCTATTGTTGTCATGATCGAAAATTATAGATCTAAACTCATCTGGAACTTATTTATGAGCGCACCTGAGGTAAAAGCAGGCATGAAAAATCTAGGCTTTAGTAGCCCAAATCTCTAATATATTTAATACAAACCATGAAAATTACTTTCCGTTACTTCTCTATTTTACTCTTAGCTGCTTTAACGCTTCCATCTTGTGCACAGAAGATCAATCAACCTTACAATCCAGATTTATCCATCAAGAAGAATCTTTCGGATGATGCTTTGTTGGATTTAGTTGAAAAACAAACATTTCAATACTTTTGGGATGGTGCCGAACCTACTTCAGGTGCAGGTAGAGAGCGTTTCCACGTGGATAACATTTATCCAGATAACGACAAGAGTACGGTAGCCACAGGTGCTACGGGTTTTGGTTTAATGGCTATTTTAAGTGGAATAGATCGAGGATATGTAACCAAAAAAGAAGGTTTAGAACGACTAGATAAAATCTTGAACTTCTTAGATAAAGCAGATCGTTTTCATGGGGCTTGGCCACATTGGATTTACGGAGAAACAGGCAAAGTGCACCCATTTGGTAAAAAGGATAATGGTGGCGATTTGGTGGAAAGTTCTTTCTTGGCTCAATCGCTAATTTGTATCAACTCATATTACAAAAATGGAACTGCTGAAGAAAAAAAACTAGCAGAAAAGGCAGATCAATTGTGGAAAGGAATCGATTTTAATTGGTACCGTAAAGGCAATCAAAATGTGTTGTATTGGCATTGGTCGCCTGAGTATCAGTGGGAAATGAATTTTCCAGTAAAGGGTTATAACGAATGCTTGATTATGTATGTTTTGGCGGCATCATCACCAACCCATACCGTTCCGGCAGAGGTGTATCATGAAGGATGGGCCAGAAAGGGCGAGATTACAGCCAAGTTCGACTTATATGGACATCCGTTTACGATGGACTATCAAGGTCAAAAGAATTCTGTAGGGCCATTATTTTGGGCACACTACTCCTATTTGGGATTAGACCCTCGTGGATTAAAAGATCAATATGCCGATTACTGGACAAACAACGTTAATCATACGTTAGCCATTCGCGATTATTGCGTAGCTAATCCCAAAGGCTTTAAAGGATACGGTGAAAACAATTGGGGCTTAACGGCTAGCTATTCAACAAAAGGTTACGCAGCACATAACCCACAAGAAGATTTCGGCGTAATTTCTCCAACCGCAGCCATTTCCTCTCTACCCTACACACCTAAAGAATCAATGAAGGTGATAAGACATTTATACGAAAACTTAGGCGATAAAGTTTGGGGGAAATATGGCTTTTACGATGCCTTTTCAGAAACTGAAAACTGGTATCCAAAACGCTATTTGGGTATTGACCAAGGCCCGATGGCGGTTATGATTGAAAATCATAGATCGGGTTTGCTTTGGAAATTATTTATGCAGAACTCAGATGTGCAACGAGGATTGAAAAAATTGGGTTTTGAAAGGCCAGAATTGAGTAAATAAAAGAGATTTAAACCATGAGAAAGACCTTACTTACCATCATTTTTATCCTATCGCTCTCAAATTTATTTGCCCAAAAGCAAAAAACATATTGCAATCCTATAAATGTAGATTACGGCTACACCCCTATCGAATCATTTACCGAATGGGGCAAACATCGTGCTACGGCCGATCCAGTAATTGTAAATTACAAAGGCGATTTTTATCTATTTAGCACCAACCAATGGGGTTACTGGCATAGTCCTGATATGCTCAACTGGAAATTTGAAGAAAGAAAATTTCTTCGCCCATGGAACAAAACGCAGGACGAACTTTGTGCTCCAGCCGTTGGAATTGTTGGCGATACCATGGTGGTTTTTGGAAGTACCTATACAAAAAACTTCACTTTATGGGGCAGTACCGATCCAAAAGGAAATAAATGGTTTCCATTGGTTGATTCATTAGAAATTGGTGGCTGGGACCCAGCGTTTTTTACGGATGATGATGGAAAGTTTTATATGTACAATGGGAGTAGCAACAATTACCCAATGTATGGCGTTGAATTAAATCGTAAAACTTTTCAACCCATCGGAACGCGTATGCCTATGTACATTCTCCAAAGCTGGCGCTATGGCTGGCAACGATTTGGGGAGTATATGGATGATACCTTTCTTGATCCTTTTGCTGAGGGTGCGTGGATGACCAAGCACAATGGCAAATATTATTTCCAATATGGCGCTCCAGGAACCGAATTTAGTGGCTACTCTGATGGCGTTGTGGTTGGTAAAAAACCCTTGTTTTATGATAGCCCCTCAACACCGCAATCCGATCCATTAAGTTATAAAGGCGGTGGTTTCTCTCGCGGTGCTGGGCATGGCGCAACTTTTCAAGATAACAATAAAAACTATTGGCACATCTCTACCAGTATCATCTGCGTAAAAAATACTTGGGAACGAAGAATGGGCATTTGGCCTACAGGCTTTGATAAAGACGACATAATGTGGACGAATACCGCATTTGGCGATTATCCGCTTTATCTTCCTTCCGAAAGGAAAGAAAATGGCCCAGCAGGCCCGGGTTGGATGCTCATCAATTATAAAAAACCAGTTACTGTATCCTCCACCCTGGGTAGTTTCAATGCAAATAATGCGGTTGATGAAAGCATAAAAACCTATTGGAGTGCAAAAACCGCTAACAATGGCGAGTGGATTCAAACAGACCTCGGTAGTTTGGCAACCGTGAATGCTATTCAAATTAACTATGCCGACCAAGATGTTGAGTTTCTTGGAAAACAAATGGGTACTTACCACCAATACAAAATTCTTTCCTCAGTTGATGGTAAAACTTGGACGACTTTGGTAGATAAGAGCCAGAATAAGACAGATGTTCCGCATGACTATATTGAACTGACTAAGCCTGTTAAAACACGCTTTATCAAAATGGTGAATATCCACATGCCTACAGGTAAGTTTGCCATTAGTGGCTTACGTGTTTTTGGGAATGGGAATGGAGAAAAACCAGCTGAAGTAAAAAACCTAATTGTACTTAGAACTGAGAAAGATAAACGCAGTGCCTATATCAAATGGACCCCGGTTGATAATGCGTTTGCATATAACCTGTATTATGGCACGGCTCCAGATAAATTGTATAACTGCATCATGATTCATGATTTTAATGAATATTGGTTTAAGGCAATGGACAGTCAAAAAGCATATTACTTCTCTATTGAAGCAATAAATGAGAATGGCGTTTCAGCAAAAACCGAAGTAAAAAAAGTTGATTAAATTTTAAGCATAAACACACACAGAATGAATAAAGCGAATATCTTCGTTGTTTTTTTAACAATTTTAGTGCTGAACGCATCAGCGCAAACCAAAAAACCGGTTTCTGCCGAAGAAGCTAAAATGAATAGCTTCATTAATAACTTATTGGCAAAAATGACCATTGATGAAAAAATCGGTCAGCTTAATTTACCAAGCTCGGGCGACATTACCACAGGCCAAGCAAACAGCAGTGATATTGCCAAGAAAATTAAAGATGGGCATGTAGGCGGACTATTCAACATTAAAGGCGTAGAGAAAATAAAAGCGGTTCAAAAAGTTGCGGTAGAGAATAGTCGCATGAAAATTCCATTGTTATTTGGAATGGACGTAATACATGGTTACAACACCGTTTTTCCAATTCCATTGGGCATGAGTTGTACTTGGGATATGGACGCTGTTCAAAAATCGGCAAGAGTTGCCGCCATCGAAGCCAGTGCAAGCGGAATCAACTGGACTTTCTCTCCTATGGTAGATATTGCACGCGATCCACGTTGGGGAAGAATTTCTGAAGGCAATGGCGAAGATGCCTATTTAGGATCGCAAATAGCGAAAGCTATGGTTAGGGGCTATCAAGGTAAGTTACAGGCCAACAACGAGATATTAGCCTGTGTTAAACACTACGCACTATACGGTGCTGCAGAAGGTGGTAGAGATTACAATACTACCGATATGAGTAAGGTTAGAATGTATAACGAATACCTCCCACCATACAAAGCCGCAGTTGAGGCAGGTGCAGCAAGTATCATGGCTTCTTTTAACGAGGTTGATGGTATTCCTGCAACAGGAAGCAAGTGGTTAATGACTGAAGTACTTCGCAACCAATGGGGTTTTAAAGGTTTTGTAGTAACCGATTATACCGGTATCCCTGAAATGATTGCGCATGGAATGGGCGATTTGCAGACAGTATCGGCCCTAGCGTTAAACGCAGGCGTAGATATGGATATGGTTGGTGAAGGCTTTTTAGGCACATTGAAAAAATCTTTATCCGAGAAAAAAGTGAGTATCCAACAAATTGATAATGCTTGTAGGTTAATTCTTCAAGCCAAATATAAATTAGGCTTATTTACTGATCCATATAAATTCTGTGATGCTCAAAGAGCAGAAAAAGAAGTATTTAGCCCAGAAAATCGTCTAATTGCAAGAGAGATTTCGGCAGAAAGTTTTGTTTTATTAAAAAATGATAATAACATTTTACCACTCAAAAAAACATCAACTATTGGTTTAATTGGCCCATTGGCAGATAATACTGCAAATATGTATGGTACTTGGAGTGTTGCCGCTTTGTTTGACCGCTCAGTTACGGTGCTACAAGGCTTAAAAAATGCTTTAGGCGCAGACGCTAAAATCTTAACCGCTCGAGGTTCAAATTTCTTAGCAGATTCTGTATTAGAGCACAGATATGTAAACATCCACAACCCAACCTACCTTCGCGATTCGAGAACTGAGGCTGAAATGATTAAAGAAGCTTTAAAAGTTGCCGAAAAATCGGATGTGGTGGTAGCCACCATCGGCGAGAGTTCTGAATTTACAGGAGAAAGCAGTAGCGTTACCGATATTCAAATTCCAGAAACGCAAAAGAACTTATTAAAGGCACTTGCAAAAACTGGCAAACCAATCGTTTTGGTTTTATTTACAGGCAGACCATTGGCGTTGAAGTGGGAAAATGAAAATATCCCAGCAATCTTAAATGTGTGGTTTCCAGGTAGCGAAGCAGGTAATTCTATCGCCGATGTATTGTTCGGTAATGTAAACCCATCAGGAAAACTAAGTACAACTTTCCCTCAAAATGTTGGTCAGGTGCCACTTTATTACGCACACAAGAATACTGGCAGACCCTTAGCAGAAGGCAAATGGTTTGAAAAATTCCGTTCGAACTATTTAGACGTTAGCAACGATCCATTATTCCCATTTGGTTATGGTTTGAGCTACACTACCTTCTCTTATAGCGATATTAAACTCAGTTCAAACACTTTAACCAAAGGCAAATCCATCACTGCTAGCGTTACCTTAACAAACACCGGAAAATATGATGGTAAAGAAGTTGTACAACTTTACACCAGAGATTTAGTGGGTAGCATTACTCGTCCCGTTAAAGAGCTTAAAGGTTTCCAAAAAGTGAGTTTAAAAGCGGGAGAAAGCAAACAAATAAGTTTCACGATATCAGAAAACGATTTAAAATTCTACAATTCTGATTTAAAATTTGTTGCAGAGCCTGGCGATTTTAAATTGTTTATCGGTACAAACTCGCGTGATGTGAAAGAAGCATCATTTACATTGAAATAAAATATTATTAGGTTCCTTATTCACCCCAGACTGTTGCAAAATAGCTGGGGTTTTTTAATTTTGTTACATGAAAAATATATTTCTAACCATCTGTCTTCTGGTATTGGGTTTTGCTTCAAAGGCTCAAGATTTTAATAAATACGAAAAAGGAAGTTTTATTAAGGGTAAAGATTCAATCTATTATCGAATTCTATTCCCTGAAAATTTTAATCCTGCTGAAAAATATCCAGTTGTTTTCTTTTTACATGGAAGCGGCGAACGTGGAAACGATAATGAAAAACAATTGACACACGGAGGGGCTTTATTTTTAAAAGAAGATGTTCGTAAAAACTTTCCAGCCATTATCGTTTTCCCTCAATGCCCAGCTAATGATTTTTGGGCGAACATAAATAACAGTAAATATGAGAGTGGTAAGAGAAAGATTTCTTTTGTTGAGGGGGGCGAACCTACAAAAGCCATGCACGCACTGGTTGGCATGGTTAAAGATTTCTTAAAAAAACCTTTTGTAAATAAAGAACAGCTATATGTTGGTGGTTTATCAATGGGTGGCATGGGCACATTTGAGCTCCTGCGTCGCAAACGCAACACTTTTGCCGCAGCAATTTCCATTTGCGGTGGAGATAACACCAATAACATCAAGAAGTATCAAAAAGTACCGCTATGGATTTTCCACGGAGCAAAAGATGATATTGTTGATCCTGCCTTTTCTATGGCGATTGCAGAACGTTTAAAAACAGTAGGCGATGAGGTGAAATTCACCCTCTATCCAAATGCCAACCACAACAGTTGGGATAGTACCTTTGCCGAACCAGAGTTATTGCCTTGGTTGTTTAGCCACAAAAAATAAAGACGCATTTCTCCTAAAAAATAAAGGCGCATTTCTCCTAAAAAATAATTGATTTGGAAAGCAGGCTTCGGTATTTCATCGGTACCCAAAGCCCTGCCATCCGCTTTACTCACCCGATGAAAAATCGGGTTTCGTGCCGCTCCTGTACAGGTTTAGTTTACGCAGATTCAACTAAATATCCTCCCCCGACCTAAACAAAAAAAATTGGGTTTGCGCACCGCTGTACCAGTTTTTTTACCACATATTAATGATTAATTCTTATCATTAGCCCCGACGTAAATGGAAAGTTGGGGGCACTATCGTTTCCGGTACGCATAGGTTTGGCGGTCCAAGTCATTCCAATATGAGAAATCGCTCATACTGCTGTAAACCGTCGATGGTCGAAACTTGTAATTTCGTGCGCATAAGCTGTGGATTTCTAATCCACGCCAATTAGGGATTGCAAATCCCGGCTAACAAATTCTTCATCCTGAAGTTGGTCGAGATTTGTAATCTTGTCCGCATGGGCTGTGGATTTCTAATCCACCCCAATTAGGGATTGCAAATCCCAACTAGCAAATTCTCCATCCTGAAGTTGGTCGAGATTTGTAATCTCGTCCGCATGGGCTGTGGATTTCTAATCCACCCCAATTAGGGATTGCAAATCCCAACTAACAAAATTCTCCATCCTGAAGTTGGTCGAGATTTGTAATCTCGTCCGCATGGGCTGTGGATTTCTAATCCACGCCAATTAGGAATTGAAAATCCCAACTAGCAAAATTCTCCATCCTGAAGTTGGTCGAGATTTGTAATCTCGTCCGCATGAGCCGTGGATTTCTAATCCACGCCAATTAGGAATTGAAAATCCCAACTAGCAAAATTCTCCATCCCGAAGTTGGTCGAGATTTGTAATCTCGTCCGCATGGGCTGTGGATTTCTAATCCACGCCAATTAGGGATTGCAAATCCCAACTAGCAAATTCTCCATCCTGAAGTTGGTCGAGATTTGTAATCTCGTCCATATGAACTGTGGATATCTAATCCACACAATTAGGGATTGAAAATCCCTAGTACAGAATGACGGGATTGCAAATCCCGACTAACAAAAAAATCAAGTTCTGCGTCGCAGTGGGTTTGTTTTACTTAGGTTTACCTATGTAAATTACCTGAAGTTGGTCGAGATTTGTAATCTCGTCCGCATGAGCTGTGGATTTTTAATCCACACAATTAGGGATTGAAAATCCCTAGTACAGAATGAAGGGATTGCAAATCCCGACTAACAAAAATCCCGACTAACCAAAAAATCAAGTTCTGCGCCGCATTGGGTTTGTTTTACTTAGGTTTACCTATGTAAATTAGCCCCGACATAAATGGAAAGCCCGCAAAACGATTTTTCATCGTTGCGGACTTGAATTGTTGGCGGGACTATCGTTTCCGATACGCACAGGTTTTGCGCTCCAAAAATTAGGTTTAACATCCACAAATTTCTGGTTATTCAAGAATGAATTATAAAAAAAAGGGCTTGAAGAGAAATCCCCAAGCCCATTTTAACTATTTAAAGCAATTTCTATTCAGCCATATTGTGATAAACCGCCTGAACGTCATCGTCCTCTTCCAATTTATCGATTAATTTCAAAACATCTAGTGCTTGCTCTTCGGTAACTTCGTGATGAGAAAGGGCAATACGCTCTAATTTTGAGCTTTTAAGTTCGATACCTTTTTCTTCTAAAGCTTTTTGCAGCGATCCGAAGTTTTCGAAAGCGCCTTGAGCTACCGCTACATCATTTCCTTCTTCATCGGCTTCTACATATAATTCTTCTAGGCCAGCGTCAATTAATTCGAATTCTAATTCTTCCAAATCTAAACCTTCAGCAGGCACAAATCTAAAAACCGATTTCCGATTGAATACAAAATCTAACGAGCCCGTTTTACCTAAAGATCCATCCGTTTTATTAAAATAACTTCTGATGTTGGCAACTGTACGGTTGGTATTATCTGTTGCGGTTTCGATTAGAACTGCAACACCGTGTGGCGCATAACCTTCATAAACAATTTCTTCGTAATTGGCCATTGATTTATCAGAAGCGCGTTTTATAGCTGCTTCTACCCTATCTTTTGGCATGTTTACTGCCTTAGCATTTTGCATTGCGGTACGCAGGCGCGAATTGGTTTCTGGATGAGGCCCAGATTCTTTAACCGCCATTACGATATCTTTACCTATACGCGTAAACTGAACCGCCATTTTGGCCCAACGCTTAAATTTTCTTTCTTTTCTAAATTCGAATGCTCTTCCCATTTTTTAGTATTGAGTGTTTGGCATAAAGGATAAAGATTGGTTATGAACCCTATATCTTTGACTCTAAAACCTATACCCTATTTTTTTAAATTATTTAACATATCAATTGTGAGTTTCGATAAATCGAACTCAGGTTTCCAATTCCAATCTTTGGCCGCGTAACCATCATCGATAGAACGAGGCCAGCTATTTGCAATTTGTTGGCGTGGATCACTTTCAGCTGTGTAAGATAACGTAAAATTTGGAATATGTTTTCTGATTTCTGCGGCTAAAACCTCTGGTGTAAAACTTACCCCACCAAAATTATAACTGCTTCTAACCGAAATTTGATCGGCAGGCGCATCCATTAATTCAATGGTGCCCCTAATCGCATCATCCATATACATCATCGGCAACTCTGTGTCGGCATTTAAAAAACTTTGGTAGCTACCCTTTTTTAATGCATCATGAAAAATATGAATTGCATAATCGGTAGTACCACCACCAGGCGCCGCTTTCCAGCTAATTAAACCTGGGTAACGAATGCTTCTAACATCTAAACCATATTTCTGGTTATAATATTCGCACCATCGCTCTCCTGCCAGTTTACTAATCCCATAAACGGTGTTTGGATCCATAATGCAATATTGCGAGGTATTGTCTTTCGGAGAATTTGGTCCGAATACCGCAATAGAACTTGGCCAATACACTTTTGCCGTTTTATACTCTAAAGCAAGATCCAGAACGTTGAGCAAACCGTTCATGTTTAAATCCCAAGCCAATTTGGGATTTTGCTCTCCAGTTGCTGATAATAAGGCGGCCAAAAGATAAACCTGTGTGGGCTTATATTTTTGGAAAATGCCTTTAATCATCTCTTTGTCTAAAACGTTAACAAATTCGAATGGAGCTGAGTTCTTAATGTCATAATCTGGCCGGCGAATATCGCAAGCAACTACATGATCATCACCATATATTTTACGTAACATAGTTACCAACTCGGTTCCGATTTGCCCGTTAGAGCCCAAAACAACAATTTTTTCCTGCATAGTTTTATAGAGATGGAGCAAAGGTAAAAAAATGAGATAAAAAGCAATAAAATATCTACAGGAAGGAAATTATTTTTATGGTTAACAGTTGATATTGGATGTAGAATAGGAATAAACATTGAAAGCCCATTGAAATGTTATTTGCTTTAAAATGTAGTTCAGAGCCCGAAAATATTTGCAATAGTATTGTCCTCTACTGGTTTTGACTTAGCAGGAATCATTGAACAATAACTTCACTAATAAATAACGAAACTAAAATGAACTTCCTTAAATATTTCTGGATGCACAAAATGATTATAGTCGCCAAAATTCAATGCCCTAAAATTTACTAAAACGTTTCAGTTATAAGTAAATATTGATTTAATCTGATTATTTAGAATGATTCTACCTCGTAACAATCGCATTGCAGACCGAAAATTTAACCTTTAATCGCTAAAAATTGTGGCTTATTTTCTCTAATATTACCTATTAAAACCAAACGATAACCAGTATATAAATCATAAAAACGATGCACAGAAGAGAAGCACTTAAAAACGTCGCTTTCTTGCTTGGAGGAGCAATCTCCGCAAGTACGATGGGCGTTCTATTTGAAAGTTTTACGCTCCCCGAAAATGAAAAAAACTTCGTGTCCTACTCTTTACAGGATGAGAAGATTTTTGCCGAATTTGCTGACATTATTGTTCCAACAACCAAATCATCTGCTGGTGCCAAAGCGGCTGGTTTAGGCAAGTTTATCCCAATGATGATGCAAGATTGTTACCCTGCAAAAATGCAAGAGTCTTTTAGCCAGGGCTTCAAAGATCTACAGGCAAAATCTCAAAAGGATTTCGGCAAAAAATATCTTGAATTAAGCCCTGCCGAACGTACCAAATTGATGATCGATTTGAGGGCCATCTCTTTAGCTCAAAAAGATTCAAAATCAGAAGACAATAAAGATTTAGTTTACTTCTTCACCACCGCTAGAGATTTGACTTTGCTGGGTTATTACTCATCAGAAATTGGTTGCACCAAAGCGCGTGAGTATGTGCTGATTCCTGGCCGCTACGATGGCAATGCTAAATTAAAACCCGGACAAAAATCTTGGGCAACCTAATTTAAACTACAACGACAAAACATCATGAATTTAAATATAAATTTAAAAGAAGAGAATACCTACGATGCTATCGTAATCGGATCGGGAATTAGTGGTGGCTGGGCCGCAAAAGAACTTACCGAAAAAGGTTTACGTGTGCTTATGCTTGAAAGGGGCATGAACATCGAGCACATAACCGGCTACGAAACTGCAATGAAAAACCCTTGGGATTTTAAGCATGCAGGGAGACTAACCGAAGAACAAAAACGTACCCACCCAGTACAAAAAAGAGATTATCCCTATCAAGAAGCCAATGAAAAATGGTGGGTGAACGATTTAGAATGCCCATATACCGAAGATAAGCGTTTCGATTGGTATCGTGGTTTTCACGTGGGGGGAAAATCGCTGATGTGGGGTCGCCAAAGTTATCGTTTTAGCGATCATAATTTCGAGGATAATGCTAAAGATGGACACGGAAACGACTGGCCTATTCGTTACAAAGATCTTTCTTCTTGGTACGATTATGTAGAGCGTTTTGCAGGTATAAGTGGATCTAAAGAAAACTGGGATTTATGCCCTGATGGACAATTTCTTCCTCCAATGGACTTAAACGTGGTGGAGAAATCCGTAAAAGCCCGTCTGGAAGAACGCTACAAAAGAGAGCGCATCATGATGATTGGTCGGGTGGCAAATTTAACTGTTCCTCATAAAGGTAGAGGCAATTGCCAATATAGAAATTTGTGTAGTCGTGGATGTCCGTTTGGGGCCTATTTCAGCACACAATCTTCTACCCTACCAGCAGCAATGGCTACAAATAGATTAACGGTTAGGCCATACTCTATCGTAAACCACATCATTTACGATAAGGACACCCAAAAAGCAAAAGGTGTGATGGTTATTGATGCCGAAACGCACAAAGAGATGGAATTTTATGCAAAAATCGTTTTTGTTAACGGTTCTACTTTGGGTTCTACTTTCGTATTGTTAAACTCCACTTCAGAGGCACATCCAAATGGCTTAGGTAATGGAAGCGGTCAGTTAGGGCACAACTTAATGGATCACCACTTCCGTTGTGGTGCATCTGGAGAAGCTGAAGGCTTTGATGATAAATACACCTACGGCCGCCGAGCTAACGGTGTTTATGTTCCCCGTTACCAAAATGTTAATAACGACAAAAGAGACTACTTGCGTGGCTTTGGCTATCAAGGTGGTGCAAGCAGAAGCAATTGGCAAAATGATGTTGCAGAATTATCGTTTGGTGCCGGCTTAAAAGAAAAAATGACTAAACCAGGCAAATGGACAATGGGTTTAGGCGGTTTCGGTGAAATGCTTCCTTATTACGAAAACAGGGTTTACATCGACAAAACCAAAAAAGACAAATGGGGACAACCCGTTTTGGCCATTGATTGCGAATACAAAGAAAATGAGAAAAAAATGCGTGTTGACATGATGAATGATGCAGCTGAAATGCTAGAAGCAGCAGGCATGAAAAATGTTAAAACGTACGATAATGGTTGCTATCCAGGCATGGCCATCCACGAGCAAGGTACCGCAAGAATGGGTAACGACCCAAAAACTTCGGTTCTAAACAAATGGAACCAAATGCATGAGGTTAAAAACGTTTTCGTTACCGATGGATCTTGTATGCCATCAATCGCTTGCCAAAACCCATCACTCACATTTATGGCGCTTACAGCCCGTGCATGCGATTACGCGGTTAAAGAATTAAAGAAAAACAACATTTAAAAAAGGTAAAGTACAAAGGTTTAATGTGTAAGGTATCGTGCCAAACACCTTAAACCTTTTGCCATAACCTGATATTTTATGAAAAGAAAATTGAGAATGGGCATGATAGGTGGCGGTAAAGACGCCTTTATCGGTGCCGTACATCGATTGGCCGCCAACATGGATGGCTTAATCGAACTTGCCGCAGGTGCGCTGAGTGTTAACCCTGAGGTTGGCTACGAATCTGGAAAACTTTTATTTCTGCCAGACCATAGAATCTATAAAAGCTACGAAGAAATGCTCACTAAAGAAAGTGAGTTACCCGCCAATGAGCGTATTGATTTTGTAACCATCGTTACCCCAAACTTTGCCCACTTTGCCCCGGCAATGATGGCGCTGGATAAAGGCTTCAACGTGGTGATTGAAAAACCAATGACTTTGACTCTTGATGAAGCAAAACAGCTCAAAGCCAAAGTAGAAGAAACGGGATTAACCCTTTGCTTAACACATACCTATTCGGGCTATCCGATGGTAAAGCAAGCCAAACAAATGGTAAGCGAAGGTTTGTTGGGATCAATCCGAAAAATTATGGTCGAGTATCCTCAAGGCTGGTTGAGTACTTTATCAGAACGTGAAGGAAATGCACAAGCGGCTTGGCGCACCGATCCATCTAAAACCGGTAAAAGCGGAAGCATGGGCGATATTGGCACACATGCGGCTCACCTTGCAGAATACATCTCTGGTTTAAAAATTTCAAAAATATGTGCAGACTTAAACATCGTTGTAGATGGTAGAGCCATAGATGATGATGGAAATGTGTTGTTGAAATTTGATAATGGATCAAATGGTGTGTTGGTAGCGTCACAAATTGCTGCTGGCGAAGAAAATGCCTTAAAGATTAAAATCTATGGCGAAAAAGGGGGCTTAGAATGGCACCAAATGGAGCCAAATACTTTAATTGCGAAATGGTTAAACGCCCCAGCCCAAATTTACAGAACAGGCAATGGCTACATGGCCAGCTTCGCCCAACACAATACCAGAACTCCAGGTGGACATCCAGAAGGCTATTTAGAAGCTTTTGCGAACATTTACAGAAATTTTGCACTAACTATTGATGCCAAACTAAATAACGAAAAGCCAACGGCTGAAATGCTCGATTTTCCAAATGCTGAGGATGGAATTAGAGGAATGGCATTTATAGAAAATGTGGTGAACTCCAGTCAGTCAGATCAAAAATGGACAGATTATAAAATTTAAGCACTTACCATGACAACTATAAAAGGACCTGCGGTTTTTCTAGCTCAGTTTATTGGTGATGAGGCGCCATTCAATTCATTAGATCACATCTGTCAATGGGCATCAGATTTGGGCTTTAAAGGAATCCAAATGCCCACTTTAGATACCCGTTTTATTGATTTACAGAAAGCCGCAGAAAGCAAAGCCTATGCAGATGAATTGAAAGGTAAAATTGCATCTTACGGATTAGAAATAACAGAACTTTCTACACATCTTCAAGGGCAATTGGTTGCCGTTCATCCGGCCTATGATGACTTATTCGATGCCTTTGCACCCAAAGAATTTCATGGAAACCCTAAAGCCAGAACCGAATGGGCTGTTCAGCAAATGAAATATGCAGCAAAGGCATCTGAAAATTTAGGTTTGAATGCCCATGCAACTTTCAGTGGTTCATTGCTATGGCAATATTTCCACCCATGGCCACAACGCCCACAAGGATTGGTAGAAGAAGGTTTTGCAGAACTTGCCAAACGATGGATGCCCATATTAAATGCTTTTGATGCAAGTGGAGTGGATGTTTGTTATGAAATCCATCCAGGAGAAGATTTGTTTGACGGAGAAACCTACGAAATGTTTTTAGCAGCCGTTAACAATCACCCACGAGCATGCTTATTGTACGATCCCTCACACTTTGTGTTGCAACAATTAGATTACATTCAATACATCGATTTTTACCACGAAAGGATAAAAGCATTCCACGTTAAGGATGCAGAATTTAACCCTACAGGCAAACAAGGCACATTTGGAGGCTACCAAAGTTGGGCAAATCGGGCAGGTAGGTACCGCTCTCCAGGAGATGGGCAGGTTGATTTTAAAACCATTTTTAGTAAATTGGCTCAATATGACTTTAAAGGTTGGGCAGTTATGGAGTGGGAATGCTGTATTAAAAACCAACAAGATGGTGCAAGAGAAGGCTCAGAATTTATTAAAAATCATATCATAAAAGTAACAGATAAAGCTTTTGATGATTTTGCAGCATCAGGTAGCGATGGTAATTTTAACAGAAAAATATTAGGTTTATAATTAAATATCACACACACAACAATGAAAACCTGCTAAACGGAGTTATTTATATAAAACGATTTAGCAGACTGAATTCTTAAAAACTATAAAACAAATGAAAAAAACATCTCTAATCTTAGGTGCCGTTGTAATCTTTATGGCCTCCTTTTCTAAAGCAGATTTATCAAAGGAGAAGACTGTTGCTGCAACAGCAACACTAAAAAACCACGCTTTTCAAGTAAGTGCCGGCGAAAAATTAATTAATAAGTCTGATTGCATGGGCTGCCATAACAAAACCAATAAAATTGTTGGTCCGGCCTATGTTGATGTTGCAAAGAAATATCCAGCAACAGAAAAAAACATCAATGCTTTAGCCGATAAAATTATTAAGGGCGGAACAGGCGTTTGGGGATCATTGCCCATGACAGCTCATCCAACCGTTAAAAAAGAAGATGCTAAACTAATGGTAAAATATATTTTATCATTAAAAAAATAAGAACATAAAATTTCGAACCTTAACTACTGAAATGAAAACAGACCAAGAAAATAAAAATGCGAGTAACCGCCGCGATTTTATTAAAACCAGCGCCATTGCAGCCGCTGCATTTATGATTGTTCCACGCCATGTATTGGGTGGGAAAGGCTTTTTAGCGCCAAGCGATCGCCTCTTGGTTGCCGGTATTGGTGCTGGGGGAAAAGGAGAAAGTGATATCGCCATGTTTGCAAAAAGCGGAAAAGCAGATATTGCATTCTTATGTGATGTTGACGACCGCCGCGCGGCCAATAGTGTAAAATCTTTTCCTAAGGCAAAATATTATAAAGATTGGCGCGAAATGCTGGATAAAGAACATAAAAACTTTGATGCCGTTTCTGTTTCTACACCAGATCATAACCATGCCATTCAAGCATTGGCAGCCATGCAGTTAGGCAAACACGTTTATGTTCAAAAGCCTTTAACCCACGATATTTACGAAGCACGTATTTTAACGGCGGCAGCGAAGAAATATAAAGTGGTTACCCAAATGGGGAATCAAGGTGCATCCAACGATGGGCCAAGACAAATGAAAGAATGGTACGAAGCGGGCTTAATTGGCGATGTACACACCGTTTACGCTTGGACCAACCGCCCAGTATGGCCTCAAGGTATTCCTTGGCCAAGTAAGAAAGCAGAGATCCCTAAAGAATTAGATTGGAATTTGTGGTTAGGCACTGCACCAGAGAAAGATTTTGTTGATAAATTGGTTCCGTTTAACTGGCGTGGCTGGTGGGATTACGGAACAGGTGCACTTGGAGACATGGGCTGCCACCTAATTGAGGCACCTTTTAGCGTACTAAACTTAAAATATGCCAAAGAAGTGGAAGCAAGTGTGGGCTCTGTTTATGTTGACGAGTTTAAGCGCGGGTATTTCCCAGAAAGCTGTCCTCCATCAAGTCACGTAACGTTAAAATTCCCTAAAACCAATAAAACCCAAGGCGATGTTACCCTACATTGGATGGATGGCGGAATCCAACCGGAGCGTCCGGAAGAATTAGAAGCCAACGAAACTTTTGGTGATGGTGGAAACGGCACCTTGTTTATTGGTACCAAAGGCAAAATGATGTCTGAAACCTACAGTGCTAACCCTAAATTATTACCTTTAAGTAGAAATAAAGATATTAAGGTAGCTCCAAAATATGCCCGCGTACCAGATGGTGCTAATGGTCATTACAAACAATGGGTAGAGGCTGCAATTGCTGGTTATGGCAAACAAGAAGTGAGCTCGCCTTTTGAAATCGCTGGACCATTAACAGAAGCATTATTGATGGCAAACCTAGCCATAAGAAGTTTTGATATTCAAAAAACCGTTGGAGGCAAAACAACTTATCCTGGCAGATATACCAAAATGCTTTGGGATAACGACAACATGAAAGTAACCAACTTTGACGAAGCCAATCAATTCGTTAAACGCGAATACCGTAAAGGGTGGAATAACTTAACTTTATAATTATCAAAAACACAGATGAAAAAAATATTGATTTCTGCTTGTATCTTACTTGCAGTAACACAAATAACAAAAGCTCAAAAAGGTTTCAAACCACTATTTGATGGTAAAACAACAACGGGCTGGCATACTTATAATAAAACAGGTGTAGGTAGCGCATGGCAAGTTCAGGATGGTGCGTTACACCTAGATTTGACCACAAAAGGTGCAGATGGTGGTGGCGATTTAGTTACCGACAAAGAATATGGTAACTTCCATTTAAAGTACGATTGGAAGGTAGCGCCAAAAGCAAATAGCGGATTAATTTTTTATGTTCACGAAGATCAAAAATATCACGCCACGTACTCTACAGGCTTAGAAATGCAGGTTATTGATAATGATGGTCATCCAGATGGAAAATTCCCGAAACACCGTGCGGGCGATTTGTATGACTTGGTAAAAAGTTCTTCTGAACCCGTAAAACCAGTGGGCGAATGGAATAAAGCAGAAATTATCAGCAAAAATGGAAAATTAACATTAATTTTAAATGGCGTAACGGTTGTACAAACTACGCTTTGGGATGAAAATTGGAAAGGAATAGTTGCTGCAAGTAAATTTGCAACCTGGAAAGATTGGGGAATATTTAAGACTGGCAAAATCGCGTTGCAAGATCATGGCGATGAAGTTTGGTACAAAAATATCTCCATTAAAGAACTTTAAAAAATAAGGCTAAAGACTGAGGGTGTAAGGTTGCGGAAAATCCATAATCATACACCCTTAATCTTTAATAACTAACCAAATAAACTAAATGAATACCACTACTCGCTTTAAGCTCTCTACCATGATGTTTCTAGAATTTTTTATCTGGGGCGCATGGTTTGTAACACTGGGCGCTTTCTTAAACAACAACTTAAAGGCAACCAATTCTGAGATTGGTTCTGTATTTTCAACGCAATCTTGGGGTGCAATTATCGCCCCCTTTATTATAGGACTTATCGCAGATCGATACTTCAATGCAGAACGGATTTTAGGCATTTTACACATCATTGGTGCTGTTTTAATGTACCAAATGTACACCGCGCCTGATGTAAGTGTTTTCTATCCTTACGTTTTAGGATATATGATTTTATTCATGCCAACGCTTGCACTAGTTAACTCAGTTTCTTTTAATCAGATGAAAGATGCTGAAAAAGAATTTGCAAACATCAGAGTATTTGGTACAATTGGATGGATTGTAGCTGGTTTATTAATTAGCTTCGCTTTCCATTGGGATTCTCCTGAAGGCATTCAAGCTGGATTATTAAAAAGCACATTTTTGATGGCCGGAATAGCTTCGTTAGTTCTTGGCTTATTTAGTTTCGCGCTTCCAGCAACACCTCCAAAAGTGGCTAAAGATGAAAAAATAAAAGTAGGCGATATCTTAGGTTTAGATGCTTTAAAATTATTGAAGGATAAAAACTTCGCTGTCTTCTTTATTTCTTCCATTCTGATTTGTATTCCTCTAGCATTCTATTATCAAAATGCTGGCCTCTTCTTGGCAGACATAAAGGTTTCTAACCCAACTGGTAAAATGGCCATTGGACAGGTTTCTGAGGCTTTATTTTTACTTGCTATACCCGTTTTCTTTTCAAAATATGGTTTTAAGAAAACGATAATTGTGGGTATGTTAGCTTGGGCTGTTCGATATGTGCTTTTTGCATACGGTAATGCAGGTAACTTAAGCTTTATGCTCATTATAGGTATTGCGCTTCATGGTGTTTGTTATGATTTCTTTTTTGTTTCCGGACAAATTTATACAAACTCAAAGGCAGGAGAAAAATTCAAAAGTGCTGCGCAAGGCATTATTACACTTGCTACCTATGGAGTAGGTATGCTAATCGGATTTAAAGTAGCGGGTTTAATTACCGATATGTATAAAACGGGAGACGTAACGGATTGGAAAATGGTTTGGATTATTCCAGCAGGAATTGCAGCATTAGTTTTCGTGCTTTTTGCGGTCCTGTTTAATGATAAAACCAAATCTGAAATAGAAGTTAAAGCCATCTAAAATGTCGAACGTAAATAGAAGAAATGCCTTGAAAAACATCATCGCCGGAACTGCAGCAATTGGTGTTTCATCGGGTTTTTCTGTCTTAGCCATGGATAAAGTAGAACCCAATTCAACATTTGGGAAATTAAAAGGCAATATCAACCATTCAGTTTGCCGATGGTGTTTTAGCGGCTTGGATGTAGAAACCCTTTGTGTTGAAGCAAAAAAAATCGGCTTAAAGGGAATTGACCTCGTTGGCCCGAAAGATTGGGCGATACTAAAAAAGCATGGTTTAGAATCTACCATGTGTAACGGAGCAGAAATTAATTTGGTTGATGGCTTTAACGATAAACAATTCCACGAAACCTTAATCAAAAATTATTCGGCAATGATTCCATTGGTGGCTGAGGCGGGATATAAAAATTTAATCTGCTTCAGCGGAAACCGAAGAGGCAAAGATGATGAAACAGGTTGGGCAAATTGTGTTGAAGGGTTAAAACAACTTATTCCATTGGCAAAAAAACACAAAGTTACTTTGGTGATGGAACTTTTAAATAGCAAAGTCAATCATCAAGATTATCAGTGTGATCGAACATCATGGGGTGTAGAACTTTGTAAGCGTTTGGGTTCAGAAAACTTCAAACTCCTATACGACATTTACCACATGCAGATAGATGAAGGAAATGTAATCAGTACGATTAAAGAAAACCATCAATACATTGCACATTACCACACGGCTGGTGTTCCTGGCAGAAACGAAATTGATGATAGCCAAGAATTGTATTATCCAGCCATTATGAAAGCCATACACGACACAGGCTTTAAAGGTTTCGTTGCACAAGAATTTATACCCAAAAACGAAGATAAAATAGCCTCGTTAAAAAAGGCAATTTCCATTTGTGATATTTAATATTCGCCTTATGTTATCAAGAAGAAGTTTTATAATCAGTAGCAGTATGGCCGCCGCAGCCGCACTCTTAGTTCCATCTTTTGCTTGCGTTGCCAGCAAAAAAGCGGTTGGTTTGCAGCTGTATTCGCTTAGAGATGAGCTCCCAAAAGGCGTAAAAGAAACCATCGAAAAAATCGGTAAAGCGGGTTTCTCGGAGGTAGAAACTTATGGCTTCTCTATCAAAGACCAGTTCTGGGGATTTTCGCCAAGCGACTTTAAAAAACTATTGGATGCAAATGGTTTAAAGGCGCCAAGCGGGCATTATGGCATGGGTACCTATTTATCTGATGGCAACACGGATGAATTGAAAGCGGCCATCGAAGCAGCAAAAGTTTTGGAGAGCGGATATGTAACTGTACCATGGCTTGATCCAACGATTAGAACCAATGCAGAAGATTATAAGAAACTTGCAGTGAAACTAAACGTTGCAGGTAAAATGTGTAAAGATGCCGGCTTAAGGTTGGCTTATCATAACCATAATTTCGAATTTGACAAACAAGGAGATACCACTGGCTACGAAATACTTTTAAAAGAAACGGATAATAACCTAGTCGATTTTGAGTTGGATTTATATTGGGTTGTTCGTTCAGGAAATGATCCATTGAAACTATTTAAAGAAAATCCAGGACGTTTTACCATGTGGCATGTTAAGGATATGGATAAATCTAATCCCGATTTAAATACAGAAGTTGGAACAGGCGCCATTAACTTTAAATCTATTTTTGCAGAAGCCCAGCTATCAGGCATGAAACATTTCTTTGTTGAGCATGAAACAAATTACAAACCTAATCCAATGGCTTCGGTTACAGCAAGTTGCGCCTACGTTAAAAAAGAATTGATTTAAAGACCATCATGAACTCAAGAAGAACATTTATAAAAAACGTTGGATTGGTGGCAGGCGCTGCCTTAATTATCCCCTCATTAGCCTTTGATAAAGTAAATAAAAATGTTGGCTTACAGCTATATACGCTTCGAGACGAATTGCCGAAAGATGTAAGAGGTATAATCGAAAAAGTAGCAAAAGCAGGCTACAAGGAGGTAGAAACTTATGGCTACTCAAACGGAAAATTTTGGGGCCTAACGCCTAAAGAATTTAAAAATCTATTAAGCAGTAACGGACTAATGGCACCAAGTGGTCATTACGGGATGGATGATTTCATCAAAACCGGAAAAACGGATGCCCTAAAGGCAGACATTGAATCTTGTGCTGCAATAGGCGGTAAATATTTCACAATTGCTGGCGCGCATGTGGATACATCAAAAGGTGCAGATGGTTTTAAAAGTACAGCACTTGCATTTAACAAGGCTGCTGAGCTTGCAAAAGCATCAGGTTTAAAGTTTGCCTACCACAATCACGATTTCGAGTTTAAGAAAATTGGCGATACAACAGGATATAACGTGTACTTAAACGAAACCGATAAAAATTTGGTTGGCTTTGAGCTGGACTTGTATTGGGTAGTTCGCTCCGGAAACGATCCACTGAGTCTGATTTCTGCTCATCCTGGTCGTTTCCCGATGTGGCACGTTAAAGATATGGACAAAGCTAAACCCGAACTCAATACAGAAGTGGGAAAAGGTTCTATTGATTTCAAAGCCATTTTCGCAAGGGCTAAAGCATCAGGTTTGCAACACTTCTTTGTAGAACATGAAAACAACTATTACCCAAATCCAATAGGATCGATAGAATCTAGTTGCGACTACATCAAAACGAATTTGATTTAGGAATTCCCGAATACCAAGATGGTTAACTCAAACTTTGTGATATCGCCCTTACCCACCAAGGAAACACAGAAGATACAAAAGATTTGAGTTAACCAAAATCTGCGTTTCATCACCCTAATCTGCGGGAAAAAATATCGGACTTGTCTACCTCTCAAACACAGAAAACACAGAAAATTTCGGTTAACCAAAATCTGCGGTAAATCACCTTAATCTGCGGGAAAAAATATCGCACTTGTCTGCCAAGGAAACACAGAAGACACAGAAAATTTCAGTTAAACCTAATCTGCGGTAAATCACCTTAATCTGCGGGAAAAATATCGCAATTACTTGCCCCCACAATCACAGAAAACACAAAAAAGTTCGGTTAACCAAAATCTGCGTTAAATCACCTTAATCTGCGGGAAAAAATATGGCACTTGCCTGCCCCCCAAACACGGAAGACACAGAAAATTTCAGTTAACCAAAATCTGCGAAGAAAAAAAATCCCTATTTTAATTCAACTTTCCCGCCAAAACACATGTATTTCTATAATGCTTCACATTACCTTTCGGATTAAACACATCAAAAGAAATAACGTAAATCCCAATTGCACATACCTCCCCATGATCTCCCAAACCATCCCAAGTTAAGCTACCCTCGGTAGAAATGGTTTGATTTTTTAACAATCTCCTAACCAAATGCCCTTTATCAGAAAAAACGTTCACCGTAGCCACACAATCATGCTCCGCCATCTTATATTCAAGGCTCATTACATCTTCAAATCCATCACCATCGGGAGAAAAAGTTTTTGACAGGAGGTTTACGTAATTTTCGCCCCCACTAGCTTGTTGAGAATTTTTATACGTGGGTGTAGCATAACCAACAGTGGCAGCAGCCGACTTAAAATTATCTGGATTGTTTGCATCCACCTCGAAAGAAACCCTTTCAATGGATATTCCGTCATTATCTTGAATAAGGGGGTGATGAATTGCCGAAGTATAATTTAACTGATCTACAACCTGACCACGACTAAGTAAAATAACAGCTCCCTTATCATTGCCAAAGGCTGGCAAACTGGCAAGTTGAACAAATTGCGAGGGAAATTTGGTTTCATAGTTTTGCTTGATGTTAAGCGCATCTGTGGTTATAACCCAATACGTGTTAGGTGGAATAAATAAATTTTTGGTGGATATATTTTTAACGTTCGAAGGCTTGCCAGTAGCATCTGCATTGGCCAACTGCAAATCCCTCAAATCCAAAACATGATTGGTATGATTATAAATTTCAACGAAATCAGCGCCACCAAACCTTGGATTAAATAAAAGCTCCGAAATTAGAATGTCGCCCCTACCTATCCGTTTTGCCATAAACAACGTTGCCGAATTTTCTGTAGAACTGATGAAATTGCCCGCGCAATCAGTCACTTTTTGGATGGTTAAGTTATTTTCCACTCCTCTTGCCATTTCTTGTGCAAGTTTTAGTGTCACCGAGCTAAAGTTTGAAGATTCAATGGTGGCAAAAATTGGGTTTCCAATTGAATTATTTAGGGAATAATTGGAAAGCTGTACAGCTGTTAAGCTATCAACAGATTTGGAATAGTTAACTTGAATGGTCACGCTATCAATTACATGTGCACTTTGTAGCTTTGGAATTTCGGTACTGAGTTGAGCCTGATAAACAGCGTTCTGCCGACCAGGTGTTCCGCCCGACACATCAACAGAAGCATTCCAATTTTGTATGCCCTTGCAGATGTTCTTCGGATCGATCAACTCTAAGGAGTAGCCCCCCTTTTTCTTTTTATCATCTTTATACCAACGATCAGCGTACGAAACCTGATCTATTATTTTACCCTGCTCATTGCTTAAAGTCAAAACATCCTGATCATTATTTAAACTTGGCCAAAGAGATAAGCCAATGGTTTTCCCATACAATTTGAATAGCGGCTCATCCGCCTTTGCCGTTAAAATTACATGTTCGTTGGGTTTTATCGTATCAGTCAAGAAAGTGTGTGTAGAGCTTTGATCTGCATATTTCCAACCTTTCGTTAAAATATATTGGTTAGTTGTGTTCCAAAGTTCAATATATTCCTTTTGCGGTAGGCTGAGGTTTCCGGCCGGATTTGCAAATATTTCATTGATGACAACATCGCCATATTGAGCGAAGTAAGGTTTGATGTACGTAAAACTCAAACTACTATTTGGTGAAATCACATTTCCTTTTAAGTCCTTTAAATCAGTCGCCAACAGATTATAACTACCTGATATAAAATTATTGGAGAAAGTTAAACGATAAACATTTGATGAAGCTGTTGCGGAAACAAGCACAGGATTTCCATATCCATTCGACAAGGTATAATGATTTTTGTTTAATGCTGATGTTAAATCTAAAGGTTCAGAAAAAGTGACATCTACATTTAAGGCATCCACCACAGCAATGCTTTTAAGGTTCGGCGGCGTAACGTCAGGAACGAGATCTTCAATTTGAAAATCGTCAAAAATAAATTGATTATAACGACTTGCAGTAACATACCTACAATACACACCCGCAAATTCTGAAGAAGCCAAAGCATTATCAATAACCGTCCCTTCTAAATTGAAAACGTTGCCTCCTGTCACATCTGTAAGCAGCTCCCATTTACCAGAGGCATCTCTAGTTACCTTTACTTTCGCCATTATTAGGTTCGCATTCGGTCTGGCTTTCGGCGAACCAGTGATAATCCTTGTAATTGAGTTCCCTGTTTGCTTGTACAAATGAAAGCCATCTGTTGCGCCAGTCTCCCCAATTTGAACGAAATATCCATTTAAACTCCCTTTTAAATTCTCCTGATCAGAAGTGAGATATACACGAACGAAATTACTTGTAGTTGGGTCGAAATTAAGTTGCATAAAAAACTCCCAACTGGCATTTGAGCTTAAATTATTGACTGTAGATAGAGAAATCGTTTGCGAAGCAGCTTGTTGCCCGTTAGATTGCAGTTGTTTTTGAGCATTAATTTGAAAATAACTTACATCCCCTTTCCAAATGGGGTTTTGAGCGAAATCACCATCATAAAATGAATCGTAAACTTGCGAAAATGAAATTTTAGAAAATAACAATAGGGATATAAGCAGAATTTTCTTCATATTTGGGCTTATATCAAATGTTTATAAAAATAATAATTAAAATTTAAAATGAAAGTAGCAGTAGTTGGTGCAACCGGATTGGTAGGCACTGTAATGTTAAAAGTATTGGAGGAAAGAAATTTCCCTTTAACAGAGTTAATTCCCGTAGCATCAGAAAAGAGTGTTGGTAAGGAAATTACTTTTAAGGGTAAGAAGTTTCCAATCGTTAGCATGGATACTGCAATCGGGATGAGACCAGATATCGCCTTGTTTTCTGCCGGTGGAAATACTTCATTGGAGCATGCACCGCGTTTTAAAGAAGCTGGAACAACGGTTATCGACAATTCATCAGCTTGGAGAATGGATCCAGCCATTAAATTGATAGTGCCTGAAGTAAACGCTCATGAGCTTTCCATCGACAATAAAATAATTGCAAACCCGAACTGTTCTACCATCCAAATGGTTGTGGTTTTAAAGCCATTACACGATAAATACAAAATTAAACGTGTTGTGGTTTCTACATACCAATCGGTTACTGGAACGGGTGTTAAAGCGGTTGAACAATTAATGAACGAGCGTAAAGGCATTGATGGTCCAAAAGCATATCCATACGAAATTGATTTAAACGTACTACCACACATTGATGTTTTCATGGAAAATGGTTATACCAAAGAGGAAATGAAAATGGTTAAGGAAACGAATAAAATTATGAGCGATGACAATATTAAAGTTACCGCCACCACTGTTCGTATTCCGGTAATGGGTGGTCACTCAGAATCTGTTAACATTGAGTTTGAAAATGATTTCGATTTAGCCGAAGTACGCAGCATTTTAGAAAAATCGCCAGGCATTATCGTGGTTGATGATGTGGCCAATTTGAAATACCCAATGCCAAAAGATGCACACGAAAGAGACGAAGTTTTTGTAGGTCGAATTCGTAGAGATGAATCGGCACCAAAGGCCCTAAATCTGTGGATTGTGGCCGATAATTTACGCAAAGGTGCGGCTACAAATGCGGTTCAAATTGCCGAATATTTAATTCAAAAAGAGTTGGTATAAGTATTTATACCAGCAACTTTAGTTATAGAAAGTGATGTGTTTGTTACACATCACTTTTTTTATTTCATTTAATTTTACCCAATGAAATTTTTAAAACCCACCCTATTTTTGCTCTTCATTGCCCTGAATGGCTTTGCTCAAAACAGAATTCAAAATCTGGAAAAGGCATTTAACAATTTGCTTAATGATGAGCAAGCCAAACACGCCATTGCTTCACTTTGTGTATTAGATGCCAATACGGGAAAAACTTTATTTGCTAAAAACGAGCAAATTGGTTTGGCCACTGCCTCTACCCTAAAAACCATAACTGCGGCAACCGCTTTCAGTATGTTGGGTAAAGATTTTCAATTTCAAACCACTTTAGCTTATACAGGCAACATTAGTGCCGATGGCGTTTTAAAGGGAAACTTAATCATTATTGGCAGTGGCGACCCAACACTTGCATCGTGGAGATACCAGAATAAAGAAAATACGGTTTTAACACAGTGGGTTTCGGCAATCAAGGCTGCTGGTATTAAAAAGATTGAAGGTTCGGTTATCGGCGACGATCGTATTTTTGCTACACAGACCACTCCCGAGGGATGGGTTTGGCAAGATATTGGGAACTACTATGGCGCAGGAACCGCTGGCCTGGCTTGGCGTGAAAATCAGTTCGATATCCACTTACGACCCGGTTCGAGTACGGGTGAGGAAGCTAAGATTGTAAAAACTTCTCCAACTACCCCTTATCTACAGATTGTTAACGAATTGACAACGGGCGCATCTGGCACGGGCGATAGAAGTTATGCTTTTCTTCCGCCTTATAGTAATGTTGCATACTTGCGTGGTAGCTGGGGCATGGGTGTTGGAAAATCAGGTATTTCGGTGGCATTGCCCGATCCGGCCTTCGATTGTGCCTACCGATTACAAGATACTTTAAAAAGATTAGGCATTGAGGCCAATGAAGCAACAACCACACGATTGATGGCCATAAACAAGCAAGCAATACCTACTGCAACCCAAAAAATAAGCACCATTACTTCGCCAACTTTAAGCGAGATTGCCTACTGGTTTTTAAAGAAGAGCATCAACTTATATGGCGAAACTTTACTGAAAACGATTGCCTTAAAAGCTGGCAAACCAGCATCAACAGCAAAAGGTGCTGAAACAGCAATTAACTTTTGGGCAGGCAAGGGCATTGATAAAAGTGCCTTAAATATTATTGATGGCAGCGGATTATCGCCCGGCAATCGGATTACCACTTCGGCAATGGCTAATGTATTGTTTCAAGCCCAAAAGGAAAATTGGTTTGCCGATTATTATAAGGCCTTCCCCGAGTATAACGGCATGAAAATTAAAAGCGGAACCATTAATGATGTTTCTGCATTTGCTGGTTACCATACCGACTCGGCTGGGAATAAATACATTATTGTAATAAACATTAATAACTACAGCGGTAACGGTATTAACAAAAAACTATTCAAAGTTTTGGATGAACTGAAATAATAAATAAAATCCAGAAAGAATAATATTGCTTTTTAGTGGTAAAATCGGGTTTTTGTATTTTGCATTAACCCGAGTTTTCCAAACCCGATTGTAGTGTAAACCAAAAGCTTTTTCTGCTTTTGTTGCAACGAAAAGCGGGACTGATTTAACCGATGCAACACTGCAATTGCTTTTCCAAAAAAAGAGATTTCAAATCCACTTGGAAAGTTTAAAGGCAGGAATAACGATCGTAACATTAAGCCTATTATCTCTTTATTTATTTAAAAAATATACTAACTTTGGTGTTGAGCTAAGTAATTGTACTTTATACACTAAGCAGATAAAAAAATCACAAAAATCAAATAGAAATGAGCATAATTGTTAATGTCCATGCCAGACAAATTCTCGATTCGAGAGGCAATCCAACACTAGAAGTAGAAGTAGTAACAGAAGCAGGCGCTTTCGGGCGTGCAGCGGTACCAAGTGGTGCATCTACTGGCCAACACGAGGCTGTTGAATTACGCGATGGAGATAAATCTACATATTTAGGTAAAGGCGTTTTAAAAGCTGTAGAAAATGTAAATACCAAAATTGCTGATGCATTGAGAGGTATAGATGTTTTCGAACAAAATACAATTGATAAAATGATGTTAGACCTTGATGCTACCGAAAACAAAGGTAATTTGGGTGCTAATGCCATTTTAGGCGTTTCTTTAGCGGCAGCAAAAGCAGCAGCAGATGAAATTGGCCAACCCTTATATCGTTACATTGGTGGTGTAAATGCTAATACTTTACCTATTCCAATGATGAACATTATCAATGGTGGTTCTCACTCTGATGCCCCTATTGCTTTCCAAGAATTTATGATTATGCCAGTGGGTGCTCCAACTTTTTCTGAAGCATTGCGTTGGGGAACTGAAGTTTTCCACACTTTAAAAGGCATTCTTCACGATAGAGGTTTAACTACAACTGTTGGTGATGAAGGTGGTTTTGCCCCTACTTTTGATGGTACGGAAGATGCAATTGAAACGGTATTAAAAGCCATTGAAAAAGCAGGTTACAAACCAGGTGCCGACATTTATTTGGCTTTGGATTGCGCTTCATCTGAATTTTACAAAGACGGAAAATACGATTATACCAAATTTGAAGGCAGTAAAGGTGCCATTCGTACTAGCGAAGAACAAGCTCAATATTTAGCTGATTTATCTGTGAAATACCCAATTATTTCGATTGAGGATGGTATGGATGAGAACGATTGGACAGGCTGGAAAGCATTAACTGATAAAATTGGCGACCGTGTACAATTGGTTGGCGATGATTTATTTGTAACCAATGTAACGCGTTTACAACGTGGTATTGACGAGGAAACAGCCAATTCGATTTTAGTAAAAGTTAATCAAATTGGTTCTTTAACTGAAACCATTAACGCAGTTACTTTAGCACAAACAAATGGCTATACATCGGTAATGAGTCACCGTTCTGGCGAAACTGAGGATGTTACCATTGCAGATTTAGCTGTTGCTTTAAATTGCGGACAAATTAAAACAGGTTCTGCTTCACGTTCTGATAGAATTGCAAAATACAACCAATTATTACGTATCGAAGAAGAATTGGGTGAAACTGCTCGTTTTATCGGAAAAAGCTTTAAATACGCAAAAAAATAATTTACCCGTAGTTTAAGCTATCGGCATTAAATTGTTAAGAAGTTGAAAAACTTATTTGTAGAACATCCGGAGATTTTAAATCTTCGGATGTTTTTATTTTAATACTATATTTGTTCGATTGATTTGGGAGCCTTATCCCTCAACCTCATAACATCATATGAAACGTTTAATAGACCTTTTCCGCAACAAATATTTCATTGCAACGGTTGCTTTTGCCCTATGGATGCTGTTTTTCGATAAAAATGATATGATGTCGCAGTACGAATACCGGAGTCAGGCGAATAAATTGCAGGAGGAAAAGGAATATTTCGAAAAGGAAACCGCTCAGGTTAAAAAAGATTTAAACGAACTGAACACTAACCTTAACACGGCCGAAAAGTTTGCTCGTGAAAAATACTTCATGAAAAAAGATAATGAAGATGTTTTTGTAATCATCCACGAAGAAAAGAAGGATTAGTTAGTTTAAACTCCTATCTAAATTCATCAAGATTAAATTACAACTCCCCATTTCGCCTTCTTAAAAACCACTCCGTACTCAATAAAATCAAAATCAAACCAAAAAGCCATTTAACTTTCCTTCTTATAAATTGTTTTCCCAACTCTATTAATATGTTCCACTAAATCAATATTGGCAATTGATTTATATAGAGAAACATCAAATTTGTAGGGTAATAATAAATCATCAAGTTCAATTTCTATTTTTTGTTGTAAACTAAAATTTATGTTATCGCCTAAAAAGGTAATATCTATATCTGAATACGGTTTTTGAGTTCCTTTGGCTCTCGAACCATAAAGTATAACTTCATCAATTTCTTTATGACTCGCAAAGACTTTTACTATTTGTTCAAATTGCAATACTGATAATCCGTAATTCATTTTACAATTGCTTTTGTTGTTCACCACTTCTTTTCTCTTCCATCTTTATTTTAAATGCTAAAAAGAGAGGAAAGTAATTTTCTATTATTTTTCGATAAATTTCGTTGGCTGTTGATTCATTGTATGTATGAGTAGTTTTATTTCTGCTTTGTATCATATCCATCCAAACTTCTCCATTTTCAATAATTTTTAACTGCAGTGCTTCTCTAGTTGCATCTCTCGAACCACCTACCAAATTATTCCCTTGATATTCCGCATAATCCTTCATCACATTCCAAGCCAGTTCGTGAGTATATTCAAATCGTTGAATTAAACCCTCTTTGATCATTTCGTCTAACACATATCCTAAATCTTCGGAGTCCATTTTGTCCTCTTCGTGCTCTATAAAATTATGCTTAATATAAGCAATTGCCTGCTCTAATTTAAGCAACGCTTTATTATAGTTAAAAAACCTTTGATGCCATCTAATATCTTGTTCCATTCTATTTATTTTTTATTTGGTGAAAGTCTTGTGTTACTTTATTTTCTTCTGCGGAAACTGCAAAGTCTTTATCGTTCAATGAAGAAAGATTTACATACAATTGGTTTTTGTCTAAAAACTCAACCAAATGCTTTTTTTTGTTCTTCTAAAGCCAATGCTTTAAATTCTTCAATGTGTTCTTCTTGCTTTTGTAAGTCCACATTGTAGTTAAGAAAAGATTTTGCTTTCATCTCTTCCCAAATTTTCAAAACTGCTTTAGTGTCTTTAGCTGATTCAATTTGCTCAATAAAGGTTTGATTGTATTTTTTAAGTTCTAAGTAAATAAATTCACCGTTTTTGTTTTGTTCGACTACCTTTTTAATTCTTTCAATAGTTATTGCTTCAACGTAGTCAAGTTGTTCTCAGATTATAAAAGCTCTTATAGGCACCGCCGTAGTGCCGAATTTATTTTCAGCATCTAAAGGCAAGTTATGAACTCAATCGCCGATTCGTGCCAACAATCAATTTCTCTAGCCATCTAAATTCATCAAGATTAAGTTACAACTCCCCATTTCGCTTTCTTAAAAACCACTCCGTACTCAATAAAATCAAAATCAAACCAAAAAGCCATTTTATGTTGATGAGCTCGTCGTACCTACGGTCTTCGTAGCTAATGGTTTTAATATTCTCGTTTTTAAGAATTTCATCTGCAATCTTCAACAAATCTGCTGGCATAAACATTTTCCCATTGCTTTGCTTAGAAATTGTGTTGAGCAATTGATGGTTTGCCGTGGTTTGCTGGTATTCGGTAATTAAAGCATTTACATAAAAACTTCCCGATGCAGTAAACTTTTTCCCACCTAATGAGGTACTGGCAACATAATTATAATTTCCTGCTGGCATCGTTCCGGCATCAAGCTGATAACCTTTTTCGGTTTTTGAGAAAATATAATTGAAGATTTTACCAGACTCGTTTTTGACTTGCAGATTCACCTCTGCTTCATTTACAGGCTCGTAACTTTCGTTATAAAGTGTGCCATTAAACTGAATGGTTTCATTCTCATCATATGCCGATTTGGAAGTAAATACCTTAAACCTTCTTTTGTCGTCTTTTACAGAAAGGTATTGAACGGTTTTAGAAATCAAATCAATCAGTGTGGATTGTTCCCCCTCCTGCTGTGCTTCAGATAATTTCCACCGCCATAAACCTTCCCCCATCAAGTAACCCGCTTTTAGGCCATTATCATTCGTAAAAAACAGCAATGGTTGTTGTGTGCTTACTTTACCTATCCGCTGATTTAATACCGATGTAGTACTTGCGTTAAGCGTTAAACGACCAAAGGGAGAAAGCAATGGATCATAAATAGAAAACTGCTTTTTATCTTGTTCGGATAGGTTAAAGCTCGTAAAGTCATTTGCAACATCTGGAAAAACTTCTTGAATCGAGCCATTTGCAGCACCCAAATTAACCTGATTTTGGATTTGGTTAAAAGCATTAACATTGGATTGAGCACCAACAATATACCAGATTGGTTTTTTTAAACCACTCATCTTACGCAGAAAACCTGAAGAAATGTTTTGTACATCAGGCACTTGATAAAGAACAACTAAATCGAATTTAGTTGGATCTGCCGCATCTAATTCGTCACCAAGTGCCAGTTTAGCTTCATAGTGTTTATTTTGCGATATGGCTTCTTTAAGCACGGATAAATCAGGGTGAGGCCCCGCCGAGGCGAGCAATACATTTTGTCTGCCATCTATCACCTCAATATAAAATGTTTGTACGTTATTTTTGGTGGTAATTTCGTTTTTAAGCGCCGCTATTTGAATGGTACATTTTTGTATCCCAACTTTTCCGGCATGCAATTTTATCGGAATGGTTTTTAGAAACGAATTTGAGTTGACGTTGATGTTTTGCTGCCCAACTTTGACCCCGTTTTGATTAACCGTCAGGATTGTGTTTTCTCCCCCACTTTGAAAGGCCTGAACTTGAACTTCTATCGTAAAATCATCATCTAGGTAAACAATATTATTGTAATTGATATTCGAAATCAACACATCTCTTTTCGGAATGCTATCGCCCAAAGCAATACTATAAACAGGTGCATTAATTTGCTCAATGTTATAAAGCGGGTTTCCCCCGTGATTGAAAATACCATCTGTAGCCAACACAACTGCGCCTATATTCCTATTGGTATATTCATCTCTAACCTTTTGAAAAAAAGCAGAGGCATCGGTGAATTTTCCTTGGTTCTTAAAATCGAATCCATCATTTACTGCATCTCCAAAATGATAGGTTTTCACCTCGTATCGGTCAGATAACTTATCCACTAAAACCTTTAAATTTCGTTCGTACAATTTCTGATCAAAGCCCAACGCTTTTACCTGCCCTACCGAAAGAGAATTGTCTTGCCCTAGTATGATGATGGGTTTATCAGGGGTATAGTTTAATGTTTTAATTAAGGGGGCAAACAATAACCAAGCGATTGCGGTAACGGCAATTATTCTGATTGCAGTTAGGCCATAAAGTAATTTCCGCTCAATATTTTTATTTCTTCGGTAAAGCAACCATGCATATAAAATACCTAGCGCTAGGCAACCCAGAAAATATAAAATAGAAGCATCAGCAAAAAAGCCTTTCATATTTTATAAAGATGCTAATTTTGTTAATAATCGCAAAGCGGGTAGAAATTTTCCCTTCGGGAAGATTGGCCCTTTAAGCGGTAATTTATTTAGCTTTACACAAACCAAATTGTATGAAATTTACCTTTTTAATGTTACTTCTATGCCTAAGTTTTATGGTTAATGCACAAAATAACTTTAAAGAAACCCAAATTAAATTTGAAAGAGTAGAAAAAGCCTACAATGAGAAATGGGAAGATTTAGCAAAATTTGTGCATACGGGTGGTTTTGGCAACGATTTTTCCATGTTGATTAATGCCTACAAAACAGAGGGAAAACTTGAAGTTTGGTTAAAAGCAAAATCGGCTAAACTATATTCGTTATTTCGCACCTACGATTTCTGCGCCCATTCTGGCACCCTCGGCCCAAAAGTTATTGAGGGCGATGGGCAAACTCCCGAAGGATTTTATTACATTAATGTTTTCAACCCGATGAGCAGCTATCATTTATCTCTTGGTTTAAACTACCCAAATACAGTAGATTATGCCAGAACCGGAAAAGATAGGAAGACTGGTTCAGACATTTACATTCATGGAGATTGCGTAACCGTAGGCTGCATTCCACTTACTGATGAAAAAATTAAAGAGCTGTATATTTTAGCCGTAGAAGCCAGAAATTCTGGGCAGGAAAAAATTCCAGTTCATATTTATCCATTCAAAATGACAAATGCAAATTTAAACAAGTATGCCATTAATTTTCCTGCTCAACTGAGTTTTTGGAAGACTTTGCAGTTGGGCTATTTTGCCTTTGAAAAAAGCAAAACAATGCCAAACATTGAAGAAGTTGATGGGAAGTATAGTGTTAGATAAATGCAGTTAGTCGAGATTTGTAATCTACATCAAGCATGGATTGAAATCCCATTTACAAAAAAAGGTGGAAAGGAACCTTCCACCTTCAATTACATATAATCCTTTTATTTTAAAGCATTCCGCCACAAACCGATAGGGTTTGGCCTGTGACATAGGCGCTCATATCAGATGCAAGAAAAACGCAAACATTAGCAATATCTTCAGTTTCGCCTGCCCGTTTAAGTGGAATATCTTTTTCCCAGCCCGCAACAACCGCAGGATCTAAAACCTCCGTCATTTCGGTACGTATAAAACCTGGCGCAACAACGTTAGCACGTATATTCCTCGAACCCAATTCTTTAGCTACAGATTTCGTGAAACCAATAATACCGGCTTTTGATGCCGCGTAATTGGCTTGTCCTGCGTTACCCGTAACACCAACCACCGAACTCATGTTGATGAAAACCCCTTTACGCGCTTTCATCATTACTTTTGAGGCAGCCTTAGTTACATTGAAAATCGATTTCAGGTTGATGTTGATTACATCATCCCAGTTTTCTTCACTCATACGCATAAGCAAACCGTCTTTGGTGATTCCTGCGTTATTTACAACGATATCAATTGTTCCGAATTCGGACACAATGTCGTTGATTAACTGTTCGGCCTGATCAAACTTAGATGCATCAGAACGATAACCCTTAACTTTCGTTCCAAAGCCTTGCAACTCCTGCTCTAATGCTTCACCCTTTTCTACTGATGACAAATACGTAAACGCCACGTTCGCACCTTGCTCGGCAAATTTTTCAGCTATTTTACGACCAATACCTTTCGATGCGCCTGTAATTAATGCCGTTTTTCCTTCTAATAATTTCATTATGAAATGTTGTAAAGTTGAAATATTTTAATGTTGTAAAGTTATAATTTAAAGCAATAAAAGATTACGCCTTTTTCTGACTAAGCTGAAAAATGTTTCCTTCAACATCCTCTCCATCACAAAAAATAAAATCTATGCCATCGAAAGACTTAACATCTTTCATTTTAACGCTTTTTTCTACAAGTCTTTTTCTAAAACTTACCAAATCATCATCGATACTAAAGACCAATTTTGTATTACTTTCTACCCTAAACGGCTCCTCATTTCTATAAGGTTCACCAATTCTATGAAAAGCAATCTCCATTCCACCTGCATCAAATACCAACCACTCCCCTTCTATTTCTTCAACTACAGGGAAGTTAAATATCGATTGATAAAATCCTTTTAATGCTTCAATATTATTACCAAATAAAATGATTCTGCTTAGTTTCATCAAAAAATCAATTATACCGCTGGCTCCTGCTGACTCAAGCAATGAAAACTACCCAAACCCCAAATCAAATCTACAGAGTTAACCCCAACAACCTTTCTATCGGGGAAGCAAGATTGAATAATATCCAAGGCCTTTTGATCGTTTACGTCATCAAAAACAGGAACAACTACAGCCGAATTTGCAATATAGAAATTAGCATAGGATGCTGGTAATCGAGTATCCTCATAAATCACCGGTGATGGCATAGGCAGTTCCACAATCTTCAAAGCGCGCCCATCCTTTAATTTCATGGCTTTTAAGGCTTCCAGATTTTCTTGAAGGAGTAAGTAGTTTTCATCCAGCGGATTGCTTTCCACAACCGTTAAAACGGTATCCTCGTTCACAAAACGAGTAATATCATCAATATGCCCATCGGTATCATCTCCAACAATGCCATCTCCCAACCACAAAACCTGGTCTTGTCCGTAATATTCAAGTAAATACCGCTCAATTTCGGCTTTGTTCAGATGTGGGTTTCTATTCTCATTCAATAAGCAAGCTGTTGTGGTCAAAATCGTTCCAGCACCATTAAATTCAACTGAACCGCCCTCCATTACTAAATCTGGAGCAAATAAGGGCAAATTGAAATGATTAGCAATTTTTGTTGGAACAACATCATCCAAATCAAACGGAGGATATTTTCCGCCCCAAGCGTTGTAACCCCAATCTACAACAGCCTTTTCATTGCCCTTAAGCAAAAATGCAGGCCCGTGATCGCGACACCAAGCATCATTAGTTTCGTTGAAATAGAACTCAACCTGAGTCAAATCAGCACCTACTTTTGTTAATTCTGATACCGCAAAAGCCTGCATTTCCTCATCCTTAACGTTGATGCGTACTTTTTCACCCTCGGCAACTATCTTAATAAATTCACTGTAAGGTTTGTAAATCTTATCAATTTTCCCAGGCCAGGAGGCTTCCTTATGCGGCCAACTTAACCAAGTGGCTTCATGTTTAATCCATTCAGCTGGGAAAGAAAATCCCTGTTCTTTTGGCGAATAATCAAATGGATTGATATTTAAATCTTTTCTTGGAGGAAATTGTGACATATATAATTTTACTAGTCCGGAAGTCGGTTAATCGAGCTCCGAAGGTATTTTTTTATTAGTCCGAAGTCAGTTGTTTGAAGTCGGATCTTATTGTTTATTATTCAGAAAGTGGAAATTTTTGGCTTTGTTACTGCAATGATTTAATCAGAGCTGAAATCATGATAAGGATTTCTTCGCAAGACTGATAATGTTTGTTAAAAATCACATCATCAATATAACCTCGTCTCATTGCTAATTGCAAACAATTCACAACTTCCACATCCGATCTCAAAGCATGACGCAAAAACTTTTAAATTCCGGGTTACTCTGTCCTGTACTGCCTTCAGCAATATTCATTGAAATAGAGTCAGCAGCACGTTTAACTTGAGAGGTCAAAAAAACATAAACTTCATCTTTCGGAAAGGTTTTGGTTATCCTATTGATCTCATCAGCTAAATCTAAAGCCTTTTGCCAACCTTTAGTTTCTCGAATTTAAAAGCCATACTCTGTAATCTAATTTGGAAGCGTATATTTCTAATCTATACTGAATAGAAACCAAATTAAACACTTTTTAATACCCAAAACAAATCAACTTCAGTTTTTGAACTGTAAACTTCAACTCCAAACTTCAAACTTGGACTTCGGACACCCAACTCCCGACTTCGGACTTCCAACTCCAGACTCAAGACTCCGGACTTCCCCACCCACCTAACCTTTAATCGTTATCGATATATCTTTTGGTAATTGGCTGGTAAGAATCAATTCTACGATCTCTTAAAAACGGCCAATGCTTGCGCATAAAGTCGCTTTGATCTAAATCCAACTCCACAACCTCAGTTTCCTCTTTATCATGAGAGGCCAAATAAAGCAATTTACCTTGGGCATTAGTTGCGAAGCTTCCCCCCCAAAATTTCATGGTACCATCTTGCTCAAAACCAACACGATTTACACTTACTACAGGCACGCCATTGGCTACTGAATGCGAGCGTTGAATGGTTTGCCAAGCATTGTATTGATCTTGGTTGGTTTCCTCGTCTTGATCTGTTGCCCAACCAATTGCAGTTGGATAAAACATAATATCAGCGCCCATTAAAGCCGTTATGCGTGATGCTTCAGGATACCATTGATCCCAACAAATTAAGATGCCAATTTTTGCAAATTTTGTATCGAAAACCTTGTAGCCCAAATCACCAGGTGTGAAATAAAATTTCTCGTAAAAAGCGGGGTCGTCCGGAATGTGCATTTTGCGATACTTACCTAAATAAGAACCATCAGCATCTAAAACCGCTGTTGTATTGTGGTATAAGCCCTCCGCCCGTTTTTCAAACAAGGAAGCAATAATTACAACACCCAGTTCTTTCGCCACTTCCTGCAAAGCATCAGTTGATGGACCAGGAATTTTTTCAGCTAAATCGAAATTATCATAATCTTCAACATCGCAGAAATATAACGAAGTAAAAAGCTCCTGCAAGCACACAATTTGAGCACCTTTCGCAGCTGCCTCTCTCACTTTTACAATCGCTTTATCTAAATTTTCCTGCTTGTTTTTGGTACAAGTCATTTGTACGAGGCCAACTTTTACTTTCTTCATGTTTTTAAATCATTGATCTATTGAATGTCATCTCCCCCAAAGTATTGAGATCATGGAAAATACACCCATTAAAAATTAATGTGCAAAGTTACTATTTTGTTTAAAAGTAGAACGGCATAATTATGTAATTGTTTTTTAGAAAAGCAAAGTCATAAGCTCGCTTTATGGCCTTCGGGCTATCCGTTATAGCTCTTGCTAACCCTGCACTGCCTTTCCCATTCGGCAAGAGGCTGCCACTGCTATCCCGTTTATTGAAAGGAAAATTGTGCTGCTATTTGGGGCTGCAATTGTATAAAAGAAAAGACCCCAAATGTTCGGGGTCTTTCTCTATTCAAATTGATTTACGGATTGATGTTATCCTTTTTGGGTTTGGGTTTTGTCTCCACAATTTCCGCAACTGCAACCACTTCTTTACGCTGTTGGGGGTCCATAAGTTCCATCAATTTTAAACCCAGCAAACCATCCATGGCCGAGCCACCGTTTTGCGAGCCATTACCTCCTATCAAAACATCAGGAATTAGCTTAACATTACCTTTTGATAATTCTTCGGTAATTTTATATCGGGTAAAGTTTTCGCCACCTAAAGCCTTAACAGCCAATTCGTAAGCTTCAGCTGTAGATTTACCTACGGCCAAAATTTTACCAGCTTCTGCGCTACCTGTTAACGAAATTTGCTCTGCCTCTGCTGAGGCTCTTAATTTAATTGCTTCAGAATCGGCCTGTGCCCTCGCTTTGGTTGCCTCGGCTTCTCCATGGGCTCTCATTTTCGTGGCTTCCGCTTCAGCACCCACAGCTAGTTTAACACCCGCTGCATCACCTTCCGATTTTTTAACCGTAGCACTAGCCGTGCGTTCGGCAATTTCAACACTTTGTTGTGCCTTAACAATATCTTTCTGCATATCTGCAATAGCAGTTTCCTTCTCCATCCCCTGACGCGTTTCTTGCGCCTGTTTTTGGGTTTCGTAAGTAACCTTTTGCTCTTCCGCAATTTTACGGTCGGTTAAAGTTTTCATTAACGATTCTGGTGGAACAATATCCCCAATCAAGGTATCCACTGCATTTACGTTATACTCGTCAAGCACTTTTCTGATATGCTCTTTTGCAGATTCCTGACGTTCTTTACGGGTGCTTAAAAAAGCAATTACATCGCTACCCTGCGCCGAGTTGCGGAAATAGTTACCAATTGTAGGCTCTAAAACCTGCGAAACGAGGTTGACCATATTACCAAAACGAGCAATTACTTTTGGTGCTTCTGTTGTTGGCACGTGAATGATTTGTGCAACATCCAAATTGAAAGGGAAACCATCTCTGGAACGCACCGTAATGGTTGATAAGTTTTTATCCAAATTATGTGCTTCACTTCGGGCAGATGCCCAGTTCAAAACCAAATTGGTTGTAGGCACCAATTCTACCTTCATAATGTATTTGTTAATAGGGTACTTTCCAGGGCCGAGCGGTTCCAACCAAACCCCTTTTGAACCTTTTGCCACAATGTTACCATGTTTAAAATCTGCACCAGTTAAGTCGTTCCCATCCGTACCAATAAACGAGATTACCACCCCTACATAACCAATTGCAATTTCAGTCATTGGGATTTCTTCTAACTGTATGGCCCAAGGATTCAAGTTGTAAGAACCTGCTAAAATTACCTGAGGTTGCAAACCACGATTACCACCTTGTTTGATAAAGGCATCAAAATCCTGAAAGTTATTGTGCCCTTCTACCATTTTCCCTGCAATTTGATTGGCCTCAATGGGCAAACCATCTAAAGTGGTTACAATACCAACCATACTTTCTTGAATGCGAATCATATCCGTAACAGAAACCTGAAAAAGCATGGTATTGATCCGGTAAGAGCCCGATGTGATGTAGGAGGTTTGCCTACCCCGCTGACCGCCATTTTCAAGAAACTTTACTGCATCCTGAAAGTTATCACACTCTACCCTTTGACCCAAGATGTTTCCCGTTGGTATTTCAGAACCATCTTTGGCCATAATTAATCCAATTTTTCCCTCTGGGATAATGGTAAATTGTTCCATGGTAACACTGTATTGCCAAAACCACATCCCAAAATATAAGCCTGGCGCTAAGGTTTTGCCTTGAAAACCCGCTTCGCCCTTTATGGCGATAATTCTGCCATCCGGCAATTCCTTTGCTGAACCAAAGAGCACAAATTTTTTGGTAATTAAGCCGATTCTATCCTCTGGCACAATCACCATCCCAAACAGGAAGCGTAAAATATATTTGTATAAAACAATGCACATCAGTGCCACCAAAACCCACCAGTAATTAGAAATGAGCGTTTCCATAATATTAAGTATTTTCTATTTTTTTAGGCCTAATAAACCATTTATTAAGCACCATATTGATAGCAAATTAAATGCTTTGTTACGAGATTTAACAATATTTTTAACAATATTTTTATTCAATTTAAGGCCCTTGAGACTGCTCAGGGGCGATTTTAACTAAAATATCAACTGCACTTTGCATTTCTTGAAATCGTGAATTATAGCGCATAAAAACCACAAAAACTAAGGATTTAGGTTTAGGCGAATAATTACAGAATACAGCGGCAGTGATTTTGTTGAAAACTTATCTAATGATGTCCTATTTCAGACCTAGAGCCATGTGCCGAAAACGATACAAATTTCGGTGGATTCAGAAGAAAATTTAGAGCGTTGAAAATAATTGTAGAGGAAAGCTTCGTCCTATCCACCAATCTCTTCCCGATATTCTTGTTGTAAGTCAAAAAGGCATTTGGCACATAAACAGCCTTCATACAACTCGGAGATATATTGCACTTCGTTAATGCTGAGTTGTACCACGCTACACTGGCATTTGGTATAAGAATTGGCCTTGCACTCAATAGCGTTATTGCATCTTTCGCAAGGAATGATTTCGTGCTTGGCGCTATAGATGGGTGAAGACATACACAAAAGTATAAACAAAAAATAAGGTTTTGAGCGATTGCCCAAAACCTTATAAATTTATTGCTTTGTAATGAGAAGATATTTAGGCTTTACTTTGGCCGTTAATCTTTTTCATTTTATGTTAACCTGAACAGCTAATGCAACCTTCTTCCATTGAACAAACTGGTCCGTCAACAATTTCTTCTGCCACTTGGTCTGCTGTCATTTGAGCTGGAATTACAGCCTCAATGGCTTTACCACCTTGGTTCTCTACCGTAAACTGAACCGCTTGGTTTGCAGCCTGAGTACGCAAGTAGTACATACCGGTTTTCAATCCTTTCTCCCATGCGTAGAAGTGCATTGAAGTTAATTTTGAAGTATTTGGTGCATTTACAAACAAGTTTAACGATTGCGATTGGCAGATGTACGCGCCACGGTCTGCAGCCATATCAATGATGTTACGCATCTTAATTTCCCAAACTGTTTTGTACAGTTCTTTGATGTAATCTGGAATTGAAGGAATACCTTGAATTGATCCATTCGCCAAGATGATTTGGTTCTTCATCTCATTGTTCCATAAACCTAGGGCAACTAAATCCTTCAACAAGTGTTTGTTTACCACAACAAATTCTCCGCTCAATACCCTACGGGTGTAGATGTTTGAAGTATAAGGTTCGAAACATTCGTTATTACCTAAAATTTGAGAGGTAGATGCGGTTGGCATTGGTGCAACCAATAATGAATTATATACACCATTTTTAACTACTTTTTTGCGCAATGCATCCCAATCCCAACGGCCACTATCTGGCGTTACATTCCATAAATCAAATTGGAATTTACCTTTTGATAATGGAGAGCCTTTAAACGTTTGGTATGGACCATTTTTCACTGCCAAATCGTGAGAGGCCGTCATCGATGCGAAGTAAATCGTTTCGAAAATATCTTTGTTTAAGCGTTTCGCTTCATCACTCTCGAACGGTAAACGCAACAAGATAAAGGCATCGGCCAAACCTTGTACACCTAAGCCTACCGGGCGATGACGCATGTTTGAATTTTCAGCTTCAACAACTGGATAGTAGTTGTGATCGATGATTTTGTTTAAGTTTAACGTTGCCTGATAAGTTACGTCGTACAGTTTTTGGTGATCGAACTGACCGTTGATTACGAAACGAGGCAATGCTAATGATGCTAAGTTACAAACCGCAACCTCATCTTTAGAGGTATATTCGATAATCTCTGTACACAGGTTAGAACTCTTAATTGTACCTAAGTTTTGTTGGTTAGATTTGCTGTTCGCTGCATCTTTAAACAACATGTAAGGGGTACCTGTTTCAATTTGCGAATCTAAAATGGCAAACCAAAGCTCTTGTGCCTTAATGGTTTTACGTCCGCGACCTTCTGCTTCATATTTGGTGTACAAAGCTTCAAACTCTGCACCGAAACAATCGGCTAAGCCTGGTGCCTCATGCGGACAGAATAAAGTCCATTCGCCGTTATCTTTTACGCGTTGCATAAACAAGTCGTTTATCCAAAGGGCGTAGAACAAATCACGGGCACGCATTTCTTCTTTACCGTGGTTTTTACGTAAATCTAAAAACTCGAAAACATCTGCATGCCATGGCTCTAAATAGATTGCAAAAGCACCTTTACGTTTACCTCCACCTTGATCTACATAACGAGCTGTATCGTTAAATACGCGTAACATTGGAATAATACCGTTACTTGTACCGTTTGTGCCGCCGATATATGAACCTGTTGCGCGGATATTGTGAATGCTCAAACCAATACCACCAGCACTTTGAGAAATTTTAGCGGTTTGTTTTAAAGTATCGTAAATGCCTTCAATGCTATCATCCTGCATGGTTAATAAGAAACATGATGACATTTGTGGCTTTGGTGTAGCTGCATTGAATAATGTTGGCGTAGCATGTGTAAACCAACGCTCGCTCATTAAGTTATAGGTTTTAATTGCGCTTTCGATATCTTCTTTATGGATACCAACTGAAACGCGCATAAATAAATGCTGAGGACGCTCTACAATACTGCCATTAACTTTTAAAAGGTAAGATTTCTCTAACGTTTTAAATCCGAAATAGTCAAAACCAAAATCTCTATCATAGATGATGCTACTGTCTAAAATGTCCTTATTTTTTTCGATAATCTCATAAACATCATCAGCAATAAGCGGAGCTGCTTTTTGCGCTTTCGGGTCGAAATATTCGTACAACATTTTCATCGTACCCGAAAAAGATTTTGTAGTGTTTTTATGCAAGTTAGACACCGCAATACGCGAGGCCAATAATGCATAATCAGGATGTTTTGTTGTTAACGAGGCGGCTGTTTCCGCTGCTAAGTTATCCAACTCTGATGTGGTTACACCATCGTACAAACCTTCAATTACTTTTTTAGCTACATCGATTGGATCTACCAAATCGGCATTTAAACCATAGCACAGCTTTTGAATGCGTGCAGTTATTTTGTCAAATTGCACCGCCTCTTTGCGGCCATCTCTTTTTAGTACGAACATATTTTATGAGATTTTTTAGTTTAGTATCGTTTAGCGAACTTCAAGTTTCGAAACTTAATCTTTCGCGTTTATAATTTTTATTAATTGTTTGGTATCAATAGGATCCCTTAAAAGTCTTCATCTAAAGAAAACGCTTGTTTGTTATTATCTGCCGAAGTTAAAACGCCACTTTTTTGGTAATCGCCAACACGCTTTTCAAAGAAATTCGTTTTTCCTTGCAATGAAATCATTTCCATAAAATCGAATGGATTGGTTGCATTGTAGATTTTTTTGTAACCCAGTTCTTGTAACCATCTATCGGCTACGAACTCGATGTACTGACTCATTAGCTTTGCATTCATACCAATTAGCGCTACTGGCAAGGCATCCGTAATAAATTCCTTTTCGATTTCTACCGCATCGCGAATAATTCCGTGCACAGCCTCTTCACTCAATTTATTGCTCAACATGCTGTACAACAAACAAGCAAATTCGCAGTGTGAACCCTCGTCTCTCGATATCAATTCGTTACTGAAGGTTAAACCTGGCATCAAGCCTCGTTTTTTCAACCAAAAGATGGAGCAGAAACTTCCGCTAAAGAAAATACCTTCAACCGCAGCAAATGCAACCAAACGCTCGGCAAAGGTTCCATTATCAATCCAACGTAAAGCCCATTCTGCCTTTCTTTTTACAGCTGGAACGGTATCGATCGCATGAAATAAACGATCTTTTTCTTCTGGATCTTTAATATAGGTATCAATTAATAAGGCATAAGTTTCGGCATGTATGTTTTCCATCATAATCTGGAAACCATAAAAACAGCGTGCTTCTGGCAACTGAACCTCACTCATAAAGTTTACCGCAAGGTTTTCGTTTACAATACCATCACTAGCCGAGAAGAAAGCAAGAATGTGCGAAATGAAATGTCTTTCCCCGTCGTTTAAGCTATCCCAATGTTTTTGATCGTCAGAAAGATCAATCTCTTCTGCGGTCCAAAAGCTAGCTTCAGTTCTTTTATACATTTCCCATATTGCCGGATACTTAATCGGCAATAGCACAAACCTATCTTTATTTTCTTGTAGTAATAATTCCTGTTCCATATGCTGATGTTTTTTAATCTTCAATTTGCACAGAGCCGACAAAGGCACGCATCCACCAATTTTATATGATGATTGTAATGTCTTTTATCAAAACGCTGTTGTGAAAGTGCTAACCTCGTCGCTTTGCAAACTACTGAGTTTTTAATTAGGAAAATTTAAGTCTGCAATCAGAGAGATCTACGTATAAATTACTAAAAACTAAGCTTTTACATTTGTTTTAAAGCGCAAGAAGTTAAAGAACTTTGTTATAACAAATATATATACAGGAGCCCTTTTCTGTGAACCAAAGTTGTTAACACTACTTCGAAATAGGTGGATAATTCAATCAGCTAAATCTCATTTTCGAGCGAAAAAAAAGCTAATCATTTCTTTTTAAGGCTTTAGTAAACCAAAACAAGTGTTAATAACTTAAATTTTGGCGGTAAATGCGGGGGGATTTAGAGTTAAAAAGAGTACTACTCTAGGGTGTAGCTGAGCTTCACACGTGCGATACCTTTACGATAGATACCGATCTGTTTTGCAGCACTTTCTGATAAATCTATAGCGAGTCTTTTTACAAAAGGACCTCGATCATTTACCTTAACTACAACTGATTTTCCGTTATCGGGATTGGTAACCGTAACCTTCGTTCCAAAAGGCAAGGATCGATGGGCGGCTGTAAATTTTTTGGCTCTGTATTTGGCGCCGCTAGTGGTTCGGCGGCCTTCGAATTTTCTATTGTAATAAGTAGCAAGGACTGATTTTTTTACGCTATCTGGCTCATTTGAAACGTCAGATTTTTGTGCATTACTCTGCAAAAACAGAAGGCTGAAACTTAATAACAGAAAATACTTCATAGGCTAAAATTTATCTATTGAGCCTGCAAATATAAGCATTTAGTTTATAATCAATAATTTGTGGAAAAAACGCGGGAAACAAGGCAACAAAAAAGGCGTACAGCTAACGCTGTACACCTCTACCTAACCCGACTATACCCACCTTATTTTTTATCTGGCACAAAATTCATGGAAATCGAATTAACACAGTGCCGAGTGTCTTTATTTGTGAATCCTTCCCCCAAAAATACGTGTCCTAAATGTGCATTGCAATTGGCACAAACAATCTCTGTACGAGAACCATCTGCATCAGGAATGCGTTTAACTGCTCCTTTAATTTCATCATCAAAGGCTGGCCACCCACAACGTGCATCAAACTTACTCTCCGACCGATACAGCGCAGCATTACAACGTTTGCAGGTATAAGTACCCTTATCTGTTGTGTGTTCATATTTACCTGTACCTGGGTACTCGGTTCCTTTATTAACAATTACTCTTTCTTCCTCGGGGGTTAATGGATTCCAGTTCATTTTTTTCTTTTGTATAACTTGATCTGTTGATTGCTCTTGTTTTCCCTTATCTTTCTTCTGCGCGCAGGCAGTAAGACTCATACTTAAAACAACAGCCGAAATTAAAAATAGTTTATTTAACATCATTCTCATAGTACAATATACGCTATAGATTTCGATTTGGTTTGTGGCTTTGAGGATTGGTTGGAGTGTTTACAAAAAGATGATAAACGTTGCTACACGGAAAACTAGAATGTACTCAGCGAAGCAACATATGGTTTTTTTGCCACGGAAACACGGAAGACACGGAAAACTAGAATGTACTCAGCGAAGCAACATATTTTTTTTGCCACGGAAACACGGAAGACACGGAAAACTAGAACCACCCTTTGCGATAGCCAATACCATATTTGTGCTTTGCCTAAGAAGCACGGAAGACACGGAAAACTAGAAATACCCTTTGCGATAGCCAATACCATATTTGTGCTTTGCCTAAGAAGCACAGAAAGATTGTTTTAGAAAACAACTCTCTTTATTTCAAGGGTAGGTTTACCGAAATTGAGTATTAAACCGACACGACAGCCAGAGCATTTCAAATAATTTATGGTTTGTGCTAAATCTTCATTAGCGATGGCACTTTTTGCTTTAATCTCTAATACAACCTGACCAAATACCAAGAAGTCGGTGTAGAAGGTACGTTGTAGGAGAGTATCTTTGTAATAAACTGGATATTGTTTTTCTCTTTCAAAAAGATGGCCTCTACTATTAAACTCGATACAAAGGGCATCCTTGTAAATAATTTCTAAAAATCCGCAACCCAAAGATTTGTGAACCTCGATAGCCGCATTAATAATTGAATCTGTTTGATCTTTATAGGGAAGATTATCTTTACTCAAATGATAATCCATAAACGATAAATTTCAACTAAACTAATAATAATCTTTCACATTTGACCTTTCTCATTTTTTCCTGAACTGAATACCATAATTCCGTGCTTCCGTAGCAATTATATTTGCACTTGGTGTACACCCGCCCAAACTAAACCAATCAACTCCATAATTCCGTGTTTTTCGTGCTTCCGTGGCAATTATATTTGCACTTGGTGTACACATGCCCAAACTAAACCAATCAATTCCATAATTCCGTGTTTTCCGTGCTTCCGTGGCAATTACATTTGCACTTGGTGTACACCCCGCCCAAACTGCACCAATCAACTCCATAATTCCGTGTTTTCCGTGCTTCCGTGGCAATTACATTTGCACTTGGTGTACACCCGCCCAAACTAAACCAATCAACTCCATAATTCCGTGTTTTCCGTGCTTCCGTGGCAATTATATTTGCACTTGGTGTTACACCGCCCAAACTAAACCAATCAATTACTTAATTCCGTGTTTTCCGTGCTTCCGTGGCAATTATATTTGCAATTGGTGTACACCCGCCCAAACTAAACCAATCAATTACTTAATTCCGTGTTTTCCGTGCTTCCGTGGCAATTATATTTGCAATTGGTGTACACCCGCCCAAACTAAACCAATCAATTCCATAATTCCGTGTTTTCCGTGCTTCCGTGGCAATTATATTTGCACTTGGTGTTACACCGCCCAAACTAAACCAATCAATTACTTAATTCCGTGTTTTCCGTGGCAACCCTTAAACAAAAAAAGCGCCTCGAACCTAATCGAAGCGCTTCTCCTATTCAGATTTTTTAAATCTTATTTTGCTAATTCTTCAGCGATCGCTGCACCAATCTCAGCTGGGCTTTCTACTACACGAATGCCACACTCACGCATAATCTTCATTTTAGCAGCAGCAGTATCATCAGCACCGCCAACAATAGCACCAGCATGCCCCATTCTACGTCCGGCAGGAGCAGTTTGACCAGCAATGAAACCAACTACAGGTTTTGTACCGTTTTCTTTAATCCAACGAGCAGCTTCAGCTTCCATTCCACCACCAATTTCACCAATCATGATGATACCGTGCGTTTCTGGATCGTTCATTAATAATTTAATGGCTTCTACGGTCGGGGTACCAATAATTGGGTCACCACCAATACCGATTGCCGTTGTGATACCTAAACCAGCCTTCACAACTTGATCAACAGCCTCATACGTTAAGGTTCCTGATTTTGAAACCACGCCTACATGACCTTTTTTGAAGATGAAACCTGGCATAATACCAATTTTAGCTTCATCAGCAGTAATTACACCAGGGCAGTTAGGGCCAATAAGTGTAACATCACGATCAGAAATATATTCTTTAACCTGAATCATATCCTTAGTTGGGATACCCTCAGTAATACAAACAATAACTTTAATACCACCTTCGGCAGCTTCCATAATTGCATCAGCAGCAAAAGCTGGTGGCACAAAAATGATAGATACATTTGCTCCTGTTTGATCAACAGCATCTTTAACAGTATTAAAAACAGGCTTATCTAAATGCAATTGCCCACCTTTGCCAGGCGTAACACCACCAACTACGTTTGTACCATAGGCAAGCATCTGCTCCGCGTGGTAAGTTCCTTCGTTTCCGGTAAAACCCTGAACGATAACCTTAGAATCTTTATTTACTAAAACGCTCATGTATCAATATTTTTTTGTGCAAAGCTAATATTATTGCAGTGGATTTCAAATCTTAAACCACATTATTTGCCCGCTTTTTTCAGGAAAATGTAAGGAATTAGCCTATGGCGCATTCAGCCCTGCTCTCTGCTTTACTTCGTTACACTTCGTGCCCGCGCCGATCAGGTTTAAATATGAACGTTCATCCCTTTTGGCAAGCAAACAACACCAAAAATTAGTGGTGTTATGGATAGTGTTAGCAACTATGATTAGAATCTTTCTGTATTATGATTCTATCCATAATCTGGATTGTATTTCTGTAAATTTGGGTTCATCCTTAAATTAACAGCATGGAATTGGAAAAGCATTACACGAACCGCACGGGTTGGCTAAGGGCAGCCGTCCTAGGCGCTAACGATGGCATCATCTCCACCACCAGTTTGGTTATCGGTATTGCAGCAGCAAGTGATACCAGGAGCCCTATCGTATTGGCAGCATTAGCAGGTTTGGTTGCTGGTGCATTATCCATGGCCGCAGGAGAGTATGTTTCTGTAAGTTCCCAATCTGATATTGAAACTGCCGATTTGGCCCGAGAAAAGATGGAATTGGAAACGATACCCGAAGTAGAACTAAAAGAACTTGCAAAAATTTATGTAAGGCAAGGATTAGATGAAGATTTAGCCATGCAGGTTGCCATAAAGCTTACCGAAAAAGACGCCCTCGAAGCGCATGCAAGAGACGAATTAGGCATTAACGAACATACACAGCCAAAACCCTTGCAAGCGGCATTAGCATCTGGTGCATCATTTGTTAGCGGTGGCATACTCCCTTTCCTTGTAGCACTTTTTGCACCCATTAAATCGATGGTCTTTTATCAATATGGATTTGCGATTGTTTTCTTGGCTCTATCAGGGGCATTGGCCGCTAAGGCAGGTGGATCTAACATGACGAAGGGTATCATCAGAATCTGCTTTTGGGGAACCATAGCAATGGTTGTTACCGCCTTGGCTGGCTATATTTTCGATGCGAAAACAAGTTAAATTTATGACAACAATTTGATTCACAACAGAATATCGCCATGATAAAATAAAAAGCCGGATTAACGGTCATCATTAATCCGGCTTTTGTTATATTGTTGAATTACTTCGTTTTAACTTCTGGTTTTACAGTTTCCTTTTTGGGCTCTGTTTTCCAACCTTTTACCCACTCGGCTTGCGCAGCCTCATCATGGAAAGTCCACGCAACAAAACGGCTTATCTTTTGTCCTTGAGACATTTGAACTGTTGTAACCTCAAAAGCGTTTGCCTTAACTAGGGCACTGTAAATGCTTTTCAAATTGGCACTTTTAGAAACCAATGAAGTAAACCACAATACTTGATTTTTGATTTGCTCGCTTTGAATAATCATCTGCTCAACAAAAGCACGTTCACCACCCGGGCACCAAAGTTCTGCCTTGTTGCCTCCGAAATTTAAAACGTGTTTTACTTCTTTTTCATTACCGCCCAAATTACGCCATTTCTGACGTGTGCCTTGCTCTGCTTCTTTCAAAGAGGAATGGAAAGGTGGGTTACAAACCACTGCATCAAAACGCTCTTTACCTCCTACTACACCTCTAAAAATCCCCATTTTTGAAGATTGCTGACGAATTTCTAAAGCGCCCTGTAATGGTTTGTTCGCTTCAATAATTCGTTTGGCAGATTCAACAGAAAGTGGGTCAATTTCTGAACCCACAAAGCTCCATCCGTATTCTTGATGACCAATTATCGGGTAAATGCAGTTTGCTCCAACGCCAACATCAAATACATTAACGTTAGCGCCTTTTGGAATTTTCCCTTTATTGCTTGATCCTAAAAGATCGGCTACATAATGAATATAATCTGCACGCCCAGGAATTGGTGGACAAAGGTAATCCTGAGGGATATCCCATTGCGCAATATTATAAAAGTATTTTAACAACGCTTTATTTAATGCTTTAACCGCACTTTGATCTGCAAAATCGATTGAATCATCGTTATGCTCATTTTTAAAAACAAAGCGTTTAAGTTCTTTTGATGTTGCAATAAGTTGTTTGAAATTGTAACGCGAACGGTGTTTGTTGCGTGGGTGTAACTCGCTTTTTTCTTTGCGGTTATTCTGTTCTTGCTGGGCCAATGTGATCTGGATTAATTAAACAAGCTGTGTGCATGTTTCTGATGCAAAGGTACGTAAAAGACTTGGATTGTTGCTTGCTGGTTTGGTTTAGGATGAATCGGTGAACGTGAGATGGTTTAATTGCAGCATTTCGGATAGCTTTAACCCCATAAGAAACCAAGAGCCAGCGCAGCTTAACTTCAATTTAGTCATCTTGCCATTACCGTGTATCTTGTATTTCCGTGGCGGAAATTTGGCTATATATCTGCAAACGCTTTTCTGTTTGTAAAGACATGCCAAAACGATGGAGGATTTGGCTAAAACATGACTAACTTTCTTCGTTTCTCTCAATCATGGCGGGTTGAATGGCTTTCAGGTATTTTGCTTCATCAAATTGATTTTCGCTTTTTGCAATTACAATTGTTGCTACCCCATTGCCAATTACGTTGGTTATCGCTCGCGCTTCACTCATAAAACGATCCACGCCAATTAAAATTGAAATGTGTTCAATAGGCATAATTTTTAGTGCCGTTAGTGTAGAAACCAATACGATAAATCCACTTCCGGTAACGCCCGCAGCACCTTTAGAGGTAACCATCAAAATGGCTAAAATAGTTAGTTGCTGTCCAATAGATAAATCCACATGAAAAACCTGACAAAGAAAAATTACAGCCATAGCCAAGTAAATTGCGGTTCCATCAAGGTTAAAAGAATAACCTGTCGGGATAACTAAGCCTACCACAGACTTGTCGCAACCGATCGCTTCCATTTTTTGCATCATACTCGGCAATGCCGATTCGGATGATGAGGTACCCAAAACAATCAAAATTTCTTGGCGAATGTATTTAAGATATTGCCAAAGACTAAATTTGTAATACCTGCAAATTCCATTTAAAACAACAAAAATAAAGAGGAGGCAGGTTAAATAGACGGATCCCATTAACTTTGCCATCCCAAAAATACTTTGCAAACCATGTGTTCCAATGCTGAAAGCCATTCCGCCGAATGCACCAATTGGCGCTAAACGCATAACCACCTTCATGATTTTAAACAATACTTTCGAAATTTTATCAAAAGCGTTTAGAACGGAAGTCCCTTCGCTACCCAGTTTATTTAGCCCATAACCAAAAAGGATTGCAAAGAATAAAATTTGCAAAATATTGCCTTCTGCAAAGGATGCAATAACATTGTGTGGAATGATGTGCAGAAAAAACTCTGCCCAATTCATTTCTTTAGCCTGTTCTGCGTAGGTTGCAATTTTTGATGCATCTCCACGCCCAGTTTCCATTCCAACGCCTGGCTTAAGCAAATTCGCCACCAACAATCCAATCGCAATGGCAACTGTACTTACAATCTCAAAATACAACAATGCTTTGCCCCCTACACGACCAACTTTCTTCATATCGCCCATGTAAGCAATCCCCAAAACGATGGTAAAGAAAATAATCGGCGCGATTAGCATACTAATCATATTTATGAAGCCTTGGCTAATCAATTTCGCAGTTGGCGCAAAGCCAGGGAAGTAAGCTCCAACTAAAATGCCCAACGTAATGGCAACTAAAACCTGAAAAGTTAAATTGGAAAGAATCGATTTCATTCAATCAGTTTTTTAAAAAAATGAAATATAGATTATTTTTTTGGCTGAAAAAATTTTCACCTCAACTCTTTGAAATAAAAAAATGCCTGATGAATGAATTCATTCACAAACCTATTTTAGCTTTCAGCGTAAAGCAAAGGGATAAAACAAATAGAAATAAAAAAGCGTGCCTCATTATTTGTAAATGTTAACCTCTATCTTACCATCAGCAGTAACCGTACCTCTGTACATACCTTCTGTGTTAAATGGCATGGCTACATTTCCTTTTCTATCTAAGGCAATTAAGCCTCCATCGCCACCCATTTTACCAACTTTATCCAATACAATTTTTGAAGCATCGGCAACTGATAGGCCTTTGTATTCCATTAAATCGGAAATGGTTTTTGCCACCACGTTGCGGATATAATATTCACCCCACCCTGTGCAAGAGATTCCTGCGGTTTCATTATTGCAATAGGTTCCGGCTCCGATAATTGGTGCATCGCCCACACGGCCGTATTTTTTATTGGTCATGCCTCCCGTTGATGTGCCTGCAGCTAGGTTGCCGTTCTGATCTAGGGCAACACATCCAACTGTTCCAAATTTATAATCGTGATTAATCGTACCTAAAAGTGAGGACTTTTTACTTCCATGATCTAAAACGGCTTTGGTTGAATCTTGTTTAATTGCATCCTGCAAGCCATCCCAACGTTCTTTTGTCCAAAAATATTTGGGATTAACGATTTCTAAACCCACTTCCTTAGCAAATTTATCTGCTCCATCTCCAAACATCATTACGTGTTCAGATTTTTCCATTACGGCACGGGCCGCAGAAATTGGGTTTTTAATGGTGGTAACACCGGTAACCGAACCCGCCATCAAGGTTTTTCCATCCATAATTGCAGCATCGAGCTCATTACGGCCATCATGTGTAAACACTGCGCCTTTACCTGCGTTAAAATGCGGATCGTTTTCTAGCACATGAATGGTGGTCTCAACGGCATCCAAACTGGTTTTGCCCGCTTTTATATCTGCATAGCCTGCTTTTAACGCCGCAGTTAATGCAGCGATATAGGCTGCTTCCTTTTCTGGTGTCATATTCTTTTTAAGTATGGTTCCTGCACCGCCATGAATAACCATCACATATTTTTTCTGCTGTGCAGAAGCATTTAAAGCTAAAATTGATATTAACCCTATTGCAACTAATTTTAATGCTTTCATTTTCTCCTATTGATTGTGGTATTTAAATACTTTATATCCACTACCATTTTCCACTGGTAGCTTCACCAAACTTAAAGTTAGCAACATTAAAGTTTCCACCACCATTTATCGAGGTAGGAATTTCAAAAATTAAACTCGCATTAAAATAGCTTTTTGCCGCCGTTTCGCAGCGACAGCTGACCCCGCCACAAATGGCACAGCCAGCCCTATCCAGCCAACTGATACTCATTTCTGCTTAAAAAGATTTAGGTACTATTTTAGTTGCTTTCAAATGCCTTCAGATGGGTATTGAGGATCAAAAAGTGCAGGTCGTTAGCGAAACGTTTTATGAACTTTTGGCAATTCCTTCTGATGAAAATTGCAAATCGTAGAGCTTTTTATAATATCCATTTATTTTTAATAATTCTTGGTGGGTTCCACGTTCTTTAATTTCGCCCTTATCTAGAACAATAATTTGATCGGCCTTTTGAATGGTAGATAAACGGTGGGCAATCACAATAGATGTTCGGCCTTCCATTAAGCTATCAATCGCCTTTTGGATTAATAATTCGGTTTCCGTATCTACGGATGAGGTGGCCTCATCTAAAACCAAAATGGCTGGGTTATGCACCAGGGCGCGAATAAAAGAGATTAATTGCGCCTGACCCGCCGAAAGTGTTGCCCCTCTTTCCATTACATTATATTGATATGCGCCTGGTAAGCGCTCAATAAATTCGTGAGCACCGACTTTTTTTGCTGCGTTAACCACTTCTTCTATTGTAATTTTAGGATTATTTAAGGTGATGTTATTTAAAATCGTATCCGAAAACAAAAATACATCCTGAAGCACCGTTGCGATATGACTGCGCAAATAATTAAGCTCCAAATCTTCAATGTGAATTCCATCAACGGTAATCGTCCCTTTTTTAACCTCATAAAAGCGGTTTAAAATATTTATGGTTGATGATTTTCCGGCACCTGTAGCGCCCACTAACGCAATGGTTTGTCCTGCCTTAACCTCGAAAGACAAATCTTTCAAAACATAATTATCGTCGTTATAAGCAAACCAAACGTTTTTGAACTCGATATTGCCTTCTAGTTTTTCTGGTTGTTGTGTGCCTCTATTTGGTGTAACTTCATCGGTATCTAAAACTTTAAACACCCTTTCGGCACCCACCATACCCATTTGTAGGGTGTTAAATTTATCAGCCAGTTGGCGAATGGGCGTAAAAACCATGCCTAAGTACATAATAAATTGAGTAATGGTGCCTGGTGTTACATCAAGTGGCTTTGACAAAATGCTTTTAGAACCATACCAAACCAACAAGCCTAAAGACATGGCCGAAATCAATTCGACTACCGGAAAGAAGATAGAATAATACCAGTTCGATCGGATGTTTGCATCGCGATAGCGTTTGTTAATGGCATTAAATTTTCGATATTCTTGTTGCTCTCTTGCAAAATACTGTACAATGGAAACGCCTGTTATGTGTTCTTGTAAAAAAGTATTCAAGTTGGAAACCTCATTTCTAATCTCTTGAAAAGAGACTTTTATCGCTTTCTGAAATTTTCTTGTTGCCAAAATGAGGAGCGGAATGGGTAGAAGCACCACCAAACTCAATTCCCAATCGGTATAAAGCATTACCCCAACAATTACAATAACTTGGAGGGTATCGCCAATCATCGAGATTAATCCTTCTGAAAAAATATCTGCAATGGTTTCTAAATCCGATACTGTACGGGTAATGAGCTGTCCGATAGGTGTTTTGTCGAAATATTTGAGGCGAAGATTGGTAATGTGGTTAAAAACACGAATTCGCAAATCTCTGATGACCGATTGCCCTAAGATATTGGTTAAAAGGGTATGATTATACTGAATTAAGGTTTGTAAAAGGAGCATAAAAACCATCAACATGGTCATGTTCACCAAACCCGAATAATTGCCAGTCAGGATGTAATGGTCAAGCGTGTATTTAATTAAAAATGGGCGCACTGGTGAAATTGCGGCCAGTAAAATGGTTAAAATTACCGACCAAATAAAAACCGAACGATAAGGCTTTACATATTGAAAAATACGCTTAAGTAATCCTGTGTTATATACGTCGCCCGTTACTGCCATTTTATTTCTTAAAAGATTAAATTTAGAGGGATTGAGTTAGTCGAAAACGACCTTAAACATGTCCATCCAAAATTCAATCATCCCCTCATTTTATACAATTGTACTTTACCTCAACCAAATACAAGCCACATGCAGGCACCGACTGACCAGCTTTGCTTCGGCTTTTGCTTTCTATAATGGTTTTAAAATCTTCCAAATTAATCTCACCCTTTCCCACCCGGACCAAAGTACCCATAATTGCCCTCACCATGTTTCTTAAGAAACGATCGGCTTGAATGGTAAAAACCAAGCCGTTATCAAGCACATCAAAAACGGCGTTACTAATTTTACAGTTGTTGGTAAAGGTTTGAGTATTAGACTTGCTAAAGCAAGAAAAATCGGTGTAATTTAACAATTCTTTGGCTGCCTTATTCATTAAATCAACATTCAGTTGATCTTTCAAAAGCCAAGATCGGTTAACCTTAAAAGGGTCTTTCTCAAAGTGAACGTAGTATTTGTAAGCTCTAGAAATGGCATCAAATCGTGCATGGGCATCATCCTTTACGGGAATTACCCTTTTTACTGCAATTTGATAGGGCAACAAGGCATTTATGCCCGTTACCGCTTTCAGTACTTTTGCTTCCTCTATATTTTCTACATCAAAATGAGCGTAGAAATCTGTGGCGTGCACCCCCGCATCCGTTCTGCCACAGCCTAAGGTTTCTATATTTTGCCTAAAATAAACAGACATGGCCTTATCCAACAAAGCTTGCACAGTTATCGCATTCGGCTGAATTTGCCAGCCATGGTATAAGCTGCCATCATAAGAAAGTTGTATGAAATATCTTTTTTTAGTCAAAGCGATGCAAAAATACTTTTTTCTTTGTATTTGATGAGTTGATATATTGCTTTTAAATATATTTGCCTTAATTATTAAATTAACATGATACAAAGAATACAATCGATCTGGCTTTTTTTAGCAACCCTTACCTTGGCTTTAATGTTGGTTTTACCTATTGCAACAAAACAAGCGGGTGGCTCAGAATCAACAATATTCACCTATGGCATATATCACAAAATCACCACAAATGATGTTTCTCAATTGGCAGTAACACCCTTAATTCCTCTAGCCGTTACCAACATTGCGGTTGCTGTAATGTGTTTTGTAAATATATTTAATTTTAAAAGAAGAAGTTTGCAGAAGAAAATCATCGTTTTTACCATCGCTGCCATAGCAGGTTTTGCCTTCTGGTGTAGCATAAATGCACAAAAAATGCCGGGTGGATTAGACGGAGCGAGTTTCGGAGTGGGTGCATATTTACCTGCTTTAGCGATTTTGTTTTGTGTGCTGGCCATTTTTGGAATCAATAAAGATGAGCGCTTAATCCGATCGGCTGAACGATTGAGATAATTCAGCCTGCCCAATATGCCAAAATTAATAAGTGATCCATTTTTCACCATCATCAAAGCAGGCATCAGCGGTATTTCTATTCCCGATCATTTTGATTTGATGATCGAAAAACCACATCCATTGTGTCTATTAGCAGCCAATCAACTGCAAGATTATTTAAACAACCAAAGCGATTGGGTACATAACTTCGGGCTCGATCGACAATCCGCTGGCACCATTATCGGCAAAATGTTCGGCGTATTGGTGGTTCGAAATCAAAATCAGGAAGTTGGGTTTTTAGCTGCCTTTTCTGGCAAGCTTGCAGGACGCAATCAGCACACACATTTCGTGCCCCCAGTTTTTGACCTCTTGACTGAAAACAGTTTTCTAAATGTGGGTATGGAGGCATTGACGAAAATGAATGAGGAAATAAAGGATTTAGAAGAACAAGAAACTCCACAAACTGACCCCCAAATTCTTCAATTAAAAAAGGCCAGAAAAGCTTACTCGGTAGCTCTTCAAAACAGAATTTTTGAGCACTACCATTTTTTAAACCAAGCTGGAGAAGAAAAAAATCTGATTGAAATATTCCAAAACATCGGTTATAAAAATCCTCCGGCTGGAGCAGGAGAATGCGCTGCACCGAAGCTTTTACAATATGCTTTTCAACATAACATGAAGCCGATCGCAATGGCAGAATTCTGGTGGGGGCAATCGCCAAAATCTAATTTTTGGAAACATGGACACTTTTACCCTTGCTGTAAAGAAAAATGTGAACCAATTTTTAAACATATGTTGGCTGGAATTGCCTGAGAAAAAGGCGAATTGAATACGCTCGCCAAACAAACTAAGAATCTGAAAACCTTATCGCCTAATTTTCAATCCATTACAAGTTCAAACTATTTAATAACTATCCGTAAAATACGAAAAATTAACCTTACCTTTGCGGCTCAATTAAAAATAAAAGACGAATGACAAACCCATTTCAATTATTGGGGATAAGTGATGACGTCGTTAATGCCGTAAAGGACCTTGGATTTGAAACTCCAACGCCTATTCAGGAGCAAAGTATTCCTGTACTGTTAGAAGGCACTAATGATTTTGTTGGTTTGGCCCAAACAGGAACAGGAAAAACAGCCGCATTTGGTTTGCCGCTGTTAGAACTAATCGATTTTAAAATTAACAAACCACAGGCATTAATTTTATGCCCTACGCGTGAGTTATGTTTGCAAATCGCTAACGACCTTAAAAACTTTTCTAAAAACGTTGCTAATGCCCACGTTGTTGCCGTTTACGGTGGCGCGAACATTATGCAACAACTACGCGAAATACGCCAAGGCGTACAAATTGTAGTGGCCACGCCCGGCCGTATGTTAGATATCATTGGCCGTAAGGCAATTGATTTCTCTTCAGTTAAATATGTTGTGCTTGATGAAGCTGACGAAATGTTAAACATGGGTTTCCAAGATGACATTAACGACATTTTATCAACCACTCCTGATGACAAAAAAACCTGGTTATTCTCGGCTACAATGCCTGCAGAAGTTCGCCGTATAGCTAAGAACTATATGGATAACCCTGTTGAGTTAACCATGGGCACAAAAAATACGGGTAACGTAAACATCGAACACGAATATTATATCGTTCGTGCGCGTGATAAATACGCTGCCTTAAAACGTATTGTAGATTTTAACCCAGAAATTTTTGCAGTAGTATTTTGTAAAACCAAATTGGATACACAAGATGTTGCTGAGCACTTAATTAAAGATGGTTACAATGCCGATGCTTTACACGGAGATTTATCTCAACAACAACGTGATAAAGTAATGCAGCGTTTCCGCGAGCGCAACATGCAATTGTTAATTGCTACTGATGTTGCTGCACGTGGTATCGATGTAAACAATGTAACTCACGTAATCAACTATTCTTTACCAGATGAAATTGAAAGTTATACCCACCGTTCTGGCCGTACTGGTCGTGCAGGTAAAACAGGTATTTCAATCTGTATCATCAACTCTAAAGAAGTTGGAAAAATCCGTCAGTTAGAACGCATTATTGGTAAGCAATTTACCAAAGCCGAACTGCCTACAGGATTTGATGTTTGTGAAAAACAATTATTCTCTTTGGTACATAAAGTACACAATGTAGAAGTTAACAACGAACAGATTGATCAGTATATTCCTCGTATTATGGATGAATTTGCTGATTTAACAAAAGAAGATGTAATTAAACGCTTTGCTTCATTAGAATTCAATCGTTTCTTAGATTATTACTCTAAAGCTCCTGATTTAAACGCTGCAATTGGCGATGATCGTGGAGAAAGAGGCGATCGTGGAGAAAGACGTGGACGTGGTAGCGAAGGTTACACCCGTTTGTTCATCAACTTAGGTTCTGTAGATGAATTTACACGTGGCGATATGTTATCATTTATCTGTAACAACGGAAAGATTGCTGGCAAAAGCGTTGGTAAAATCGATCTTAAAGGTGTTTTCTCTTTCTTTGAAGTAGAAGATGATGTTGCTGATAAAGTATTCGAAGGCTTTAAATCTGTAGAATTCAATGGCCGTAGTGTTCGTATCGAAAAGAGCGGAGATGGTGGTCGTGAAGGCGGTGGCGAAAGACGCGGTGGCGGTGAGAGACGTAGCGGTGGTTTCGGTGGCGAGAGAAGAAGCGGCGGAGGCGGCGGTGGTTACCGTGGCGGAGGCGAAAGAAGAAGCTCTGGCGGTAGCGGACGTAGAGAAGGCGGAAGCGGTGGCGGATTTAGAGATTTCTCTGGTCGTAGCCGTGATGATAAAGGTGGAAACACTGGTGGTAGCGGACGCAGAGAAGGCGGAAGCAGAGAAGGTGGCGATCGCAAGAAAAAATGGTAAATCACTAAACCAAATATTTTACAAGCCGTTCTGTTAATTCAGAGCGGCTTTTTTTATACGGCTGCAACCGTAAAGATTCCTTCCGCCGAATCTTCTTAAAAATTTGACACGGAAACACCGAATACACGGAACACACGGAAAGATCACTTTGCAACCCTACTAAATGTTTCAAAGTCGGTTTAAAATAATTCGTTCGCTCTGGGTCGTATTTATCTATGAAACAACCTCTTAGCATTACACTTCAAAATTATCTAAGAAAAAAATCCGATAGAAAATCAATTCTATCGGATTCTAAAATAATGTAATTTCAGGTTTAAAGTAAACACGAAAGCATTATTGCATAAAAAGCTTTAATTAAAAATTGAAATTCAATCTGGTAAATACATACCGTCCTAAGAAACCAAATTGAGGGGCTTGATTAGGATACAAAATGCCCGACACGCCCTGACTAGCTGGCAACAGTTCTTCAGGATAAACATCAAAGATATTGTTTGCACCTACGGTTAATTTAAAGTTTTTGGTTAACTGATAACCCAAACCTAAATCGGTAATTACACGCCCAGTAAGTTCTTGCTGATTGGCAATAACGTTAGTCGGCTGAGATACCTTACCAAAATAAACATTACGCAAAAACACGTTGAATTTATCGATACTATAATCGAAGGTTAAATTTCCCTTTAAGCGTGGAACAACCTTGGTTAGTAAAATAACGCTGGCATTATCCAAATAAGTACTTTCTTTACCGGCCAAAAGCGGCGAAGTATTGATACCCCCTACCAATGAAGTTTTAGAAATTGTTCCGGCTAAATCTGTTCTTAAATTCCCTCTACCTAAACTTAATGCATAACTAAATACGGCATCAATACCCTTTGTTTCCGTATTTACCGCATTGGCGAAGAAACGGGCTGTACTGGCATTTGCTTGGCGCAATAAGGCATAAATTTCTTGATCTTGTGCTGATGCCGTTGGAGCATTGCTTCCTGTAAAACCTCCTGTGTAAATTACACGATTATCGATACGGATTAAATAACCATCGACAGTAATTTTTAATTTACCCAAGTTTGAGGTGAAACCTGCGCTATAACTGTTGGATGTTTCTTCTTTTAATTTTGGTATTCCTAACAATTGAGCAACTCGGCTATCGTTTGCAAATGTGCCAGACTCAACAAATGCTCCATCAACAAAAATGGTAGATGTGGCATTAAAATAACGCTGCTGTAATGATGGTGCTCTAAAACCGGTGCTAACGGCTCCACGAAGCAAAAATTTCCCCGAAAACTTATAACGGCCAGCTACTTTGAAGTTAAGTGTTGAACCAAAATCTGAGTAGTTTTCGAAACGAATGGCACCATCTAATAAAAATTTATCGGTAAAATTAACCTCAACGTCTCCATACAGCGCTACTGAGGAACGGTTAACATTAATAGCATTGTCTGGGCTAAAGCCAGGAAAACCTTGTGCGCCGCCGGTATATGCGCTTCCATTGGCAGCGAATCGGGTAGAAATATTTCCTTTTAGATTTGGTATTAAAATAGGGCTTGCAGTCGTCCCAACGTTAATTGCATTGCCATAGTTTGCATAAGAAGCTTCTTCCCCCGCTATGATTTTATAATTTTCGCGGCGGTGTTCTGCTCCAAAAGCCACGTTTAAGCCACTGAACACATTTTTAAACAAGCGTGCAAAATCCAAATTGGTTGTATTTTGCACAAAATCGTAGCCTCCTGCATCGAAAGAGGTTGGTGATGCATTAAGCATTGAAGCATTTAGCGTATTAGCAGTGGTGAAATTAATTTGATTACGACCGTATGTATTGCTAAAATCGGCCTTCCATGCGCCCAAATCGCCACGAATACCAATGGCTAAAGATTGATCGCTATTATCAGTAACGATTTGAGGCAGAAATCCATTAGGATAAATTGTTGCATTGGTCTGCGTTAATTGCCTCGGTGTTCTATAAAAAGCAGTAGAGGTTCCATTTCTTGAATTTAATCCTCCAAAAGCATAAACCTCTGCATTATTCGCTACAGGCACTACAGCATTTAAAAATAAAGCCCCACCGCGATTTTTACTTTGACCAATATTTGGAACAAAATCGGCACGGGTTAAACCTCTTCTCGCCAATTCGGCGTCGGTAATGTCTGCACCAGTTGGCGTTGGGTATAAAGTTGTATTGTTATACTGTGTAAATATTACACCACTGTACGGTTTTGTACGAGAGGCAAAATCACGATAATCAAATGAGCCTGTCAAATTTAAAAAGCCACCCTTATCATTTAATTTTAAACCATAATTTACATTGGCCTGAGCAGTTTGCCCATCCAAACCATCCGAATGCTTACCCGCAAAACCACCTCCGGTAAAACTGGTTGATAGCTTGTTAACATCTTCGTTTAAAATAATATTGATTACTCCCGCAATAGCATCTGACCCATATTGAGCGGCTGCGCCATCACGCAAAACTTCGATTCTTTTAATGGCAGCCGTTGGTATTGCATTCAAATCTGTACCCACCGATCCTTTTCCTAAACTTCCGTTGATGTTAATTAAAGAAGATGTATGGCGTCGTTTACCATTTATCAAAACCAAAACCTGATCGGGTCCTAAGCCTCTTAAAGATGCAGGATCAATGTGATCGGTTCCATCGGTTAAATTGGCCACGTTCGATGTAAAAGAGGGGGCTACATAATTTAAAATTTGACTTAAGGAAACCTGAGGGGCATTTTGTGCGACCTTTTTTACGTCCACCAAATCAACCGGAACGGCTGTTTCCAACTGCGCTCTGGGTGCACTTCTCGAACCAATTACCACAATTCCATCTAAATCATTTTTGTTCTCCGATAAAGTAAAATTCACCTCTTTGGTTTCGGCACCTACAACTTTAACTTGTTTTTGTTGTGTTTGGTAACCCAAATAACTTGCGGTAACGGTGTAGGTTCCTGCTGATTTAAGTTTAATTTGATAACTGCCTTGCGCATTGGTGGCAGCAATTAAACCTTGTCCGTTTACAGTAACCGTTGCACCAATAATGGTTTGTGATGAATCACTTACCACGCCTTTGATAATTTGTGCCTTTAAACCATAAGAAAAGAGAATGAGGGATGTAAGAATAGGGTAAAGTTTTTTAAGCATAAGCAATAAATTTGTTTGATTGAGTTATAAAAAGTCCAAAACTAATGAAAAATAATAAAGACTACAAATTTAGTAGTATTTAACTTTTTAGTGACAGACCTGCAGGAGACATGGCTATTCTTTTTTAAATGTAAAATGTGCACATCAAAAAATAATTGTTCTTAAATTGCATTACTTTAGCAAATTATGCAGGCAAAATATATCTCTTATCAGGAAACCGGGTCTTTTTCTAAACTGGTTTTGGATTATATTAATAACGAAAAAGAGCTTTCGGCTTTTTATAGTTTTCGGCCTGATATGGATGGATTGGCCAAAGCGATTGAACACAGGCACTTTTTGGGTGACAGAAACGTCTTGGCTGAGGTTTTGAAAGAACAATACCAAAACCTCAAGCCCAACAAATCGGTAAGCAAAAACATTGAGTTATTAGCACTTAACAATACATTCACGGTTACTACAGGCCATCAACTCAACTTATTTACTGGGCCATTATATTTCATTTACAAAATTGTAACGACCATAAATCTGGCCATAGAATTAAAAATGGCGCACCCGGATAAAAATTTTGTTCCGGTGTATTGGATGGCTACAGAAGACCATGATTTTGATGAAATCAATCATGTAAGTGTTGATGAAAAAAACATCAGCTGGATTCAGCAAACAAATGGGGCTACTGGCAGATTAAGTACCAAAACCGTAGCCGCGGCTGTACTTGCCTATAAAGGGTATTTAGGAATTTCTAAAAATGGAAAAAGAATAGCCAAATTGGTAGAACAGGCTTATTTAGAACACGATAATTTAGCCGATGCCACTCGATTTTTAGTGAATAATCTGTTTGAAAGGTATGGTTTAGTGATTGTTAATGCAGACGAACCAAGATTAAAAAAACAGTTTGCAAGCATTATTACGCAAGATGTTATCGAGCAAAATAGCGCCAAGATCATTGAAGAAACTTCTGATAAGTTAGAAGCAAACGGCTATAAATCACAGGTAAATGGTCGTGATATTAATTTTTTCTACCTAAAGGATGAACTCCGAGAAAGAATCATTCTCCAAAATGAAAAATATACCGTAAACCATACCGACATCAGTTTTACAGAAACGGAACTTAAGGCAGAAATTGAAACACATCCAGAGCGTTTTAGCCCAAATGTGGTGATGCGTCCCATGTATCAAGAGGTTATTTTGCCAAACATCGCTTACATTGGCGGCGGCGCTGAAGTAGCCTATTGGATGCAATTGAAAGCAAATTTCGATTTTTATAAGGTAGATTTTCCGGTATTGCTTTTGCGCAACTCAGCCTTGTTAATCGACAAGAGAAGTGCGCAAAACATTTACAGTTTGGGCTTTGAATTGGAAGATTTTTTCCTTCCTGCTGAAGAATTAAAAAATATTTGGGTAAGAAAGAATTCTACCGCACAACTCATTTTAGCCGATGAGACTAGGGCGATTAATAGCATTTTCGACCAAATAAAACTTAATGCTTATAAAATAGATAAAACGCTTTCCGTTTCTACCGATACGGCGAAACAAAAAACCAACCATCTATTGGCCAATCTGGAAAAGAAATTGTTTAGGGCCGAAAAACGTAAGCACGAAGTGGCACTAATTCAAATTGAAAACGTAAAGAAACGCCTTTTCCCTAATGGAACTTTGCAAGAAAGGATTTTAAATTTAGCGCCCATGTATGTAAATTATGGCGAAGATTTTCTTTCCTCTTGTATAGAAAATTTTGAGCCCTTGGGCGGCGATTTTACCTTGTTATTGCCTTCCTAACTGAAAATTTCTACCTTATTTTTTTTTCGACTAACCACCAATTCCTTCGTATTAAAACATGAATTTCATAACCTTTACCGAAAGCAATCTTCGGGACTTTACCTTTAACGTTTTTAAAAAAATGGGCTGCTCTGATGAGCATGCAACATTAGCTACAGATGTATTAATCCGTTCAGATTTAAGAGGAATTGATTCTCATGGTGTTGCCCGTTTAAGCGGTTACGTTCGCCTATGGGAAAAGAAAAGAATTAATGCCACGCCCAACATCAAAATTGTACATGAAACCCCAACCACTGCAACGGTTGATGGCGATGCTGGCTTGGGCTTAGTGGTTGCACCGTTCGCAATGAAAATTGCAATTGAAAAGGCCGAAAAATATGGAAGTGGCTGGGTATCAGTTAAAAATTCAAATCATTTTGGCATTGCAGGCTATCATGCTTTATTGGCTGTAGAGCAGGACATGATTGGCATCAGCATGACGAATGCAAGTCCGCTTGTTGCACCCACCTATTCAAGCGAGCGACTACTGGGCACAAACCCTATGTGTTATGCTTTCCCGGCTGGGAAATATCCGCCCGTAATTGTTGATATGGCAACCGCAGCCGCGGCAAATGGCAAACTAGAAATTGCTCAACGGGCAAACAAAGCCATTCCCGATGGATGGGTTCAAGATAAAAGTGGAGATTCTTCTACCAATCCGAACGAGTTAAAAAGCGGTGGTTCATTATTACCATTAGGAAGCGATAAAGACCACGGTAGCCACAAAGGTTATGGATTAAGTGCAACGGTTGATATTTTATCGGCCGTGCTTTCTGGAGCAAACTATGGCCCTTGGGTGCCACCTTTTGTTGCTTTCTTAGAACCTTCGGCAAATCCTGTTGGCGAGGGACTTGGCCACTTTTTAGGAGCCATGAGGGTAGATGGTTTCCGCCCGAAAGAAGATTTTAAAAACCATTTAGATAATTGGGTAGAGCGATTCAAAAATGCAAATACAATAGATCCAGATAAGAAAGTGATTATCCCAGGAGAGCCTGAGCATGCGTTTGAACAGGAAAGAAAGGTTAGCGGTATCCCGATAATCGATGTTGTTGTTCAAGATTTAAACGACTTGGCCAAGAAGCTGGGAATTGATGGATTAGCTTGAGAGCGTTGTAGATAAAATAAAAAAGGCAATTTTCACAAAAGAAAATTGCCTTTTTGGTATTAAGTTAAATTTGATTCAATCGCTAGTATTCAAGCGTTATGGTAAATGTACGAAGCACTACCCCTCAAAAGATTTTTTGGCTGCTATTAAAGACACGAACCAAGGCGAAATAGGAATCCGCTATGGCACATGTAGCCGCGTAACATTACCCAAATAGATTCTATTGGTTCGTGAAAACGCAAACTAAAGCACGGGATTAATGGATGCCCTTGAAAATTCTGCTCCAGCGAATTTTGTTGAAGAAAGAACCTTCAGAATCCCAACTCATCCAAATAAATAACGCCTTACCCACAACATGGTCTTCTGGTACAAATCCCCAGTAACGAGAATCTGCCGATTGGTGTCTGTTATCTCCCATCATCCAATAATAATTCATCTTGAAGGTATAAGATGTGGCTATTTTATCGTTGATGTACCAATCTTTTCCTTTTTGCTCTACCTTATTGCCTTCATAGGTTCTTATGGCTCGATAATATAATGGCATGGTATTGCTGTCGATTTGAACCGTCCAACCCTTTGCAGGAATTTTGATTGGGCCAAAATTATCTACATTCCAAACCCGTTTTGGATCATGCGGAAACAAACTTCCATCCGAACCTGGTGCTTCAGGAGCCATAGCAATTGACTTTACAAAATCTAATTTTTTAACTTCTTCTGCTATTTCTGGTGATGAGTTTACAATATAAACAGTAGAACTAACCTGCTGCATATCAGCAGTTTTCAAACCTAAGTCTTCAAGCACGCTGAAATTAAAATTAGGGGTTTTTAATTCAACTTTATAAGGCATCATCCCAGTACTTTTAATAGGCTCATCTTTACCATTCACGTTGGCTATACCATTTTTCATGCTGATGACATCGCCTGCAATGCCTATGCAACGTTTAATATAGTTCTCTCGCTTATCAACCGGCCTGCTGGTTACGTGGTATTGTGTGTTGATGACTTCTCGTCCACTTTGTCTAACCAAATCGTAATAACTTGGGTTTTGGTTTTCTAAAGCTACCGTATCTCCTTCCGGAAAGTTGAAAACCACTACATCGTTTCTTTTAATTTCAGATAAACCTGGTAAACGGTGGTATTTCCATTGAACGCCATCCCAATAGGCTTTTGTACCGGTAATCGGCATGGTATGGTGTGCAAAAGGAAAAGCAACCGGTGTCATTGGTATCCGAGCACCATAGTTTACCTTGCTTACAAAAAGAAAATCGCCCACCAATAAAGATCTTTCCATCGATCCAGATGGAATGGTATAGGCTTCAATAAAGAAAACACGGATAATGGTTGCTGCAACTACGGCAAACACAATTGCATCTACCCATTCGCGAGATTTAGTTTTTTTCTTTCTTTCGGCATCATTTTTTTTCTGCCAGAATTTGTAATTCATATTTCTTATTTAGTGTGTTAATGATTTAATGTAGATTAAACCGGTTAACTGTTCTCTGATTTTTATTCTGGATGGATAGATCATCATGAGTTCCCGTCCATCTTAGTTTATAGTTATTTTTCCAACTCGTTTATTCAAATATATCAGTAATACTGAAAAAACCCTTTTTATTTTGAAGCCACTCGGCAGCAACCACAGCCCCTAATGCAAAACCTGCTCTACTGTGTGCGGTGTGCTTTATTTCAATCTCATCAACCTCGCTACTGTAAATTACCGTATGGGTTCCTGGGATGTTTTCAATTCTGTGCGATTCAATTAACAATTGATCTGCCTTTGGAAATAATTCCACATCTGTGCCCACAACCTCATTTAACCATTCATTTTTACGGTCTAAATTTTCCACAATTCCTTCTGCAAGGGTAATGGCCGTTCCGCTTGGCGAATCCAATTTTTGTGTATGGTGTATTTCTTCTACCTGTACTTCGTATGCTGGATAGTTATTCATCAATTTTGCCAAAGTTTGGTTTACTTTGAAGAATAAATTTACCCCAATACTAAAGTTAGAGCCATAAAGCAGGGTATTGTTACTAGCGTTACATTCATTTTTGACTTCCTGAAGCTTACCGTACCAGCCTGTGGTACCCACCACCACTGGAACGCCCGCATCGAAACAAATATCAATATTATGCAGAACGGAATCTGGGGTGCTAAAATCAATCGCTACATCGGCATTTTTTAAATTTTGTCGCGTTAAATCTTCTTGATTATCGATTGATATTTTTAAAACGATTTCGTGTCCACGCTCAAGGGCAAATTTTTCGATAATTTGACCCATTTTACCATAACCTAAAAGCGCAATTTTCATGGTTTATAATTAAAATGTTAGGGAAAGCTTCAAGGCAGGTGTTGCACTAAAGCCATACATATTGTTGGTGTTAAGCATTGATGGGAGCACTTTAAAAGAAAGTTTATCGTCAATGTTAAAGAAATGCAAACGTGCAGCAACGTATGCATCAATAATATTTGCGGCATACAATAATCCGTAAGAAAACAGTACAATTTGGCCGTTACGACTAAAAGTGCTTTTATTACCAACGATACCCGCATCAGAATATCGAGCAAGCGCTGGATTTGGGGCTATCGATTTATCCCCAGCCCTGTACTGTGCTTCACGTAAAAAAATATTATAATTTTTCCTGCTATCGATATAAGAAATGGTTAAGGCTGTAAAACCACCATAAATGGCAACAATTTTACTAATGGTATAAACCTTTTGGAAAGCCTGGCTTTTTCCTGCTCGGGTTCCGTAGCCATCATTTAGCAATTGAATGTTATAAATCTGCCCTAAACCCGGAAAAATCATTGATCTGAAAACCGCTTTACGTCCGGCTACCTTTCCAGGATTAACGTATTTGGCTTTCATTGAATCTTGCCGGCTTAAAGGCTGTTTTACTTTCGTTTTAGCGGTATCAATTGGCTTTAATACAGAATCCTTTACCTGAGCTGATGCCTGGCTTAAAAGAAGAATCGTAAAAAAAGAAAGGAGTATTAAAATTTTGCCTTTATACATTACCAATCTAATAATTCTAAAATTCTGTTTAAGTCATCATCACTCATGAAAGGAATCTCAATTGCCCCTTTACCATTCTGACTTACCTTTAGCTTTACCCGAGTTGCAAATTTAGAAGCCAAATCATCTTGCAATTTTTGGTATTGAAAAGAAACGCCTTTAACTTTGGGTTTATCTTCGGCCTTCAATGGCGTATGCTGTAAATTGCGAACAAGTTCTTCAACTTTACGTACAGATAAGCCTTTATCTAAAATTTCTTGGTGTATAAACAATTGTTTATCAACGCCATCAACATTAATTAAAGCCCGGGCATGACCCATCGAAATTTTCGTATCGCGAATAGAGGCCTGTATTGCTGGTGGCAGTTTTAACAAACGCAAATAGTTGGTTACAGTGGTTCGGTTTTTACCCACCCTTTCTCCAAGTTGCTCTTGTTTTAAACCCACCTCATCAATCATCCGTTGAAAACTCAAAGCCACCTCAATGGCGTTTAAATTTTCGCGTTGAATGTTTTCAATCAATGCCATCTCCAACATCTGCTGGTCGTTGGCACTGCGAATGTAAGCCGGAATTTGAGTTAAGCCAGCAAGTTTAGATGCTCTAAACCTCCGCTCACCAGAAATGAGTTGATATTTATTTGCACCTACTTTTCTAACCGTGATGGGTTGTATTAGGCCCTGCACCTTAATCGAATCGGCCAGCTCATTTAAAGCAACCTGATCGAATTCGGTACGTGGCTGGTATGGATTTGTTTCAACTTCAGTTAAACTTAAGTGACTGATATTGCCAATCTGCTCGGTTTCGCTCACAGCATTTACCTGCTGTTTTGGGGGATGAGCAGATTCGCTATCATCTAAAAGCGCACTTAACCCTCTACCTAAACCTGTTTTTCGCTGAAAAGATGTCATCTATAAATTTATAATGTTGCTGTATCTATGTTTTCTTCCTCTTTCAAAAGGCCGTTTTTCTTCACAATCTCACGTGCAAGATTTAGGTAATTGATGGCACCTTTGCAGTTTGCATCGTGCATAATAACCGAAACGCCATAGCTTGGTGCCTCACTTAAACGCGTATTACGCTGAATAATGGTATCAAAAACCAACTCATGGAAATGGGTTCTAACTTCTTCCACCACTTGATTAGATAATCGCAAACGAACATCGTACATGGTGAGCAAAATGCCTTCAATTTCCAGTTCAGGGTTTAAACGGTTCTGCACAATTTTAATTGTATTTAACAATTTTCCTAAGCCTTCTAATGCAAAATACTCACATTGAACTGGAATAATTACAGAATCTGCTGCTGTTAAAGCATTTATGGTAATTAATCCTAATGATGGAGAGCAATCAATGATGATAAAATCATACTGATCTTTAATCTTCTCCAAAACCGCCTTCATTTTATATTCGCGATTGTTTAGGTTAATCATTTCGATTTCAGCACCAACCAAATCAATATGTGCGGGCAGTAAATCTAAATTAGGGGTATCCGTTTTCTGAATGGCCTGTAATGGGTCAATATCATTAATGATGCATTCGTAAATACTATCTTTTATATTTCTCGGGTCAAAACCAATACCCGACGTCGAATTTGCCTGAGGATCAGCATCTACCAATAAAGTTTTATATTCTAACACGGCTAAACTGGCAGCCAAGTTTATAGATGAAGTTGTTTTACCAACACCACCTTTTTGATTTGCTAATGCAATTATTTTGCTCATCTATATCTCAGAAATTTACTTAACGTTTATTTGGGCTGTGTTATTTATGCCTTTTAATCGGCAAAAAGTTCTATTTTTGCGTACTCTAAGCCCTTTTTCTCAATCAGCTAAGATACAAACTATATGGCAATTTTAGCAAAAAGGGTATTCGGGTTTTAAACATCTTATTAACAATTACGCATGGTTACAATTATAGCCGGTACCAATAGGCCCAATAGCAATACGCTAAAAGTTGGTAAATATTACCAGCAACAGCTTAAATTAAAGGGCATAGAAGCTGGCTTATTGAATTTGGAGCACTTACCTGCTGATGTTTTAAATACCGATATGTACGGCAAAAGATCCGCAGAATTTCAAAAAATTCAAGATTTGATAAACGAGACCACCAAGTTCTTGTTCATCATGCCCGAATACAATGGAAGCTATCCAGGTGTTTTAAAAGTGCTGGTTGATGCCTGTAATTTTCCCGATAGTTTTTATGATAAGAAAGCGGCTTTGGTAGGCATTTCCTCTGGTAAATACGGCAACATTAGAGGGGTCGATCATTTTACTGGCGTTTGTCATTATGTGCACCTCAATGTTTTACCACTTCGTTTGCACATTCCAAATATTAAAACCGAACTCGATGCAGAGGGAAATTTAATTCAGCCCGATACCATCAAATTTACCAACGAACAGATGGATAAATTTATAAAGTTTTAAAGATGGGCTTTTTAAACATTGCAATAAACTGCGTGTTTCCCCTCCTCCGCCAAAGTTCGTGGCTTCACTAAGCTCAAGAAATCAATACAAAATGACTGAAAACAGTTGAGATGATGCGTGAAATTTCTTGTCTTCACAAAACTTTAAATCGGACTATTGGTTTTTAAGGATTAGGAAAGCAAAACCTGCATTCCATTTGAAAGGAAGCCCTACTTTCCGCTTTACTCACTGCGTTCGTGCACGCTCCAATTAGGTTTAGGTTACGCAGAACATTGCAAAAAACTGCGTTTTGCCCCCCTCCGCCAAGGTTCGTGTCTTCACGAACCTCAAAAAATCAATACAAAATGACTGAAAACAGTTGAGATGCTTCGCAAAATTTCTTGTCTTCACAAAACTTTAAACTGGACCATTGATTTTTTAAGGATTAGGAAAGCAAAACCTGCATTCCATTTGACAGGAAGCCCTACTTTCCGCTTTACTCACTGCGTTCGTGCCCGCTCCAATTAGGTTTAGGTTACGCAGAACATTGCAATAAACTTCCTGTTCCCATCCTCCGCCAAGGTTTGTGTCTTCACGAACCTCAAAAAATCAATACATAATGACTGAAAACAGTTGAGATGCTTTGCAAAATTTTTTGTGTTCACAAAACTTTAAATTGAGCCATTGCTTTTTAAGAATTAGGAAAGCAAAACCTGCATTCCATTTGAAAGGAAGCCCTACTTTCCGCTTTACTCACTGCGTTCGTGCCCGCTCCAATTAGGTTTAGGTTACGCAGAACATTGCAAAAAACTGCGTTTTGACCCCCTCCGCCAAGGTTCGTGTCTTCATAAAGCTCAAAAAAATCAATGCAAAATGACTGAAAACAGTTGAGATGCTTCGCAAAATGTCTTGTCTTCACAAAACTTTAAATTGGTCCATTGCTTTTTAAGGATTAGGAAAGCAAAACCTGCATTCCATTTGAAAGGAAGCCCTACTTTCCGCTTTACTCACTGCGTTCGTGCCCGCTCCAATTAGGTTTAGGTTACGCAGAACATTGCAACAAACTGCGTTTTGCCCCCCTCCGCCAAGGTTCGTGTCTTCACGAACCTCAAAAAAATCGATTTCAATTGTTGTTTTGTTAAAATGGAGTGCTTCGTGAAGATACGAAACAGGGCAATGGCTATTTATTTTCTCTTAGGTGGTTAGAAGTTGAATAATAGTTGCTCAACCTTTGCTTAAGCCCCAAATCTAATCCACTTATCACCCTCATGACCAAAAATAAAAGAACCGGGGTGTAACATTTCTGCAATGTCTTCAATTAAAGAAACAGCATTTTCCGCAGTTGTACTGCCATGCTCGTCATCATTTAACAAAATAATTCTATTATTTTTAACGGCCTGCCAATCTGGGTCTAAAACCGTTGGTACTTCCCTCATTAAATCCGTTAAGGTTTTTCCTTGTTGGTAATAAATAACAAATACTGCATTTAAAACGTCGGTTTCAAACATTCCACCAGCTTGGGCAATCTGTTCAGCGAGTAGGTAGTTCGGAAAGTTATTTACATCCAAACAAGTCACGGGCATTTTATCCATAAATTTAATCTTATGCTCAACTAAATCTAAACGTTCCTGTAACGCCTCTTGTTCGGTGGCATCAAGGCCAATAAATAAATCGTTTAAAAAAGACATCTGCATTAAATTTATTAATTTGTGCAAAAATAACATTCCTTAACTCATGCAAGGCTCATTTCGATATATTTTTTGGTTTTTCTGTGCTGTTACCCTCCTTTCTTGCAAAGAGAAATCCGATCATCAAGATAAAAAAACATTCAACATTAATCTCGATCAAGGCCTCACCTCCCTAGATCCCGCATTTGCAAGAAACCAAAATGCAATTTGGATGACCAACCAAATTTTTAATGGATTGGTTCAAATCGATTCTTCCTTACAAACCGTTCCTTGCATTGCAAAAACCTGGCAAGTATCTGATGACGCTTTAACCTACACTTTTAATTTAAGAAACGACGTTTACTTCCACGATGATCCAATTTTCAAAAATGGTAAAGGACGCAAAGTGATTGCAAGCGATTTTGCCTATAGTTTTTACCGATTAATCGACCCAAAAGTGGCTTCTTCTGGTGGCTGGATTTTTAGTGATAAAGTAAAAGATCAGACAAACTTCATCGCCCTAAACGACTCCACCTTTCAAATTAAGCTGGTAAGACCGTTTCCACCGTTTATGAGCTTGCTCACCACGCAATATTGCTCTGTGGTACCAAAAGAGGTGGTAGAACATTATGGTAAAGATTTTAGAAGCCATCCCATTGGTACCGGACCATTCAAATTTAAATACTGGAAAGAAGGCGAAATATTGGTGCTCCTTAAAAATGAACATTATTTCGAAAAAGACGCTAAAGGGCTGCAACTACCATATCTTGATGCTTTAAAAGCTTCTTTCATAACCGACAAACAAAGCGGTTTTATGAGCTTTCTTAAAAAAGACCTCGATTTTTACTACAATGTAGATGGCAGCTATCGCGATGACATTTTAACCAAAAGTGGTAAAATGGCTTCCAAGTACAAAGGAAAATTCACCCTCACCAAAAGTCCGTATTTGTGTACCGAATATGTGGGTATTTTAGTCGATTCTTCTTTAAGTATCGTGAAAAACTCCCCTCTGCGGATTAAAAAAGTGCGTCAGGCCATAAACTATTCCATCGATCGAGACAAGTTGATAAAATACCTTCGAAACGGTATTGGCATTGCCGCCACCTCGGGTTTCATCCCAAAAGGAATGCCTGGCTTTGATAGCTTAGCGGTTAAAGGTTATCCTTACAACCCAAAATTAGCCGAAAAGCTGCTGGCAGAGGCTGGGTACCCACAGGGCAGGGGTTTAAGTGAAATTACGCTAAATACCACAACAACCTATAAAGATTTGATTGAGTTTATTCAAGGCGAGCTTACCGCAGTTGGAATAAAAACCAAAATAGATGTGAGTCCGAGTTCCAGTCTGCGAGATTTAATGTCTAAAAACAATGTAAACTTTTTCCGGGGCTCTTGGTTGGCAGATTATGCCGATGGGGAAAATTTCCTTTCTATGTTTTATTCCAAAAATAAGGTGCCCTATGGGCCAAATTACACGGCCTTTTATAATAACAATTTCGATAAGCTTTTTGAGCAAAGTTATTATGAAACAGATAACGAAAAGAGATACCAGCTCTATCGTCAAATGGACCAAATGGTGATGGATTATTCGCCCGTTGTGCCTCTATTTTACGATCAGTCTGTGGTTATGTTACAAAACAACATTTCTGGCTATGCTTTCAATCCATTAAGCTTAATGATTTTAAAGCGCATTAAAAAGAATTAAAAAGTTACTGGGTTTTGAAGAAATTGTTTCAGCTATAAAGGTTAGCCCGCGTTAACGATGGAAGCGGTATCCTTTTTGGGTTTTTCTGCCAAAAAGATATAGCGGACAGCGTGTTAAAACGCCCAAATGATCAGAAAAATCTATTTTCTATGTGTTAGAACCAAATTATTTGGAAATCAACGTGCAGTAGTTCTTGGCAATTTCAGTCCTGCTTTACCTCCAAGCCCAATAAAAAATTGGGGCTTTCCGTTCAATCAGGTTTGGGTACAAAGGTTAGCCCGCGTTAACGATGGAAGCGGCATCCTTTTTGGCTTTTTTCTGCCAAAAAGATATAGCGGACAGCGTGTTAAAACGCCCAAGTGATCAGAAAAATATATTTTCTATGTGTTAGAACTAAATTATTTGGAAATCAACATTCGGTAGTTCTTGGTAATTTCAGTACTGCCTTACCTCCAAGCCAAAGAAAAATTGGGGCTTTCCGTTCAATCAGGTTTGGGTACAGAGGTTAGCCCGCGTTAACGATGGTAGCGGCATCCTTTTTGGCTTTTTCTGCCAAAAAGATATAGCGGACAGCGTGTTAAAACGCCCAAATGATCAGAAAAATATATTTTCTATGTGTTAGAACTAAATTATTTGGAAATCAACGTTCAGTAGTTCTTGGCAATTTCAGTCCTGCTTTACCTCCAAGCCCAATGAAGAATTGGGGCTTTCCGTTCAATCAGGTTTAGGTACAAAGGTTAGCCCGCGTTAACGATGGAAGCGGCATCCTTTTTGGCTTTTTCTGCCAAAAAGATATAGCGGACAGCGTGTTAAAACGCCCAAATGATCAGAAAAATATATTTTCTAGGCTTTAGAATTGAATTACTTGGAAATCAACATTCAGTGGTTGTTAGCATTTTCGGTACTGCCTTACCTCCAAGCCCAATGAAAAACTGATTTGGTATTCTATGAACATGCCTATATCGTTATAAAATTGACTGCGGCCATTTAACGGAAAAAGGGCAACCTTCTAACAGGACTGCCCTTTTTCATTATCTTTGTAATATATTGCCGCGACCTTTTCAAATCGCATTTTCGAGTGGTAATTTATTCCTCTTTATTTACAAAAAGGAAACGATTTACAATAAACCGTAAAGTCCGTGAGCATAAGAGCGAAGTGATGAGGAAACAGACTTCATTTTATCTGGTGAAGGTCCCTTTACCTTATATGCCTCTGGATGTAAATCTAAAGTTTGTTCGTTTTGAGCGTCTTGATTGTTTTTGTTCGTTAGCGTCGCGTTTTCTTCTAAATTCAAATTTAATGGGGCCATGTTCTAATATTTTATATACTATAAACAGGATTGCTCGCATTTAGTTTGTTAAATAATCGTCAAACTGAAAATATTTTCGACTCTATTTGTGCCGTTTTTGAGCTTTTAGATATTCCATTAACTCCGTAGGCCTGTCGGTTTGCAAAATTTTCGGATTATGTTTGATTAACCAACCCCAACTCTCCTCTTTCTTGTTGTCTTCTACTGCCGTATCGTCATCATGTCCGCCGTTTAACGACGGCCATAAACTGTTAAGCCAAATCACTTGACTTTGTGAAATTTTATAGATTTCACCAATTGCAGGATAGGTATCTTGATCGAAAATGGGCTGTATAATGGCTCTTTTATTGGCTTTATAACTGGAAATAATGGCTAAGGCATCATCATTTTTCATCCCAACAACAACCATCAAATAGGCATCTTTCGGCAGGTTATTTTTGACTACAAGCTGATCATAAGGCATGTTATCATATACATTTACAATGGCTTGATTTGTGGTATTCGTTTGGCTTAAAACTTTGAAAACCTGTGGTAAATAGGGATTTCCTTTATCTACGTTGATGATTACTTTGTCTTTAGCGGCCTCCATCATTTCTACAAAAGTTGGGATTGGGTTATTGGTTACCCTGCCTAAGCCATTTTTCAATCTGAAGGTTTTGATTTGCTCAAACGTATAGTCAGAAACTTTGCCCTTCGCATTTGTAGTCCTATCGATGGTATTGTCGTGCATTACTACCAATACACTGTCTTTTGTCATTTTGAGATCGAGTTCTACAATATCAATCCCCTTTTGAATGCAATTTTGCAATCCTTTCAAAGAGTTTTCGGGCTCATTTCGCCAGTCACCACGATGAGCTGCAACCAAGATTTCCCTGCTATTTTTATCAAAAAGTGAGGTCAGTTTTTGCTGTGGGGTTTGAGCGGCAGCATCAAATGCGAAAGATGCAATTGCGATAAATATTAAGCTGATTCTTTTCATAATTAAGGTGTAATGCTTGAAATCCAGTTTTCAGTTGCCGAAGATTTTACGGGTACTGCTGAGGAGACAATCTTTAAAACACCACCCTTATTGATGTCTTCTTGAGTGATGTAATTTTTAATGTACGCCTTCCCGTTTAAGAAAACGTCTTTTATGTATTTATTTTTCGGACTGAAGTTTTCCACTTCAATTGTAAAAACCTTACCCTTAGGCAATTGATAAGTAAGGGATGGAAAGAGAGGAACGTTTAAATAATAAATTGGCCAACCCACACATGCAGGAGAAAAACCGCTTGCGGTAAAAATATACCAAGCACTCATGGCACCAGCATCATCATCCATAGTGCGTAAATAGGCTTGTGGCTGATTTTTATAGATTTTTCCAATATAGCTTCCTATTCCTCGACTATTGTCATTAAAGTAATTTTGAATTACGGTATCGGCAGCGAGTTGATGCATCCAATATTGCGACTTATAACCTTCTTTCGTAATGTTGTACATCAACGGAACTTGCAAATCGGGCTCATTGGCGTGGTTATATAAGTCGCGTTCAAAAAATTCATCGAGATTGGCTAAATATGCTTTCTCTCCGCCGTCCAACTCAACTAATCCTTTAAAATCATAAGGAACAAACCATCTGTATTGCCAAATGGTACCTTGGTATAATCCTCTAGCCTGCATTTGATCTACATCTCGTCTCTTTAAATCTTTGAAATCTTTGTTCCAGTATTTTTTATAGTCTAGTGCCTTATTCCGATAATAATCTGCCTTTTCTTTAATTTTAAGAATGCCAAAAATTTCAGAAAGCGCCCAGTTATCGTAACTGGATTCTAATGCTTTATCTGGCGATTTGTAATCTAAGCCATCCACCTCTTTAACCAAAGAATCGGCTATTTTTGAAAAATCTACTGGATAGCCTTTGCGATAGGCATCAAGCAAAACGACAATGGCATGTTCCGAGCGAACGGTATTGGAGGGTTCATTTTGCGTAGCATAATCTTTTTTACCCGAATTGTATAAATCGGCAATCGAGTTGACCATACCCGAATAACGATCTTGCGCAATGATAGAAAGAAGCGGCAACTGCGTTCGGTAATTATCCCATATGGCCCACCCATTGTAACGAAGATCTTTACTTTGATGTATCTCCCCTTTTGTGTTTCGGTAATTGCCATTTGGCTCTGAAATAACGTATGGCGATTGCATGGTTCGGTACAACAAGGAGTAGAATAATTTTGCATCCTCTAAATTCCCTTCAACGGCAATTTTGCTCAAATTGGTATTCCAATCGATGCTACTTTGTGCTTTTAATTTTTCATAAGTAGATTTATTCAATGAAGCTTTGGCTGCCTCTACGCTTACAGAAGAAAAAGCAATGTTAATTTCTGCCGAGGTGGCATCATTAGCCAAAGTTGAAATGAGGGTATGATCTTGTTGTTTGGTCCATTCAGCGTTTCCCGCGAGTTCCAAATAAAAATAGATTCGGTATTTGCCTGCTCCACAAGTCGTTTTAGAATCTACCCGACCGCCAATTGCATTTTTATTCATTTGATGTTCTTCAGAAACAAATGCTCCATTAAAGGCATAGCCCAAATCTAAATAGAAACCTTTTTTACCTTTTGGAAATTGATACACATGTTTACCGGCATTACCCAAAACGGCAAAGCTGGCCTTAATTTTATTTTCAAAACCAACCTCGTAAAATCCTGGACCGGCCTTTTCTGATGTTTTAATTAAGATGGATTTTTCGGGATCATCGCCTAAAAAAGGTTTTATTAAGATATTTCCACCTGAACCTTGGCAACCTACACCCTCGAAACGGTTGTGGGTAAAGCCTATAAATTTTTTGGCCAAAAACTCGTAACCGGTATGTGTTTTAGGGTATGTTTGCGGCCCAATGCTCAGCATGCTAAACGGATAAGATGCAGCAGGAGACATTTGTCCATGATCTCCAGATGAGCCCAGAAAAACATTAACTAAATTAACTGGTTTGCTTTTTTTTATTGAAAAGTTATTGGTTTGGTTTTGCGCGTAGCAGCCTAAGCCACTGAGCGAAATTAAAGCGATAACAACTTTCTTGATTGTAACGGGATTCATTTAATATAGGTGATTTGGGATTGATAAATCGGCCTAAATTAGATATTTTCAGATTAAGAAGTTGTTAAGTTTACACGCCTTAGGCAGGTTAATTTGGTGTGTAATTCAACATTAGGCCCAATGCTGGTCTCAGACGTTTCATGAATCAGAAATAGTTTCAGCAAGCAGAATTAAATTTCGGACGATATAAGCAAGCTAAAAACGTGTAATGCAAACGCTAATTAAAATCGGTCGATTAAATTTATTTTCCGTGTATTCTGTATCATCGTGACGTAAATATTTGGCTTTAAGTGTTTTACAGAATTAAACACAAACTACAAAGAAAATTAATGTGCAAGAATTGATGTTTTAAAAGCATAGTAGTCATTTTTACAAAAATTAAGGTGGCAATTGTAAAGCCAAAATGAATTGTTGATACGGCGCCATTAAACTGTGGATTTTCCCATCCACAAAAAAACAAAAAAGCCCTCTAATTTGCATTAGAAGGCTTCTTATTTGCAAAATTTTGAATTATTTAATCATAACTGGCACTGAAATTTTATCCCATTCTAGTGCAAATCCAGCTTTTGTAATTTTATAAACCAATCTTTCTTGAGTAGCTTTTAAAGCTTTTGTTTTCACATCTACTCTCAATTGATCTTTTGATTCTTCATACTTATAAGCACCCCACTGTTTAGGTTCTTTGTTAAAAATTGCTGTCCACGTACCGCTCTCTTTTGGAATTAAAAAGAAGCTGTATTTTCCCGCTGGAAGTGTTTTACCTTCTACATTTATGTCTTTATCTGTTTCGATAGTAGTCGCCTCGTTTGCACCAGCACGCCAAACTTTATCCCAAGCCTCTAAATTACCCCAAATTTTACGTCCTTTAACGGCAGGACTACTGTAATTAATGGTAATTGTTGCACCTTTCACTTTTCCGGTAGCAACGGCTGCTGGACTTGGTTTAGGTTGTGCAGCATCTTGTGCAAAAGCGCCTGCTGAAATGGTAATGGCAGTAAAAAGCAGAGCGATAGATTTGATCATCGTTTTCATAATTTATATTTTTATCTGTTTTGTGTTTTTTAATTTTACGAATTTAAGGCTTTGGGTCGATAAAACAACAAACCAAAACCCGAAAATAAGATCACGGCAAATGCTCCAATCACATTAAGCCAAAGAAATGACACTATATCGAAATTATAAACGGCAATAACTACAATTTCTGATAACACCGCCGAAATAAATACCAATGGCCCATCAATCTTCTTAAAATAGAAGGCTACTAAAAAAATACCTAGAATTGGACCATAAAATAAAGAGCCCAACACGTTTACCGCCTCTATCAAAGATCCCATTTGGGTGGCAAACATTGCTACCGCGATGGAAAAGATACCCCAAGCTAGCGTATGTAATCGGCTGTATTTCAATTCTTGCCTATCATCGGGCTTCTCCTTGCTGAAAATAAGGTGAACATCTTTTAACGAGCAGGCAGCCAATGAGTTTAACGCAGCAGAAATAGATCCCCAGCTGGCCAAAAATATGATGGCAAAGAGCAAACCAATCATCCCGATAGGTAAGGTATTTTTAACAAAGTATAAGAAAATGTAATTGGTATCGGTTTTTTCGGCGTTGTAGTTGGATTTATTAATTGCCTGTTCTACCCGTGTGTGCAATAAGGCAACCTGCTTTTGGGTTGTTTTAAATTCCGCTATTGATGTTTCCGACGTGGAGGAAGGATGATCTTTCTCTGCCAATAACTGTTTAGATTGCTGATTAAATTTTTGCTGCAAAGCTTCATGCTCCTTCTCAAATATCGCAGCGCGGTTTGGTTGGGTTTCTTTTAAATATTCATAAGAACGTTCGTTGAAATAAATTGGCGCTGGTTTTAACGAGAAAAAGGCAAAAAGTAGGGCGCCAATAAGCAAAATGGCAAATTGCATCGGTATTTTAACCATCCCATTTAGCAACAAACCCATTTTAGCATTGGTATTGTCTTTCGCCGTAATATATCGCCCAACTTGACTCTGATCTGTTCCAAAGTATGATAAGGCCAAGAAAAAACCTCCAATTAGGCCGCTCCAAATGTTGTATTTATCTTTCCAGTTAAAATCGGTTGTAATAACATTGAGTTTTCCTGATTTTCCGGCTAGGTATAAGGCATCCTTAAATCCAATTCCGTTAGGCATATTTTGCACCAAGAGGTAACCTGCAAAAGCCATTGTTCCTAAAATAATTAGAAATTGAAGCTTTTGAGTATGTGCAATTGCCTTTGCACCACCAACATAGGTGTAAATTAATAGGATTCCGCCTGTTAAAATATTGGTGAGGTAAATGTTCCAATTCAGTACGCTTGATAGAATGATACTGGGTGCATAAATGCTTATTCCGGTTGATAATCCTCTTGAAAATAGGAAGAGTAATGATGTTAACACTCTGGTTTTCTTATCAAACCTTTGCTCCAGATATTCGTAGGCCGTGTAAACATTTAAGCGCTGGAAAATTGGAATAAACGTAATACAAATTACAATCATGGCCAATGGCAAACCAAAATAATACTGAACGAAACGCATTCCATCCGTATAAGCTTGTCCTGGTGCCGATAAAAAGGTAATGGCACTGGCTTGAGTAGCCATAATACCCAATAGCACGATGTACCAAGGCATTTTATTATCGGCCTTTAAGTACGATTCGTTACTTTTTTGTCCTCTGCCAATAAAAACACCGTATGCCACCACGGCAAAAAGCGTAAAAACCAATACAAACCAATCGATATTACTCATGCCCAGTGTTTGGTAAATACATAATATAAAATGATTTGGATAACCAATGCCAGTCCAACAAGGAGGTACCAAGTATTCCAATTTTTAAGTACTTTTCTCATTATTTACTGGCTGATATAAAGTTGAAAAACAATCTGGCCGCACCTACATTCCCCGCAGGTAATTGCCTAAAAAATGCTAGAGGGCTATAAATAAAATTGCCCTTACCATATTTGGCATAAAGTGTTGATCCTTGCGAAGGTGCTTCGCCAGTATCGTTCATTTCGAAAAGTGGCTCATAATTTTTATCCCAGGTATCTACAAAATAGGCACCCCGCTCTTGTACCCAGCCCTTAAAATCTTCATCGGTAATTTTATTTGGATAATTTAATAGGCGCTGATTCGGATTTAAAATTTTAACCGCTGCATTCTGCTCGGTTACCCGATTCCAACCGATACTTAGTGGATACACTCCAAAATCTTGTAGAGCCATATCTTGGGTAGTATTGTATTGCATAACCAACGTGCCTCCATTTTCTACATAAGCGCGTAATGCCACCTGCCAGTTTTTTATTCTTTTCTCTGTATTAATTACGCGAACGCCAGTTACCAAAGCATCGTAAGTATTTAATTTAGAAGTGTTTAATATATCTGTTTCACTTAAAACATCAACCTGCACGCCTGCTTGCCGTAAAAAATCTGGAATTAAATCGCCCGCCCCAGGTATGTAGCCAACCTTTTTAGCCGTAACCTTGATGTCTCCTTTAAGCAACCAAGCGTTGGCTGGCACAAAATATTGTAAAACAGGCAAATGGGGATACTGAATCACCTGCTGGCTTTTATTATAATCACCCGTTTCGGTAATTAAAACCGCCTTGATATTTGATCTATTTAAATTGATTTTAGACAGAAGTTCTTTGTTTATCGTAATGTCGATATTACGAATCTCATTCGCCTTTAAATTGATGTGATCTAGAGCAGTAGATAAACCAAGTTCATTGCCAAATTTTAGTACAATTTTTCCATTGGTAACATCTTTATTTGCCCTCATTCTAAGTGTGGTACTCAAATCTTCCTTATCATTGGCAAAATAAATAGATTCCGCAAATTTGATTTCTACAGCGGGCACTATTCTTAAAGCCTCAACCACATCGCCCTTAACCGGATCCAGTTTTTTATAGGATAAAGGTAGTTTAACGGCAAAGCGTTCTGTTCCTATTTTAAGTTCAAGTTTAACCATTAAAGGTGATTCTTGCTCTGGCAAACCAATTAAAGTATCGTTGCCAACACTAAAGGTAGCGGCATTTTTGGCCGGTTTTTCTAACCAATACGGCTCAGTTAAAAGGGCATTTTCTGGTATTTGAATTTGATGCTCAAGGGTGATTAAAGAATCGTTGGCTAATTTTCTGTTGGCAGATTCGATGGTGTTTAGCCAACTTATTTTTTCTACAACAACATCACTTGTTGATCGTGAAATTAGGTTTAATCTAAAACGATAACTATTCCCGGCAATGGCTTCGGGCTGGTTGGTTACCACTTCTCCCATAAACCCAGCACAGCTCAAAATAATTTGATCTAATGATTTGAGCTTATCTTTCTTCAAGTCTTCATCCTTTAGCAGAGCAAACTTCTTTCTAATTGCAATTAATGCAGGCAAACTTAAATCGGGTTTATTAAAGTTAAATGCCTTTACAATCTTGCTCAAATCCAAATCCATTTCTGGAACACCCTTAGCTGCCCAATTTTTAGTTAGTCCATCAAAAAGGGAAGTTTTAGCTGCTTCGCCGGCAACGTGTGTAAAATACTCGCTTCTAACTCCAGCAATCGACTGTGTTCCTGCGCCTTGGCTTTTATGCAAGCTCCTGCTTAAACCTGCAAGTTCGCCATAACCCATTCCAAGCTGGGCATCATATTGGCCTACGGTAACTTTAAGCTGATCTTCGGCTGTAGTGTTTACCGAACCGAAATTAAATGTGTTCCATAAAAGTCTTTTGGGCTGCCAAACACTTACATATTTCAATTGATTTGGAAAGCGACTTTTATCACCAGCCGCTTTAAAAGCCATTTCTGCAACCACGGCGGATGCAGCATGTTGCCCGTGTCCAGCCGCAGAAGTTGGTGGGAAACGACAAATAATCACGTCAGGTTTAAATTTCCGAATGGCCCAAACCACATCAGCGGTTATGCTATCTGCATCCCATTGCTTAAAAGTATCATTCGTATTTTTCGAAAAACCAAAATCAATTGCTCGTGTAAAAAACTGTTGCGCACCATCTAATTTTCTGGCTTCTAAAAGTTCATGCGTTCTAATTAATCCCAACGCCGCGCCTTGCTCTGTACCTAAAAGATTTTGCCCACCATCACCTCTGGTTAAAGAAAGGTAAGCAGTTTCTACATTTTGCTCGTTAACCAACCACGATAATAAACCTGTATTTTCATCATCTGGATGGGCAGCGAGATATAAAACTTTGGGGATGTGTTGCAGGGTTTTAATTTCCCTAAAAATTTCTGCTGATTTGGCTGGCCTTACCTGTTGGGCCGAACAAAATATTACAGAAAACAATAAGAAAAGTATTGTGGTAAGCCTTTTGAACATATAATTTGTTTTGTTTATTCAAATATGCTCAATTTGTAATAATTTTGATGCTTTCTAAACGAAAAATTTAGTAGATTTTGAAAACCGTAAGCAATTTTCTGCAAATCAAACGCTTACAATAACTGATGTAGATAATTCCGAAATGGGTTTTTTACAATCACGAAAAATAGAATCATTTATTTATTCTTAATATTGTCCCATAAATTAAACCTATGAACGGGATTGTCCTCATCATTGACGATGAAAAGAAAATTTGCAGTTTACTTTCAAGAATTATAGAGCTGGAAGGTTTTAAAACCTTACAAGCAAACACGGGTAAGGAAGGTGTCAAACTACTGAAAACCAATGATGTGAGCTTGGTGATCAGCGATGTTAAATTACCCGATGTTAATGGTGTAGCGCTGGTAAAAGATCTTAAAGCGATTAAACCCTATATTGAAATTATCAATTTAACGGCCTACGGAACCATTGCCGACGGTGTTTTAGCCATTAAAAATGGTGCATTCGATTATTTGGTTAAAGGCGATGATAACGACAAAATTATTCCACTGCTGTATAAAGCAATGGAGAAATCGAACCTTCAAAGGAGGATTTTCGAACTCGAAAATAAAATCACCAAGAAACACAGTTTTAGCACCATCATTGGTCAATCAAAAGCCTTAAAGGAAGCTATAGATTTAGCAAAAAAAGTAAGTCAAACCGATACAACGGTGTTACTATTGGGTGAAACTGGCACCGGAAAGGAAGTTTTTGCACAATCCATTCATTACGAAAGTCCGAGGGCACTAAAACCCTTTGTGGCCCTCAACTGTAGCGGCTTTAGCCCTGAATTGCTAGAAAGTGAGCTGTTTGGCTATAAAGCTGGTGCCTTTACAGGCGCAAATAAAGATAAAAAAGGACTTTTAGAGGAAGCCAACGGAGGTACCCTTTTCTTAGATGAAATTGGTGAAATGAACCTCGATCTTCAGGCGAAATTGTTGCGGGTGTTGGAAAATCAGAGTTTTATCAAAGTTGGGGATACCCTAACGCAACAGGTAAATGTACGCATCCTTGCGGCAACCAATAAAGATTTAAAAGGAGATGCCGCCTCAGGAAAATTTCGCTCCGATTTATATTATCGCCTCTCGGTATTTACCATCGTTCTTCCACCGCTAAGAGAACGTAAAGGCGATATCCAGGCCCTGGCAAAACATTATCTATCCGATTTTTCCAACAAGGTAAACCGTAAAGAATTAAGTTTGGACGATAAAATTCTATCGATTTTTGCCGAACACAGCTGGAAAGGTAACATCCGTGAACTCAAAAATGTAATCGAACGCTTGGTAATCTTATCCGATGGAGACACGTTGAACACATCGGCGCTGCCACCAGAGTTTTTCGAGTTTACCCCGCTTGAGCACGACTACAACCTGCAGCAAATGGAAAAAATGCATATTCAAAAAGTCTTGGCCCATACCAAAGGCAATAAAACCGAGACTTCCAGGTTATTGGGCATCGGTTTAACCACCCTCTACAGAAAAATTGAGGAATACGGGATTAAAGAAGTTTAAAATCCTTCAATTTTTAGTAAAGCAATAGTTGTACTCAACTTTAACGTTAGCCCTTTTTTTCGCTCATACCTGCCTATCGCAGGCAGGCCTTAACCACAAGCCGGTATCTGCTACACCCCAGGTTTACAAAACAAAGTGATTTCAACAAACGCATGTCTGTCCCTCAAATCCATCGCATGGCAATTTCGATTGAGGGGCTATACATTTTAACCTGCTATAAAAACAAGTTAAATTAACCACATTATTAAGCTTACCAAAATGGCAAAAACCCTTCCAAAATGGAAGGGTTTTTTTATGCCTAAAACATCAGAAAAAATAAGATTTTAACACAATTTGTTGATTATCAATATTTTAAAAAAATAATTACTTTACTGGTACAACAGTTGGCAATAGGCATTTCATAAATCATTACAGTTATGACAATTATCCTATTTCTCCTCCTCATTTTGCTCTGCTGGGCAACTTACAAATCAATCGATTGGTTCGAAAAAATTTAAAAACATGGTAGCACTATTCATCATTTCTATCGCCGTATTCATTTATATGATTTACGTGCTGATTAAACCCGAAAAATTTTAACCCCTCCATCATCTAGGGAAATTCAAAAAACAAAAAAATGAACACTGAATTAATTGGCATCATCGCCACGTTCCTGCTCACCTTAATTATTGCTATCCCTTTGGGTAAATATTTAGCAAAGGTATTTGCAGGAGAAAAAGTTTGGACAGACTTTTTAAAACCGCTCGAAACTGGAATCTATAAGCTTTCTGGCATTAACGTTAAAGAACAAATGAACTGGAAACAGCAGTTAAAGGCATTACTAACCATCAATATTTTGTGGTTGGTGTATGGCTTTTTCATGTTGATTTTTCAGGATAAGCTTCCATTTAACCCAGATGGAAACGCTGGCATGACGGCTGATTTGGCATTCAATACCATCATCAGCTTTGTTGCCAACTGTAACCTTCAACACTACTCTGGAGAAACTGGCGTAAGTTATCTAACCCAGCAGTTTGTATTAATGTTTCTTCAATTTGTAAGTGCCGCTACGGGTATTGCAGCAGCAGTTGTACTATTTAAGGCTTTTAGAGACAAAACCACTACACAGCTTGGAAATTTTTGGGAATTTTTTGTAAGAGCGATTACCCGTTTATTATTGCCTTTATCAATTGTAATTGCTTTGTTATTAACATTTAACGGCACACCCGCAAGCTATGAAGGTAAAGATCAGTTTATCTCAGTTCAAGGTGATACCGTTCATGTATCTCGTGGGCCGGCTGCACAAATGATTGCCATTAAACACTTGGGAACGAATGGTGGTGGGTATTTTGGTGCAAATTCTGCCCATCCATTCGAAAACCCGAGTTATTTTACCAATATGGTTGAGGTTATTGCACAAACCATCATTCCTCTTGCGATGATTATTGCCTTTGGATATTTCATCCGAAGAAAAAAACTCGCTTGGACAATTTTCGGGGTGATGACGATTGGCTTATTTATGTTAATGCTTCCCACCCTCAGTTCAGAGCTCGGCGGCAACCCAGCTCTAGCGAAATTGGGCATTAGCCAAACCACCGGCGCAATGGAAGGTAAAGAAGTTCGCTTCGGTCCCGCTGCTACAGCCTACTGGAGTACGTTAACAACCGTAATTTCTACTGGATCAGTAAACGGAATGCATGATAGTACCATGCCCCTAACTGGCTTATGGCAATTATTGGCAATGATGATCAATGCATTTTATGGTGGTTGTGGAGTTGGTTTATTAAATTACTTCATCTACTTAATTATTGCAGTATTCATTTCTGGATTAATGGTGGGCAGAACCCCCGAATTTTTAGGACATAAAGTTGAAGCCAGAGAAATTAAAATAGCGGCTATCATTACCTTGCTCAGTCCCTTTTTAATTTTGGCGGGTACAGCTATAGCGAGCTTTGTTTTTGTGAATCATGGTGGTGCCGATTGGGCCGTTCAACCTAAAAACTGGCTTAATAACCCTGGTTTCCATGGCTTTTCTGAAATGCTGTATGAAGTTACCTCATCCAATGCAAACAATGGTTCAGGCTTTGAGGGATTGGGAGATAACAATGTATTCTGGAACCTTTTAACCGGGATAATCATTTTCTTAGGTCGCTTTTTACCCATTATTGGACCAGTAGCCATTGCAGGTTTACTGGGCGCTAAAAAATTCATTCCCGAATCTGCAGGCACCTTAAAAACAGACACCAAAACCTTCGCCTTAATGACCTTTGCGGTAATATTAGTGTTAAATGCACTTTCATATTTCCCTGCCTTAGCCCTAGGTCCATTGGCAGAATACTTTACAATGCTTAAATAAATCTCCATGGTGGATTGAGCATTGGAAAAGCTAAAGAAATTTTCCAATGCTCAACACACAAATGATATAAATATAAAAAACATGAAACCCAATAATAAATTGTTCGAACCTGCTTTAGTGCAAACTGCATTGAAACAATCCTTCATCAAACTCGATCCACGGGTTATGGTTCGCAACCCAGTTATGTTTACCGTAGAAATTGGCACATTGGTAATGGCTTATGTAACGGTTTACTCATTTAGCCACAGCGGACAAGGATCGGCATTGTATAATTTCTTTATCTTTTTGGTGCTGCTGCTCACGGTTTTGTTTGCCAATTTTGCCGAAGCCATTGCCGAAGCACGAGGAAAAGCACAAGCCGATAGCTTGCGTAAAACGAGAGAGGAAACCCCTGCTAAAGTGTTGCTCGAAAATGGAACAATCGAAATCCGTTCTTCAAATCAATTGAAAAAAGGTGATGTTTTCATTTGCGAAACTGGTGATACCATCCCCACCGATGGAGAAATTATAGAAGGTATTGCAACTATTGATGAATCGGCCATTACAGGAGAATCTGCACCAGTGATTCGGGAATCTGGAGGGGATAAATCTTCTGTTACCGGCGGAACGAAAGTGCTATCTGATGAGATTAAAGTAAGTGTAAGCACTGCCCCAGGCGAAAGCTTTTTAGATAAAATGATTGCCTTGGTGGAAGGGGCGTCTCGCCAGAAAACACCGAATGAGATTGCCTTAACCATCTTGCTCGCCAGCTTCACCTTGGTTTTTATCATCGTTTGCGTAACCTTAAAACCATTTGCAGATTACGCCAATACCCCAATTACAATTGCAGCATTAATTTCGCTCTTTGTTTGTTTAATCCCAACAACCATTGGAGGTTTATTATCTGCAATAGGCATAGCGGGAATGGACAGGGCTTTAAGGGCAAACGTAATTACCAAATCGGGTAAAGCCGTAGAAACCGCAGGCGATATTGATGTACTATTGCTCGATAAAACGGGTACCATAACCATAGGAAACCGAAAAGCAACCAATTTCTATCCAACTGCTGGCGTCGTAATTAAAGATTTTACAGATGCTTGTGTTTTAAGTTCTTTAGCCGACGATACCCCTGAGGGTAAATCGATTATAGAATTGGCAAATGAGCAAGGATTCAAAACTTTGGCTACTCCGAAAGATTCTACTTTCATAAAATTCACCGCAGAAACTCGCTCTAGTGGCTTAGATACTGCTGATGGAAGAAGAATTAGAAAAGGTGCCTTCGATTCGATCAGGAATATCGTTGAAAAAGCAGGAAACATCTTCCCATCGGATATTGAAGACCACGTAAAAAGCATTGCTTCAAATGGCGGTACACCGTTGGTGGTTTCTGAAAATGAAAAAGCTTTAGGCGTTATTGAACTACAAGACATTATTAAGCCGGGCATTAGCGAGCGCTTTGAGCGTTTGCGTAAAATGGGCGTGAAAACAGTAATGGTTACGGGCGATAACCCCTTAACAGCCAAGTACATTGCAGAAAAAGCAGGCGTAGATGATTTTATTGCAGAAGCGAAACCTGAGGATAAAATGAACTACATTAAAGATGAACAAGCCCTAGGCAAATTGGTTGCCATGATGGGTGATGGTACAAATGATGCGCCTGCCCTTGCTCAAGCGGATGTTGGTGTTGCTATGAACAGTGGAACGCAAGCGGCCAAAGAAGCGGGAAACATGGTCGATTTAGACAATGACCCCACCAAATTAATTGAGATTGTTGAGATTGGAAAGCAATTGTTAATTACACGCGGTACCTTAACAACCTTTTCTATCGCAAATGATGTGGCTAAGTATTTTGCAATTGTTCCTGCACTATTTATTGCATCGATCCCAGCTTTACAGAGTTTAAATATTATGGGCCTGCATTCTCCAGAAAGTGCAATTATGTCGGCTGTTATATTCAATGCGATTATTATTCCAATTTTAATCCCCTTAGCACTTAAGGGTGTGGCTTATAAACCAATCGGCGCAACCGCTTTACTGCGCAGAAATCTATTTATCTATGGAATTGGTGGAGTTGTAGCACCATTCATCGGTATCAAAATAATCGATTTATTAGTTGGCTTATTTGTGTAAAATAAAACATTCGGGGTTGAGCCGTTAGCGAGATTGACAAATCTTTCCATCTGCTCAGCCTAATTTAAAAAACAAAATAAAATGAAAAATTACATCATACAATCTATACGCTTAACATTGGTTTTAATCGTATTGTTATGCATCCTTTACCCTTTAGGCATTGCTTTGGCTGGCAAAATTTCAAAAGGAAATGGTAGTGGCGAAAAGCTTACCAAAAACGGAAAAGTAGTTGGCTATGCATTGATAGGCCAATCATTTACTAAACCAGAATATTTTTGGGGCAGACCATCGGCAGTGGCCTATAATGCCGCAGGCTCTGCTGGTTCTAACAAAGGTCCTTCTAATCCAGATTATTTAAAGGAAGTTTCCAATCGAATTGATACCCTACTTAAATATAACCCTGGGTTAAAAAAATCGGAAATTCCAGCAGATATGGTTACCGCCTCTGGAAGTGGCTTAGACCCAAATATTTCAGAACAAGGTGCAGCTATCCAAATTAATCGAGTAGCCAAAGCAAGAAAATTAGATCAAAATAAAGTAAAGGAACTGGTAGCTATGAACACTCTGAAACCATTTCTAGGTCTGTTTGGCCCATCATCAGTAAATGTTTTAAAGTTGAATTTAGCTTTAGATAACTTGTAGTGCTTTAGTGAAGCTACAGCAGATGCAAATGATTAACACAGACAAAAATTGAAATCAAATCTGCGTAGTAAAATAAATGATATATCCAGTTATGGCCTTGCGAAGCCAAATGACTGATGAAAAATAAAAAATCTAAAAATGAAAAAGATCATCATCCTCATCACCATATTAACAGCAACAATAAACGCCTTTGCACAAAATGAACCTAAAGTAAAATTTTCAGGTTATTTGGAAACCTACTACGGCTACGACTTCAATAATCCAGAAGATCATAATCGTCCTGGCTTCATCTATTCTCACAACCGAGCAAATGAAGTTAATTTAAACCTTGGATTTCTAAAAGCGGCATACGATAGCGGTGCCATTCGGGCAAACTTAGCGGTTATGGCAGGAACATATGCAAATGCAAATTTGGCGGCCGAGCCAGGCGTTTTAAAAAATATATTTGAAGCCAATGCTGGCGTTAAATTGTCAAAATCAGCAAATCTATGGATTGATGCGGGAATATTTTCATCGCATATAGGTTTCGAGAGTGCGATATCTAAAGATTGTTGGGTTTTAACCAGAAACATTTCTTCAGAAAATACACCGTATTACGAATCAGGAGCTAAACTCTCATACGCAACATCCGATGGAAAATTATCTGCAACCCTACTCTATCTTAACGGCTGGCAAAGAATCACCCGTCAAAACGGAAACGATAAGCCAGCAGGTGGCCTTCAATTAACCTGGAAACCAAGTGCTAAATTTACACTGAATTATTCTAACTATTTGGGAACTGAAGGTGCAGATTCTGTTCGTGTAAACCGATTCTATCATAACCTTTATGCCATTTACCAAGTTACAGATCAATTTGGCTTAACCCTAGGGTTTGATTATGGAACGCAACAAAAACAAAAAAGTAGCACCACCAAAAACGAAGTAATTTCTCCAGTGGCAATAGCCCAGTATAAATTTGCTGATAAATGGGCTTTAGCGGGAAGGTTTGAATACTACGAAGATAAAAACGGTATTTTTATTTCTACAGGCACAGCAAATGGCTTTAAAACAAAAGGCTACTCTTTAAATGTAGATTATAGTCCAATTGCAAATGCCGTTATCCGTTTAGAAGGAAAAACTTACGACAGCAAGGATAAAATTTTTAACCGTGAAGGAAATTTTGTGAATGCAAATACATCCTTAACGGCGAGCATAGCGATATCATTTTAGAAATAACGATCACGGAGGTACAAACCCATGTGTGCCTCCGTGATTCAATTAAACACAAATGCAGGAGAAAGACGATTCGGTAAAGCACTTCCTCGATTTGGTTCAGAAATCCAGGAGGGGTAAACTCAAAATCTATATTGGGATGAGCGCCGGTGTAGGCAAAACTTTTCGAATGCTACAAGAATCGCATGCACTATTACGCAATGGAATTGATGTTTGCATTGGCTATGTAGAAACCCATAAAAGAGCAGAAACAGAAGCTTTAGTTGGTGGGTTGCCAATTATTGCGAGAAAAAAGATCTTCTATCGTGGTAAAGAGATTGAGGAAATGGACTTGCAAGGCATACTCAATCGTCACCCAGAAATTGTAATTGTTGATGAGTTAGCCCATACCAATGCAGAGGGCTGCAAGAATGGGAAGCGTTGGCAAGATGTGTTTGATCTTCTTGAGGCTGGCATAAGTGTAATATCTGCCGTCAACATTCAACATCTGGAAAGCATAAATGAGGAGATAGAACAAATTACAGGCATTAGCGTAACCGAACGCATTCCCGATAAAATTCTAGAAATTGCAGACGAAATAGTAAATATCGATTTAACAGCTGATGAATTGGTTACCCGCTTAAAAGAAGGGAAAATCTATGATCAATCTAAAATTGCAAGGGCATTAGAAAATTTTTTCCAGTCAGACAAGATATTACAGCTCAGAGAACTCGCCCTTAAAGAAGTGGTGCATCAGGTAGAGCGGAAGATCCAGACGGAAATTCCCAAATCGATAAAGCTAAGATTCGAACGATTTCTAGCATGCATCTCCTCCAACGCAGAAACGGCCGGAGTTGTAATTAGAAAAACCGCCCGATTAGCCTCTTATTATCATTCGCCATGGATTGTGCTTTACATCCAAAGTGATAGCGAAAGTTTAGAGCGTATAAAACTTGATAAACAAAGACATTTAATTAATCATTTTAAGCTTGCAACCGAGTTGGGTGCTGAAGTGATTAAAGTAAAAAGTAATCAAATTACTCAAAGCATTATTAATATAGCGACAGAAAAAGAAGTAACAACCATCTGCATTGGAAAACCACACTTAAATATTTTTCAGGTAATTATGCGAACGGCTATTTTTAATCAACTGTTGCGTAATTTAGCCGAAAAGGAAATTGATTTAGTGATACTCTCTTAAATAAACTCAAAAACCATAACCCAAATTACTCTCAGGTTAACTCAGGTGCCTAATGTGGTAAAAAATTAGTTAAACTTTAAAAACCCAACTAGCCAACTTAATCTCAGTTGTCAAATTGGCCTAAAAAATCATCATGAAAATTAAAACCAAACTCCGCCTCGGATTCGGGTTTCTCTTTATAATCGTTCTGTCCTTCGGATTGATTGCCCTATTTTATTTGAATGAGCTTTCAGACAAATCTAAAGTGATTTTAAAAGACAACTACAAATCCCTCAAATACGTTTCTTCTATGCGTACCGTTCTCGATGACAATCGGTTTCCGCTCAATAATGAAAGCAAAAAAATATTCGAGATTAACCTAAAAAACGAAGGTGAAAATATTACCGAACCCGGTGAGAAAGCCGCATTTCTGAAATTAAGCCAGCTATACACCACATTCTTGAATTCTAAATCTGCTCAAGAAAATGAAAACATCATAAAGGCGTTAAGAGCAGAGTTGCAAAATATTGATAGCCTGAACATGACGGCCATTTATCATAAAAACGAATTGGCAACAGAAGCATCTGGAAGAGCGAACCTATACATTATGATTGCCGCAACGCTGAGTTTTCTAATTTTATTCACCTTTATCGTTAATTTCCCAGGTTTCGTGGCAAATCCCTTGGCAGAATTTAGCTCAGCAATTAAGCAAATCAGTCGCAAAAATTATAAGCAACGACTCCGGTTTGAAAATGATGATGAATTTACCGAACTCGCCGACGCATTTAATGGCATGGTTGTTAAACTTAACGAATGGGAAAACAGCAATCTCTCCAAAATTAAATCCGAAAAATCGCGTATCGAGGCCATTATCGCACAAATGCAAGATGCAATTATTGGTTTAAACGAAAAAGGAGAAGTGCTATTTTTAAACCATTTGGCAGCCAAGCTAATGAATTTAGATGAAGACAAAATTATCGGCCAGAATGTAAGCGAGTTGGTAAAAAAGAATGAGTTATTAAAACGCATCATAAAGCCTGAAACGGACGATAAAACCCTCAAAATTTACGCTGATGACAAAGAATCTTATTTCCTTTTAGAAAGTAGAGAAATTGTTATCCCAAATTATGAAGAACAAGAAGAAAAGACCTTAGTAGAATCCTCAAAATCAGCTGGTAGCGTGTATGTTCTGAAAAACATTACGCAGTTTAAAGAATTAGATGAAGCCAAAACCAATTTTATAGCAACAGTTTCCCATGAATTGAAAACCCCACTTTCCTCCATAAAAATGAGCTTAAAATTGCTTAACGATGAACGTGTTGGCGCCATGAACGAAGAACAGAGCCAGTTGGTAAATCACATCAAAGAAGATAGCGACCGACTTTTAAAAATAACCAGCGAACTTCTAGACTTATCACAAGCAGAAACCGGAAACTTAAAGCTCACCTTTGCCATTACACAACCTTTAGCCATTGTAGAGTATGCGCTAGATGCGGTTAAATTTCAGGCAGAACAAAAATCAATAAACTTAGAGGTTAATTGTGATGACCGTTTACCGAACGTTAATGCCGATATCCAAAAAACAGCTTGGGTTCTGGTCAATTTTTTATCAAATGCATTACGTTATAGTTCAGAGAAGTCAAAGGTTGTGATCGATGTTTTCCAAAAAGACAAGTTCATTCAATTTTCAGTGCAAGATTATGGCAAAGGCATTGATGAAAAGTATCAAAAACGATTGTTTGAGCGATATTTCCAAGTACCTACCGATGGCCAGAATAAATCTGGATCAGGCTTAGGATTAGCCATTTCCAAAGATTTTATTGAAGCCGAACATGGAAAAATTTGGGTAGTGAGTGCAATTGGCGAAGGGAGCAAATTTTGTTTCACCTTACCCATTGTAACTTAAAATAGGGGTAATTTTAGTCTGCTTTAAACGATGTAGGGTTCCATTTCCTTATCAATGCTTTTGCGCAATTCCATTAACTTAATCGCATAACCATGCATCGCAATTTCTCGATCGCTTTTTGGCTTAAAGGTTGGGATTGGCTTTGGTTGTCCATCATCATCTACTGCAACAAAAACAATAATGCAGTGTGTATTTTTCACAAAATCTGCCTGCCCCACCGGCTTGGAAAAAGCATCTACGGCTATGTGCATACTGGTTTTGCCAGTGTAAATAATTCGGGCTTCCATTTTAACCAAATGACCAATATGTACCGGATGAAAAAACCGAATACCTCCAACATATACGGTAACACAATACGATTGGCTCCATTGTAAGGCGCATGCAAATGCAGCTTGATCAATCCATTTCATCATCATCCCGCCGTGCACCTTTCCACCATAGTTAACATCGGACGGCTCGCTCAAAAATTGAAGTTCGATATGGTTTTTAGTTCTAGCCATGATATTGATTGTAAAGAATAAACTGGTGTATAAAATAAAACTGATACCAATATGCAAAAATTATGTGTATGGAGAATACCCTTTCTCAATTTAAATAAATCTACTTCAAACACTTATTAGATTATCATCCAAAACCTATAATTCTTCTCCCCCTAACCCACATATCCACGCCAATCCTTCTGCACCCTAAAAATCAAATCTGCGGGAAAAATTATAACAACTTCCTGCTCGCGACAATCCACACATCCACCATAACCTTACACCCTGAACATCAAATCTGCGTAAATCTGCGGGGAAAATTATAACAACTTCCTGCTCGCGATAATCCACACAGCCACCATAATTCTGCACCCTGAAAATCAAATCTGCGTAAATCTGCGGGGAAAATTAAAACAACTTCCTGCTCGCGATAAGCACACTAATAACTCTGCACCCTGAAAATCAAATCTGCGTAAATCTGCGGGAAAAATTATAACAACTTCCTGCCCGTGATAATCACATTAATAACTCTGCACCCTGAAAATCAAATCTGCGTAAATCTGCGGGAAAAATTAAAACAGCTTATATTTCTTACCCCCCCTTTAAAAAAAAAGTCGCAGCAAAACGCCACGACTTTCTAAAATTTAAATTTAGCATCTAGCCTATTTTGCCATGATACTAATCGCATATCCACCACCCGGCGCACAATATTGCGTTAACTTCGTTTTATTTGTAACCTCCATTTTGCGTATCGTGTAGGCTTTCGGATTACTCTCATAATGCGCATCTTTCGCGTCAGCATAAATGGTTGCGGTATATTTTTTACCAGCATCTAAGAAACTGAAGTCGATTTTAGAGGTACGCCCAACCTCGTCATTTGTACGGCCAACAAACCAGTTGTCTTTTCCTTTAGCTTTACGAGCATAAGTAATATAATCACCCGGTTCGGCTTCCAAAACCTTTGTATCATCCCAATCCACAGCCACATCCTTAATGAACTGGAAAGCATCCATATACTTATTATATGTCTCTGGAAAATCAGCTGCCATTTGCAACGGACTGTACATCGTAACATACAAAGCCAGCTGACGGGCTAATGTGGTGTGCACAAAAGATTTATTATCAGGATTATAAGCACTTACTCTTGTTTCAAAGATACCAGGTGTATAATCCATAGGACCGCCGATTAAGCGCGTAAAAGGTAAAATTGTAGTGTGATCTGCATTGCTTCCACCAAAAGCTTCATATTCAGTGCCCCTGGCAGCTTCGTTACCAATCAAATTCGGATAGGTACGAGCCAAACCTGTTGGTCTGACAGCTTCGTGCGCATTCACCATAATCTTGTAATCAGCAGCTTTGGTAATGGCATACAAGTAGTGGTTAATCATATCTTGGCTATAGTGATGTTCGCCACGAGGAATAATATTGCCAACGTAACCGCTTTTAACTGCATCATAACCATTGGCTTTCATAAACTTGTAGGCCGTATCAATATGTCTTTCGTAATTACGAACCGAAGAAGAAGTTTCATGGTGCATAATCATTTTAATCCCTTTGCTTGCCGCATAACGATGCAATTCTTTCACATCGAAATCAGGATATGGCGTTACAAAATCAAACACATAATCTTTTGTTTTACCAAACCAATCTTCCCAGCCCTCGTTCCATCCTTCAACCAAAACGGCGTCTAAACCATTTTTAGCAGCAAAATCGATATATTCTTTTACATGCGCAGTATTGGCACCATGCTTTCCATTTGGTTTTGTTTTAGAATAATCGGTTACCCCTAATTGCACACTCGTTAAATCGTTGTAAGCCCAAGTGCTTTTTCCGGTAATCATTTCCCACCAAACGCCAACATATTTGGTTGGTTTAATCCAAGAAACATCTTTAAACTTTGTAGGCTCATTTAAGTTATACGTCAATTTAGACGTTAAAATATCTCCAGCTTTATCACTTACAATAATGGTTCTCCACGGAGACAAACAAGGCGCTTGTAAATAACCCTTATCGCCCACTGCATCAGGAGTTAACCAAGATTCTAAAACCATGTTTTTATCATCAAGGTTTAACGACATGCAAGAATAGTTTACCAAAGCAGCCTCATGTATGTTGATGTATAAACCATCTTTGCTTTTCATCATTAAAGGCGTTTGTACACCTGTTGGAGAAAAAGTGGTTTGAGAAGCATTTGATGTTACCGCATCTTTCATCTTCGCACGAACTTCCGATAAATTTGAAGTCACCGTTTCATATTCCTGTGTGTCGTAATCTCCAGGAAGCCAAAACGCTTTATGATCGCCAGCCAACGCAAACTGAGTTTTTTCTTCTTTGATTACGAAATAATCTAAGTTTTTTTGCTCCGGAAATTCATATCTGAAACCCAAACCATCATTGAACAAACGCAAACGTACAATGATGTACCTATTTGTTGCCGTTTGAGTTAACGTTACAGCCAATTCATTGTAGTGATTTACAATTTCCTTTACCTCACCCCAAACAGGCTTCCAAGTTTCGTTGAAGCTACTCGTTTTGGTATCGGTAATGGTAAATCCATCCAATAGCGACTTAGCATCTTTTAATTCTAAGCCAAGTTTACTCGTTTTAATTACATCTTTGCCCTTGTATTTTAGGGTGTACGTTGGCACACCACCAGAAGCCAACGAGAAATTGGCAATCAGGTTAGCATCAGGCGATTTTAATTCCTGACCGAATGCAGTAGTACCCAAAAGCAAAAAGCAAACTACAATTATTAATTTTGAGAGGTTGAGGGATTGTTTAATTTGGTTTTTATTCACAGTATATTATTGGTTTTAATTGTTCTATTATTGATATGATAAGGCGGAAAACCCGCAATTGATTATTCTAAAAGCAGCGGGTCATCATCCTCATCTGTTAAGCTAAGTTGAATGCTATCACTACCGGCTATGCCTTCAATTGAACCACGAATATGAGTGGCATTCAGAAGCACTTTTTCCAACTGCTTCTCACGGGCCTTCCACAGGCGTTCCATAGCATCTCTTTCTCTTTGAATGGATAATTTCATGCTCATAAAGCCCTCTCTAATCGCTTTCCACTGCTCCGAAAATTCCGATCCAGTTAAGTAGTCGTACAACATGTGCATTTTATCACCACGATTTTCCTGCGATTTTACCGCACTAGCCAAACGCAAAATTCCATCACGCAAAACGTAAGCAACGGCACTAACTTCCTCAAAAGAGCAAATCCAAACCCCATCACGTTGTCCGAAGCTATCCATGCCTTTAGGGTAACATTGACTCACAATTACAGCAACATCAACGCCCATGCTCCGCATATCCTTTTTCAATTTTTCAATCCAGTCGCCACCAAAATCTTTGGTTCGTTTACTTTCATAAATAATTTTGCCGCACTCTTGTCCAAATTGGTTTCTAACTACTTGCACACAATCGGCACCACGCACACCCTTTCCCACTTCTTCAATCAAATCGAATGGAAAATTGCTCCTAAGCAATTCCTCCAAGATTAATTCCTGTACCTCACCTTGCAGCTGCATACTCCCCTGCTCAGCTTTTCGCTTCATTTCTTCCGCCAGCTTTTTTTGGTCATCAAGCTGTTTTTCAAGCTCCTTTAAACGCAATTGATGCTCAGTATCTTTAATGCTATTTTTTTCTGCCTCTTGTTTTCTAATTTGCTCCACCAAGTCGTTACGCTGTTCTTGCAGTTTACGCTGAAAAGCCAGTTCCATCTCCTCTTCCTTAACTTTAAGGCTTTCTTCACGTCGTAAAAAATCCAATTCCTTTTCACGCGCTAACCGAAGTTTCTCCGCATTTTCTTTGGCATTGCCTTCCAGCATCTGCAATTTGTTTTCGTAATCAGAGGCAATACTTTTACGCAAGTTTTCCTCCAAATCCACTTTTACCTTATTTTTTTCCTCTGCAAGTTTGGCATCATAAGCTTTTTGCTGCAACTCCTTTTCGTGCTCTAAAGCCAACAGTTTACGTTGAAAATCCTCATCCTTCTGCTTGGTAAAGGCAACCATCTTCTCACGTAACTCTTTTTTATAATCTTCAGCCATAGCCTCTTCCATCGGAAAAACATGGGCGCAGCTTGGGCATTTTATTTCGGTAGGCATAAATATTTTTTTACTTCGGAAGAAACCGAAATCATACAAAGATATTAAAGCTTTTTATGAATATATAAACGAGTTTTGCACCATTTAATTTACAGCACTTTCGATCGTATTTCGTGGCCAGCAGTTAAAATTTTACTTACAGGGCATTTAGACGCAATGTCTTCCAATCTCGCCTTTTGTTCAACGCTTAAATTGCCCGTACAGGTAATTTCTTCCACAAATAGTGTCTCCGCGTTTTCAATAAGCATATTTATCCCAACCTCAATTTTGTCAACCGCCCATCCCTTTCTATCAATGTACATTCTTAAGGTAATGGCTACACAAGAGGCTAAAGAGGCCATTAGCAAGCCCGTGGGTGCAAAACCCTTATCTGTTCCGCCTAAATTAAAAGGCTCATCAACCACAATCTCATGTGTGCCATTGGTTACCGAACACGCATAGTGTTCTTTGTTTATCGTTGCTTTTACCATCTTCGTTCTAAAATATTAAACATAGCAAATAATCCGCTCAAACGGTACGAATTATTATTTTTAAGAAAATTAGCGTCGGCATTTCATAGCCCGGTATAGTCCCCCCATTCGCTAAAGCCCTCATAAAAAATTCGGGGCTATCGCTGCTGTCGGGTTTAAAAAAAAATGTTCGTGCTACTATTTCTCAACATTGTCTCAACTTAAAGAATAAAAATTCAAACTTTCTAAAATAGCTATTGTTGTTTTTTAAAATTCATAGTTATGAAATACAGAAAGTTAATCAAAAAATATCTAGCGGAAGATTCAAACAGCAGTGCTAAAATAGCCATTGCCTTAGTTGCAGGTTTAGCAGCAGGAGCAGTTATAAGTGTATTATTTGCACCAGATAGCGGCGAAGGAACTCGTGGTAAAATTGCCGACGGCGCAAAAAATCTCCGTTACGGATTTCAAGACAAATACAATCTTCTAAAAGAAAAAGTTTTCGGCGTAGAAGCCATTGAAGAAGATATTGTGGAGCATGAAGTACCACACTTTAAGCATACACCAACAAAAAAACCTAAATCTGATTTGAAAAACATCTTGGAAGATGCACATCAGAATGCACAGGTACAAGAAGGACAAGGTTAAATTCAGTTTGAAGATTAACTTTATCAATTAACTACGCCCAGTTTTATGATGGGTTCATTAATTGTTCTATTTTTGGGTCGTATTTAACGTGAGTTCGGTTTAAGCCTTAAGGTATAAATGCCAAATCTAATCAATACCATTAGCTGCTGAGACAAACTCGATGTCGGAAAGATTATAAAATATAGCGATAAGGCGTCGTAAGCCCGAATTTATTTCAGGGTATTGGCTTTTTTACAAGGTATTTTTATAATCACGAACTCACGTTATTTAATTAACCGATACCAAAATAAAGCGAATCCAAATTCATGTTCTTCATTCTTTCCAAGGTTCTACTTTTTTTAATAAAACCATTATTTTGGATTACCATACTTTTGGTAGCTGCAATGCTTACTAAAAAACAACCACGCAGAAGAAAGCTGTTTATTGCAACTCTTTTGGTATTCCTATTTTTTTCAAACGCTTTCATCGCTGGAAAGATAGCTAATTGGTATGAGGCCGATTATCCCTTAGAACAAAAACATGATGTAGGCATTGTGCTGGGCGGTTTTTCGGGTATCAACGAGCGTACGCATCAAATTTCATTCAATTGGGCAAGCGATCGCCTATTTCAAGCACTTGCGCTTTATAAAAAAGGAGAAATCAATAAAATTTTACTCAGCGGCGGAAATGCAAGTTTACTCAATAATAAAATTAAGGAAGCCGATTTGGTGGTAGATTATCTTAAGTTAATCGGAATCCCAGATTCTGCAATCCTTTTTGAAAATCAAAGTAGAAACACTATTGAAAATGCAAAAAATAGTATTGCACTCATTAAGAAGTATAAAGCAGATGCGAAAATTTTAGTGATTACAAGTGCCTGGCACATACCAAGAGCCAAAACCATTTTCGAAAAGCAAAGCAAAAATAAAATAGATTATTACCCAACAAACTTTATCGGCAGAAACTCCTTTAGCATTGGCGATTTTATCATCCCAGATTTGGGTGCATTTGGTACTTGGGAGCTTCTTATCAAAGAATGGATCGGATTGGCTGTTGACCGAATTAGAAGTTAATTTGGCAATCAAATCCGCCTAAAGGCAAATTTCAGAATAAACGTGTGCCGCTAACTGTCAATTGCTTTCCAAAGCATGTCTTTTAGCTCTACCAAACCCTTTTCAGCAACCGAAGAAATAAATATCGAAGGAATATTAGGCAAATCTTGCTTCATTTCTTCCATTAATTCTTCATCCAGCATATCAGATTTTGTAATCGCCAACACATGAGGTTTCTGCATAAGTTCTGGATTGTAAGATTCCAATTCTCTTTTTAAAATTTCATATTCCTCTTTAATCGTTCTGCTTGTATCCGCCGGAACCATGAAAAGCAATACAGAATTCCGTTCAATGTGACGCAAGAAACGGTAACCCAAACCTTTTCCCTTTGATGCACCTTCTATAATTCCTGGAATATCAGCCATCACAAAAGATTTGTTGTTTCGATAGCTCACAATACCCAGATTAGGTACAATGGTTGTAAAGGGATAATCGGCAATTTCTGGCTTAGCCGCAGATACAACCGAAAGCAATGTAGATTTTCCAGCATTTGGAAAACCAACCAAGCCAACATCAGCCAAAACCTTCAATTCCAGAATGTTCCAAACTTCTTGACCCTGCTCTCCCGGTTGTGCAAATCGAGGTGTTTGTTGAACCGAGTTTTTAAAATGTGCATTACCCAATCCCCCCCGACCGCCAGGTGTTAGAATTTTGGTTTCACCATCTTTCGTAATTTCGAAAAGAACCTCTCCAGTTTCAGCATCCTTGGCAATGGTGCCCAACGGAACTTCTAAAATTTCATCTTTACCTTGCTTACCAAACTTATGTGAGCTACCACCCGCCAAACCATCTTCAGCAATAATGTGCTTACGATATTTCAAATGCAATAATGTCCAGATTTGAGTATTTCCCTTAACAATAATGTGGCCTCCACGACCGCCATCACCACCATCAGGCCCACCCATCGATGTTAAAATATCGCGGTGTAAATGCGCTGAACCTGCCCCGCCCTTACCAGAACGGCAACAAATTTTTACATAATCTACGAAATTCGAACCTTGTGACATATTTTAATATTGAAATGTTTGTGTTTGGAACATTAAAAATGATAGTTCCTGTAAAATTAAAGAGTTATAACGCTTTAACATTATAACTCCTTTTATATTTTTAATATTTCGAAAGTAATCAGCAATTCTGATACTCCATAAACTATTTATACCATACTAATACTGATCGATAACGGCGCAAAGATCATTATAAACTGTACTAATTTCACCAATCCCATTTACTTTGTTCAATTTTCCTTGTGCCTCATAATAAGGTAACACATGGATGGTTTTATCAAAATATTCAGAAATACGCTTTTTTAGTTTTTCAGCATCATCATCTGGTCTGCCGCTAATTTTATGACGCTCAGCAATGCGTTTTGTTAATTCTTCTTGATCAACATCTAAAGCGATAACGCCAGCAATTTTACTGCCTTTACGCTCTAAAAATAAATCAAGTTCTTCAGCTTGCGGAACTGTACGTGGAAAGCCATCAAACACAAATCCTTTTGCATCAGGGTTTTTATCCACCTCCTCTTCAAGCATTGCAATGGTAATGGCATCTGGTACCAATTCACCTTCTGCTAATAATTGACTAACTTTTTTTCCTAATTCTGTTTCGCCCTTTACGTGTGCTCTAAAAAGATCGCCTGTTGAAACATGTACCAACTGATATTTTGCAATCAGCTTTTCAGATTGGGTGCCTTTACCCGCCCCTGGAGGGCCAAAGAGAACTAAATTAAGCATTAACGTGGTTTAGGTTATCTTTTAACAAAATAAAAAAAAAGCCTCACCGCCATGGGGCGACAAGGCTTCATCCAAATAGTGCACTTGTAGGGATTCGAACCCCAAACCTTCTCATCCGTAGTGAGATGCTCTATCCAATTGAGCTACAAATGCAATTCCGTTTGTTAACGGACTGCAAAAGTAAGATTTGAGATTTGAATTAGCAATTAAATTTGAAAAAAAATCGCTCTCTTACTTCTGCATGATCCACTTTAGGATTTCAACGCCTCGTTAATTGCTTTAAAATCAGGCAAGTCACGGGCATCCTCTAAAACTTCGGCGTAAATAATTTTTCCTTCTTCATCAACCACAAATGCTCCCCTTTTAGAAACGCCTTTCAAACCAAACAAGAATTCATCATAAAACGCACCATAAGCTTTAGAAACTTCTTTGTTGAAATCAGATAATAATGGGAATTGGTATTTTTGCTCCTCTTTGAATTTCGCCAAAGAAAATGGAGAATCTACCGAAACGCCCAAAACCTGTGCATCTATCCCTTCGTAATAGCTAAAATTATCTCTCATGGTACATAACTGCTCGGTACAAACACCTGTAAAGGCCATAGGAAAGAAGTGAATAATCACTTTTTTACCTTTAAAAGCAGCTAAAGAAACTTCTGTCAAATCAGAACTATACAATTTAAAATCTGGGGCTTGATCGCCAACTTGTACTGACATATTTTATGTTTAATTGTGTTTAATATTTATTCCCAATCGATATTTATCAGATAAAACCATCAAGCCTGATACTTTCAACTCAATACTTGCTACCTTATACTCGATACTTGCTGCTTGATGCTTGATACCTCGTACTTGATACTCGATACCTCGTACTTGATACTCAATACCTGCTACTAAATACTCAATACTTGCTACCCCATACCTACTACCAAAACCCTACTTCAAACTCGCCTTCATCTGCTCATCAACAATCTTTAGTCCTTCTTCAAAACTATGGGGATTGTAATTCAAATCTTTCACGGCCTTATCTAACACAAAGCCGGTTCTTATAGGCCGCTTAGCCGTTTGGTTTAAGCCTTCCGAACTCACCTCAGCAATAATAGATTGATCGAGGCCCCAATAATCGGCAACTTTTCGCACTAAATCTGCAATACTCATGTAATCTTTGCCAGATATGTGATAAATTCCATGTGCGCTTTTCTCAACAGCCAAGATGCAAGCCTCCGCTAAATCCTCCGCCAAAGTAGGCATCCGCCATTGGTCGTTCACTACGTTTATTGGCAAAGCCTTTTCTAGAGCACCTTTTGCCCAAAGCACTATATTGCTTCTGCTCATGTCGTTGGTGATGCCATAAACTAAAATTGTGCGTAAAATTACCCAATTCGCTTTCGAGTTTTTCAAAAGATCCTCTGCCAAAACCTTCGATTCTCCATAATAGCTTAAGGGATTTACCGCGTCTTCCTCTTTATATGGCCCGTCCGCACCATCAAAAACAAAATCAGTACTTAAGTGGATGAGTTGAATATCCTTTTCTTTGCAGAGCGAGATCAAAGATTGCACCGCATCTACGTTGAGTTTATGGCAGCGTTCTTTATCCGCTTCAGCAGTATCAACATTCGTCATTGCGGCTGTATGGATGATGGCATCTGGCTTGTACTTTTCAATAACCGCCGTTATTTGTTCAGGATTTAAAATATCCATCTCAGCATAATCATATCCACTTTTTATCGGATACCTGTTAGCTCCTTTTGAAGTTGCAACAAGCTTTACCCTGCCTTCCGCTAAAATTTTTTCAGTTAATTTCTGACCTAAAAGGCCGTTGCTACCAGTGGTTAAAACAGTTTTCATCTGATGATTTTATGCCTCTAAATTATCTATAAAAACCTTGTTGAAAAAATTTATAATATATATTTAAAATTAACTAAGAATAACTTAACTTTGCCAACCGAATTGGAGCCCCTATAAACAGCTTTAATTCATTGATTGTAATAAATTTACTCACAACAGATATGCCTAACTTAGGAAAAATAGCACAAATTATCGGCCCAGTGGTTGACGTTAGCTTTGCTGATGATGCCCATCTACCTAAAATTTTTGATGCGTTAGAAATAACGAAAGAAAACGGACAAAAAATTGTTTTAGAGGTTCAACAACACTTAGGTGAAGATCGCGTTCGTGCAATCTCAATGGACTCTACAGACGGTTTGGTTCGTGGAATGAAGGTTCTTGATACGGGTTCAGCGATTAAAATGCCAGTAGGCGACCAAATTAAAGGTCGTTTATTTAATGTGGTTGGAGAAGCGATTGACGGTATTACTGCTGTTGATAAAACAGATGGTCGCCCTATCCACGCTACACCTCCTAAGTTTGAAGATTTATCTACTGAAACAGAAGTACTTTTTACAGGTATTAAAGTAATCGATTTGTTAGAGCCTTACGCAAAAGGTGGTAAAATTGGTTTGTTCGGTGGTGCTGGTGTAGGTAAAACTGTACTAATCATGGAGTTGGTTAACAACATTGCTAAAGCTTATGCTGGTTTATCGGTATTCGCAGGTGTTGGTGAGCGTACTCGTGAGGGTAACGATTTACTTCGTGAGTTTATCGAATCAGGTGTAATCAACTACGGCGACGAATTCTTACACTCAATGGAAAAAGGTGGTTGGGATTTGAAATCAGTTGATACTGAAAAATTAAAAGAATCTAAAGCAACATTGGTGTTCGGTCAAATGAACGAGCCTCCTGGTGCACGTGCTCGTGTAGCATTATCAGGACTAACAGTTGCAGAATATTTCCGTGATGGTGATGGCGAAGGCGCTGGAAAAGATATCCTTTTCTTCGTTGATAATATCTTCCGTTTTACCCAAGCAGGTTCAGAGGTTTCGGCTTTATTAGGTCGTATGCCATCTGCGGTAGGTTACCAACCAACATTGGCAACCGAAATGGGATTAATGCAAGAGCGTATTACTTCAACAAAACGCGGTTCAATTACATCAGTACAAGCTGTATATGTACCTGCAGATGATTTAACTGACCCTGCACCGGCAACAACATTTGCCCACTTAGATGCTACTACGGTACTTTCTCGTAAAATTGCCGAGTTAGGTATTTATCCTGCGGTGGATCCATTAGATTCAACCTCTCGTATCCTTTCTCCAGCTGTTTTGGGTGATGAACACTACAATACTGCACAACGTGTTAAAGAAACTTTGCAACGTTATAAAGAATTACAAGATATTATCGCAATCTTAGGTATGGACGAATTATCTGAAGAAGATAAACTGGTTGTATCAAGAGCCCGTCGTGTTCAACGTTTCTTGTCTCAACCTTTCCACGTAGCAGAGCAATTTACAGGCTTAAAAGGTGTGTTAGTTGATATTAAAGATACCATCAAAGGTTTCAATATGATTATGGATGGTGAAGTTGATGAGTATCCAGAAGCTGCGTTTAACTTAGTTGGTAGCATTGAAGATGCAATCGAAAAAGGCAAAAAATTATTAGCAGAAGCGAACTAAGAGACGTGAGACACTAGATAAGAGATGTGAGAAAGACTTGGTCTTAAATCTCATATCTTATATCTCCAATCTAAAAAGAATGAATTTAGAAATATTAACTCCAGATAAAAAAGTGTTCGAAGGTGAAGTAACTGCGGTTACGGTTCCTGGTACTTTAGGTTCTTTTCAGATTTTAAAAGACCACGCCCCAATCATCTCAACTTTAGAAGATGGAGAAGTTATTATAAAAGCAAATAAAGCTGACGAGCAACGATTCTTTATTAAAGGTGGTGTAGTAGAAGCCATCCACAATAAAATTGTTGTTTTAGCAGAAGGTATTGCTTAATTGAAATTCGTTATGCCGAATTTGTTTCGGCATCTCAGTAAAAGCCTTTTCGATTCATTTCGGAAAGGCTTTTTTATTTTACTGAACTTAACATCGCAATAAATATTACCCACCGGAAATAAAAATATGAACGACCAATTCAGATGAGATTCCAATCAGATCAGTAGCCGTTCAATTTGATCAAATTTTCAACTTTGTTTGATGAAAATTCCAATTTACGCCGAATATCCCAAAATTTGTAATGCAAGCATAATAATCATACCATATACCGATTTGATATTTAGTTCAAGGTGTTCGGTATTAAATCACTAATCCCACCTACATAAAGAATTTAGTTTTGAAATAATTTAAATACAAAGAATTATATTCTGATTAAACTTTTTTCTGATTTCTCTTGGATATTTATGAACCAAAAACTAAATTGGTTTTTATAAAGAATAAGAGAATGATGACCACACCTAACAACACATCTTTAAATAACACAATTGCATTTGCAACTGTGAATATTGTGCTGCTACCTGTCATTATTTTTAACCTACTACTCCTAAATATTTTACTAGGAAAGAAAACGGGCAGCTTTTAAATAGATTTAAAAAATTAAATATACCTAAAGCGTCCCGATAAAAACGGGACGCTTTTTTTAAATAACAAAACACAGTATTAAGAACCTCCATGATTAAATAAGCAAGCAAGTTAGATGACTTGTCTAATCATGAAAAGCTCCATCTGACAGATGAGTATATAATAAAATAACAGATGAAATACTATAATTCAAATACAATAATATACCTCGATGGACGATTTGAAAAGGCTGTAGAAAGCAGTACAGATCTTTACGGCCAATCGCTACATTACGGCTATGCTGCTTTTGAAGGCATAAGAGCTTATAAAACACATAATGGCAATCGAATCTTTAAAGCGGCAGCCCACTTCGATCGTTTGGAGCAATCGTGCAAACTAGCGAATATCCCTTTCCCATGGGATAAAGAAGAGTTAATTAAACAAACGTATAAACTTCTAACACTAAACAAGTTAAAGGATGCCTACATCCGCCCTTTGGTTTTTTGCCATCCAAATATGAAATTGAATGAACCATCTGGCGTGTCAATTTTAATTTGTGCATGGGATTGGGATGCTTATTCGGGCAATAAATTGTTGAAGCTTACTATTTCGGAGTACGAAAGACCAAATCCAAAATCAACTCCAATGGAAGCAAAATTGAGCGGGAATTATGTAAACTCGATTTTAGCAACCACAGCAGCAAATGTTAAAGGTTATGATGAGGCCTTACTTTTAGATATGCACGGGTATGTGGCAGAAGCCTCAGGCGCAAATATTTTCATCGAAAAAGACGGAAAACTCTACACACCATCATTAGGCAATATCTTACCCGGGATTACAAGGGATACCGTAAAAGAGCTTTGTACAGTTTTAGATATAGAGTGCATAGAGCAAAAATTAACGGTTGAAGATCTTAAGTCGGCAGATGGTGCTTTTCTATGTGGAACAGCAACCGAAATTGCCGGTATTGCCTCTATTGATGATGTGGTTTACAGGCCATTGTGGAGAGAAACAATTGGTTATACCATACAACGCGCCTACAAAAATTTAGTGCTTGAAAAAGTGAATTATGAGGTAATTATTTAGTCTCAACAGCCAATAACTAAAAATACGTACAAAATTAAGAATCACAACATTACCCCCAACTATTAAACAATGAGCGAATTAAATAAATACAGTAAAACATTTACACAAGACCCAACACAACCCGCAGCACAAGCCATGCTTTATGGAATTGGCTTAACGGATGCCGATATGGCCAAAGCACAGGTGGGTATAGCAAGCATGGGTTACGATGGTAACACCTGCAATATGCACCTTAACGACCTTGCAAAAGATGTTAAGGCTGGAGTTTGGAAAAATGATTTAGTGGGTTTAGTGTTTAATACGATTGGGGTAAGTGATGGTATGAGTAATGGTACCGATGGTATGCGTTATTCATTAGTTAGTCGCGATGTGATTGCCGATAGTATAGAAACTATTTGTGGCGGTCAATATTATGATGGAATTATTTCTATCCCGGGATGCGACAAAAACATGCCAGGTGCAATTATGGCAATGGCTCGCTTAAATCGCCCATCTATTATGGTTTATGGAGGAACGATCGCACCGGGTCATTACAAGGGCGAAGAATTAAACATTGTTTCGGCATTTGAGGCTTTAGGACAAAAAATCTGTGGCAATTTATCAGAAGAAGATTACCAAGGAATTATCAAACATACTTGTCCAGGTGCCGGCGCTTGTGGTGGAATGTACACCGCAAATACAATGGCATCAGCAATTGAAGCCTTAGGCATGAGTTTACCATATTCTTCATCAAACCCAGCCATCAGCGAAGAGAAAAAGCAAGAGTGTTTAGATGCTGGTAAATACATTAAAATTTTATTAGAAAAAGATATTAAGCCATCTGATATCATGACCAGAAAAGCATTTGAAAATGCAATTCGATCTATTATCATTTTAGGTGGAAGTACAAATGCGGTGTTGCATTTCATTGCAATGGGCAAAGCCATTGGTGTGGAAATAACACAAGATGATTTCCAAAGAATGAGTGATGTCACACCTGTACTTGCTGATTTTAAACCGAGTGGAAAATATTTGATGCAAGATTTGCACCAATATGGAGGTATCCCTGCAGTATTGAAATACTTATTAGACGAGGGCTTACTACACGGTGACTGCTTAACCGTAACTGGTAAAACAGTAGCTGAAAATTTAGCTGACGTAAAATCAATTATGGATTACGACCAACAAATCGTAAAGAAATTAAGTGAACCAATTAAAGCAACTGGTCATTTACAGATTCTTTATGGAAACTTAGCTGAAAAAGGCTCTGTTGCAAAAATATCTGGTAAAGAAGGCGAAAAGTTTCAAGGCCCTGCACGTGTATTTGATGGCGAACGTGATCTAGTAGCAGGCATCTCATCTGGAAGAATTAAACCAGGAGATGTGGTGGTAATTAAAAATGAAGGCCCAGTTGGGGCGCCAGGCATGCCCGAAATGCTTAAGCCAACTTCACTTATCATTGGTGCAGGCTTAGGCAAATCAATAGCACTCATTACCGACGGTCGGTTTTCTGGAGGAACCCATGGATTTGTTGTGGGGCACATTACGCCAGAAGCATATAAAGGTGGTTTAATTGGTTTGGTGCAAGATGACGACTTAATTGAGATTGATGCTGTAAATAATACCATTAACTTAATGGTGAGCGAAGAAATAATTGCCGAGCGAAGAAATAACTACGTTCAACCAGCTTTAAAAGTAACAAAAGGGGTTTTATATAAATATGCCAAAACCGTATCAGACGCAGCAAGTGGCTGTGTAACTGATGAGTATTAAACGTTAATAAGCAAATGTGGTTTGTGGATACAAATCATTGAAAAAATAGTCATCCCGACGATCAATTAAATATTAAAATGAATGACGATGCAGATCATCAAAAGTATTCAAAGTAGAATTTATGAAATTCGGGGTGAGCGAGTGATGTTGGATTTTGATTTGGCTTCACTTTATGAAGTGGAGACAAGAATTTTGAATCAGGCAGTAAAACGCAATATACAGCGCTTCCCTGATGATTTTATGTTTCAACTCACCAACGAGGAACTTCAAAGTGCAAGGATAGAAATTAACAAGCGAGATATGTCGTCACAATTTGTGATGACATATTCATCCAGAAGACCGACTTCTGCTTTGCCCTTTGCTTTTACAGAGCAAGGTGTTGCTATGCTAAGCGGGGTTTTAAGAAGCGAAAAGGCAATTAATATGAATATTGCCATTATGAGGGCTTTTGTTGATGTGAGGAAAATATTGCTGAGACAAAACAATATGAACGAGCAGCTTTTAGAAATTAAAGAGCGACTTGGAGAACACGATGTTCAACTAAATGAATTATATGATGCAATGGACAATCTCTTAGACGAGAAAATTGCACAATTGAAGTGGAAAGACAGAGAAAAAATTGGGTTTAAAATTTAAGAAATAATAGAACCGTAAAAATATAATTATGGAAGCTGCACAAGATACAGTACAACAAACCGGGGCACAGGCAGAAACCTCGAAAAAATTATTTAAAGGAACAGGCTCGCAGGTTTTGTTGAATGGATTAATTGAAGAAGGCGTAACCACAATTTTTGGCTATCCGGGGGGTGCAATCATGCCCATTTATGATGCACTTTACGATTACGCAGATAAACTTGAGCATATTTTGGTTCGCCATGAGCAAGGCGGCATTCATGCGGCTCAGGGTTTTGCCAGAGCAAGCGGTAAAGTTGGTGTTTGCTTTGCAACCAGTGGCCCAGGCGCAACAAACTTAGTTACAGGCTTAGCTGATGCTCAGATAGATAGCACACCTCTAGTTTGTATTACTGGACAGGTTTTCGCTCATTTGTTAGGTACCGATGCCTTCCAAGAAACGGATGTAATTAACATTACAACACCTGTTACCAAATGGAATTATCAAGTTACAGATGCCAACGAAATTCAAGAGGTTTTAGCAAAGGCATTTTACATCGCTAAAAGCGGACGACCAGGGCCAGTTTTGATTGACATTACTAAAAACGCTCAAATACAAATTGAAGAATTCCCTGAATATGTAAAGTGTAATCATATTCGCAGTTACCGCCCTAAACCAAAAATTAGAGTAGAATACATCGAACAAGCAGCACAGCTTATTAACGCTGCCAAAAAACCATTTGTATTGTTTGGCCAAGGGGTTATTTTAGGAAAGGCAGAAGAAGAATTTAAGGCATTTATCGATAAAAGTGGAATCCCTTCTGCCTGGACAATTATGGGCGAAGGCGCCATCCCAACATCACACCCACTAAATGTAGGTATGTTAGGCATGCATGGCAATTACGGCCCTAATGTTTTAACCAACGAGGCCGATGTAATTATAGCCATTGGAATGCGTTTCGATGACCGTGTAACAGGTCGCTTAGATAAATATGCTAAGCAAGCTAAAATTGTACACTTGGACATAGACCCAGCAGAAATTGATAAAAACGTTAAAGCAGATGTTGGTGTTTGGGGCGACTGCAAAGAGACCCTTCCATTGCTAACCAATTTGGTTAACGAAAACAAACATAATGAATGGTTAGCCGTTTTTAGAGATTATAACCAACAAGAAATAGATCAGGTTATTAATAAAGAGCTTTATCCAGAGGGTGATGAAATTACCATGGGCGAAGTGTTGCGCAACCTTAATGACATTTGTGGTGGAGAAGCGGTAATTGTTACAGATGTTGGTCAACACCAAATGGTGGCTTGCCGTTATGCAAAATTTAACAATACCAGAAGCAACATTACCTCTGGCGGACTGGGCACCATGGGATTTGGATTACCTGCAGCCATTGGCGCTAAATACGGTGCACCAGATAAAACTGTTATTGCCATTATTGGCGATGGTGGTTTTCAAATGACTCCCCAAGAATTGGGCACGATTATGCAATACGGTGCTGAAGTTAAAATATTGATCTTGAATAACCGGTTTTTAGGCATGGTGCGCCAGTGGCAACAACTGTTTAACGATAAACGCTACTCTTTTGTAAACATCACCAGTCCTGATTTTGTAGCCCTAGCTAAAGCCTACTACATTGAGGCGCAAATGGTTAAAGAACGCGAGAAATTGAGAACAGCTTTAGAAACCATGATTAACCATAAAGGCTCTTACCTTTTGGAAGTAATGGTGGGTAGGGAAAACAATGTGTTCCCTATGGTTCCGCAGGGAATGAGCGTAAGTGAGATTAGACTAAAATAAGAGGAATAAATTTAGCGCAATCGTTAATTAAAGGGAGTGAGCAGAACGCAGTGACTTAACAAAATGCAGGCTTACCCACCGCAAATAACGATAAGAGATAAAAAATTATCATGAGTACCGAAGACAAAATAAAATATACAGAAGATACGCTTGACTTGGATGGAAAGCAGGAATATACCATTACTGTATATGCCGAAAATCGTATTGGGTTGTTGAACAGGATTGCGATTATTTTTTCAAAACGAAAAATCAACATCGAAAGTTTAAACAGTTCTGCCTCAGAAATTGACGGAATTCACCGCTTTAACATTGTGATTCACGAGGGTTATGAAGTGGTTAGGAAACTCGCCCGCCAAATTGAAAAGCAAATTGAAGTATTGAAAGTTTACTTTAATACCAATGACGAAATTATTTGGCAGGAATTGGCATTATACAAAGTATCTACTGATGAAATTGCTGAAAAAGTAACCGTAGAGAGATTGTTAAGGCAATATGGTGCAAGTGCCGTTGTGATTCGTAAAGATTATACTGTTTTCGCGGTAACAGGCCACAGAGAGGAAACAGATGCCCTAGTGAAAGCCCTCGAGCCTTACGAATTGATTGAATTTGTACGTTCTGCAAGGGTGGCAATTATTAAAGACAGTGCAGGTTTCCATGAAAAGCTAAAGGAATTTGAAGCGATTGAGCCAGGAGAGGAATTGGTGGAAAACGAATTTTTAGAAAAGGGCGGCAAAATATTCACCATGTAAGGGTTTGAAGCTCATAAAAGCATAAGCAAGATGAACGAAGTATTTGAGTTTATAATTAACTCACGCAAAGCATTTATTCAATTAATTGACGGATTAACCCTCCGACAGTTGAATGAAATTCCAGATGGCTATAACAATAACATCATTTGGAACTTTGGACACATTGTAGTGAGCACCCAAACACTTTGTTATGTGCGTACTGCTATTTTAGCCGATACCAGCACTGTAAAATTTAATGATTTTTACAGAAAAGATACTCGCCCTACTTACACGGTTACCGAGCAAGAAGTGGCAGAATTAAAAACACTGGCCTTGGAAAGTATTGCAAAAATTAAGGATGATTATGCCAATGGTGTGTTTTCGGACATTGTTCCTTTTGCAACTTCTACTTATGGGGTAGAAATGAAAAGCATTGAGGAAATACTCATTACCACCATAGGGCATGATAATTTGCATTACGGATATGCTTGGGCTTTGAAAAAAGTGGTTAAATAAGATGGTAAGCGGTGTTATGGGCGTGGAATTGTTTTTTGAAACACCTCATTTACAGCCCTAAACCCGATTGAAGTGAAATACTTTTTGAAGCCAGGGCGATAAAGCTTAGCACGCTTCCCGCCCCTTTGAAATGGCGGGAATGGGCTGCACAACGGCAAACAAAAAGATTGAAGTGAAAAGCGGGACTGTCATAACCGAAAAGCGCAGAACCATGCTTTTCAAACAAAATAGATTGGTGATATAAGCCAGAAAATATGTTTTGCGATGGTACGTAACAAGGATAAAACAAGTAAATAATAATAATTAAATAAATTGATTTAAGGCGGGAAAATCCTGTAATCCTTAAATCCCGATATTAGAAATTAACCAATAAAACGATGTCAAATTATTTTAACACATTACCTCTTAGAGAAAAATTAAACCAATTGGGTGTTTGCGATTTCATGGACAGTTCTGAATTTTTAGACGGTGTTAGCGCTTTGAAAGGTAAAAAATTAGTAGTTGTAGGTTGTGGCGCACAAGGCTTAAACCAAGGTTTAAATTTAAGAGATAGTGGTTTAGATGTAAGCTACACTTTGCGTAAAGAAGCTATTGATAGCAAACGCGATTCGTGGAAAAATGCCACTGAAAATAATTTCAAAGTTGGTACGTATGAAGAATTAATACCAAGTGCTGATGTGGTGATTAACCTTACGCCTGATAAACAACATACTTCGGTAGTAAATGCGATTATGCCTTTGATGAAAGAAGGAGCTACTTTATTGTACTCGCATGGTTTTAATATTGTGGAAGAAGGAATGCAAATTCGCAAAGACTTAACTGTGATCATGGTTGCACCAAAATGCCCAGGTAGTGAGGTTAGAGCCGAATATGTGCGTGGGTTTGGTGTACCAACTTTAATTGCTGTTCACCCAGAAAACGACCCTCAAGGCAAAGGCTTGGCGCAGGCAAAAGCATATTGTGTGGGTACAGGCGGTCATAGAGCAGGTGTTTTAAAATCATCGTTCGTGGCAGAGGTTAAATCGGATTTAATGGGCGAGCAAACCATTCTATGTGGATTGTTGCAAACTGGTTCCATCCTATCGTTTGATAAAATGGTAGAGAAAGGGATTGACGCAGGTTATGCTTCGAAACTGGTACAATATGGTGTTGAGGTAATTACTGAAGCTTTGAAGCAAGGCGGTATTACTGCAATGTTGGATAGACTAAGCAACCCAGCAAAAATTAAAGCTTTCGAGATCTCAGAAGAATTGAAAGACATTATGCGCCCTTTGTTCCAAAAACATCAGGATGATATTATGAGCGGCGAATTTAGCCGCACGATGATGGAAGATTGGGCCAATGGTGATAAAAACTTATTAAAATGGAGAGCTGAAACAGGCGAAACGGCTTTCGAAAAAACACCTGCTGGTGATGTTAAAATTGGTGAGCAAGAGTATTTTGATAATTACTTATTAATGGTTGCCTTTGTTCGTGCTGGGGTGGAGTTGGCTTTCGAAACGATGGTACAAGCTGGTATTAAACCAGAATCGGCTTATTACGAATCGTTACATGAAACCCCGCTAATTGCAAATACCATTGCGCGTAAAAAACTTTTCGAAATGAACCGCGTAATTTCTGATACTGCTGAATACGGTTGTTATTTGTTTGACCAAGCATGTAAACCGCTATTGGCAGATTTTATGAAAAAAGTAGATACCGATTTAGTGGGTAAAAACTTTAACGAGGGTAAAGACGGTGCTGTTGACAACCGCAAATTAATTGAAGTTAATGAGGCCATTCGCAGTCACCAAGTAGAACAAATTGGTGCTACATTACGTAAAGCAATGACTGCCATGAAAGCCATCAAAACTGCCTAATGTTAATGCCCTACAGGGGCTTTTAAAAATAAAGAACCAAACCTCTTAGGTTTTTCTTAAATCTAAGAGGTTTAAAAATAAATTAACAAAATGCCGAAAACGTTAGTAGAAAAAATTTGGGATGCACATGTTGTAAAAAGTGAAGAAGGTTTTCCTGATATTTTATACATTGATACACACCTCATTCACGAAGTAACTTCTCCGCAGGCTTTTGATGGTTTGCGTAAAAGAGGCTTACCCGTTTTACGCCCCAAGCAAACGGTAGCTACTGCCGATCATAATGTGCCCACCTTAAACCAATTGTTGCCAATTAAAGAGGAGCTGTCCCGTTACCAGGTGGATATGTTGACTAAAAACTGTGCTGAATTTGGAATTGAGCTTTACGGGCTAGGACATCCTTTTCAAGGCATTGTGCATGTAATTGGGCCAGAATTGGGCATTACTTTACCGGGCAAAACAATGGTTTGTGGCGATAGCCATACCTCTACCCATGGTGCCTTCGGCGCAATTGCCTTTGGTATCGGGACCTCGCAAGTAGAGCAGGTTTTTGCAACGCAATGTTTATTGCAATCGAAGCCTAAAACCATGAAAATCGAGGTAAATGGCAAACTTGGAAAAGGTGTAGGTGCTAAAGACATCATTTTATACATCATATCTCAAATTTCTGCAGCTGGTGGAACTGGTTATTTTATCGAATATGCAGGTACAGCCATAGAGGCCCTTAGTATGGAGGCTCGGATGACCATTTGTAATATGAGCATCGAAATGGGCGCAAGAGGGGGGTTAATTGCTCCAGATCAAACTACATTCGATTACATTAAAGGTAGAGAATTTGCCCCAACAGGCGAAGCATGGGATAAAGCTTTGGCGTATTGGCAAACTTTATATAGCGATTTGGATGCAAAATTCGATAGTGTTTTAACTTTTGATGCGGCAGATATTGCGCCAATGATTACCTACGGAACCAATCCAGGCATGGGAATGGGCATACAAGAGCATATTCCATCAACACAGGCACAGCCAGAGAAAGAAAAACTTTCCTATCAAAAGGCCTTGGACTACATGGGTTTTGACGATGATGCATCTTTAATTGGTAAAACGGTTGATTATGTTTTCATTGGAAGTTGTACCAACTCTCGTATCGAGGACTTGCGTGAGGTAGCCGAGTTTGTGAAAGATAAACGCAAAGCGGATAACGTTACAGTTTGGATTGTTCCCGGTTCGAAGCAAGTTGAACAACAAGCTAAAAACGAAGGGCTAGACAAAATTTTTGAAGCGGCAGGTTTTCAACTGCGCGAACCAGGTTGCAGTGCTTGTTTAGGAATGAATGAAGATAAAATACCCGCTGGAAAATATTGTGTATCTACCTCAAATAGAAATTTTGAAGGTAGGCAAGGGCAAAATGCTCGAACCTTGTTGGCAAGTCCGTTAACAGCAGCAGCAGCTGCGGTAACAGGCAAAATTACCGATGTGAGGGAGTTTTTAGTCGAAAACTAAGAGTAAAAGAGCATAATGCCTTGAAAATAACCAATGGGCTAATTAAGTGCCCTAGCCGGTAAAAAAATAAAGCATTTAAAATGATTTTAGAAGTGGCCACATTAAATGTAAAAGCTGGTTTATCTGCTGATTTTGAAGCGGCTTTTAGTCAAGCTGAAAAAATTATTTCCAATATGGAAGGTTACGTATCGCACCAGCTAAAGAGATGCATAGAAGAAGATGATAAATATATTTTACTGGTAAACTGGGAGACACTAGAGGCGCACACAATCGGATTTAGAGGTTCGGTAGAATATGAAGGGTGGAAAAAATTACTCCACCACTTTTATGAGCCCTTTCCAATTGTTGAACATTATGCCGAATTAAACTAAAGAAATAAAAACTAAGATCCCTTTTCAAGTCTTAGATGGTAAAAGTTAAATAAAAGGTTATGCCGGAAATAGTTTGGGATGCAACATTATACGATAAGCAACATCGTTTTGTATCTGATTACGGAGCTGATATTTTGCAATGGTTAGCACCAAAGGCAGATGAATATATTTTAGATGTAGGTTGCGGAACCGGTCAACTGGCTGCACAAATTGCAAAAAGTGGGGCGATTGTTTTAGGTACCGATGCATCAACAGATATGGTTAATCATGCAAAAGCAGCTTACCCTGATTTAAACTTTGAAGTGGTTGATGGGACACAGCTCCCCTATCAGGAAAACTTCGATGCCATTTTTAGTAATGCAACCTTTCATTGGATTGAAAACCAAGATGCATTAGCTAAGAGCTTGTTTAAAAGCTTAAAACCAGGCGGAAGATTGGTTGCCGAATTTGGCGGAAAAGGAAACGTTAAAAGTATAACAGATGCCATTCAAACGGCTGCCCACCAGTTGGAACTTACCGATAAGGTAGTGACGAATTTTTGGTTTTTCCCATCGATAAGCGTTTACAGTACACTATTGGAGGAGCAAGGTTTCGAAGTTGAACAAGTTTGGTTGTTCGATAGGCCCACAACGTTATTGGGTGAAGAGGGCATGTATGTATGGATTAACCAATTTGCCCAACATGCATTCAAAAATTTGAACCACGAAGAAGCTGAATCGATTAAAAATTTAGCCGTAGAAATTCTGAAACCCAATTACTACATCAACGGAGAATGGGTGGCAGATTACAGAAGATTACGAGTGAAAGCTTGGAAAAGAGCCTAAAACAATATAAAAATATGCGAAGATACAAGTCCTATTAGCCTCAAATTGATACCACAGTTAATATCGAGATGATATATTTGATACTGATGACTTGATACTTACCTGATACTGATTTCTTGATACTGAATACTTGATACCTACTGCTTGATACTGATTTCTTGATACTGAATACTTGATACTATTAAAATGAAAAAATTCACAAAACTAACCTCGGCTGTAGTGCCTTTAAATATAGAGAATATAGATACCGACCAGATTATCCCTGCAAGGTTTTTGAAGGCGACTACTCGTGAAGGATTTGGCGAAAATTTGTTCCGCGATTGGCGTTACGAAAATGATCAGCAACCAAAAGCTGATTTCGTTTTAAACGACCCAACTTACAGCGGGCAGATTTTAGTGGCCGGAAAAAACTTTGGTTGCGGTAGTAGCCGCGAACATGCAGCCTGGGCCATTCAAGATGCAGGCTTTGATGTGGTAATCAGTAGTTTTTTCGCCGATATATTTAAAGGAAATGCATTGAATAATGGTTTACTCCCTATCCAAGTGAGTGAAGAATTTTTGGCCCAAATTTTCAAAGCAGTAGAAAACAACCCTAAAGCTACCCTAGAGGTTGACTTGGAAAACCAAGCCGTAACCATTTCAGAAACAGCCACTAAGGAAACATTTGAGATTAATCCTTATAAAAAATCCTGTTTAATAAATGGCTATGATGATATCGATTTTATTTTAGCCCAAAAAGAATTAATAGAAGAATTCGAACAAAGTAAATAATGTCGCAACCGGTCGTCCATATTACAAACTTAAATTTGAAATACCAGCAAAAGCCGGTGTTAACAGATTTGAATTGGACAATAAATCGTGGCGAAAATTGGGTATTGGGTGGTAAAAGCGGAAGTGGAAAAACATCATTAGCCAAAGTGATGGTTAGATTACAAAACGCAATTGGCGAAGTAAACATAAACTTCAATCCCAATAGCACATTACCAAAACAGGCATTATTTGTAGAAAGTTGGTATCAATTTAAAAATTTAGAAGGCGTAGCAAACTTTTACTATCAACAACGCTATACCAGTCAACAAGCAAAAGATACCTTAACGGTGCATGCAGAATTGGTAGGCTATGGCAAAGAGAATAGCCTTCATTTTGATGATGTTGAGCCCATTTTAGAAGCTTTAAACTTTGCAACCTTTGCAAGTTCGCAATTAATTGAGCTATCAAGCGGAGAGCATAAAAAGCTACAATTGGTTAAAGCCTTATGGTTAAAACCTCAATTATTAATTATTGATCAACCCTATACTGGCTTAGATGCCGGATCTCGAAAAAACTTAAATACGCTATTAGAAGAGAAATCCGCCGAAGGCGTTCAATTGATATTGATTTGTAACGATGCTGAATTGCCATCATGCCTAAACCGATTTGCAGAAATCAGGGACGGTAAACTAATTGAAGTTGATTCCATCGCTACTGTTGAATCTACATACAACAGTCAAAGGCAAATTCCGGATTTCTTGAAAGATTCGCCGGTTTATGCATCCAATAGCCTAGTAAAAATGGTTAATGTAAACATCAGCTATGGCGATAAACAGGTTTTAAAGAACATCAATTGGGATGTTAAGGCTGGCGAAAAGTGGTTGCTGCAAGGCCATAACGGCTCAGGAAAATCAACATTATTAAGCCTAGTGAACGGAGATCACCCACAATCTTATGCCAACGAACTTTATCTCTTTGGCAGCAAAAGAGGAAGTGGTGAAAGCATTTGGGACATTAAGCAACACATCGGTTTAATCTCGCCAGAGTTTCATTGGTACTTCGATGCTAATTCAACCGTTTGGCAAAGCATTGCATCGGGTTTTTATAATACCGTTGGATTGTTTCAGCAATTGCCATACACCAAAAGTACACAGGTTGATGAATTGGTAGAATATTTTGGATTAACCGAAAGCAAAAATGAGTTATTAAGCACGCTTCCACTCGGTAAACAAAGATTGGTTTTATTGGCACGAACGATTATTAAAAATCCAGAATTGTTAATTCTAGATGAACCATGCCAAGGTTTAGATGGACAGCAAACACAATATTTTAATCAACTAGTTGATGAACTGTGTAGTAATGGCATGACCTTAATTTATGTTGGTCACTTTGAATCGCAGCTGCCAACTTGCTTAGAGAAAAGATTATTATTAGAAAAGGGCGAAGTAAAATCAGTCGAAAATATAAATTTAGAAATACTAAACTGACGTAAAATAGCCACCGAAATACAGAACACACAGCATTCTAAGCTTCTGTGAATTCCGAGCTTCCGTGGCAAAAAAAATAGTGATAGCATAAGAAGTCAACAATGAAGAAGAACATTTTAGTAATACCTGGAGACGGTATCGGACCTGAAGTAACCACATGGGGTAAAGCAGCATTAGAAAAAATCGCCGAAATCTTCGGCCATGAATTTGTTTTTGATGAAGCTTTGATGGGACACGCAGCTATAGAAGTTACTGGCAATCCGCTACCTGACGAAACTTTGGAAAAAGCCAGAAAAAGTGACGCCATCCTCTTCGGAGCCATCGGACACGCAAAATATGATAACGACCCAAGTTTAAAAGTAAGACCAGAACAGGGCTTGTTAAAAATCCGTAAAGAACTCGGTTTGTTTGCAAATCTCCGTCCGATATTACTGTTTGATGAACTTCTTCAAGCCTCGAGCATTAAGCCAGAAATTTTAAGGGGAACCGACATTTTATTCTTCCGTGAACTAACTGGAGATGTTTATTTTGGCGAAAAAATACGATCAGATGATAGAAATACCGCTTCCGATTTGATGATTTACCATCGATACGAAGTAGAACGTATTGCGCATAAAGCGTTCCAAGCGGCTCAACAACGCAGCAAAAGATTATGCTCTGTTGATAAGGCAAATGTTTTGGAAAGCTCTCGCTTATGGCGCGAAACCGTCCAGGAAATTGCGAAACAATACCCTGATGTAGAAACAGAACACATGTTTATTGATAATGCAGCAATGCAACTCATTAAAAATCCGAAGAAATTTGATGTGGTGTTAACCGCCAATTTATTTGGAGATATCCTAACAGATGAGGCTTCTCAAATTGCTGGTTCAATGGGTATGTTGGCATCAGCATCGGTTGGGGAAAGCACAGGTTTCTTTGAGCCCATTCATGGTTCTGCGCACGACATCACCGGTAAGGATCTAGCCAATCCCCTCGCTTCCATCCTATCCGCAGCGCTAATGCTCGAAATTGGGTTCGGACTGAAAGACGAAGCTAAATTATTGGTTGATACCATTGATGATGTTTTGAAAGAAGGTTTTAGAACAAATGATATTGCCGATCAAACCACCAACCGATTCAAAGTTTTAGGCACAGCCGAAATGGGCAAATTGGTACTTAAATTTTTATCTCAAAAAATAAACACAACAACCCAAGCATAATGATACACGATCCGAATAAAGTATATATTTTCGATACCACCTTACGCGATGGTGAGCAGGTTCCGGGCTGCCAGTTAGATACAAACCAAAAAATTGAAATTGCAAAAGCACTTGAATTACTTGGTGTAGATGTAATTGAAGCGGGTTTCCCAATCTCTAGTCCTGGGGATTTCCAAAGCGTGGTAGAATTATCGAAAGCCATAAAAAACCCAACCATTTGCGCCTTAACACGTGCAATTAAAGGAGATATTGATGTAGCCGCAGAATCTTTGCAGTACGCAAAATATCCACGCATCCATACCGGAATTGGAGCATCTGATATGCACATTCAATACAAATTTAACAGTACCAGAGAAAAGATTTTAGAAAGAGCAGTTGAAGCAGTTAAATATGCCAAGAAATTTGTTGAGGATGTTGAATTTTATGCAGAAGATGCCGGAAGGGCAGACAACGCATTTTTAGCACAGATGATTGAAGCGGTAATTGCAGCAGGGGCTACTGTCGTTAATATTCCAGATACAAATGGTTACTGCTTGCCAGACCAGTATGGTGCAAAAATTCTCTATTTAAAAGAAAACGTTAAAAATATCCATCAGGCAATTATTTCTGTGCATTGCCACAACGATTTAGGTGTAGCCACTGCGAACAGCATTTCAGGGGTGTTAAATGGTGCCCGCCAAATTGAGTGTACCATTAACGGAATTGGCGAGAGAGCTGGAAATACCGCTTTAGAGGAAGTTTCCATGATTTTAAAAACACACAGTTTAGGTTTACACACTGGTATTAACAGTAAGCATTTTACAGAAATTAGTGGAATGGTAAGCCGAATGATGCACATGCCAGTACAACCAAACAAAGCCATTGTGGGTAAAAATGCTTTTGCGCATAGCTCTGGTATTCACCAAGATGGATTTTTAAAACACCGTGAAAACTACGAAATTATAAATCCTGAAGATGTTGGACTAAACAGTGCCGATATTATTCTTACCGCAAGAAGTGGCCGCCATGCCTTAAAACACCATTTAGAGCGTTTAGATTACGATATCGAAAAAATTAACATCGATGATGTTTACGAACGTTTCTTGGTTTTGGCCGATGAGAAAAAAGACATTACTGATGACGATTTGCTTTTTTTAATGAGCGATGGCGAGGTTGAATCTTATAAAAATGGCTACAAATTAAACTTGCTTCAGGTGGTGTGTGGCGATCAGGAAAAACCTACTGCCACCATTAAATTGCAATACGAAGGGGTGGTAAAAGAAGCCAAAGCGGGAGGAAATGGCCCGGTTGACGCAACCATAAATGCTATTGTAAGTATCATTGATAAAGACATTACACTTAAAGAATTTACCATACAAGCCATGCACGGCGGAAGTGATGATGTGAGCAAAGTGAACATGAAAGTAGATTACGAAGGAAAATCGTTTGTAGGTTTTGGCTTCAGCACGGATATTGTTAAAGCATCGGCAAACGCATATTTAGATGCCATTAATAAATTTTTGTAAACATAGCTGAACACCAAGCTCAAGGTTTTAAAGCAATAAGAAAACAAATCGCCAGCTTTAAGGAAAGGTTGGCTTTTTGTAATTTTGAAACACTGTTGTACGTTTTTTAAACCCGATTGAAATGGGCATGAAGCGCAGCGGAATAAAATGAAAAGCGGGACGACCGGAACCGAAAAGCACTGGTATTGCTTTTCAAACAAAAAAATTGACACGAAATAATGAATAATACAATAAAGAATACTTTTGATTTTGAAGGCGCATTGAAAACCTTGGAAGGTGTTGTAAAACGTACACCGCTCGAATTTAATGAGGGTTTATCATTAAAATACAATGCGAATATTTATCTTAAAAGAGAAGATTTGCAAATTGTACGTTCTTATAAATTGCGTGGAGCCTATAATAAAATTAGCACATTAAACCCTGATGCCTTAAAAAATGGCATTGTATGTGCCAGTGCGGGCAATCATGCCCAAGGGGTTGCCTATTCTTGCAAAAAATTAAACATCAAAGGCGTAATATTTATGCCCGAAATTACCCCCAAGCAAAAAATTAAACAGGTAAATATGTTTGGTGGGAACAACATTGAAATCGTGTTGGTTGGCGACACCTTTGATGATTGTTTAAAAGAAGCTTTGATTTATTGCGAGGAAAAATCATCAACATTTATTCCGCCCTTTGATGATGATAAAATTATTGAGGGGCAAGCAACCGTTGCGATGGAAATTTTTGAAGATTTACCTGAGTTAGATGCCATTATTGTACCTGTTGGTGGTGGCGGTTTAGCCGCTGGCGTAAGTTCTTATTTGCAAACGGTAAAACCATCAGTAAAAATTTTCGGGGTTGAGCCAATGGGTGCACCTTCGTTAAGCGAAGCCCTAAAAAATGGTGGCCCAGTAACCGTTGAAAACATAGAAAGGTTTGTTGATGGTGCAGCTGTAAAAAGAATGGGCTGGATTACCTACAAATATTGCAAGGAGCTTTTAAGTTCTACCTACTTAATTCCTGAAGGGCAAATTTGCACAACCATTTTAAAGCTTTATAACGAAGATGCAATTGTTGTAGAACCCGCTGGCGCGCTATCGGTTGCCGCATTAGAGCAGGTGAAAGATCAAATTGTTGGCCAAAATGTGGTGTGTGTGGTTAGTGGCGGAAATAACGACATTGAGCGCATGCAGGAAATAAAGGAAAAATCTTTGTTGTTTGAAGGTTTAAAACATTACTTTATAGTGCGCTTTCCGCAAAGACCAGGGGCTTTAAAACTTTTTGTAAATGAGGTTTTAGGGCCGCAGGATGATATTACACGTTTTGAATTTATTAAAAAAACCAATAAAGAGAATGGCCCTGCCTTGGTGGGGATCGAGCTGAGCAACAGAGAGGATTACTCGAGTTTATTACAAAGAATGAAAGATTTCAAATTCGAAATTATAGAACTGAATCAAGATCAAACTTTATTTGAATATTTGGTTTAATGGGATTTACATTGAGAAGTTGATGGGAGTTTAATACCCAAGAGGAATAACTGAATTACTTGGTTAATTGCTTGGCTATTAGCGCAAAAAGTCTTCCCGATGAGGATTAAAAATATCAATCAGCAAACCATCTTCTAAACATACCACGCCATGAAATACCATGGTAGGCGCGAAGAAAACATCACCTTTATTTAGTATTTTCTTATCCTCGCCCATGGTAACTTCAAAACTGCCTTCAGCAACGTAGCTCATTTGTAAATGCGGGTGGTTATGTACAGCGCCAATAGCATCTTTCTCAAACGCTACCTTAACTAACATTAAGTGATCATCGTAGGCGATAATTTTGCGTTTAACGCCATCGGATATGTACTCCCAATCTATTTCCTGATCATTAATTAGGGTTTTGTTGCTTAAGTCTTTAAAGTTCATTTTGTAATTGTGTTAGATTCGATTCTCAGATATGTAAACACCGAATATAGTACACCTCAGTGTATTTTCCAGCTGGCTTCAAAATAATGTACTTTTTTAAATTTGACAAGGAAAACACGGAATACACAGAAGAATATTAATAATTTACGACTACGCTTGTTGTTATTAGGTGCTCTTAGGTGTCTTAGATGGTTTAATTTTCACTTTTGCATTGCCACGGAAGCACGGAATACACAGAAGAATATTATTGATTTACGACTACACGTGCTGTTCTTAGGTGCTCTTAGGTATCTTAGGTGGTTTATATTTTAACTTTTGAGTTGCCACGGAAGCACGGAATACACAGAAGAATATTATTGATTTACGACTACACGTGCTGTTCTTAGGTGCTCTTAGGTATCTTAGGTGGTTTATATTTTAACTTTTGAGTTGCCACGGAAGCACGGAATACACAGAAGAATATTAACGACTGACGACTACGCGTGCTGTTCTTAGGTGCTCTTAGGTATCTTAGGTGGTTTATATTTTAACTTTTGAGTTGCCACGGAAGCACGGAATACACAGAAGAATATTAACGACTGACGACTACGCGTGCTGTTCTTAGGTGCTCTTAGGTATCTTAGGTGGTTTATCGGTATCTTAGGTGGTTTATATTTTAACTTTTGAGTTGCCACGGAAGCACGGAATACACAGAAGAATATTAACGACTGACGACTACGCGTGCTGTTCTTAGGTGCTCTTAGGTATCTTAGGTGGTTTAATTTTAACTTTTGCATTGCCACGGAAGCACGGAATACACAGAAGAATATTATTGATTTACGACTACGCTTGCTGTTCCTAGGTGCTCTTAGGTATCTTAGGTGGTTTATATTTTAACTTTTGCATTGCCACGGAAGCTCGGAATACACAGAAGAATATTATTGATTTACGACTACGCGTGCTGTTCTTAGGTGCTCTTAGGTATCTTAGGTGGTTTATATTTGTAACTTTTGAATTGCCACGGAAGCTCGGAATACACAGAAGAATATTATTGATTTACGACTACGCTTACTGTTCTTAGGTGCTCGTAGGTATCTTAGGTGGTTTATATTTTTAACTCTTGAATTGCCCCGGAGGCACGGAATACACATAAGAATATTATTGATTTACGACTACGCTTGCCGTTCTTAGGTGCTCTTAGGTGTCTTAGATGGTTTAATTTTAACTTTTGAGTTGCCACGGAAGCTCGGAATACACAGAAGAATATTATTGATTAACGACTACGCTTGCTGTTCTTAGGTGCTCTTAGGTATCTTAGGTGGTTTATATTTTTAACTTTTGAATTGCCACGGAAGCACGGAATACACAGAAGAATATTATTGATTTACGATTACGCTTGTTGTTCTTAGGTGCTCTTAGGTATCTTAGGTGGTTTATATTTGTAACTTTTGAATTGCCACGGAAGCACGGAATACACAGAGGAATATTATTGATTTACGACTACGCTTGCTGTTCTTAGGTGCTCTTAGGTGCTCTTAGGTATCTTAGATGGTTTAATTTTAACTTTTGAATTGCCACGGAAGCACGGAATACACAGAAGAATATTAACGACTGACGACTACGCTTACTGTTCTTAGGTGCTCTTAGGTATCTTAGGTGGCTTATATTTTTAACTTTTGAATTGCCACGGAAATACAGAATCTACTTAGCGGCAAAACCCATCCATATTTAATCAAACGTAAACCTCACATTCTTATATCCCAATCCCTCAATAATCGGTTTTAAAACCGTAGTTGCATTGGTTTTGGTTTGGGTTAAAATGCTCGATTTCTTTACTTCGGCGCTTACTTGCCTTTCGGCGGCTTTGTACGCCTCATCAACTAATCCCGCTTCGCGGAAGAATGCCATCTTCGTATCGTAAACCCGGGAATTTTTATGGTCAATTTTAACGTAACAAATTTCTGGTTGTGGCAAATTTACTACAGCTGTATCCGCATCAATGTTTATATCCTCACGACTAATTTTTGTAAGATCGATACAACCCACTGCTTCTGCTTTAACAATTAGCAAAACACTTGCCTCAGGCAAAAAATCAGTTTTACTTTTGTGCTCTAAAACATCGCTAATTTGGTACCGAACAAGCTCTAATTTACCTATAGCCTCAATCTTTTCAACCAAAAGCTGATGTTTACTTTCTACAGAAGTATTAATGCTAAACTTTTTCGAGATAAATAAATAGCCTGCAACAACTAAAATAATCCAGGGTAAGATTCTAAAAATGATTCTCATATTGAGGGAATTAATTCAAATTTCAATATTGTGTATTCTAATTTAAACAAATATCAATCCATCTTGTGTTTATCAGAATTTTTGGCAGTTGTTTTGTATATGCAAACTATACACACAAATAAACACCAAATAACATGAAAAAGTTAACTATTTTAATGCTTTGCATTGCCACACTAGGTTTGGCATCGTGCAAAAAAGATACTATCGTTCAAAGTGCACAGAACATTGTTGTTGTTAGAGATGTAACCCCCAACCAATGGGTTTTAAGTACCAACGGACAAACCTACTCTGCTGATTTAGCGATTTCTGCTATTGATGCTTACCATGTTGATAACGAAGGTACATTGGTTTACATTTCTTATAACAATGGCGCCAGTTACATTCAATTGCCATTTGTTTACAACGTAGATGCTTACAGCTATGAGGTTTACCCTGGTGGATTATCTATCGACATTCAGAGTTCTGACTTGCAAAATAGAGCGCCAATCAGACCTACATCTTCTGTAAGAATTAAAGTTGTACTTATTGCTACAGATTAAATCGTCCCACCTCTAAAAAATTCTAAAAAACGACTGATGTTCACCGAACGGAGTCGTTTTTTTATTGCTCCCACATTAGAAAATCTCGAACATAAATAGGTTTGATTCCTCGGTAGCTATTTCCATTAAATTCGCTATTTGTAGTTACATATTTGGGGTAATTATCAGCAGCCTGTAGCAGGTTCCCGAATTCGCGTTTAATTGTTGTTTCCCCTTCAAGCTTTAAGGCTACTCGATACAGTTATGAAAAAGTTATAACTATACTTATAACCTTTATAACAAATTTGATTTTATATAATTACAATTAAAACTCTAAGAAGCGATTGATGTTCAACTGAACGGAGTCATTCTTTTTATGTACCCCCCTATTGAGTTGCAGGGCCCTTACACTCACGCCATTTCTTTCGAGCAACAATTCATCGTAAAACCCTTTGTAATAAACATCCTTAACCTCATAGCGCCTGCTGTTCCAGCTATTGCTCATTTCTGCCCATTCGGGATAAAAAACCACAAACTCCTTGTAGGTTTTAAGTCCGAGTTTTTCTGCTTCTAATCTAGGCAGCACAACGGCATTGCCTAAAATCTGTGCGGTGTACACATGCTTTGGGTTTTGATAAATATCTGCGGGCTTACCCGTTTGAAGAAGAATCCCGTTCCTGATAATCAATAGTTGATCTGCCAAGAATAAACCATCTGCCGGATCGTGAGAAACCAAGATTACGGTAACACCTGTTTCTGAAGCTACACGTTTAATATCTGCTCGTAGCTGGTTTTTTAACAAGGCATCTACCTGACTAAATGGTTCATCTAAAAGCAAAACTTTGGTATCAGCAACCATGGCTTTGGCAATCGCGACACGTTGTTGCTCACCTCCGCTTAGCTCGATAATCTTCTTGTTCTGAAGTGGAAGGATCCTCAAATGCTCCATAATGGCCAAAGTTTTTTCGGCTTTGGTTTTTAGGTCGGTATTGGAATGTTGCGATGCGATGTTATCATAAACCTTGGCATAGATGTTTAATGAAAAATCTTGGGTAACCATTTTCATTTGCTTATGCCCTGGTATGAGTTGTTCGTCTGGCCCTTTTACCTTTTCGTTCTCGAAATAGATTTCGCCATCATCTGTTTTTAATAATCCATAAATCGATTTCAATAAGGTAGATTTTCCACTTCCACTCTCGCCAATAATGGCAACAACATCTCCCCTATTGATTTCAAAACTGATATTTTTAACGCCTCCAGCCTGTTCTGACTGGTACTGCTTAGTTAATTTTTTTACACTGATTATGGTATCGCTCACTTTGTAAATATAAAGGTAAATGACCAAAGGAGAAAGACCAAAGCGAAAAGACTAAAGCAAAAAGACCAAAGGTGAAAGGCTAAAGCAAAAAGACTAAAGGGGAAAGACCAAAGGTGAAAGGCTAAAGCAAAAAGACTAAAGGAGAGAGATCATCTATTGTAAAATCTATTTTATACGATTTATCAGAGTAGAACTTACAGAAGATTACGATTATAAAAAAGAATTAGCCAAAATGAGGGAAGGGAAATACCTAAAATTTAAAACTAATTTAAGTGATTTAACACAGAGCATCTTTTTAGAAACTTTTAAAAAAAAATCCTGTTCCGCCTAACCGAAACAGGATTTCATTTTATGTGTGTTGCTGTTTATTAATTTAAGCCAAAGGTTACACCGAAACTCATGTTTTTTAATCCGGCTTGTGCTGGCGTAGTAAACATATCGTTGAAATAGTATTTGGTAAACAAACCTAAACCGCCGTAACCAAACCTCAATGTTCCTCCGTAACGAACCGATTGGAAATGATAGCTATCGTATTGTTTTTCTTTTCCACGCTCTTCACTAATCTGTTTTACCTTTCCATTTAGCAAAAAGCTAACTTCAGGGCCTAAAATGAAGTAAAATCTGTTGCCTTTTTTAATTTCGCTCGTACGGAACTCAAAGTTTAATGGGATATGTACATAACTGCTTGAGAAACGGTTTTTAGAAAAGGCTACGTTTTCATTAACGTAGGTTAACGTTGGTTGATTTTTCTGAATGGTAATGTTGTCCCTCAAACGAATCAGTGTCCAATCGAAACCGCCTGCAACATAAATTTTAAAGTTAGAGTTGAAACGGTATCCAAATTGTAAAACATCAAAGGAGAATGTGCTGGTTTTACCACCTTTATAATCTAAAAATTCATTATTTGGGGAGAGGTTAAAATCGCCATTATCCACTAATCTAGAGAAACCCAAATCTACTCTGGTAAAAGTAATTCCTCCAACAAAACGACCCTTTTTTGCTGCATTAACCGCTGAATCAGTTTTTTTGCTTTCGCCACCGTTAAGAGTTACCGAAAATTTGATGTTTTTTTTCTTTTTAATTACTGTATCTTTTGCTGTAGTATCTTGTTGCGCAAAAGCACTTGGAGCCATAACACCGGCAAGCCCGCTTACCAAAAGTGTTGTAAAAATTAGATGTTTCATATTTGTGTGTGGTTTTGAATGAGTGAATGTTTGAATGATGGAATTATTGAATGAGTGAATGGTTTGAATTTTGATGGATTGAATGGTTTTTGTCTTAGCTTTTCAAATCCTAAAATTCTATTTATTTTTTATTCTTTTTACCAAATTTAAAAGGCCCAATATTTATAGATGAAAGTGAAGAGTCATCATCATCGGTACGAAATTGAATGAACTTATCCTTTCTTTTATCTACTTTATTTACAATTAGGTTTACCACATCGCCAACATTACGAATGGCTTTATTACTTTGGTCGTCATCACTAATTACATCTTCTGCCGGTGTTTCTACCATCGCAATTACCGTTGCGCTAGGCTGTTGAATGGCTTCTTCAATTTTTTTCTTAATAAGTTCTTGTTTAGGTTGTTCTACTTTTGCAATTGTGCTTTCCTGTTTTTGCATTTCAGGCGCAGTAAACATTTTTTTCTTTTCAAAAGGCTGAACATCGTTGCCCATTTTTGTTTTTACTACTGCTCCAGCTGGTTTTGCAGACGCCTTAATAACTGTAGCTACTTCTTCTGCGGGTACAACAACCGTTTTTGGTGCATCAATAGATGCTTTATTGTCGGTAATCGGTTGATTCTTTTTTGGTTCTATGTTATTTGCAAGTTGTTTTGGTTGGCTTTCTTGCTGTTGATAAACTAAAAAGCCCACGGTAGCCATTAACAAAACCGCAGCGGCTGATAACCAAAAAATTGGCAACATCCTTTTTTTCTTCGGCTCAATCTCGCTTTCAATACTGCTCCATAAATCTCTCGATGGTGCCACTTCTGCATCCGCAAAAGCATCTTTAAACAATTGATCAAAATCCTTATCCTGTATAGGTTGCATAACCAAATCCCTCCATTTTTATAATTTCTTCTTTTAAAATCGCCCTTGCTCTAGATAGTTGAGATTTACTTGCGCCTTCTGAAATACCAAGTGTTTCTCCAATTTCTTTGTGCGAATAACCTTCTATAACATACATATTGAAAACCATTCTGTATCCATCTGCTAGCTTTTGGATTACCTTCATTAAATCCTGCATACCCAGAGTTCCGAAATCAAAGCCGGTAGAGGGTTGCTCGTAGGCTTCATCAATTTCTACCACATTTAAACTGCGTAAATTTTTGCGGTAACTTTCTATCGCCGTGTTCACCATTACTCTTCTAATCCAACCTTCGAAAGAACCATCCCCTTTGTACATGTCGATTTTCTGAAAGACCTTAATGTAACCCATTTGCAAAATATCTTCAGCTTCCATCCTATCTTTTGCGTATCGCATACAAACGGCCAACATTTTTGATGCGGTTTGCTTGTAAAGCAGCTCTTGCATCTTTCGGTCGCCGGCTTTGCAGCCTTGCATCAAATCGTTTATGGTATAGCGTAGGGTCAATTTCATTGTGCGTTTGTATATAGAAGATGAGCGTTTACAAACAATGGTTGCATGGAGCGTTAAAAAAAGTTAAAATAAGTTGAGATAATTACTAAAACATTGATTTACAACAAGATAAAAAATACAAAAACACCAAAGAATGATAATTATTTCATCACCTATCGGCTATTTTCATTTAAAATCAACTTTTGGTGAATCCTTTTGTTAAAGATATATAATTTGATGTGATATGTCAGAAATCTTAATTATTAATGGGAGTGCTAGATTGAACGGCGATACACAAAAATTTTTAAGCAAACTTTTAGAAGGTATTGACCACACACAAATCAATTTAGTTGAACATTATTTCCTTCCTTACAATTACAATAATAGTTATCCGAACGAAGATCAGTTCGAAACATTTGGCAAAGAAATTCTCTACCACAAGCACATCATTTTTGCAACACCCGTTTATTGGTACTCGATGAGTGGACGGATGAAAACTTTGTTCGATCGCCTTACCGATTGGGTTACCCTCAATCAGGAAGTTGGAAGAAACCTAAAAGGCAAAACTATGAAATTGATTGCTGTTGGCACCGATGCAAGTTTACCAGATGGCTTTACAACTCCCTTTTACATGACTGCAAATTACTTAGAAATGAACTTTAAAGGCCATATTTACTTTAATGTTAATGAAACGATAAGGGAGGAAGAATTGGTAGAAATCAGGAAAACTTTCTTTAGTTTTATGGCAGAATAACCGCTCAAATTACACCTCATCATATTATGTTAAACACAAAAACAACAGCTTAATTAAAATGAATGTAGCAGAAGTATTTAAGAATAACGATCAATGGATCGCTGATAAGTTGGCGATAGATCCGGATTATTTTACAAATTTAGCCAAGGGGCAAAGTCCAGAATTTTTATATATCGGTTGCTCTGATAGCCGAGTGACCGCCGAAGATTTGATGGGCATTAAGCCTGGTGAGGCTTTTATTCACCGCAACATTGCTAACTTGGTTAACAATGTAGATTTAAATGTAATGACGGTTTTAAACTATGCCGTGCGTCATTTGAAAGTTAATCATATTGTTGTATGCGGCCACTATAATTGTGGGGGGGTTAAGGCAGCGATGCAACCAGCCGATATGGGCATTTTAAATCCTTGGCTCAGAAACATTCGCGATGTGTATCGCATCCACAAAAATGAACTTAGCCAAATAGAAGACGAGGCTGCGCGTTACGACAGATTGGTGGAATTAAATGTTCAAGAACAATGTGTGAACTTGCTTAAAACAGCTGCCGTTCAAGAAGCGATTACGCTACGTGGCCTAACGGTGCATGGTTGGGTATTTGATATTAGAACAGGGAAATTAATCGACCTAAAAATTGATTTTGATGGGATATTGAAGGACATTAAAGAGATTTATAATCTTTATTAGTCCGAGGTTGGTAGTCTGAGGACCATATTCGTACAAAAAGACCGATGTTTGAAGCAAGGGAATTTATCTTTTCCAACCTCCGACATCGGTCTTTTTTGATTTCAAAATAAAAGATTAATTATCTTCCCATCCAACCGCCATCCACAGTCAATATCGTTCCATGAACGTAATCACTTGCCGATGAGGCCAGGAAAAGTGTTGGTCCTTTAAAATCTTCCGGAGTTCCCCATCTTCCTGCTGGGATGCGGGCCAAAATAGAAGCACTTCTTTCTTGATCTTCTCTTAAGGCCGAAGTATTATCCGTAGCGATGTAGCCTGGCGCAATGGCGTTTACATTAACACCTTTTGATGCCCATTCATTAGCAAAAGCTTTTGTTAGAGAAGCAATTGCACCTTTACTTGCTGCGTAACCTGGTACAGTTATTCCACCCTGAAAAGAGAGAAGTGATGCCGTAAAAATTATTTTTCCTGCCCCCCTTCCAACCATATCTCTGCCAATTTCTCGCGTTAAAATAAAGGGTGCGGTTTGATTTACCTCAATTACTTCATCCCAATATTCGTCTGGATGTTCGGCAATGGGCTTGCGCAAAATGGTTCCTGCATTGTTTACCAAAATATCGATTACGGGATGCTCGGCTTTGACTTGTTTCGCAAAGGATAATGTGGCATTTCGGTTGCTAAAATCACATTGATAAGCATAAAACTTTCTGCCTAAGGCCAAAATTTCTTGCTCTACACGGCTATTTTGAAGTTCTAAACTGGCAGAAACGCCGATAATATCAGCTCCTGCTTCGGCTAATGCCAAAGCCATTGCCTTGCCAATCCCCCTTTTGCAACCTGTAACTAAGGCAGTTTTACCTGCTAAATCAAATATTTTTGACATTTTTTTTAAGTTGAATGATGATGGTATCGAAACTTTTGAATATTCTTCGACAAGCTCGGAATGATCAAAGCTAAAACCTGGAGTAATCTCGTATAAATTATTTCAATTCGGTAATCGCACAATGATCCATATCGCCGTAATCGAGATTTTCTCCTGCCATACCCCAAATAAAGGTGTAATTGCTGGTACCTGCGCCTGAATGGATAGACCAGTTTGGCGAAATTACGGCTTGGTCGTTCTGCATCCAAATGTGACGCGTTTCTTGCGGTTGTCCCATAAAATGACACACACTTTGTCCTTGCGGAACTTCGAAATAAAAGTAAGCTTCCATCCTTCTATCGTGCGTGTGTGCAGGCATGGTATTCCAGATACTGCCCGATTTTAATTCGGTCATGCCCATTTGCAATTGGCAGGTTGGTAAAACACTATTTACCAAGAGTTTATTAATTATCCGATGATTTGCAGTTTCTGGACTTCCTAGTTCTACAATTTCCGCATCAGCTTTGCTTACTTTTTTGGTTGGGTAGCTATGGTGGGCTGGGGCCGAGTTGATGTACAATTTAGTGGGTTCGTTTTGGTCGGCAGATTCAAATGAAACGGACTGCGTACCTTTGCCAATATACAATGCTTCTTTGTAAGCGAGTTCATATGCTACGCCATCAGCCGTAACGATGGCTGTACCGCCTACATTGATGATACCGAGCTCTCTTCTTTCTAAAAAATAATTTGCTTTTAAATCATCCGGATTTGGAAGCTCAAGCTTTTGGTTTACTGGCATTGCCCCTCCAACAATATAGCGATCAAAGTGAGATAAGGTTAGGTTTACTTGGTTCGGTTCAAACACATTTTCAATTAAGAAGTTTTCGCGCAAGCTGGCCGTATCCATGTGTTTAACTTCCTTTGGACTTTGAGCATACCGACTTTCGAAATGATTATTCATTATATTGGATTAGAGATGTAAAATATTTGGATAGATTATGATTTCAAATCAAACCTTTGCAAATATATTTATACCATCCTTAATTAGGGAATGAATCTTGAATTTTATACTGCTTTTTGAATATCTTTTTGTAGGGCGCTTAAATGTATAACCATTTGGTTTTTAACTTTCTCTAAAACAATTTAAGCTTTAAGTAGCTTTTAATAGCATGAGGATATTAAAAGCACTATTAGCAGATTTTGCGGGCGCTGCTGCACTAAACATTTTGCACGAAACCGTTAGAAGGTTTGATAAAGACGCTCCAAAAGTGCATCGAATTGGTGAGGAAGCGCTATCTAAATCATTACACAAAATGAATTTAAGCGCACCCACCGGCGATCATCTATATCTAGCAACCTTGGCTAGCGATTTGGTAAGCAATAGCCTCTATTTCAGCGCGATTGGTTATGGAAAGGATAAGAATGTTTATTTAAAGGGTGCTTTAGCCGGACTTACTGCTGGTTTCGGTGCGATAAGTTTACCTAGTAAACTGGGCTTAGATGATGCGCCCGTTACCAGAACGGATAAAACCAAAATATTAACAGTTTCTTGGTATTTAATTGGTGGATTGGTTACCGCTGCTGTACTAAACAGATTGAATAAAGATTAACGTTAAGTATGCAAAAACGAGATCATCTTTTTAAACTTTGTAGCTTGCTTTGTATTTTATCGCTCTTTGCATGTAAGGCAGGCACAGTAAATCTATTTAAAGCGGCTTCTCCTCATGAAGCCTATCAGAGAAAACTCATTAGTGCTGGCTTAGATAAAACAGCCATGGGTAGTGCCTGGATTCAATCGGCAGAAATTGGATTGCAGAAACCTGTATCGATAACCATACCCTTTAAAGAGACAGGATACTTTGCCGCAGAAAAAGTACCAGTTGCTACCTACCGTTTTAATGCTGTAAAAGGGCAAAAGATTAACATTTCCTTGAGCCAAAAACCAAGCAAGGGTACAATGGTTTATGTAGATTTTTGGCTTTTAGCCAATACAAACACCCCAAAATTATTGGCTTCAAGAGATACGCTTGGAAACAATATTCAGTTTGACATTGATGAGAGTGGAGATTATTTGGTGAGGCTACAGCCTGAGCTTTTACAGAGTGTTGAATATACGCTGGAAATAACAACAGGACCATCTTTGGCTTTCCCGACCTCATCGAAAAGCAGTAGTAGTATTAAGAGCTATTGGGGCGATGGAAGAGACGATAATGCCAGAAAGCATGAAGGTGTAGATATTTTTGGTCGCTTTCGAAGCCTTGTATTGGCCATTGCGGAGGGTACGGTGACACGTGTAAATGAAAATAATTTGGGTGGCAAAGTGGTTTGGCTTCGCCCGAAGGGCAAAAACTACACCCTTTATTACGCCCACCTAGATGAACAAATTGCAATTGAAGGGCAAGAAGTTAAAATTGGCGATACTTTAGGTTTAATGGGCAATACCGGTAATGCTAAAACAACGCCTACTCATTTACACTTTGGCATTTATGAATTTAGCGGTGCGGTAAATCCACTTCCATTCATCAACCCTGTATCGAAAACACCTGCTGCCATATCAGCATCACTGACTAACTTAAATAAAACATTAAGGACCGTTTCTGTTGTAAAGTTATATGCTAATGCATCCGCTCAAGCGAATGTTATATCTTCACTACCCACAGGTACAATTGTAAACATAAATGCGGCAAGCAGCAACTTTTATAAAAGTGAGTTACCAGATGGCCGGGTAGGCTTTATCAAAAACGCTGATCTATCTCAAACCACCAAACCTTTAAAGCAATTAAAAATTAAGGCTAATCAAACTACATTATACAATCGTCCAGATTCTTTAGCACCAAAAAAATTAAATTTGAGGGAAGGCGAAACGGTTAGCGTTTTAGGTACCTTTGGCAATTACCAGCTGATAAACAATGAGAATATGGAAATTGGCTGGATTACTAAATAGCACCACAAATTATGAAGATGTACCAACAAGCAATTTCCTTAATGGAAAGAAGGCGTGGCTTCCATTTAATTACGGAAGAAATCTTAAATGCTTTACCACAAATTAGAGACATTCAAATTGGCATGTGCCAAGTTTTTATACAGCATACTTCGGCATCCCTCACAATTAATGAAAATGCCGACCCAACGGTTAGGGTTGACTTCGAAATGTTCTTTAACAAAGCTGTTCCAGAAAATGATCCTGATTATGAACATGATTATGAGGGATCAGACGATATGCCTGCTCATTTAAAAGCGGCTATGCTTGGCAGTTCAGTAAGCATCCCGATCAGAAATGGAAGATTGGCTTTGGGCACTTGGCAAGGCATTTACCTCTGCGAACATCGTAATTATGGTGGCCAAAGAAAACTAGTTATTACCGCTTGGGGTGAATAATGCTATTTCTCAATTCCAGGGTGGTTATCTTGAATTGAATTATTTCCGGTTTCAATTTCTACTTCTTTTGTGGTTACGGCATAGTGCGATGGGAAAATTTCTGATCCATACGCTACTGCATAGGCCTTCGTAAACTCTGCTCCAAAATATAAAATGATCGAGGAATAATAGGTCCAGAGAAGTACCACAACTAATGAACCAGCTGCGCCATAGGTACTGCCCACATTACTTTGGCCAATATAAAGCGATATGGCAAACTTGCCTGCCATAAACAGTAGTGCGGTGACCACTGATCCGGCGATAACGTCTCTCCACTTAATAATGGCATCTGGTAAAACTTTAAAGATTACTCCAAAAATTAATGAGATTACAGCCAGCGTAACCACTTGGTTAAGTACATAAAATACAATTACTGAAACATCTGCATATCGCATTTGTAAGCTTTTACTAAAGGTATCTAAAATGGTTGTTACCCCTAAAGAAACCAATAGTACAAAGCCTAAACTGATAATGACCGAAAAAGAAAGGAACCGATTCTGTAGCATTTTTAACCAGCCTCTTTTCGGCTTAGGTTTCAATCCCCAGATGGTATTTATAGAATCTTGGATGTCGCCAAAAATAGTTGTTGCACCAACCAGAAGCGTAATTAGGCCAATGGTAAATGCGACTGTACCTTTACCGTTTAAAGAAGCATTTTTTATAATTTGCTGAAGTTGTAATGCACTCTCCTTGCCTAAAAAGCCATCCAATTGACTATAAATTTGTCCTTCTGCGGCTTCCCTACCTAAAAATATTGCACAAAGTGAGATGATTACAACTAACAAAGGTGCCATCGAAAATACGGTGTAATAGGCTAGTGAACCACTTAGCTTAGTAACTTTGTGGTCTCCGAAACCAGTGAATGATGCTTTTAAAATGCCCCAAATTCCTTTGAAAGTTATTTTTTCCTTGGCCATAAAATTGATAAGATTTTGTATTAACGTTAATAGTTTCTTACAGTTTAAACCTTATAATTTATGATTTGTTTGGGAAATGATTGGTTATTGACTCCTGCCCCATAACAAACTTGCCAAAAGCTTTTCGAGATTTGCAATAGGATTTTACGAAGTCACAGTTGTTTGAAAGGTGGGATTTGATAGACGTGATGTTGATGATTCACCAAACATGGAAGCCAAAATTGTAGCACTAATGTAACTGCTCCAAACCCGATTGAACGGAAAGCCACAATTTTTCATTGTGCTTGGAGGTAAAGCGGGACTGTACTAACATTAAAGCACAGGAACCTGCTTTACCTAACCTTTTCTATACAACGAATTGAGTGGAAGATTGCTTCTTGATGGCATCTTGCCAAGCCGCTGCGTACTTAAATATTTAGGCCTAAATTATAAAACGATGTATTCTATTTCTCTTTGATAAAGGCGACTAAATCGTTAACTAAAGTTTCCGAAACACTTACCGGAATTTGGTATTGTGCTGCGCTTGCTTTTTCGGTTTGTGGGCTTAGCAAGTGGTTTAATTCTGGATAGTATTTAAGCTTAGCGTTTTTCTTTTTGCCTAAAGCGTTGTTCCAAATATCGAAATCCGTTTTAGTTACTTGAAAATCGTTGCCCCCTTGGATGACGAAAATTCTTTGCTTGCTTAGTTTTTTGGCGGTACCAACTTGGTCGAAATTGTTTAAATCGATCCAGTAACTTGCTGGTAATCCTAAAATTGCAGAGTCGGGTTTAATGGTTTTACCCAATTGTTTTATTCTGCTTTTTTCGATGTCCATAATTGCAGTATCGAGTCTTTTTCTATTCAGCTCAGTCGTATCTTTGGATAAGGCAAACATATATTTGTTCTGGTCAATCACCATATCTGTAAAAGCTCTGGCTGGTGCTGCGGCTAAAATAATGCCGCTTAAATCTGGTGAGAGCGTGGCAATTCTTGGAGCCAACATCCCGCCCAAGCTATGTCCAAACACATAAATATTTTTTAAATCGGCGTTCGCAATGGTTTTTGCCAATTCTACTGCCGCAACGGCATCATCCATAACTTCTTCTTTAACGGTAAATGCTCCGCTAAACTCATTGGCATAAATTAAAGTTCTTTTAACGTAACGTAATGATGCAATTCCTTTACTAGCAAGCCCTAAAGCTAAATCTTTAAAAGGTTTGTTTGCGCCAACGCTTTCATCCATATCGGCAGGACCAGAACCGTGTACCATAACCACTACAGGGAAATTTTTAATGTTTTTTGGTGTGGTAATGATTGCTGCAAGCTGATGCTTCCCTGAGGTGAGATATACTGATTTTTCGGTGTATAAATTGGTATCGGCATATGCGGGTTTTAAATAGTCTTTTACGGTTTGTGCGGGTACCAAGAATAGACCAACAATTTTTTGTTCTTTATTAAAACCTACTAAGAAGTTTTGGCTTCCGTTCGCAAATTTTCCTTCTACCGTTACGGAAAAGTATTCTCCTTGGGTTTTACTTTGAATAGCATCTAGATATTCAGCTTTCCCTAACTTTGCACTGATATCTACCCAGAGTTGCTTTAAATTTTCTTCGGTTACTTTCGATTTCATATTTTCATCAAAGTATCCGCGTGCATCGGCAAATTTTTCTTCTTGCATTAATGCAAAAAAATCGTTTGCTCCTTTAAATAGACTGATTACGTTCTGTGAAAATGCTACTGTAGAAAATAGCAATGCAACAAGAAATAAAATACTCTTTTTCATGTATTTATGAGGTGTTTGGTTGGGTTGATTTATTTATAACACATCAAAGTTAATAATATTTACCATCGAAATTTTTAAAAAACAACTATATTTTTAGTTTTAACTATTTTTAACACTTTATTTTATTTTTTCAGCTGTATGGTTAACCGTTATGGTTTAGCTCAACAAAGACCAAAAAAAAGGAACAGCGTTGAAACTGTTCCTTTTAAATATATGATGGAGTTGAGAATTTTAGTTTTTTGTTGTAGTGAAATCAACCGGTTTCTTTTCGAAGGATGAATTGAAAACTTGATGGGTTTTAGGTTTTAAGATTAGGTATAATCCGAAACCGATTAAAAATACGGCTGTTGTAATTTTTGATAAGGCAAAATCGAAAATGGTGATGTCTTTAAGTGTGAATATGCCGCCTATGATGGTTAAGGCTAGCCATCCTCCGCCCGTAAAGTTGCGGCGATAACCCATCCATAAGCCTGCGCCAAGCATTACCGTGTGCCAGCTTAAAATCCAATGTGGTAGATCAAGTCCGATGGTTCTGAGTAAGAAAACGGATCCGATAACAAGGACTAAAATGCCTAATCCTAATTGTTTGTCTGCTTGATTTTTTTTGATGAAGGTTTCCATGACGTTTTGTTTTTATATTCAAATGTAGCATGAATAGCAACGCTTGAGAATGGATTTTCCTTCAATATGATTGATTTATCGGTGAGTAAGATAAAACTATCGGTTAAAATATTTTAAAGAATTTTGAAGGTGGAAAATGTCGGTGAAAAAGATTTCTTATACTCGCTTGGTTGCACATTAAAAATTTAGAAACGAGAAAATATGCCCCTTCTAACGCATGCGTATGCTTTTGCGTTGGTGCTAACCAGTTTGCCCGTACTTCCATCGGATGGTTATCGTGGCGTAAAAACCGAATCTTTATTGCCGAAGATTTAGCTATAAAAATAGAAGAATAGGATGATTTGCATTTTTTTTAATCCATCGGCTCTTCCTATTTGTCTGCCAGAGCCATCATACACTCTATCGCCATCAATTCGACCCACTTGCCGGCCAGAACTATTGTAGAGTCTATCCCCATCAACCCTTCCCATCTGTCTCCCCGATCCATCATACAACTTATCCGCATCTACCCGTCCTATCTGCCTTCCAGAACCGTCGTATATTCTTTGGCCATCTACTCGCCCAATTTGCCTTCCAGATCCATCATAGTATCTGTCGCCATCTACTCTTCCAATTTGCTTTCCTGACCCATTATACATTCTTTGTGCATTTACAAATCCAAATGTGAGTAGCAGGGCTACCAAAATCAATAATTTTTTCATTTTTTCTATTTTTTTAATTTGTCCTAAGTCGTTAAGAGACTGACCATTGGAATTAAAGTTGGGATAACCGGGACGTAAAAAAATAGGATGATTTGGTGTTGTTAAATGTAGTAATTAGGGCGCTGAAATCAAAAAAAAATTATGTTCTGTGTGTTACCGAACATGGCTTAAATGGTTTTGCTACTCGAAAACCACCACTCCATTACCGCCAGCCATAATTACTTTATTGGTTAGTCCGATAAAAAGGCCGTGTGCCAACAAACCATCTATTTGGTTTAAGGCTTCAGCAAGGTGTTCTGCTTGGGCAATTAAGCCAAAATCGGCATCGATAATGAAATTGCCGTTATCCGTAATAAATGGTTTTTGATTTAACAGCCTTAAGGTGCTTGTGCCATTAAGCTTGGCTACCTGATCCATCACATATTGCAGCGCCAATGGAATAACTTCTATAGGTACTTTAAATGCGCCTAACTGCGCTACTTTTTTAGATGCATCGGTAACAATGATTCTGTTTTTACTTAGAGATGCAATGATTTTTTCTCTAAACAATGCGCCACCACCTCCTTTAATTAGGTTTAGCGATTCTGTAAATTCATCGGCTCCATCTATACTGATATCTATTGAACCGAGTGTTTGAAGATCAAGCATTTGAATTCCATAAGATTTGGCTAAATCTTCTGTTCTTTTAGAACTTGCCGCGGCGGTAATTTTTAAACCTTTAGCTACTTGCTTCCCGATTTCTTCTATGGCAAATGTAGCTGTAGTTCCTGTACCCAAACCAACAACGTCTCCATTTTTAATCAACTTTACGGCTTCGAGTGCTGCTACTCGCTTTTCTGCATCTTGCTGGGTTTTATCTATGGTGCTCATGGAGTAAAAATAAACAAATTTGCGCTATGGGAAGCAAACAGCCACAATAGAAAATCACGTTGAAATAGATTGGGCTGCAAAGAAGAAATATTTTAAAAAAATATTGTGCAGGGCAATAATTTGGTTTTAGAACGTTTATGTATATGAGAGCGTTAATTTAGATGATGGGGATTCTGCAATAGTGGAATCCCCATTTCTTTTTTAAAATCTTACCATAAGGCTAACACCATATGTTTTAGGGTTACCCAAATGCGCAGCTCCAAAATCGTAGGCGTAATCAATGTAGGTTCTATTGCCTAAATTTCTACCCCACAAAAACAAATCGAAATGCTTTTGTGTAACTCCAATCTTGGCGTTATAGAGGTTATATCCTTTTTGTTGGATGTTGTTGCCTAAATCGTAAAACTGATTTCCTGTAAATGCCCACTCGCCGCGTGCTACCAAATTTAGTTTAGAGGTTTTATCTACCTCATAACTATATTGTAAAGCCAACATGGATGTTAAGTTTGGCGTATATAATTGTCTGTTTCCATCTAAATTTGCAATTGCGCCGTTTTGTGGCAACTGAAGTGAGGTATATTTTGCATCTGTGTAACCGAAATTATAGTCCACATTAAATCCTTTAAAAGGTTTGGCAGATAGTTCTGCTTCAAGACCCTTACTGGTTAACTTACCTGCGTTTCTGGTTACGGTGACTGCATCTGGCAGAATTAACACTGGCACTTGGGCATCCGTTAAGCGAATATAAAATGCAGAAACATTGAGGGTTAAAAGATTATTGAGGAAGGTATTTTTTGATCCGATTTCGAAATTATTGCTGTATTCTGGTTTGTATGAAACCAATGGTAAAACAGATGGATCTGAACCCAATTGAGTAATGCCACCTGCCCGATAGCCTCTGCTGTAATTACCATAAAGGTTGTTGTTTTCGGTAATAGCATAGGCCAATGTAAATTTCGGTGAGAAAGCTTTAAAATTGGCTGTCGAGCTGGTATCGTTCTGGGTGGTGATTGGCTCCATACCATCCATTAAAAATTGGCCTAAAGCACTTTGCTTCTTATGTTCGTAATCATAACGCAAACCTAAAGTGGCCTCTAACTTTTCCGTTAAGGCGTAAGAAACTTGCCCGAAAGCGGCTAAACCATAGCTCTTACCTGTATTGGTATTTAAGCTGGTTACATTAGGGAATGGTGCGCCAAGTAACGGGCCGTCGGCTCCAAAAAAAGTACCCTGCTTTACTGGATTGTATTGGTGGAAACCGTACAATCCCGCAAGCCATTTGAAACTGGATGTACTTGAAGCTGGCGAACTGAATTTAATTTCTTGTGTATATACCTGTACCTTGTTCCAATCTTTACCATAATTATTGATGATGGAAACGCCATCAATGGGAGAAAAATCTCCATCGATGGGTTGGGTGTAATATCTGTAGTTGGATTGATAGGCGGTTTGCGATGAGAAATTGAAGGCATCTCCAGAATAATTTGCCGATAAAGAAGTGTTAAACAAATTATCAACCATTTGTGTGGTGGCATTTTGATTTAACTGAAAGGGATTTGTAAGCGCCTCTTCTACTGAACCTGCGAGCGGAAATGTGCCATTATTTCTGTTTTCGTTGTGTTTTACATTTAACGTTAAGGCAAATTTAGAACTGGCTTGAAACTTTAAATAATAATTACCCAGGTAGCCATGCAGTTTGTCGAATTTAGAGTTGTTAAACGTGTTGGTGTAAAAACCGTTTTGTTTGTTATACAATCCGGCAGCGCCGAAAAATAATTTATCTTTAATTAAAGCGGTACGAATACCTGCGCTGTAACGCTGTTGGCCAAAATTTCCGATATCTATCCCAGCAAAGCCATTTGTATTATTGGTGGGTTGTTTAGTTACGATGTTGATTACGCCACCCATTGCATTTCTTCCGTAAAGCGTTCCTTGCGGGCCACGAAGTACCTCAATTCTTTCTATATCAAATAAGGAAGCAATGTAAGTATCTAAACCAAACTGATTTACGCCATCAATATAGGTTGCCACAGCAGGGTCGTATGAAGTTGTGCCAATACCCCTAATTGAAGTTACATTTCTACCATCTCCCGGATTACTGCTGTACAAATTGGGAACGATGGTGGCCAAATCACGAGTATTTTGAATGCGGTAATCGTTTACTTTCGTTGCTGATAAGGCAGTAACGCTCATAGGAACGTTCTGAATGTTTTCCTCTGTTTTTTGTGCAAAAACTGTTACTTCATCGAGCTTTAAGTTGGCATCTGCCAATACCACATCTAAATTTTGATTGTTGGTAATGGTTTTAATGGTGGTGGCATAACCTATGGCAGAGAACCGAATGCTGAGCTTGCCGGCTGGAACCGTATTAAACTCGAAATTGCCATCGGCATTGGTTGTAGTATTTAAGTTGGTATTTAAAATTTGTATGCTTATTGCGGGTAAGGCAACATTTTTACTGTCTTTAACTGTTCCTGATAATTTTTGCTGTGCATTCGCTGCAAAGCTGAAGATTATACTAAGGCATATCAGAGATATGATTTTTTTCATTTCAATTTTTTTAAATAGAAACGGTCGGTGTTTCCACCAACCGCACTAAACTAACAATTAACTAATATTTATTTTAAAGAATTAATCCAAGCTGCAATTTTTAAAGCTTCTGCTTTGGTTACTTGTGGCATTGGTGGCATTTCTGTTGAATAACCCGGCCAGTTTTGCGGTTGTGGGTTGTGAATCAATTGGTAAATTTTATCTCCAGAATACTTCCTTTTTGCGATTTCTACAAATGGAGGGCCGATTTGCCTTTTTGTTGCGTTATGACAGGCCAAACATGTGTTTTTGGTTAACAGGCCTTCTACTTCTTTAAAAGTAGGGGCTTTTGCTGCGGCAAGAACAGGTTTTGCGGCTACTACTTTTGATTCTGGTGCTTTCGCTGGCACTTTTGGGGTTGCGGCTTTTTTTGCTGCCGCAGATGTTGTTGGTACTGATTCAGAGTTGCGTGTGCTCACTTCCTTTAACGACAATTTATTTCCATCAGGAATTTGGTTTAGCGTGTAAAAAGCAACCGGATGAATTAATGAGTAGAAACCATCTTGCGATCTTAAGCCATCCAAGGTTAGGGTATGGATGTAATATTGACGAAGATTTTGAACAATGATTCTGGCTTTTAAACCATCGGCTGAAACCTTAACACCAGATATTTTTAATTTTTCTGTGTTTACAGGTGGGGAACCATATACTGGGTGATATTTGTAAATGAAACTTTCTGCTGAATAGGATGCCAAATCTTCGGCAGATTTACGATCAACAGGTTTTGTAAATTCGATTTCGAAGCCATCAGGCATTGCTCTTACGGCTTTCATTTCGAAAGGAATTTTATTGTTGTACACCAACCTTTCTAAACCTTCATTGGCATCGCCTGCAGATCCCCAACCCCGGTTGGTTTCGCCTACGAATAAAGAACCATCTGTTCCCCATGCCAACCTTAAAACGCCTGATCGGAAACCTTTGCGGAATAAGAATGATGCGCCTTGCTCCTCGCCTTTTACGGTTTCCATAAAAATTCGGGAAATGATACTCATCCCTTGGTCGCCCACTAAGATTTGTCCGGCAAATGGCCCAAAACTATTGGCAGGAATTTTAACAGGCTCAGAGGAAGAAATTCCTAAAATACCGTATGGCAACCAAACGGCTGGCAAACGCAATTCTGGAAATTCCTTTTTCATTTCGAAAAGGGTTTTGAAGGTTTCGTTAACTCTATTTTCTGGTTTGATGTAACGGCCTTGTTCGTTTTTGATTCGACGTTCATCCATTTTAGAATAGAAGAAATCGGATTGCAACTTAACTGGAGAATCTGACCTGCTGGTCCAACGTAAACTTGCAGGGTGCCCCATAAAATCGCCTTTGTTTACTTTCCATAAACCACCAGAACCTACCCAATCGCCCTGATTTTCGGTATAATAAAATTGATTATCTAACATACCAATTCCTGCTGGCGAACGGAAACCTGCTGCATAAGGAGTCATTTTCCCATCCTCTGTAATGTTCATTGCCCAACCACGCATGGGTACGCGGCTTTCGGCTCTCCACCATTCTTCATCGCCAAAGGCAACGTTTGCAGTTACTAAAAAGGTACCATCGGCAGCTATTTTAGGCCCGAAACTATATTCGTGGTAATGACCACTTAAAGGCCATGCATAAACGGTTTCATACACATCGGCTTTGCCATCCATATCTTTATCGATAAGTTTGGTTAATTCGCCTCGTTGTGCAACGTAAAGCGCACCATCTTTATAAGCTAAACCCAAAATTTCGTGCAAGCCATAAGCAAATCTTTTCCAATAGGGTTTAGTGCTTGTTGGGTTTTGTACAATGTAAACTTCGCCTCTACGGGTAGAAATTCCTAAATCGCCATTTGGAAGGGTAACTAAGCCACCCACTTCTAAAATTGGCCCTTCGGGCACTTTTACTTTATTTATCCTGAAAAAATCTTCTTCTTTCGGTGTTTCTTGTGCAAAAAGTGTAGAAAAACTTAAACTTAATGCAAGTATCGTTAGTGTTTTAAATGTGTATCTCATCATTATTCAGATTAAAACAAAATGGCATAAGTTAACTTAGTGCCAATGGCTACAATAATTTCTTTCTTTCCATCCACATCTCTAATTATCGGTTTTGAGGCGCCTTCAGGGAATTGTAGATAGTAAGATTTATCGTCAATTAGGTATAAACCTTTTGATACTTCTTCTACATTTGATGCCGTAGCCAAAAGAAAATATAAATCTTTTGATGGTTTATCTACAGAAATTTCTCGGCTTAAACCTTGGCCATTATCCATAACCTTAACGGCATCGGTAACATTTGTGCCGTAGATGATGTACTTAAATTCTGGTCGTTCTTGATTATCCAGCACATAACCTTTTGTGCGAAAACCTGTTCCTGCTGTATCCGGAATCCATTTATCTTTATCGCTGGCTAAGCGTGCAATGGCTAAAACTGGTTTTTTGGTTAGGCGGGTAATGCTGCCTAGCGGACGAGATGTTCCGTTACCGCGATCGTGCCACATTGGTGTTGCATCGATAAAACCGCCGTGCCATCCTTGTAAAAGGGTGCCGTTATCTAAATCGTAACTGTAAGCTACTTTTTCTGGGCCACCTACAGAAATTGCATGCACCGAACGCACGCCTGGCACAACATCAATAAAGCTGCGGATCATGTTGTTGCTCGTTGCATCTACATAAATGGGATCATCATCATTACCTTGATTGTTTCTTGGCATTTGAGTAAGCGGTGTAATCTCGATATTTTTAAAGGCTACCGATCCATGATCGCCTTGGAGGCGCAATGGGCCGGTGGCTTTTTCTGCGCCTGCTGCTCCTCTCGTTGCGCCAAACAATTCTACATTTTCGTGTATGGTAATTCCATTTAACTCTACACTGATTATTTTTGCATTCTGAACTTTTTCGGCTCCGTTAAATTTTGGTGCTTGAAATACAATTTTAATGTGTTGCCATAAACCTGGTGCTTTGCTAGCATTTTGACGTGGTGCAATACCACCAAATCCTTTTTCTCCATCAGGTTTTGAGTCGTTCCAACGTTCGTAAATGCCCCCATTATTTGCTGATGTGGAATTTCTTAAACCCCAAGCATCATCAATTTGAATTTCATAATTGCCTTGCAGATAAATTCCGGAATTGGTTCCCTTTGCGGTTAAATAATCAAGTTCGATTAAAGCATCGCCAAATTCGGTGTTGGTATATAAATCAGACCCTGCGCTTTTTGCAGACGACTCATTGATCAGAATACCTGTGCCTTTTGTGGTTTTTAATGTGTTTTCTTTGTTTAATTCGGCAAAAACATTTCCTGCTAATGACCATGATTTTGCGGGATTTTTAAATGCAGAAAGATCTTTAAGATCTACGCGCTGGCTGTAGGCCAGTAAGGTTCCGCTGAGCCAGAGTATGGTTACGCAACCCGCCTTTAAGACGTTCAATTTCATATTTGGTTTGTTTGTTATTAGCCTGTTATGACTAATTATATTTAGCTTAAAATTTTCGGGTGAAGCATTCCTCCACCCGAAAATAGATTTTATTTTTCAGTTGATAACGAATATGGGAAATCAACAGGATTTGAACCTCGGGTTTTGTTTGGCGCTGCCGTCATGTTAAAGTTTAACACCGCTCCATTTTGCAAACCGCTATGGCTAATCCAGTTTTTAGAATACGGCTTTCCATTTAACTGCAACGATTGTACATAACGATTGCTATCGCTATTTGCGCCTGCGTTAATCACTACTGTTTTACCGTTTTCTAAAGTAAGGGTTATCTTTTTAAACAATGGTGCACCCAATACATACTGATCTGTCGCAGGGGTAACTGGATAAAAGCCCATGGCTGAGAATACATACCATGCAGAGGTTTGACCGTTATCTTCATCGCCACAGTAACCATCTGGGGTTGATTTATACATTCTGTTCATGGTTTCTCTAACCCAATATTGAGTTTTATAGGGTGCGCCACCATAGTTGTACAGATAAATCATGTGTTGGATGGGTTGATTTCCGTGTGCATACTGACCCATATTTGCAATTTGCATTTCGCGAATTTCGTGAATTACACCGCCATAAGCACTTTCATCAAATACAGGAGGCATTGAAAACACTGAATCCAGTTTGGTTACGAACTTTTCGTGTCCACCCATTAGTTTGGCTAAACCATCCACATCTTGAAAAACAGACCAGGTGTAGTGCCAGCTGTTTCCTTCGGTAAAGGCGCCTCCCCATTTAAAAGGACTAAAAGGCGTTTGGAATGTACCATTTTGATTTTTGCCACGCATTAAGCCAGATGCAGGATCAAAAAGGTTTTTGTAATTCATAGCTCTTTTTTTGTAAATATCGATTTCTGATGCGGGTTTACCCAATGCTCTTCCCAATTGATAAATGGTAAAGTCATCGTAAGCATATTCCAGGGTTTTGGCCGCGTTTTCATTCTTTTTAACATCAAATGGAACGTAACCCAACTCATTATAATATTTAACACCATCGCGACCTACAGCGTCCATTGGTCCTTCATTATTGGCGCCATGTTTAACAGCATCCCATAGCGTGTTAATGTCGTAACCACGCATTCCTTTGATGTAAGCATCGGCCACTACAGAAGCGGAGTTGTTACCCACCATAATGTTGGCGTAACCCGGACTGCTCCACTCTGGTAACCAACCGCCTTCTTTATAGTCGTTAATTAAGCCTTGCTGCATCTCCTTATTGATGGATGGATAAACCAAGTTTAAGAAAGGATATAACGCTCTAAATGTATCCCAAAAACCGGTTCCTGCAAACATGTAACCAGGCTTTACTTCGCCTGTGTACGGGCTCCAGTGCACGATTTGGTTTTGAGCATCTACCTCGTACAATTTATTTGGGAAAAATAAGGTACGGTACATGCAAGAATAGAAGGTACGGGTTTGATCGATTGTGCCGCCTTCTACAGCAATTTTACTTAAAGTTTTGTTCCAAACGGCTCTTCCTTTTGCTTTTGTAGCATCGAAACCATCATTTTCCAATTCTCTTTTGAGGTTGATTTCTGCTTGCTCGAAACTGATAAATGAAGATGCTACCTTGGCGGTTACTTGTTCGCCTTTTGCGGTTTGAAAACCAATTACGGCACCAGCGTGGTTTACGGTTAATTCTAAATCCTTATCGTTAAGTTTTTTGTCTTCCCAAGTTTTTGCCAGTTTGAAATCTTTATTGAAATAGATTACAAAGTAGTTTTTAAAGTTTTTAGGCAATGGGCCGCGTGCATATTTGGTTGTATAACCGATAATTTTGCGTTCTGTTGGGATAATTTTAATGTATGAGCCTCTATCTTGAGCATCTACAACCACAAATGCGCTATCTGTTTTTGGGAAGGTAAACCTAAATTGGGCGGCTCTTTCTGTTGGGGTAATTTCTGTTGTTACATCGGCATCAGCCAAATAAACGCTGTAGTAATATGGTTTTGATACTTCTGCCTTGTGGCTAAACCAGCTGGCTCGGTCATCATCGGTAAATTTTAATTTGCCTGTTACTGGCATAATTGAAAAAGCGCCGTAATCGTTCATCCATGGTGAGGGTTGATGGGTTTGTTTAAACCCACGAATTTTATCGGCGTTGTAAACGTAGGCCCAGCCATCGCCGTTTTTTCCGGTTTGCGGGCTCCACATATTCATACCCCAAGGTAGGCCTATTGCCGGATATGTATTGCCATTTGATAAATCTGGTTTGGATTGCGTACCCATAAGTGGGTTTATCCAATCTACCGGATCGGTAATTTTGCCCACAGTTTGTGCAAAGCTGGTTGAAGCTGCAAAACTTAATAAGGCGATGAACAGTTTTTTCATTTTGTATATTTCAGTTTATGTGTTTCTATTTTGATTTTTCTAGTGAAGGGTTGCTTACGTAATCGCTCCAAAGTTCATCTAGGTTTTTGCCTGTTAGTTTTGTCCAAATGGCCGCGGTATAGGTATGGTCTCTTAAGGAATCATCAACGGCTTTAATGGTGCCGGGTTTAATGTATTTCTCTATCCAAGCAAAAAATCTGGCTGTAATTCTGTAGCTGTTTTTGTAGGAATGCTCTGGTTTTAATTCGGGTAAAGTCCAATCGGCACCTGCATTATCTACACCGAATTTATAGCGAGCATAATCGGCAATGCCTTCGGTTAACCAACCTGGACCTACACTTCTGCCATAATCTTGTACAATGTGCATTACCTCATGGGTTACCACGTCAATATCTTCTGGGTGATTAATCATCCAAATGGAGCTAAAGGTTACTTTACCATCGCTGGTTGCGGCTACGCCTTTATAGTTTGTATCCACAAAAAATTTAACCTGTTTCATGGTAGATGGGTTATATTCTTTAGCCAATTTAGGATACACTTCGAAAAAGGTTTTGATCAATCGCTTTTTCAATTGAGGATCTAATCCTGCAAAGTTGCTCTCAAAAGAAAGGGTATAGCCATTTTTCTTAATGGTTTCCTGAGCTTTTACTGATTTGAAGGGCAACCAAGCAAACGTTGCCAAAACGCATGAGAAAATTATTTTTTTCATTTAAATCTGTGATTTTTCGATTTTGGTTAGTTTATTGTTCCGCAAAATAAATATAATATGTAAAACGTTTTACTAAACATCGAAATTTTTTTTTATAACATTTTTGTTTTAGGCGTTAATTGATTGGTATGTATCATCCCAACAGCCCGCAGCACCAATTAAAGCGGCATTTTCTTTGAGTTCTGAAATTTTTATTGCGGCCTCGATTTTGTTCCCTCTTAGGGTTGCAACCAACTCTGGTGAGAACTCATCAAACGCTTGTGCAATATTTCCACCTATAATTACGATGTCAATTTTATGTTGTTTAATTATCGGGATTAGAAATTTTGCCAAATGGTTACCAAACTCCATAAAAACCCGAATGGCATTTTGATTTGATGGCCCTAAAGCAACCAGTTCTTTTACGCCAGGCAAGGTTGTATTGGTAAGTTGCTTATAGCGTTTAACAAACCATTGGGTAGAAAGATAATCTTCGGCAATGCCATTTAGAAAACTCGAATCCCAGAGCCCTGCGTCGGTGGCTTCATAATCTATACAAAAGGCCGATCCCAATCCTGTACCCAAAGTTAAGCCCATTACATTGGCATTTCCTTTTGCTGCACCTGCAAAAACCTCACCCTGTAAAAAACCTGCCGCATCGTTTATAAAACGAATGCACTCTGTCTGGATATTTAATCGGATGGCCAATTCTTGTTTTATATTAACCTGATATAACGCCTTAAACTTATCTTGATCTTTTATTAACGAAATGCCTTTCTCATAATCGAAAGGCCCGGGCATTGCAATCCCGATTCGTTTCTCTGTGCCATCATAGCTGTTAAAAGATTCTTGAATGATGGTTGCCCAACCTGTTAAAATGCTTTCTGCTGATCCGTTAGAATCAATAAAACTCCTTTTTATCGATTCTGATATTAAAGTTCCTTCGTTTAGGTTTACAATTCCTGTTGTGATGTGTGAGCCTCCAATATCTACGCCGAGTGCTACTGGCTCATTTTCTTCTTTTATCAAACTATCTTCTTTCATTAAAATACGGTATCTGCTCAATCTACTCAGTTATCAAATTTATCTCTTTCCCGCTCAATGTTTATGCTTTTTCGTTCATAAACGTTTTTTTACTAGCGCTGTTGGGGGTGCAACATGCGTAGCTGTTGTTTTAAAATGCCAAAAATAATGCTTTACCCCCTTATTTCAGGTAACATGATTGCTAATCTATATCGTTATTTTTTAGGTAAAGCGCCCAAAGTTCGTCGAGGCTTTTGCCTGTAATTTCTTTCCAAGTCTGTTCAGAATATGTATCGTACTTTAAAGCGGTGTTGAGCTGAAAAATAGTTGTTGATTCTTGATACTTATTCAACCACAGTAAAAATCTAGCTGCAACCCTATACCCTATTTTATAACTTTGCAAAGGATGAACCGAGGGCAAACTCCATGCCGCCGCTGCATTGTTAAGTCCATACTCAAACCGTCCACAATCTGCTAGGCCTTCAATTAACCACTCTGGCCCGAGCGCTTTAAAATCCTGCACAATGTGCACCAATTCATGCGTTACCAAATCTGTATCCTCAGGATGTTTCTGCATCCAAACAGCACCAATTAAAATCTTTCCATTGCCAGATATTGCCACCCTTGGATAATTAATATCAATAGAAAGGGTAACCCTTTTTTTTGCAGAAGGATTATAATCAGCAACCATTTTCGGGTAAACCTCAAAAAATGTATTGATGAGTTTTTGCCCCAATTCTTCAGCAATGAGATTGGAATTATCTAAAAAAACCAAAGTGTAATCGCCTCTTGTAATAACCTGCTCTTTTTGTGCTTGTACCTTACAAAATAATAGGAGGCAAAATAGGGAGAGCATTAATTTATATTTTTTCATGATTGTTATTTTGATTTCTTATCGCTGTATTTTAATTCTACGGATGGGTTTTTCCCATAATCATCCCAAAGCTGATCGACCGTTTTGCCTGTAAATGTTACCCACGATTGCTCTGTGTATTGATGTGCTCTCAATTGCTCATCGAGCTTCGCAATTAGGCCTGGTTTTACATTTTGTTCCAACCAAGCAAAAAAACGAGCAGTAATGCGGTAGCTATTTTTGTAACTCTGTTTCTCGTTATAGGCTGGCAAGCTCCATTTAGAGCCTACGTTATCTACACCATATTTATAGCGTACATAATCGGCAATACCCTCTGTTAACCAAACGGGGCCGGCAGAATATCCGTAACCTTGTACAATGTGCATGGTTTCGTGGGTTACTACATCAATATCAGTTGGATGTGCTTTCATGTAACCTGCGCTAAAAAGTATTCGGTTTCCACTGGCTTCTGCAACCGCTTTATAGGCAGTATCAACCACAAATAGCACGTCGTGTGTAGATTTTTCGTTGAAGGTTTTCACCAAAGTTGGATAAATCTCGAAATAGGTATCAATTAGGTTTTGTCTCACCGTGGGGTCTAAATTTGGATCTTTGCTAATGAAGGTAAGTTTGTAACCTTTATGCTGATTGGTACTGTATGACGACCAATTTTTTGCAAGCGCAGCCCAAAGTTCCTTATTTATTTTTTTTAAAGATTTTCCTTTAACCCAATCGCTGTTTACTTTAATTTCGCCTGCTTTTGCTTTGATGGTTTCGGTTTCTGGATTGGCCACTTCCAACACTACACTTCTTTTTGTTCTGTAGCCATCTGCATTCGCAAATATTGGGTATTGCAGGTTAAATGCGGCGGTTAAATTGCTTTTGGTTTCGGCATCCAATACATTCGCCGGGTCGTTAATCGCAATTTGAAAATCTCTGTTTCTTTGCGCAAATGCGGTAAAAGAGCAGGCCAACAAAATGAATACTAAAAATTTCTTAATCATGGTTTTGTTCTTTGTGTGTTTATAAACGGAAAAAAGAGATTCCAAATAACGGAATCTCTAAATTGAGCATTAATTAATAAATAATGTTTGGAAAATCTCTTTTTGCTTGAGCAAGCATGGGTGCCCAATCTGCACCTTTTTCGTCTTTCGCTCCAAAAGCGGTTAACGCTAATGGGGCTAAATCGGCTTTAGCTGCACCACTCCAAAAGTGAATAAACTCACCCAGGTTCATCTTTCTGGTGTATTGTTGATAGCTTTTACTCTGAACGGTTAATTGTTGTTTAGGGAAATTTTGAGATAGCAAGGTGAAGAAGCCGTTTAAAGCTTTTGCTTTTCCATAGTTTTCGTAAATGGGTAGAAACCAATTTTTAAACCATTGCGTACCTGCCTTCGGATAGCTATCGGTTGTGGTCATCATTTTATTATACCAGCGTTGTGCATCGGCAGTTCTTCCCAAACCCAAATACACATCATATTGATAAATTTCCATCCACTTACTGTCGTGCCAAATGTCGAAGGCGGGCGATTCTTTAACCCCCTTTGATGCTCCTTCTACAATGTGCCCAATTTCGTGGGTAGATAAATCGATGTCATTATCAACGCCAGTTGTCCAGGCATCTAAGCTATTGGCACCGCAATCTGTTACGTTTCTATAATCGTGGCCGGCATCTAAATAGGTGCCCGGATGTCCACCACTGTATTTACCCGAATGATAAATTACAAATAAACGGCTGTCATCACCAAATTTGCCATAGGTTTTTTTAGTGTAGTTCCAAGCTTCTGCCATATAGGTTTTTGGCCAGGCAATGGTTGGCTTAACATCACCATCGTAATACACCACTACGCTTGTATCGTAATACACTCGATTGAGCAGCTGAATGTGTTCAAACCAATGTTCTTTCCATGTTCTGGGCGGTGCATCGGGCGGATCAACTGCTTCTACAATTGGCGGTGCAGGCTTTATGGTTTCGATTTCCTTTTTGCCATTGCATGCAAGTAAAGCAAAAATCACCATGGTATATAAAGGGAAAATGTTTTTCATAGTAAGCGTATTATGAGTTAAAAAAAGCACCGGGCGCTTACCCGATGCTTCATTATTTTTACCAGCCTGTATTTTGTACAATAACAGGTACTTTTTGAATTTCACCGTTTGGTATTGGCCATAAATAGTGTTTCTTTTGGAAAACTCTATTTTCAGTTACCACCGGAGTATAAAATGCAGGTGCATTTTGTGAAATGTTTAAACCTCTAATTTGCGTATCAGTGGTTTCCGCAATCTTCCATTCTCTGGTGTAGAAATAACGATCTAACTCAAAGGCAAGTTCAACGCGTCTTTCTCTACGGATGGCATCTCTCATATCCGTTGGGATTGGGAGACCACCGCTTCCATACACTGGAATGCCTGCTCTGGTACGAATTCTGTTTAAATAGATTAGAATATCTGGGTCTGACGGATTCGACTCTTGCAAGGCTTCGATATAATCTAAATAAATTTCTGCCAATCTGATAGAGGTAAACAATGCTCTACCGCTTGTCCAACCGGCAACAGTTAAATGTTTTCTTGAAGTGTAACCTGTTTTGGTGTAATCGTTATTCGCAATTGCACCTTTACCTGCGTTACCGCTATTGGTAAAATCGGTAATGATGTTTGATTGCGGGTTAATCCACTTACGGCCGGTATAGGTAATATCTGCATAAAAACGTGGTTCGCGGTTTACATACATGTTGCTTACCATCCTTGGCGCACTTTGATCGTTTGGATCTGGCGCTTGAAAATTAGATGTTCCATTAGCCGTATAAGTTGGGTCGTTTTCAATTGGTAAGCCATTTGCAGTAAAAAATGCATCTACCAGTTGTTGCGATGGTGATAAGAATGAACCTCCTTTATCGCCACCGGAAGCACCGTTATGATTTGGCGCTAAAGAATACTGATAGAAGGTAACATCGCCGCCTCTTCCGAAAATAATTTCAGAATTCCATCCGGTTAAAAATACATCTCTGGTTGCAATAAATGCCCGGTTAAAAGCTGTATTTGGCAAGCCCGATGGCGTAGATGCAACAGTGTAAAGTGCATAGCTAGAATAATTCGGGTTGTTTAAGAACGCCTTTGCAGCAGTAGCTAATCTGGTCCATTTTGCAACATTGTAGGTTTGAGAAATTAATTGTTTACCGTCTTGGTTTCTCAAGTTAGCATAATCTGTATTTCCATTGAATAATGGACGAGCAGCTGTTAGCAATGTTTTAATTTTATAGGCCTCGGCAACAGATGCTGTGATGTGCCCATAATCTTCATTTGCTTGTGGCACAGCTGGTAAACGAGAGATGGTTGCATCTAATTCGCTCACGATGTAATCTACACACTCATCCATCGAGTTACGTGGCTTACTGATTACCTCAAGTGGTGCATCAGATGCAATTGGATCGTTTCCTAATAAAATTACCGGACCATATTGTCTGATTAAGTAATAGTAATAAATGGCACGTAAAGCTCTGGCTTCATTGTAGTAACGATTAACCAAATCTATACCCCCAATGTTACAATCTGTACATCTGGTTACATTTGCCATGAAAGAACTGGCGGCTTGAATACCACGATAGTAAGTTTGCCAGTGATAGTTTACGTTAGCGCTGGTAGCATCCCAAGCACCTGAGTTTACACTTTCGGTAAAATTAGGTAAGGTATAATCAGCTTCGTCAGAAGCGGCTGTCCATGGGCCAATGTTTCCTGAAGCGCTTGCCGAACGATCTTGATTTTGATCTGGCAAGGTAGAATACACGTTTGCCAATGCCTGATCTACAGTAGATTTTCTTTGATACAACTGATCAAAGGTAAGTCGATCATCAGGTACTTGATTTAAAAATTTCTTACAGCCAGAGTTGCTTACCAACAACAATGCGCCAACTGTATATATTAATATTTTTTTCATTCTTTTTATTTTAGAAGTTAGCAGTAAGACCTAAAGAATAATTAGATGTTAGCGGATATCTTGTTCCGTTATTGGTTAACAATTCTGGATCCCAAAGTTTAAATTTACTGATGGTGAATACGTTATAACCCGTTGCATAAATTCTGAGGCGTTTAATACCGATCGATTTTATGCCTTCTTTAAGTGTATAACCTAAATCTGCATTTTTTAACCTCAAGAAACTGATGTCGCGAAGCCACCAAGTACTTGCCTGATAATTGTTGTTGTTTGTACCACCGTATGATAGGCGTGGATAAACTGCATCTTGACGAGGGTTTGTTGGTGTCCAACGATCGGCCGCTACAGCTAACATATTACCCAAACCGCCTGAATTTGCAAAAGATGGAATGTTTAAGATGATGTCTGCATTATCCTGTCCTTGGAAAAACAATCCAAAATCGAAGTTCTTGAAGGTTAAAGAGAAACCGAAACCATAGGTTGTACTCGGTACATCGCCCCTACCAATTGCGGTTTGGTCAAATGAATCGATTTTGCCATCGCCATTTAAATCTTTGTACTTAATATCGCCCGGCATTAAGGTTCCGAATTGTGTTGGGCTAGCATTAATTTCGGCCTGCGAATCAAACAATTTTTCTGCGATGTAACCGAAACGGGTCGAAGCCAAAATATTAAGTCCTCTTTGCTCTAACCAAGGATAAGCTTTTGGTGCCTGATCGTTCTCGATTACCTTATCTTTATTGAAGGTTAAATTTGCTCTTAAGTTTAGCGACCAATCTTGGCCTAATTTCGCATCGTATTGTAGGGTTCCATCAATACCTTTGTTTTCTACAATCCCCAAGTTACCAATTGGGGTGTTGGCTAAGCCGATGTAGTTTGGTACCGTACCTCTGCTAATGAATTGATTCTCTCTTCTTTCTTTAAAGAAATCGACAATTAAGGATAGGTTGTTATTCAAGGTTTTCAATTCGAAACCTAAATCTTGTTTACGCGTTTCAGCCCAAGTTACATCTACACCATAAGCGGTTACACCTAAGCCACCTGGCGAAATGTTACCGTTCTGGCCAAATGTATAACCACTTGCACTACCTACTTTAGTTAAGTAATAGAAACGATCGCCTTCGCTACCTGCATAACCAGAACCGCTACCACCACTACCTACTATACCGTCAGAATAACGGAACTTAACCATTTGAATGGCATTTTTTAATGGTTCAAAGAATTTCTCATTTGATAGCAACCATCCCACACCTAATGCTGGGAAGAAACCATAGCGTTTATCTGGAGCAAAGTTTTCTGATCCGTTATAACCTACGTTAAATTCGAAGAAATAGCGGTTATCAAAGGCATAAGTTGCACGACTGGCTACACCTTGTAAACGGTATGGTAATGAAAGCGTTAGGTTACCTGCAAATGGGGTGGTATTATCATTTTGATTGTACAACAATAAACCACTTACCGCATGCTTACCAAAAGTACGGTTGTAGTTTACGGCAGCTTCAAAATATAACTTTTTATCTCCACCGTTACCTACGCCATAGTTTAAGAAATCCTGTCCCTGAAGGATAAGGCCATATTTATAACCTGAACTTGGATTACCCGGTACGATGTAAGGATCGTTAGGATTGATTCTGTATAATGTTTCTCTTTTCGTTCTCGCAATGGTATTGCTGTTGTTAATATCGAAAGAAAACATGGTGGTAACCGACAAACCCGGCGTAACTTCTTTTAAATCTTGAGTTAAGCGAAGATTTGAATAGAGTTGGTTGGTATATCCTGAGCTGTATCCGTTTCTGGTTACATCACCATAAGGGTTACGCTGATCTGCCTGCGGACTGATGCCCGGCAAGCTTCCGTTTGGATATAAAACAGGGAAAGATGTAGGGTTAATTAAAAATGCCTGACTGAAAATATCTTGTGCATTTAGGTTACTTGGAAATTTACTTTGCCCTAAAATACCTTTAATGCCCAAATCCATTTTCGTGGTTCCGGTAATGTCCCAATTTAAATTGGCACTTACGTTATAGCGGCTGTAACTCTGTTTTGTTGATGAGTTTACGGCTTCATCAGTTTTAAATAAACCATCTTCGCCATAATAACCCAATGAAACATAGTATTTTGCATTACTCACCCCACCAGAAAGGTTGGCTGTTGCTGATCTGTTTCTACCAAAATCGTTATAAATGGCATCAAACCAGTTTACATTTGGATAAAGTATTGGATCAGTACCAGCAGCTGTCCTTTGAACGGCATCTATCGAGTATGCTGGCGTAAATGCACCTGCTGCTCCACCTCTCAAATAATCAGAATATTTAGCTTCATTAGCTAAGTTCATATAATCTACCCCATCAATAAGCTGTGGTTTTTTAGTGAAACGGCTTATGCCTTCAAAATATTCTACATTAATTTTTGGCGAACCTGTTTTACCCTGTTTGGTGTTGATTAAGATTACTCCATTTGCACCACGAATACCGTAAACCGCTGTAGCGGCAGCATCTTTAAGTACAGTAAAGTTTTCTACATCATATACACTAATATCATTTAGGTTACGGTTAGGCACACCATCAATAATCACCAATGGCCCTCTATCGCCAGCGGTAAGTGATGAAATTCCACGGATAAAGATATCAGAGCCAGTTGCGCCTGGTTCACCATTTCTGCTTACGTTTACAACGCCCGGAATACGGCCAGCCAATAACTGACTCATACTTGAAACGGGTTGTTTCAATTCTTCGGCTTTAACAGATGATTGCGCTCCAACCAAACTCTCTTTTTTCTGTGTACCGAAACCTACAATTGCAACTTCTTGCAAGTTTGCACCAACAGTTTCTTTTAAGCTAACGTTGATGGCTGTTTGCGTACCAACGGTTATTTCTTGTGTATCATAACCTACATAAGTTACAATTAATACGGAATTTTGATCTGGAACGGTAATGGTAAAAGCCCCATTAACGTCTGCCGCAGCGCTGATAGAGCTTCCTTTTACCTTTACACCAGCACCCGGCAAAGGCAATCCTTTTTCATCTTTAATAATACCACGCACAACAATATCGGCTTTGGTTTTTGTAACCTCTACCGTACTGCTAATGTTAACAGCAGAAGCACTGGCCGTTGCAAAAATACCGCTGCTTAAAGCTAATGTTAAAGCGATAGCCTTAACCGCACGATCTTTAAGCTTGAGCCGGCCGGTAGTTATTTTTGTAATTCTTTTCATCATAATGTTTTGTTCTTAACAGATTTATTATTAGGTGTATTCGTCAGCTTGATTGTGTGTTTGGTTCAGGGTTAAATCTGAGCACAATCGTTTTTACTGAAGAGAAATATGTATCGAATGTTATTGTTGCTCTTCTGGCACTTCAATTAAACGCCATTCTGATAACTGAAATAAAGATCCACTACCAATGGCTGAAATGCTGATTCTGTAAAACTTGTATAGCACCTTATTTTTGAAACTGTAGGTTTTTGTTAGGTTGCGTCCAGAGAATGTTTCACCTGTTCTGGTATCTAAATCTACCCAAGTGGTGCCATCTAACGATCCGCTAAATTTCCAATCCTTTGGATCTCTACCTGGTGCATCATTTCCAGAGGTTAAGGTGTATGATGCTACTTGCTGTGGAGCCGGAAAAGCCAATTGCATGTAAAAGTTAGATTGAAATGGGTTGATTAGGAATTTCGAGTTGAAATCGTTGTCAACCACCTTCGCTGATCCTTCAGAACTTGTAGCGCCTCCAGAGCTTTCAATGTTTACCGATAGCGCGGCCTTCGCCGTTACATCTACTTTTGCTTTCCAGGTAAAAAGATCTACTGCTGGGTATTCTTCTTTACCACATCCAAGCAATAAAATCAAGACTGCACAGAGCCCGATCGTGTTCTTGGTCATTTTTAAAAAATTCATAATTAGTTAAATAAAGTTTGATAGTTGTGAATTGTGTTTTGGATAATGGCAGACCAATAGATGATACCCCAATGCAATCGGTTGAAATAATTTGTATTTAATGGGTTGCAAACTTGCTTGATTGATCGCGCGACTCCATTCCTATTAATTCAGAATCAGCGTTTCTTAAAGTAACTTGCAAGTTTTCCGTTTTCCCATCTGAGCCACTTGTTCATCGTGTTCAGTTCACAAAATCAAATCAGCGCTTTTACACCTTGGTGTTTTGGTTTTGTAAAAGGCTGGAGATTGACAACATTGTATTCATTTTTTTGGTGTGAAGGAGTTAATCTTCACTTCTGCTCAATGAGCTGGCTTGGTGTAGTTTTAGTTGAGTTTCTTCATACAGTTTGGTTTAGGTTTCTTTCAGTTAGTTCGTTGTTGCGCTCTTGTTAGCGTATTTGGTTTTTCAAAATTTGGTAAACGGAAGATAGTTTGTTATTTGCACAGCTAAAACGTTTTAGTATTAAAATCTAAAAAAAAACTGCTGGGTTAGGAGCAGAATTTATGGATTAGAAGTATTCGGTCAGACTAAAACGTTTTAGTTTCCAATTATAGAGATTTTTCTGGAAATGCAAATGCAACATATCTGTTACAGATGAAATTCATTCGATTTATGGCAAATTCTAGCAGGTATATTCCAAGAAAACAGAGATTTAGATTAATAAAAGCTTAACTATTTGAATATTTTATTGGCTTTTATTCAAATAGTTAAGCTTTTACCGACATATTATTAAAATTTTTATAATAATATACAAAACAGGGAAATTGGCAACTTTTAGGAAGCGATAGACTTAATTACAACCTCGCTGCAGCTTGCTGCGCCAATTAAAGCGGCATGTTCTTTCAATTCTGAAATTTTTATGGCCGTATCTATGCCATTCCCTTTCAAGGTGGCAATTAATTCTGGTGCAAAGGCATCAAAGGCTTGCGCAATGTTACCCCCAATAATCACCATATCAATTTTTGATTTTTTGATAATTGGGATTAAAAACTGTGCGAGGTTATAGCCAAACTCCATGAAAACTCTGGTGGCTAAATGATCAGCATGAACAATGCTCACCAACTCTTTTACGCCATCTAAAGTTTGACCGCTTAATTGATGATATCGTTTCACAAACCATCGGGTGGATAGGTAATCTTCGGCAATGCCATCGATAAATGGCGAGTTCCACAAATCGGCATCAACAGCCTTATCATCCATACAAATGGATGAACCTAGGCCTGTGCCTAAAGTTAAACCCAAAACGTGCGCATTACCTTTGGCGGCGCCCGCAAAAACTTCGCCCTGCAAAAAACCCGCGGCATCATTTATAAAATGAATGTTTTCTGCTGGTATTTTGAGTCTTTCTGATAACTCTGCCTTTACATTTACTTGGTATAGGGCTTTAAATTTATCTTGATCTTTTATTAAAGAAATTCCTTTTTCGTAATCGAATGGCCCTGGCATGGCAATACCCAAATGCCTTGCTAAATTGGGGATTCCATCAAATGCATCATTTATAATTTTGCACCAAGCGGCAAAAATAACTTCCTTACTTTCTTGAGCATTAATTGCACTCCTCCTGATCGAATTATGGATTAATGTTCTTGTTTCTAAATCTACCAAAGCAGCAGTAATATGCGAACCGCCTATATCTACACCTAATGCCACGGACTTTTCCATTCTATATCTATCTTGTATTAACTTATTCTTTTTCTATTGGCATTTGTAATGAATGCCTTCATCCTATTTACTTAACGAAAATGGTTTATCATTTTCATTTAAACCTCTTTTTAAGGCGGGTTGGCTATCCATTTCTAACTTTAATGTACCGCCCTTCATGATATCGCTGTGCGTAATAAAATTTTTGGTGTAAACTTTACCGTTTAGCTTGGCACTTTTTATATAAACGTTTGTTGGGCTGTTTGCTGGTGCATCTATTATAAATTTTTTGCCGTTTTCTAAATTGATGGTAATTTTCTTAAATGCGGGGCTACCCAACACGTATTCGCCGGTGCCAGGGGTTACACTGTAAAAACCTAGGGCACTTAACACATACCACGATGAGGTTTGACCTTGATCTTCATCGCCAGGGTAACCGTTTTCTGTTGCATCGTATAATTTGTGCATCACCTCACGGGCATGAAATTGTGCTTTCCAAGGTTGGTTTGCATAGTTGTATAGGTAAACCATGTGCTGAATGGGTTGGTTTCCATGTGCATATTGCCCCATGTTTGCCACCACCATTTCGGTCATCTCGTGTATCATCCCCCCATAGGTACCTACGTTCACTTTGTTGGGCTGACTAAAAACAGAATCGAGTTTTGCAGTGAAATTTTCATTGCCTCCCATTAGGTTGATTAAGCCTTTTGTATCTTGAAAAACCGACCATTGCCAGTGCCATGCATTGCCTTCGGTGAAGGGGCCACCCCATTCAGTTGGGTCGAAATTTTGCGACCATTGGCCGTTTTCGTTTTTGCCTCTCATAAATCGGGTTGAGGGATCGTACACGTTTCTATAATTGTACATGGGTTTTTCAAAAACTTCCATATAATGTTTATCGCCGATCATTTTTGCCAATTCGTAGGCACAATAATCATCATAAGCGTATTCTAATGTTTTAGCTGTGGCTTCTCTGTATTTTGGATAAGGTACATAGCCTATTTTATTGTATTCTGTAACTCCATCTCGCCCATTTGCTGGCCCCCAAGGGCCCTTGTTCATGGCTTCATGGTAATAGGCATCAAGTGCTTTTTTCGGATCGAAGGTTCTGATTCCTTTGGCCCATGCATCGGCCAGTAGGGAAATGGCGTGGTTGCCAATCATGCTGCCTGCTTCGCTCGGGAATGACCATGATGGCAACCATCCGCATTGATTGTATGCCTCCAACATGGCCTGCATGTATCTTCCGTGCATTTCTGGCTGTACCAATGCATTTAGCGGGAACTGTGCCCTGAATGTGTCCCAAAAGCCTGTGTCGGTAAACATATAACCTTCGTGTACTTTTCCATCGTATGGGCTAAAATAATAAGGTTTTCCGTTTGGATCTAATTCGTAAAACTTACGAGAAAATAAACTTGCTCTAAAGTAGCACGAATAAAAGGTTTCTATATCGGCCTGTGATCCGCCTTCTATTTCTACTTTTCCTAGCGATTTATTCCAAACGGCTGCTGCATGTTCTTTGGTATTTTCTAAAGTTTTATCGGCTCCCAGCTCTCGCTTTAAATTCAGCTCTGCTTGTGCTAAACTGATGTATGATGATGCTGTTTTTACCTGAACTTTGGCGCCTGCTTCAAATTGGATATATGCGCCTTTACCCAAACCTTCTGCCGAAATGGAATCTGGAGCAATGGTGTTCCCTTTATTTTCCCAAGTTCCATAGGCTTTAATGGGTTGATCAAATTCGACCACAAAGTAGCTTTTCCAACCTCTTTTAAAGCCCTCTCCATTATTTACATATCCTGTTATTTTATTTGCTTTCGGATAGATTTTCACACCGCTTAAGCGGGTGTAGCCATCTAAAATTAAAAAGCTTTTTTTGCCTTTTGGATAAGTAAAGCGGAGATGTGCGCCTCGCTCTGATGGTGCAATCTCTGTGGTGATTTGATTACTGAACTGTACTTTGTAATAGTTTGGCTTGGCAATTTCATCTGCATGGCTAAACTTGGCCTCGCGTTTGTTTTCATCTACAACCAATTCATCAACCATGGGCATAAATGAGAAAACCGCGTAATCTCTGGTCCATGAACTGCATTGATGGGCTTGTTGAAAACCTCTGATTTTATCTTTAAAGTATTGATATTTCCAGCCATCGCCATTTCTTCCTGTTTGGGGTGTCCATGTATGCATACCAAAGGGCAAAGCGGTGGTTGGGTAGGTATTGCCTCTGGTGAGTTCGTGTTTAGAATTGGTTCCCTGTAAAGTATTTACGTAGTGAACCCAATCTTTTTGTTGTGCCCATAATCCTTTTATGGATAGGCAGAATAAAATGGATGCAATTAATTTCAGTTTCATTTGTGTGTTTGTGTGTGTGTATTTTACCAGCGGAGGTTAACCTCTACCCCTTCGCTAAAATTTTCAAAGCCTAACAATAGTGTTTTCGACTGCTCGTCCCATTCGTTTTTGGTGAGCGCTATAGCTGTGCCGCCTCTGCTTGCCGTACAATTTTTTGGTTTTGCGGGCAGTAAAATCCGCATGATGTTTTTGGTATTGGATGGACTTTTGGCCATAAATTGGTAACTGTTTTTGGTTAAAACCTCGTCAGTTACCCGAGCCGCAGCGGCCAAAGTTTGTGGCTTGTTTTGATCTTCTACTTTAGCCATATCAAACAAATAGGCTTGGTTACCAGGCTGAATGCTTTTTTGCTGAATGACAGGTAATTCTGGATCGAACAAATCGATAAATATTCCTTCTAACACCAGGGGATCTTTGTTTTTACTCTCCTCTAAAACCGCTGCAATTACAAAAGGACCTCGCTTTAATAAGAAGTTATTTTTGGTAACAAATAATCCGGCTTTTGCTGATGTTTCGTAAGCCTCTTGAATGGTGGTGATAAAATCAGCATCGCCATTGGCTTTCATAACCAACTCTTTCGGATCTTGCCTAACAATATATACTTTACCCTTTCCTACTGGGTAGGTGGACTTATTGGCATTTTCGCCAATTCCCATTAAGCCGAACAAATGTTCTGATGGTGCATTAAAACTATTGCCACCAGTGTTCCACCATTCTTTAACATTCTGAAATGGATCTGTATCTCTACCATAATAAACCAAAACCCCACCACTCTTTACCCATTTTACCAACTCTTGATGATTTTCTGCACTAGAAGGTTTCATGTTAGAATAGGTCATAATCAGCACTTTCAAATCTTTCAGCGTATTTTTGTTGGCTAAATTTTCCATATGCACTGTTTCTACAGGGATGCCATGTTTTAAAAGCGGAATGGCCATTCCATAAAAATTAGATAAATACGGATCGCTGTAACCGGCATGGCTTGGGTAATTTTGAAACATTAAGGAGTTAGACAACAAAACACCAATCCCCTGGGTGCCGTTTAATTTATTTTTTGATAAGGGCATTTGGTTTAAGGAGTTCACCATTACCTGCATTTGTGTGGCATAAGCGGGAGAAATGGATTGTTTCTCTTTCATCCCTTCTACACTAAACTTACCCTGATAAATGCGATTGGGCCAAGGCATCACCTCATAATTATCTACCATCGGGTATAATAATTCTGCTGTGAAAGTGGCTTGATAATTAACTTTATAATCTTCCCATGATCTGGGTCTATCCTCTATTGGATCGGTTAGAAAGAATATTTTTCTTCCCGTTGGGGCGGTCATGGATACCATTGAACCATACTCCAAAAAAGCATTTTCGAAAACACGCTCTTTGCTTTTCCCATTGTAAAAAACAGGTTCTCGAGCGGTGCCTGTCCATACCTGAGCAATGTAGCCGTCCATACCATCTAAATTGGCCAAACTGGCTTCTGGACTAACAATATGCCACGATGAATAATTGAGTAAAGAATGTGTAGGCACAAAACACTTTACCCTTTTGCCTAGGCTTTGGCTATAATTTTTAACATAGCTAAAAACCTCTTTCAAAGCGTTAAAGTATAATTGGTATTTAAGTTTTGAGGATAAATAGGTAGCCTCCGGCGATTCGTGCTGCGCCATCCAGGGGAAACCATAATAATTTTGCCAGGCCTTTTTAAAAGCATCTCCGTATCCGGCTCTTGCCCAAAACTCTGGTTCTTCCAAATAAATAGCCGTTACGCCTGCATCAATCGCTCGCTTAACATGGGTTTTCATGTAAGCAATGTAGCTTGGGGTGGGTAATGTATAGGGCACGTTTTTACCATGCCAAATGGTTTCTCCGTTTTGCGTCATCTGGCCTTCATCCAAATGATTTTTTCCGTCCCACTCGCCCAAAAAATAATCTTTGTACTGTCCCCAGGCAATACCTGTCATAAACTGCACTTCATACCCTTTGTCTCGATAGCCTTTTACGCGTTCTTCAAAGTTGCCGTTGGCATCGTTTATGCCGTAAACCATGGCAATGTCTGAGCGAACATCATAATCTGCACTCCAAGGTGCAGCTACCTGGAATGAAGTTTTTTCTTTAGATTTTACCTGTGCCAAAACATTGCCTTGCGTAAAACAAACCACAATTGCAGTTAATATTAATGCGTAAAATGCTTGGTTTCTCATAGGATCGTGTGCTGAGATATTAGAGCAGGAAAACGTTTTTGTTTGGTTGGGTACTTGTAATTTTTGGCGATGCTTACAGGATTTAACCAAGAAGCAGCGCCAAAAAAGGTTTTATTTTTATTTAATATTCCATTGATCTGCTAAGAGTTTGATAAAATAACCGCCTACAACACTCCTCGCTTGGAAGCCCGTCATTTTTCCATCAGTAGTTTCATGCCAATCGCTTAGCGGAACTCGACTGGTCGTTTCATTTGCAAACTTGTAAATGGGCTTAATGAATTTCTGAAAGTCTGCTTCGTTATCGGCCAAGGTGGCTGTCCACATAATCCAATCAGATTTTGTATAGGTTCTACGGCTATCCAATGGCAAACCGAAATCTTTCTGTTTCGTTAAATAGAAGTTAATTTCCTTTTTATACACTTCAGCCGGGAAAAGATCAAGTTTTAAAAGTTTATCCCAAACCAAATTATATTTCTGGCTCCAGGTGTTTTTATCATTGAAGGTTAGCGCATAGTGGTCGCCATCATCGGCAAGTTTCATCCAGTTTTTGGCCATTTCTAGCGCTGCGGCTCTGTATTTCTTTGCAATTTCGGTTTTGCCTAATTTTTCGGCCATTTGGGCATAGCCACCCAAAGCCACGATTGCTTTTACTGATAAATTTGAGTTACGTGCTAAATGACCAGCAAAATCATCCGTACACAATTGATTGGCTGGATCGAAACCTTCTCTTAACAGGTAATCGGCCCAAACCGACATCACCTCCCAGTGCTTTTCTGCATATTTTGCGTTGCCTTCTGCCTTGGTTATGGCCGCAGTTAAAATAATCATGTTCCCAGCTTCTTCTACCGGCATATCTTCTCCATAAGTTTGACCATTTGCCAAAGGATAGGTTCCCAAGTCATGCGCAGCAAAAGGTTTTTTCCATTTCCCACTTTCTGAGTAGTAGAAAATTCCATTCAGCATACCTTTTAGCAGTTCTGGGTTGTACACCAAATATTGTGGAGCCGATGGATAGGTTACATCAACGGTATTGATAGAGCCATTACTGAAATTTTCTTTGGAAAGAAATAGGATATCACCATTTGGTGCATACACAATTTTGTGGGCGGCAACGCTTTGCCTGTATGCCAACTTACATAAATCGGCATATTCTTTACCACCTGCTTTTTTTGCATCGGCATAGAGCTTAGCATCAAAGGCGGTTGTTTTGGCTTTTAGGTTAGTATAATCGGCACTTGCTGTAGCCAATAGGTCTTCGAAATTTTCTTTACCAGATTGGTTCCAAACTGGCGACAATTTTTCGCCGAAGTACTCTACTGATTTTAAATCATCATAACCCAATAGAATGTACTTTTCTACAGGTGTAGAACTTACTGAGCCAAAAGGAATTACGCTGCCTAAATCTAAGTTTCTACTTTCTAAAACTTCTGCCTTTGCAGGATATTGAGCACTGGTGAAGCTTTTTAAGTTTGCACTTTGCTTACCAATGAACTGTTTTGCATTAAACTTTGAGGGAATTGCAACATAAACATATCCCCAATCGATCCGCACATCATCGCCACGTTTTTTTAAGATGGGTTGTTCTACTGTTCCGGCTTTTAAAATGGAAAGATTATTTTTTGAACTTTTCCAAGCGGAAACTTCCTGACCTGGGGTGTTAACAGCAAGATTAGATGAGGCACTGAAATAAACATCAACTTTATGGGCCTTGGCATCATTAGATTTAACGGTGTAGCTTATGTAGCTGATTGGTCTGGCGGTTAACTTAATGTCGTTTAGCAGTAATGGCGATGTGAAGGTGACCTGTAAATTTACCTTACCGCAGCTAAAAGTATAATTGGTTTTTGTAGCCTCTACGGTAACCCCGGTTTGCGTGGCCGATAAAATGTTAGATTCGCCTGGTATTTCTTCTACTATGCCGGCATCTAAATGGCGACCTCCAGCTGTATTTTTACAATGGATGGCCAAAATGTTTTCTCCAGATTTTAATGCGCCATCTGGAATGGGCAAATAGATATAATCCGAAACGTAGCCTCTTTTTTGATAAATGGTTTTTCCGTTTAAGAACACCACAACGTTATCATCGTGATTGAGCTTTAAATATTTCTTTGTGGATGATACGTTTGCCACTGTAAATTTCCTACGGAAGTAAAGATCATCGGTAGTCCATTTCGTTTTGGCCAACTGCCCATCGCCAAAAGGTGCTGCGCTTTTTTTCCATTGACTGTCGTTATATGCAATCGTATTCCAGCCATCTTCAGGCTTATCAAAAGTATAGTTGGCTTGGTAGCTTTGCTCATCTGTCGCGGGCAAAATGGTTTTATATTCTTTACTTTCTGAACCTAGGAAACGGTAAAATTGATCATCAACTTTGATTATACCCAATAGAGATTGTTCTTTGCCTGTCCAATGCTTGGTTACGGATTGATTAAGTTGATCGCTGAAGGACCAAGTACTGAAATAAGCATCATGCGTGATGAGTGGATAGGCTGGGGCTTTGTCTTGTCCGTTTGATTTTATACCGAACAGTAAGCATAATGCCAATAGGCAAAGATTTCTCATAAATAATTTATTTGGTTGATTAACTTCATAAAAGGTTTTACTAAATCAATAAGCCTCTGTTATTCAGAATTTTGACAAAAATAATCGTATCGCAATTTTGTTTGGAATATGGATTTTCAACGAATTAAAGTAAAACGTTTTACTAAATTCAATATTAGATAATTTTAACCCATATAGAAAAAGGCTTTGGTAATATTGATGTTACAGTAAAATATTAATCTCTGATGATGAGCTTGGCGGGGATGATTACTTGTTGGTTTTCCAACTTGGTTTTAGAGGATAATTGACTTAAAATCATTTTGATAACGGTTTCTGCAATTTCTTCTAGGGGTTGTTGTACCGTAGAAATACTGGGGGTGTGAAGTTCGAAAGCTTCGTGGTCATCATAGGCAATTACGGCAAAGTCATCACCAATTTGTTTGTTGATTTGTTTTAAAACTTTTAAGCCGCTAATCGCTAAATAGTTGGTTGCAAATAACACTGCATCAATTTTTTGGCTTTGGAGCAGGGCTTTTATTTGGCTAATGGTTGCTGCCTCCTCTTGGTTGAAGGGAATCTTTACTACTAAGTTATCGCCATAGGTAATGCCATGATCTTCCAAAGCTTTTTTGTAGCCATCATAGCGTTCGGTAATTTGTTGTACATCAATATCTGTTGTTACTAATGCGATGTTCTTTTTCCCCTGTTTAATAAAGCTTTCGATAGATTGGTAAGAGGCGTTAAAATGATCGGCGCCCACGTAATTGGTATCTACGTTGGGTAAGTTTCTATCAAATAGAATAACGGGCTTGTTATCGGTTAGAAGCATATTGATGTCTTCTTCTATACCTTTAATGGGCGAAATAATGTAGGCATCAACCTTTCTGGATTTGAACATGTTGATCAACTCTTTTGCTTTATCTACATTATTTTCGGTACTCGAATAAATAATTTTATATCCTCTTTTGTAAGCCTTATCTTCAATTAATCGGGCTATTCTGGAGAAAAAAGAGTTGGAAATGTCTTCAATAATTAACCCAATGATGTTTGAATTGCCTGTTCTCAAACTTCGTGCAATTTGATTGGGCTTATAACCGCTTTCCTCAATGATGCGTTCAACTTTTTCAATTACCGCTTCGCTTATGGATTTCTCTTTGGCTTTGCCATTAATAATGAACGAAACTGTGGTTATGGATACATTTGCTTGTACCGCTATATCTTTAATCGAAAGCGTTTTCATTTATGAAAGTGTTCTGTGTTTGGTTAGATACTTAACCAAAAATACGTAAAAATACTGATTTTAATTTTGGCTAAATATAATGGTTAATATTTAATTTTTTCATTGTTAATCGTTTTACATGATTTCACCTGCTTTTTTAGTTATTAATGGAGGTTTATGTAAAAAATAAATCCTTTTTAGACAACAAAGGCGTTTTACAGCGATTGTTTAAGCTGAGGGTATGGGATATGACAATTATTCTAAAATGAATAATGGGTTAACTGGGAGAGGATTGTGGAGCTGGAAATATCAGGCAGGACTTCATACAAAAAAAGGGATTCTGTAAGCCTAAATTTAATCTGAAAACTTTGAAATATCTAGATGTTTGGCCAAGACAAATGTTTGGCATAACAAACTGAGTGCTCCGCTAACGAAGACTGATTTCTTGCTTCTGGCATAATTATCTTAACAATTTGGTTGTTCTTCTATTTAAATATTCTTTAAATTCTGCAAAGGTTTTGCCTTTCGTATCTTTTGCAATTTTCTCTTTAACCGCTCTGAAGAATTTAACCGTGTCAAATTCTTTTTCTGTAGTATTTGCTTTATTATTCATTTGTTATAATATCTCTTGGTGAACGAATGTCTAGCTGAATGTGCCCATTTTTAACATTAATGGCATTGTAACCTCTAATTCTAAAAACATTTACGATATGTTTAAAATTCCAGCTCACTAAATAATCAACCTTATTTATTGTGGCACATGCAATGTGTCTGCAATCATCAATACTTGTTTCTCCAACTACTTTTTCTTCAATATATTCCTCAGCGAGCTGATTGATTTCTTCCGTAATTTCAACAAATTCCGTTTGATCAGGGCTGAGACTCAAAAAATGTTTTTAAACTTTCTCGGGTGCATTTTCCAGTTCATATTCACTAAGATCAGAGTAAACACAAATGACCTCTCCATTTTTAACCATCTCAAAAAGCAATTCAGTTTCTTTTTGGAATTCAATATCATAAACGCCACCAAATACGGAAGTGTCGAAGTATAATCTGGGTTTTCTCATTAACCAAATTTACAAATAAATACTTTGCTATCATTCGATTTTTGGAAGGGTTAATCTGAAATGCAAGCATTAGTTCACAAACACGTGTTAGATTTTTTGATTTACACAAATCTGTAACCGCAGCGTGATTTCTATCTAGTTTCCGTAAACTACAACATTCATAAGTAGCTAGACGATGTCACAAATAGAAGCCGCCCCTTGCAAGTTTATTTAATAACTAAAATGCCCTGTTAACAACAAAGGCGCTTTGCAGCGCCTTTGTTGAATTTGAATTAGTATCCTGGGTTTTGAACTAACTTCGGATTTAAGTCTCTTTGTCTTTGCGGTATAGGATATAAGTTTCTTGTTGCAGATGATGCGGTATGATCCCACCAAGTGCCAGTGGTAAACTTACCAAAACGAATCAAGTCATCTCTTCTAAATCCTTCAAAAATGAATTCTCTTCCTCGTTCTGCTAAAAGCTCATCTAACGTTAAACTTGCTGTGGTGTAAGCATTTGCAGGCCATGTTGCCGCTGTATAAGCACGTTGTTTACAGGTGTTAATTAAAGCCACTGCATCAGCAGTTGCTGCGCCACCGTTTTTACGCATTAAAGCTTCTGCCTTTGCAAAGTAAATCCAAGTTAAACGGTACACGTTCCAGTCGGTATTATTGTAGTTTGGATCTACATCTACCTTAACGCCATTCACTATGCCTGCAATTGAATTGCCCAGCTTGTACTTGTTAAAGCGAACGCCGCTATTTTCTTCACCTTCACTCATGTTCGAAACTGTAGAGCCTTTAGTGTTTTTCTGAATGTTATCTACAAAAGATAATGGTTTATCTGCGTATTCTACTGTACCCAACACTGGCGATACGCCATCGGCAAACTTAATTTGCGGACCAGCCAATAACCAATTTGTTTTGCGTAAATCGTCTGTACCGTAGGTTGTGTACACGCCTGGGATTAAAACGATCCCGTCGTTACCGTTTCTACCACCGCCATAAATGTCTTTTTGTGCAAAGTGGTAAAACTCGCCAGTCCATGATGGTTCGAACTTAGCTCTTGTATAATCGTATGCGATAGAGAATATAACCTCCTTCGATAAATCGTTGGTGTTTTTGAATTGATCTGAAATGTTCGGATCCAGTGCCATTGCACCATTCTGTCCTCCGCCTTCATTGTTAATCAATTTATCCGCAGCGGCGATACAATCATCCCAACGTGGGGTACCTGTCCACACTTCTGCATTTAAGTATAACTCTACCAACATGGCGTAACCACTGGCTTGAGACATACGGCCTAGCATGGCTCTGGAAAGTTTAGGTACGTTGTTGATGTTATCCAAAATCTCTTTCTCCACAAAAGCAAAAACATCTTTTCTACTTGTGGTGGTTGGATAAATCGGATTTGAAGGGTCAGCAGGTTCTGTTGCTAATGGAATGCCTCCAAAAAGATCCATTAATTTTAAAAAATGGAATGCTCGCAATAGTTTCAATTCTGATACATAGGCATTTTTTTCCTCTTGAGTGATGCCCATAGTCGAAATATCGCGGGTGCTGATGTTAGCGATCGGATCATTACAATATCCTACACCGCCGTACATTAGCGACCATGCATTGTTTATTCCGCCTTCATCAACTGTCCAACTGTGGTAGTGAAGTCTTTTCCACTTTCCACCATCCTCACCATGAGGGCCTTTTGTAGGCCAGGCCAACTGATCGCCAGAAAGTTCTGCCAAACGCCACCATCCATCTTGTTGTGATGGGGTTACCCATGCGTTTGCATGTGTATAGGGCCTTAAAACAGCAGATAGAACTTCATTTTTATTTGTATAAAATTTATCGGCTGGAATTACATCGTATGCATTCTCATCGAGCTTGGTACAAGCACTGCTCATGCCCATAACTGCTATTAATGCCGTATATATTATTGATTTGTTTTTCATTATCGTATAAATTAAAAGCCAACGTTAACACCAAATAAGAAAGAACGGGTACTTGGATAAGCACCGCGATTATCTACACCTGGGCCTAAACCAGTATCTTGTATGAAATCAGGGTCGTTACCGGTATAACCTGTAATGGTAGCTAAGTTCTGACCCGTTGCATAAACGCGGAGGTTACGAATTAATTTGGTTTTCAATTTGAAATTGTAACCCAAAGTAACCTCATCAATTTTCACATTTGTTCCATTTTCCAAATAGTAATCAGAGTACATAAATGTATCGTTGATTTGGCTGTACTTATCGAACGCCGAGCTTAAATAGTTAGACCCTTTAATAGACGGATTGCCATAAGTTAAAGCGGTTGTATTTAAGATTTGGTAGTCGAATTTACCTCTTAAAAACACTCTTAAATCCCAATTTTTGTATGCAAAGTTGGCGGTGTAAGATGCGTAATACTTCGGAATCGCATTGCCAATTGGTGCTAAATCGGTTAGGTTTTTGTCTTTTGAATAGTTGATCTTATCGTTGGTAACCGCTTCGCCGTTTCTATTGAAGAATAACCATTTGCCTTCAGCATTAAAGCCTGCAAAACGTTTACCCCAAAATACACCTAAATCTTCTCCTTCGTAAGTGGTAATGGCATCACCTAAATCTCCAGCGCCACCAATTCCTCCAAAGGTCTTGTATTTAACGGTATAGATGTCGTTAGAATAAGAATCTAGCTTATTTTTAATGGTGCTTCCTGTAAAGTCCATACTGAAAGTGAAATCTTTATTTTTCACAGCCGTATAACTTAAGGCCAATTCAATACCTTTTGAAGATATGGTACCTACGTTGGCAAAAATAGAGGATTGAACGTAAGGTGGCTGAGGCGTAGTATAAGTATCCAATAAATCTTTTGTTGTTCTATCGAATAAATCTAATGAACCGGTTAACTTGCTATCAAACAAAGTGAAATCGGCACCGATATTGGTTTCGCGTTTACTTTCCCATTTCAAGAATGGATTGGCATTTCTGGTAGGCCCGTAAGTTTCGCGGTATGAACCATCTGGATATAAATATTTTCCTCCTGTGCCTAAAACTACTCTCGATGCATTGTTCTCGAAACCAGAGTTACCCGTTACCCCATAACCCACTCTTAATTTTAAATAGTTAACCCATTTAATGTTTTTCATGAAGTTTTCTTCGGTAACATTCCAACCCACCGATACGGCAGGGAAACTACCCCATTTGTTGTTGTCTCCGAAACGTGATGAACCTTCTCGTCTTAAAATAAATTGAGCTAGATATTTTCCATCAAAGGCATAGTTAATACGACCAAAAAAGGCAATTAATGTATTGTCGTTTTTAAAACTCCCGATAGAAGCTTTACCATCCGCCAATGCCTGACCTTGATTTAAATTATCTTCATTGAATTGATCGTTTAAGAAACCACGATTGTTGGCATCTTGTCCTTCTTCGATATAATAGCGGTAACTGTAACCTGCAACGGCCGAAATTGAATGTCTTTTGGCAATAACGGTATTGTAAGATAATGTTGGCTCTAATGCAAATGCTTGAGATAAGAAATTACTTTTGAACGCATAACCACCGTTTGGATAGTCGCTATTTTCAACAGAATTTTCACTTGCAAGTAATGCGTAACCACCATCTAAATAGCTGTTTCTCTGCACCGATCCGAAAACGGATGCTTTTAATCCAGTTATGATATCCAAATCTGCTTTCATATCGGCAGAGCTGGTTTGTTGCTTACGATAATTTGTTTCCTGAAATAATCGAGCGTATTGATTGGTGCTTTGATTATCGAAGTAATAGTTACCATCTGGTTTGAAGATTAAGGTAGTTGGATTTTTAGCTTGTTCTTCTTCCCAACCGCCACCGCCTAATAAGTTGGCATTGTTAAAGTTGGTTGCCAAATTCATCTGAATGTTCAGCTTATCATCCAAACCTTTCTGGTTTACATTTAACCTCAACGTATATTCTTTACGTCCGTTTTCTTTCGCAATACCTTCTAAATCGCGGTAATTGATACTGGCACGGTAACTTGTTTTATCCGTTCCGCCAGAAAGTGAAAGGTTATGGTTTTGAGAAAAATTAGCCTTGTTAACCAAGAGATTATACAAATCATTGTCGCCGCCTCTATCAATCGCATCAATTTGGCCTGAAGCAATTTTAGCTCTAAACTCATCAGCTGTTAAAAAATCTAACCTGTTTTGGATAAATTCTTTACGGATGTAGCCAGAATAATTAAAGGTTGGCGCACCTGGTTTTCCTTTTTTGGTGGTAATTAAAATTACCCCTGCATTTGCACTGGTACCATAAATGGCTGCTCCTGATCCATCTTTCAAAACATCAACAGATAGAATGTCGTCTTGTTGAAGTAAATCTGGATTACCACCAGGAATACCATCGATTACAAAAAGCGGACTTGAACTCCCGGTTACGGAAACCACCCCACGCAATTGTACGCTGGGGCTAGAGTTTGGGTTTGAACCACTTGCACGTGTAATGTTTAAGCCAGCGACCTTACCTTGAATTAAATCGAGGGCGTTTCTGGATCCACCCTGCCTAAACTGGGCGGTATCAATGTGCGCAACGGATGAGGTAACTTCTTTGGTTTTCAGGGTACCATAACCTACCACCACAACTTCATCCAGCTTTTGCGAATCGGATGGTGCTAATTTTACAGATAATGGCGTACTTCCATTCCCTGCAGGTAACGAACGGGTGGCATAACCGATATAGCTAAATTCTAAAATATCGGTAGGCGCTGATACTTTTATGGAAAACTTTCCATCTTCTTGGGTAACGCTTCCACCTGTTTTACCACGTACTTTAATTCCAACGCCAGGTAAACCGATGTTTTTTTCATCTAATACGATTCCCGTAATGGTGTTCTGACCTGCTTGGCCAGTAGGCGCCGCTACAGCCGCTGGTACTGCGGGTTGCGCTGGTGGGGGTGTTGCAATAACTGGACTTGCACCGCCTAAAGGGTTCACGGGCGCTTTTACCGAATCTGCAGGTTTTGCAACTGGTACTTTTTTGCTCGTGTCTTTTTTGGAGGTGTCTCTTTTAGTTGTGTCTTGCTGAAAATAAAGGCTGTAGTTTTTGTTTTCGCTCTTTAACCTTGCAAACAACTGGGGGCTTGAAAGTAGGATCAGGCATAGGAATCCTGATAGCCTAAGTAAAATGTTTTTCATTGGCACTCACTAGTTTAGTTTATAATTGATTACGCAATGCGGCCAATAATTCACATAATTAACGAGAGCAATAGGATTAATTAGATATGATTAGGATTTCCGCAAAACGATTTAGTAACGCCTTAAACGGGGTTTTGTTTTATAAAAAGTGAAAAATATGCTAAAAAGTTACATTGATGAAATTAATTTCCGTTGAGGTATTGGAAAATCAATTTTGCAGTTTTTTGTGATGCGCCTGGCTTTCCCATCAAATTTAGAAGCTCGCTATAATGGTTTAACATTTCGGCTCTACCTGCTCCTTCTAATATTTGAACCAATTCTTGATTTAGTTTGTCGGTATTACAATCTTCCTGAATCAGCTCGGTTACAATTTTTTTATTTACAATTAAGTTAACCAAGGAGATAAACTTAATTTTGACCAACATTCTTGCAATAGCAATGGAAACTGTACCACCCTTATACACCACAACCTGCGGAACGGTAAACAAGGCGGTTTCTAAAGTGGCTGTACCCGAAGCTACAATTGCAGCATGGGCATGATGCAATAAATTATAGGTATTGTTAAATAAAAGATGGATTTTTTTATCGCCGATAAATTGCTGATAGTAACTTGTGGTAAAGGTAGGTGCTGCAGCAATGGCAAACGCATATTCTGGGTACCGATCTGTAACACTTAACATCGCAGGCAATAATCTTTCAATCTCTTGTTTTCTGCTTCCAGGCAATAGAGCGATTATTTTTTGATTACCCAATTGATGACGTGTTCTGAAATTTAAATCGGGTGTGAACTGGGCAATTTCGTCTAACAAAGGATTGCCCACATAATCTACCTCCATACCCCACTGCTTATAAAAATCTACCTCGAAGGGCAATATGCAGAACATCTTATCTACATCCCGCTTAATTTTTAATACTCTTTTCTGGTTCCATGCCCAAATTTTTGGTGAAATGTAATAGCAAACTTTAATTCCATTTTTTTTGCCAAACTCGGCTATTTTTAGGTTAAAACCAGGAAAATCAATCAATACTAATACATCTGGCTTCCACCTTAAAATATCTTCTTTACAGGCTTTCAGGTTTTTAAAAATGGTACGCAGATTTAACACCACTTCGGTAAAACCCATAAACGCCATATCTGCATAATGTTTTACCAATTCGCCCCCCTCTGCCTGCATCTTATCTCCACCGAAATATCTAAACACGGCATCGCCATCTTCTGCCTTTAAGGCTTTCATTAAGTTGGCTCCGTGTAAATCGCCTGATGCTTCGCCGGCTACGAGATAGTATTTCATTTTTGTGGGTTATGGAGTTTTAAGTATAGAGTATAAAGTAACAAGTATCAAGTATGAAGTAGCAAGTAAGAAGTATCAGATATAAAGTAACAAGTATCAGGTATAAAGTAACAAGTATCAGGTATAAAGTATCAAGTAAGAAGTATTAAGTATAAAGTAACAAGTATCAGGTATAAAGTATCAAGTTCTAAAGTAGCAAGCATTAAGTATTAGGTTGGGAGATGGGTTTTTGGTTGAGCGGTTATTTTTATAAAACTTTGTAAAAGAAAAAGGCAAATGCACATAAAAAAGTGGCTGCTAAAATTCCTCTGCCAATGTTTTCCTTATTGTATTTAAAAAAATATTGCATGGTGTAAGCATTTACTGCAATAGCACCAATATATAATAAATCTGCCTTTGCTAAATAGGCTACGTGGGTAATGATGTAGTAGGCTACAGCGCATAAAATAGCAGGTGTTATCAAACCAATTGCTAAGCCTACCCAAACAGAGTTATTGATGTTTCTAAGTTTTTCGTTCATTATATAACTCAATTAACCTAAGTTTAAGCCATCGGGACTCGAGATTTTGTGCTTGGGTTCTGCACCCTTTGTATGATCATTTGACCCAAAATCCCAACTGTTTAAGGTTTGGATGGCGTGGTGCGCAGTTAAATCGAACTGTACAGGCACAATTGAAACATAGTTGTTTTCCAATGCCCACACATCAGTATCTTCGCCTTTATCAAAATTTTGGAAAACCCCTGTCAACCAGTAATATGGACGTTTGTAAGGGTCAATTCTTTCTTCAAAATCTTCTGCCCATTTGGCATTTGCTTGTCGGCAGATTTTAATTCCTTTTAAATGATCGCCTTTCGGGAAATTTACATTTAACAAAGTGCCTTCGGGTAAGCCGTGTTCTAAAACCTGCTCGCAAATGGATTTTATATATTTTTTGGTGAAACTAAAATCGGCATCAGCAGCAAAATCATCTAAGGAAAAACCAATAGATGGAATTTTTTCTATTGCCCCTTCTACAGCAGCAGACATGGTTCCTGAATAGATTACATTAATGGAATTGTTCAATCCGTGGTTAATTCCTGATACGCATAAATCTGGCTTTTTGCCTTTAAAAATTTTGTTGACTGCAATCTTAACACAATCTACTGGCGTGCCACTGCATTTGTACATTTCTACCCCTGGATAAAGATCTACCCGATCAAAACGAATGGGCTTACCAATCGTAATGGCATGTCCCATCCCACTCTGCGGACTATCTGGTGCTACCACCACAACATTGCCGATTTCTTGCATTACCTCCATCAAATTTTTAATCCCTGTGGCGGTAATTCCATCATCGTTTACAACTAAAATATTGGGTTTTGTGCTTTGCTTTGTCATGGCAGTAAAAATACAGATTATAAAATTTAAGGCACAATAAACCTTAATTTTAAATCTACAATTGCTAAACGACTAATAATTTAGTTATTAATTTTAAAATCGATTTCATTCCATAAAATAAACCATCTATATTTGGGTAAATAACTTATTCAAAATGAAGCTTCTAGTTGGTCATTATCCCGCCAAATAGAATTCATGCTCATAAAACCAAATCCAAACAAATGAAGTTAAAACTATTTACTTTAGCTTGCTTTCTAATCACTGGCTCATTTGCCCAAGCGCAAACCAGTTATCAGTGGAAAACAGGAACATCTGGTGGTTATACCTTTAAGTATGTAACCAACGACCCAACCAAAACCCGTTTTTACACCCTAAAAAACGGCCTTACTGTAATTTTATCGCAAAACAATAAGGAACCAAATATTGTGTATAAAATGGCGGTTAGAGCGGGTAGCAATACCGATCCAAGAACCAACACGGGTTTAGCCCACTATCTGGAACATTTGTTATTTAAAGGAACCGATAAGTTTGGTACCTTAAACTATGCGAAAGAAAAACCGCTTTTAGATAAAATTGAAGCGCTTTACGAAACCTACAATAAAACGACCGATCCGGCAAAACGTAAAGAAATTTACAAAGAGATTGATAAAACCTCTGGCGAAGCTTCTAACTATTCTATCGCAAATGAATACGATAAAATGATGAAGGCGATTGGTAGCGATCAAACCAATGCACACACATCAGTTGAAGAAACCGTTTACGAAGAAAATTTACCTTCAAATGCCATCGATAAATTTTTGGCCGTTCAAGCTGAACGTTTCCGTGCTCCTGTTTTCCGCATTTTCCATACAGAGCTTGAGGCCGTGTATGAAGAAAAAAACATCGGTATGGACAACGATCAACGCAAAATGTATGAGAAAATGCTTTATGCTTTGTTTCCAACCCATAATTATGGCCAGCAAACAACCATCGGTACCATCGAACATTTGAAAAATCCATCTTTGGTGGAAATCAGAAAATATTACAACAAGTATTATGTGCCAAATAACATGGCGCTAATTATGTCTGGTGATATTAATTACGATGATTTAATTAAAAAAATTGATAAGGATTTTGCTTACATGGTGCCAAAACCATTTGCGCTGTACAATCCGGCTCCAGAGAAACCTTTAACTACCATTCAGAAAGTGGACATTAATGGCCCGAGTGCTGAAAGTTTGTATGTGGCTTATCGTGGTTTTGCTCAAAATACACAACAAAGCTTATTGTTAGATTTAATTGGAAGCATCTTATCAAATGGTAAAGCAGGATTGCTTGACATTAACTTAAATAAACAGCAAAAAGTTTTAAGAGCGGGCGCAGGTTACAACCAAATGAAAGATTATGGAATGTTCATTTTATCTGCTTCTCCTAAAGCGGGCCAAAGTTTAGAAGATGCCCAAAAATTATTATTGGAGCAGATCGACCTATTGAAAAAGGGCGAATTTGATGAAAGCTTAATTAAGGCTACGGTTGCGAATACAAAATTAGGCGAGCTCCAGGCTTATGACAATAATGATGCGCGTGCGGAAGCAACCATGAATGCTTTTATCCAAAACAGAGGTACAGAATGGGATAAAACCTTATCATCAACCGATGCGATGGGGAAAGTTACCAAAAAAGAAATTGTAGATTTTGCGAATAAGTTTTTCATCAACAATTATGTTTCTGTGCTTAAACACAAAGGTGAAGATAAGAGCATTATCAAGGTAGAAAAACCAAGCATTACCGCTGTTAAAACCAATGTTAATGAGGTTTCGCCTTTTACAAAAGAAGTTATTGCATCGCCAGTAAAGCCAATTACGCCTAAATTTTTAGATTATACCAAAGATTTAACTTTGGGTAAAGCAGGCATTGCAGATGTGATTTATGTACAAAACACAGAAAACAGTATCTTCCGTATGAGCTACCGTTTCGATATGGGCTCTTATAACTCTAAATTGTTGCCTTATGCGGCTCAGTATCTTACCTTTTTAAGTACGGACAAATATTCTGCTGAAGACATCAGCAAGGCTTTCTACAACATTGCTTGTAACTACAATGTAAATGTGGGTACAGATGTAACCACGGTTTCTATTAGCGGATTACAAGAGAACTTCGATAAAGCGGTAGCGCTTGTTGAAGATGTTTTGGCGAATTGTAAACCAAACGAAAAGGCCTTAGAAGATTTGAAAGGGCGTTTGTTGAAATCGAGAGACAATGCCAAATTGAACAAAAGCTCAATTCTTGGTGGTTTAATGAGTTATGCTCAATTTGGTGCAGATAACCCATTTAATTATGGCTTAAGCAATGATGAGATTAAAAACATGAAATCTTCTGATTTGATTTACATCTTGCATTCGTTAACCAGCTATAAACATACCATTACCTATTTTGGTCCAAAAGCTTTACCTGCTTTTACTGCCGATATTACCAAGGTGCATACTTTGCCTGCCTCGTTTACAGCGGCAGAACCAATGAAGAAGTTTACTTACACGGCTACAAATGCTAACAAAGTATATTTTGCCGATTATGATATGGTTCAAGCAGAAATTCGTTGGGTACGTAACGGTGGCTTATATGATCCTGCAAATGCTGCTAAAATTAGTTTATTTAACAACTACTTTGGTGGTGGTATGGGCTCCGTAGTGTTCCAAACCATTCGCGAATCTAAGGCATTAGCTTATTCAACTTTTGCAGTTTATTCTTCGCCTAACAGCAAAGAAAAAGAAAACACCATTGTGGCTTATGTGGGCACACAGGCCGATAAAATGAATGAGGCAGTGGCTGGAATGAATGAACTGTTAACTACTTTGCCTGAATCGGATAAATCTTACGACTTATCAAAAAATAATGCATTAAATGGTTTAGAAACGGCTAGAATTACGAAGGATGGAATTATTTATGCTTACCTGGCAGATAAGAAATTAGGTTTCGATCACGATTCGAGAATTGATGAATACGCGAATTTAAAACCTTTAACTTTTGCAGATATTAAATCTTTCCACCAAAGTAATTTGGCTGGAAAACCATACGATTACTGTATTGTTGCTTCGGAAAAGAAAATCAACATGGCGGACTTAGAAAAATTCGGCCCGGTTACTAAATTAAGTTTAGAGCAGATTTTCGGATATTAGGCAGACTTAATTTTTAAGAAAAAGCGATTCTCAGAAATGGGAATCGCTTTTTTTATTGCTTTTTATTTTACTTTCCAATTTTCTTAAGGTTATTGCCTGTGCTTTTTAGGGCCCAATAAACCAAAACGGGTTGAAAAAATAAGCGCATCAATCTTTTTGAATCGGTATCTAAACCAAAAGCGCTTCTCTTATTGATATATTGTGAAATGTTACCCGGAAATACGGCAACGAAAAAACTTGCTGCAACAATTCCGACGAGTTTCTCATGCCTTTTGGGCGCTATAACAAGTGCGGCACCCAAAGCAATTTCACCTATACCTGATAATACTACCGTATCATCTTTCTTTAAAGGCACCCAATCTGGCACCTGTGCTTTAAAGTCTGTTCTGGCAAATGTTAAATGACTGATGCCTGCAAATAGTAGTCCAGCGCCTAAGGTAATTCGCGCTATATTTTTCAAACTTTCATTTTTCATGACTTCGGGATTTGCATACAGGTGGCAAAAACTATTCCAAGGTGGGGACAATGATGGTAGTTAGTCTCCTCTATTGAGGGCCTTAACCACCAGGGAAGATAAATGTGAAATAGTGAGATTATGCGCTCTTGTATTTACGAACGCCTATCATTTGAAAACGAATTTGGCTTGAAAATTTGCCACGGAAGCACGGAATACACAGAAAAGATAACTTGTAATCGTACGCTTAGGTACTTTTGTATTTACGAACGCCTATCATTTGAAAACGAATCTGGCTTGAAAATTTGCCACGGAAGCACGGAATACACAGAAAAGATAACTTGTAATCGTACGCTTAGGTGCTCTTGTATTTACGAACGCCTATCATTTGAAAACGAATTTGGCTTGAAAATTTGCCACGGAAGCACGGAATACACAGAAAAGATAACTTGTAATCGTACGCTTAGGTACTTTTGTATTTACGAACGCCTATCATTTGAAAACGAATCTGGCTTGAAAATTTGCCACGGAAGCACGGAATACACAGAAAAGATAACTTGTAATCGTACGCTTAGGTGCAAAATGGCTTATAATTACATTTCCCTATCCTTAAATGGATGCTTTAACATTAGTTGTTTTTACTGCAATTGCCAGCTAGACCCGATTGGACGGAAAGCCGCTATTTTTCATAGCGCTTGGAGGTAAAGCGGGACGGAACCGAACCGAAGCATTACTGCTATTGCTCTTCAAATATTTATTTTATTGTGTATAAATTGGTTGGCAATTACCAACCAATTATAGGCGAGTTTTACTTTTTGTAATCGATAACTACGCCGTTTGCCATAAGTTTGTGGTTGCCGGTGGTGATTTTGCTGGATGCAGGTACCTCAACTATCAGCACTGATTTTGTAGGCATTACTGCAATATTTGCTTTTGAAGAAATATTTTTAGCGACGAATTTTTGTGCTATGGCATCGTATAAATCTACTTTTTTTGTTCCTTTAACTTTATAAGTGATGGTTTTATTTCTGTTATATGGATTGTAAACCAAATAACTTGGATAGGCTTTCGATTTATAGAAATCTGTCGCCAGCACGTCCAATTTCAAAACCCCATCGATATTGGTTTTCTCTACAATGCTTCCAAAGATTCCCACGTGTCCGCTTCCGTAAACACTAAACTGAGAAACATCAGGATTTTTGCCAGGCACCCACTTCGGACCATCGCCTTGCGCAACTGGTGCTATTTTATCCATGTAAAGCGTATCAAAAGTAGATGCCTTGGCAATCCCTTCGTAAGCAATTACACCTTTTGTTACGTTGGCCGATTTCATAATGGTTTGATGCTCATTTGGAACATATTGTGGGTAAAATAATCTCGAGGCATTAACGGCATTCAACATCCATTTACCAATTGCATCTGCATAAGCTGGATCGTAACGAACCAAAGGAACCAAGGGCCATGCTGCATCAAAAGTATTCATTAAAAAGCCATAGCCGCCATGATCTACCGTACTGCCTACCACACCAGAAATATCATAGTTGTTCCATTTGCCAGTTAAAACGCCCCAGCCTGCCCTGCAAACTGCCGTTCCATCGAATGTCCAGCCTAAAAGCTTTTGAACATCAAACTTAGTTCCTTGTTCTACATTCATCCGAGCGGCGAGGTAGGCACCAAAAGGCATCAACAATTCGTAAGTTGGGTTTATTTTGTTGGCCTCCAGAGCAGTCATGGCACTGATTGCACCTCTTAAATAGCGTTTGTCGCCAAATTTTTTATAAGCAGCGTATAATACCCAAGCATGTCCGGCGGCAGCATCTTGCTGTGCACAGATTTGATTCTTCATGGGTTTCATTTTTCCATAGTCAAAATAAGAATAGTTGTAGTCTCCATTTAAAATAGAATCTGCTTTATAGAATTTTTCCGCTATGCTTTTGGCTATCCAATCAAAATCTTTCTCGTTTGGATATTGTTCGCAAATGGCGTAAAACAGCACATTTGGATATACATCGTACCACCAATCTCTACCATAACCACCGCCCAAAAGAGCTACTTCTGGAGCGGTATTGTTCATCATAATGTTCCATTTGGTATCACTGTTAAAATAATTTTTAAGCATGCCTGTGTAGTTCATGCCATTCTGTTTGCTCTTATCAATCCCAATTAAACTGGCGCCCATAACGGCACCCATATTGGCTAAGGCTTCATGAAACATACCTTTATTGTTCATTTTACCTTGCCTAACATCGCCAACTGCGGTGTAAATGCCCATTACGTTCTGATCAAAATTTTTCTTTGTACTGTCTATCCACACCATTGGCCAATAATCGCCTTTGGCATTAAAATCATAAATGGTTTTGTCGAAGTTTTGAGCCATCAGTTTCCAATCGATAATTTGGAGCGGTTGAGGTAAGTTGGCCATTTCTTCTACCCGATCAAGTTTTAATTGCTTTATCTGAGCTTGCGAAAAACCTGCTACAAGGGTAAAAAGAGAAGATAAAATGATTTTAAAAGTAAGTCTCATAAGGAACGGATTGAATGTTTTACTAAAATTAATTTAACATTGGCGCAACTACACCAGGTTCTTCAGTGCTTAAAATTGGAGCAGCCTCTATGTTTTCAATTTTCCCCTGCTTTATAATGTCTTTTGCTACCCAATAAGAGGCCAATTGAAGGATGGCTACGGTTACAATTGCATAACGCAAAGCAACTTCAACAGAGAAACAATAGGCCAGTATTAAAAACGTTCCTGCTCCTGTTAAACGGCCAATATACAAACCCGCTTCGTGATTTAAGATGTAAGCGAACTCACTTCTTTTTTCTTTTTTGGTTAAAATATCGATTACGCTAAATTGTATCGGGAAATAAGCCAGATCTAAAAGCGGCTTTGCCAATAAAAGGAAAAGCATAAATAGGATTACCCCTAAACTACTGTACAAAATACCGTTAATGATGGCAGCTATTGCAAAAAGTGCGAGTCCGGCTCCAAACACATATAAACGGTGTTTAGGAGATGTATTCCTGCCAATAATGTACATGGCTACGGCGGCAATAATGGCACCTACCGATTGGGCTGTACCTAAAGCACCTTCTTTACCCACCAAAAGCATAATGAGCATGGCTGGCGCTGTAACCAAAAAGCCCTGAACAAGCCCTTTTAAAGTCGCTAATCTCAATAATTTATACCAATAGGGATCGAATTTGAAGTACACGAATTTTTTATTGGTTGGGTTTTCAAATTTACCTCTATAACACATAATAGAGGCCAATATGGTAACAACAAACACCAAACCGGTTACAATTTTATAGGCCAAATGTGCATCGCCAGTACCTGAATAAAGTTCGATAAACCAACCGATTAGAAAAGGAATAACCACAGCGATAATGGTATAGAAGAAGGTTTCCAATCCGTAGTAATAATTTCTGTTCTCATCATTGGTTATGGCCAGTGCCAGAAAATCTCTGTTGGCCCAATAAAAACCGAAAGACATGCCCATGATTAAACCTGCAATACCAATTCCGGTATTGTCTAGTGTGGTTAACGACATCATCACCATCATGGAAACGCCACTCAACATCATGCCTAATGAATAGAGGGTTTTGATTGAAAATTTGCTGAGCAGATAACCGTTCAAGAAAAAGGTAATTGGGATGCCCGTGTAAATGGTTAATTGATAAATAACCACTTTAACCGGATCGTTAGAGCTGCGCATCACGTAAGCGGCTACAAAAATATCGATAACGGGAAGTACAATGCTATAAATTAAATTGGTTAACGTAAGTACCCTAAAGTTATACGACTGACTTTTAAAATGGGCAATTTCTGCCTTAAGTTTATTCAGCATGATTATATTTTAAAGTGGATAAAATATCTTGAATTGAAAATTTGGCACCGCAAACAAATTCGTCTGCCGCTCCATAATAAATGGTCAGCTCATCACCATTTACGGTATGGCCATTGGTAAAAACAACTTGCCCAAAAAATCCGCAAAGCTCATACTCGGCAATTGGTTTCATAATGGGTTCTTCACTTTGGGCAATTACTTGAGATGGGTCGTTCAAGTCCATTAAAAAAGCGCCTAAACAGTATTGATGCTCGGCGTTTGCGCCATGGTAAATCTCCAACCAACCTTTATCGGTTTTGATGGGTGCTGCCCCCGCTCCTACGCGTTTGCTATCCCAACTATTTTTACGGGTTTTGATGATGCATTTGTGATTTCCCCAGTGAATCCCATCAGGAGATTCTGCCAACCAAATGTAATTACCACCCAAATCAACACTACTTGGGCGGTGTAGCGTGTAAAATTTTCCGTTTATTTTCTCTTCGAAAATGGCGCAATCCTTATTGTGAGGTGGAATAATCATTCCATGTTTTTCAAAGGTTTTCCAATCTTTTGTACTGCGCATACCAACGCCAACACCATGTGCAGATACCGCCGTAAAAGTGAGGTAATAGGTCCCATCAATCAATGCCACCCGACAATCTTCAATACCAAAGGCCTCATCTGGCCCCTCTCCTTGCAACAGTGGATAACCTTCTGGCTGATAAAAATTAACGCCATCATCACTACACACCAAGCGCAAATGCGATAGGGTAGTTAAATAATCTGCTCCTTTGTAACTGATTACTCTTGGATCTGTCGCAACTAAATCTGGATCATTTTCCGCTATTTCGATGATTTGTATTCCATCTCCTTTTAATATTGGGAAAGAAATTACGCCTTCTTTTTGTTGTGGTCTTTCGGCAACGCGGATAAGCAGCCAAGTTTTACCTTGGAAAGTGAAAACACCTGGATTTAATAAACAGGCTATTTCTAATCCTGGCACACTTGGAATTAAATCTTTTGGCGATAAAATGGGGTTCTGAGAAAATCTTTTTGCGCGATCTGTCATAATTATTTGGGAATAGAAATCCTTTTACCATCTGTAAAACGGCTTCAGTTTATTAAGTGAGAAATTGAAATAAAAACCGGATTTATTCCATCCGGTTTTTATGGTTTAGTAACCAGCATTTTGAGTAATTGATCCGGCTGATTTATCTACATCACCTTGTGGTATTGGGTATAAGTAGTTTTTATCTTGGAAGTTTTTACCTGCTGCAGTTAATACCGTTTTGGCCAATTTCCATCTTTTTAAATCGTTAAAGCGTTGGCTCTCAAAGCCTAGCTCTACACGTCTTTCTTGAACCAACCAAGCTTTAATTTGTGCTTTATCGGTAGAAGCCGGACGATCTGGCAAAGTACCCGCTGGGGCGGTTCCGCCTGCTATTGTAGGTGTTGTTCTGGCTCTTCTTCTAATTTGGTTAATCAACGAAATCGCGTTGGTATAATCACCTGTTTCATTTAAAGCTTCGGCTTTCCACAACAAAACATCAGCATAGCGAATAAAAATACGGTTGTTTCCGGCATCGTCATTCCCTTTATTTGCGCCTGTTTTATCGCCTAGAAGTTTATAAATGTTTTGCGTACTCACGTTTACGGTATAATCTAAACGCGGATCATTAGCCTCAAAGGCAGAAATAAAATTAGTGGTTGGCGCAAAAAATCCCCAGCCTAATGGTGCACAAATACCGTTACCATTGCGTGGTGTTTTACCCGATTGATGATCGTAAGCAAAAATTACTTCGCTATCTGCAAACTCTTTGGTTTGATCAAAACTATCGAAATAGTTCGCGTTCAGGCCATAAAAGTTTAACGTTTGCAATTCATTTACGAGCGTAATTACCTCAGCCCATTTCTCATTGTACAAAGCAGATTTTGCTTGCAGTGCAATTACAGCACCTTTAGAAATCCTCCATTTTTCTGTTGAATTGGAAAACTTGGCTGATGGCAAGGCTGCTTTTGCTTTAGCTAAATCTGCATTGATTTGATCCCAAACTTGTGCTTTAGGAACACGTTTGGCTACATCGTAAGCCTCATTGAAGGTTTTTAATGGTGCCAAAACTACAGGTACATCTCCAAAATTGGTTACCAAATCAAAATAATAATAGGCTCTTAAAAAGTACGCTTCGCCTAAAGAACGGTTTCTTAAATCGGCATTAATACCTACTTTGGCTACGATGGCATCATCAGATAAATAAGCAATGGCTTGATTTGTTCTGGAAACACCTTCATAATCGTAACTCCAAATTCCATTAAAAGCCTGATTGGTAGCAATGAAACTGAAATTATCTACCTGATCCATCCAAGCTTGATCGCCATCCGGATTCCATTTTTTCTGCATATCATCAGAAGCAATATCCTGCACAATAAAATCATTTCTAAATACCGTACCTGCATTCCAATCCCACTGCCCCAATAAGTTTAAGGTGCTAGCAAGCATTTGATAGGAGGAAGTTACCGATGAGGTTAGGGTATTCGCTGTTGGATCAAGATTAACCTGAGCGGGTGTAATTAATCCGATAGGATCTTTATACAATTCTTTTTTACAACCAGCAGCCATAATCAGCACTGCTGCAATTGCGGATGTATATATAATTTTCATAGTTTATCTTTAATTAAAATTTAACATTCACACCAAATAAAAAGGCTCTCGATTGAGGATACGTTCCATAATCTATCGCATCAACTGTTTCTGGATCCAAACCAGTGTATTTGGTTTTGGTCCATAAGTTTTGTCCAGATACATAGAAACGTACATTTTGCACACCTAAATTTAATTTTTTAAGCATGGTACCAAAAGAGTAACCCAACTCCACATTTTTAATTCTCAAATAAGATGCATCTTCAATAAAAACACTTGATACCTTACTACTTCCATTATCCGTAAAACTTACACGGGGAATGGTATTAGAGGTACCCTCTCCATGCCAGCTGCCCAAAACGGCATCGGTGTAGTTGAAAGGACGGGTATCGTAATCAATGATTTGTTTCAGCTGATTGTATCGATCTATGCCTTGTACACCTTGTACCAAAACAGATAAATCGAAGCCTTTGTAAGAACCATTCAGGTTTAAGCCATAGGTAAGTTTCGGAATATTGCTCCCAATATAGGTTCTGTCGTTATCGTTAATAATACCGTCACCATTCAAATCAGCAAACTTAATGTCGCCAGGTTTTTCATCATGTGTGGCGCTTCCAAACAGGTAGCTATTAATTTCTGAAGTGTTTTGGTAAATGCCAACCATTTGATAGCCATAAAACTCGTTTAAAGAATGGCCAACTTCCGTACGACTAACCTGACCAATAATACTTGGTAAATTAGGGTGAAGCTTTTTAACCTCATTGGTTAGTGTGGCTATGTTTCCATTGATGGAGTATTTAAAGGCATGGTTGTTATTGGTGTAAGTTAAAGCAACCTCTAATCCTTTATTTTGAACCTCGCCTGCATTAACATAAGTTGGTTTTACATCTCCAACAAATTTTGGAAGCGAAATTGGCAATAGTATGCCTGATGTATTTTTGATAAAATAATCTACCGATAAATACAAGCTGTTCTTGAACATGCCCAAATCCAAACCAATGTTGGTTTGTGTGGTGGTTTCCCATTTCAAATCCGGATTGCCGTAACGATCTGTTACGTATTTATCTCCATCTTTACGAATTAAGGTTAAGTAGGCGTAATTATCAATTTCTTGATTACCCAGTTTACCATAACTTGCTCTAAGTTTTAAGTCTGAAATTGCGGTAACGTTTTTCATAAAATCTTCCGAAGAGATTTTCCAACCTGCCGAAACAGATGGGAAGTAACCCCAACGGTTGTTTTCTGCAAAACGAGAGGAAGCATCGCCCCTTAAGTTTCCGGTTAAGAAATACTTGTTATCGTAATTGTAATTTACCGAACCAAATAGCGAGAATAAGCTCCATTCTGCACCAGAACCACCGTTAAAGAGATCGTTTGCTGTTCCGCCAAAGTCGATGTATTGAAAAGTGCCAGAAGTATAATCGTATCTTCTTCTTGATGCAGAAATCGCATCGGCCTTATTGCTGATGTACTCTGAGCCAATTAATGCGCTTAGCGAATGCTTATTAAAAGTTTTAACATAATTCAAGGTATTGTTCCAAGTAAAATTGGTTTCTTGGCCACGTTCTTCATTTAAGCCATTTGGGCGATTAATTCTACCTTGGCCAGCATCAAGAGCCGAGCCGCCACCATCATCATCGCCAAAGTTTTGCAAAAAGGCTTTGTTGTGTCTAAATAATAAATCTACCCCGAGGTTTGTTCTAAACGTTAGTTCCTTATCTTTCAAGAAAGAATATTCTCCATAAGCATTACCAAAAGTTCTGAACGTATTTCGCTTATCGTTACTATAAAAAGCTAATGCTACAGGATTTTGCGATCTTTCAAAGTTTTGATCCCATCCGGTAGATTGATTATTGTTTTTGTAAAATGGTAAATCTGTAAATGGATTGCTTGGTGAATAAGTAGGATCGTTTGGCGATTTATAAACCGGAATAACTGGTGGCCTTAAAAATGCGTGACGAATAACACCAGGTGCATCACCTTTTGAAGATAGGGCATCTTGCGCTTCATTAGAAATTTGTAGGTTGGTTCCGATTTTAAAACGATCAGTTAAATTGGCATTAATATTAGCCCTAAAATTTACGCGCTTGTATTGATCGTTGTTAAAGATTACAATACCATCTTGTTTGTAAAAACCACCCGATAATAAATATTGAACCTTCTCACTTCCGCCATTTGCACTTACTTGAGCACTTTGCGAATGACCGGTTTCAAATAATTCGTCCAACCAGTCTGTATTGGCCAAATCGGTTCTGGTTTTTTCTGCGTTATACGGATTGGTACCTGTGTAACCTGCATTGTTCCAAGCTTCTTGCAACTTATCTAAATACTGGGTTGTATTGAGCATGGTTGGCAAATTAGTTACTTGCTGAATACCATTGAAATAATTTACCTCGATATTGGTTTTATTGGCAGAACCTTGCTTGGTGGTAATTACAATTACACCGGCTGATGCTCTTGAACCATAAATTGCTGCCGCAGATGCATCCTTTAAAACCGTTAATGATTTAATATCATTCGTATTTAAGAAAGAAATATCGCGAGATGGAACACCATCAACAATAAATAAAGGGCTATTGTTACCAATTGTACCTTCCCCACGTATCCTAATCGTAATAGGGTCGCCTGGCGCACCCGTGCTTTGTGTTACGGCAACACCCGCAACCTGACCTTGAAGCACCTGTGCTACATCTGGAACCCTACGTTTCTCAGCATCTTCCATATTTACAGAACCAACGGCGCCTGTAATGGAGGCTTTCTTTTGAGAGGTGTAACCCAAAACCACTACCTCATCTAACGATTGTGAACTGGGCTTTAAAGCAACATTTAAATTGCCTCCTGTAGCAGTTAATGTTACTGGGGTATAACCGATGTAAGTAAAAGTTAAGGATTGTGATGCGCCAGCTTGAAGCGTTAGTACATACACTCCGTTGCCATCGGTAGAAGTTTTGTTTTGTGTGTTGGCCTGCATAACCACCACACCTGGCAAAGGCTGATTTGTTTCATCAGTAACCTTACCCGTTATCTTTGTTTGTGCATAACTTGTAAAACCCGAAACGGCTAAAAACAAGAAAACCAACAATGCATAAATACGTCTGTTTTTTTTCATTTGATTTATATTTGATTATAGGCAAATATCGATCAAACGCTGACCTAACAGAGTGCACTATAATAACATTTTAGTTCACTATTGTTGCAAAACCAGCCTAAAAGCACATTTTTCGCAATGCATATCTATTTTTTTCAGTTCAGATAAATTTTTAAATACTTTCTGCTGTAGTACCTTCATGTTGCTTTTGCCGATACTCATTAGGTGCCAAATGGTATATTTTTTTAAACTCTCTAAAGAAATAAGACTTATTGTTAAAGCCCGTTAAATAGAAAATCTCTGAAACGGTAAGCTTGGAGTTTTGAAGTAAAACCGCAGCGTGTTTTAGTCTTATCCTTTTAATAAATTCTGAAGGCGTCATCCCTGCAAGCGTTTTCAGTTTTCGATACAATTGCATTTTACTAATGCATAAGGCATCTTCAAGTTTCGATGCATCTAAATCGGGTTCGGCGAGGTTGTCTTCTACCGCTTTAACCAAAGCATTTAAAAATTCCTTATCACCTTGTTCCAAATCCACATCAACAAACTGATTGTTGATATTCCGATCCTTAATCAAATGATTCATGCGATTGCGATAATCCAACAATTTACGCACACGCATTTGCAAATAGTTAATGTGAAAGGGTTTAGGTATGTAGGCATCTGCCCCTGTTTCATAACCTTCGGTTTTGCTTTCTTCTGTACCTTTAGCTGAAAGCATGATAAAAGGAATGTGGCAAGTAGCCGGAGCGGTTTTAACATACTTGCAAAGCTCAAGTCCATCCATATCCGGCATCATTACATCGCTAATGATAATATCCGGCGTATTGTTTTTCAGAAATTCTAAAGCCGATACCCCATTTTCCGCTTCATAAATATTGTACTGATCTTTAAGAATATTCTTAATTAAAAAACGCAAGGCGGCATCATCCTCAACAATTAAAATACTGGATTCTGCAACCCCCTGTAAGTCATCAATCAAGGCAAGTTTGTTGTTTTCTCCTACCGTTTCTGCAACCTCATCTTGGTAAGGTTTTAAAATCGATTCAAATAAATAAGATGGTGCGGAGGCAATCACCTCATCTTGTTTACCCTCTACGGCTTGTTTAAGTTTCAATTTAAAGGTGAAATAAATCCATTCATCTTTTAAAGAAACTTGAATAGAACCATTCATAATGGCGATGAGCTGTTTGGTAAAAGCCAAGCCAATACCCGTGCTAAACTTTTCGAATTGGTTTTCCGCTCCAATATGAAACTCTTTGAAAAGACTTTCTAAATCTTCTTCGCGCAGCTTACAACCCGAATTGGCCACAATAATTTCCAAATCCTGATTTTCGGCATTAAAACTTACTGAAAATGCAATATCCTGCCTTTCTCCTGCATGTTTGAAAGCATTTGATAGTAAATTGAAAAGTACCTTTTCAAACTTATCCTTGTCAATAAAACCCGCTATGCCGTTTTGGATGTTCCGCTCGAAATGCTGTTCGTTCTTTTCTGCTACAGGTATAAACAGTTGCGTTAAGCTGTTTAGCAGTTTAGAAATGTCAAAATAATCGTCATTGCGTGTTAGGTAGCCTGCCTCTGCCCTTCTAAATTCCAGTAGTTGCTGCACCAAATAGGTTAAACGAGCCGTATGTTGATGAACGAGCGATAAGAAGTAATTTTTATCAATCGGTTTATCGAGCATGTCCTTTCTCTGCATAAAATGTTCAACCGAACCTAAAATTAAGGTGAGCGGCGTTTGAATTTCATGGGCAATGTTGGTAAAGAAATTAATTCTTTGGCGATGTACTTCCTCATCCTTTTGTCTGAACAAATATTCCCGCTCCAACTTAAATTTCATTTCGAGCTTATTTTTTCGGTATAAATGGAAAGCATAACCTCCAATAACCAAAAGCAAAAAGTAGAACGCATAAGCTGGATAGGTAAGCCAAAAATATTGTTTCACATCGAGTTTTAACGCAACCACATCTTTCGTCCAAATGCCTTCTCCATTACTCCACCTCACCAATAACTCGTATTTTCCGGGTGGGATGTTGTAATAAGCGATTTTACCATCAGTACCTGTATAACGCCAATTTTGATCTAAGCCCTTTAGCTTATAAGCAAATTCGTTTTTAGAGGCGTTAAAATAATTTAAGGCGTTAAAAGAGAACTGGAAGAAGTTGCTTTTCCTTTCCAACACAAATGCCTGTATTGGCTGTTGCTGCGCCTTTACAATTAAATATTGATTGTTTTCGAACTGTTTGCCGCCCAATTGTAAATCAGAAATGAGCAAATTGGGCTGCTTCGTATTTTCGGTAATGTATTTGGGCACAAAATAGTTGAAACCATAAATCCCCCCGAATAACAAATTATTGTTCGAAGCTTTCAGCGCAGCCCCATCACTAAATTCATTACTCTGTAAGCCATCACTTTCCTGATAGTTTGCAATGCTATTGTTTTCTGGATTCAATTTTGCCAAGCCCTTATTGGTGCTGAGCCAAATGCTCCCCGAACCATCTTCTTGTATGGCATGGATGGTGTTGTTCGGCAAGCCATTATCCATCGTAATTTTACTGAACTTTGGCTTTGATTTAAGCGATTCGGCATAAGACAAATAGTTTAAACCATAGCTGGTGCCTACCCAAAGCCTGTTTTTGCTATCGTAAAACAAAGAAAGCACATCACTGTGCGATAAACTGCCTTCGTAACCAAGCGCTTTGTAGGTTTTAAATATTCCAGTTTTTTGATTCAACACACTTAAACCGCCATACCTACAGGCAATCCAGAGTTTGTGGTCTTTGCCTTTAGCTAAGGCATAAATGATATCGTTGCCCGGTCCATTTTTTTCGATGGATGAAGAATTATATTGCTTAAAACTTTTAACAGATACGGATTGATCAATATTGCGCTTTAACTTTAAATGAATTAAGCCATAGCCGCTGGTGCCAATCCAAACAGAACTATCTTGATCTTGTACAATGCTGTACACCGATCTAAATTCAGGCACCTGTTCAGTCCCCTTAATTTTATTCCAGGAGAGGGTTTTTGCCGATTTTTGGTCGTAAATTGAAATTCCCTTCCCATCCGTGCCGATGTAAATAAATTGGTCAAATCCTCGTTTTATGGCAAATACAGAATTATTATCCAAACCAGAACCAACATCGATTTTTTGAGGTTTTGTAGTCTCGCTCCCTACTTTCCAGAAATTATTAAAGATTAGAACACCATTTCCTTTAGTGCCCACCCATAAATTCCCACTATCTTCTGCAAAGGCTCTAATTGGTTTGTTTATAGTGGTTCCATTAATTTTAGTCAGGAGTCCAAAGTAATTCTCCTTCGGATAAATTTGAATTAGGCCATTACCATCAGTGCCTAACCAGAGCACCTTGTCTTGACCTACATTTAAAGCTGTAACCTTTAAATTTTCTAGTGGCTTGGTTTCATTTTTTAAAAATTGAGTTGGTTTAAACTGGGCATCATATACAGAAACCCCTTGATTTTCCCAGGCAACTATGTAGTTAGATTGATAAAAAGTAATCGCTTTAATTCGCTTTTCGGCAATATTTAGCGCTTGCACATTCAAATCGCCATCAATTTTAAAATGACTATCATTATTCAACGTATAAATAATTTGCCCATTTATACTGAAGAAATTTGAAATACCCTTTGGATGGTTGAAAGTTTTAATGGTTTTCAATCCTTTATCGGTGATTTGGGCAACCACTAACGCCCCCTTTGCATCAAGATACCAAAGCCGATCACGTAAGAAGCTCATTTTTGTAATTCCTTCCCCCACTTTAAACTTCTGATAATCGTTAAACTTATCGGTACTAGAATTATACTTGCTCAAAACGCCATTCGCTGAAAAGCAGAACACATCGCCTCTGGTGTTGATGACCAGCTCATATTCATTTTCTCTAATTTTTTGAGCGGAGGTATTTTTATAAAAGTAGCGACTAAAGTTTCCGGTGATTTTATTGTATCTGGAAATGCCACCAATGGTATTGATCCAAATGTTACTGCTATTATCTTCCTTAATGCTTTGAATTACATTGCTGCCGATGCTGTTCTCAGCTTTATCGATGTTGTGGTTGTACACGTTAAAATGTGCACCATCATATCGGTTTAAGCCATCCCAAGTACCTATCCATAACAATTGGTCTTTATCCTGTAAAATAGCATTTATAGAACTGTTCGATAAGCCATTCCGATTATCCAACTGACGGTAATAAAAAGATACGCCAGGCTTAACATCGTCGGCAAAAAGGCTTTGCGAAAAAACCAACCCAATTAATAAGGCATAAAGAAAATAGGTTTTACACATTTCAGGGATAGGGCAACGATTAAGGTAATTTGGATAGAACTTTTGAGGAGGTATAAATTTAAAAAAAATATTGGTATAAATGCACTAAAAATAGGCATAAACAAAAACAGGCGGCCAAAATTGACTACCTGTTTTTGCTAATTTATTGACAGAGATTATAAAGAGTTGATCCATTTAACAAGCTCGTCTCTACCTTTGCCTGTTTTTTGCTGAAGCTTACCCAACAATTCATCATCCTGACCTTCTTCATGCTTCAAATCATCATCGGTTAATTCTGCGTATGCTTGCTTAACCTTTCCTTTTATCTCATTCCACTTTCCTTTTAATTCTAACTTATCCATAGCAATCGTTATTTAATATTTTATATTGATTTTACCACTATTTAACAAAGATAGATGTGGCTTTGTTTGGTTTAACACAATAATCAATCAAAAAAAATGAAATTTCCTACATTCCGTTAAGCTATATCCTTTCTTTTTATTATATTGGAATTATCATTCCTAAAAAGATGAATTCATTATTAACTAAACAAAAATTAGATGAAAAGACTACTACTAAGCTTCATTTTATCTTTCGGTTTAATTTCGTTTGCTTTCTCACAAAGCAAAACAATTAGCGGCAAGGTAAGCTCTGGCACTTCAGGCCCAATTCCAGGGGTAAGTGTATTTGTAAAAGGCGCTCCAACCAACGGCACGCAAACAGATGCTACCGGAGGTTATAGGTTAAGTGTTCCAGATGATGCAAAAACACTTGTTTTTAGTTTCCTTGGATACAAAACAAAAGAAGTTGCCATTACGGGCAACAACATTAACGTAAATTTAGAAGAAGAAAACACCACACTTAGCGACATCGTTGTGGTAGGCTATGGTACGCAAATTAAAAAGGATGTAACCGGATCGGTTGCCTCGGTAAAATCTAAGGATTTAGAAAACCTGCCTGTAACCAGCTTTGAACAAGCCCTGCAAGGAAAAGCAGCTGGGGTACAAATTGCTGCACAAAATGGTAAACTAGGTCAAGGCATTACCGTGAGGGTAAGGGGTGCATCATCGGTAACAGCAGGTAGCGAACCGCTTTATGTGGTAGACGGAATTCCAATTACCACAGCAGATTTATCGAGCACTACAGCGCCAACAAGTGCTTTGGCAGATATCAACACCAACGATATTGAATCGATTGAAGTTTTGAAAGATGCTTCTGCATCTGCAATTTATGGCGCAAGAGCTTCTAATGGTGTTGTGCTCATCACAACCAAACAGGGTAAAGTTGGCAAAACACTTATTCAGTTTAATGCTTTGGGCGGGGTAAGTACGCCATCAAACCATAGGGAATTTTTAAACGCAGAGCAATATGTTCAAATCATCCGAAGAGCTGGAGAGGGCGCGGCAAATCAAGATTTCCTCAATGGAGATTATGCAACATTAGCGGATGCTAAAGCCGATTATGCAGCAAGTGTAGAAAGTCGTTTAAACAGATATTCAGCAGGAAACGACGATTACAAAACGTATAAGGTTAATTCCAATTGGGAAAAAGCGGCTTTTCAAGATAATCCAATTACCCAACAATATGATTTAAGTTTAAATGGCGGCAATGAAAAAACCAAATTTTATATCGGTGGGCAAGCGCTAGATCAGCAAGGTATTGTTATTGGAAATAGCTATAAAAGATATAGCGGCAGATTAAATCTAACAAACAAGGTAACTGACTTCTTAGAAGTGGGGGTAAATTTAAACTTCTCGAATAGTATAAATAACAGATTATCAAATGACAATGCATTTTCTAGTCCATTACAAGCTGTTGCATTATCTCCAATTACGCCATTTATCGATCCAAGATCAGGTTTAGTGAGCGGAACATTGCCAGGTGCAGCCTCTAATTTTCCGGTTTATTACAACCCATTAATTGGCGTGGAAAATGCTTTTTACAAAGCCACCGTTTACCGTACAATAGGTAAAGCATTCGCTAATATAAACATTGCAAAAGGCTTTAAATTTAGTTCAGATTTCTCAATTGATAACCTCAATCAAAATGAAGAGAGTTATTATGGATCATTAACTTTTAGAAATACAGGAACAGCAAATGGCGATGGCCAAAACATCTCTACATTTGTAATCAATGCCAATACAAATAACTTCTTTAGTTACAACAAATCCGTAGGCAAAAGTACTTTCGATGCTATTTTAGGTACAAGTTATCAAAAATCAACCACAAAATACAGTACAATAGAAGGTCAGGATTTTCCAAGTGATGCCTATATCAAACTGGGTAGTGCAGCAACAAAAGTAATTGCAACAAGCAACGAAAGTGCTTTTAGCTTTCTTTCTTATTTCTTTAGAGCAAACTATAAATACAACGAACGGTATTTAGCAAGCTTCAGCATTAGAGCGGATGGCTCGTCTCGTTTTGGAGAAAATCAGAAATATGGTTACTTCCCTGCTGGATCATTAGGATGGATTGTTTCAGAAGAAGATTTCCTAAGTTCAAATGAGACCATTAGTTTATTAAAGTTTAGAGTAAGTTATGGTTTAACAGGTAATGCCGAAATTGGTAACTACTCCGCTCGTGGTTTATTTAGTGGTACGGGCGCTTATGGTGGTAGTGCAGGGCAAATCCCGACAAGAATTGCAAATCCCGATTTAACATGGGAAAAAACGAAACAGTTAGACATTGGTTTAGATTTTGGAATCCTAAAAAATAGAATTACAGGGGTTTTTGATTTTTACCAAAAGAATACTACTGAACTTCTGCTAGATGTTCCAATTCCGCAAACTACAGGTTTCTCAACCATCACCCAAAATTTAGGCGCATTAAAAAATACAGGTTTCGAACTGGGCATCAATTCAGAAAATCTTGTAGGCGCATTTAAGTGGTCAACCGCAATTACGGCTGCAATCAACAACAATAAAATCACAAACTTAGGCGGGCAGGTGTTAAACACGAACGAAATTAATGCCGCCATTTCAAATCAACCTATTGGAGTATTTTATTTGCCAGAGTATGCCGGAGTTAACCCAGCAAACGGAGATGCAATTTATTACCGCAACACAACTGATGCATCTGGAAATGTGGATCGTTCAACAACAAACGACATTAACCAAGCGCAACGGATTTTTGCTGGCAACCCTAACCCAAAATATACCTTTGGGCTTAACAACAGCTTTTCATACAAGAATTTTGATCTGAGTATTTTCTTACAGGGTGTACAAGGAAACAAAATTTTTAATGCGGGCGGACAATACATGAGCGCAAGTGCTTCAAATGGTTACGACAATCAAACTGTAGATCAGATGGGCTATTGGAACAAACCAGGAGATGTTACCTTAATTCCTGAACCTCGCTTATTTTATGCTAACGGTGTAGGAAATTCAACAAGATACCTATCTGATGGTTCATATGTTCGTGTAAAGACCTTAACACTTGGATATAACTTTCCAACATCAATCCTAACCAAAATTAAACTTAGTAAACTTAGGTTGTTTGCAACAGCGCAAAATTTGGCAACCATTACGGGTTACAAAGGTTGGGACCCAGAGGTTAATGCTGATTATCAATCAACTAACATAAATCAAGGTGTAGATTTTTATTCTGCTCCGCAACCAAGAGTGATTTCATTTGGTATAAACGTTGGCCTATAATCCAAAATAAGATTCATCATGAAAAAGACATATATATATAATTTAATACTTGCAGCGACGTTGTTATCAACAACTCAATCCTGCAAAAAAGCCCTAGATCTTGCTCCGGTTGATACCATCGAGCAAAGTAAAGCACTACAAACATCGAAAGATGTTGAGGTTGCACTTGTGGGTTCATACTCAGCACTAGGAAGCAGAAATTTTTACGGAGGCAGGCCCTTCTTAATGGCCGATTTTTTAGCGAATACAGATGCAATAGAATGGTTTGGAACTTATGAGGAATTAACACAAACGATAAACAAATCCCTTTTAAAAACGAACACCTTTGTTGATAACGTTTGGGCTGATGGATATACCGCAATTAACGATGCAAATAATGTAATTGCTGCCATTAGCAAGGTAGATGCAGCAAAGAAAAACAGAGTTGAAGGAGAGGCTAAATTTATCAGAGGGTCTGCATATTTTGATTTGGTTAGACTTTTTGGCAAGGCTTACAATGATGGAAGCCCCAGTACAAATTTAGGTGTGCCGATTATTTTGGTTCCAACAACGGCTATTACAGATGCAACTTATGTAAGCCGCGCTACTGTTGCAGCAGTTTATACACAAGCAATTGCAGATTTGACCGATGCGGAAGCCAAACTGCCAGCCACGAATGGTTTTTTTGCAACCAAATATGCCGCAGCTGGAATGTTGGCAAGATTGTATTTACAACAGGGCAACTATGCTGCCGCAGCAAATGCAGCCAACAGAGTAATCACATCAGGCAACTATAGTCTTACATCAGCTTTTATTGATGCATTTCCAGTAATGGGATCATCGCCAGGCACAAACACAACGGAAGATGTATTTTCTATCCAAGTTAGAACCCTCACTGGTTTTAATGGCTTTAACGAATTTTATGGATCATCAACTTATGGTGGACGTGGTGATGCTGTTATTTCTCAAGATTGGATAGACAATAACTACAGCACAACAGATGATCGAATTAATGCTTTTTACGATGATGGTGATATTTTCACTTCGAAATTTGCAAATCCTTATGGAAACGTATCCATCATTCGTTTGGCTGAAATGTATTTAATCAGAGCAGAATGCAATGCCCGCTTAGCTCCAGCTGCACCTATTGGAGGGCAAACTCCGCTTCAAGATTTATCAGTAGTTAGATCGCGTGCTGGCTTAACAACTACAACTGCCACTCTAGCAGATATTTTGAATGAGCGGAAACTGGAGCTCGCTTTTGAAGGCTTCTCTTTACACGATGCCAAGAGAACACAAACCAATATTGGTTCTTTAGCATGGAACGCTAATGCCTTGGTTTTCCCTATTCCTCAAAGAGAAATGGATGCCAACAAAAACCTAGTCCAAAACCCAGGTTATTAAAAGTAAATACCAACAAAAAATGCCTTCCTAATTCGGGAGGCATTTTTTGTTTAAAATGGTTTCTTACATACCATCAAGACAATTCTAATTTGTAAACTACAGATTTTTAGATGCTTCTATAATTTCTTCAACTACACCTGGATCTAGTAACGTAGAAGTGTCGCCTAAATTTGAAGTTTCTCCTTCCGCTATCTTACGCAAAATGCGACGCATAATCTTTCCCGATCTTGTTTTAGGTAGGCCCGAAACAAACAAGATTTTATCTGGCTTCGCAATCGCACCAATCACTCGGGTTACGGTTTGTAAAATATCTTTCTTAGATAATTCAGCCTCACCATGCATTTCTGGATAAATTACGAAAGCATAAATCCCTTGCCCTTTAACATCATGCGGATAACCCACTACAGCACTTTCTACAACACCAGCATGCATGTTTATGGCATTTTCTACCTCGGCAGTTCCAATTCTATGTCCCGAAACATTTAAAACATCATCAACCCGCCCAGTAATTCTGTAATAACCATCTTCATCGCGTAAGCAACCGTCGCCAGTAAAATATAAATCCTCGTATGTAGAAAAATAAGTTTGCTTGCAGCGTTCATGGTCGCCATAAGTGGTGCGCAACATGCCAGGCCATGGAAATTTGATACAAAGATTACCCATTACGCCATTGCCCTCTATCTCTTTCCCATTCTCATCAACCAAAATAGGCTGAATTCCTGGTAAAGGCAAAGTTGCAAAGCTCGGTTTCGTTGGGGTAACGGCGGCAATCGGGGAAATCATAATTCCACCCGTTTCCGTTTGCCACCAAGTATCTACAATCGGCGCCTTGCCATGACCTATCTTTTCATCAAACCAATGCCAAGCCTCCTCATTAATCGGCTCGCCAACAGAGCCCAGTACTCGAATTGAACTTAAATTTTTTCCATTTAAAGGCTCATCACCAAAACTCATTAACGAGCGGATGGCTGTTGGCGCGGTATATAATGTGTTTACTTTATGTTTTTCTACAATATCCCAAAAACGCGAAGGCGTTGGGTAGGTTGGAATCCCTTCAAACAATACAGAAGTTGCGCCCTGAGAAAGTGGTCCATAAACAATATAGGAGTGACCGGTAATCCAGCCAATATCTGCTGTGCAGAAATAAACTTCGCCAGGTTGATAATTGAAAACATTTGAAAAAGTATAGCCAGCATACACCATGTACCCACCGCAGGTATGAACAACTCCTTTGGGTTTGCCAGTAGAACCTGATGTGTATAAAATGAACAGCATGTCTTCTGCATCCATTTCTTCAGCTTCGCAAATATCGTTTACGTGTTTAACTTCATCTTCCCACCAAACATCGCGACCTTTTAACATCGAAACTGGGGTGCGTATATGGGTAAGCACAATACATTTTTCTACAGTTGGGCAACCAATTAGAGCATCATCAATCACCTCTTTTAAAGGAATCTGTTTATTGCCACGGTAAGCGCCATCAGCAGTAATCACCAACTTGCACTGGGCGTCGTTAATCCGATCGGCGATGGATTTTGCCGAGAAACCACCAAATACTACAGAATGCACGGCACCAATTCGGGCGCAGGCCAAAACAGCAATGGCCAGTTCTGGCACCATTGGCATGTAAATACAAATGCGATCACCTTTCTTCGCGCCATTTCGTTTTAGGATATTGGCAAACCGGCAAACGCGCTCGTGCAACATTTTATACGTGAGCGTAACGCTCTCTTCTTCAGGGTTGTTGGGTTCCCAAATGATGGCGGGTTTATCGCCATTGGCAGCCAAATGGCGATCTAAACAATTTTCGGTAATATTTAATTTAGCACCTTCAAACCATTTGATATTCGGTTCGCTAAAATTCCACGATAATACTTTAAACCAAGGTTTTCTCCATTGGAAATTTTGGGCAACTTCTCCCCAAAACTGCTCAGGGTTCTCTACACTTTTTTTATAATCTTCTTCGTATTGCTTAAAAGATGTAATTTGCATGGGGCTCTATATATTGGATTAGTGGCGGCTAATTTAATTAAATAATAGTGAGCAGAAATATTGAAATCGTATCAAAATGAATACGCAGATTGCTTTTTTAAAATAAGTGAAAATAATTGGCTGCGCTCTTGCTGTTTACAATTATTATTCAGATATTTGCACACTCTTAAAAAAATTAAGCGACGATATTTTAACAACTATATTTACAAGTCATGTCAAGAGTTTGTGATTTAACAGGAAAAAAGGCAATGGTAGGTAATAACGTTTCTCACTCAAACGTTAAAACCAAACGCAAATTTTATCCTAATTTGAAACTTCAGAAATTTTATATCCCTGAAGAAGACCGTTGGATTACGTTGAAAGTTTCGACTTCAGCGATTAAAACCATCAACAAAGTGGGTATCAGCGAAGCAATCAACCGTTTCGTAAAAAAAGGATTTTTGTAAAAAACATTAACTGTTGAGATTAACAGTTTACAATTTATAATAAAATGGCAAAAAAAGGTAACAGAGTTCAGGTTATTTTAGAATGTACTGAGCACAAAGAAAGTGGCATGCCAGGTATGTCTAGATATATTTCTACTAAAAACCGTAAAAACACTACTGAGCGTTTAGAATTGAAAAAATTCAACCCAGTATTGAGAAAAGTAACCGTACACAAAGAGATAAAATAGTTGAATGATAGATTGATTGAAGGATTGAATTTCAGATTCACTCATTCTAACATCCACCAATTCAATCATTAAAATTTTTAGAAAACATGGCAAAGAAAGTAGTTGCAACCCTTAAAACAGGTACAGGTAAAGAATATTCGAAAGTAATTACAATGGTAAAATCACCTAAAACTGGTGCTTACTCATTTAAAGAGCTTATCGTGCACAACGACCACGTAAAAGATGCAATCGCATCTAAATAAGGTTAATATTTTTTAATATTGATAAAAATATTAAAGGCCGTTCCGTATTATCCGGAAGGGCTTTTTTTGTTATATAAAATTTAGATATGGGTTTATTCGATTTTTTCAAAAAAAAAGAAACTGCACCCGAAGCTCAAGAGGCTTTAGATAAGGGTTTAGAGAAAACCAAAGATGGCTTCTTTAATAAGATTACCAAAGCCGTTGCTGGTAAATCATCTGTTGATGATGAAGTTCTCGATAATTTAGAAGAAGTTTTAGTTACCTCTGATGTTGGTGTAAGCACCACTCTAAAAATTATTAAACGCATTGAAGAACGGGTTGCAAAAGACAAATATCTTTCTACTTCCGAACTGAACTTCTTACTGCGTGATGAAATTCAGTTATTGCTTTCTGAAAACAACAGCAACGATTTCCGCCAGTTTGAATATGGCGAACATAAGCCATACGTTATCATGGTTGTTGGTGTTAACGGGGTTGGCAAAACTACAACCATTGGTAAACTTGCCCATAAGTTAAAAGAAGCCAATTTAAAAGTGGTTTTGGGTGCTGCTGATACCTTTAGGGCTGCTGCAGTAGATCAACTTAAACTCTGGGGCGAACGTGTTGGCGTTCGTGTAGTGGCACAGCCGATGGGATCAGACCCTGCATCCGTAGCCTTCGATACCTTACAATCTGCCGTTGCAAATGGCGAAGACGTAGTGATTATTGACACCGCCGGACGTTTGCATAACAAAATTGGTTTAATGAACGAATTGGGTAAAATTAAACAGGTGATGCAAAAGGTTGTACCTAATGCACCACATGAAATTTTACTGGTTTTGGATGCATCAACTGGGCAAAATGCCTTCGAACAATGCAAACAGTTTACTGAAGCCACCGATGTAAATGCACTCGCCATTACCAAACTTGATGGTACAGCAAAAGGTGGCGTGGTAATTGGCATTTCAGATCAGTTCAAAATTCCTGTTAAATACATTGGAGTTGGAGAAAAAATAAACGATTTACAGCTTTTTGATAAAAAAGAATTTGTGAATAGTTTGTTTAAATAGACGCAAAGCGATTGAAAATCGTTTCGTAGATACGCGTTGGGAAGTAAATGATGGTCATTTAACACGAGTTGATGCAGGCACCGAATAATTCAATCTCCCAATCGGTGCATTCAAAATTAGAATATGAATACCAAAATAGTAAAAAGTAAAAGCGCAATTAAACAACCTAAAATTAATGTAATTACATTAGGTTGTTCAAAAAATATATACGATTCTGAAGTGCTTATGGGCCAGCTGCGTGGCAATAACTTAAATGTTGTGCACGAGTCTGACAAGATGGGAAAGGATGATATCGTGGTGATTAATACCTGCGGTTTTATTGATAATGCCAAACAAGAATCGATTGATACCATTTTACAGTTCAGCGAACTTAAAGAGGCGGGTAAAATTGGGAAAGTTGTGGTTACAGGCTGCCTATCAGAACGTTACAAGCCAGAGTTAGAATCAGAAATCACCAATGTTGATGCTTTTTTTGGTACCAACGATTTACACAATATTTTACATGAGTTGGGTGCAAACTACAAGCATGAGCTTATTGGCGAACGTTTACTTACCACTCCATCACATTTTGCCTATTTTAAAATTGCCGAAGGATGTAATCGCCCCTGCTCGTTTTGCGCCATCCCGCTGATGCGTGGAAAACACTTAAGTAAACCAATGGAAGAATTGGTTAACGAAGCGAAAATTCTTGCTAAAAACGGCACAAAAGAACTCATCCTCATTGCACAAGATTTAACCTATTACGGACTTGATCTTTACGGTGTACGCAAGCTAGATGAATTGATGCGTCGTTTATCAGACGTTCCAGGTATTGAATGGATTCGTTTGCAGTATGCATACCCTTCTGGTTTCCCAATGGAAATTTTAGATGCCATGAATGAGCGTGAAAATATCTGTAAGTATTTAGATATGCCACTTCAGCACATTACCGACAATATGTTGAAATCGATGCGTAGAGGAACTACAAAACAAAAAACGATTGATCTGGTAAACCAAATCAGAGATAAGGTTCCAAACATCGCCATGCGCACCACACTAATTTGTGGCTATCCCGGCGAAACTGAGCATGATTTTGAAGAAATGAAAGCTTGGGTTGCGGATACCAAATTCGATCGTTTGGGTTGTTTTACTTATTCTCACGAAGAAAAAACCCATGCGCACACTTTAGTTGATGACATTCCAGATGAGGTGAAGCAACAACGTGTAGATGAGATCATGGAAATTCAGCAAGGAATTTCTTTTGATATTAATCAGGAAAAAGTAGGCAAAACATTTAAAGTGCTGGTTGACAAAAAAGAAGGCGATTTCTTTGTGGGGCGTACAGAGTTCGATTCTCCAGAAGTGGACAATGAAGTTTTAATTGATGCCACAACAGGCTATGCGGCAAACGGCAGTTTTGTTCATGTTAAGATTGACAGGGCTGAAGATTTCGACCTGTATGGTCAAATTGTTAAATAAAGTAAACTCGGAATACCGAAATATCTTTAAAATCCCGTTAATAGTGCCGAATTTATTTCAGCATATCGATGGATTTTAATTTGCTTTAGTTTCTGCCTTAGGACCCACAGCAAACCCACGTTAAAAATATAAAAGCCCGATTTGACGAAATCAAATCGGGCTTTCTTATCATTTAAAAACGATTAGTTTTTTGTTTCTACTCTAGTTTTGATTTGGCTAGGCTTTAACCAAATTTTAGCGCCTTTTGAGTTTACATAATACTTTTCGTTTTTTGCATTGATGTACACATCAGAACCATCTGGTGCCATTTTGCCTTTCCAAGTTTTATCTGCCACTTTAGAGCCACCTTTAACAGCAACTTCTGCAGTTTTATTACCAACAGACTTAGCGCCTTTACCAATTGCTTTGCCTGTATGATCTAATGCTTTACCAACTTCTGTTTTCTTTTTTTCTTGTGCGTTAACGCTTAAAGTTAAACCACCAAACAATGCTAGTGTTAACAAGCCAATTACAAATTTCTTTTTCATAAGAGTTATACTTTTATTTATTGGAATAACATATAGCAAGAGAATTTGTTTGAGCAGTGCTTTCAAAATAGACTGTATCTTGACAATGATTAGTTGAGTTTTTCTGCTAGCAGTTTCATTTCGATGTATGGCGATCGTCCTTCGTATAAAATGTTATGTACCGCTTTACAAATCGGCATATCTACGTTATAGGCCTGATTTTTAATGTGCATACACTTCACTGCATAATACCCTTCGGCAATCATACTCATTTCTAACTGTGCCGATTTTACAGTATAACCCTTCCCTACCATGTTGCCAAAAGTACGGTTTCGGCTAAATTGAGAATAGGCTGTAACGAGCAAATCGCCCAAATAGGCTGATTCTTTAATATCACGGTTGATGGGGTGAACAGCATCTACAAAGCCTTCAATTTCGCGGATGGCATTACTAATTAGAACAGCTTGGAAATTATCTCCATATCCAATTCCGTGGCAAATTCCGCTGGCTATTGCATAAATATTTTTTAAAACCGCGGCATATTCTGTTCCGAAAATATCGTCCGAAACATTGGTTTTGATATATCTCGTATTTAAAAAAGAGGCGAATGTTGTCGCTTTTTCTACATCGGTACAGGCAATGGTTAAATAAGAAAGCTTTTCTAAAGCAACTTCTTCAGCATGGCAGGGGCCGCTCACTACTAAAATATCTTGATAAGGGATGCCATAGGTTTCATGCAGGAATTCGCCGATAATCAAATTATCTTCTGGCACAATTCCTTTTATAGCCGAGATGATTTTTTTACCTTTTAAATGCGCTGGGTTGATATTTGCTAGTGTATCCTTTAAAAAGGCAGCAGGTACATTTAAGATAATGTAATCTGCTGTATCAACAATATGAGTAATATTTGATGATATATTCTGCTCATTGAGTTTGAGCTCAACTGAACTGATATAATTCGGGTTGTGTTTAAACTTTTTAATGTGCTCAATAGCCTTTTCATTGCGCATCCACCAGTAAATTTCCTTTTCAGAAAGATTATCGGATAACATTTTCACAATGGCAGTCGCCCAGCTCCCACCCCCAATCATTGCAATTTTAGGTATCATTTTTAAAAAAGGATTTTAAGGTAAAAGGTGTAAGGTTTAGGGATTTGACAATTTTGCCTTAACCCTAAATCTTACACCTCGAACACTTGCAAGTTACTATTTCTTGCGATTAATTATATACTACTTTTTAGCGTCTTTGCTAAACAGTTGGTCTTTAGTGGTTTTCTCTACAACAAGTCCATCTTTCAATTTGTTTTGGATGGCAGAGTACGGTCCGGTTACAATTTCCTGACCAGCTTTGATACCTGATTTTACAATAATAAATTGATCATTCTGAATACCTGTAGTTACTTCTGCTTTTTTAACTTTTTTGGTTGCAGCTTCGTAAACGTAAACGTATTGCTTAATGGACTTATCATTCAGTTTCGATTTTTGTTTATCGGTATTGTCTTGGTTGCCTTGATTTTTTGCATCATCACCAGTTTTAGCACCGTTATCTGTAAATACAGCTTGAATTGGAATGGCTAAGCCTGTTAACGATTCGCTCTCAATATCTACGGTTGCAGACATACCCGGACGGAAAATAGATTGTTGCTTTCCGGCTAATTCTTCTACAATTCTAATTTTAACCGAGAAATTGGTTACTTGATCTACTGAAGTAGAAGTGGTTGTACCCACCGCTGTTGATGAGCTTGCAATCTCGGTTACCGTACCTCTAAATTTCTTATCTGAAAATGCGTCAACTTCTATAGAGGCCTTATCGCCAACTTTAACACGTGTAATGTCGTTTTCATTCACATCAACATTTACTTCCATTGATGATAAATTTGAAATCCTCATAATTTCTGTACCTGCCATTTGCGAGGTACCTAAAATACGATCGCCCAATTCGATAGATAATTTTGAAACCACACCATCAACCGGCGCATAAATGGTTGTTTTGGCTAGATTAGCACCTGCTTCTTTAACATTTGCACCTGTTTGCTCTAAAGTAAATTTAGCACCCGTTACGCTTTCTTTTGCGCTCGCTAATGTAGCTTTAGCCGTTAAGTAAGCTGCTTTGGCAGCATCAAACTCAGAAGCTGAGATTACTTTTTTGTTAAAGAGCTCTACGTTTCTTTTATAGGTGGCCTCTGCATTTACAAAATTAGCCTGACTCTGAATCAATTGTTGTTGTGCGCCTGCAACACTCGCTTTTTGAGCATTATAGGTAGCCACAGTTCTTTCATATCCAGATTGCAAAACATCTGGTCTAACTTTACACAGTAACTGACCAGCTTTTACAATATCGCCTTCTTTAACTTTTAATTCTACAACCTCTCCAGATACTTCTGAACTTAATTTCACTTCAGTTTCTGGCTGAATTTTACCACTCGCAGTAACGGTTTCTACAACAGTTTTATCTGATGCTTTTTCTGTAGTTACTTTTTCTGTTTTACTACCACCAATAACTCCAGCTAGTTTTAATCCAATTAGGATTGCCAGAATAACTCCAATGGTAATTAATATGTGCTTCAGTTTCATAATATTTTGTATTGCGTTTGTTTGTATTAGGGTTGGAATGTTTTAAAAAGTTAGAGCGTTGTAATGTTGCTGGGTGAGCTAATTTTTCAATTACTGAATTTAAAAATTAATCTGTTTGCCTAAATAATAATCAATCACTTTTGCTCTAAACAAAAGATCGTATTTAGCTTGAATAAAATCAATTTCTGCCTTGTTTCTATTGGTTTGGGCAGTGCTATAATCTAAAGAGTTTACCAAACCAACATTATAGCGTTGCTCAACCACATAGAATGCATCTTTTTGTGCATTAAAGGCATTTTGAGTGGAAACATATCTACTTTGTGCCGCCTTCAAATCGGTTGTTGCCTGAAAAATAACCTTATTCAAATTATTTTTTGCCAATTGCTCTTGGGTTAAAGTGTTGTTATAGGTAATTTTTGCCCTGCGCACACCCGAGCGTGCTGCAAAGCCATTAAAAATTGGAATCTGTATGCTCATCCCGATGCTTTGACCAAAACGTTGGTTAACTTGATCGATAAAAGATTGTTGCGCAAACAAACCTGCATAATTAAACTGATAAGAATATGAGCTGGATAAGCCAGCCCCAAAACTTATTCTAGGTGAATAGGCACCTCTTGCCACATCAATAGCTTGTTTTGCAGCCAATGAACGTAAATTGGCTAACTTAATATCCGGGAAAATTTTCATCGCGTTATCAAAAATTTCATCCGGATTGTTTGTAGTGGGCGTAACTTGAATGTTGTCGATAATTGGTGCCTGTACCACAAATTTCTGATTGGGTGGCAATTCCATTAATTGGCCCAGCGTTAAGTACGAAACTGATAATTGGTTTTGTGCATTGGTTAAGTTTAACTCAGCGGTTGCCACTTGCGATTTGGCTTGAGAAATATCAGCCAAAGTTTTATTACCAGCATCCAACAAGGCATTCTCTCTGACAAGCGTTTTATTCGAAATATCAAGTTGATCTTTTGAAGCCCTTGCCAAATCTGTATTGTATAAAACTTGTAAGTAAGCGGTTACCACTTGGAGAATCAAATCGTTTTTAACCTTCTCTACATTACTTTTCTCTGCTTCTAGCAAAGTTTTGTTCTGTCTAATCTGATTAATCTTGGCAAAACCCTGAAAAACATCAACGTTAGTGCTTAAACTTCCACTGGTGTATAAGGAAGTTTGGTTGGTTACCTGAAAAGTAGTTTGATCCAAACCACGTCCAAATGTTAAGTTCGGACTTATGCTTCCATTTAAAGTTGGATAGAGCGCATATTTTGATTGACTGAGGTTTTCTTCACTCAAAGCGGCGCTAAATTGGGCCTGCTTAATGGTTAAGTTGTTCTTTAAAGTATTATCAACAGCTTGTTGGATGGTGATGACTTCTTGAGCATGAGCATTTTGAGAGACGCTAAAACCTACAACTAAAGCAAAACCGGCTAAAAACTTATTCTTGGTAAACATTTTCATAATTTGTTTCAAATCTATACAAACAACTTTAATTTATTTCAATCTGTACAAGCAATTACTAACTTTGGTTTAATGTACTTGGTCAAATCGCCACTTCTGCTTAAATGGTATTACCCATCCTTACTTTGGAATAAATCCCGAACCGAAAAAGTTATTTATTTGACCTTTGACGATGGACCTATACCCAATGTTACAGACTTTGTGTTAAAAACTTTGGAAGCCTTTAACGCAAAAGCCACTTTTTTTTGCATTGGCGATAATATTCAAAAACATCCCGAAGTTTTCGAGCGCGTAAAAAATGGGGGTCATGCTATCGGTAATCACACTTTCAACCATTTAAAGGGCTGGGTAACCGACGATGAAACTTATCTGCAAAATACAATTAAGTGTCAACAATTTACCCATTCAAAACTTTTTAGACCACCTTACGGCAGAATTAAAAAATCCCAAATCTCAAACCTCAAATCTGAAATCCCAAATTTAGAAATTATAATGTGGGATGTTCTGAGTGGCGATTTCGACATCCATTTGGCTCCAGAAAAATGTTATCGTAATGTGGTTAGAAATACCCAAAATGGATCAATTATCGTTTTCCATGATAGTTTAAAAGCATTTGATCGATTGGAATATGCGCTCCCACGTGTTTTAGAATATTTTGCAAAGAAGGGGTATCGGTTTTCTTCGCTTTAGGCGACATGCGAATTTCGCCCGCCAGTCCACTTATTTAGAATTATCCTAAATAATACAATGATCTAAGGATGACCCTCCGAGGTGCTTTTTTTTTGTAAATTCGCAGCTAGTAGAATAGAAGTATTACCTTTTAACCAATAAAATCGATGGCCTTTGATATAGACATGATTAAAAAGGTTTATGCAAACTTCGGGAGCCGTGTAGATGCTGCTCGCAAGATAGTTGGCAGACCTTTAACATTATCTGAAAAAATATTGTATGCTCACCTTTGGGATGGAGATCCAAAAAAAGCATTTTCTCGCGGAACGGATTATGTAGATTTCGCACCAGATCGTGTAGCAATGCAAGATGCAACTGCTCAAATGGCGCTTTTGCAGTTTATGCAAGCTGGTCGCCCTCAAGTGGCAGTACCTTCAACCGTTCACTGCGATCACTTAATTACTGCTAAAGAAGGTGCTGCAATAGATCTTCCTCATGCAAAAACAGAAAGTGCTGAAGTTTTTGACTTCTTATCTTCTGTATCAAATAAATATGGCATTGGTTTCTGGAAACCAGGGGCCGGCATTATTCACCAAGTTGTTTTAGAAAATTATGCATTCCCAGGTGGAATGATGATTGGTACCGATTCTCATACCGTAAATGCGGGTGGTTTAGGTATGGTTGCAATTGGTGTTGGTGGTGCTGATGCTTGTGATGTGATGGCTGGATTACCTTGGGAACTTAAATTCCCTAAGTTAATTGGCGTTAAATTAACAGGCAAATTAAGCGGTTGGACTTCTGCTAAAGATGTGATTTTAAAAGTTGCTGGTATTTTAACCGTAAAAGGTGGTACAGGTGCAATTGTAGAATATTTTGGCGATGGCGCCATTAACTTAAGCTGTACGGGTAAAGGTACCATTTGTAATATGGGTGCTGAAATAGGGGCAACAACTTCTACTTTCGGTTACGATGCAAGCATGGAACGTTATTTACGTGCTACAGGAAGAGATGAAGTTGCTGATGAAGCCAATAAAATTGCTGCTTACTTAACCGGTGATGATGAGGTTTATGCAAATCCAGAAAGTTATTTCGATCAGGTAATTGAAATTAATCTTGATGAGTTAGAACCATATTTAAACGGTCCTTTTACGCCAGATTTAGCTACTCCAGTTTCTCAAATGAAAACAGAAGCAGAGAAAAACGGCTGGCCTTTAAAAGTTGAATGGGGCTTAATTGGTTCATGTACAAACTCTTCTTATGAAGATTTATCTAGAGCAGCATCAATTGCAAACCAAGCGATTGCAAAAGGTTTAACAACAAAATCTGCATTTGGTATTAACCCAGGTTCTGAACAAGTGCGTTATACAGCAAATCGCGATGGCTATTTAAAAACCTTCGAAGATTTGGATGCGACCATCTTTACCAATGCTTGCGGCCCTTGCATTGGAATGTGGGATCGTACAGGTGCAGAAAAAGCAGAGAAAAATACAATCGTACACTCATTTAACAGAAACTTTGCAAAACGTGCAGATGGTAATCCAAATACCTTCGCATTTGTAGCTTCGCCAGAAATGGTTGCAGCAATTGCCATTGCTGGTGATTTAGGTTTCAACCCATTAACAGATACATTAACCAACGATAAAGGCGAGCAAGTAAAATTGGATCCACCTGTGGGCGATGAATTGCCTGTAAATGGTTACGCTGTTGAAGATGCAGGTTTCCAAGCACCAGCAGCTGATGGTTCATCAGTTGAGGTTTTGGTTTCCCCTACTTCTCACCGCTTACAATTATTAGATCCATTTACCCCTTGGGAAGGCACAGATTTAAAAGGTTTAAAACTTTTAATCAAAGCTAAAGGCAAGTGTACAACAGATCATATTTCTATGGCGGGTCCATGGTTAAAATTCCGTGGTCACTTAGATAACATTTCAAACAACATGCTTATCGGTGCAGTCAATTACTTCAACGATAAAACCGATAATGTTAAAAATCAATTAACTGGCGAATATGGTCCGGTTCCTGCAACGCAACGTGCTTACAAAGCACAAGGAATTGGCTCTATCGTTGTAGGTGATGAGAACTATGGTGAAGGTTCTTCTCGTGAACATGCCGCTATGGAACCTCGTCATTTAGGCGTACGTGCGGTATTGGTAAAATCTTTTGCGCGTATCCACGAAACAAACCTTAAAAAACAAGGAATGTTGGGATTAACGTTTGCAGATAAAGATGATTACGATAAAATCCAAGAAAATGATGTAATTGATATTATTGGTTTAACAGAGTTTGCTCCAAATAAACCTTTAACATTAGTTTTACACCATCCTGATGGAACTGAAGAGCAATTCCCAGTTAACCACAGCTACAATGCTCAACAAATTGAGTGGTTTGTTGCAGGTGGTGCGTTAAATATCATCAGAAGAGAAGCTGCGCTTAAGGCACAAGGCTAGAGAGACTAAAGCTGAAAGACCAAAGCTGAATGACTAAAGCGGAAAGACTAAAGCTGAAAGCTAATAGACCAAAGCGGAAAGACCAAAGTTGAAAGACTAAAGCTAATAGACTAGAGCTTAAAGACTAAAGCTGAAAGCTAGTTGACTGAAGCACATAATTATAAAATCCCATTTTGAGTAAAATCAGAATGGGATTTTTTTGTTGTGGAATTGAAATTAAAATCTATTTTTGCCATTCATTAAAATACGCTCTAATCATGAAAAAGCTCTTTCTTTGTGCATTAACTGCACTGGCATTCCTTGGAGCCAAGGCTCAGGATGCTCAAAACACCATTAAAATTAACCCCTTAAGTGCCTTGTTGAGTACTGGTTCTGTTTTTTACGAAAGAAAAATCAACGATGGTATTTCAGCACAGCTTGGGCTTGCCTACACAGGTATTAAACTTGAGGATGTTAAGTTTACAGGAGTTGCAATTACACCAGAAGTTCGTTTCTATCTAAAGCAGAAAGCAATTAGTGGCTTATATGCGGCTCCGTTTTTAAGGTATCAAAATTATACCGTTACAGATGGGACAGATAAAGGCAAATACAATTCTTTTGGTGGTGGCGCATTAATCGGTCGTCAATGGGTTTATGGAAGTGGCTTTGTACTTGATTTGTTTTTTGGCCCAAGTTATAACAGCGGCACATATAAAGCAACTCAGGGAAACAATGAACCCGATATTAAGGGTGGCATAGAAGGCTTTGGCATCCGCACGGGTATTGCACTCGGCTTTGGTTTCTAAACTAAAATATTTCATTAAGATCTCGTTTTGTTAATTCAAGACGAGATTTTTTTTATAGTCCAAGTTGTTTCGATACAATTAAAGCTTTTTTAATTGCGAACATAAAGTTTAAAAATTAGCTACTTAAATTCGTGTCCGCAGGTATAGCAATGGTAACATTTGTTTCCTTTAAAAGGCATAAATACACCAACCAAAACGGAAGTTAGAATAACCCACCAGCTAAACTTCTTTTTAGTGGCCATTCCGTAACCTACATTGTCAGACCCACATGCTTCGCAGAGCATTTTTTCCTCAGCAGGATTGTCCGTAGCTTCATTTTGATCGATCAAATTGCTATTATCTTCTGCCAAGAGTCGATTAATCTGATCTATATCACGTTCAAACACAATTAGCTTAACCCCACCAATTGCCTGATTGTAAAGTGGTTGGATAGTTGACACATTTTCATCTGCCAGAAAGCAAGCAAAACCGCTATCTTCTAATCTAGCTTTGATAATGTTGGCCTCAATTGGGTTATAAAAGGTACTATAAACTATTGTTCTGTCGTTCATGCTCAAACTTATGTATTATAAACAACATTATTTAATCAAGAATTGTTGCCACCAATAACCAGAATCTTTAATGGTGCGGTGCTGAGTTTTAAAATCATTATAAACCAAACCGAAGCGGGTTGTAAAACCTTCAGCCCATTCAAAATTATCCATTAAGGTCCAGGCCATATAACCTGTTATATTCACGCCCTCATTTTTGGCTCGAAGCAAGGCCGTCAAATAGAGTTTAAAGTATTCTATCCGCTCTACATCTTCAATCTTTCCATCAACAATTTTATCATGGTAAGCAGCACCATTCTCTGTAATGATGATGTTTTTAACATTTGGATAGCTTGCAAATTGCTTTATGATGTTATAAAAACTGTTTTCATTAATTTCCCAACCCATGGCGGTATGCGGTTTTTTTCTGCTTTTTGCTTTAACTTCCCAAGCCTGAATCACAGGAATAAAGGCATTATATTTTATGGTTAAAGGGAAGTAATTTTGTAAACCGATAAAATCGAAATCGAACTTTAAGCGCTCTTTGTGTCGCCAAGTACCATATTCAATTTGAAATTTCTCTAATACGTCCCAATCTGCTGTGGGAAAACCTAAACCTTGTGCAGGTTCTATAAAAAGTCTGTTCATTAAACAATCAACCCGTTTAGCCGCTAAAATATCGTTATCGCTCTGCGTAAAAGGTATAATTTCCGAACAGGAATAAGTGGTACCAATATTTGCATGGCTCACCTCAGCCCTTAAAATATTTGCTCCATCCGCTTGGGCCAATGCGGTATGCAACACTGCCGAAAAGAAATTGCTTAGCCCAGTTTTTCCAGGGGCATGGATGCCCAACATATACCCAAGAGAAGTAAATCCAAAGGGCTCATTTAAAACAATCCAGTTTTTTACTTTGTCGCCATATTCGTTGGCGCAAATTCTTACAAAAGAGTTGAAGGCGAAGTTAATGCTGAAACTCGTCCAGCCCCCATCATTTTCCAAAGCTTGAGGCAAATCCCAGTGATAGAGTGTAATGTATGGAATGATGTCGTTTTTTAGGCATTCATCAATTACCTCATGGTAAAACCGAAGGCCTTGTGGGTTGATTTCGCCTGTTCCATTAGGCAATATTCTAGACCATGCGATGGAGAATCTAAAAACCTTAAACCCGAGCAGTTTTACTAAAGCAATATCTTCTTTATACTTATGATAAAAATCGCAGGCCACATGGAGCGTACTTCCCTTTTTTATCTTGCCCGATCTGGCCGAAAAACTGTCCCAAATGGATAAGCCTTTACCGTATTGGTTGGATGCCCCTTCAATTTGAGCGGCAGCAGTAGCTATCCCCCATAAAAAATCTGGCCCGAAGTCAGTAGATTTAATCATATTATTGCTTTGCCCAATTTGCAAGTTTAATATTAACTCATCATTAACAATTTAACGATTAAAAATCGAAACTATTTTTATAGTTTTGATGTATGCGTTTCTCCTTTACACTTTTCATTTTTGTTTTTACCTGCTTCATTTCTCGAGCTGGTTTCGCCCCACCAATAAACGATGAGCTGATAAATGCGATTAACATTGCCAATACAAGTGCATATTGCAGTGATGATGCTGCTTATAACAATTTAGAGGCCACAGCCAGCACGTATGGTGCTGCAACAGGTTGGCCTGCCGTGGGGAAAGATGTGTGGTTTAAATTTACCGCAACAAAATACGATGTAAACATTTCGGTTAGTGGGAACGTAAATGCCGCAAGTACAAACACCTTAGTGGCTCCTTTAGTTTCGCTATACACGTATGATCCCATCACCAGAAACGTTGGTGAAATGGTTGGTTCTTCAACATCATCAAACAATGTTACCTCTTTCTACAAGGGAGCACTTATCCTTGGAGAGGTTTATTATATACGCGTGAGCGCAACAAACAACAACACGGGAACCTTCAAGTTGTGCGTAGATAATTACTTCCCTATTATACAGCCAGGACAAGACTGCGGAACGGTTTCGGTATTGTGCACCAAAGAAACCTTTACACAACTTAACGTTACCGGCACGGGCACAAATAGAAACGAATCGGCAGGCACTTGCCTAGGTACCGAATCCAACTCTGCTTGGTATATGTTTACGGCTTCAAAAAGTGGCGATTTTACCTTCGTGATTACGCCAACCGTAACTACAAATGATATTGATTGGGTTTTTTACGACTTAGGCATTGGAGGAAATTGCGGCAACGTAAACAGCACCACAGCTATTCGATGCGCCAGCGGAAGTGGTGTAACCTGTAACCCTGTTTATTACAAAACAGGACTGAGTTTAACCGAAACGGATTTAAACGAAGCAAGTGGATGCGTACCGGGGCAAAATGGCTTTGTAAAGTATGTTGATATGATTGCTGGTCATACCTATGCCCTGTTAATCGACAATTTCTCTAGCGGAAACAATGGCTTTACTTTAGAATTTGGTGGTACAGCCGACTTTGCGGGACCGACGGCTAGCATCAAAGTAGATAAACTAAACCCTTGTACAGATAGTCAAGCCTATGTTTTCGAAAGTAATTCTACCAATTATGCTTCCTTAAAATGGTCGTTTGGTGAAGGGGCCAATATTGCTTCGGCAACTACCGAAGGCCCATTTACGATCACCTACAGCACTCCCGGCGAAAAAGTTGTAGTACTCGAAGCTAAAGCAACAAATGGTTGTAATGTGGTAACCACCCAAAACTTTATTGTAGCCAAAACACCTGCACAACCAAATGTTACCGCTTCAAAAGTTAACCTTTGTATTGATGACGTCTTAAATCTCTCTACCGATTTTCTCAATTTGGCCAGTTACCACTGGTCGGGGCCAAATGGCTTTACCTCAACGTTACAGAATCCAGTTATTCCCATCACTGGGCCAGAAAATATTGGAACTTACAAACTATTTGTTCAAGTGGGCGATTGTATCAGTCCAGAGGCTTCGGTTGATGTGGTATCAGTTGTAGCAAGACCAGAAGCCCTATTTTCTATCCAAACCAACAATAAATGTGAAAGCAATCAGAGCTTCTCATTTATCAACAATTCAAAAAATTACACCAAACTAAACTGGGATTTCGGCACGGATGTGAAAACAACAACTTCCCTTTCCAACGACAGCAAAGAACTCACTTTCACCACAGCGGGGTTAAAAACCATTACACTTACAGTAGAAACCAACAATGGATGTACCTCAACCCTTAGCCAAACTTTATTGGTAGAATTGAAACCTGCTACGCCGGAAATTACAACCAATCAACCTGCATTCTGCCTCAACGACGTTATCAAACTATCTGTTCCACAACAAGCCAATACAAGCTACCTTTGGACTGGACCAGATAATTTTACAGCCACAACAAGTGCCGTAGAGATTCCAGTGAATAACTTAAACAAGGGCGGCACGTATCAAGTAACCCTCACATCTGGTACTTGCGCAAGCGATCCGGCCACGCTGATTATTCCAGCAATTGCGAAAATCCCTGTTGCAGGATTTAATCCCGAGCCCCTCTTCGACATCAAATTCTCAGCACCTGTACCAATGGTTTTCAACAATACTTCTTTATATGCAGATTACTATCTATGGGATTTTGGTGACGGCTCTACATCAACAGATGTGAATGCAATCCATACTTATGAAAGCGAAGGAACGTTTAAAATTACGCTAACGGCTTCTTCCAACAATGGTTGCTCTACTTCAGTTACAAAAGGCGATTTGATTATCAAAGGAAGTGCCTCTGCATTTGCACCAAATGCCTTTTCACCTAATGGCGATGGCGTAAACGATGAATTTGTGATTGGAATAACCAACCTCAAAAAATATCGTATTCAAATTTATAACCGTTATGGCGATCAGGTTTTCTTCGCAAACAGCATTTTCGACAATTGGAAAGGAACTTTCAAAGGCAACGATTTACCTACAGGCGTTTACTATTACCTTATTTTGGGCACTAATTTAAAAAATGAAAGTGTTAAACAGTCTGGCTCAGTCACCTTACTTCGCTAAGCACTAATCTAAGCTCAATCCAATCTCTTTGAGTAAAATAGCAGCGTTAAACGTAGAGCATGGCCCTTGCTTAAGTTTATAATCGAATCGCATTTCCCCATCTGTAATCTGAATATCAAAGTGAAAGTTCCGAACCGACTCAGGGTAATCTGCCTTTAAATCTGCAAGTTGTAAATCGTGTGTGGCAAAAAGCGTAGGTGTTTTTTCGGCAATTAACTTTTCTAAAAAAACCTTCGAGCCCAAATATTTGTCTCTGCTATTAGTACCACGCAACATCTCATCAATAAACACAAAAGTATCTTTATCCTGCATTACGTTATCCAAAATCATTTTCAATCGATTCAACTCTGCCTTAAAAGTGGATGTGCTTTCATTTAGTGAGTCTTTGATTCTCATATAGGTATTGATCGAAAAAACCGGTAGCGACATTTCTGCAGCACAAACTGGAGCACCTGCATAAGCCAAAACCATGTTAATGCCCAATGTTCTTAAAAACGTGCTTTTGCCCGCCATATTTGAGCCGGTGATGATATCCACTCTCGAATTGTGTTCGGTTGAGAAATCGTTGCTTACCCTTAGCGCATTTGCAATGAGGGGATGACCAATTTCTCTTGCCTGTAAAGTAAACGTAGATTCAACCTTTGGAAAAACCCAGCTCGGCTGATTGTGTACCAGCGTTGCCAACGAAATTAATTCTTCAAAATCACCTAAATGATTGAGCGCCGAAATTACATCTTTTGATGAGGCTTGATGCCAACGATCTAAACGGATGCAGCACTTAAAATCCCAAAGCAAAAGGCCATTTAATACACCACCTACGAGCAAATTTAAACGGGCATCAAAGCTTTGGATGATTTTTGACAGATTTTTTATTTCTTGACTTACTGGAATTTCAGAATCCAACAAAGCTAAAACATAATGGCTTTCCCAACTTTGGTTTTCCGTCCACCGTATAGCTGAAGCATAATTGTTGAGCAAGCTAGAACCGCCACTAAAAGAATAAAAAACTTGATTAACTTTTGAATTAAGCAACACATTCCAAGCGGTATGCGCAATAGCCATTAAAATCAAAAGGTTAACGAAAATGCCTCCAAAAATTAAGGAACCTAAGATTAAAGCAGTAGATAAATAAGGGACTATGGCTACATAAACTCTGAAAAATTTTTGGCGTGTAAATTCCAATTGCTTGCCCAGTAAGCTTTTCAGTTGTTCTTTAATTAATTCAATTTTACTGATGTTTCCCCCTTTCAAATGCGCCCTAAACTGGAAGGTTTCTTCAATTTTAGATTCGATTTCTCTTACTGCTTCTTGTTTGGATAAAATATCGGATTTTGGTCGCTTTTCTGCCAGCGCTTTAGACAATGCCTCATTACCATTTTTGGTGCTGCTTCGATTTAAAAGCGCAAAAAGCGAAGATTTGCCAAAAATATCTAAGTCTGCTGTGTATGGGTGCAATTCAGATTCAAATTCATGTCCATTCTCGTATCCATTCTCTAGGCCATTTAAGATGTTCGATTCGTTTTGGTAAACCCACAGCAATTGTTTTTGATACTCTACCTCACGATCTAAATTGCTTTGCTTGTGCACAATGAATATAAAAACGAGCACAGGTACCACCAATAAAAACTGGATCAGCACGCGCCAACCGTCATTTGCTGAGCTAACAAGCAACACAAAGAATACAATCTCAACTAAAAACAATCCAATCCTCAAAAAAGATAGTTGATCGATCCGCTTTTTGGTTTTGGCAATCTGCTCCGTAACGGCATTAATTTTCTGATTGTATTCTATTAGTATTTGTGCTTGTGTTTTTAACATTATATTTGATTCTCTAAAACCATAAAGATAGGGAAATATTAAATGAAGATTACTTTGATCGCCATTGGTAAAACGGAAGATAAATATTTGATCGAAGGCATTGAAAAATACATCAACCGCTTAAAGCACTACATAAACTTTAGTTTTTTAGCCATTCCTGATGTTAAGAATGTTAAAAACCTAAGTGAAGCCCAGCAAAAAGGCAAAGAGGCTGAATTGTTGCACAAACAAATTAATAATGGCGATGTTGTTATTTTATTGGATGAAAAGGGTAAAAAATATTCATCCGTTGAGTTTTCTAACTATCTAAACAAGCAAATGGTTGGGAGCGTGCAACATTTAATTTTTATAATTGGTGGACCTTATGGTTTTGATGAAACCATTTACAAAAGAGCAAAAGGTTTAATATCATTATCCGACATGACTTTTTCTCATCAGATGATTAGGCTATTTTTTGTTGAACAGTTGTACAGGGGCTTTAGCATTTTAAAGGGAGAACCTTATCATCATGCTTAATCATGGATATGGAAACAGCGATTTAAAATCATCATACAATAAAACAAGATATGTTATTAGATAAATATAAAAGAGAATACCGTTACAAAAGCAATCAAAGCGGCAACAACAAATACTTATGGATCAGCATCATTGTTTCGCTGGTTATCGTAGCCTTACTCTGGTATTTTTTAGATTAAGCCATAAAAAAAGCACCATGCAAATTGCAGGTGCTTCGTAATACATTTTTTATAATCAGCTTAAACGCCTTTCTTGCTAGTCATGCTTGCTTTTTTAGCAGGTGCTGATGTTTTAGTAGATGCTTTTGAACTCGCTGATCCTTTAGATGCAGTAGCTTTTTGTTTTTTATCTGAAGCTGCTTTTTCTTCTGACAATTTTACTTCTGCTGCTGTACCTGGAGTTTCAGGAGTTTCTTCCGTAAACAATGGTAAATCTTTCAGGATGTTATACCACGTGATGATTTTCTTCATATCAGAAGCATACACTTTCTCTTGATCGTGGTTTGGAGCAACTTCCAAAAAATACGGACGCAAATCGCTCTTTAAATCTGGCGTACTTCCTTTAGCAGAAATTTTGCCGAAAATATCAACCAATTTAATTTCTTCATCTTCGCCATAAACTGTAATGTCTTCTAACGAAGCCAGTTTAGTGTTGGTGATATTTGCAACAACCTTAAGTTTTTGCGCATCAAGGCTTTCTAATATGTACCCAACTTTATTTTGTCCTACCAGTTTAAATAAACCGGGTCTGCCAGAAACGGCAACAATTCCTCTTAAATTCATATATTTTTTGAGATGTGAGATCTGAGATGTTTGATGTGAGATATTTGATATGAGGTGTGAGATGGAAGAGATTCGGTGTGAGAGATGAGATGTGGGGTTTGCAATGTGAGGTGTGATATGTGAAGGATTAGATGTGAGATACGAGATGTGAGGTATGAGATTTGAGATATGAGATGTGAGGGATTACCTCTCAAATCTATTGTCTCAAATCTATTGTCTCAAATCTATTGTCTCAAACTACCTTCTCAATCTATTGTCTCAAATCTACTCTCTCAAATCTTGTGTCTCAAACCTACCGTCTCAAATCCTGCGCCTCAAATTTATCGTCTCAAACTACCGTCTCAAATCTGGTGTCTAATTAATCTTCTAAAACTTCAATCCCAACAATTTTATCGCCTTGACGAATATCGTCAACTAAATCTACATTTTCAATTACTTTACCAAAACAAGTATGGTTACGATCTAAATGTGCAGTGTTGGTTCTGCTGTGGCAAATGAAAAATTGCGATCCACCTGTGTTACGACCTGCGTGTGCCATCGACAACACGCCACGATCATGGTATTGGTTTTCGCCATCTAATTCACAATCAATTTTATAACCTGGACCACCAGTACCTGCTAAATGTGCTTTAGCTGGGTCTTTTGAATTCGGGCATCCGCCTTGAACCATAAAGTTAGGAATTACGCGGTGAAAAGTTACCCCATCGTAAAAGCCTTCTGAAGCTAATTTTTTGAAGTTTGCAACTGCTTTTGGCGCATCGTTGTCATAAAATTCAACAGTCATTTCGCCTTTTTCGGTTTTTATTATTGCTTTACTCATATCAATTTTTGGTACTAATTATCGTTTCTATCGAGCTTAAAAAACAAAGCATTTTTTAAGTAGAGGGCAAAAATAACAAAATTGTGTAACTTATAACACCATAAAATTTTTCTAACCAGTTTAAATGCGGTATTTTAGTGTTTTAAGCATTCGAGTTTTGAAAAAGAAATATTACATCTTACTAATCTGCCTCCTATTTAGCATAGGCGCTAAAGCATCTTCGCTCCTGATTTACATGGATGAAGATCAAAAAAATCACTTAAAAGCTTACGGAATAGCCTATTGGACAATTAGTAAACAGGTTGAGGTAGATTGGCTTTTAAACTACAGGGGAGGAAGTTTTTTAATCAAATACAATAAAACTGTGGAGGATGAGTGTAAGATACGCGGCGTTTCTTACGAGGTGCTGGCTGATGGAAAAGTAACCAATTTATTGAATGAAATCAGCGATCCATCTGTAAACATGGAGATGGTGAAACTTGAAAAAACTCCAAAAATTGCGGTTTACTCGCCAAAGAGCAAATTACCTTGGGATGACGCGGTTACCTTGGTGTTAACTTATGCCGAAATTCCCTATGAAGTGATTTATGATGATGATATTTTACAGGATAAGTTGAGTAAATACGACTGGCTGCACCTGCACCATGAAGATTTTACCGGACAATACGGGCGGTTTTGGTCCGCTTTTCGATATGCCACCTGGTATCAGGAAGATGTTAGAAATCAAGAAGCTTTGGCTAAAAAAATGGGTTATAAAAAAGTTTCTGAAATGAAACTTGCCGTAGCCAAACACATTAAAGAATATTGTGCAGGTGGCGGTTTTCTCTTTGCCATGTGCTCTGGAACGGACAGTTTTGACATTGCCCTTGCTGCCGATGGGGTAGATATTTGCGCTAGCATGTTTGATGGCGATGGCTCCGACCCTAATGCACAATCTAAATTGGACTTTAATAAAACGCTTGCCTTTCAAAATTTCAAACTCGATAATAACCCCATGAATTATGAGTTTTCAGACATTGATGTAACCACTTACAGAACACTCAATCAAAACAATGATTATTTTACCCTGTTCGATTTTTCTGCGAAATGGGATCTTGTGCCAACCATGCTCACCCAAAATCACGACAAAGTGATTAAAGGTTTTATGGGCCAAACCACTGCGTTTAAAAAGAGTTTGGTAAAAACCAGCGTTACTGTTTTGGGCGAGAATAAAGGTGCTTCTGAAGTGCGTTATCTACACGGAGAGATAGGAAAAGGACAGTTTACCTTTTATGGTGGGCACGATCCTGAAGATTACCAGCATGCAGTTGGCGATCCACCAACCGATTTAAATATTCACCCAAATTCTCCTGGCTACAGGCTAATTTTAAATAACGTACTTTTTCCCGCCGCAAAAAAGAAACCTCAAAAAACTTAGGCTAATGGTTTTCTGTTGTGCGATTGACACCAAAATTTTGCTGTATTCCTAATAACTATACAGTCTATACTTCAATCGTTCAAGCGGTTTAAAACTTGTTTTAATACTGAAATTACTTTAAAATACAACTGTTAATCAGTCGCTTAACCTTTCTTGTTGTAACACAAATAATACTTTGGCACAGCTTTTGGAAACATGCTTGCAATTAACGTCGAGTTTGCTCGACAGGTTTAAACAAGATTTTACCAAAAGAAAAATATTATTATGAAAAAGTTACTAATTGGTGCTACAGCACTTTTATTATCAACAGGTGCTTTTGCACAAACAACAATGACTGGAAATGATGCAAGATTTGGATTGAAAGCGGGTGTTAACTTAGCAAGATTTCATTCAAGTGGTGCTAACGGAAGTACAGATTTTAACGATAACGTTAAAGATAACGTTGGCTTTAATGTTACCGCTTTTGCAGATTTTGGTGTTGGAAACAATTTCTTCATTCAACCAGGTGTTTCATTACAAAACAAAGGTGCCAAATTCGAAACGACTAATTCAATTACAGTTGGCAATACCACAACTACATCGGTTTCTACCAACAAAACCAGCTTAATGAATATCGAAGTACCCGTAAATGCAGTGTTTAGAATTCCTACAGGTGATGCTGGTGCGATTCAAATTTCTGCTGGTCCGTACGTTGGCTTTAATATTTCTGGAAAAAACAAGCTAGAATCATCGGTTACAACACGTAACAATACAGCAAATACATCTACCACAGCTAATTCTTCAAGCGATGATGATTTGTCTTTTGGTTCAGCTACAGATAAAAACTACAGTTCAACCGAGTTTGGTGCAAACTTTGGTTTAGCTTACCGTACATCATCTGGCTTTTTAGTAGGCGCTAATTATGGTTTAGGATTATCTAATCTAATCCCTAAAGAAAGCAGAACAACAGATGCGAAATTAACAAACCGCGTATTGGGTTTCTCAGTAGGTTACTCATTCTAAGCGAGGCTTAGAAAATAAAAAACCGTTCAGATTTAAAACTGAACGGTTTTTTTTATGCACTTACTAATCGTAAAAGTTCCAGCTTACACCAAACTTCAATAAGGCATCTTGCATTGGGTATCGGTTAACTGTGTAATAGCCTTGCGATAGCCAACCTTGATTTAGATAATCGTACTTAACAAAAATGTTAGCGCGTTTTAAGTTTGCCTTGATAAAAACATCTAACACTGGTGTTGATTGATATACAGTTGCCGCCCCTACATAGAATTGGGAAGTGGCTGGCGAATAAGAATAATTGGCATATTCCGAATTGTACCTTACATCGAACCCAATATTCGCTTTTAACACTTTAAAAAAGGTTTGATCCAAATAAACGCTATTGCAAGTATAAAATTCCGGAGTTCTTAAAACGGCTTGTTTATCTGTTTTTTGATAAGCGAGGTAATTTTCGATAACAAATTTTCCAAAGCGCCATTTTTTTGACGCATCAATTCTAATTAAACTAATATCGCCCGTTTCTTGAGCAGGCAAAATAGAATTGGCTCCATTTGCAGCAAAATACAAGTAGTTGCTGGTTAAGAAATACTTTGCGCCGGCTTCAAATCCAAACTTATCATTGATGTAGTTAAAGGAAGCGTTTATAATTTTAGTGTTTTTCAAATCCGTGTACGACCATTTATAATGATTGCCCCTGTAGTAATTGAAAATATCGGCTGGCGATTGATTTTGAACGTACGCACCTAATTCTATGCGACCAACTGATTTGCTGAGTAAAATTCTACTCTTGGCTTCATATAAAAAATCGCCCGCGTTATCGCCTTGTAAAACTTGCTGAATGTCTAAGTTAAAATCGATATTACTCGTAAAACGATACCCTGCCGATCCCAAAACCGTAATGTTTTGAAATGCAATCTGACTGTTTTCGAATGTTGCCCCACTTGGAAGAAAATTTTGATATTTCTGATTGTAATAATCACTCCGAATCCCAGCATCAATCTTCAACTCGTTTTTAATCACGGTAGAATTTTTCGGCCTTAAGAAGAAGCTGTATATGAACTCATTTCTAACATGTTGTACGTGGGTAGAATCGTTTGTAAAAATGGGGTCGGCAATGCCTGTGGGCATAACTCCGGCGGTATCAGCTTCGTTTTTATAGAAATCGTAGCTATTATTGTTGTACTCTATGGTATAAGTAATTTTATTGGTAGGTAAAACCGAACCATTTGCATTTTTTGAGCTGTCAATTCTACCAACATAGTAAGTTTGCTTTAAAAACACCGTGTTTTTGCGATATAGGTTTCTGGCTGTGCTGAGGTTAACTTTTTCAGCATCGCGACTGATTTTTTCATAACCCGGCTCAAAGATATTTGTCGCCACATTCGATCCATTTTCATAGGCCCTCATGGTATTAAAAATGGCAGATGCCCACATGTTGTACCTTTTGTTTGGCGATTGGTACCAAGAGAATAAGGCTACATTCAAATTATCTCCTCGTTGCCTGGTGTAAAAACCTTTAGAATCGGCTCGATTAAAGTTGACACCAACATTCCAGTTTTTCTTGATATTTTGGCTGAGTACCGCTCTAAACAATTGTTCTTTCTGCCCAGCACTTACAAAGTATAAACTCGTATAGGGTGCTCTAGCTTGGTAATAAATAATGTCTTCTGGGGTAAGTGCGTAGTAATCTAAAGAATGAAAGCCCTCATCATAGCCAATTCTTTTTGATGGCTCGTAAAGCAATGGCCTTGCTGCTAAGCCCAAGTTACCCAAGCTAATGGTGGGATGTTTAGGTTGCAATAAGGGGCTGTAGTTTTGAATATTTACCGTAGAGGTATCTAACGGCAGTAACACAATACTGTCTCTGCTTAACCCTAATTTTGTGAAACGGATGTACTTCGCTGTGAATATAACAGAATCCTTCGCACCATCTAGTTTTTTGCGGATAGAGTCTGCCTCTTTTTTGTCGTTAATGTTCGTTTGCAACTCTTGACCAAAAGCGGAGCCAATGCCTGTAAAAAGCAAGATCAAAAAGCAGATTTGAAAAATTTTCTGCATCTTATAGTTCAGAGATTAAGCGGGTTAAAATTTGAGTCATTTTAGGTTCTGCCTTCGCAGCGGCAGCTAAAATTTCGTCTAAGTTAAAGGGCTGTAAATCTTCAGGGAAACCCTCGTCGGTTAAAACAGATATGGCAAAAACAGGGATACCTGCATGATTGGCCACAATCACCTCGGGCACGGTACTCATTCCAACGGCATCTGCCCCAATTAAACGTAAATATTTATATTCTGCTTTGGTTTCTAAGTTTGGGCCCGAAACGGCAACATAAACGCCTTGATGACATTTTACATCAACATCTTTTGCAATATTTAGGGCTTTAGCAATGATGCTGCGTTTGTAAGGCTCGCTCATATCCGGAAAACGTGGTCCAAGTTCGCTTTCTATCAGGCCTCTTAAAGGATTGTCTGGTTGTAAGTTGATATGATCTGAAATAATCATCAAATCACCTTTTCTAAATTCAGGGTTTAGAGAACCCGCAGCGTTAGAAACGATTAAGTTTTCGATGCCCAAGCCCTTCATTACCCGAACCGGGAAGGTAATTTGTTGCATGCTGTAACCTTCGTAATAATGCAATCGGCCTTGCATGGCAATAATTTTTTTCCCGTTTAAAGTTCCAAAAATTAGCTTTCCGCTATGAAACTCCAAAGTAGAAATTGGAAAATTTGGGATATTAGAATACATCAATTGAAATTCTACCTCAATATCTTTTACCAATCCACCCAAGCCTGTACCCAATATAATCCCTATTTCTGGTTTAAAGTTTTCAGTTTTTCTTTTGATATATTCAACGGTTTCTACTATTGCTCTTAACATAATTTAAAATAAGTTCATCAAAGGTAATCTTATCTTCTTCAAATAATTCAACCTCAATGGGTAAATAATATATCGGCAAATTTACCAGTAAATCTTCAAATCCGATAGCTCTTAAACGTTGACTATCCTTTTCTGTTGTGATGATGATTTTTTCTTTAGAAATTCCCTGCTCAAAGGCCGATTTAAACCTTTTAAGGTCGTCGATTTCAAAGGCATAATGATCGGCAAATTCCTCGTGATGAATGTTTTTACTTAACTTTTGCAACTCTTCAATTAAGGGTTGAGGATTGGCGATTCCGGTAAGCAGAAAAAGTTCATAACCTTCAATAGATGCTAAAGCACGATTTTCACCCGTATAAAGATGCTGTAAATTTCCATATTTTAAATACGAGTGCAACACAGGTTGATTGCTATTGGGTTGTAATTCGTTTATTGATGCCTGCTGAGCCACATGCAACAAGGGTACGGGTGCTTTGGTAACCAATAGTACATCTGCTCGTTTTCGGGAAGAAAATACATCTCTTAAATTACCTGCCGGAAGTAAGCATTGGAGTGTGCCGAGTTTTCTGAATTCGAAGAGGAGGATATTAAATCCGGGGTGGATGCGGCGGTGTTGAAAGGCATCATCAAGAATAATCACATCGTGATGATCTTTTAATTGCTCTACCCCTTTCACTCGGTCTTCACAAACGGCAACGGTAACCTGTTCAAATTTTTGATAATATTGGAGGGGTTCATCCCCTATTGATTCTGCGGTAGCTCGTTCATCTGCCAACACAAATCCTTTTGTTTTGCGACCATAACCCCGACTTAGGATTGCAATTTTATAATCGGCCAATAGGCGCACCAAATATTCGGTTGTGGGCGTTTTACCAGATCCGCCAACGGCCAGGTTGCCTACACAAATTATCGGTATATCAAATTTAATGGAAGGGAGAATGCCCCAATCGTACAGTTTTTTACGAAGAACAATGGCAATACCGTAAATAAACGAGAACGGCAAAAGTAAAAGGCGGAGATATTTAACTATCATATCGTGTTTTCAAAAATACAGATTATTTAAAAAAGAACAGCATCGCCTAATGGCGAGACCTTATAAAGCAACCCATTAAGCATTGGAAATGTTTTTTAGAAACCAACCAATAAATAAGGTAAGTTTTGAGATAGCTAAAATTGAGAATCTATACTCCCTTTAAATTGGTAGGTATCGATAATAACTTGCGGAAATGTTAAGTTGTGGTTTTGGTAAACATTTTTCCACAAATCTGGATTAGATCTTTTTGGATATTTGTATAGATCTTGCCTAAGCTTCGAGGTAGAGTAGTTGTCGATCATTTTTTCTGATGGGTCAGTATCTTCAAGCACAATTAATTCCATTTCTGCCGAAGGTTCCCCTTCTGAAAACAAACCCGCTACCACGTTACATTTCAAATAAGTAGAGCTTACGTAAGAAAGATTATTTTTTGTGATATAGTTTTGCCTATTTATCCAAATCATATTTTTAGCTAAGGTGGCAATATTACTTTCTATACCTTTTATCAAATGTTTATCAAAGGTGATATAAATCCAACCATTTCTGCTTTTATAAATTACATTTCTGGCTTTGTTAAAGTATATTTTATAGCATTTTTCTCCTTCATAATCCACTAAACCCTCTATCACATAATCAATATCCTCACTGCTTAAATTGTCGTTTAAATTATTAACAAAGTATGATTTGAGTTCCATTCTCATATCAATGGCATAGTTAATTTGTACACCCGTTGGCTTTACGGTACTCAGTTGATTGAGCCGTCTTATACTGTTTAGTTGCAAGAGAATTTCATTTTTATATTCGTCGGTACGCATGTTGAAAATCCCTTCGGCAAAAGTTTTATATTTACCTTCTCTAACCACATACTGCCTACAAAGCAAGCGCTTATTAAGTACGCCTGTATCGGCAAGTTTACTTAATCCGTTTTTGATGAGTGTGAAAACAAAGTTCGGCGCGTAAATCTTAACTTCATTTAGGTTAATATATTTATCCTTTAGTTTTACGCTTAGCTTTGATGAAGTATTATTTAAATCGATAAACAGAGAACTACTCTGGTAACCTACCGAAGTAAATGAAAGGGTTTGCCCTCCTTTTAAAGAATCTACTTTAACACTGAAGTTGCCTGCCTGATCGCTTAGCGCAATCAATATATTTTTGTTATAAATCGATACCGATTCTATCCCTTTATTCGATTGATTAACGACCTGACCAGTAATAATTTTTTGAGCAGAGGCAGTTGTTAAGGATAGTAAACTGATTAGAATGATTGCGATAATATTGATTCCGTAACGCATAGGGAGATGAATGAGAGCCTTAATATATATTTGGTTGATTTTAAGCGAATATCGCAATTATTTCGGACCAAAAAAACTTCTTCGAAGACATATAATGCGAAGAGATTGCGTACTAAAAAGCCATACATCAACAGCAAGATAACACCCTATAAGCGAACAATGCTTAACTTTAAATGTTATATTGTATCTTCCATCTCTTTATATGCATTTTGAAACAGATATTTTAATTATTGGTGGGGGTTTGGCTGGTTTAACGGCCGCACTGCATCTAAAAAAAGCTGGTTTAAATGTTATTTTAGTTGAGAAAAATCAATATCCACATCATAAAGTTTGTGGCGAATATATTTCGAACGAAGTTATCCCTTATTTGAATTGGCTTGGCGTAGATATTGATGAATTGAAGCCTTCAAAAATTCAACATTTAAATCTCACCACAAGATCTGGAAAAACCATTAAGGCCAAGCTTCCTTTGGGTGGTTTTGGCATTAGTAGATATACTTTAGATCATTTCCTCTACCGCTTGCTTCAACAAAAAGAGGTTTGCATCATGCAAGATCAGGTTACCAATATTGAATTTGCGGATGATATTTTTTCCATTCAAACCAGCAAGGGAGATTGGTACAAGGCAAAGCACGTTTTGGGTGCGCATGGCAAGAGATCTAACCTAGATCAAAAACTGAACAGGGATTTTATGAATCAAAAATCGCCATTTTTGGCGGTTAAAGCCCATTATGCAGGTAACTTCCCAAATGATTTGGTAGGTTTATACAATTTTAAGGGTGGCTATTGCGGAGTATCGAATGTTGAGGATGGTAAAATTAACATTTGTTATCTCGCAGATTATGAAACCTTTAAGAGGCACAAAAACATAGAGGAATATCAACAACAGGTTTTGTACAAAAACAAACAACTGAAAGAAATCCTTGAACAGTCCAACATCATTTTTGATCAACCCATCACGATTAGTCAGCTTTATTTCGGCGAAAAGTCTGCTGTCGATCAGCATATCTTAATGATCGGAGATACCGCGGGGCTCATTCATCCGCTTTGCGGAAACGGCATGGCCATGGCCATACACAGCGCAAAAAAAGCATCAGAATTGCTGATCGATTTTTATCAAGGGAGACTCAATTCACGTGCCTCACTCGAAGCAAATTATACTTCTGTATGGAATGCAGAGTTCAAATCCCGTTTAAAAATGGGAAGTTTGCTATCCTACATCCTTCAGAAAGAAAAACTAACCAATATTCTGATGAATGCGCTGAGCCTTATGCCCTTTTTATTAACAAAAATTATAACCAAAACACATGGCAAACCCATTACCATACCATCCAAATAATGAAAATAGACACTAAATATAGAAGCGAAGCGCCAGAAATGATGGATGACTTTGAGATGGAGGGCGAAATTTTAAGGGATGCATTGGATAAAATTGCCAGCATTAATCAGTTACTTGGCGGAAACAAAGTTACATTGGATGGGATTGAAACCCTAATCGCTAACAAACCGAAAGAACAAATTATTCGTATTACAGATATTGGATGTGGAAATGGCGATATGCTTAGGGCTTTGGCCAACTATGCGCTAAAGAAAGGATTAAATTTCCAGTTGATTGGTGTGGATGCAAATCAGTTCACCATCAGTCATGCGCAAAACTTATCTTTAAACTATCCAAATATTCGATATGAATGCAAGGATATATTTGATGATTCGATAGAGGAAAGCGCATGCGATATTATGGTTTGCACCTTAACCTTACACCATTTTAAAGATGAAGACATAATTCATTTATTAGGAAAATTTAAGCAATCGACCAAGATGGGCATTGTAATAAACGACTTGCACAGAAGCGCTGTGGCGTATCGATTGTTTCAGGCTTTGTGTTTTGCATTTGGTTTAAATGCAATGTCAAGAGAAGATGGCTTAGTTTCAATTTTGAGGGGATTTAAGCGTGCAGATTTGATTAGCTATTCAAAACAATTAAAGCTACAGTACAGTTCAATAAAATGGAAATGGGCTTTCCGTTACCAGTGGATAATTAAAACAACATGAGCGTAAGAATTAAAGCAGTTGGTAAGGCCTTGCCAGAATTTTGGAGAGCCACTGAAGATATTATCCCCTTTTTAGATGTTTGGCTGAAGGATCAAGATGAGCGGTTTATCCGGAAAGTAACCAAGATTTTTGAGGGTGCAGCGGTTGATAAGCGATACTCTTTTATGTCGCCCGAAGAAGTTTTTAGTGACTTAAGTTTTGAAGATAGAAACGATATTTATATTAGAGAAGGCATTAAATTAGGGGTAAAATGCTTAGAATCGGCTTTGGAGAAGGCCCAGTGGAAACCGCAGGATTTAGATTACATCATTACGGTAAGCTGTACAGGCATTATGATCCCCTCTTTGGATGCGTATCTGATTAACTATCTCAAACTTAGGCAAGATATTGTTCGCTTGCCTGTTACCGAAATGGGTTGTGCGGCAGGTGTTTCGGGTATGATTTATGCCAAAAACTTTTTAAAGGCAAATCCAGGCAAAAGGGCGGCCGTAATTGCTGTAGAATCGCCAACAGCAACCTTTCAATTCAACGATTTTTCGATGGCCAATGTTGTGAGTGCTGCCATATTTGGCGATGGTGCAGCTTGTGTGCTTTTGAGTTCTCATGAGGAAGATGAGGGACCCGAAATTTTAGCGGAGGAAATGTATCACTTTTACGATGCAGAAGACATGATGGGCTTTAAACTTACCAATACAGGCTTACAAATGGTATTGGATGTAGAAGTACCTGAAACCATTGCCGCTCATTTCCCTCAAATTATACATCCATTTTTAGCAAAAAGCAATTTAGAAATTAAAGATATTGATCATTTAATCTTCCATCCCGGAGGGAAAAAAATTATACAGGTGGTAGAGTCGCTTTTCGGTGAGTTGGGTAAAAATATTAACGATACCAAAGAAGTGTTAAGACTTTACGGCAACATGAGCAGCGCAACGGTTTTATATGTTTTAGAACGCATTATGGAACATAAACCGAATAAGGGAGAAAAAGGATTGATGCTGAGTTTTGGTCCGGGTTTTTCCGCACAAAGAATATTAATACAATGGTAGGCACGCCACAACACATTTTAGATCAACTCCCCTATGGCAAATCTTTTCTGTTTGTTGATGAACTTTTACATGTTGATGAGCAGGGTGCAAAAGGAACGTTTACCTACAGCGAAGATTTACCTTTTTACCAAGGTCATTTTAAAAATGCACCCGTTACGCCTGCGGTAATTTTAACCGAGACTATGGCCCAAATCGGCTTAGTTTGCCTTGGCCTATTTCTTTTACAACATACAGAATCAAATCAACATACGTCTCTAGCCATGACGTCAAATACGGTTGATTTTTTAAAGCCAGTTTATCCGGGCGAAAAAGTTTGGGTAACCAGTGAAAAAGTGTATTTCAGATTCAATAAATTAAGTTGCAACGTGAAAATGGAGAACGCTTCGGGTGAGGTGGTTTGCAAAGGAAATATATCGGGCATGTTAATTTCTAAAGCCGATGGATAAGATTAGGGTTGTAATAACTGGATTGGGGGTTTGTGCACCAAACGGCACAACGATGGATGAATTTACCCAGTCCATCAAAAACGGCATTTCGGGCATCAGGCACCAGCCAGACTTAGAAGCCCTTGGATTTTCTTGCCAAATTGCAGGCAAACCCAATTTAAGCGAAGACCGTATTGGCCAGTACTTTAGCCCCCTCGAACTTCGGAATTTGAACAGCACGGGCATTGTGTATGGCGTGATTGCAGGTTTAGATGCCTGGAAAGATGCTGGTTTAAACATTAAGCACAACGAAGAACCCGATTGGGAAAGCGGGAGTATTTTTGGCACAGGCACCTCGGGGATTGATAAGTTTAGATGGGCAATCAATAAAATAGACGATCTGGAGATTCGGAAACTTGGCAGTTCTGTAGTGGTACAAACCATGGCGAGTGGTGTTAACGCCTTCATTAGTGGAAAATTGGGTTTAGGAAATCAAATTTCCACCAATTCATCGGCTTGTGCCACAGGGGCTGAAAGTATTTTAATGGCTTTTGAAAGAATACAATCTGGCCAAGCGACTAGAATGTTAGCTGGAAGCACAAGCGATAGTGGCCCTTACATTTGGGGTGGATTTGACGCCATGAAAGTGTGTACATTTAAACACAACCAAGAGCCCGAAAAAGGATGTAGGCCAATGAGCGCCACGGCGAGCGGATTCGTGCCTGGAAGTGGTGCGGGTGCGCTCGTGTTAGAAACCTTAGAAAGTGCTTTAGCAAGAAATGCAAAAATTTATGCTGAGGTATTAGGTGGGCACGTAAATTCTGGCGGGCAACGCGGCTTAGGTACCATGACAGCGCCAAACCCAACAGCGGTACAACGCTGCATAACCAGTGCCATCAAAAGTGCAGGCATACAAGCCAATGAAATAGAAGTAATTAATGGACATTTAACGGCTACAAGTAAAGATGCATTGGAAATTGAAAATTGGAAAACTGCTTTGGGCACGTCCGCCGATGATTTCCCCTACATTAATTCCTTAAAAGGAATGGTTGGGCATTGTATTAGTGCCGCAGGAAGCATTGAATGTGTGGCATCCGTATTAGAACTCGACCAAGGTTTTATCTTCCCAAACATCAATTGCGAAGATTTGAACCCAGAAATTACAAAGTTAATTAACCCAAAAAGCATCCCACAAACCCTAGTAAACAAATCATTTAATGTCTTGGCGAAGGCTAGCTTCGGCTTTGGTGATGTGAACGCATGCTTAATTTTAAAGAAATACAACCATGGATAAAACTGAAATAACACAAGAACTGGCTACCATTATTACCCCCTACACCGAGGAAAAAACAGCTTTGGAAAGCCTTGATGAAAACACTGACTTCATTGCCGACTTAAAAATCAACTCTGCAAATTTGGTGGATATCATTTTAGATATTGAAGAAAAATTTAGCATTGTGATTGACAATGACTCAATGGCTCAGATGCTAACAGTTAAAGATACGGTAAGAATTATTCAAAATAAATTGAATGCTGGGTAATGATGTTGTTGATCTTCTACTAGCCAAAACACAAAGCAATTGGCGGCGTAAAAACTACTTGGCTAAGGTTTTTACAGATGCGGAGCAACAGGAAATTTGGGAAGCCGAAAATCCTGATTTAATGGTTTGGCTATTGTGGAGTATGAAAGAAGCTGCCTACAAAATTTTAAATCGAAGCATCGAACAACGATTTTATAACCCAAAAGCTTTTGCCTGCCAAATATCAAAGCTTACAAATTATTCGTCAAAAGGCCTTGTGTGTTACGATGGGAAAACCTTCTATAGCAATTCCAAAATTCATAATGATTGCGTACACACCATTGCTTTATCTACCCAACACCCTGTAAAAACAATTAAAAGTTATTTCGGCTTAAATCAAGCAAATTACGTTGAGCTATTCAATCAAAATCATCAGAGTTTTCGCTTGCAAAAAAATAATCAAGGCATTCCCGAAATGCTAAATTTATGTTCCAAAACCAAATCTGTGGCCTCTATTAGCCATCACGGAAAGTACTTGTTCATCACCCACCTTTAATGATTTCAGCACTCAACCAGGAAATAAGAAATCACTTCGGGTTTTGCCCTATTTTCTTTACAGAATAATAGAATTGCCTACTTATAAAAGCCTTATCTTTGCGCAAATCATAAAAAATAAAATCATGCTTAAAGGATTTTTTAACGTACCAGTTCCGGTAAACGAGCCTATTTTAAACTATGCCCCTGGCAGTAAAGAACGTGCGCTCTTAAAGGAGGCATTAGCCGAAGCTCGCTCACACCAACAAGACATCCCCATGTATATTGCTGGCGAACAAGTACATACCCAAAAGAAAGGTAAAGTAACACCTCCTCACGATCATCAACATATTTTAGCCCAATTTAGTATTGGCGAAAAAGCACACATTACCCAGGCCATTAATGCAGCTCTTGCAGCAAAGCAAGATTGGGAAAACCTAGCTTGGGAACACCGTGCGGCCATCTTCTTAAAAGCAGCCGACTTAATTGCTGGCAAGTATCGTTATAAATTAAACGCGGCAACTATGCTTGGCCAAAGCAAAAATGCCTATCAAGCAGAAATTGACGCCGCTTGCGAGCTGATAGATTTCTTGCGTTTCAACGTAAGCTACATGGCCGATATTTATAAGCAACAACCTCCGGTTTCGCCTCGCGGAAGCTGGAACAGAGTGGAACAACGCCCTTTAGAAGGTTTTGTGTTTGCCCTTACCCCATTCAACTTTACTGCCATTGCCGCCAACTTACCCGCTTCTGCTGCCATGATGGGTAACGTTGTGGTTTGGAAACCTGCAGATACACAAATTTACGCAGCCAATCTTTTGATGGAAATTTTTATCGAAGCTGGCTTACCCGCAGGGGTAATTAACTTGGTGTATGCAGATGGACCAGAAACAGGTGATGTTATTTTCAATCATCCAGATTTTGCTGGGATTCATTTTACAGGTTCTACGAAAGTATTTCAAGAAATCTGGAAAACCATTGGCATCAACATTCACAAATATAAATCCTATCCACGTATCGTTGGCGAAACTGGAGGTAAAGATTTTATCTTGGTGCACCCATCGGCACAAACTCATGTAGCGAGTACGGCCATTGTTCGTGGTGCTTTCGAATATCAAGGTCAGAAATGTTCTGCTGCAAGTCGTGTTTACATTGCAGAAAGCCTTTGGCCAGAAATTAAAGAGCAGATGCTTCGCGATTTGGCTTCATTTAAAATGGGCGGAACGGAAGATTTCAGTAATTTTATTAATGCAGTTATTGATGAACGCTCGTTTGATAAATTAGCCAGATACATCGACCAGGCCAAAACAGATCAGGGCGTAGAGATTATTGCCGGCGGAAATTACGATAAGAGCAAAGGGTATTTTATTGAGCCAACTGTTCTCGTAGTTAACGATCCGAAATACACTACAATGTGCGAAGAATTATTTGGCCCTGTTTTAAGTGTTTACGTTTATGCAGATCAAGATTTCGACCAAATTTTGGAAGTTATAGATACCACGTCTCCATACGCGTTAACTGGTGCTTTTATCGCTCAAGATAGATATGCAATTGAGAAAGCCAGCCATGCGTTAAGAAATGCAGCAGGTAATTTTTACATTAACGATAAATGTACAGGTGCGGTAGTTGGTCAACAACCATTTGGTGGTGCCAGAGGTTCGGGCACGAATGATAAGGCAGGTTCGATGATTAACCTATTGCGTTGGGTATCTCCACGTACAATTAAGGAAGTTTTTGAATCGCCAACTGATTACCGCTACCCATTCTTAGCGGAAGACTAACATTCAAAACCCCATTTTTGAATGCTGATCCATAAATAAGATATTAAGATTATTGATGTTTAAAAACCCCCTATTCATTTGGGGGTTTTGTTGTTTATAGGCTATTGTTGTTAAATTCCCAACCAATTGATACACCTAAAATCAAGATTTGAAAAACAATTGCAGTAATGCTTCGGTCAGGTTTCACCCCGCAGGCGTACTCCAAGCAGAACCATTGTACCTAAACCCGACAGAAGCGACAGCCCCGAATTTTTTCAATGAGGGCTACAGCGAATGGCGGGACTATAGGAATGGAAGAATTACTGACCGTTAATTTCCAAAAAATAGTAAATGTTGAAGGGGATTTAAACGCATTTAGATACTTTAAAATATTTAAAAATGAGTGTTAAATACAACTCAAAAAAAACAGACTAAGACCCTGAAATAAATTCAGGGTGACGAGGCCTTCTAACAATTGCTTTTCATTTGAAACACCCGCCCCACTGCACCTCCAAGAACTATGAAAATAGCGGCTTTCCGTCCCATCAGGTTCTACCCACAGAGGTACTCCAAGCAGAACCTTTGTACCTAAACCCGACAGAAGCGACAGCCCCGAATTTTTTTCAATGAGGGCTACAGCGAATGGCGGGACTACACGAATGACAGTATTACTGAACGTTAATTTCCAAAAAATAGTAAATGTTGAAGGGGATTTAAACGCATTTAGATACTTTAAAATATTTAAAAATGAGTGTTAAATACAACTCAAAAAAAACAGACTAAGACCCTGAAATAAATTCAGGCCTTCCAACAATTGCTTTTCATTTGAAACACCCGCCCCACTGCACCTCCAAGAACTATGAAAATAGCGGCTTTCCGTCCCATCAGGTTCTACCCCGCAGGCGTAATCCAAGCAGAACCTTTGTACCTAAACCAGACAGAAGCGACAGTCCCGAATTTTTTCAATGAGGGCTACAGCGAATGGCGGGACTACACGAATGACAGTATTACTGAACGTTAATTTCAAAAAATAATAAATGTTAAAGAGATTTAAACGCATTTTAGATACTTTAAAATATTTAAAAATGAGTGTTCAGAAATACAAGTCAAAAAAACAGACTAAGACCCTGAAATAAATTCAGGCCTTCCAACAATTGCTTTTCATTTGAAACACCCGCCCCACTGCACCTCCAAGAACTATGAAAATAGCGGCTTTCCGTCCCATCAGGTTCTACCCACAGAGGTACTCCAAGCAGAACCTTTGTACCTAAACCCGACAGAAGCGACAGCCCCGAATTTTTTCAATGAGGGCTACAGCGAATGGCGGGACTACACGAATGGAAGGATTACTGAACATCAATTTCAAAAAAATAGTAAATGTTAAAGAGGATTCAAATGCATTTAGATACATTAAATCTATAATGCTCCAATCCATGCATCACCTCCAAATGGTAAATGTTTACAGCACCTAAACCATCATTATGTAAGCACCTTTCCCAGTCCGTAATTATTTTACAAAACAAATACCGCAAACTAAAACTCAACTATACTGTTCTATATCAAACACAATAATCATATGGAAAATCAAGCAGAAAATAACGAAAACTTGCACGATAAAAAGGCAGATAATGGTGCAGACAATACAAATATGCCCGATGGATTGGTTCCACGCCACCACAGTGACGAAAATAACGAGAAGAACAAAATAAAATCAGATGCTGGTAACCTAGGCAGAAATTTTGGTCGAGGTGATTTTGGTTCGGAAGAAGCCAGAGAAGATTCTGAAAAAGGAAATAAAGGCCATGCAGGTAATATGCCTAATACCGAAACACAAGAATAAAGCCCCGGTATATTACCGAGGCTTTCCTAACAACAAAAACAACACCTTATTGGCGTGGTTTAACTTACTTTAAATGTAGGCGTAACATCATCAAGACTTGAACTGGTTACTTCCAAATCTTTAATTATGCCTGTTTTTAAGCTGTACACCCAAGCATGAACAGATAGCTCTTGTCCACTTGCCCAAGCGGTTTGTACAATTGACGTATGCATCACATTGGCAGCACCCTGAATGGCATTCAGTTCCACCAAACGATTGAATTTCTCCTCCGGATCTTGAATAGCATCCATTTCTTTATCATGTGTTCGATACACATCTCTGATATTTCTCAACCAATTGTCGATAATACCCACTTGCTTATTCCCTAAGGCCGCCTTAACACCTCCACAACCATAGTGGCCGCAAACAATTACATGTTTAACCTTAAGTACATTTACCGAATAATCCAAAACCGAAAGTAAATTCATATCCGTATGAACAACCACGTTTGCGATATTACGGTGTACGAAGATATCGCCCGGCATGGTATTGGTAATTTGGTTTGCTGGCACACGGCTATCAGAACAACCAATCCACAATACCGGAGGCGTTTGCCCCGCCGATAAAATATTGAAGTACTCCGGATTGGTTTCAATCATTTCTTCTACCCAATCCTTATTTCCCTGTAAAAGGGTTTCACATGATATATCTTTTGATTCTATTTTCTTTGCGCACATAATTTTACTTGTTAATTTCTTCTACAACTTTATTTGTTAATTTCGGAACCACATAGTGATTTTTGATATTTTCTAAGCTTACAATGATTCCTTTTGTGTAAGCATTGTGTTTATAATTAAAAATGGTTTCGAGTACATCAGGATCAATGTAGCGAGCGTTTGAACCATCAATAATTACGTTTGTTTCTTTCGGAATATTCGTTAAAACAACCTGAATCGCCGCTTTATTTAAAAAGGATACCTCTTCTGCTAACTTAATACGGATGTTCTTTTTATCGCCTTCATTTGTAATTCGATAAAAGAATGGATTGCGCATATTGGTACGTAACAAATAGAAAATTGATACCATCATACCAATAGCCACACCTTTTAACAAATCAGTAAAAAGAACTGCCAAAACTGTAACCACGAAAGGTACAAATTGATCCCAACCTTTATGGTACATGTGTTTGAACAAGCCAATTCGAGTTAGCCTATAACCCGTAACCAAAAGTATAGCCGCCAAACAGGAAAGTGGAATCATATTAATTACACCCGGAATGAAAAGTAATGACAGTAATAACCAAATGCCATGAAAAATAGCCGACATTTTGGTTCTGGCACCAGAATTCACATTCGCTGAACTGCGTACAATTACGGAGGTCATGGGTAAACCACCCACCATACCACTGGTTATATTTCCAATTCCTTGGGCAATTAATTCCCTATTGGTTGGAGACACGCGTTTTATTGGGTCAATTTTATCTACCGCCTCTAAGCTTAAAAGGGTTTCCAAACTCGCAACAACGGCTATGGTGCCCGCAACAAGGTAAACCTTGCTATTGGCTAATTGCGAGAAATCGGGCATGGTAAATAAACCCAAAAATTCTCCAAAACCATTTACCACAGGAATTTTTACCATTTGGTCTGCCCGAAGCGGATGATCTGTTCCAGCGAAAAATATAGTACCCAGCACACCTAATGTTACCACCAATAACGGCGCAGGCACAACAGCTAATTTTGGAAATTTTGGCCAAATAATTAAGATGGCTATTGAAACTAAACTAATTACAACCGCAGCCAAGCTAAAATGTCCTATTGCAGCAGAGATGGCAGAAAAAGTATTTTCATGATCTTGTTGAAAGAAACCCTCATCACCAGTAAAATCGGTATCAACCCCTAAAGCATGAGGCAACTGCTTCAAAATTAGGATTAAACCGATGGCTGCCAACATCCCTTCGATAACGCTTGATGGAAAGTAGTTGCCAATTGTACCAGCCTTTACCAAGCCTAAAACCAATTGAAAAACTCCCGCCAAAACAACCGCAAGTAAAAAAGTAGGATAGCTCCCCAAGGATGTGATTGCACCGAGTACAATTACCGTTAAACCCGCTGCAGGCCCACTTACACTTAATTGCGAGCCACTAAAGGACGCGACAACGATACCACCAATAATTCCGGTAATTAAACCAGCAAATAATGGCGCACCAGATGCAAGTGCAATACCTAAACAAAGTGGCAAAGCCACTAAAAACACAACGATACTGGAGGGTAAATCTTTCTTCAGATTCTTTTTAAGAATATATTTTTTTACATCCGCACCTGAAAAGGCCGGCTTAAACTTTTGCATAACGATATAATTATCTAGTAAATTTTAACGAATAAATCGTGGTGTTTAAACAGATCAATGCATTGCACAATCTATACTGCATTGATTTTCAATGCACTTTTAAATTGCTAAACTTATGATGATGAATAATTTAAAACACCAAATTACTAGATGGCGTTGGGCGGTGGGGTTGGAACTGTAGGATGATACGGATCTACATATCTTCTAAAATGCTCTACAAAACTGCTTTTTAAAATGAAGTGACTTGATGAGAACTCGTAAGATAAAATAGGGTGGTTAAGCTCTACCAGTTTAAGATCTGTAAATTTGGCGGTGTCTTTAGCGGCATCCTTTCCGCCGTCATGCTCTAACTCAATTTGCATGATTACGGCATTCATAATATCCTTATCAATACTTGTAAAAAAAACTGGCGCGCCAGATATACCCATCTTCGCCATGAAGATGAACATAAAGGCCGTCACAATTAAATACTTGTATTTTCTTAAAAACATCGATTTATTCTAATCTGGTTTTAATTCTCTGGATACAAAAATAACAGCATAATTGATTTTTCAATGCATTAGGCTGTAAAATATTTGTAATTTAAGTAGTAAGGCTAAAGTTATTATTTGAATTTAATGTTTTATTTTCGCGTAATATGAAGAAATTTTTGCTTTTAGCTTTGTTGTGTATCCCTACGTTAATTTACGCACAAAACAACAACGCACCCTCCAGTTATGATCCGCACGACATTGCAATCACAGGCTATCTTCAAACCCAATTTCAAAAAGCAGAATCCGCAGGAATTGCTTCCTTTTCCGGAGGAGATTTCTCGTCTAATGCCGATAATCGGTTTATCATCAGGCGTGGACGCTTAAAGGTAGATCGGGTAGATAAATATACCAGTATTGTTTTCCAAATAGATGCAACGCAAAATGGCTTACAACTTATGGATGCCTTTATACAGCTAAGAGAGCCCAAGCTTAAAGAGTTTAGCCTAACGGCAGGCTTATTTAACAGACCGTTTGGTTACAGCATTGTGTACTCCTCTGGTTACCGGGATTTTCCAGAACGGCCGCGTGTATTCCAACTTCTTATGCCAAGAGAACGCGATATTGGTGCTTTAGTGGGCTACAGGCCCAACAACTTCCTCAAGTTTTTGACATTGGAGCTTGCAGTTGTAAATGGGAGTGGCTTAACAGCAAGAGATTACGATTCAAAAAAAGACATCATTGGAAACATTGCCTTCAAATTTGATAGCCTTGCCAATAAAAAATTACATATTGGTTTTGGTGGATCTGTTTACCGAGGATATGTAAGAAGCGGTACTAAAACCTATTACAATAGCAACAGCGGAGGTTTTAGCGCAAACACAAGCGATGACTTTGTGGGCAAATATTTAGATCGAAACTATTACGGGGCAAACATACAGCTAGAATACGATAACCCATTTGGTAAAACATCACTAAAAACCGAGTACATTGCAGGCAAGCAACCTGGTGTGGCCAGTTCAGCAGATTTAAAAGGCCCTTATGCAAGTCAGAGCTTTGCGCTTCAGCCCGCTACAAATTTATATGCCCGCAATTTCAACGGCTACTATATTTGGTTTACCCAACAAATTGGCAAAACAAAGCTTTCTGCTTTGGTGGGTTATGATATTTACGATCCGAATACGAATGTGAAAGGCGAAGTAATTGGTAAGGCAAATACTTTTACCACTTCTGGAGATGTGAAATACAATACACTAGGCTACGGCCTCACCTATCAATTGAGTAACCGTTTGAAGTTTACTATTTATAATGAACATGTAACCAACGAAAGCACAAGCCTAACAGATGTACCTAACGACATTAAGGATGATGTATTCACAACCCGTTTGCAATACCGTTGGTAATTTTTAAATTTAAATTCTGAAAATACTCCTCCCTATGGATAAGAAAATAGCTTTACTTCAAGATAAAATAAACCAAGCGCAACTTGGTGGTGGACAGGCAAGAATAGATAGTCAGCATAAAAAAGGAAAACTAACCGCCCCCGAAAGGATTCACTTTTTAATGGATGAGGGAAGTTTCGAAGAGATTGGCATGATGGTTACCCACCGAAGTACCGATTTTGGCATGGAACAAGAAAAGTATTTGGGCGATGGCGTAATTACCGGCTACGGAACTATAAATGGCCGCTTAACTTATGTTTTCTCTCAAGATTTTACTGTATTTGGAGGATCATTGTCAGAAACCCATGCAGAGAAAATCTGTAAGCTAATGGAAATGGCGATGAAAAACGGTGCACCATTAATTGGCTTAAACGATAGTGGTGGAGCTAGAATTCAGGAAGGCGTAGTTTCGTTAGGCGGTTATGCAGATATTTTTTACCGCAATGTGCAAGCATCGGGTGTTATACCACAATTATCGGCAATTATGGGTCCATGTGCAGGTGGTGCAGTGTATTCTCCAGCCATAACAGATTTCATTTTGATGGTTGAAAATACCTCGTACATGTTTGTTACGGGGCCAAATGTGGTTAAAACGGTTACGCATGAAGAAGTAACTTCAGAAGAGTTGGGAGGTGCCACAACCCATGCAACCAAATCAGGCGTAACACATTTTGCATGTGCTAATGAGATAGAAGCCATAAATCATGTTAAAAAGTTGTTGAGTTATATGCCTCAAAACTGTGAGGAAATGGCCGATATTTTACCGTATGAGCAAGCTGATGAACAGCGCATCGAGCTGAATACATTCATGCCTCAAAATGCTTCACAACCTTATGATATTCGTGAAATTATAGCCTTAGTGGCCGATGCAGATAGCTTTTTGGAAGTGCATAAAGACTTTGCAGAAAATATAGTTGTAGGTTTTGCACGCCTAGCAGGAAGAAGCATTGGCATTGTAGCCAACCAACCTGCCTATTTGGCTGGCGTTCTAGATAGCAATTCATCAACCAAGGCTGCCCGATTTGTTCGTTTTTGCGATTGCTTTAACATTCCTTTGCTCGTTTTTGAAGATGTACCGGGCTTCTTACCCGGCACCGATCAAGAGTGGAATGGAATCATCACCAATGGAGCCAAATTGTTATACGCCTTTTGCGAAGCCACCGTTCCAAGAATTACGGTTATTACCAGAAAAGCATACGGTGGGGCATACGATGTGATGAACAGCAAACACATCGGTGCCGATTTAAATTATGCATGGCCAAGTGCAGAAATTGCCGTTATGGGGGCTAAGGGTGCAGCAGAAATTATATTTAAAAGAGAGATTAGCTCGGCTGAAAATCCTCAAGAAAAATGGTTGGAGAAAGAAAAACTGTATTCGGATATTTTTGCAAACCCGTACCGTGCGGCCGAACGTGGTTTTGTTGATGAAGTGATAGAGCCATCGCAAACCCGTATAAAATTAATAAAGGCATTTAAGATGTTAGAAAACAAAGTGGTAAACAATCCACGGAAGAAACATGGAAATATACCTTTATAGGACAAAAAGAGGCTGTAACATCCTGCTCTAGTTAAAATCATTTACCCGATTTATGCAATCAACCCAACAATTATCCCGCAGCAACATTCTTTTGATGGCCTTTTGCACAGGCTTAATTGTGGCAAACATTTACTATTGCCAACCATTGGTTATTTTGGTTGCTAAAGATTTTAATTTAACCGAAAGTTATGCAGGGCGAATTACGTATTTAACGCAAATTGGATATGCGCTCGGGTTACTTCTTTTAGTTCCACTCGGCGATATGTTTGAGCGAAAAAAGCAAATCTTGATGATAACCGGATTAGCCATTGCTGCACTTCTGGTAGCCGCCACTTCACAAACTTTTTTTCTCTTAGAAGTGGCTTCAGTGCTAATTGGAGCATGTTCTATTGTTCCGCAACTCATTTTGCCATTGGCAGCCAACCTTAGCTCCGATGAAAACAGGGGAGCCAACATCGGTATGATTATGAGCGGCCTTTTGGTGGGCATTTTAGCCTCTCGTGCGGTAAGTGGCAGTATAGGATTTTGGCTGGGGTGGCGTTCGGTTTATTATATGGCAGCTGGAATATGCTTATTGTTAATTGCTTTAATGGCTAAACGTTTCCCACAGAGCTACCCTGCATTTAAAGGCACTTATAAAGAACTAATGCGTTCTATGTTTGGTTACATTAAAACACAACCTGCGCTAAGAGAAACTTCCTTAATTAATTTTTTGGCCTTTGCCATCATTAGCGCATTTTGGACAACCATGGTTTTGTTTCTAGCCAATCCGCCGTTCAATTTTCAAACCTTGCAAATTGGCCTGTTCGGCATTGCTGGCGCAGCTGGGGCATTAGCCGCACCGCTTGTTGGCAAACTCAGCGATGGAAATAATCCAAGAAAAAATTTAATGATTGGGTTTTTGCTACAGCTCATTAGCATTGCTTTATTCTACTTCACCAAAAGTCATTTATACCTTTTTGTAGTTGGAATTGTATTAATCGATATTGGACAACAAGCCATTCATGTAACCAACCAAACTCGTATTTACACTTTAATTCCAGAAGCCAGAAACCGGCTTAATACCATATTTATGTCAGTAAGTTTTATTGGGGCAAGTTGCGGTTCAGCTTTGGGTTTATTCCTTTGGGATCAAGGCGGTTGGGCATTATTTTGTTACGGAATGACGGCCATCATTATAATCAATATCCTAATTTATCAATTCTACGGTAAGAAAAAGCACAATGCAATTTGATGGTTCAATTAGAACAAATATTTCCCTCACTAACTTGGCGCATTCGGCACGAAGCCATGTACGCAGACCAGCCCTTTGATGTTGTAAAGTTGGCTAATGATTTCGATGGCGTTCATTTTGGCTTGTATGCCGATCATAAACTAACAGGGGTGGTTTCTGTATTTGCAGAGGGCGATGTTTATCAATTCAGAAAACTTGCAGTTTTGCCACAAGCGCAAAAAATGGGCTATGGTTCTCAATTGGTTGAATATATGATAGACTTTTGTAAAATTCAAAAGGCCAGTAAGGTATGGTGCAATGCACGCGTAAATGCTAAAGAATTTTATTTTAAATTTGGCTTCCAAGAAACAAATAAAACCTTTTCAAAAAATGGGTATGACTTTGTAATCATGGAATTAATATTAAACAATAACTAAATACCCATATGCTTCAATTACAAGAGATTAAAATCTTGTTTATGCATCATTAAGGCAAAATAGATATCACATGGCTAAGAAAAAAGACGACGAAAAGAAAAAACACGTTCCTGTAGTAACCAAAAAATCGCTACAGTTTCTAGAAGAATACATCAATAACCCTGCGCCTACTGGCTACGAGTGGGAAGGGCAAAAAATTTGGCTTAACTATTTAAAGCCCTACATCGATGAACATTTTATTGATAACTATGGCACGGCGGTTGGCGTAATTAACCCTAAGGCACCTTTCAAAGTGGTTATCGAGGCTCATGCCGATGAAATTTCTTGGTATGTAAACTACATCACCAGTGATGGCTTAATTTATGTAATCCGCAACGGTGGATCAGACCATCAAATTGCACCATCTAAACGAGTTAACATCCACACCGAAAATGGATTGGTAAAAGCTGTATTTGGCTGGCCGGCTATCCACACCCGCCATGGCGAAAAAGAACAGGCCCCAGAACTTAAAAATATATTTTTAGATTGCGGCTGCACATCTAAAGAAGAAGTAGAAAAACTAGGCATCCATGTAGGCTGTGTAATAACTTATGAAGATGAGTTTATGGTATTGAACGATCGCTATTACGTTGGTCGTGCGTTAGATAACCGTGTGGGTGGTTTTATGATTGCAGAAGTTGCCCGTTTACTAAAAGAAAACAAGAAAAAACTTCCTTTTGGTTTATACATCGTAAACTCCGTGCAAGAAGAAATAGGTTTACGTGGTGCAGAAATGATTGCAGCACGCATTAAACCAAACGTTGCGATTATTACCGATGTAACCCACGATACCACCACCCCGATGATTAATAAAAACATTCAAGGGGATTTATCGGCAGGCAAAGGACCAGTAGTTTCTTACGCACCAGCAGTGCAAACCAATTTGAACAAATTACTGATTAAAACGGCAGAGAAGAATGAAATTCCATTCCAACGCCAAGCCTCATCACGTTCAACGGGAACAGACACCGATGCTTTCGCTTATTCAAATGGAGGTGTTCCATCAGCTCTAATTTCATTACCATTGCGCTATATGCACACCACAGTAGAAATGGTGCATAAAGAAGACGTAGATAATGTGATCAGCCTAATTTACGAAAGCTTGCTAAACATTAAAGACGGTCAAGATTTCAGAGAATTTAAATAACGAAATTCAAACTATATTATCTGCCACAGAAACTCAAAACACAACCCAAACTTCCGGGTATTCCGTGCTTCTGTGGCAATTTTTATTTCCTAAACACATAACACAGTCCAGATCTGAGTTCTGTTACTCATTTATGTTTCGCCACGGAAACACAGAACACACGGAATACAATCCAAACCTCCGTGTATTCCGTGCTTCCGTGGCAATTTTTATTTCCTAAACACATAATAAAGTCCAGATCTAAGTTCTGGTAACTCATTTATCTTTCGCAAGGGAAACACAGAACACACGGAATACAATCCAAACCTCCGTGTATTCCGTGCTTCCGTGGCAATTTTTATTTCCTAAACACATAATAAAGTCCAGATCTAAGTTCTGTTAACTCATTTATGTTTCGCAACGGAAATACAGAACACACGGAATACAATCCAAACCTCCGTGTATTCCGTGCTTCTGTGGCAATTTTTATTTCCTAAACACATAATAAAGTCCAGATCTAAGTTCTGATAACTCGTTTATGCTTCGCCACGGAAACACAGAACACACGGAATACAATCCAAACCTCCGTGTATTCCGTGCTTCCGTGGCAATTTTTATTTCCTAAACACATAATAAAGTCCAGATCTAAGTTCTGATAACTCATTTATGTTTCGCCACGGAAACACAGAACACACGGAATACAAGGGATACAATCCAAACTTCCGTGTATTAGGCACCTAACTGTCGCTGATGATATTGCACGTTTTACTTCATTTCCAATAATCAAATACATCATAATTTAACACTCCTTCTGGTTGTATCCAATTTTTTTTCAATTCGAATGTAACAAATTTATTATATTAGATTATTAATCCGTTTCCCGATTACAATCATACTTATTATACATTATGGATTCGCCCCTCAACACCAAGAAAGCAGATGTTTCTATGATCTGCGATGCCCATTGGGATGTTATATTTGATCATGTAAGACTTGGCTTCTGGGAGTTTGAGTATGAGTCTGGGATTTTGCACACCAGTTACACCTGTAAGAGAAACTACGGATTACTGCCAGATGCAAGTTTCACCTTCGATAATTTATTGAGCATGATTTTACCAGAAGATTTGGACCACATGCAAGACGAAATACAACTAACCATTTCTGGCGAGAGAAGCAGTTACAACGTTCAGTATAGAATTAAGCGACCAGATGGAAGCATCAGAAAAATGAAGGTAGATGGAATTATGGTGCAAGAAATTGGCGAAATCAATAAAATAGTTGGAACCAGTCAAGACATTACCGATTTTAAAGGTTAATGTAAAAAGCTGCCCATCAAACCATCCCCTACTTAATCATAACCTTCTTCCCTGTTTTAGCAGAAGTTTTTGCCGCTTCCAAGATTTTAACCACAATTAAATTGTTTTCTAGTGATGACAAATCATTAACCGGTTGAATTTCATTCCGTAATACTGCTGCTAAGTAGCCTAGATGATTGGCATAGGCTGGCGTTAGAGGTTTAGCCTTGTAAATTGAATATTCAGGTTTACCATTAACCTTGCTTCGAAGGTTTTGATCATTTACAGCCTGAATGTAGCCCGTTTTACCGAAAACTTCCATATCCTTAATGCTAAAAGGCCAGTTCCAAGAAGCTTCGATAATGCCCGTAGCATTCGGATATTCCAACAAAATTGTAGCATCATCATCCACTAGCGGATAAACATCTTTTTTAATTTGATGCGTTACCGCAGAAACAGAAATGGGAGCCTTTCCATCCATTAACCAAGTCATTAAGTTGGCGCCATAACACCCAAAATCAACCAATGCACCAGCACCATTTTTTTTCGGATCCGTTAACCAGCTTAAAAACTCTTTACTCACGCCAATTTCCTTTGGCCCTTGATGTCCATCATGCACAATCATTTTCCGAACATCACCAATGGTTTTTTTCTCTTTGATGTCTAAATACGCTTCCTGATTACTAGGGTACCACGTGGTTTCGTAATTGGTAAGCAAATGAATTTTATACTTGCGAGCCAAATCTGCCATTTTTTGTGCCTGTTTAACATTGATGGCCAAGGGCTTTTCTACCATTACAGAAATACCCAAAGGCGCAGCCGCTTCAACAACAGCCAAATGATCGCTAATTGCATTATAAGCCAAAACCACCTGTGGCTTCTTCTTTTTGAGTAATGATGTTAAATCAGGATAGAACAAACTATCTGCAAGTTTATACTGTTTTTTAAAACGATCTACCAATTGTTGATTCGGCTCGGCAATACCAATCACATTTACCTCACCCTTTTGATAGCTGTTCATAATCAGATAAATATGATCGTGGTTGAGGCCGGCAACCGCTACATTGAGTTTTTGGGCATTAGCATAAAATGATAAGCAAATAAAAGCAATTAGGGCTAAACCTCTAAAGTAAGAAGATGATGTAAAAATTTTCATAATGCAGTATTGAAAGATGCACAAGTTATACATTAATGATTTTGTTCCTTCAATAGCATGAAAATATTACAAAATGCATCAGGCAAATTGAAGGCAGATTTTTTTTCTTAATTTTTATAACTTTAAAATAAAAAAGATAATGGCACAGAATAAAACAACCGAAAACGAACTTAGTGTATCCGATTTTTTAAATCAAGTAGAAGATGAAGCTAAACGAAAGGACAGTTTTGAGCTGGTTGAAATCTTTTCGAAAACAACAGGCTTTGAAGCGAAAATGTGGGGAGCCGCAATAGTTGGTTTCGGGAGTTATCATTATGTGTATGATAGTGGCAGAAGCGGCGATGCGCCCTTAGCAGGCTTCTCACCAAGAAAAGATAGCTTTTCGCTGTATCTATCCTCACAGCTAAAAGATCGTGAAGTACTGTTGCAGAAATTCGGCAAACACAAATCAGCAAAAGCCTGTATATACATTAAAAAATTATCCGACATTGATGTGGACATCCTCAAAAAAATGATTGTTAACTCTGTAGAAAACATCAAAAGTCTTTACCCATAGTACAATTTTTACACCCATCTGCGAGGTTTCGAAGAAAGCGTTTAATCTTGTAAATATGCAGTTACGCAACAATTACACTAAGCTAATTTTTGCATATTTACAATATCCTTATTCAACCAAACCAACCGGAAATGATCAAAAAACTTCACCTCTGTTTTTTAATAGCAGGCGCTTGTATTTCTTTAAATGCATTGGCGCAAGATGCGGTGAGCTACCAAAGCCCACCAAAAGAAATTGCCGATTTATTACTTGCTAAACCAACTCCAGGCGTAAGTATTGATGGCAAAGCCGAATGGATTTTGTTTAGCGAACGGAATTCCTATCCATCCGTAGAAGAATTAGCCATGCCAGAATACCGCATCGCTGGCCTACGCCTCAACCCAAACAATTATTCACCAAGCCGACAAACCTACATCAACAACTTCAGCTTAAAAAACATTAAAACAGACAAAACATTTCCAGTAACAGGCTTACCTACACCACTATATGCAGGCAGCATAAGCTGGAATCCATCTGAAAATAAAATTGCGTTCACCAACACCACGCAAAAAGGAGTCGATTTGTACATCATGGATTTAGCCACCAAAAAAGCAACTAAAGTTAACAAAGCATTTTTAAATGTTGTTTTGGGTAGCGGGCTTACTTGGCTAAACGACAATACAATCATCTATCGCACAGCAACAAAACCAGCAAGTGCCGCACCAGCGAAGCCGCTGATGCCAAAAGGACCAACCATACAACAAAACTTAGGTAAAGCCGCACCAAGTGCAACCTATCAAGATTTAATTAAATCGCCCTTCGATGAACAGTTATTTGAATTTTACGGTACATCACAACTCGTAAAGAATACAGGAGGCGTAGAAACACCAATTGGCAAACCCGCTATTTATGGCTCCGTGAGCTTATCACCAGATAAAACATACATGATGATAGAAACCATCCGTAAACCCTTTTCATATTTGGTATCGGCCGGAGGTTTCCCATCAACAGTAACAATAACAGATTTAACAGGCAAAACAATCAAAGTTTTGGCCGAATTACCCTCATCAGAAGGCACACCATCGGGCTACGACAACCTTCAAAATGTTCCCCGTGGTTTTGATTGGCGAGATGATGAGCCAGCAACCATTGTGTGGGCCAAGCCACTAGATAGCGGATTAATCAAAAAGAATGTTCCCTTCCATGATGCTGTTTACGCCTTAAGCGCCCCATTTACAGGATCAGAAAAAGAATTATTCAAAACCGTAACCCGTTATCGCGGCGTACAATGGGGCGATGCAAATCTCGCCCTAATTATGGAAGGATTAAGAAGCAAGCAAACCAGTAAAGTAAGTCGCTATAACCCAACAACCGGAGCAATAGAGGAACTTTACAGCCGTAATCAAACAGATGCATACGGAAATCCCGGTAGCCCAGTAACAACAAAAAACAAGTACGGCCGTCAGGTAATCCATACCGTAGATAATGGCACAAAATTACTAATGTACAATACGGTAGGCTCATCAGAAAAAGGAGACCTACCCTTTTTGGCTAAATTCGATTTATCCACTAAAAAAAATGAAATCATCTGGAGAAGTACCGAAGGAACATTTGAATACATAAGCGATGTAATCGATCCAGAAAAATTAGTTCTACTAACTCGCAAAGAAAGTCAAAAGTTAGTGCCCAATTATTACATTAAAAACCTCGTGTTAAGAATTGCCGACAGATCGGTAACAAACTTTACCAACCCTTACCCATCGCTAGAAGGCATCACCAAAGAAAAAATCTCGTACAAACGAGCGGATGGGGTTGATTTAACCGGAGATTTATACCTACCCAAAGGCTACAACAAAGACAAAGACGGCCCCTTACCAACCCTAATTTGGGCATATCCCCGCGAATTTAATTCAGCAGCCGATGCAGCACAAATCCGCGGATCTAAAGACAAGTTTACCACCATCAGCTGGGCATCACCAATATTTTGGGTAACCCGAGGATATGCCGTTTTAGACAATGCCGAAATGCCAATTGTGGCCAAAGACGCTAAAAAACCGAATGATACATTTGTCGATCAATTACAGCTCAATGCAGAAGCAGCCATAAATAAATTAGCCGATTTAGGTGTTGGAGACCGTAAGCGTATGGCCGTTGGCGGACACAGCTATGGAGCATTTATGACCGCTAATCTACTAGCGCACACCAACCTATTTGCAGCAGGAATAGCCCGTAGTGGCGCATACAACCGAACTTTAACGCCCTTTGGTTTCCAAAACGAAGAACGCACTTATTGGCAAGCACCCCAACTGTACTATGAAATGAGCCCATTCAGCTATGCAGATAAAATAAAAACACCTATTCTTTTAATACATGGCGATTCTGATGATAACCCAGGTACATTTCCAATAAATAGCGAACGCTTGTTCAATGCAATAAAAGGAGCGGGAGGCACAACACGTTTCGTATTCTTACCTTATGAAGCGCATAGCTATCGGGGCAAAGAAAACCTTCTGCACATGCTTTGGGAACAAGACCAATGGCTAGAAAAATATGTGAAAAATAAAAAGTAAATTTTTTCCCCACCTTAAAGATGCTCCGGTAAACGGGGCATTTTTTTTAATAGAATTGCTTAAATTTCTAATCTTAATTTTCCTTTTTTAAGGTTACCTTTAGCCTTGTAAATTCAAAATACCCGCCATTTATTTGTTTAGTACCATATGGACTACGTAGATTATTATAAAATACTGGAGTTAAAAAAAGATGCAAGTGCCGATGACATCAAGAAAGCCTACCGAAAGTTAGCCAGGAAATATCATCCCGATTTGAACCCAAATAATGAAGAAGCAAATAAAAAGTTTCAGCAAATTAATGAAGCCAATGAAGTACTAAGCGATCCTGCTAAACGCCAGAAGTACGATCAACATGGAAAAGATTGGCAAAATGCAGATCAATTTAACCAATACAGGCAAAATCAATCGCGTGGTAGAAGTGCTGATTATGACGCATTTGGCGGATTTGGAGGTGGCGATTTTTCTGATTTCTTCTCGTCGATGTTTGGAGGTGGAGGTGCACGAAGCAGCGGTAAATCTCCATTTAAAGGGCAAGATTTTTCAGCCGAACTTCAATTAAATCTTCTTGATGTATATACCACACATAAACAAACCCTTACCGTAAATGGCAAACAAGTTCGCATTACCATCCCGGCAGGGGTAGAAAACGGGCAAAAAATCAAATTAACAGGTTATGGCTCACCAGGTGTAAACAATGGCCCTCCAGGCGATTTATTCATTACCTTTTCCATCGCCGACGACCCTAAGTTCAAACGTAAGGGCAACGATATTTACGTTAACGAAGAATTGAATTTGTACACCGCGGTTTTGGGTGGCGAAAAAATTGTCGAAACTTTAAACGGCAAAGTTAAATTAAACGTTCCGGCAGGTACACAGCCAGATGCATCTTTGAGGCTAAAAGGCAAAGGCTTTCCAGTTTATAAAAAAGAAAATCAGTTTGGCGATTTGTATGTAAAATGGAAAGTTAAAGTACCTACAGCACTCAATAAAGAACAAAAAGAACTTTTCGAAAAACTATCTAAACTTTAAAAAAAGAAAAGAAGTATAAAAACCGAAACCACCATAATTCGTTATACATAAGCAAATCAAGTAAAATCTGATGGAAAATAATCTCATATCGATTGAAGACATTTGTTCATTTTATAATATAGAAATGAACTTTGTACGTTCCTTAGAAGAGTTTGGTTTGGTCCAAACAACGATACTCAAAAAAACCGTTTTCTTGAATACCGAAGAACTAACCAAGCTAGAACCCTACATTCGCTTATCAAAAGAGCTCGAAATTAATCTCGAAGGCATCCACGCTGTAGCTCAGTTGCTTAATCAACTACAAAAAATGCAGAGCGAAGTTTTAGCACTTAGAAATGAGCTCAAATTCTATCATCACTTGCACTAGCTGAGAAATATTTGCCTCAAATTAATTTATATTTATGGTAAATTATTTTTACCAACAAAAGGCTATCATAAACCATATCTTTTTAAGATTAGTTTCTTAAATTGGCTGTTTAAAATTTTTCTAATGAGCGATTCTTCAACAAAATTCATCGAAAAGATTAAATCCTCTTACGCCCCAACCGGCTCTTATATCTATTTGGGCGCTGGAATGTTAGATGGTGAAGTTTATGGAGAGGCCGAAGTTAATTTATCATTGAAAATGATGAACAGACATGGCTTAGTTGCAGGCGCAACAGGAACAGGTAAAACCCGTACCCTGCAATTGCTTTCCGAACAACTATCCGATGCCGGGGTGCCTGTTTTTATGCTCGATGTAAAAGGTGATTTATCTGGTTTAAACCAAGCAGGTACTATAAACCCAAAAATTGAAGAACGATCCAAACAATTAAATAAAACTTTCACACCACAAGGATTTCCAGTAGAAATCTATTCGCTCTCTGGTAAATTAGGGGCTCAAATGCGGGCAACCGTTTTAGAATTTGGCCCAACGTTGCTATCTAAAGTGCTCGATTTAAACGATACACAATCGGGCGTTATGGCCGTTATCTTCAAATATGCCGATGACCATAAACTACCGATTATTGATTTAAACGACCTTAAAAAATTGGTTTCCTATTTATCTGAAGGCGCTGGCGCAGCAGAGATTAAAAGCGATTACGGCTCAATCTCTACCGCTACATCTGGTACAATATTGAGAAAAATTGTAGCAATAGAACAGCAAGGTTTGGGTGGCATGTTCGGCGAAAAATCTTTTGACATAGAAGATTTGTTTGAACGCGTTGATGGCAAAGGAACCATAAGTTTGTTAAACATTGCCGATGTTCAAAATCAGCCAATTCTATACTCTACGTTCCTGTTAAGTTTATTGGCCGAATTGTTTAATACCATGCCAGAAGTGGGCGATTTAGACAAGCCAAAACTCGTTTTCTTTTTCGATGAGGCACACCTGCTTTTTAAAAATTCATCAAAAGCTTTTTTAGAACAAATTGAAACCATCATCCGATTAATTCGATCAAAAGGAATTGGCGTGTTTTTCTGCACGCAATCACCCACTGATGTTCCAGAAAGCGTTTTGGCACAATTGGGAAATCGCGTGCAACATGCACTAAGAGCATTTACTCCAAATGATGTAGATGCACTTAAGAAGACTGTTAATACCTACCCAAAATCAGATTTCTACGAAATAGACAAAGTATTAACCTCATTAGGAACTGGCCAAGCCTTAATTACGGTTCTAAATGAAAAAGGAATCCCCACAGAAGTTTCGGCAACCATGCTTACCCCGCCGAGAGCCGCAATGGGACCCTTAACCGCAGCTGATTTTGAAAAGGTAGTACAAAGCAGCCCAATGTATGCCAAATACAAAGATGCAATTGATCCAGAAAGTGCCTACGAAATTTTAACCAAAAGAATTAATGAACAAACCGCAGCCCTAGAAGAGCAAAAACAACAGGCTGAAGCTCAAAAACAGGCCGAGGTAGAGAGCAGACCAAAACCAGGCGAAAAGAGTATTGTTGAGCAGGTAATGGGCGCTACCATTACCCGCCAAATTGGAAAAGAAATTGTTCGGGGTATTTTTGGTATGCTAACCGGAAAAAAGACCAGACGAGGTGGTGGTTTATTCGGTTTTTAAACATAAGAGATTTTTAAAACAATGAGGTAAATCACAGATGATGAGCCCAAAAAAATATTCACATAACTAAAAAAATAAAACACAACGATTAGCCTTTAAATAACCTAAGGCTATTAAAATCCCATTATGAAACCAACCCTATTAATACTAGCTGCCGGGATGGCAAGTCGCTACGGAAGCATGAAACAAATTGATGGATTCGGCCCAAACGGTGAAACCATTATTGATTATTCTATCTATGATGCCATACAGGCTGGCTTTGGCAAAGTTGTATTCATCATTAAAGAAGAATTTGTAGATAACTTTAAATCCATCTTCGAACCAAAGCTTAACGGAAGAATTGAAACAGACTATGTTTTCCAAAATTTTGATTTGAAACAATTTGGCATTGAAGAAGAGATTTACAGAGAAAAACCTTGGGGAACTGCGCACGCAATCCTTTCAGCCAGAAAAGTTGTTAAAGAACCCTTTTGTGTAATCAACGCCGATGATTATTATGGTTATGATGCATTTAAAAAAATGGTCGATTTCTTAAACGACGAAGCGAGTGATAGTAATTTCTCAATCATTGGTTACGAAATTGGCAAAACACTTTCTGAATTTGGCGCTGTATCTCGTGGCGTATGTAAAGTAGATGCTTCAGGAAACTTAGAAGAAATTATCGAACGCACAAAAGTATATCCAAAAGATGGCAAAATCTTTTACGAGGAAGATGGAGAAGAATTCCCATTAAGCTTCGATACCCCAGTTTCGATGAATTTTTGGGGCTTTACGCCAGCCGTTTTTAAAATTACCGAAGAATTATTTAAAGAATTTGCCATGGCCAATAAAGATAAACCTAAGGCAGAATTTTTTATCCCTTTAATTGGCGAAAGCTTGGTAAAAACAAATGAAGCTACTTTTAAAGTTGTACCAACATCAAACAAATGGTTTGGCGTAACCTATAAAGAAGATAAACCATATGTTCAAGACAGTATTGATCAATTGGTAAAAAACGGCACTTACCCTGAAAAATTATGGAGCTAATTTCATTGCCGAAATTTTAAAATTCCATTCCTTAACAGGGAAATAAATTGCAACAAATAGGTTCGGGCTTAGTTAACCGAACCTATTTGCTTTATACCCCTATCTAAAGCCGAATGGAATGCTCTATAACAGACCAAACCTGTTACCGAATACATCGTTGTTTCTTGAAGGAGCTTAGTCAACAGGAAAATTTTTTCACGATCGACTTATACCAATTTGAAAATTTAAATAAACCCGCTCATCCTCATGACTGCTTTTGATATTGATAAACAAACACTAAATGATTTAGAAGTATTCGGCAGCAGTGAAGATCACAAATCACTGTTTGATTTGTTTAACCAAACATGTACAATTGAAGGTGAATCAACCTTGAAATTGATTTTCAAAAATCCCTTAACAGATATTAAAGTAATAACTGAACGACTAAAATTAATCCAATACCTGCAAAACAGTAGCTTAGATTTCAATCTTGATAAAGAATCAGTCGATTTTATAGCTTTCTATATAAGACAAAACAATCGACCAAAAAAACCATCCGCTTTATCAAAAATTAAAAAGACTGTTTCAGAATACCTAAATCCAACAAGAGCATTCTATATAAAAAGAAGAGGTGTAAAAGAAGTTTTAGACTTGATTACTTATCTAGATCTTATTGTTTCGCACTTAAACCGCAAAACAAATTTCAGCTTTTTAAAAAAAATAAATGATGTAATTATCGAGATAAAAAACAATAGGCCAATTGCGGAGTATCTTTTGTCAAAAAATAATAAGTTAACTCCTTCCAAATTATCAGTCTTTGATTTTGAGATTAGGACGACAGCGGCTAGCCAAATAACGAACCTATTAACGCTTCTATATGAGCTCGACGCATATTTTGCAGTAGCCAAAACAGCTAAACAACATACTTTGTGTTACCCACAACTCAATAGTGACGAAGAAAAACACGTTGAGATTAAAATGCTAAGACACATCTTTCTGGACAAACCCGTTCCAAATGATGTTTTTATTTCCACGGATAAAAACGTCTCATTTATAACTGGTGTAAACATGGCCGGAAAATCAACCTTATTGAAATCAATTGCGATCGCGGTTTATCTGGCTCATTTAGGCTTTCCAGTTCCCGCTCAACAGATGAAAACAAGCGTGTTCCATGGATTGATGACTACCATAAATATTTCTGACAGCTTAAGTCAGGGTTACAGTCACTTTTATAATGAGGTAAGACGAGTAAGCAGTGTTGCAAGTAAAATTGATGCGTGTAAAAATATGTTTGTCATTTTCGATGAATTATTTCGAGGAACCAACGTGAAAGATGCACATGAAGCGTCAGTTTCGATTATAAATGCCTTCTCAAAAATCAAAAATTGTTTTTTCATCGTTTCAACACATATTGTTGAAGTTGCTGAAGACCTACATCAAAATGAAAATATTGATTTCAACTTTCTTGAAACTAAAATGATTGGAAATAAACCAAGTTATTCCCATAAACTAAAGGCCGGAATTACTAGCGACAGAATGGGACTATGGATTATTAAGAATGAAGGAATCCTTAATATTTTGGACAGAAATGCGAAAAGATAATCCAGATTAAATTCCACTCCATCAGCATCCAAGTTTAATCAATTATAGGCCTTAACCATAAGTGCCAAAAGCAAATCATTTGTTGCCACACAATCCTTCTAAACAAAAAAAAGCGCTTCTGAAATTAATCAGAAACGCTTTGTATTTTAAATCTTCTGTCTTACCGACCGAAAATTATTTTTCTTCTTTTACTTCTTCGAAGTCAACGTCAGTAACGTTATCGCCACCAGCTTGAGGCTGACCATCAGCTTGTGGTTGTTCACCACCGCCTTGAGGTTGCTCACCAGCTTTGTACATTTCTTCTGATGCTGCATTCCATGCATTTTGCAATTCAGCTTGTGCTGCATCGATGTCTGCGAAGTTACGTGATAAATGCGCTGCTTTCAATTTCTCTAAACCAGATTCGATTGGCGCTTTTTTATCCGCAGATAATTTATCACCAAACTCTTTCAATTGTTTTTCAGTAGAGAAAATTAAAGCATCTGCACCGTTAATTTTGTCAGCTTCTTCTTTAGCTTTTGCATCGTCTGCTGCATTAGCTTCAGCTTCTTCTTTCATTTTTTTGATCTCAGCATCAGTTAAACCTGAAGACGCTTCGATACGGATTTTTTGCTCTTTACCAGTAGCTTTATCTTTAGCACTTACGTGTAAAATACCGTTAGCATCAATATCAAAAGCAACTTCTACTTGAGGCACACCACGAGGTGCTGGTGGAATACCATCTAAAATGAAACGACCAATTGTACGGTTTTGGTTAGCCATTGGACGCTCACCTTGTAAAATATGGATTTCTACTGAAGGTTGGTTATCAGCCGCAGTTGAGAAAGTTTCTGATTTTTTAGTAGGGATAGTTGTGTTAGACTCAATTAATTTAGTCATTACACCACCCATAGTTTCGATACCTAATGATAAAGGTGTAACGTCTAATAACAATACATCTTTAACATCACCAGCTAAAACACCACCTTGAATAGCAGCACCAATTGCCACAACTTCATCAGGGTTAACACCTTTACTTGGCTCTTTACCGAAGAAAGCTTTAACCGCATCTTGAATAGCAGGAATACGGGTTGAACCACCAACTAAAATGATCTCGTCGATATCGCTTGTACTTAAACCAGCATTTTTCAAAGCCGATTTACAAGGATCGATAGTACGTTTAATTAAATCACCAGCCAATTGCTCAAATTTAGCACGAGATAAAGTACGCACCAAGTGTTTAGGCCCGCTCGCATCAGCAGTAATGTATGGTAAGTTAATTTCAGTAGAAGTTGTGCTAGATAACTCAATTTTAGCTTTCTCAGCAGCTTCTTTTAAACGTTGTAAAGCCATTGGATCTTTCGCAAGGTCCATGCTATTTTCCGCTTTAAATTCGTTAGTTAACCAATCAATAATAATGTGGTCAAAGTCATCACCACCTAAGTGCGTATCACCGTCAGTAGATTTTACTTCAAAAACACCATCACCTAATTCTAAAACAGAAACGTCATGAGTACCACCACCGCAGTCAAACACAACAATTTTCATGTCTTTGTGTGCTTTGTCTAAACCATAAGCTAAAGCAGCTGCAGTAGGCTCGTTAATGATACGTTTAACAGTTAAACCTGCAATTTCACCAGCTTCTTTAGTCGCTTGGCGTTGTGCATCATTAAAGTAAGCTGGTACAGTAATAACCGCTTCAGTAACTTCTTGTCCTAAGAAATCTTCAGCAGTTTTTTTCATTTTTTGTAGAATCATTGCAGAAATCTCTTGTGGAGTATATTTTCTGTCGTCGATTTCTACACGTGGTGTATTGTTATCACCTTTAACCACTTTATAAGGTACACGTCCAGCTTCTTTCGCACTTTCGTCGTAGCTGCTACCCATAAAGCGTTTAATCGAGTATATCGTTTTTGTTGGGTTGGTTATAGCCTGACGTTTAGCAGGCTCGCCAACTTTACGCTCACCGTTTTCTGCAAAAGCAACAATAGACGGTGTAGTACGTTTACCCTCACTGTTCGCGATAACTACAGGCTCATTGCCCTCCATTACGCTCACGCAAGAGTTTGTTGTTCCTAAGTCTATTCCAATAATTTTTCCCATTGTATTTTTATTTTTCTCTTTTAAAGTATTATAATTTCTACTCCTATTAAACAATGCTTGTGCCAATTGGTTTTTGGCAGATAATATGAGTAATTGACTGATAAAATGTGAAAAATAGCGCAAATTGATACTGACAGCATGACAGAAAGCGATGTGATTAGATTATGGTGCTATCCGCTATTTTAAAATAATTTGAAAATGAACGTTCGAATCACGTCGGGAACACCTGCCCCGCTAAACGCTATAGTCCCGATGAAAAATCGGGAGCTGCCGCTTTTATCGGGTTTAAGAACCAATTTTTTTACACTTAACAACCTGCCAAGCAAACCACAACCATTCAAAGTAGCGACGAAGGGGCCTCAGAAGATTTGGAAGTAAATACCCATAAATCTTGGGTACAACGTCGTTCATAAACCACTGAAACAAGAAATCCTACGCGTGTTGTAGAAATGTCCAAAACCCACTAAACCTTCCCACGACTTAGGATTGCGAAAAAAGATTTATGGCGGATTTGCAACAAAGCTTCGCAAGCCTTGATTTTTGTTTCTTTTTATCAAGAAAAAGAAAAAAGCCCGCCTGGCTAAGACAAAAAAATCTCACGCTTGCGAATAAAATTGTTAACCAGTGCTACCCCTCCCATACCACAAACATTCAAAGTAGCGACGAAGGGGCCTCAGAAGATTTGGACGTAAATACCCATAAATCTTGGGTACAATGTCGTTCATAAACCACTGAAACAAGCAATCCTACGCGTGTTGCAGAAAAGTTCATACCCCACCAAACCTTCCCACGACTTAGGATTGCGTAAAAAGATTTATGGAGGATTTACAACAAAGCTTCGCAAGCCTTGATTTTTGTTTCTTTTTATCAAGAAAAAGAAAAAAGCCCGTCTGGCCAAGACAAAAAAATCTCACGCTTGCGAATAATATTGTTAACCAGTACCACCCCTCCCACACCACAACCATTCAAAGTAGCGAAGATTGGCATCAGAAGATTTGGACGTAAATACCCATAAATCTTGGGTACAATGTCGTTCATAAACCACTGAAACAAGCAATCCTACGCGTGTTGCAGAAAAGTTCATACCCCACCAAACCTTCCCACGACTTAGGATTGCGTAAAAAGATTTATGGAGGATTTACAACAAAGCTTCGCAAGCCTTGATTTTTGTTTCTTTTTATCAAGAAAAAGAAAAAAGCCCGTCTGGCCAAGACAAAAAAATCTCACGCTGCGGATAAAATTTACAATCATTGTCACCCCTCCCACACCCCAACCATTCAAAGTAGCGAAGATTGGCATCAGAAGATTTGGACGTAAATACCCATAAATCTTGGGTACAATGTCGTTCATAAACCACTGAAACAAGAAATCCTACGCGTGTTGTAGAAAAGTTCATACCCCACCAAACCCTCCCACGACTTAGGATTGCGTACAAAGATTTATGGCGGGTTTACAACAAAGCTTCGCAAGCCTTGATTTTTGTTTCTTTTTATCAAGAAAAAGAAAAAAGCCCGTCTGGCTAAGACAAAAAAAATCTAAGCTGCGGATAAAATTTACAATCATTGTCACCCCTCCCACACCCCAACCATTCAAAGTAGCGACGAAGGGGCCTCAGAAGATTTGGACGTAAATACCCATAAATCTTGGGTACAATGTCGTTCATAAACCACTGAAACAAGAAATCCTACGCGTGTTGCAGAAAAGTTCATACCCCACTAAACCTTCCCACGACTTAGGATTGCGAAAAAAGATTTATGGCGGATTTGCAACAAAGCTTCGCAAGCCTTGATTTTTGTTTCTTTTTATCAAGAAAAAGAAAAAAGCCCGTCTGGCCAAGACAAAAAAATCTCACGCTTTGCGAATAAAATTGTTAACCAGGTGCTACCCATACCACAACCATTCAAAGTAGCGAAGATTGGCATCAGAAGATTTGGACGTAAATACCCATAAATCTTGGGTACAACGTCGTTCATAAACCACTGAAACAAGCAATCCTACGCGTGTTGCAGAAAAGTTCATACCCCACCAAACCTTCCCACGACTTAGGATTGCGTACAAAGATTTATGGCGGATTTGCAACAAAGCTTCGCAAGCCTTGATTTTTGTTTCTTTTTATCAAGAAAAAGAAAAAAGCCCGTCTGGCTAAGACAAAAAAATCTCACGCTTTGCGAATAAAATTGTTAACCAGGTGCTACCCATCCCATACCACAACCATTCAAAGTAGCGGAGATTGGCCTCAGAAGATTTGGACGTAAATACCCATAAATCTTGGGTACAATGTCGTTCATAAATCACTGGAACAAGAAATCCTACGCGTGTTGCAGAAAAGTTCATACCCACAAAAGCCCCCCATAACATACCACAACCTTTCAAAGTGGCGAAGATTGGCATCAGAAGATTTGGACGTAAATACCCATAAATCTTGGGTACAATGTCGTTCATAAACCACTGAAACAAGCAATCCTACGCGTGTTGCAGAAAGGTTCATACCCCACCAAACCTTCCCACGACTTAGGATTGCGTACAAAGATTTATGGCGGATTTGCAACAAAGCTTCGCAAGCCTTGATTTTTGTTTCTTTTTATCAAGAAAAAGAAAAAAGCCCGTCTGGCTAAGACAAAAAAATCTCACGCTTGCGAATAAAATTTATAACCACTGCTACCCCTCCCATACCACAACCAATCAAGGTAGTGACGAAAGGGCCTCAGAAGATTCGGACGTAAATACCCATAAATCTTGGATACAATGTCGTTCATAAACCACTGAAACAAGCAATCCTACGCGTGTTGCAGAAAAGTTCATACCCCACTAAACCTTCCCACGATCTAGGATTGCGTACAAAGATTTGTGGAGAATTTACAACAAAGCTTCGCAAGCCTTGATTTTTGTTTCTTTTTATCAAGAAAAAGAAAAAAGCCCGTCTGGCCAAGACAAAAAAAATCTTCTAAAAACAGCCACCATGAATAATCTAAATTATCGTATATTCAAATAACCAAACGAAATTGAAATGCAATTAATAGCACAAATCATGATTGGCTTAGTGGCCATCATCCACCTCTACATTTTATGGTTAGAAATGTTTGCTTGGACAACCAAAGCGCCCAAGGTTTTTAAAAGCATTCCAAAAGAATTATTTCTGCCTACAAAAACCTTGGCGGCTAATCAAGGCTTGTATAATGGTTTTTTGGCAGCTGGTTTAATATGGTCGTTATGTACAAGCGATCATCACTGGAAACTTTATGTTGCTGTGTTTTTCTTATGTTGTGTGATCATCGCAGGCATTTATGGGGCAGCGACCGCAAGTAAAAGGATTCTGTATGTGCAAGCTATTCCAGCGTTAATTGCTTTAATTTTAGTGCATCTTTAGCAAATTTACGTAGAACGGAAAAACCGGAATAAGCCATCTGCCTTACCTCTCTTATATGGTTATATTTTGATTTTATATGTTAAGCCTAAGCAATCTATACTGCATAAATTTTGCTTGTTTATAAATCCAACAATCTTTCCAAATGATGATGACCAATACCGAAATACGCTTTGCTCGCTTTAATTTTTAGCAAAATTTCTTCTTTCCTTTCGTTTTCCGCTTTTGAATTCAAGCTTTCAGCCCTCTTCACGCCTACTACAAGTACATTTTTGGGTGTGTGCGCATCAGAAATAAATTCGAACACTTTAGTTTTATAGCCAAAGTATTCTAAAATTAGCGCACGAATGCCATCGGTAACCATTTCGGCCTGGCGCTCTAAAAAAATGCCGTACTTCGTTAAAAACGATACATCATTTTTCACTTTGTTTTGCTCGATTTCCCTGCGAATTTGTTTGTGGCAACAAGGCGCAACCACGATTAAATCTGCATTTGCTTTTATTCCTTTAAAAATGGCATCATCAGTAGCGGTATCACAAGCATGTAGAGCAATCAGAAGGTTCACATCATTAGCATCATAATCTTCAATCGTACCTTGCACAAAACTCAAATGTCCAAAAGCAGATTTTTGAGCAACTGCATTGCACAAATCAACCATATCCTGCCGATATTCTACCCCAACAACTTCGGTATTGAGGTTTAAAACCGAATGTAAATAATCATACAAGGCAAAAGTTAAATAACCCTTACCCGAGCCCATATCTACTACTTTCTTAATTGTTCCTGTAGGCAGTTCTTTAATTAAGGCACTTAAAATCTCGATGTAATGATTAATCTGACGGAATTTATTTTGGGCATTTTTAAAAACTTTGCCCGCTGTATCCGTAATTTTCAAATCGGTTAAATACGATTTTGAATCAGCCGTAATCAACCTGGCTTTCTGCTTATCATGGCTGGCAGCTGGAGCCTCTTTAATTGTTGGCGCTATTTCACGTATAACTAGCTTACCGTTGTTCAATTCCTCAACAATTAAATCCCTATCGGTTGTAAATAATGTTGCAATTTTGAAGCCCGTGTTTAAATATTCAGCAATTAAATTAACGCCCTCGGTGTAAGAAAGATTCTTTACAACATCCCGCGTTTTGTAGCGAAATGTAAAAGCCAATTTTTCTTCCCGCTTTATAATAACTTTCCGAACAAGAATTTGCTTTAATGCCTCTTCCAAACCTTTGTAATTCCCTAGAGAAATCTTCACGAAGTTTTGCGATTCTAAACTTAAAGATAGGGCTGAAATAAACTGTTCTATATGTTCTGAAAATACCATTGATGAATTTTAAAGCACAAAGATAAACCAATTTTTTTTGCTACAATCGCTATGAAACATAATGTAACAATTACACGACCTACCCACAACACATCAACCATCAGATTTTGAATAATGTTCGTGAATCATTTCTATATAATTTACAGGCAAGCTTTTACTAATTCGATTTAGGAAACATTCAAATAAAGAATGTTTGTAATCATTCCAAAAAAGGAAATCCAAAAAAATAAGCTTTTAATTCACAAATTTTAACTTTAGATTAGAATATCCTTTCATTTCTAAATTTAATCTATGAGTGAATTTCAGATAAAAAAATCGCCTACCGTTTACGATGCAATTGTTGTTGGCTCAGGTGCTGGTGGTGGCATGGCCGCCTATGTACTGGCTAATGCAGGGCAAAAAGTTTTAATGCTCGAAGCAGGTCAGTATTTCGACCCGCGATTAGACTCCCATCAATTAAAATGGCCTTGGGAATCCCCACGTCGTGGTGCAAGCACAGTCCGTCCCTTTGGAGATTTTGATGCTTCTTACGGTGGTTGGGAACTTGAAGGCGAGCCCTACACTCAAAAAAATAAAACAGAATTCGAGTGGTTCAGATCCCGAATGCTTGGCGGCCGCACTAACCACTGGGGCAGAATTTCCTTGAGGATGGGTCCACAAGATTTTAAACCAACCGATGGCTTAACCGATGATTGGCCAATTACATATAATGATGTTAAACCATTTTATGATAAGGTAGACCGAATGATTGGGATTTATGGAACAGCAGAAGGTTTAGAAAACGAACCCGACGGAATTTTCATGAAACCACCAAAACCCCGTTTAAATGAATTGTTTATCAAAAAAGGAGCAGAAAAAGCGGGTGTAAAGGTAATTACGGGTCGTGGCGCGGTAATGACAGAAGCCATTAAGGGCAATAACGATCGTGCACCTTGTTTCTATTGCGGACAATGCGGAAGAAGCTGTAAAGTTTATGGCGATTTCTCTGCATCATCTTGTTTGGTTATACCAGCGGTAAAAACGGGGAATCTAACCGTAATCACCGATGCAATGGTTAGAGAAGTGATTACCGATAAAGACGGTACCGCCAAAGGAGTTTCTTATGTAAATAGAAAAGATTTACAAGAATATCAAGTTAATGGTAAGCTCGTAATTCTGGGTGCCAGTGCTTGCGAATCTGCACGTATTCTTCTAAATTCCAAATCTTCCGCCCATCCAGGTGGCTTGGCCAATAGCAGTGGTGTAGTAGGAAAATATTTACACGATTCTACAGGTGCTGGTGTTTACGGATTTCTTCCCCAACTAATGGACAGAAAACGTTACAATGAAGATGGACTCGGAAGTGTGCACATTTACTCTCCTTGGTGGCTAGATAATAAAAAATTAAATTTCCCTCGTGGCTATCACATTGAATATGGTGGCGGAATGGGTATGCCATCTTATGGATTTGGTGGAGGCGTTTCAAAAATAAATGGAATGGTGCCCGATCGCAACGGCAATAAAAAAGAAGCTGGAGGATATGGAAAATCGTTAAAAGATGACTACCGTCGTTTCTATGGCACAAGCGTAGGGATGGCTGGCAGAGGTACAGCAATTGCTCGAGAAAACAACTACTGCGAAATTGACCCGAATGTGGTGGATAAATACGGAATTCCGGTATTAAGGTTTAATTATACTTGGGCAAAAGAGGAGATTCTTCAAGCAAAACACATGCAAGAAACCTTTCTTTCCATCATGAAAGAAATGGGTGCAGTGGTTACTTCAGAAATCCATGGTGCCGATACCAATTATGGCTTATTAAATCCGGGTAAAATTATCCATGAAGTTGGAACCATTCGCATGGGCGACGACCCAAAAAAATCGGCTTTAAATAAATACTGCCAAGCACACGATTGTAAAAATTTATTTGTGGTAGATGCTGGCCCCTTTGTTCAGCAGGGTGACAAAAATGCCACTTGGACAATTCTAGCCCTATCTATGCGCACAGCGGAATACATTTTAGCACAAAAGAAAAAACAAAACATATAGAATTATGAATAGACGTGATTCCATAAAAGCACTCGGCATAACCGCAATCAGTACAACTGTATTGGTAGAAGCCTGTAAACAGCCCGAAACCAAAACAGAAATTGCCAAACCAGAAGAAACCGCCAAAGAGGCAGGACGTGAACAATGGGAAATCGATAGAGATAAAAATCTTAAATCTGCCACATTCTTCACCAAACACGAAATGGCAACCATAACCGTTTTGGCAGATATCATTATTCCTAAGGATGATGTTTCTGGCAGTGCCTCAGATGCTAAAGTTCCAGAATTCATCGAGTTTATCGTAAAAGATATTCCAGAACACAAAGTGCCAATGCGTGGCGGACTCAAGTGGCTTGATATTTACAGCTTCAATAAATTCCAGAAATCTTTTGTAGAAGCTTCAGAAAAAGAGCAAATATCAATTGTAGATGAAATAGCTTATCCTGCCAAGGCAAGACCAGAAATGCAGGCTGGAGTTGCCTTTTTTAACAGAATGAGGGATTTAACGGCGTCAGGTTTTTACACTACTGAAATCGGCGTTAAAGACATTGGCTATGTCGGAAATTCTCCAAATCAATGGGCTGGCGTACCCGATGACGTGTTAAAACAGTACGGCATGGAGAATGTGAAAATATAAAATGTAAGAAATATGCGCTAAAGCAAAGTGGGGAACATAATCGCTTACCTTCTCCACTTTGCTAGCCATTAGTTACTTAAAACTTATTCAATAATTAAAATCAAGCCTTTCCCCTTTTCAATAGAGATACCTTCACTTCCCATATAATTTTGAGCTGCCTGAAATTTTTCGATAGCAGGAACAGAAATCTTGGCCTTACTGGCATCTAATCCCAATTTATTCCAATCTAAAGTTAAATTTACTACGGTATCGTTTTCCGCCCAACTTGCAATTGCAATGAGTGCCTTACCCGGCTTTTTATACACAGTAGCCAATATTTTTGGGTTATCTGTTTTCGCGGGCGAATTATCGCTCCAATAACCAATCATAGACGAACCTTTCATCCCGAAAGCGTCCCACACTTTCCAAAGTGGTTTAGGATCGCTACCAGGATTCCAACCCAGTCTGCTGGTCATACCATAAATCAATCCACGCCATTGGTTACCATTATCCTGCAACATTTCGCCCATTAAACCAAAAGGTACACCACTTACTTCAGTTAAAAAGAAATCTGGATTGTTTGTCTCATAATCGAAATATTCGCCAAACCAAAGCCGATTTAGGTAAGGAAAATGCTCCATGTATAAAATGGCGCTGTTATTAAATCCATCGTTTTTATTGTACTGATTTGCAGAATGTAAATCGATGATACCTGGATGCCCGTTGTTCGTTAACACCCGCTTGATCCTTTTCATCGTTACCCGATCAAAAGCAACATCATCCAAATAAACCCCATCAATGCCAACATTATTGGTTAACCAATTCATCCCTTCCACATAATAGTTGTGCCAGCGATTCATCCCGCTGTTGATGATGGCAGCATCCTTAATCTGTGGCACAAACCAAGCTGCGATGTAATTAGTATCCAAATGTTCTTGCAACCAGCTAAAACCACCGCCTTTACCCGCTGAATAAACTTCCATTCCTAAACTTCTTAAGGCAGGTAACTCGTAAGCATGGTTGGAAAGTTCTCGAACAGTATTGTAAATCTTAACTTTCAGCCCTTTGTTATGTGCTTCATCAATATAAGCCTTCATTTTTTTCGATTCAATAAATGGATAATTAATCCAAGGATTGATGGGTGTTGCATGATGTATGTTTACTACTGTCGCACCAGTTGCTTTGATAGAATCTAAATTCCCATACTTGTGGTAAAAACGATTCTCCCATTGGAAATCGGTATCCAACAAATGAAAAGGGGTAATGAGCAAGTTGAAATTGTAGTAAAGTACCTCCCCCTTTCTCATGCTTCTAGCACCAGTAAAATTATCGGCGAGCATAGAACTTCCCTTGATATTAATTTGGATACCTCCCTTATTGTCATTGCCCCAAGATTTGGGCAAGCGCAATGGTTTTTGCAAGTAGAAGTTTGTATTGAGCGGGCGAACGTAATGCTCATCCCTTAAATTGTAATAAAGCCCTGCATTTACGTTTCCAATCCAAACAGCATCCTGATTTTTATGTGCCACATCCCATTTCCATCTAAGAGTATCTGGCCTTAGCCCGCCCTTTTCACCAAGCCCCATTAAATATTTTGTTGATCTTTTATCAAATGGAATGTGGAAATCAATGTTACTGAAATCGACATCGTTTAACGCCGTAACTTTAACTTCATAGTGCACATACCCATCAAACTCCAAACTGGCCTCTAAATCCATTTTTAGGTTAGGAGATGTGTTGGCTGCTGTCCACTTTACAGTGCCAGATTCTTTAGAAATTATGCTAAAATTACTTGAAACAAATTTCTCTTGTGTTTTTGGCGTATTGTAAAAATGAAAGTGGATGGGTTCTGCCAATAAGTTATTTGGTTTTTCGGTGTATGCCGTCATTTCAGAATTAAAAAACGTTTGAATCTGCTTTGGAAATCCATCCGTATTTATTTCGAATTTCCTACCCAATAAAGAAATTATGTTTCCATTCACTTGCAACGATGTATATGGCGCTACAACTGTGTTTTGCTGAGCCAAAGTAGAATTTAGCCAAGTTAGGCGGGTTTGTTTATTCGGCGTTGATACCCCGCCGTCAGGTAAGATTTTGCTTCCAATCGTCAGTTTAACATCTACTGGATATGATTTACCCTCAGCCTTTACAAAAAATTTACCTGTATATAAACCAGCGATTGTTTGCTTCGGAACATTAACGGTAATCCACAAGGCTTGTACATTCCCCAAAGAAAGGCTAATCCTTTTCTTTAATGGCCTACCATCATAGGTGATTCCATCAGTATTTATGCAGCTTATGTTTTTTGAAGATATAATTTTACCATTGGACGATTTCAAATCACCCAAAATCACTTCTACATTGTTGAGGTCTCTTAATGCAAAAACGCCTAATTGTAAAGCATAGTTTTCGCCCTTTTCGGCAAAGCCAGTAAATGAATTTGATGCGCCCTTAACGATCCAGCGATAAGGTAAATCCTTAACCATCTTTATTGGAAACATTCTGTCCTCTGGAAATATCAAAAATGGTTTCCCCTTGTGCTGAGCTTTTAAGGCATTTGTTTCCTTCGCCGTCGCAATGATCTCCATCGGATAAAAAGAATTAAATGCATCAGTGGATTGAAGGGCTATAACCGTACAGTTAACCGAGGTGTGCTTCGATTTACTCACTTGCTGCGAATCAGATTTTAAATAGATACCCTTGGGATAATTGTTCCGTCCTTCATCTTGATAAGGCATGTAGTAAACGTAATATTTACCTTTTTTTGGGGCATCAAAATAAACATCAACACCTTCCCTGCTAAAATTGGCTAAACCCTCAATAGAAACCTTGTTTCCTTCAGAATCATGAATAATGACCTTTTTTAACTCTGGGTGTTCATCTCTCCTTCTCCAATTAATTTTTGCATGAGCAATTTTGCCGGGACCGTTAAATTGAAGCATCGCCCTATGGTTGCCTAAAGAATCTGGATTCCATGCATTATTGCCATTGGAATATTGATGAATTTGACCGAAAACAGCTAAATGAGAGAATAGCGCGATTATTAGAAAAAACCTAAATTTCATTTCAAATTTATTTGAAGCTAATTTATAGATAGCATTCCTAAAAAGCACTATGTAATGAAAATATGAGAGAAACTTTTGTCCTATTTCCCAAAACAATGGGAGTTATGAAAGAATCATTCCGATTTAGGCACAAAAAAAAGTCCTGCTCTTTTGAACAGGACTTAATACTTTAAGGGGAATTAGATTATTCTCCTTTTGGCTCTTCAGTTGCAGGAGCTTCTTCAGCAGGAGCAGCTTCTTCAGTAACTTCTGCTTTCGCTTCAGTAGCTTTAGGTGCAGCAGCAGCTTTACTTCTACCACGACGAGTTGTTTTCTTTTCTTCTTTAACTTCTACGTCTTTACCGTAAACTGTATTGTAATCTACCAATTCAATTAAAGCCATTTCAGCGTTATCACCTAAACGGTTGTTTAATTTAATGATACGAGTATATCCACCCGGACGATTTGCAACTTTCTCAGCAATTTCGCGGAATAAAATAGTTACTACTTCTTTATCTTGTAAGTAAGCGAACACTGTACGACGAGAGTGAGTTGTATCATTTTTTGATTTTGTGATAATTGGCTCAACATAAGTACGTAAAGCTTTAGCTTTAGCTAAAGTTGTTGTAATTCTTTTGTGCAAAATAAGTGATGATGCCATGTTGGCTAACATCGCCTTTCTGTGGCTTGCGGTTCTACCTAAGTGGTTTACTTTTTTACCGTGTCTCATTGTTTTTTAATTGAGTGCATACCGTCTCTTACCGAGGGAATTATGCACTGTGAAAAATTATTTATTTTAGTTGGGTTTCTAACAGATGCCTAAGCATCAAAATAAAAACTTACGACTAATCTTACTCTTCGTCTAACTTGAATTTAGACAGGTTCATACCGAATGATAAACCTTTTGATTTTACAAGCTCTTGAATCTCTGTTAAAGATTTTTTACCAAAGTTTCTGAATTTTAACATATCAGCAACATCGTAAGAAACTAAATCAGCTAAAGTGCGGATATCAGCAGCTTTTAAGCAATTTAATGCTCTAACTGAAAGATCCATATCTACCAATTCAGTTTTAAGGATTTTACGCATATGTAAAATTTCCTCATCAACTTCTTTAGTTTCCTCTTTAGCTTGAGATTCTAATACCAAGTTCTCGTCAGAGAATAACATAAAGTGTTGGATAAGAATCTTAGCCGCCTCTTTTAATGCTTCTTCTGGGTGAATTGAACCATCAGTAGAAATATCTAATACCAATTTCTCATAATCCGTTTTTTGTTCAACACGGAAATTTTCAATTGTGTATTTAACGTTTTTCATTGGTGTGTAGATCGAATCGATAGCGATAACACCTACAACAGCATCAGCAACTTTATTTTCTTCAGCAGGAACATAACCACGACCTTTGTTGATGGTTAATTCCACTTCTAAAGTTACAGATTTGTCCATATTGCAAATTACATGCTCAGGATTTAAAACTGTAAAGTTGTTAGAGAATTTAGTAATATCACCAGCTTTGAATTGATCTTGACCGTTAACAATGATGAAAACTTTTTCAGCATCACCAGAATCACCAGTTTTTTTGAAACGTACTTGTTTCAAGTTCAAAATGATATCAGTTAAATCTTCTACAACACCTTTCATGGTAGAAAACTCATGAGAAACGCCTGAAAAACGAATAGTAGTAATAGCATAACCTTCTAATGAAGAAAGTAAAATTCTTCTTAAGGCATTACCAATTGTTACACCGAAACCGGGCTCTAAAGGACGAAATTCAAATATGCCATCGAAATCAGTTGATTTCTGCATGATCACTTTGTCTGGTTTCTGAAATGCTAAAATTGCCATTTATATTTTTTTAAATTCGTTATTGAATATATAGTAACATGAAAAAAGTTAATTACCCTTTCGAGGTAATTAACTAGATCATTTATTACTTTGAGTATAACTCGATGATTAAGTTTTCCTTAATGTTTTCAGGAATCTCGTCGCGTTGTGGATAAGTTAAGAACTTACCTGTTAACTCTCCAGCATTCCACTCTAACCAAGCAAATTTATTAATTGTTCTGCCTGCAACTGAGTTACTAATTGATTCTAAAGATTTAGATTTCTCACGAACCGCAATCACATCACCAGCTTTTAACTGATATGAAGGGATATTTACAACTTCACCATTCACGGTTACGTGTTTATGGCTAACTAACTGGCGTGCACCAGAACGGGTTGTTGAAATACCTAAACGGTAAACTGTATTATCTAAACGTGCTTCTAATAATTGAAGTAAGTTATCTCCAGTGATACCTGCACGTGAAGATGCTTTTTTAAACAAGTTACTGAACTGTTTTTCCAATACACCATAAGTGTATTTTACTTTTTGCTTCTCCATTAACTGGATTGCATATTCAGATTGTTTTCCTCTTCTTTTTGATGAGCCATGTTGCCCAGGAGGATAATTTTTTCTGTCTAACACTTTATCAGGACCGAAGATTGGTTCTCTGAATTTACGTGCAATTTTACTTTTTGGGCCTGTATATCTTGCCATTTTTGTTGTTTTTTAAAGTATCATTCAACCTGTAGCTGAAGATTCTTAGCTTTAAAATTAATTAAACTCTTCTCTTTTTAGGAGGACGACATCCGTTGTGTGGAAGTGGAGTGATATCTTTGATAGATAAAACTTCAATACCTGCTACTTGTAAAGTTCTGATTGCAGATTCACGACCTGAACCTGGACCTTTTACAAATACTTCAACTTTACGTAAACCTAAGTCAAACGCAACTTTACCGCAATCTGAAGCTGCTTGACCAGCTGCATATGGTGTGTTCTTTTTAGAACCTTTAAAGCCCATTTTACCAGCTGACGACCATGAAATGGTTTGTCCGCCGTTGTTTGTTAAGGTAACGATGATGTTGTTGAAAGTAGCATTGATATGAGCCTGACCAACAGGTTCGATTACAACGATACGTTTTTTGGTTACTTTTTTACTCTTAGCCATTTTTTCTTTTAGATTTTAGATATGAGACTTGAGGCATGGAGATTTCCCTACCCCGACACTCAGTATCCTACTTTTTCTCTTTTATTCCAGATTTGAGCAGATAATCAAGATATGGTTCCCACATCTAAAATCTCACATCTCCTATCTATCTATTACTTAGTAGCTTTTTTCTTGTTAGCAACTGTTTTTCTCTTACCCTTACGAGTACGTGAGTTGTTTTTAGTACGCTGACCACGAGAAGGTAAACCTTTTCTGTGACGTAAACCACGGTAACAACCAATATCCATTAAACGTTTGATGTTTAACTGAACCTCTGAACGTAAAGCACCTTCTACTTTAATTTCATCGTTAATCATGGTACGGATTGCTGACAATTCATCATCAGACCAATCTTGTACTTTTTTGTTTACGTCGATTCCTGCTGTAGTTAAAATACGTTGTGCAGTTGTTTTTCCTATACCGTAGATATAAGTTAAACCAATCTCTCCTCTTTTGTTTCTTGGTAAATCAATACCTGAAATCCTTGCCATATTTGTTTATGTTTTTAAGTAACTCCGAACGGCGGGCCACCGTTGTGCGGTACATTACAATAGTTTTAATTACCCTTGACGTTGCTTGTATTTAGGATTTTTCTTGTTAATAACGTAAAGTTTACCTTTACGGCGAATAATCTTGCAATCAGCGCTACGTTTTTTAATTGATGATCTAACTTTCATTTTATTTATATCTATAAGTGATGCGACCTTTTGTTAAATCATACGGCGACATCTCTAATTTTACTTTATCCCCAGGAAGAATTTTGATGTAGTGCATCCTCATCTTACCTGAAATGTGCGCAATAATTTCATGTCCGTTTTCGAGTTCAACTCTAAACATAGCATTAGATAATGCTTCTCGTATTACTCCGTCTTGTTCAATTGAGGCTTGTTTAGCCATATTTTATTGATTGTTACTTAATTAGCTGCTTCTAAACAGGGTTGCAAAATTAAATAAAAATTTTTAATTTTTTATTTTTTTTGTTGTAAAACTTCTTCTATTATTGAAAAGGTCGATAGAACGTCTGCTTTGCCCTTTTTTACTGCTATTGTGTGCTCAAAATGTGCCGATGGTTTATTGTCTTTACTCGTAACTGTCCAGCCATCACTATGAAAGATAATACCTGCAAGGCCTGCGTTAATCATCGGCTCAATTGCAATAACCATCCCTTCTTCAAGTTTTGGTCCGCTTCCTCGTTTTCCATAGTTAGGAACTTCTGGTTTCTCGTGGAGATTTATGCCAACACCATGCCCAACAAGTTCTCTTACCACACCAAATCCATTCGCCTCTGCATGCTGTTGAATGGCAAAGCCGATATCGCCAACACGCATGCCAACTACTGCCTTTTCAATCCCCAATTCCAAACAACGTTTAGTAACCTCAACTAATCTTTGCTTTTCTGCATCTATTTCTCCAATGGAGAACGTAAAGGCCGAATCGCCGAAATAATTGTTTTTAATTACGCCACAATCGACTGAAATCAAATCACCCTCTTGGATGACGTACTCACTTGGAAAGCCGTGAACAACTTGTTCATTTGGTGAAATACATAAAGAGTTTGGAAAGCCGTTATAGTTTAAAAATGCAGGGATTGCTCCGTGATCAAGAATAAACTCATAAGCTAACTTATCCAACTCATTTGTTGTTATGCCTGCTTTAATAACTTTTGCCACTTCGGCCAAAGCTTTCGAAACCAGTAAAGAACTTTCCCTTATTAACTCAATCTCTTCCAGAGATTTGTAACAAACTTTAGACACTTAAATTGCCTACAAAGCTGCGTTGCTACTTGCAGCAGGTACACCTGTTCTGCCAGTAACTCTGCCCGTTTTCATTAAACCGTCGTAGTGACGCATTAATAGATAACTTTCAATTTGTTGTAAAGTATCTAAAACCACACCCACTAAAATTAATAGTGATGTACCTCCGAAGAAATGCGCAAATTCTTGCTTAATTCCGAACTTAACTGCAATTGATGGAAGTATAGCGATAATGGCTAAAAATACTGCACCCGGAAAAGTGATCTTAGAAATTACATCATCAATAAAAGTTGAAGTTGCAAAACCAGGTTTAACACCAGGGATAAAACCACCATTTTTCTTCATATCATCACTCATTTGAGTTGGATTTACTGTAATTGCAGTATAGAAGAAAGTGAATGCAATAATTAAAAACGCAAAAGTTAAGCTATAAGCTAACGACGTGGTATTGCTAAATTGAATTAACCATGATCCTTGTAAAGAAGGAACAAACTGCATCAAAGCACCTGGTATAAACATCAACGCTTGTGCAAAGATGATTGGCATAACACCAGCAGCATTTACCTTTAAAGGAATGTACTGACGAACACCACCAAACTGACGGTTACCAACTATTTTTTTAGCGTATTGTACTGGCACTTTACGTACACCTTGAACAATTAAAATGGTAAACATCACCACAGCAAATAGAGCAACAATTTCTAAAACTAAAGCAACTGGTCCTCCACCTTCACTAGCTGAACCTACACGAGCACTAAACTCTTGACTGATTGCAACCGGTAAACGAGCGATAATACCAACCATGATAATTAGTGACGTACCGTTACCAATACCTTTATCTGTGATCTTCTCACCCAACCACATTACGAATAATGTACCTGCGGTTAATACGAAAGTTGATAAAACTAAAAATAATGTATTCGGTAATAAAATAGCTTCTGCAGGAACCTGAGTTTTAACATAACCTACTGATTGAACGATTGTAATCGCTACCGTTAGGTAACGGGTAATCTGGTTCATTTTTTTTCTGCCACTTTCGCCTTCCTTTTGCATCTTTTGGAAAGAAGGAACAGCAATACCTAACAATTGCACCACAATTGATGCAGAGATATAAGGCATTACCCCTAAAGCCAAGATAGACACACGAGAGAAAGAACCCCCAGCAAACATATCGAGTAAGCCTAAGATTCCTGATTTTTCGTTATTGCCTAAAGCTGTTGGATCTACACCTGGCAAAACCACGTGAGATACGAAACGGTACACCAAAAGAATTAAGAGCGTAAACAATATACGCTCTTTTAATTCTTGAATTTTCCAGATATTACTTAAAGTAGTAAATAGCTTCTTCATTTAATAATTTACAATTTTACAATTGAACCACCTGCAGCTTCAATAGCTTTTTGTGCGGTTGCAGAAAACGCATGTGCTGTAATATCTAATTTTGCTTTTACTTCACCACGACCTAGAATTTTTACTAGATCATTTTTTGAAGCTAAACCATGCTCTTGTAAAGCAGCAAAATCAATCGTTGTTAAGCTAAATTTATCAGCTAAGCTTTGTAATACGTCTAAGTTTACACCTACATATTCTGTACGGTTAATTGGTTTAAAACCAACTTTAGGTACACGACGCTGTAAAGGCATTTGACCACCTTCAAAACCGATCTTAGTTTTGTGACCTGAACGAGAACCCGCACCTTTATGACCACGAGTTGAAGTTCCACCACGACCCGAACCAGTACCACGACCAATTCTTTTACTGTTTTTTACTGAACCTGTAGCAGGTTTTAAATTACTTAAATTCATTTTTTTGAATTTGTGTTGCCCTTCGCTTTCACTAAACAGGTACAACGATAAATAAATAATGATTGAATTTTGAATGGTTGAATAGTTGCAATATGCTTATCCCCTCACTCAAAACTCATTCATCTTATAATTCTCTTAAATTGCTTCGATTGCGATTAAGTGATTCACTTTGCGAATCATTCCAATAATCTGTGGAGTAGCCTCAACTTCTACACTTTGGTTCATTTTAGATAAACCCAAAGCTTGAACAGTTCTTTTTTGGCGTTCGCTTCTATCGATAATACTTTTTACTTGTGTTATTTTGATCTTAGCCATGATATTATCCGTTAAATACTTTGTTTAAATCTATACCACGAGTTTGAGCTACTGTATAAGCATCACGCATTTTTGTTAATGCATCAACAGTTGCTTTTACCACGTTGTGTGGGTTAGATGAACCTTTAGATTTTGCCAATACGTTATGCACGCCAGCACTTTCTAATACAGCACGCATTGCACCACCAGCAATTACACCTGTACCTACTGCTGCTGGTTTGATTAAAACAAAACCACCAGAGAATTTACCGATTTGCTCGTGAGGAACAGTACCGTTTAAAATTGGAACTTTAACTAAGTTCTTTTTAGCATCATCCACACCTTTAGCGATTGCTTCAGTTACTTCTTTCGCTTTACCTAAACCGAAACCAACAACGCCGTTTTCATCTCCAACAACAACAATTGCTGAGAAGCTGAAAGTACGACCACCTTTGGTAACTTTGGCAACACGTTGTATACTAACCAAACGATCCTTTAACTCGATATCGGTGGTTTTTACTCTTTTTATATTGATAGTTGACATCTTACTTTTTTCTTCAGATTAAAATACTAAACCAGCTTCGCGAGCACCTTCTGCCAACGATTTAACACGTCCGTGATATAAGTAGCCGTTTCTATCGAAAACAACTTCTTTAACACCTGCAGCAATTGCTTTTTCGGCAACTAATTTGCCTACAGCTACTGATTGATCGCTTTTATTTCCAGTTCCTGCAAAATCTTTCGATAATGAAGATGCTGAAGCTATTGTTGTACCGGTTACATCGTTAATTACCTGAGCATAAATACCTTTATTGCTTCTATAAACAGATAACCTTGGGCGTTCTTCCGAACCAGTAAGTCTTTTTCTGATCCCTTTTTTAATACGATCTCTTCTTGATAATTTTTTACCTGCCATGATTATTATTTCTTAGATGCTGATTTACCTGCTTTTCTTCTTAACACTTCACCTACAAACTTGATACCTTTACCTTTATAAGGCTCTGGAGCACGTAACGAACGAATTTTCGCAGCTACTTGACCGATCAATTGTTTGTCAATACTTTCTAAAATAATTTTAGGAGTTTGACCTTTTTCTGATGTGGTGGTTACTTTAATCTCTTGTGGTAATTGAAATACGTAATGGTGAGAATAACCTAAAACTAAATCTAGTGTATTACCAGCATTTGTAGCACGGTAACCAACACCTACTAATTCTTGTTCTAATTTATAACCATCTGTAACACCAATAACCATATTGTTAAGCAAAGAACGGTATAAACCATGTAATGCTTTGTGTTTCTTTTGTTCAGAAGGGCGAGAAACCGTTAAGATTCCGTCTTCTTGACTTACAGTGATATCTGTATCAACTGCTTGTGTTAATTCACCTTTAGGCCCTTTTACGCTTACTACGTTATCTTTAGATACGGTAATTGTAACTCCTGAAGGGATTGTGATTGGGGCTTTTCCTATTCTTGACATTGTGCTGTTCTCCTATAAATTAATAAACGTGACACAATACCTCACCACCAATATTTAATTTGGCTGCTTCTTTATCAGTCATTACACCTTTAGAAGTAGATAAGATTGCGATACCTAAACCGTTTAATACTCTTGGCATATTTTCAACACCAGCATAGTTTCTCAAACCTGGTTTACTAATTCGCATCAAAGTACGAATAGCAGGAACTTTAGTTATTGGATTGTATTTCAAAGCGATTTTAATGGTGCCTTGAACTGTAGTATCTTCAAACTTGTAGTTCGCGATGTAACCTTTGTCAAAAAGAACTTTAGTAATTTCTTTTTTAAGGTTTGATGCAGGAATTTCTACAACACGGTGGTTGGCCTTAATGGCATTCCTTACTCTTGTTAAATAATCTGCTATTGGATCTGTATTCATTTTTTATTGTTTTTGATAGTGGTATCCTTCCGCTACCCAGCGATGGGACCTGCTATCGGTTAAATTCTTTGTTAAGCTGAAACGTAAAAGACCAAAGCCTAAAGCGACATACATCGCCTTAAACTTTGAAATTTAGCTTTCATTCAGCTTTAGTCTTTCAGCTTAGAACATGAGTTCTAAAGCTATATTACCAAGATGCTTTTTTAACACCTGGTATTTTACCGTCTAGTGCCATTTGGCGGAACGTTACCCTTGAAATACCAAAGGTACGCATGTAACCACGTGGACGACCAGTTAACTTACAACGGTTGTGTAAACGTACCGGAGATGAGTTTTTAGGTAATTTATCTAAACCTTCGAAATCTCCTGCAGCTTTTAAAACTGCACGTTTTTCAGCGTATCTAGCTACCAATTTTTGGCGCTTAACTTCGCGTGCTTTTACACCTTCTTTTGCCATTATTCTGCTGTTTTTTGATTTTTAAATGGTAATCCGAATTGCTTCAATAACTCTAAAGCTTCAACGTCAGATTTTGCCGAAGTTACGAAAGTTATATCCATACCTAAAATTTTATTGATTTTATCGATATTAATCTCTGGAAAGATGATTTGTTCAGTAACACCTAATGTGTAGTTACCTTTTCCATCAAAGCCCTTATCATTAATACCTTTGAAATCACGAATACGTGGAAGAGCAACAGAGATCAAACGATCCAAGAACTCATACATATTGTTATCACGTAAAGTAACACGTACACCTACTGGCATACCTTTACGTAACTTAAAGTTAGAGATATCTTTTTTAGATTGTGCTGGAACTGCTTGTTGACCAGTGATGGTTGACAATTCTACAATTGTAGTGTCCATAATCTTTTTATCCGTAACTGAAAAACGACCTACACCTTGATTGATACAGATTTTTTCCAATTTAGGAACCTGCATTACAGTTTTGTACTGAAATTTTTCTTTTAATGCATTTACAACTTCTTCTTTGTATTTGCTTTTTAATCTTGGTGTAGCCATTATTTAATCTCCTCTCCTGAAATTTTAGCAACTCTAACTAATTTACCATCTGCGTTTAGTTTACGTCCAACGCGGGTAGCTTTACCAGATTTTGGATCAACCAACATCAAGTTAGAAATGTGAAGAGCAGCTTCTTTTTTAATAATACCACCGTTAGGATTTGCAGCATTTGGTTTAGTGTGTTTCGACACTAAGTTAACGCCTTCTACAATGGCTCTGTTTTTATCTATTTGTACTGAAAGTACTTTTCCTTGTTGACCTTTTGAATCGCCAGCAATTACTTTAACTAAATCTCCTGTGCGGATTTTAAGTTTTGATGGTGTATTTACTTTGTTTCCCATTTTATAATACCTCCGGTGCTAATGATACAATTTTCATGAATTGTTTTTCACGTAGTTCTCTCGCAACCGGGCCAAAGATACGTGTACCTCTTGGCTCATCCTGTGCGTTCAATAATACTGCAGCGTTATCGTCAAAACGAATATAAGAACCATCTTTACGTCTGATCTCTTTTTTAGTTCTTACCACTACTGCTTTAGAAACTGTACCTTTTTTTATATTACCTGACGGTAATGCGCTTTTTACGGTAACAACTACTTTATCACCAATTGAAGCATAACGTTTGCCGGTTCCACCTAGCACACGAATTACCAATACTTCTTTCGCGCCGCTGTTATCAGCAACGTTTAATCTCGATTCCTGTTGTACCATCTTATTTAGCTCTTTCTAAAATTTGTACCAATCTCCAGTTCTTATTTTTACTCAAAGGACGAGTTTCCATAATTAATACTGTATCTCCGATACCGCATTCGTTTTTCTCGTCGTGAGCCATAAATTTGGTAGTTTTCTTAACGAACTTACCATAAATCGGGTGCTTTACTTTACGCTCAACGCTCACTACAACAGATTTGTCCATCTTGTTGCTCACCACCAACCCGGTTCTTGTTTTTCTTAATTGTCTTTCCATTTCGACTTTCAAATTAATTAGTTTCAGTAGCTGACTCAGCAAGTTTTACTTTAGTCAGTTCAGTATTTAAACGGGCTATGTCTTTCCTTACTTTTGAAATGCGTGAAGGATTCTCGATAGCTGAAATGGTGTGAGAGAATTTCAATTTTGATAATGTCTCTTTTTCCTCCGCAATCTTAGCTACTAATTCTTCTTTTGAAAGCCCTGTGATTTCTGAATTTTTCATTTTTATTTTTCTTTTACGATTGAGTGTAGCGGTTATAAAAAACAAGTATTTACAACATTCATCTCAACTCTTTACTATGCTTCTACGTAATCTCTACGTACTACAAATTTTGTTTGGATTGGTAATTTCTGAGCAGCTAAACGTAATGCTTCTTTAGCAACTTCTAAAGGCACACCTTCAGCTTCGAAAATTACACGTCCAGGTCTTACTACTGCAACCCAATATTCAGGAGCACCTTTACCTTTACCCATACGTACTTCAGCAGGTTTTTTAGTTACCGGTTTATCCGGGAAAATCCTGATCCATACTTGGCCTTCACGTTTCATGAAACGAGTTACGGCAATACGGGCAGCCTCTATCTGGCGACTTGTGATCCAAGTGGCTTCTAAAGATTTGATACCGAAAGATCCGAATGCTAACTCAGCTCCACGTGAAGCTAAACCCTTCATTCTGCCTTTTTGCATCTTCCTGAACTTCGTTCTTTTTGGCTGTAACATTTTATTTTGTTCTAATCGTTAAACGATGTTAATAAATCAATTATTTACGAGGACCTCTGTTAGCGCCTGCGCCACCACCTCTATTTGCTCCGGGACCACCTTGACCTGGGCCACGACCACCACCTTGGTTTCCACCACGTCTGTCGTTACCACCGCCACGGCTATCTCTTCCGCCACCACCACGGTTATCTCTTCCGCCGAAAGCTGGTTTGTCTGATGCGCCTTTTGGACCGTTGTTTGTTGCACCAATGTTTGGAGACAAATCACGTTTTCCATAAACTTCACCTTTACAAATCCAAACTTTAACACCTATTTTACCATAAGTGGTTAAAGCTTCTGCTAAAGCGTAATCAATATCAGCACGGAATGTATGCAAAGGCACTCTTCCTTCTTTGTATTGTTCAGAACGTGCCATCTCAGCACCACCTAAACGACCAGAAGTCATGATTTTAATTCCTTCAGCACCCATACGCATGGTTGATGCGATAGAAGATTTCATTGCTCTACGGAATGAGATCCTTGCTTCTAATTGTTTTGCAACACCTTCTGCAACTAATTGTGCATCAAGTTCTGGGCGTTTAATTTCGAAGATGTTAATTTGAATTTCCTTTTTGGTTAATTTCTTTAACTCTTCTTTAATTTTATCAACCTCAGCACCTGCTTTACCGATTACAATACCTGGGCGAGCTGTGTGGATAGTTACGGTGATACGTTTTAACGTACGCTCGATAACTACTTTTGCAACACCACCTTTAGCAATACGAGCAGAAAGGTATTTTCTTATTTTCTCATCTTCAACTAATTTATCGGAGTAGTTGTTGCCACCGAACCAGTTAGAATCCCATCCTTTGATGATACCTAACCTGTTACCTATTGGATTTGCTTTTTGTCCCATTTCCTAAAATTAGTTTTGAGTTGTTTCTGTATTTTTACTATCTACAATCAGCGTTACGTGGTTAGAACGTTTACGAATTCTATATCCACGGCCTTGAGGAGCTGGACGTAAGCGTTTTAACTGACGGCCACCATCAACCATAATTGTTTTTACAAACAGTTGGTTTTCTTCAGGGCGAGCACCTTCATTTTTAGATTCCCAGTTTTTGATAGCAGATAATAATAATTTCTCAACTCTTATTGCTGCTTCTTTATTGGTAAACTTTAAAATGCTTAATGCTTTTTCTACACGTTCACCTCTGATAAGATCTACAACCAAACGCATCTTACGCGGTGAGGTTGGACAATTGTTTAATTTTGCTATTGCTTCCATTGTCTAATTATTTTTTCTTTTCAGCGTGTCCTCTGAATGTTCTGGTTGGAGCAAATTCTCCCAACTTGTGACCAACCATGTTTTCTGTAACGTACACAGGGATAAATTTATTTCCGTTGTGTACTGCAAATGTATGATTCACGAAATCTGGTGAAATCATTGATCTGCGAGACCAAGTTTTGATTACAGACTTTTTGCCTGAATCATTCATAGAGTTTACTTTTTTCTCTACGTTATGGTCAATATAAGGTCCTTTTTTTATCGAACGAGCCATTATTTCTTCCTTCTCTCTATGATGTAACGATTAGAATATTTTTTAAGTTCTCTGGTTTTGAAGCCTTTAGCTAAAACACCATTTCTTGAACGAGGGTGACCACCTGATGATCTACCTTCACCACCACCCATTGGGTGATCGACAGGGTTCATCGCTACCGGTCTAGTTCTCGGACGACGGCCCAACCAACGTTTACGACCAGCTTTACCTAATACTTCGTTTGCGTGATCTGAGTTAGATACTGCACCGATTGTAGCTAAACAAGTGGCTAAGATTAAACGGGTTTCGCCTGAAGGCATTTTCAAAGTAGCATATTTACCATCGCGAGCAGCTAATTGTGCGTAAGCACCTGCACTACGAGCTAATTGTGCTCCTTTTCCAGGGTGAATCTCCACGTTGTGGATGATAGAACCTAATGGAATGTTCGATAATTTTAAAGTGTTACCTACTTCTGGAGCTGCTGTATCGCCCGATAATAATACCGAACCTACTTGCAATCCTTCTGGAGCAATGATATAACGCTTCTCGCCATCTGCATAATGTAATAATGCGATGCGGGCAGTACGGTTTGGATCGTATTCTACAGTAGCTACTGTAGCAGGAATATCGAATTTATCGCGTTTGAAGTCGATTAAACGATATGATTTTTTGTGACCACCACCCATGTAGCGCATAGTCATCTTTCCTGTGTTGTTACGTCCACCAGACTTTTTTGATGATACAACCAATGATTTTTCGGGCTTGGTTGCTGTAATCTCCGTAAAGCTGGCACCAACTCTAAAGCGGGTTCCCGGAGTAACTGGTTTAAATTTTCTTAAGCCCATAGTTATAATATAATTATTGAATTAAAGAGTTGCGTAATAATCTATTGTTTCGCCGTCTTTTAACGTTACGATTGCTTTTTTGTATTTCGGGCTACGGCCAGATACAAAACCTGCTTTAGTGTAACGAGATTTAGCTTTTCCATCAACTACCATTGTATTTACTGAAACGATGGTTACACCGTACAATTTTTCGATGGCTTGTTTGATTTGGATTTTGTTAGCCTTGTGGTTAACGCTAAATGTGAAACGGTTAGATTTCTCAGTTAAAGCTGAAGCTTTTTCGGTTAATATTGGTTTTTTTAAAATGTCCATATTATTTGGCAAATGCCTCCTCCAAAGTTTTAACAGAATCTGCAGTTAACACAAGTACGCCAGCGTTCAAAACATCATATGTGTTTAAATCAGCCGCAGCAATTACTTTAGTTTTCTGAACGTTTCTGCTTGATAAATAGATATTATTATTTTGTGCAGGTAAAACCAACAAAGTTTTTTCGTTACCTACGTTTAACGCAGCGATTAAACTAATGAAGCTTTTAGTTTTAATAGTATCGAAGGTGAAATCTTCTAAAACTACCACGTTGTTATCTTTTGCTTTGTAAGCTAAAGCTGATTTACGTGCTAATGATTTTAATTTCTTGTTCAATTTAAAACTGTAATCACGTGGCTGAGGACCGAAAACACGACCACCACCGTTAAATAACGGAGATTTAATGCTACCAGCACGGGCACCACCTGTACCTTTTTGCTTGTATAGTTTACGCGTTGAACCAGCAATCTCATTACGTTGTTTAGATTTGTGAGTACCTTGACGTTGGTTAGCCAAATACTGTTTAACATCTAAATAAATCGCGTGGTCGTTAGGTTCGATACCAAATACCGATTCAGGAAGTTGCACCTTGGCACCTGTTTCTTTACCTGAAATGTTTAATACTTTAACTTCCATCTGATTACTTGTCTAAGATTACGTAAGAACCTTTAGCTCCTGGAACGGAACCACTAACTACTAATAAGTTTTGCTCAGCATAAACTTTCAAAACTTGTAAGTTTTGAATTTTTACTCTGTCTCCACCTGTTCTTCCAGCCATGCGCATTCCTTTGAATACACGTGATGGAAATGATGATGCTCCCAATGAACCTGGGGCACGTAAACGGTTGTGCTGACCGTGAGTCTGCATACCAACACCGGCGAATCCGTGGCGTTTTACAACACCTTGAAAACCTTTACCTTTTGAGGTACCTACAACATCAACAAAATCGCCTTCTGCGAAAGAATCAACCGTTACTACATCACCTAAATTAAGTGAAGTTGTAAACGAATCAAATTCTACCAGCTTGCGTTTCGGAGTTGTGTTTGCTTTCGCGAAATGGCCTTTCAATGGTTGAGTTGTGTTTTTCTCTTTTTTCTCATCATAACCCAACTGGATTGATGAGTAACCATCTACTTCTTCGGTTTTTACCTGTGTAACTACACAAGGTCCAGCCTCGATTACCGTACAAGGAATGTTTCTTCCTTCGGCATCAAAGATACTGGTCATTCCTACTTTTTTTCCAATAATTCCTGACATTTTATCTTTTCTTTTTTAACACCCATCGAAGCAGTAGGGCTTCGTTCAAGGTGGTTGTTCGTCCCTTTTAAGGGAGGGCAAAAATAGGAAAGAATTCTTAATATTCAAATAGTTAGCGAAATATTTTTTCAAATAATTTGCTGATACGATGGGATTTAGCTTAAAATGCTGAACTAATGTGCCAAACCACCATTTAAACTGATGGTTATGATGGCTAATATAATTAAGCCTATTAATACATATAGATAATCTCTTTCGATTAAAAAGCTAAATATGGCGAAAACAATGCGGGCAATCGGAGTAAATATGAGCATGAGCACACCAAACTGCACAATTGCATCACCTTGTAAAGTAAGTACGCCTTTGAATATGGAAGCGATGGAAGAGAATTTAGATAGCTCTGGTTTGAAAACTTTGTAATCGGTTATTACCCCATTATTGTGAATCAGAAAAATAACCCCGCCAATTAAAACAATGCTCATAGAAATAATTACACCTGCACGTAAAAGCGTACCCAAAATAACCTGGATATCTCTATCATTTATGTTTTCTTTTCTTATGGCGCTCATTATAATCCTGTAATTCCTTTATAAATCATTTGTAAAGCCAAAAAGGTAACCACAACCGCAAAAACAATTTTGAGCTTATCGGTTTTAGTTTTTAGTAAAATTTTAGAGCCTATGGTTGCTCCGGTTAAAACACCGATACAAACGGGCATAGCAATTCCAGGATCTATTTGACCGCGGTGTAAGTAAACCACTGCGCTGGCCGCAGCGGTAACGCCCATCATAAAATTGCTGGTAGTTGTAGATACTTTAAACGGTAAGCGCATAATGTTATCCATCGCAATTACTTTTAAGGCTCCGCTACCAATGCCCAATAAGCCAGAGAGCGTACCTGCGAAAAGCATCATCAGAAAGCCACCCGGCACATGTTTTACGGCATACCTCTGCTCAACGCCCTTGTCAGGAAAAGATCCGTTAAGTTTAAAAAATTTCGCCCATTTGTCGCTATCATCCAGTGTGGTATGATCTACCTTCTTTTTCAAAGTCATGATGGCGGAAAAGATCAGGATACATCCAAATAAGATTGCGATATAATTAGCATTGAGGTAGACAGCAACTATTGCACCGCAAATGGCTCCAATGGTAGTGGCAATTTCTAAAAACATACCAATTCGAATATTGGTAATGCCTTCTTTAACGTAAGCTGCTGCCGAACCTGAAGATGTTGCAATTACCGAAACGATTGATGCACCGATGGCATAATGAATATCAACGCCAAGCGCTAGGGTAAGGAGTGGAATAATGATCACCCCGCCGCCTAAGCCAGTTAATGAACCTAATAAACCTGCCAAAAAAGCACCGAACAAAACGATAATGGTAAACAGCAATACCGACATGCGGGCAAATATAAGCGACTTGTATTGGCTTTATGAAATATTAAAGCAATAAAATAAAGTCTATATATTATATGGATGAAGTAAGATGCAGAAGATTGCTTAGGCTTGCTTTAACAATGAAATGTTACGGGCAATCGAAATAACGATAGAAATAAATGCGAAAGGGCGAACGCGGTTAAATGATTCCGGTTTCTGCAAGCCTTTGAATGATCTTCGTTGCATCAATGGTATCATATTCACTCTTTAGGTAAATATCAACCAAGTAAACAGTGTGATGATCAATAAAAACATAGGAGATAATTCTGGCGCCTCCAGATTTTCCTTTGTTAGTACCAGAAAGGGCTAAGCGAATCTTCTAAATATTGTGCCCAAGATGAACAACAAGAGTTGGATTAATTTCAAGCTCATCAATTAAATCCGAAATATCATACTTAATTAATTTATGCTTTTTTGATATGTTCTTCAGAACTTTATCAAAATCAGGCACAGTTTTGACGCTATAACTCATCTAAAAGCGCTCTAGCATTTCTAAGTTCAACCTTTCCTTCCTGATGTAACTTAATTTGTTCGAACGAATTTTCAAGACGATTGTACACAGCTTGCTCAAGCTTACTCAAGGATTCTTGCGCTACTTTCTTTGTTTTATCTTCAGCATAACTCAAACCCAAAGCATCGAACACTGCTTTCACAGCTTTTTCAGTTTTTTTATCGTTGATGTTTACAGTTAAAGTAGTCATAACAATAAAGTTATAAATTAATTATTGAATGATTAAATTTTAAATGAGCAAGCAAACCAATAAGGGTGTCGTTTTGACCATGAAGTTTTAACCTAATATTTTACTATTGAAGTTAAGCACATTCTGAAATGGTTAACTCTTATAATGGCTTGCTGTTTGCACAGTACGACAAAGGAATTTTTCACAATACTGTTATTGGCAACAGGTTTTATTCTTTTAGCTTTCCATTGTCATATTGACGAGTTCTCCTTTCTCGTTAGTGATTATCACAACTAAATAATCTGTTATTTCTCGACCAATTGAGTAATCAAAAATTGCAAAATTATCTGCATTTTCAGGGTAAAGTCCAACTCTAACCAATATCAATTTTGTCAAAAGTTGTTGCTCAGGTTTGGTTGTCGTGGCATCAAAATTTATAAGTTTTGAAAGTTCGTCTTTACCAATTTCTTCAAGATGATGTTCTAAATAAAATTTCACTGTGTCAGCATCTTCGTCATTATAGTCGTTGAGAATATACGTCTTGTTCAATTTGTCAAACCTGTCTATGTTTTCAATAAAGTGTTTTACTTTATCCATAGTTAATCTGTCAATGGATTTGTTTTCAAAATTTAGGTCCATTTGAATTTCATTTCCGTTAAAGTCAATGTCAACATTGTAATATTCTTCTAAATTCTCCGTCGGCAAATCTCCGAAATGTGGTAAACTGTATGCTGCCATATTTTTTAGTATTCTTCTTCGTTGTTTGTCAATTTCAGGTTCGTTTCCTAAACTTACTGCCAAAAAATGGCTTCATGAAAACTTACATCTAAAATTAACCCTACTTCCCTAAACGCTTAATCATTTCGCCACTTAAATCCCGGCCATCGTTCAAACGGTTTGCAAAAAAGGCTTTGGCAGCTTCAAAATGCTCTTTGTAACCTTTCAAATCGCCGTAGCCAATTATCGATGCCCATTCGTGCACCGCTGTATGAAATTCCAAATCATCGCCACGGATAGATTTATCGTACAAGGCTGTGTGAATAGATTCTTCCAGCATGGCTTCATTTTTAAATAAATATTCTGCTATACCTAATCTTAGTTTGAATGGTGGCGTTTGGCAAATCAAATTATCATAGGGATTTACACCCATTTTGTACCAGGCATAAACCATGCTCAATAAACTTAAGTGAGAGTTCGGCTTTTGCTTATGATTTGCATCGGAGAGGCTAAATTCTTTCATGATGTTATCATCCAGCAAAAGGAGGTTTCTGCTTTCATGAAAGACGAAATCTCGCGCTGCATAAATTTTCTGTCTAAACTCCGTTTCGTTTTCGCAAATCATCAGCTTGTATAATTCTGATTCTGCCTGGGCGTAATATTTAACCTGTTTTTGTGCGTACGGATTTAGAATGGCCAAGCCTGCATAAATGTGCGATTTGTAACTAAATATCCTCAGGGTAGTTAGAATTTTTACATTATCTATCCCACCTGCATAGGCTGGGTTATCCCAAGGAAAAAAGCCTGCATTTTTCCATGCAGAACCCATGCTCTCGAAACCCATGTGCGTTACGGCTTGCGTGTCGGCCACAATCCGATCATGCTCTTTATAGTCATCCATCTCAATGATGTTTGATTTCAATGATTTATAAATATTTAGGGCTTTTTGGTAAACCTCATTGGTGGCACGGTGGCGAACCACTACTAAGGTTTGCCCTTCAGGACTAAATGCAGGGCCGTGCAAAGAATGGCAGGTTACGATTTGCGTATCTTCTGGTAGATGTTTTTCAAATGCGGCAATCTCAGGATGTTTAACCGAAGTTTGTCCAGATACTATGGCACCAAACTTTGTTGACCTTGCAAAGGTGGCCACAACTTCGTCTATCTTCTCTGCTTCAACACAATAAATAATAAAATCAGATTTTCGGGCTACTTCATGCCCATCAATTAAAACCTCAATATGCTTGGGCTCCAATTCCTTTTTTAATTCTTCGAAACGTGAAGGCATATCTGCTCCACAAACCTGGTGGCCTGCGTTTACGAAAGACACAGCATATAATTTACCCATGTCGCCGAGGCCAATAATTCCTATTTGCATGAGGCAAATGTAATCTATCGCAAATAATTTTATAATAAAACTTAGATAAAATTGTTAATTAGGATGATAAAAGAAATCATTTACGGATCTCTCCTTAATCTTAAATGAAAATATATTGAGAGAGAAATAGATAAAAATGTAGTTTTACATCATAACACCTATATTTAAACTATGCAGAAATTAAAACACACCCTTTACATTTTTTGGGCTTTGCTATTTTTGAACGTTGCATTTGTCCAGGCACAGCAAGACACAACTAAAAACACCGATCCCTCATTAAGTGGTCAATACAATTTTATGTTGTCAAAATCTAAAAGTTTGTACGGTGCAAGGCTGATTAATCCATCCAGATTATCATCTCTTTGGAAAAGTGTAAACGATACCTTGCGAAAAGAGCGTAAACAGTTACAAGAAGCAAAACAGGAAATTAAAGCGCAGGCGGATAATATTGCGAGTTTAAAAGGTGAGGTTACCGGAAAGGAAAGTTCGTTGGCAAATGCCAATGCTTCAGTTAACGAAATTAAATTTTTGGGCATGTCTTTCAACAAAGGCACTTATAATACCATTGTGTGGACCATCATCATTGTACTGGGCGCGGCATTGGCGTTTATCGTTTTCCAATCGGGAAAATACAGGCACGAAGCCACTTACAGAACACAACTTTATCAAGAAGTTGCAGACGAATTCCAAGCGCATAAAGTGAAAGCAAAAGATAAAGAGATGAAGCTTGCGAGAGAATTGCAAGACGAAAGAAATAGATGGGATGACGCCAGAGGCAGATAATTTAGAAGCGATTTTCCAAAAAAGAGCCCTTTCAACTTAAACTGAAAGGGCTTTTATTTTTACCAATTATTTATCTTTTAAAATTGAATCTTAACCCAAGCTCGAATTCGCCGTTGCTGTAGCTTTGCATTTTAGATGTGTTTGTGGTGTATTGGAATAAGATACCCAGTTTGTTATTGTAATTAGCACCTGCGCCAATTGTAAAGCTGTTGGTACTATGATAGATTCCGCTTAGCGTAAATTTATCTTGCAAAAACTGAAAATTCGAACCGACATCTAAAATTCCATCATAATTTTCTACCCCACGATAAATTACTTTAGGTTCTATACTATTAAGCACCTGATCGGTTTTGATTTTATAGCTTGCGGCTACAAAATAAATAGATCGATCCACAATGTTGCGAACTGCATCACGCTTAAAGAACCTTTTAAGATTTGGCAATGATGCCTGTAGGGTTAATTTTTCGCTTCGATAAGCGATTCCGAAATCGCCATCAAAGTATAACCTCCTATCGTTAAAGCTGTTGATAACATCGTCGCTTAAATCGGCTTGCGCCTTGCCAAAATCGATCCATTCGTTCATGATTCCTGCTGATAAACCAAAATCTAACGAACTGGAATCATTGTTTAATTTTAAATGATAAGCATAGGTAAGGGTTGCTCGGGTTCTGTTTATTACCCCTGCACTTTCGTTATAAAAAAGTAAGCCTAAACCTACCTTTTTGTTTTTCAAGGCAAAATCTGCTGTTAAGTATTGCGTTTTTGGCGCTCCATTAATGTTAACCCATTGTGTTTTGAATGCAGCATTCAAATTTACTACTGTATCTAAGCCAGCTAAGGCAGGGTTTGCCAGAAACTGATTTTGATAGTAAATGCTCCCCATTGGGTTTAGCTGGCTATAAGCTGCTGGTGTAATGAGAAACAACAACAGTCCGATTACGTATATTTTTATCTTTTTCACCTGTTGTTATTTTTTAAATAATATCGATATAAAACCTTTTGCAACGCCTGCGCCTTCTAAATCAATGATGTAATAATAGGTATCTTCTGCAAGTGGTTTCCCGTTATAATAACCATCCCAGTTATTTTGGTAATTGTCGGTTTTAAAAAGCAAGCGTCCCGCCCTGTCGAAAATGCTTACCTTATTGCTGGTGTACTTTTCTAATCCCTTAAGCACAAAAAAATCATTTTTCCCGTCTCCATTTGGCGTTAGTATGTTGTTTACAATCACCAAATCAGTTGGGTTAGATGATATTAGGAATGGCTGAAGAAAACCTTGTGTAAACACCAAATTGTTTGCACTAAAAGTTTGCACCAAAACCATCTCTCCGATACTAAAATCGTAAAGCTGATTGTTTATTTTAGCGTAACTACTTGCGGAGTTTATGGCGCTTGGCAGAGTGGTATTTTGAGCTTTAGCTTCCCCAATTGAAAACAATAAAGGAAAGAAAAGAAACCAGTAGTATCTTTTTTTCATAGCTCGATTAATTAATAGCAATCCAATCTGTACCATCACTTTGGATAACCAAGGTTTGACTTCCGGTCAAGGTGGTTAAAGCAACATCTGTGTTCAACAAAACCGACTGACTTAAGGTAATATTTCCAGAAGATAGCGGTTTAATTAGCACATAAATCCTACCCTTGCAACTTGTGGCTAAAGGCAAGGTAATGTTAGTTGCTACGCCCGCATTTACCACGCGTACGGTATGGTGGCTGGCATCTAAGGTTAAAGTTGCAGTGCTGGTATATTTTAATATGCTGGTAGAAACTGACCCATTTACGTTTAAAGTGCTGTTGCTATTTGGTGCAGTTGCCGTTGTAGTTGATGCAATAGAACTGTTAACGGTTAACGTCCCTCCGTCTGTTGCAAGTGTTCCTGCAATTAGTGGAAAATTAGTGTTCGTATTGGCTACAACCAAGGTATTGGCAGCCGATGTTAACTGGCTACCGGCTTTACTGCCGATAAAAATATTTCCACTACCATTGTTATTTGTCCCCGCCATATCGCCAATTGCAGTATTATTTGATCCTGAGGTATTTTTACTTTCAGCTAGATTACCAATAGCGATGTTGTTTGAGCCTGTAGAATTTGTTTCTAAAGATTGCGAACCCAAAGCCACATTGTTATCTCCTGTATTCAATGCAAGCGCTCTAAAACCTGTTGCAGTGTTACTTGCTCCAGTGCTTAGGGTGGCAAGTGCCTCAGAACCGAAAGCCGTATTACTATAACCACTTACTGATTTTGCCAAAGCAAAAGCACCAAAACTACTATTACCGTAGCCTGTTAAACTTAGCTTTAATGCCTCTTTACCAAAAGCGCTATTGTTATATCCGGTAATGTTGCTACTTAGAGATTGATAACCAAAAGAAGTACTCGTTTCTACTGAGGCACCTATTCGTCCTGCTTTTTGATTGTTAATGAGGAAATTGATTGCAATGTCATCTGTATTACCTAAAAAGTTATTGTTAAGATCTGTATTTCCAGAATTCCCTCTTAAACCCCATGAATTTGCATTCGCAAATAAATTTCGGCTAATTAATTCGGGTACACCCGTGGTTGCATTTGTGATGTAAACTTTATTGGCATCTGTTAAACCAGCAGTAGTAAGTTTGCCTACCGTAACAGAAGCATCTGCTAATTTTGGTGTAGTTACTGAAGCATCTGCTAATTGCAAGCTTCCAACCGCTAAATCTGCAATGTTTGCAGTTTTAACTTCTTTAGCGCCAATTTTAATTGAAGTTACCGCAGCATCAGCAAGTTTAACTGTAGTTACCGCACCCGTATTGATATCAACTACAACATCCTTTAATAGTGAGGTTGCACCATTAGCACTGATACTTAAATCTGTAGAGGTTAATGCCTTTCCACCAGGTAAAGTAGAAACATCCAGCGTAATTGGTTTCCAAACGCTACCATCAAATAATAAAACTTGATTAGCCGTTGGCGAACCAGCGGATACGGTTTTACCCTGCAAATTGGCAATTGTTGGATTAGGATAATTACCTGTTAAATCGCCTCCGGCGACACCTGTGGATGGACCAACAGGCCCCTGAATACCCGTATCGCCTTTGTCGCCTTTATCTCCTTTGGCCCCAGTTGCACCTGTCAAACCAATTGGACCCTGTGCACCAGTTAATCCTATAGGACCTTGTGGGCCTGTTGCTCCAACTGCCCCTGCCGAACCTGTTAAGCCGATTGGGCCTTGCGGGCCAACAGCACCTGCAACACCCTGTGGGCCAGTTGCGCCTGTTAAACCAATCGGACCCTGAGCGCCAGCAGGCCCCGCAACTCCTTGAGGACCAGTTGCTCCAACTGCACCCGTTAAACCGATTGGGCCTTGCGGACCAACTGCACCTGCAACACCTGCCGGACCAACTGGCCCTGCCACGCCTTGTGGCCCCGCCGGACCAACTGCACCTGTTGCACCAGTTAAGCCAATCGGGCCTTGTGGGCCATTAGCTGAATATAATGCATAAGGAACACTTAATAATTGTGCTGTTCCAGCAACAGTAAAATTTGATCCATTGTCTGGATCTACTTCTACCTTAACAAATTTGAGTCCTGTTCCCCAGGTTACATTTGAAATTGTACCGATGGTTGATGTTGCGCCCGTACCACCGATAATTAAACTGTATAAACCGTAAGCATTTGTGGTAACACTTCTAACTTCAGTGTATTGTGCACTTCCTGTTGCAGAAGCATCGAGGATACTTATTCTCAGCGAAATACTTTTATTTGCTAGAGGCGTTCCATTTGTGTTTCGAGCGGCACCTTGATAGTTAAATTGTTGAGGCGTTTGTGCGTGTACGGCGAATGCGAAACCAAGCCATAGCATGGCAACGAGAAACGTTTTTTTCATAAAAGGGATATGATCTGTTTAGTTTAAAAGAAATGCCGGATGATTGGCTCTCCTTAACTCTCAAATCTAATAATTAGTATATCCCAGCATACAAACTTTACACAAAAGCGGTTCATGAACCATCAAAAGCAACGTAAATAGCTATAAATCAGCAATAAATAACCACATAGAAACTATTTTTTTACACATAAAGCCTAAAAAACACCATAATTGTAAGATAGAAACCACTAAAATTACCCCTAACTGTCCTACTTTAAGGTTCAAAAATTGCTATTAAAGCCTAAGTTTCTGAAGGAAAAGAAATTCCCTTTATATTTCTATATAGATCTACGGCATATAAATCCGTCATTCCAGAAACAAAATCCAATACACTTTGAGTTCTTGAATAAATGTCTGTCCTATCGGTATGATACTGTTTAGGGATAAGCTTTACCAATTTTTTATAGTAATGGGTATTGTTATGAATTAGGGCCGGAACAAATTCTTCTAATAAACCCGCCATAATTTTATAACCTGCAACTTCTTTTTGAATTACCGACGAGAAATTATAAATGCGTTCTACCGAGACTTTCTCTACCGCTTTCCATGCGGTAAAATAAGGTTCAGGAATCAAATCTGTTAAACTTTTATTCAAGCTGCCCATGAGGAGGCTTTCTTGCTCGCGGTAAAAAATATCCGCACAGGTCTTGGTCAAGGTATTAATTGCCTTTGCGCGCAACAAACCAATTTTTGCATCATCATCTTCATAGTCATTCTTTAAACGTTCTTCAATCGTTTTGGAATTGGCAAATGGTAGCAAATAATTTTTTACTTCCTCATAGGATAGAATTTTCAAACGATGCGCATCTTCCAAATCAATAATGCTGTAACAAATGTCGTCTGCGGCCTCAACCAAGTACACTAAGGGATGACGTTTATATATCAGATATTCGTTTTCTTCTTTTTCCAAATGAAGTTCATTGGCAATCTTCTGAAAAGTTTCTTCTTCTGATTGGAAAAAGCCGTACTTTTTGCGGTGTAATAGGCCTTTCTGCCTACCAGCGATTGATGCACAAGGATATTTAGCAATGGAGGCTAGGGTAGAATACGTAAGAGCGTAAGCATCATTACCCTTGCCTTTTAATGGATGGGTAAGAATTCGAATGGCGTTTGCGTTTCCTTCAAAATTAATCAAATCGTGCCATTGAGAGGCTGTCATTTCCTTTTCATAAACCCGCCCATCACCATCTGTAAAATATCTGGATATGGCTGCCTCACCTGAATGACCAAAGGCAGGATTTCCAAGATCGTGCGCCAAAGCCGCTGCAGCCACGATATTTCCAACTTCATTAATCAGCGGAACATCTTTCAAAAGCGGGGACTTATTTTCTTCCAAAGTATTCAGGAAAATATTTGCCATCGATCGGGCTACACTGGCTACCTCCAAGCTATGGGTTAGGCGATTATGAACAAATACACTTCCAGGCAATGGAAAAACCTGCGTTTTATTTTGCAATCTTCTAAAAGGTGATGAAAAAATTAATCGATCATAATCTCTTTGAAAATCTGATCGGGCTTTGTCTCTATCCCCTGTCCAGCTTTCTTGTCCAAACCTTTTATTAGAAAGTAAATGTTTCCACTCCATGTGTCTTTAATGCTTAAATATGGGGCAAGTTAAGCAAAACGGAAAAATGCGAAGTAATATTATTTTTAATTTGATTAATCTGTTCCATTTTTAGAGGTTTTTAGTTCTATTGAGGACTGTTGTTTATCCTTCATCTTGAGTTTTGCGAAGAGCTGTTTAGTATCTCGACAACAAGTTACTGATTCCATTCCATGTGAAAATTGATAAAAATTTGGAGAGCAGTTGCAGTGCCAGTCGGTTTCGGTAGTCCTGCTTTGCTTTTCGCCATGAAAAATGGCTTCAATTCAATCAGGTCTATGTTACTGAGGTTTGTGGTGCTTAGGCTAGAACCACAATTAAAGAATTGCTAATATTTAGTTTAGCCACCAAACATGGGATAGGATTTATCGCACAAACCCTTGTCACTAAACCGTATTGAAGCGGTATCCCCAGATTTTTTCTATCGGGGATTTAGCGGAAAGACAGACGGCAGGCCGCCAAGAAATCAATCCGTTCCTTTCCAAATTCAATCATTCTTAACTTAGCTATAGGCGCAAAATATTTAAAAAGTTTGCAGGCAGCGGTTAGCCAGCCACCAAACTGCGATACGATTGTTGCACAAACCCTTGTCACTAAACCGTATTGAAGCGGTATCCCCCGATTTTTTCAATCGGGGATTTAGCGGAAAGACGGACCGCAGGCCGCCAAGAAATCAATCCGTTCCTTTCCAAATACAATCATTCTTACCTTAGTCATCGGCGCAAAAAATATGTACACAGTATGCAGGCAGCGGTTAGCCAGCCACCAAACTGCGATACGATTGTTGCACAAACCCTTGTCACTAAACCGTATTGAAGCGGTATCCCCCGATTTTTTCAATCGGGGATTTAGCGGAAAGACGGACCGCAGGCCGCCAAGAAATCAATCAGATCCTTTCCAAATACAATCATTCTTACCTTAATCATTGGCGCCAAAAATAGGTACACAGTATGCAGGCGAAGGTTGGCCAGCCACCAAACTGCGATAGCCTTATTAAATTAAATGAAACCATTTCCGCTATAAACTGTTTTTTACGAAAAGAGATTATGAAAACCAGCATCTATAACAAGGAAGAACATATTGAGGGTTACGTAGGTTCAGAGGAAAATAGAGAAGCAAAATCGGACGTCCAAAAACAGTATGAGGCTGGCAATGATGGCAACGAGGTAACTAGTTTTGGTAAAGAAACTAATGCCCAAGCCAATACAGATCATATAAAAGGCTCTATTACCGCGAGAGATGGCTATGATAACACAGGCACGCAAGGTAAAGACTCTTTAAGCGATGATGCATACAATAGTCCAGATAAACACCCTACCGTAGAAAGTGCAGAAAGCCATACGGGCAGTTCATCGGAAGATTTTGATCAAAAGCCACAATCAAACATTAATGAAAAAGATGAAGATGAAGCTTTGAACACAGGAATTTAAAACAATTAAATTATAAATATTATGAGCTTATTAAAATATGCAATACTAGGCGCTGCAGCCGTTTATGGTTTCAAGTACGCGACCAAAAAAAGAGAAATTGATGGAAAATCGTTGATTGATGATTTTAAAGAAAATGCGCCGGACCTTATAAAGAAAGCAAAAGAGTACGGAAATAGCGTAAAAAAAGATTATACGCAGACGAGCGATTTATACTGAATATAATGGCTCGGTGATGGATGTTGAATAGATGACATATGTCAATAATTTTGTTTCAACATCCATTGTAGAATCGGGTTGAGATGTTGAATTTTGTTTTATTATTAGGACTCGCAACACGATTAACCAAAATTTCTTTGACTAAACAATTGAAGAGCTGATTATCAGTTTCTTGATTAAATTTTAAAGTTGTGGAGTTCTAAATTAATTTCCATCTACCGGAAAAGTCATGCTATTAAAGAGGGATCATGCAAAAAATGATCCCTCTTTTGTTTATAAGCTCTTGCCACCAATACCTTTTTCCTCGTCGCTATTTCTACCACCGAGGTCAGAATCATTCGTTAAATTTACATTTTTCAAATCGGATATAATGTTTGTTGCATCAGCTTCCTCAATATTTTTTAAGTGATCTTCGCTAGGTGCATCCTTCCGTTTAATTGATGAAGGGTTTACGGCGTGACCATAAGTTGGTTCTCCATTATCCCACTCAATATTTTGATCCTGATTCTTATCCCTTCCGGAATCAATTGAATTCGTATTTTCTTCTCCAGTATTCATAATCTTTTTACATAGGCTTTTATTAATAACATATAATGGTCATAAAAAGTTTAGCATTAAGTTAGGGCACGAAACACATATAGTGTTTCCATGCAGCCTGTTCAGCACTAATAATAGAAAAGCGACGATAAATTAGTATAGAATTACGCTCTTGGCTTGCGCGAACCAGATAATAAATAGAGTTATCCATCTAATTATACTTAAATTGAATCTTCTTCACCAGTTGGTCTTACAAATAACCCTAACAATAGATAAGATCCTTTCCCAAAGATTGACTTTCATAATCGCCCTTAATCAGTATAAATACGCAGATTTTGCGTAGTTACTCAAATCTTAAGCGTAGTTATTATTTCGATATTTGGCAATAACACAAGTTTAGCACTTCGGTAAAAATTGAAAATTCCAGTCAAAGTATTACTCGCTGATGATCATACAATTATGAGAAACGGCCTCATAGCCTTATTGGATAATGAGCCAGCAATACAAATTATTGCTGAGGCTGCCAGCGGAACTGATGTATTGAATCATTTAAAGGGTGATTTGGAGTTAGACATCATCATCACGGAAATTAATCTATCTGATATCAGCGGGATAGAGTTAACTTCAATCATTAAAGCCAGATACCCCAGAATTAAAGTCATCATCTTAACCAGTCTCGATCACGAAAATTACGTTTCACAGTCTTTAGATGCTGGCGCGAGTGGCTTTTTATTGAAAAGTGTAAATATAGATGAAGTTATATTTGCGATAAAGAATGTTGCACAAGGCTATAAATATATTTGTACAACGATTACGCTTAAACTCTTAGCCCAGTTGCGCGGTCGCTTTGCGATAGGCTCATCAAGCGTGTTAAAATCAGACATTGATCTTTCTAAAAGAGAATTGGAAATTTTAGGCCTTATTGCGGAGGGTTATACGAATAGTGAAATTGCGGAGAAATTATTCACAAGCAAGAGAACAATTGAAGGTAACCGACAAAACTTGTTAGACAAAACGGGGAAAAAAAATACGGCTGCCCTAATTAATTTCGTAATCAGAAACGGAATTATAGATTGATCTATTGATGATCTATCCCCGAAGATTGTCCAACCCCTTTGGTAACATCGGCGTCCGTTTTATCTGAGCCATTTTCATCGCGGTGCTTCGGGGGATGTTCCATTCTACTTTCTTCCAAATCAGAAAAATCGCCACCCTTTTGGTTTCCAACCTCACCATGTGATGAAGGCTTTTCATTCTGGACTTCCTTTGGATCGGCAAAATCCTGCCCCTCAACTACTTCTTCTGAATTCGGTATGTTTTGCTTTTTCATAAATCAAATGGATATCAATAATAACAACGATTAGGAGTCAGGATTTGTTTCTGCTTTTGGCATTAAAAATTAGCAAAAAAAAAGTCTCGATTTGCATCGAGACTTTCAGTTCTTTTTAAAATCAGTTAAACTTTGATTTCAACTTCAACACCACTAGGTAATTCAAGTTTCATTAAAGCGTCAACTGTTTTCGAGTTAGAGCTATAAATATCTAATAAGCGTTTATAAGCGCATAATTGAAATTGCTCTCTTGCTTTTTTGTTTACGTGTGGAGAACGTAAAACAGTAAAGATTTTTTTCTCTGTAGGAAGTGGAATTGGTCCACTTACAACTGCACCCGTAGGTTTAACAGTTTTTACGATTTTCTCAGCAGATTTATCTACCAAGTTGTAATCGTAAGATTTTAATTTAATTCTGATTCTTTGGCTCATTTTTTTATTTAATTATGATCCTTGTTAGAGCTATTAATAACAAAGACCGGATTTATTTTTAAGATGTGAGTATTGAGACTTGAGACTTTAGTATTGAGATTTTTTCTCTCCTCTAATATCTCAAATCTCACCTCTATTATTAGTCTTCTGATTTAACTCTGCCTTTTGATTTAGCAATTACTTCATCCTGTACGTTTTTAGGCGCAGCTTCATAGTGGTCAAATTCCATTGTAGAAGTTGCACGGCCTGAAGTGATTGTACGTAATTGAGTTACATAACCAAACATTTCAGAAAGTGGCACAGTTGCTTTAATTACTTGAGATCCATTACGAGTATCCATACCTAATAATTGACCACGACGACGGTTCATATCACCGATAACATCACCCATGTTTTCTTCAGGGGTTAAGATTTCGATTTTCATGATTGGCTCCATCAAAGTTGGTTTACATTTAGGCAATGCTTCACGATAAGCCATCTTAGCTGCAAGCTCGAAAGATAAAGCATCTGAATCGACTGCGTGGAACGAACCATCAATCAAACGAACTTTCATATCAGGAAGCGGATAACCAGCTAATACACCATTAGCCATAGCAGCTTCGAAACCTTTTTGAACAGATGGGATAAATTCTTTCGGAATCGAACCACCTACAATTTCGTTTACGAATTGCAAACCGCCTTTTTCGAAATCAGCATCAATTGGAGAAATAACAATTTTGATGTCGGCAAATTTACCACGACCACCAGATTGTTTTTTATAAACTTCACGATGTTCAGCAGTACCAAAAATTGCTTCTTTGTAAGCTACTTGTGGCGCCCCTTGGTTAACTTCTACTTTAAATTCGCGTTTTAAACGGTCAATTAAAATATCTAAGTGTAACTCACCCATACCAGAGATTACAGTTTGACCAGTTTCTTGATCGGTTTGTACTCTAAATGTAGGATCTTCTTCAGCCAATTTACCTAAAGCCATACCCAATTTATCAACGTCAGCTTGAGTTTTAGGCTCAATAGCTAAACCGATAACTGGCTCAGGGAAATTCATTGATTCAAGAATGATTGGGTTCTTCTCATCGCAAAGTGTATCACCTGTTTTAATATCTTTAAAGCCTACTACCGCAGCAATATCACCAGCAGCCACATTAGGTACAGGATTTTGCTTGTTAGCATGCATTTGGAAGATACGAGAAATACGCTCTTTATTGTTTGAACGTGTATTGTAAACATAAGAACCTGCTTCCAAGTTACCTGAATACACACGGATGAAACATAAACGACCTACGAATGGGTCAGTTGCAATTTTAAAAGCTAACGCTGCAAATGGCTCATTAATACTTGGTTTTAATAAAACTTCTTGATCTGTATCTGGGTTGGTACCAATAACACCTTCACTATCTAAAGGTGAAGGCAATAATTCCATCACATAATCAAGCATGGTTTGTACACCTTTGTTTTTGAAAGATGAACCACAAACCATAGGTACAATTTTAGCATCTAAAACAGCAGCACGTAAAGCATCTAAAATTTCACGCTCAGTAATTGAATTTGGATCTTCAAAGAATTTCTCCATTAAAGACTCATCATAATCAGCAACTGATTCTAATAATTTTTCTCTCCACTCAGCAACTTCATCAAGCATATCTTCTGGGATAGGCACTTCAGTAAAGGTCATACCTTTATCATGCTCATTCCAAACAATACCACGGTTGTTGATCAAATCAACCACACCTTTAAATCCGTCTTCAGCACCGATAGGCAATTGCAATGGAACTGCATTGCTACCCAACATGTCTTTAACTTGTTTAACAACTTTTAAAAAGTCAGCTCCTGAACGGTCCATTTTGTTAACGAAACCAATACGAGCAACATTGTAGTTGTTAGCTAAACGCCAGTTTGTTTCTGATTGAGGCTCAACACCATCAACTGCAGAGAACAAGAACACTAAACCATCCAATACACGTAACGAGCGGTTTACCTCAACGGTAAAATCCACGTGTCCTGGTGTATCGATAATGTTCATGTGGTAAGCCTGACCTCTGTATTTCCACTCAACAGTTGTTGCAGCAGAAGTGATCGTGATACCACGCTCTTGCTCTTGTGCCATCCAGTCCATTGTTGCAGCACCTTCGTGCACTTCACCAATTTTATGACTAACACCAGCATAATAAAGAATACGCTCTGTTGTTGTAGTTTTACCTGCATCAATGTGAGCTGCGATTCCGATATTTCTTGTAAATTTTAAATCTCTTGCCATTGTTTATAATTAGCGAATGATTGAATTAAAGAATGATTGAATGGCTTAATTCGCATTCATTCACTCAAAATTCAATCATTCAATCATTTTAATATTTAGAACCTGAAGTGTGAGAACGCTTTGTTAGCCTCAGCCATTTTGTGCGTATCTTCTTTCTTCTTAACAGCAGCACCTTCGCCTTTAGCCGCAGCTACAATCTCTCCAGCTAATTTTTCTTTCATCGTTTTTTCACCACGACGACGAGCGTATAAAATTAACCATTTCATACCTAAAGCCGTTTTGCGCTCTGGTCTAACCTCAGTTGGAACCTGAAAGTTAGCACCACCAACACGGCGAGATTTAACCTCTACAGCTGGCATAATGTTCGTTAATGCACGTTTAAATATCTCTAAACCGTTTTCTCCTGCTTTTTTCTCAGCAATTTCAACAGCATCGTAAAAAATATCATAAGCGATAGATTTCTTTCCATCGTACATCATATTGTTTACAAAACGAGTTACCTGAATATCATTAAATTTTGGATCAGGAAGAATAATTCTCTTTTTTGGTTTTGACTTTCTCATTTCTTATTTCCTCCCGATTATTTCTTTTTACCTTTTGTTGGTGCAGCAGCCGCCTGTCCTGGTTTAGGACGTTTAGTGCCATATTTCGAACGACGTTGGTTACGACCAGCAACACCTGATGTATCTAATGCACCACGGATGATGTGATAACGTACACCTGGTAAATCTTTAACACGACCACCACGAATCAATACGATTGAGTGTTCCTGTAAGTTGTGACCTTCTCCAGGAATGTATGCATTAACCTCTTTACCGTTCGTTAAACGAACACGGGCTACTTTACGCATTGCTGAGTTTGGTTTTTTAGGGGTAGTGGTGTACACACGTGTACATACACCTCTTCGCTGTGGACAGCTGTCCAACGCTGGAGACTTACTCTTGAACTCCAGTGCTACTCTACCTTTTCTAACTAATTGTTGAATGGTTGGCATTGTGCTTTTTTAATTTTTTATTTAATTATTTACCGCTCCCCCGGCTTCCTTACAGATAGCCCATAAAACGGACTGCAAAAGTAGAACAATTCTTTTTAAAAATCAAGGGGTTAGCGCAAAAAGTTTGGAGGCCAGAGTTTTTGGTTTTGTCTTTAACAATAAGAGGTTATAAATCTGCGTCGAAGAATAAACATCGATCTTACTAAACGTGTTTCAGCATCTTAATCGACGTGCTATTTTCTTTGGAAAGCAATTACAGTAGTTCTTTTGTAAGGTTCGGCCCCGCTATTGCTCCAAGCGCCGAAGAAAAAACGGCGGCTTTACGCTTATATTGGGCTTAGTTTTGAAAGAGAATTATTTTGGAAGGAGATTCTCAACAATTATTAATGACTTACTTAGCTTAATAAGCCCCAATCAAACTCTCTGCGGGTATATGAAGAACTGCATGCAATTTCCTGATCATGCTTAAACTTAATTTGCGCTTTCCACTTAAGATTTCAGATTGGCGACTACGAGCCCCTAAAATTTTTGACAATTCACTTGGAGCCTTATTTAATTGCTCCAATCTAAATTTTATAGCTTCAATTGGAGATGGAGGTAAAATTGGATAGTGACTTTCTTCGTAATGCTCAATTAAAAGTGTAAGCAACTCTAATTCATCAGCTTGTTTAGAGCCTAAAACAATGTCATTTTGCATTAGTAAATAAGCTTTTTCTAAAGCCGATTCATAATCATCTTCTGTTTTAATTATTTTTAACATATTTTAGTTCCTTTACATTAATCTTATCATAATTTGCATGGGTACCTATCCAAATTATAAAAACAATCTTTAGCTTAAATTCAATATCAGCTATTAATCGGTAGTCATTACCCTTTATATTAAAAACGAATCGTTTGCCATGTATAACGTCTGCTGTAGAATACGCCTTAAAGACATCCGACGGCATACTCCAATCTTGCTCAACAACCTCATGATACCAAGATTCTAAACTAGCTTTAGCAGTACTATATTCTTTATAAAATGTAACTATAGTTTTTTTAGCAATAATTCGCATACAAATGTTTAAGCAAAAGTATTACCAAAATGGTAACAAACCAAATTTATTTTAAAAAATGACTATCCAAAAATCTAATTTTCAATCTAAGTTAAAAACCCCCAATCATTTTTTTCCAACATCACATTAAATAGCATATCTTTAATCAGTTAAATTTAATTATATGTTCTTAAGCATTTTAGGTGTTATTATTCTAATTGTAGGTTTTCTGTTATCTACACCAAACCATCCGGCTAGCCGCTATGGAAATCTGATAAAAATTGTTGGTATTGTAATCGTACTTATTGGCTTGTCGCTATCTATGTTTAAGGTAATTGACGCGGGCGAGGTAGGCGTTAAAACAGTATTTGGGAAAGTAGATAATCAAGTTTTATACAGCGGTTTAAATGTAATTAATCCCATCGCTGAGGTTACACCATTTGATGTTAAAACCCAAAACTACACCATGTCTGGCGTTCATGATGAGGGAAATAAGCAAGGCGATGATGCGCTTCGAGTTTTATCGGCCGATGGACTGGAAGTTGTAATCGATCTTTCTGTCTTATTCAGAGTGAAGGCAAGTTCGGCACCAAATATTTTAAAGGAAATTGGCACAGACTATCTAGAAAAAATTGTCCGTCCGGTTTCCAGAACTGCGATAAGAGACAATGCGGTTTCGTATGATGCTGTTGCCTTGTATTCAAGCAAACGCGATGAGTTTCAGGCCAAAATATTTGCTACAATAAATAAGAGCTTTACAAAAAGAGGCTTGGAGCTCGAGCAATTATTGGTGAGAAACATCACTTTACCTGCATCAGTTAAAGCCAGCATCGAATCTAAAATCAATGCCGAACAAGATGCTCAGAAAATGACTTTTGTACTGCAGAAAGAGCGTCAGGAAGCTGAGCGTAAACGCGTAGAAGCTCAGGGTATAGCGGATTATCAAAAAATTCTATCCACAGGCTTGAGCGATAAACAATTACAATATGAATCCATCTTGGCTCAGAAAGAAATTGCTAAATCTCCAAATACCAAAGTAATTATTATGGGCAACGGTAAAAGTGCACCGATTATTTTAGGAAATTAATTAATTGCAATCCTTGAAGCTGTCTTTAAGGGCTTTCAGTTTACTTACAACAGCTTCAAGTTCTTTGGGCGCTTTACCGTATTCGAAGGTAATTTTGTACTGCTTGCCATCTGCATTAACGGCCACATATTCTGCACCACCATCGGCACAATCGGGGCAGCCTATAACTTCTGGCAAAGCCGAAATTCTAGCATCATTAAGTAAGTTCTTTATTGCGTTAACATCATCCTGAGAAATACTTTTACTACAAGTTTTGGTATCAGGGGTCTGCCCATTTTTTGATTTTGAGAACACAACTTTTAAATCGCTGATGGTTAAGTTATTGGAGCAATAGCCGATACACATGCCAAAAGAAGTTCCGTAACCAATACTGTTTAGATTTTTGATTTGTCCTTTCTTACAGGAAGAAAAAGGAAGGGTTAAATAAATGAGGCAAGTGATGATTAGCGCTTTTTTCATAGATTTTGAAGTGTGATTCATCAAAGATAAAATTTAAGATGACAATTTGAAAAAGGCTGAATCATTCATTTTCGCTTGAAATCTTCAGTTAATATTTTGAATAAATCATAATTATGATTTAAAAGCACCAATTCTTGCCCATTAATTTTTTTTTACCAAAGCTATTTTTGATTATTGATACACATCCCCTTTATTTTCAGAATTCTAATTTACTGTATTTCTAGGATTTCCTCTTTCACCTTTAGGACCAACTTTTGATAATTTATAATTTAGAGATAAATAAAAATACCTCGTAATATTATTGTACCGAACATCTTCTATCCTACTGCTATTTACAATCCGATCGATGCTGGTATTTTGTTTTAAAATATCGAAACCTTTAAAGCTGATCGTTATTCTGCGCTGCATTACATATTTGTTAATGCCGGCATTAAGTAAGAAGTAGTTGTTGTTAAAACCATCGGCCCGACCTGCAGACCCAATGTGACTTAAATCGGCCTCAATTCTTAAATCCTTGATAAACTCGTAACTCAAACTCAAATCGTTATTAAGGGTAAAGTATTTGTTGTCGATGGCGGCTTCTGCAGAATTATTAACTTTCGTATAGGCCACATATGCGTAAATACTTGCATTAAACTTATCATCAACATCATAACTCCAATTGATGTTCGGGCCAGCTTCGTATCGGTTCGTGATATTTTTAACATCACTAATAAAGTTTGTTCGATGCTCGGCGAATATATTGAGGCCATAATTCATTCTTAAACCTTTTAATTTAGTGGGCATTCCAAAAAATGTTCCCGCCCTTAAATAATAATTTCCATCTACATTTATTGGTTTTACAGTTTGAATACCATTAATGTAGGTGATATTATTGCCCGTATCATCGAAAGCCAAATTATATAGAAAATACCCGTTCCAATATTGGTTATTGTCAGGACTAAACGTATTGAAGTTTACCGATAACCGATGATTTTTTCGCGCTTCCAAATCGGGGTTTCCCAGCCGCTGATAAAGTGGGTTCGTGTTGTTCTGCACAGGTTGTAAATCTGTAATGGATGGAAGGTTTACACTAGCCCTGTAGTTAATTGCAATGGTTTGGTTGGCATTATTCTTAAAGTTGACGGTTAATCTTGGTAAGAGATTGTAATAAGATTTTTCGATGTTACCAATGCTGCTACCCGTGTTGCTAAAGATATTTGCATTCAAAACGCTTTCTTGTGCATTAACGCCAAAGTTATAGGTCCAATCTTTCCCAGTATAGATAAATCCCAACCCAGCAATTTGCAAACTGTTGTTGTTATCAAAAGTATTGGTTAGAGATGGAACCACTGTTTCATAGCGATCTGTCGTGGCATTATAGTCAAAGGTAGTTTGTTCTGCGTTGATCACACTTTTGGTATATCCATAAGTGATGTTTCCGCTCCATTTGGGATTGAATTGCCTGGCGTAGTTTGCATTAGCAGTGTAGTTTTTGGAGTCGTTTTCTTGATTGGCCTGTTGGTTAATATTGGTTAGAGTTGTGCCTGTACCTGTGTATTGATTTAAAACAGAACGATTTAGCCAATCAGAATTGTAGGTGTTGCTGGTGGCATTCAATCGAATTGAGATGGATCCCTTTTTGTTAACCAACCTTCTTAGCACTGAAAACTCTCCAAACAAGGATGGCGTAAAGTTATGTTGATTGTAATATTGTGTTCCATCATTCGCTTTTCCCGTTCCATCAAAAGCAGCATTAAAAAAACGGTTATTGATATTGGTAGTATTGTTCAAAATTACATTTGGACGTAGCACGACATCCGTTAAAGAATCAGGATGATACTCTGCCTTAAAGTTAAATCGATGGGCTTGGTTATCGCTGTTTCTATTGGTGTAATCCAGCGTACGCAAGATGTCAGTGGAGTTAATATCTTGAATGTTGGATTGTTTATTTCCCAAACCAGAAGAAAAATAGGTGAAATAGCTTGCGCTGATGGCAAGTTTGTTGTTCTTACCCCAAGTGTTACTAAAATTCACCCCACCGCTATGGGTAGTGTATAAGCCAATGGCATTGTTATCAAAAACGCCACTACCCCCTACCGTAACTTTACCATTATTATTACTTATAGAGAAATTACCACCAGCCGGAGGCGCAAAAATATTACCAATATTGCCACCACTAAAGCTGCTTAAATCGTCGTAACCAAAACTTGCATCGTTGGTATTATTGCTCATGCCTAAAACAGCAAATTGCAGGTTCTTATTAAAATGGTTAGCACTTAAATATCCGTTATACTTATCGGTTGTACCACCCAGCGCATTTACATTTCCAAACCAGCCTTTTTTCTTATCTTCTTTTATGGTTAAATTCAATACCTTTTCTCGCTGGCCATCATCAATTCCAGTGGCTTTTGCTTCCTGCGTTTTGCTGTCAATTAGCTGAACTTTTGCAATGGCATCCGCAGGGAGATTTTTAGTGGCCGTTTTGGGATCGGTTCCGAAAAAATCTTTTCCATCAACAGTTAACCGAGTTACCTTTTGTCCTTGCACTAGGATGCTTCCATCCTTATCTACGGTAACACCAGGCAGTTTTTTCAATAAGTCTTCAACGGCGGCGTTTGGTTTTGTTTTATACGCATCGGCATTAAATTCAACGGTATCTTTCTTAACTGTTGCTGTTGCTAAGCGCCCATTTATCGCTACATCTTTAAGTGAAATGGCATCTTCCTCCATTTTAACAATACCCAAGTTATAATCTTTATCGCCTATACTGATGTTTCTTGTGATGGAATTGTAACCGATTACAGAAATTTTGATTCTGTAATCACCCCTATTAATTGCATTAAAAGTAAATTCTCCCCTCTTATTGGTAACAACACCAACTTTTTTGGTTGAATCTGCTTTGCTGAACAGTACAATACCTGCATATTCTAAGGGAAGACTGGTTTTGGATTCTACAACCTGTCCGCTAATGCGAATACTTTGTTGTGCGAAGACTTTCGTAGATAAAAGGCATAGGATAGCTAATAAATAGGGTTTCATAACTAAATTTTAATTTTTGTTTGGTTTGACGATTAGCTTTTTTCCAAATAGCCAACAAACATAAGACACCAGAAAAACTAAAATGTGACAGTTAAGATGAATTTTTGTGAAAACTTTAGCAGAAAATTCAGCAAGATGCTAAACTGAAGGTTTTAAACCATCATTTGTAGGATAAGGCTGATAATGATTGGCCGAAATTATTTATGAAAAGTATCTAGATAAAGACCCTCTACCTTTTTGCGTGCCCAAGGCATTCTTCTTAAAAATTTTAAGCTCGATTTGATGGTTTGATTATTATTAAAGCAATCAATTTTAATGAGCATACCTAATTTATCCCAACCATAATGAGTTTGAAGATCGGTAACGATTTTTTCTAGCGTGATGCCATGTAAAGGATTATTTTTTTGCGCTTCGGCCATTGTACAAAGTTATATTATTAAATAAATTATCTGAAATTATATTGTACGGCAACAGTGTTACGTCTTACATCATAGGCCAAACCCAGCGCAAAAAAAATGCCCGACAAATTTTGCCGGGCATTTTGAATGTATTTTAATCGCTATTTGTCTTTTGCAAAAACATAGCTTTCGCCACCCTGACTTAGGGTTACTTCTTTTTTAGTTAAGTCGAAATCCATATCGACGCCACCTTCTTCGAAAGAAAATTTATTACCGCTAACATAAGTTAATGGGAAGGGTTGTTGCCCAGTAGCCTGAACCATTAAATTCCCATCAGCTTTTGTAATCGTAATTTTAACCGGCATTTTTGCACTTGAATATACTCCAACATATTGATCTAAATTAACAGTCGATGTAGCTGCAGAACTGCCTTCACCCGAACTCCAGCTGTTGTTGTCGGCATTACCGTCTGGCAATACTTTATTCGGGTCTAAAACGACTGATACCACTTCCTCTGTTGTTGGATAACGAACTGTCCAACTGGTGTTTTTCATCCAAACATCAACCGGAACTTTTACAATTTCTGTTTTTCCGCTTTTGGTTTTAATTTGAAGTATAATTGGCATTGGCATTTTTTCCAGATTAACGACCTTGATGGTGTAACCTGTAATTTTTCCATCCTTTTTAACGGCCAAAACATCGGTAACGGCTTGATCCATTTTCCAGTTGTTTAACCACCAGCTTCTCCAAAACCAAGCTAAATCTTCGCCAGCTCCATTTTCCATCGAACGGAAAAAATCATAAGGTGTTGGGTGTTTAAATGCCCAGTTTTTAATGTATTGGCGAAAAGCAAAATCAAAGCGATCTTCCCCCAAAACTTGATCTCTTAAAATATTCAAGCCCCAACCTGGTTTGCTGTAAAGGTTAATTCCGATATTGGCTTCTGCCATGCCATCAGGCATCAACATAATATTTTCATATCTCGGATTGCCGATAACACTTTTACCAATTGCATTCATGTTGGCATCGCGTTGTTTGTATTCTCCGTTATTAAAGTTTTTAGATGATATTCCATTGATAAAGGTATTAAAACCTTCATCCATCCAACCAAACTTACGCTCATTGGAACCTACAATCATTGGGAACCAAGTATGTCCAAATTCATGATCGATAACGCCCCATGCACTTCCTTTTTTAGCTGTCCAACCGCAAAAAACAATCCCAGGATATTCCATACCACCAATATTTGTGGCTACGTTAACGGCCATTGGGTAAGGGTATTCGAACCATTTTGTGGAGTAATGTTCGATGGTTGTTTTCACATATTCTACACCACGACCATAAGAATCAACTCCATTGCTTTCTACAGGTTGCGCAGATACAGCCAACGATTTTTTACCGCTTGGCAAATTGATGCGAGCGGCATCTAACACAAAAGCTTTTGATGAGGCCCATGCGGCATCACGAGCATTGGTAATCTTAAATTTCCAAGTTAATTTGTCTTTAGCCGGACGAGATTTAGGATCGGTAACTTCGGCTTCTGTACGAATATGTACTGTTGCATCACTATTTTTAGCGGCATTCCATCTTTGTAATTGTGTTGGCGTAAAAACCTCTTGTGGGTTTAACAACTCTCCTGAACCCATTACAATATGGTTTGCAGGTGCTGTAATGGCAAAATTGATGTCGCCATATTCGCAATAAAACTCGCCACCGCCCCAATAAGGTAAAGTATTCCAGCCTATTACATCATCATAAACACACATGCGTGGAAACCATTGGGCAACAGCAAAAATCTCCCCATTTTTAGTGGTCAAATGTCCAGTTCTATCCGATCCTTCTTTTGGTAAAACATAAGAATAATCCATTTTTATGGTAACCAAATCTCCATTTGCAGCCATTGGCTGATCTAAACGAATCTGCATTCTCGTATCTTCAACTAAAGAGGTGAATTTTACAGGAGCCGCCTTTTGAGAAACTGAAATATTCTGGATTTTGTAGCCTCCATCAAATTTTTCCCCTTGGGCGCCATAACGACTTCTGCCTGGCGTGATTGCATAGCCACGCGACGTTTCCTTAAAGGTATTTTGATCTAATTGCAACCATAAATACGGCAATTTATCGGGACTATTATTTTTGTAAGTGATGGTAACTGTACCTGTAATGGTATTTTTTGTTTCATCTAAACTGGCCGTAATGTTGTAGTCAACACGGTTTTGCCAATATTTCGGGCCGGGAGTGCCCATGGCCGATCTGAATTCGTTACCATTTTGTGTGTAAAATAGAGGGCCAAAAGCATCTGAAGGGACATAGTTGCTGGCGGCTGGTGTTGTAGGGGTTGAAGCTTGTTGCGCAGAGACTTTAAACGCCACTAAACAACAAATCAAACTTAAAGTGATTAGTCTGTTTATTCTTAAATTCATAATAAGGTTGTTAGAATTGGTAAATATAAAAAATCTGCACATTAAGCCCTCATTGTGCAAATAATGTTACCAATTTGAAGGGAATTCTAGTTTGCCTTGAGTTTCGGCAAATCCTGAAGTTTTCTTTGTTGAGGAGTTAATTTTTTCCAAGCATAAAAAGCCCTTGATATGTAAAATGCGTAACGGTAAGGTCTTTCAGCTTTAACCTGCTCTACCGATGGGCGGTAAATAATCATGAAATTTTTTAATTCTTCGCCCTCTAATTTTGTTAGTTCTGTAACAGCCTTTTCGGTAAAATTATAATCTATTTCTTGTAAATAACCTTCTCGCTCCTCTAAATCAGCCTCTTTTCGTTGCTGCCTTTTGTACTTACCATAACCCAAATTGAGATTTAAGCCCCCAACTTTGTCCTTCATTCTTTTCCGATCTAAATTGCCACCAGTGTTAAGCAGTGTGTATTTTTCTGCTAGTGGATCTTTAGCATTCAAGATTTCCTTATTCATCTTTACTGCAGTAATATCTACATCGCTTAGGCTATTGCTTTTTACAGGAAGATAGATGGTTCTGTTCAACAAATTTGTTAAGTACAAGGTATCTGTATGATATCCTACTAAAGTAAATTCAATTAAATCACCAACATTAGCGCCAATGGTGTATTTACCGGCATTGTTGGTGGTTGAGGTTTTCTTGGTGGTTAAATTTCTAACCGTAACACCAGGTAATGAAAGTGTTTTTTTATTATAATCGAAAACAGCACCAGTTGCAACTGTTTGTGTAAATCCGCTAAAAGGAAGCGCAAGGAAAAGTAGAATGATTAGCCTATACATATTCAAAAGTAATTTAGTTTAACAGTTAAAACTCGCTTTTAACAAACTTTAACATTAAACAACTCAACTAGGCTAGTGTTTGCGCATATTTGTCATCATCAAATCCAATCAATATGGCTTTGCCGCCATTTTCTACAATGGGACGTTTAATTGCGCTTGTATTTTCCAATAAATATGCAATTGCTAAGTCTTGATTGTCAATTTTCGCTTGCTCCTCTTTACTTAGTTTTTTCCAAGTTAAACCCTTGCGATTTAATACCGTATCCCAACCAAAAGTATTGCACCACTCATTCAGCTTCTCTGTAGTGATGCCCTTTTTCTTAAAATCATGAAATTCAAAATCAATGTGATTCGCCTTTAACCAATCGAGAGATTTTTTTACTGTATTGCAATTTGGAATTCCGTAAACTTTCATAAATTTTGATTGAATATTTGCCCAAAGTTAAAAATTTATCCTTTCCATAAGCTTAGTCCTTACATTAAGGATAGCGCAGGTTAGTTAAAGCCTCTTTCTCTTTTTAAAACTGCGGTGTTGGGCAAAGCACATAAACTTACAACATTTAAACATTACTTTCTTTCAACATTGGAGGCTTAGCACTATCTTTGCACCCATGTCAACACAATTAAAAAATCTATCTGATTTTTCTCATACAACCGTTCCAAATGGAGCAAACTATACATTTGGAATTATTGTAGCCGAATGGAATGCAGAAATTACAGGTGCCCTGTATAATGGCGCATTAAAAACACTATTGGCAAATGGCGTAAAAGAAGAAAATATTCACTCGTTTCCTGTACCGGGGAGTTTTGAGTTGACTGGCGGTGCCGAAATTTTATTAAATAAAAGAAGCGATATTGACGCTGTAATCTGCCTAGGCTGTGTGATTCAAGGTGATACCAAACACTTCGATTTTATTTGCGATGCAGTTGCGCAAGGGGTAACAAATGTTGGCATAAAATACAGTAAACCAGTTATTTTTGGCGTTTTAACCACCAATAACTTAGAACAGGCTCAAGATAGAGCAGGTGGTAAACATGGCAATAAGGGCGATGAGGCGGCTATAACAGCAATTAAAATGGCCGATTTTTCTGCAAACATTTAAACCTAGGTTTTAATAAATATTTGTACATTAGAGTTTTAAAAATTGCATCAGATGAAAAAAGTTGCCATCTTATTATTGGCGGTGTTTTGCACCATTACCATTTTAGAATCTTGTTCTTCTAAACTTTGTCCAGCTTATGGTTCTTATCCAGAAGGCAGACGCAGAAGAAATTAATCTTCATTTCAATCTCATAACTTACCGCTTACGAAATTTTGCAGAACAATAGTTTGTCTGCAATTGTTGCTTTGTAAATAAATATTTATCATATCATGACTTGGGTTAACTTAACTTCGATGGAACAGCTAGATGAGATTAAAAACTCAAGTGGTTTCAGCCTTATCTTTAAACACAGTACGCGTTGCTCAATCAGCATGATGGCAAAAAAGAATTTTGAGTACAATTGGGAAGTTATTCCAGAAGATACCAAACTTTATTTTCTAGATTTAATTAGCTATAGAGAAATCTCAAATAAAATCGCTGATATCTTTCAAGTTGCACATCAATCACCTCAAATATTATTAATTAAAGATGGAGATTGCGTTTTAGAATCTTCACACAGCGATATTTCTCCAGAAGAAGTTGCAGAGGTAATTGCCGCTTAAAACTTCGCTTTTAAATATTTGAAAAGCAATAGCTGTGGTCTATCGGCTAGGTTCTGTCCCGCTGTTTCTCCAAGCGCTATGAAAAATAGCGGCTTTCCGTGCCATCGGGTTTAATTTGCAATTGAAGTAAATCAATTAACGTGTTGGGTGCGTTCGCATTGCAAAGTATAATTTTGCAAGCGCAGGTTGATTTATAAGACAAGCTCGACAACACCTGAAAAGGATTTTCCAGACCCTTACGTCATGCTGAATTAATTTCAGCATCTTAATGGGATCAAAATTGGTTTATCCTTATGCGCACCGAAAATACATTTAAAAACCCAGCTAAGACCCTGAAATAAATTCAGGGTGACGACTTCCTATAACGATCTCTTAGAAGACATCCGTCATGCTGAATTAATTTCAGCATCTTAATGGATATTGGCTTGCTTCGGTCTTTCCCCCTCACAGCTTTTTCGGTTCGTGAAAGCACGAACCGAGGCTTCTGAAAGAGATTTAAAAATTACTTATGCTGTATTTGCGTGCGGTGATACCAACCAATAATCTAATAGAAGATTAAGCGTGTTCTATTTTTAAAATTTTAGAAGTTCTGCTTCTTGTTTCTTTGCAAAGCGTTTCATCATTGGCCAATGCTTTACCGTAAGTAGGAATCATTGCTTTAATCTTCGCTTGCCATTCTGGGGTCTCCAAATCTTCTTTGAAACAACGCTCTAACAAATCCAGCATAATAGATACTGCTGTAGATGCACCTGGCGATGCGCCAAGAAGCGCCGCAATAGAACCATCAGACGCATTTACCACTTCAGTTCCAAACTCTAAAATACCGCCCTGCTTCTCATCCTTTTTGATTACTTGAACACGCTGACCGGCGTACTCCAATTCCCAATCCTTTAGCTCTGCTTTTGGAAGATATTCTTTTAGGGCTTCCAGTCTATCTTCAGGCGATTGTCTAACCTGCTCAATTAAATATTTCGTCAAATCAAGATTATGTAAGCCTGCCGAAAGCATCGGGCGGATGTTGTTAAATTTGATTGATTTTGGCAAATCTAAGAACGAACCATTTTTTAAAAATTTAGTGGAAAAACCAGCATAAGGACCAAACAATAAGGCTTGTTTACCATTAATCATTCTGGTATCTAAATGCGGAACCGACATAGGTGGTGCACCAACCGCAGCCTTGCCATAAACTTTCGCGTGATGTTTGGCAATAATTTCTTCATTGGTACATTTTAGCCATTGCCCACTCACTGGGAAACCACCAAAACCTTTTCCTTCAGGGATGTCAGATTTTTCTAACAGTGGCAAAGAACCACCACCAGCACCGATAAATACAAACTTGGCAACACGCTTACGCTTATCACCACTTTCTAAATCTTTTACTTTAATAACCCAATTCCCATCCTTATTTTTCGTTAAATCGCGAATTTCGTGATTAAAATAAAGATTTACATGCGCTTGCTCTTTAAGATTATTGAACATATCGCGGGTAAGCGAACCAAAATTTACGTCAGTACCCAAATCCATTTTGGTTGCAGCCACTTTTTCACCCTTCTTACGCCCATCCATAATCAATGGAGCCCAATCTTTAACAACCTCAGTATCTTCGGTGTACTCCATATCCTTAAACAAATCGCATGTTTGCAAGGCATCGTAACGTTTTTTAAGATAATCTACATTCTTTTTCCCCCACACAAAACTCATATGCGGAATTTTACGAATGAAGTTTTCTGGATCAGAAATTAATCCTTTTTCAACCAAATAAGACCAAAACTGTTTGGAAACCTCAAAATGCTCTGCAATTTGCACGGCTTTCTTAATTTCAACCGTTCCATCTTTCTTTTCGGGCGTGTAATTTAATTCACAAAAAGCCGAGTGACCCGTACCTGCGTTATTCCAGGCATCAGAACTTTCTGCTGCTGCAATATCTAAGCGTTCGTAAATTTCTATACTTAAATTAGGCTCTAGTTGTTTTAACAAAACCCCAAGGGTTGCACTCATGATGCCAGCCCCTATTAAAATTACATCTGCGTCAGTTTTACCAACTGTCTTTTTCTTTTTTGTCATCTTATCTTAAAGGAGTTACAAATTTAGAATGATTTGAATTATGACACGAATTTTAAGCGATTAAAACTTAAAATATTGCTAAATAATTAGAAATTATACCACATCAGATATCCTTTCAGACAAAATTTATTCCAAAATAAATCCTATTTCGACTTAATTACAAAAACTACATTAAAACCACATGAGAAAACCTATTGAATTCCCTTATGCTTACCCGATTATAGATTCTGAAGCAAGAAATCTTTCATTTTTAAGTTCAATTCCCATTGGTCTGCTACAGGCACACCACTAAAAGGCAGGCTTGGCAGATAGGGCTGTGGGCCGAACTCCGTTAAAAAGGTGAATTCCTTCCCTTCATTGGCTTCCAAAATTTGTTTCCACCAATGCAAAAATTGTGCTGTAGTCGCTGTCCATTCTGGCGCCATAAAATGATTGACCTGTGAGGCTTGTGCAAAACCTATTCTGGCATGTACATGCCTTACCCTGGGGAAAATTTTATCCAAAATTTCGTCTTGCCCCACCAATAAACTTTCCGATACATTGCACCAATGGGATAAATCTGCGGTAAGTTCTAATTCAGGGAATTTCTCTAAGTATTCTAACGTTTTTAAGCTATGGAAGGAGAACTTCCCACGATGTGTTTCATGGATGATCTTAACATCATTTTTTTCAGAAAGCTCCAGAGCACATTCAATAAACGCACAATTTTCATCAAAGCTGAAAAAATCTGTCCCTGTTTGCACATTAATAAAATCTGGCTTTAACAAAATAACTTCTTCCAGCCTACGCTTATACCTTTTTAAATGATCCTGAAAACCTTCGTTCTGATAGGCTAAAACTGCCTGACCTACAAACGTAAAATCTTCAGTAGCTCTTATTTCATCCAATTTCAACAGAAACTCAGAAACGTATTGCTGATCTTGAGGCATATTAATTTCTATACCTGCATAATCATTCGCCTTAACATAATCTAAAAAATAGGAAGCAGACCAAGATCCACTTCCCCATTGGGTGGCTAAAACTTTAATCTTCATTATTTAAGTGCCTCATCCTTTTCTTTAATTAAAAAGTCTGTACTGCCGGATAGCCCTTCTGATGCACTGGTCATCAATGCCTCATCTGCAACGGTTTCAATAGGTTTTATACAACTTAGGTTTGGTTCATTATAAGGGATGTTAGAGGCTCGGTTATAGCAGGAGATTAAGCTCCACCTAGGAAAATCTGATGTATTGGCTTCCGAACGGTGCAGTAAATTGGGATGAAAAAATAAGGCATCTCCAGCTTTTAATTCAACGAAAACATGTTCCATGGTTTTCAACGCCAAATCTACATAGCGCTGAGAGGCACCAACTTGCTCGCCAGAAAATCCGTGTTCTACCCTTCCCATTTTATGGGTTCCTTTTATGACTTGTAAACAGCCGTTTTCTTTATTGGCATCAGTAATGGCAATCATTACAGAAATCATCTGCTCTGGAAATAAAAATTCGTTTTTATACCAATATCCATAATCTTGGTGCCACTCCCAAGCACCCCCTACTTTTGGCTCTTTCTGCATCAGTTTAGAGTGAAAGTGACAAACGGCTGCGTCTCCATCTAGCAACTTATCTACATTATGAATCATCCTATCAGACTTGGTCAGTAGTCCATAGGTATCATTACTTGGGGTGTACCAAAGGCTTAATTTTGTCTTTTTACCAGTTTGATCGTTTAAATCAAAAGCATTTTTTTTCATCACATCATCATTTACCGCTATTGAGTGAAGTTTCTGAGCCTCTTCTGACGATAAAAACCGATTAACGATAATAAACCCATCTTGATGATATTGGGCAATTTGTTCTGAAGTTAGGTTAAAGCTACTCATAATCTTATTTTTTTAGTAAAGGGCTATTGGTGGTGAAACTTAGTCGTTTTAGCCCGGTTTTAATTTCTGGAGTGTTCATAAACAATTTCCAAAGCAAGCCCGTTCTATAGTTTTCAATCATAACCACAATCGGACCTTGATCTATCGCCAAATAAGTATTTGATGACCAATTTTTACCTAGATGGAATCCATCATGAAAACCATACTCTCCCCATATTTTATTACCCAATTCTTCGTAGAAATAACGCATGGCTTGCATACTTTCTTTTGGTGTAAATGGCATAGATGAGATTGCTGCTGTGGGTTGAATTACCCCAAAATCGTTATCAGGGCTGTGTGCGATATAACCTTTATAGCTGTCTCCAGCGGTAAGCCCCCAACATTTTTCGCTATAGCCAACGTGTTTCTTTGGATTTTCGATACAATAGGCCCTGTTTATCAGTGTATGATTTCTGGTTTGTACTTCATAATCTACATTTAAACTATCTTTCAATCCTCTTGGATCAATGCCTTGAAATGTATATTGTTCAAAGAAAAGTGGCCCACCTTTATCAGAATCATAATTGCCTAAAGGGAGTTCGTAGCCATAATATTTTTTTCCATTTTTAAACCCTGTAGATCCTGCCCAGGTGCCGTTATAAGCATCTCTAGAAATGGGATGCCAATTAGAGGAAGCTGCCATAAGGTAAGTAATTAGGGCCTCGTTCCAGCCCCAAATCGGAAAATTCATATCAAAACCTTGATAGGGCGACCAATGCCAGTAGAGTTTTTTCTCGTTATTGGTAAACCAGTTCCAATTGATGGTATCCCACATATCATTTACCCTTTTTTTAAGGTAGAGTTCTTTGGTGGTGTTCTGATTAAAATATTCTCTGGCACATAAAAAGCCCATCATAAGGTAGGAGGTTTCTACTAAATCTGCACCGTCATCAAGCCTTCCGAAAGGAATGGCTTTTCCCGTTGTGCCATCCATAAAGTGCGGAAAAGCCCCATGAAAACGATCTGCCTTGGTCAGGAAATCTGCAATTTGAATAATTCTATCCAATCCAGCTTCTCTCGAAATCCACTTCCGCTCCACAGCAACAACGGTACTCATAATACCGAAACCAGTTCCACCCACAGCGATGGCTTCTGGCCCGAAAGTTCCTTTACTTAGATTAGGTTCATCCCATGCTTGATTGATGTAATCCCAGTAATAGTTAGCGTTAACGGTATTGCTTCTTTCTCTAGCCATGCCAGATACCGGATGGCCGTAGTGCCAAAAGAAACGGAAAGTTTGTTTTTGTACAGTCTCCATTAAATCTGCATCAGATAGCCCTTTTTTTACCCCCATAATCGGGATTTGTTCTTTAACTTTCGCTTCATTGGGTTTTTGTGCAAATAAGGCAATAGGAAGCCAGGCAAAAAGCAGTGCTAAAAATTTTATTTTTTCCATAATATAGTTTTAGTGGTTAAATTTTGAGAATTAGTTCCAATCATAATATCAAATTCACCCTCCTCCCAGTCGTACGTTAATTCCTCGTTATAAAATTTTAGTAATTCTGGAGTGATATCGAAAGTGATGGTTTTGGTTTCATTTTTGTTTAGCGAAACCGCTTTAAAACCTTTAAGTTCTTTAACCGGACGCGTAATACTGGCAACTTTATCCCTGATGTAGAGTTGTACAATTTCCTCACCATCGTAGTTTCCAATATTTGAGATGGCAATACTAACCTTTAGCGTTTCGTTTCCTTGTAATTGGCCTTTAGATAACTGTAACTCGCCATATTTAAATTGAGTATAACTTAACCCAAAACCAAATGGAAACAATGGCGTATTCTTTTCATCAAGATAATTCGATTTATATTTTTCGAAACGATTATCCGTAAATTCTAATGGTCTTCCAGTATTTTTATGATTGTAATAAATCGGTATCTGCCCTCCAGAACGGGGAAAAGTCATGCTCAATTTACCTGACGGATTCACTTGTCCAAACAAAACATCTGTTATGGCATGCCCAGCCTCTATACCTGGAAACCAAACATTCAGTAAAGCATCTGGATAATCGATCATGTTAGTAAGATCCAAAGGTCTGCCGGTAAATAAAACAACTGCGATTGGCTTACCTAATTTTTTCATTTCACGAAGCAGCGAAAGTTGATTTCCTGGAAAACGAATATCCGTTCTGCTGGAGCATTCTCCTGTCATTTCTGAAGCTTCGCCCAACACTAAAACGATCTTATCTGCTTTTTTTGCTGTTTCGATAGCTTCTTGCAATAAAATTTCGGGCGATTTTTTAGGCTGTTCTTTAGCAAATTCGATGTATGAATTTTTTTCGAGCTCAACATTTTCTGTGATGTTGCAACCTCTTGAAAAGTAGAAATTATTCTTTTCCTTAAGTTCCTCTAATGCAGCTTTCAAAGTGATAGATTCCCTATAATCGGTAGCTACAGCCCAAGTGCCGGGCATATTGATCTGGTCATCCAACAAAGGCCCTATAAAGGCTATTTTATCTGTTCTCTTAAACGGAAGTGCATTTTGGTCGTTCTTCATTAAAACAAAAGTCTGAGCAGCAATTTCTCTAGCGATTTTTCGGTGCTCAGCCGTTAAAATATCTGTTTTCAATCTCTTCTCATCAATATAACGATAAGGATCATCAAACAGACCCAAGTTATACTTCATTTCTAGAATCCTTCTGCACGCTTTATTGATGTCTTCTTCTAAAACTTTACCTTCATCCAAAGATTTTTTTAGGGTTTTTAGAAAGTCCTCTCCCACCATATCCATATCTGTCCCGGCCTGGAATGCTCTGGCAGCAACTTGCTGATTGTCTCCCAAACCGTGTGCGATTAATTCCTTAATGGCTGTAAAATCTGTCACCACGAAACCATTAAATCCCCATTGCTTTCTCAGTACATCGGTGAGCAACCATTTGTTAGCGGTTGAAGGAACGCCATTAATATCATTAAATGAAGTCATCACCGATCCTACCCCTGCATCAATCGCAGCTTTATATGGCGGAAAATATTCGTTATACATTCGATTCTTACTCATATCTACCGAGTTATAATCTCGTCCCGCTTCAGAAGCGCCATATAATGCAAAGTGTTTTACACAAGCGAGAATGGTATTGTTAAGCGAAAGGTCATTGCCTTGATAGCCTCTTACAAAGGACTCCGTAATTCTAGATGCTAGGAAAGGATCTTCTCCTGCCCCCTCTGCTACCCTTCCCCACCTTGGGTCTCTACCAATGTCTGCCATGGGAGAATAAGTCCAATTAATTCCATCTGCAGAAGCCTCCTTTGCAGAAATTTGCGCTACTTTTTCGGCTAAATTGGGTCTCCAAGAGGCAGAAAGCGCCAATGGAATAGGAAAACCGGTTTTGTAACCATGTATAACATCTAAGCCGAAAATGAGTGGTATTTTCAAACGAGACTGTGAAACTGCTATTTCTTGCGTTTTTTTGATGCGGCTAAGTGTTGTCATATTAAGCACAGCACCTAACTTTCCTTCTTTGATGTATTTCTCAGCATCCTCACTTACCGCGGCACCCGTTTGAATATTTCCCGGCGGTGAAATAAGATTGAGTTGACCTATTTTTTCATCAATAGTCATTTTGCTCATCAAATCGTTAATAAAGCGATTTCTTTTGGAATCGTTTTGAGAAAAAGCAACCGAAATGTTTAGTGAAAGGATGAAAAAAAATACAATTTTGATTTTCTTCATTTATGATAAAGGATATGGTTAGAAAAATATTTTTGGATCACATCATTAAAACCTATTGAAATCTCAATTCTTCGATGTTGCCAAATAACAAAGAATATAAAAATATTTAACAGAAGCAAATTGTTCCGATAAATATCGCTCGAAAAGAATTTTTATGGAGTTTACAAATCATAGGAACTGCATTTGATTTATAGCGCAAAATTTGTGGCTATTCTTTTCCACATTGAGGCATAAAAACATTACAACGCGCTAACATTCGAACATTGCTACATTTCAATCCTAATCCTTAACTTTGTATTATGATCGATTTACCGGTAGTACCTGCTGTAACTGAAGTTAAACGTAAGCCAGATTGGCTGCGTGTAAAATTACCTGTTGGAAAGGAATATGCCCAAGTTAGGAGTTTGGTTGATACACATAAACTTCATACCATTTGCGAAAGTGGTAATTGCCCGAACATGGGCGAATGCTGGGGTGCAGGTACCGCAACTTTTATGATTTTAGGTAATATCTGTACCAGAAGTTGTTCTTTTTGTGCGGTTGCAACGGGCAGGCCATTAGCTGTTGATCTTGATGAGCCTAATCGTGTAGCCAACTCCGTTAAGTTAATGGGTGTAAAGCATTGTGTAATTACCTCTGTAGATCGTGATGATTTAAAAGATGGTGGTTCGATCATTTGGGCAGAAACGCTTCAAGCCATCCGTAAAGAAAGTCCAATTACTACCCTCGAAACATTGATTCCAGATTTCAGAGGAATATGGGATAACCTATATCGAGTTTTAGAGGAAAGACCTGAAGTGGTTTCTCACAACATGGAAACGGTTAAACGCCTAACCAGGCAGGTGCGTATCCAAGCAAAATACGATAGGAGTTTAGAGGCTTTAAAAAGAATATCTGAATTTGGTTTAAGAACCAAAACCGGTATTATGCTGGGTTTAGGAGAAACCGAAGATGACATTTTTGAGGCCATGGATGATTTGGTTGCTAATGGCGTACATATTCTTACTTTAGGACAATATTTACAACCCACACGAAACCATCACCCTGTGGTAGATTGGATTCACCCAGACACTTTTGCAATGTATAAAGAAGTTGGATTGGCTAAGGGTTTAAAATATGTAGAAAGTGGGCCTTTGGTAAGGTCGTCTTATCACGCAGAAAAACACCTTTTTCCAATAGAGGGAATTGCATAGACATACAATCTTCAATTTAATTTCAGCAAAATCGAACTCTAAAAAGGAATATGTTCTCAAAACATTTTTTTGGTTTTGTTGTTCAGTATTGTATCTTAGTAACCAATAGTGAGTGCATTAAAGAAAATAACCCTATCCGAGCCTGAACTTGTTTTGGCATTGCAATCGAAAGACCCTGCAATTCTAAAAACACTATATAGCATGTATTCATCGTCGTTATATGGCGTAATATCACGCATTATAACACATACCGAACTTGCGGAAGACGTACTTCAGGAAACTTTTGTAAAAATTTGGCAATCGGCATCACACTATGACAATACGAAGGGACGTTTATTTACCTGGATGATGAATATCGCCAGAAATCTCTCTATAGACAAACTACGATCTAAAGATTTTAAGAATTCACTCAAAAACCAAGACATCGAAAATAACGTAAGTTTTGTTGATGATCAAAACAAGGTAACGTTTAACCCCGATGTACTTGGCGTTAAACAACTTGTAGAGAACCTCAAACCTGATTTACAGGCGGTTCTTGATTTGGTTTATTACAAGGGCTTTACTCATGTAGAGGCCGCAGAAAAATTAGAGTTGCCTCTAGGAACGGTTAAAACCCGAATCCGATTGGCTATTATAGAATTGAGAAGGAATTTTAATTGAGCGTGGAAAATTTAAAAGCATATATCGAATCTGGAGTACTTGAACTGTACGTTTTAGGTGATTTATCGCCGGAAGAAACTGTGCAAGTTGAGGAAATGGCATCTCGCCACCCCGAGGTTAGAGATGAAATAGCTGCAATTGAGCAGGCTATGGAACAATATGCTATGCAAAATGCAGTTGAACCATCGGCAGATGTTGAAACTAAATTATTTGAATTGTTGGGACTGAATGAAGAAAAGGAAAGTCAAAATATTGCTTCAACTTCATTGGATTCAAATACAACTGAACAGACGAAGGTTGTTCAACTTGATACAAATTACACCAAGGTGAGAACGTTACGATATGCACTCGTTGCTTGCGTTGCATTGCTGATTGTAAGTCTTGCAAGCCTTTTTATCACCTACAACAAACTTAACGACGCCCACAATCAAATTGCGAGCTTAAATTTAGATAAACAAAAGTTTGCAGGTGTAGTGAGCAAATTGGAATTCGATAACCAAGGCCTAAGTAATATGGCCGAGATGACCGACAGTAAAGAATGGGCAACTATCCGATTGGAAGGACAGAAATTTAGTCCATCTTCCAAAATGAAGGTATATTGGAATAAGCAGAATAAAAATGTTTTAATAAACTATGTAGCGATGGATTTACCTAAAACAGATGCTGAACATGAATATCAGTTATGGGCATTAGTAAATGGCAAACCAGTTAGCTTGGGTGTATTTGGTGGCGATGAGAAAGCGAAAGAAGCGTTAGTGAAAATGCAAGCCATAGAACAAGCACAAGCTTTTGCGGTAACAGTAGAACCAAGAGGCGGAAGTGTTAATCCAACAATGGATAAACTAACCGTAATGGGTGGAGTTTAATTTAACATATAAATCACCAAGAAAAAGGTCCTGTAATTAATGAAATTACAGGACCTTTTTTTATTTAGACTATTTTTTCTCCAGGTATTTAACTTCTTCAAAAGGCTGTACCAATACCCAGCCTTCGCCAGAAAATTCCATTTGTAGAGACTCGCCGCTACCCCTTCCAATAAATGAACCAAATGTTAAATTGGTTTTTATTTTTGGCGATAGAAATTCTGACCAAGCAACTGTAGCATTTGGATCGGTGTAAACGGGTTGATTGGCCGTAACCTTTAATAAAATTGGCTCGCCATGTGTTGTTATGGCAATATAGCCACTTCCAGATAGTTTTACTTGAAACAAACCGCCACTCATCATTCCTGCCACGCTTTTTAGCATTTTGATTTCATTTTTGATGTTTTCTTCGAGTGCTAAAACATCGTTACCATTTACAAAAATGGATTCGTTTTGAAGTTTGATAATTTTGACCTTTTTGCCTTCATCAGCTAAGTACAATTTACCTGTGCCTGCGGCGTGCATCAGTTTGGTTCCTTCTCCCGATATTGCCTTTTTTAATAAACCACCCAAGCCTTTACTCAATAAGCCTTCTCTTTTAAAGTCTATATTGCCGATGTAAGCAACCATCGACCCTGCTTTAGCCATTATTTTTTGGTTGTTCATATTAACTTCTAATAGTGAAGGTTTCTCTAATTCGAAGAAATCATTTTCATTAGGGTTTTCTGCAGACTCTAGAATGAGTTCTGATAAAGTGTACTCTCTTTTTGTGCTCATAATTCGTTTGTATTTTCGTTATCCGATTTTGATTATTGAGTTTGCTAATCAAAACACCAGCCAAATTATTTAGAGAAATTAAAGCATTTGGTTATGATTGTTCAGATTAGATCATTAGAAAAACAGATCAAAACCACTATTTATCAATAGAGTCCATTATTTTTTTGATTTCTTTTGAAATTCTTTTGGCTACGCTAGCTGCGGTTACTACATAATTGCGCTTTGCTAAAAAGTCTCCCGCCTGCCCATGAATAAAGCAAGCCATCATTACCGCTTCATCGGGAGTGTATTTTTGGGCAATAAAACCCACAATTATTCCTGTTAAAACATCTCCCATTCCACCTTGCGCCATGGCTGGGTTACCAGTTGGGTTGATGTGTACTTTTCCATTTGGTAAGCATATCAATGTGAACTGATTTTTTAGCACGATGATGGTTTTCAATTTCTGAGCCTCCTGCCTAGCCGTTTGCACCCGATGCCACCAAGTTTTATGTTCGCCAAATAATCGATCAAACTCCTTTATGTGTGGGGTAAGAATAGTGTTCTCGGTCAATTTGCTCATTAAATCCTGTCGCTCAGCTAAAATATTTAGGGCATCTGCATCAATAACCAAAGGTTGTTCAGAAGCAATTAAGCTTTCCAAAAGCTTTTCATTTTCTGTTGAAACCCCTAAACCTGGCCCAATTGCAATGGCTTGATATTTAGCTGGGTTTTCAATTCGGGTATATTCATCACGGCTTAAGGCCATCACCTCTGGCATACTGGTATTTAGAGCAGTTAAGCCACTTTGCGGAATGCAGGCTGTTGTTAATCCAGCGCCTGTATGCAAACAGGCTGATACTGAAAGTAAAGCTGCACCCATTGTATTTGGCTGACCAGCAACAATTAAAGCATGTCCATATGTGCCTTTATGAGTAAAGAGTTTACGCGGCTTCAAAATTTGTTCAATGTCCCTTTTTTCAACTAAGCAGAAATCAGATGCCTCATTTTGTATAAAGTCTTCATCCAATCCAATTTCTACAACTTCAAATTTTTCGGTGGCATGTGCAGACTCAGGAAAGAAAAAATTAATTTTTGGACGTTGGAAACAGATGGCTTTAAAAGCCTTTACGCCATTATAATTTTCGGGCAGTTCGCCTTCTGCAAAAAAGCCAGTAGGCACATCAACTGCATAAACCTTTTTATTCAGTCCATTAATCAATTGTGCTAAGTCTTGGTAAGCACCTTCTAAAGGCTTATTTAACCCGGATCCTAAAATTGCATCGATAATGATGTCTGTTTCGATATGTTTAACATCAGAGACTTGATTAATTTCAAATCGATCGCATTGTGTCTCTGTTATTCGTTGAAGATTTATGGCAAAATCATCGCTTTGCTTTTTAGTAAAATTTATGATGTAAACTTTAATGTTTTCATATCCCTTCGCAATTAAAATATGGGCAATCGCTAATCCATCACCGCCATTATTTCCTTTTCCACAAAAAATAGCGATCTTCTTGGTGGTGTCGAACTCGTCTTTCACAAAACTTTTAACGAAGGCTCTAGCGGCATTTTCCATTAAATCGATTGAGGCAATGGGCGTAGTTGCAATGGTAAACTCGTCTGCCCTACGCATCTGTTCGGAAGTAAGCAATGTTTGCATATAGCCAATATAATGTTATCTGTTCAATAAATATAAATTGGTGGCGTATTGTTTCAAACATTAGAAATGTTAGGGCGTCTCTCATTTTTTGAATAAGCGCGTTGTTTGTAAGAATTTTATATTTTCGGCAAGCAATACCAATGGCTATTGTTAAATATGCTATTTTGGACTTCCATTACCATCTGCCAAGAAATACGATGAATCAAAAAATAATTATAGGGGTAACCGATTGCAGCAAATTTGAAATTTATAGTAACTGGGTTTTATCTTTCGGCGAAAACTTGGAAATTATACGTTTAGGTTATAAATTCCAGAATTTTGATGCCATTAAAAAATGCAATGGCATTGTTTTAACGGGTGGCGAAGACGTGCATCCAAGATTTTATAATCGATCAGAATATTACGAATACTGCTATGAAGATGACATCGATGAGGAACGTGATAAATTTGAATTTAGAGTATTATCCTACACGGAGGAGAACCAAATTCCTGTATTGGGCATTTGTCGTGGAATGCAAGTTGGCAATGTATATTTTGGTGGCACGTTAATTCCTGATATTGCTGCATGGGGCAAATTTAACCACGCAAAAATGCCCGATCAATCAGATCGTTACCACGAAATCATCGTAAATCCATCCTCATGGTTAAACCAAATTGTAAATACTGATAAAGGGATGGTGAACAGCAATCACCATCAAAGCACCGATAAAACAGGTAAAGGTTTAATTGTGAGTGCCATTTCTCCAGATGGCGTTACCGAAGCCATGGAACGCCTCTATCCAGAAGGGAAATCATTTTTGTGTTTCGTGCAATGGCATCCAGAAAGATTGAAAGATCAGAAAAGTCCATTTAGCAAAAATTTGCATGAGGCCTTTATTAATGCGATAAAAATCAATCTATAATCCCCTGTCTCGACATAATTAAAGCTTTTTTTAATAAATTGCGGATTATACTTATTCAATTAATTCGTAGTTTATATTATTGATGAAGAAATTATTCCTGATTATCTCTTGCTGTATCTTTACAGCCAATACATTTGCACAAAACATTGTAACCGAAACAGAGGCTGGCGATGCTGAAAACGCTCTTTTTCAAACACCCATAGCCATTATTCCAGAGCCGGTTTCGTTGATGAAGAAGTCTGGATCATTTACCTTACCAGAAAACGTAATTATTCAAGCACAGAAAGAGGGTGATTTAAAGCAGTCTATCAGCTTTCTTTCGAGTAGAATTACAACGGCGACAGGAAAATTCGTAAGCACCCTAAACAATTCCTCACATCCAACCATAAAATTAATTTTAAATGGTCAACCTGATGCCCAATTGGGTGCGGAAGGCTACAAATTAAATGTAAACCCTACACAGATTGTAATTACTGCAAATAAACCCGCAGGAATTTTTTACGGGGTGCAATCGCTCATACAATTATTTCCGGCAGAGATAGAAAGCAAAGAACTGGTAAACAATGTGAAATGGAAATTACCGTGTGTGGATATTGTAGATTACCCAAAACTGGGCTGGCGAGGATTAATGTTCGATGTAGCCCGCCATTTTTTCACCAAAGAAGAAGTAAAGCACTTTATTGATGATATGGTGCGCTATAAATTTAATCTGCTTCATTTGCATTTGGCAGATGATGAGGGCTGGCGAATTGAAATAAAGGGCCTGCCTAAGCTTACTGAAGTAGGCGCTTGGAGCGTTAAAAAAACTGGAACTTTTGGCGATTTCATCCCCCCTACGGCAGACGAACCTAGAACCTATGGTGGCTTTTACACCCAAGAAGATATAAAAGAACTTGTTCAATATGCGCAAGAACGTTTTGTAAACATTCTTCCTGAAATTGATGTTCCAGGCCATAGTTTAGCCGTAATCGCCTCTTATCCAGAATTATCATGCACACCTGAATCGGTAAATTATAAAGTCCGTTCGGGAGAAAAAATTATGGATTGGAGTAGGGGCGCGCCACCAATTGCGCTTGTAGACAATACGCTGTGCCCAGCAAATGAAAAGGTATATAGCTTTTTAGATACTGTGATTACGCAAATAGCACAACTCTTCCCTTTTGAATACATACACATGGGTGGCGATGAAGCTTCTCATAATTATTGGGAAAAGAACGATCAGGTAAAACAACTCATGCTGCGCGAAGGGTTAAAAACCATCCCACAGGTACAGGCGTATTTTGAAAAACGAGTAGAGCAAATTGTAGTGGCCAAGGGTAAAAAGTTTATGGGCTGGGATGAAATTTTAGACGGCGGGATTTCTCCAACGGCTGCAGTAATGAGCTGGAGGGGAATGAAATACGGGATCCAAGCCGCTAACGATAAACATAATGTAGTGATGAGCCCAACAGATTTTGCCTATTTAGATTATATGCAGGCCGATGTAAGCACCGAGCCTAGGGTGTATGCCTCACTCCGATTAAATAAGGTGTATCAGTTTAATCCGACACCAGCTGGTGTTAATGCACAATACATTATCGGTGCCCAAGCCAATTTATGGACAGAACAAGTGTATAATTTCCGTCAGGTAGAATATATGCTTTGGCCTAGGGCTTTCGCCATATCTGAATCCATTTGGAGCCCTATTGAAAAGAAAAACTGGACAAACTTTGTGGATAGAACTGAACAACATTTTAAACGTTTAGACTTGGCAGAAGTGAAATACAGTCCTGCAATTTACGATCCTATCGTTACCGTAAAACGCAGCGCAGATAAACAATTATTAATCGAATTGACACCAGAAGTGGATAATTTAGACATTTACTACAGTTTTGATAATTCTACTCCAGATCGGTTTTATCCAAAATATACAGCGGCATTACAAGTTCCGAAAGATGCCAGTTTACTTAAAATTATCACATACAGAGGTAAACAACCCATCGGAAGGCTCATGAGCATATTGGTATCAGACTTACAAAAAAGAGCTAAGTAAGCAGCTATGGGACAGGAGATAGAAAGAAAGTTTTTAATCAATCGCGAACAATGGCTCGAAGTTGATAAACCGATTGGACAGCATTTTAGGCAGGGCTATATCTTAACTGATCCGAACAAAACCATTAGGGTAAGAACCACAGAAACTAAAGGCTTTTTAACGATTAAGGGCATTTCTACAGGTGCCTCTCGTTTGGAATATGAATATGAAATCCCATTAAGCGAAGCCACTGAATTGTTGGATAATTTTGCAGAGTCAGAACTCGAGAAAATCAGATATGTAATCACTTTCCGAGAAAAGGTTTGGGAGGTTGATGAGTTTCTAGGCGATAATTTTGGTTTAATGGTAGCCGAAATTGAACTGACCAGTGAAGATGAGGCATTTGATCTTCCAGAATGGATTGATCAAGAAGTAACTGAAGATCAGAAGTATTACAACTCCAATCTAACCCTAAATCCTTACAAACACTGGGCTGACTAGGACATAAAATCGCAGTTTCTATAAAAAAGCAAAAGGCTTAAGATGTAAAAATCCTAAGCCTTTTGCTTTATGGGTTAATTTTACCGCTATTATTTGGTAGCTGGTGCCATTGCTGGAGCTGGCATTTGTGCAACTGCCGAACCTTTTTTGATTCCTTTTAACTCAATATCAAATACCAATGGAGTGAATGGGTTGATTGGACCACCACCGTTTTCACCGTAACCTAATTTAGATGGGATAACAATTTTGATTTTACCACCCACACCAATTAATTGAACACCTTCGATAAATCCTGGAGCCAATTGACCAAGTACTAAAGGACGAGCAGCATATTGTGCCATTGGAGAGAAGATACCTGCCTCTTTAGCAATTTTAGCATTTGATGTATCAAATACGTTGATTTTGCCATCGCCTTTTTTGTTTGTGAACTGACCAGTGTAATCAACCATTACCGTATCTGTTAAAGCTGCTCTTTCTGAATTTCCAGCTGCTTCGATTACGTATTGTAAGCCTGATGCAGATGTGGTGGTTTTTAGGTTATTATCAGAAACATATTTTTTGATTTTACCTTCTTCGGAAGCCTTGTTTTTAGCAATTAAAGCTTTGTATTCTGTTTCGAAAAACGCTCTTTTCTTTTTCTCAAAAGTAGAATCTGGTTCATTAGCTGCTTTATGCAAAACCTTTTCGATTTTTACGGTGAAAGTGGCGTAGTTATCTTTAGTACCAGTTGGTTTAGGTTGGCCCGAATATTTAGCCATTGAATCTAAATTCAATTTGAAAGTTGCGCTATCGCCTTCACCTAATAATTTTAATGCCGCAACCATATCGCCTTTAAACATCGATTTGCTGATTGGGAAAAACGCCGGACGCTCGTTATCATAGGTATTTACCAATGTAGAATCGCCATTGCTTTTGGTTTCGATAACTTGAATACCGTTTAATTTTACAAAATCGCCCTCTTGGATTTTTGCCTTTCCTTCGCTTTTGTAAATCTTGTAGGTCATGTCGCCCTCACCTTTTTCAAACTTGTTACAAGCAGCTAAACCTAAAGTTGCTGCTGCCAGAATAATAATTCCTTTTTTCATCTATTGTATAATTTGTTTTTTAATTGTGATGAAGCTATCAGATTTTTCACGTATAAATTTCGCCATTGTGTTCAAGAACGCGCTAGCTCGGTTTATTTATCCCTCTTTGGGGTTGGAAAAATTATGATGGTTTCATTTTGTTGTTTTAAAACTTTTAATTTTTATTTGCCTGTTGCTTTATGCAATGAGTTGATTTTTATATTCTTCCAAAATGGATTTAAATTCATCTACCACTACATTTAGTGGTTTTTCTGCTGCACCACCTGCGGCGTTTCTGTGGCCTCCACCATTAAAATATTTTTTACAGATTTCATTGGCTGGAAAATCTCCGGTAGAGCGAACGGATAGTTTAACCTTATCTGATCGTTCTACAATTAAAGCCGCCAAACGGATGCCGTTGATGGAAAGTGCGTAATTTACTACCCCTTCCGTATCTCCCGTTGCGCTATGATATTGTGCCAGCTCATCTTTCGTTACCGAAATTATGGCGGTATTGTATTCTCTCAAAACCTCTAGTTTGTTTGATAAGCAATAACCCAAGAAACGTAAACGATTTTCGCTTGCATTATCATATACCAATTGATGAATTTTATCGTGCTCAGCACCCAAATCGATTAGGTTGGCAGCAATGCGATAAACTTCTGAGGTTGCAGATGCAAAACGGAACGAACCAGAATCAGTCATGATGCCCGTATATAAACAAGATGCGACATCTTTATTTATGCCACCCTTATCCTCTAATTGATTCACAATAAAATCGTAAACCAATTGAGCTGCTGCGCAGGCATTAATATCCCAATGGCGGTAATCGTCAAAATCTTCCGGTTCCAAATGGTGGTCGATCATTACTTTTTTTGCACCAGCCGCCCTAACCAATTCACCCAATTCGTTTATTCTACTTAGCGTATTGAAATCTAAACAGAAGATGATTGAGGCTTCATTTACTAACTTCGCAGCTTCTTCCTGCGCTTCGGTAAAAATAATTACATCAGAATTGTTGGGCATCCAATGCAAAAAGCTCGGATAGTCGGTAGGTGTGATCACTTTAACATGATGACCTTTTTGAATTAGGTATCCATACAAACCCAACGATGAACCTAGTGCGTCGCCGTCTGGTTTGTGATGTGTAGTAATCACGATTCTTTGTGGCGTTGCCAATAAGGATTTTAACTCTGTTAATGTAAGCATATATTTTTTGCGTTGCAAAGCTAAGGATTTTTACTCTAGGATTAAAGAATTTTAAGCAGCTGATGGAGGCCTTGTTAAAATAAATACAAGTAATTGAAAAACAATTTGTTACAGAATAATCTTATATAATATTAGGCAGCGAGATGAATGGTATCGGCATTAAACAACAGCCCTTACGATCTAAACAGTTGATTATTCCTCAATTAAAACGTATTTTTGCACAAAATTTGATATTTAAACACAATGAGCACTAACAGAACATTTACCATGATTAAGCCTGATGCAGTAGCAAACGGCCATATTGGAGCTATTTTAAACGACATTACCAATGCAGGTTTCAAAATCATTGCATTAAAATATACTAAACTCACTGATGAAACTGCTGGTCAGTTTTATGCAGTTCATGCTGAACGTCCTTTCTACAAAGATTTGGTAAGCTTCATGTCTTCTGGACCAATTGTAGCTGCAATTTTAGAGAAAGATAACGCTATTGAAGATTTCAGAAAGTTAATCGGCGCTACTAACCCAGCTGAAGCTGCAGAAGGTACCATCCGTCAGAAATATGCTAAATCTATTGATGCAAATGCAGTTCATGGTTCAGATTCTGATGAGAATGCAGAAATAGAAGGTAACTTCTTCTTCAAAGCAGACGAACGTTTCTAAGCGAAATTATTCTATAATCATAAAACCTCGGATATTTCGGGGTTTTATTGTTTTATAGTTTTGTATCTTCGGACCTATAAGTCATCCCATTTAAACTTAAAAATATAATTAAAATTTAAAGAATGAAAAAAGTTTTCTTAATGGTGTTCGTGTCGGGTATGGCTATCGCATCGTTTGCACAAACAAAAAAAACAGTAAGTAAAAAACCTGTAGCTAAAAAAACAACAATTGCAGGCAAAACCTCTACAACAATCACGGGATTAAAATCAAGTTTAGATACTACAAGTTATGCCTTCGGTATTTCAATTGGAAGTGGTTTAAAAGCAACGGGCTTAAGCTCGCTTAACTACGATGCGCTACTAAAAGGACTTAAAGAAGCATTTAAAGGGGCTAATACTGCCTTAAGCCAACAACAAGTACAAAAATGTATTAACGACGCTTTAACAAAATCTTCTGAAAGTAAAAACAAGGCTGAAGCTGAAGCCAATAGAATTAAATATGCACCTATGATTAAAGAAGGACAAGCCTTTTTAGATGAAAACAAAAAACGTGCTGGCGTGCAAACCACCGCTAGTGGCTTACAATATGAAGTAATTACCGCTGGTACTGGTGTTAAGCCAACTGCAACCGATTCAGTTTTGGTTCACTACAAAGGAACGTTATTAAACGGAGAACAATTCGACAGTTCTTACGATAGAGGTAAACCAACTGCTTTTACTTTAAACCAAGTAATTACAGGTTGGACAGAAGGCTTGCAGTTAATGCCTGCTGGTTCTAAGTACAAATTTTTCATTCCGTATAACTTAGCTTACGGCGAACGCAGTGCTGGAGCAAGCATTCCACCGTATAGCACTTTGATTTTCGAAGTAGAATTATTGAAAGTAAACGGAAAATAACGGTTTGCTAAAACTTTCTTTACCTATCGGATGTTAGCTATTACAAAATTAACAACGATATGAAAAGAGCATTTCCATTAGTACTGATCGCATTTTTATGCAGCACCCTAAGCAGTTGTGAACTGATTGGTGGTATTTTTAAAGCCGGCGTTTGGGTTGGCGTTATTGTAGTGGTAGTGGTTGTCGCTCTGCTGATTTGGATTTTAGCAAAAATCTTTGGCGGCGGTAACGGATAGTTAAATTTCCAGCTTCTTTTTATACAGAGGTTGCCCTTCAAAATACTAGATCTGTAAGGCCGAAATTCGGCTTTACAGGTCTTTAAAGAAAAACCATCTCATTAATGACTTCGCTTCCCGCATGTTCATTAAGCTTTTGGATAATTCCCTGCCTTACCATAACCAATTCATTTTTGATTACTGAAGATTCTATTCGGATAAAAAGCTTTTTATCTTTAATGTAAATCTGGGTAGTGCGGTTGGCAATGGCCGTACCCATAATTTCAGGCCAAATGGCGAGAATAGACGTTTCATCGAATTTACGGCGTAACCGATACACATCCAGCATCTTACTGAAAGCATCTTTTAAGGTAACATCATTAGGTTTACGCATGTGTGATTATTCCATTTTCAACGTCGAACAAAGTTACATCAACTTCTATTTTTTTAAAAATCGATTTTACCCTTTCAATTCCGGTATCGGTAATAAAAATTTGTCCGAAATCGTGGTGAGAAACCATTTGCATTAACTTTTGTACGCGGTTATCGTCTAATTTATCAAAAATATCATCTAACAAAAGCAAAGGCTTAAAACCCTTATTCTTAGCTAGATATGCATACTGGGCAAGCTTTAGCGCAATTAAAAAGGATTTTTGTTGCCCCTGAGAACCAAATTTTTTAAGTGGCATGCCCGTAATTACAAAAGCCAACTCATCTTTATGAATCCCGGTGGTTGTTCTCTCTAAGATACGATCTTTCTCTACCGATTTTTGCAGAAGTTCTTCAAAACCTACATCTTTCAACTGCGATTGGTAATTTAACTCTACCGTTTCTTTGTTATCGGTAAGGTAACTATAATATTGATTGAAAAGTGGAATAAACTCATCCATAAATGCTTTTCTAATCTGGAATATTTTGTTTCCCGCCATTACCAACTGTTCATCCAAAATTTGAAGTAAGGTGGCGTCATAGCGCTTGGTAGCGGCGATTTGCTTAAGCAATGCATTTCGGTTGGCCAATATGCGGTTGTAGGTAATGAGTTGATCGAGATAGTGTGCGTCTGTTTGGGAAATTACATTGTCTATAAACTTCCGGCGCTCTTCGCTACCTTCCATAATCAGATTTACATCATACGGAGAAACCATCACCACTGGAAACAAACCAATATGATCTGCCAGTTTATCGTATTCTTTTTTATTGCGTTTGAACTGCTTTTTTTGATTCCGTTTTACTCCGCAACTAATTTTTTCATTCTTGTGGTTACGATCGAAATCGCCTTGAATCATAAAAACCTCTTCACCAGCTTTTATTTGTTGTCCATCAATAGGATTGAAGTAGCTTTTGCACAGGCACAGGTAATGAATTGCATCGAGCATGTTGGTTTTGCCCGATCCATTGTTGCCTGTAAAAACGTTTACGGTCTCCGAAAAATGAAGATCTGCATCGGTATAGTTTTTAAAATTTAGAAGCGTAATATTCTTTAACCACATAAATAGAGCGCAATTTACCGATTTTTAGCCTCTAAATAACTAATGTTTAATTAAATAGTTCAAAATAAAGATTGATTCTTTGACTGAAAAATGTATTTTTGCAATCTTAAATTTTTTAATCAAACATGTCTACAACAGATAACCAGACAATTCAACCTACTAAAAAAGGTTCATTTTTACAGGAAAATAATAAAAGCTTGCTATTTATAGCTGGTGCAGTAGTGTTATTAATCGCAGTATATTTTTGGTATCAAAACGTATATTTAAAAGGCCGCGCAGAAGAAGCTGCAAGCAAAATGTTCAGATCTGAACAATATATCGGTATTGATTCTTTATCAAATAAAGCAATCAAAGGCGAGGGTGGCTATCCAGGTTTGGAAAAAATTGCAGAGGACTATGACAATACAAAATCAGCAAACTTAGCTAACTTATATTTAGGTGGTATTTACCTTCGTAAGGGAGAATATAAACAAGCTGTGGAGGCTTTGAGTAAATATAGTGCTACTGGTAGCCCTGTTGCAGATCCATTGGCTTTAGGTTTGTTAGGTGATGCTTATAGCGAATTGAAAGATTACAAACAAGCTGCTACCTATTACAAAAAAGCTTCTGATAAGGCTAGTAAATTCACTTCTCCGATGTTCTTGAAAAAATTAGGTTTGGTTAATGAAAACTTAAAAGATTTTAAAGGTGCTGTAGAAGCATATAGCAAAATCAAATCTCAATACCCTGAAAGCCAAGAAGCTCAATTAGTTGATGCTTATATTGCAAGAGCTCAAGGTCAAGTTAAATAAGCAAGAAATAACTATACAAGGAAAAGGCTATCGTAAGATGGCCTTTTTTGTTTTACTGTAATTTTGGGGATTGAACTATTTATTAAATGCCGTCATCGTGTGTGCGGGGCCAATAGTAACGAAGCTTTTGATTAATTCTACACTTTTATCAATGAGTGCTGGCAATTCTAGTTGCTCATTTTTATCAAACAGGCCTAAAACAAAATCAACCTGCCTACCTTTCGGGTAATCGTTCCCGATGCCGAAGCGTAAGCGTGCATAATTTTGCCCGCCACAAACTTCCTCTATACTTTTTAAGCCATTATGCCCAGCGCTAGAACCTTGCAGTTTTAAGCGGAGCTTACCGAGTGGCAAAGCCAAGTCATCAACCACTACAAGTACATTTTCTGGGGCAATCTTGAGTTCTTTCATCCAATAGTTCACGGCCTTACCACTCAAATTCATAAAAGTGGTTGGTTTGATTACGTGGAGTTTTTTGCCTTTGAAACCCACCTCAGCATAATAGGCCAAGCGCAGGTTTTGAAAGCTTCCATCTAAATTTTTAACCAGTTCATCGGCAATATCAAATCCAATATTATGCCTGGTGTGTGCGTAATCGGGTCCAATATTTCCTAAGCCAACTATAAGATATTTCATGTTTGCAAAGGTAAAAGCTTAATTGGAAAGAAGAAAGATTATTCAGAATGATTTGGATGAAGCAAAAAAATTGGGAAGCATGTACGGGCATACACTTAGATACAAGCCTAGCACAAGCGCTCGGTAGTGATTAGTACGATATTCATAAGCATAACGAGTTACAAATTTACCTAGGATTTAAGATGCTGAATTAAATTCAGCATGACGGACGTACCATAAAGCTAAACACTCGAAATTTTTGCTCAATCCGATGATTTTGACATACTTGAATTTTGAAAAACCAGCACAAAAAAAGCGACACAAATTTGTGTCGCTTAATTCTGTAATCAAGAGATTTAAGTCCCTCTAAATTATTTTTTACCTTTAGCAGCTTCAGTTTCTGCTTGTTTTAATGCTCTACTCATACCTACAGAAACGATAGTATCTTCTGGAGTATTGGTAATAACATAACCTTCACCTTTAATATCACGAACGCGAACTAAACCACCAACTTCTAATGTGCTGATGCTTACTTCTACGGTTTGAGGCATTGATGCTGGTAAAGCTTTAACACGAAGTTTGCGTAATTTCTGAACCATTTTACCCCCCATTTTAACACCTGGAGAAGTTCCTGTTAATTTTACAGGGATTTCCATAACGATTTCTTTATCATCGAATAATTGAAGAAAATCGATGTGCATTAAAACATCAGTTAATGGGTGAAACTGAGTGTCTTTAACGATTGCTTTAGTTTTTGCACCGTTTACTTCAATTTCTACAAAGTTTGCTTCTGGAGTGTAAATTACATCTCTTAAGTCTGCAATAACAACAGCTAAATGTTGTTGTGATGTACCACCATACAATACCGCAGGAACTTTACCTTCGTAACGAAGCTCTTTGGCATCGCGTTTCCCTACGTTCTCTCTTGGAGAACCGCTAATTGCGATTGTTTTCATTTTATTTTTATTTAATTATTAATATCCAGTATTTGGTATCGATCATGAAGACCTTAAGCCTTCTTCCCTCAACCTTCTACCTTATTTTATTACACTTTAAATAGGTCGCTTATTGAACCGTGCTCGTTTACATTTGCAATTGCTCTTGCAAATAAACTGGCTGTACTGAGCTGCCTAATTTTTGAACTTTGCATTTTCAACGGTATGGTATCAGTTACAATCAGTTCTGTTAATACCGAGTTTTCTACCGTTTCAATAGCTTTACCCGATAACACCGCGTGAGTACATACTGCTCTAACGCTGGCTGCACCGTTTTCCATAATTAATGCTGCTGCTTTCGATAATGTTCCGGCAGTATCGCAAATATCATCTATCAACACTACATCTTGCCCGGTTACATCTCCAATAATCGACATCGATTCGATTTCATTGGCGCGTTTACGGCGTTTATCACAAATAATAACTTCTGCATTAAAAAACTTTGCAAAAGTACGTGCCCTGTAAGAGCCACCCATATCTGGTGATGCAATGGTTAGGTTTTTTAAACCTAAACTTTTTATATAGGGCACAAAAATAACCGATCCATCTAAGTGATCTACCGGAATATCAAAGAAACCTTGTATTTGTGCGGCATGCAAATCCATCGTCATGATGCGGTGGATACCTGCCGATTTTAATAAGTTTGCTACCAATTTAGCGCCGATTGCTACACGAGGTTTGTCTTTTCTATCTTGACGGGCTAAACCATAATAAGGAACAACTGCGGTAATGTAATGTGCTGAAGCTCTTTTAGCGGCATCAACCATTAGCAAAAGTTCCATTAAGTTATCGCTTGGCTGATAAGTAGATTGGATTAAGAAAACATCGCAACCACGGATTGATTCATCAAAAGAAGGTTGAAACTCGCCATCACTGAATTTGTGAATGGTTACTTCGCCCAATGGCTTGCCGTAACTTTCAGCTATCTTAAGTGATAATTCTCTAGAACCTGTTCCAGAGAAAAGCTTTACCTGGTTAAACTGCAATGGCATGATTCCGTGTAGTTTACGGGTTAAAAAAAATCGGATCATGTATTTTACACGACCCGATGTTAAACTTAAGTTGTCCGACCTGGATTCGAACCAAGACAAACAGTACCAAAAACTGTCGTACTACCCTTATACTATCGGACAAAAGCAATTCGAGGATCTCTCTCTCGATTGGGAATGCAAATGTAGGCAGGTTATTTTAAATATGCAAGTGTGTTTTAAAAAAAATTGAAAAATATTTTGGGCTATAAATAAATACGCTTTGGGGTTAACATCTTATTTTCAAAGCCTTTTTTGACTTGGAAAACGATAACTCTTTTACTATCAGTTCATACCAAATCGGGAAGCTTTCTAAAAAAATATACAAATATAAAGATGTGGGGTATTTTTTTTTGAAATTTACGGTCGGCTCTAATCCGAAATGTAAGCCTTACACCAACCGGACTAACTCGGTGCAACAACGAAGCTGGATGTGTTTTTTTGGAAATTTACGGTTCGGTAATGCTTTGCCGATTTCAGTCCTGTGTTGCGCTAAATCCTCGATGAAAAATCGGGGGATACCGCTTCACCCAGGTTTAAAATGTACGGCCGGCTGCAATCCTAAATGTAAATCTTACATCAACCAGACTAACTCAGTGCAACAACGAAAATGGATGTATTTTTTTTGGAAATTTATGGTTCGGTAATGCTTTGCCGATTTCAGTCCTGTGTTGCGCTAAATCCCCGATGAAAAATCGGGGGATACCGCTTCACCCAGGTTTAAAATGTACGGTCGGCTACAATCCGAGTTGTTAAAAGATAGTTTTGTTATCCAACTCAAGTAATAAATTTTTAGTGTTGGTACGTGGGGAAACGTACCAAGGCGGCTGTGTTAGTTGCGCTCAAAATACCAAGTGTAAGCCTTATGAGCTTTGAGGGGTGCTAATTAAGTTCTTTGCAGTGCCTTGAGTAAAATAAACCTAATTGGAGCGGGCACGAACGGAGTGAGTAAAGCGGAAAGTAGGACTAACATTAACATGAAATACAGGTTTTGCTTTTCTAATTTTTCAAACCATTCTTAGCGAAATGTATAGCTCAGAATTAGGACTAACATTAATATGAAATACAGGTTTTGCTTTTCTAATTTTTTAAACCATTCTTAGCGAAATGTATAGCTCAGAATTAGGACTAACATTAATATGAACTACAGGCTTTGCTTTTCTGGTTTTTTAAACACTTCTAACTAAATACGGATTAAAAAATTGCTTACTGGTGCAACATTTTGTTTTTGTAACCGACTTTATAGATGAACAATAATGTTTTGCTTTAAATTCATTTTAAGCTTGTTTGGTTAGCAAATGTAAAATCCATCTAAAATTTTACCTTTTTATCGACTAGAATAGTTAATTTCGGCAGCATTTTTATGTCAAAACAAAATTTAATTATCATTATAATAAACCAATGAATTATTCAAAAGTTAATAATATAGTAGGCTGGCTCTGCTTTTTAATTGCGACAATAACTTACGTTTTAACCTTAGAACCTTCTGCTAGTTTTTGGGATTGTGGTGAGTTTATCGCTTCTGCTTTTAAAATGCAGGTTGTTCACCAACCGGGTGCACCTTTGTTTTTAATGATTCAAAGATTCTTCTCGATTTTTGCTGGTGGAGATAAAACGCAAATTGCTTACTGGATGAACATTGGTTCGGCCATTTCGAGTGCTGCAACCATCCTATTTTTGTTTTGGACCATAACTGCCCTAGCCAAGAAAACCCTAATTAAGGTTGGTGAAGAACTGACTACTGGTAAATTAATTAGCATTATGGGTGCTGGTGCAGTTGGTGCTTTAGCTTATACATTTTCTGATAGTTTTTGGTTTTCGGCGGTAGAATCTGAGGTGTATGCTCAATCTTCTTTATTTACGGCCATTGTTTTTTGGGGCATTTTAAAATGGGAAGCTCATGCTGATGAGCCTAGAGGCGACCGGTGGTTACTCTTTATTGCATATATTATGGGTTTATCCATCGGGATACACCTTTTGAACTTACTCACCATACCTGCGATGGCTTTTGTTTATTATTTCAAAAAAACCGATAAGCCTACAACCTCAGGAATTTTTAAAACCTTATTGGTTGGGGTTTTAATTTTAGCGATCATACAATATGGAATTATTCAGTATTTGGTTTCATTTGGAGCTTATTTTGATTTATTCTTTGTTAACACCTTAGGTTTAGGCTTTGGAACGGGCGTATTGTTTTTTGCGGTTTTATTAATTGGTGCTTTTGTTTGGGCCATTAGGTATTCAATTGCGCATCAGAAAAAGTTACTAAATCTGGCGCTAATTTCAACCGTGTTAATCATTTTTGGTTATACTTCTTTCTCAATGATTGTGATCAGAGCGAAGGCTGATCCTAACTTAAATAACAGTGCGCCGAAAGATGCTTTTTCTTTTTTAAGTTATTTGAATAGAGAGCAATACGGAGACAGACCTTTATTATTTGGGCCAAATTACAATTCGGAGAGATCTGGTGTAACAGAGGGAAAAACCATTTGGAGAAAAGGCGAAAATAAATATGAATCGGCAGGGAAGAAAAGCGACTATGAGTACAGCGACAATACCTTATTACCGCGTATGTATAGCGATGACCCAAAACATGCTGCCTTTTATAAAGAATGGATGCACATGGACGATAGTAAAAAACCTAATGTTGTGGATAATGTGGGTTTCTTATTTAGCTACCAAATTGGGTACATGTACATGCGTTATTTTATGTGGAATTTTGTTGGTCGCCAAAACGATGAACAAGGACAGGGAAGTGGATTTGAGGGTGAATGGATTAGTGGAATAAAGGGTGTAGATAAAATTCGCATGGGCGATCAAAGTCATTTACCACCATCAACGGTTGATAATAAAGCTTACAATCGTTTCTTTTTCTTACCGCTAATTTTAGGTTTGATGGGTGCAGTTTGGCATTTCAAACGCAATCAAAAAGATGCTGGAATTGTTGCCCTACTGTTTTTCTTTACGGGTATCGCCATTGTATTGTACTTAAACCAGAAACCTTTAGAGCCTAGAGAAAGAGATTATGCTTACACGGGTTCGTTTTATGCTTTTGCAATATGGATTGGCTTAGGTGTATTGGCAATTAAAGAATGGTTGTTTAAAAAGCTAACACCAACAACCGGAGCCATTGGTGCCACTGTTATTGGCCTACTTGCGGCTCCAACCATTATGGCCGAGCAGGGATGGGATGACCACGACCGTTCTACCAAAATGGTTCCGCATGATATTGCTTTAGATTACCTTCAATCTTGCGCACCAAATGCCATTTTGTTTACCTACGGCGATAATGATACTTATCCACTTTGGTACATTCAAGAGGTGGAGAATGTTCGTCCAGACGTACGTATTGTAAACTTAAGCTTGTTTGATACGGATTGGTACATTAACGGAATGAGACAGAAGCAAAATGAATCTGCTCCGCTTCCGATTAGCATGGTTCCTTCTCAATACGTGCAAGGTGAGCGGGATGTATTGCCTTTTGATGATTACAAACTTGAGGGCGATGTTGAACTTAAAAAAGTTGTCGATTTATTGTTATCAAACGATGATGGCGATAAAGTACCGATGCAAGATGGAACGAAATCAAACTTCTTGCCAACAAAGAACTTAATGATTACGGTTGATCCTCAGCAAGTGATTAGCACAGGAACTGTTCCGGCGGCTGATGCTTCGAAGATAACTACGAAAATGGATTGGAAATTTAATAAGGGCTATGTAACTAAAGGAACGTTGGCCATGTTTGATATATTAGCTCACAACAACTGGAAACGTCCGATTTACTTTGCTTCTACGGTGCCTTCTGAACAATATAACGGTTTAGATAAGTACTTGTACAATGAAGGATTGGCGCTACGCCTATTGCCTTTAAAAGCAGATACAACGTCTTCTGAGGAAAGGTCGGAATTGACAAACACGCCTGCTTTGTACAACAATGTGATGAACAAATTTAAATGGGGTAACATGAAAACAGCTACCTATTTAGATCCGCAATCATCAGACGACACGTTCATCTTCACCAACATTTTCAGTAATTTGAGTAGTAACCTGATTAAAGAGGGTAAAACAACTGAAGCTAAAAAAGTGCTGGATAAATATTTTGCGGTAATGCCTCAAAAATTCTTTGGTATCCGTACAGTTGTGGTTAAATTTTACATCGCCGAAAACCTATATAAATTAGGAGAAACTGCTCGGGCGAATGAAATTTTAACTACTTCTGCCGATTACATTAATAAGGAATTAACCTATTTGGCTGATATTTCTCAATCGAAGGGAACGATTACGGGTTCGCAGAATGTTCAAACTGGTTTATATTATTTGGATAGAATGATTAAGACGAGTAAGGCTGCTGGACAGGCTCAGGTAAGTAGCCAATTGGAGAAAATATTTGCTGGTTTAGAAAGTAGATTTTCAATGTATTACGCTCAAGGGCCACAACAATAGTGGTTTAAGGAAATAAAATGCATTAAGCTTCACATTAATTTGTGAAGCTTTTTTTTTGGAATTTTATGAGCATAAAAAAGGGCAGCCATAATATGACTACCCTCTAAATTTGTCTGTTTCCAGCCAAATAAATTAACGCTCTCGATAAAAGAACAGGCAAAGCTTAAAATGGTTTTATAAAAGTGAAAAAAGTTTAGCTCATAAACGTTTGAGGCCTTCTAGAACACAACAGTTTAATTTTAAACGACCTAAGACAAATCAGGATACAAAAGCAATGTGGCAAATTGATGCGCGCAAATTGCTCTTTCTTAATTGTGATTAGTGGGGGGTTCGGTTCGCATTAAGGGAGAAAGACTAAAGACAACTAACATTCATCAGGATGCTGAAATAAACTCAGCATGAAAGGAAGGGCTGTAATAGATAACTATAAGATGTCGTCCCTTAATTTATTTGAGGATTTTAGTTTTTTTGATACGCATAATGATGAATTACTATTAAGATGCTGAAATAAATTCAGTATGAACGGTTAGCCTATTGTGAATGTCGGTTAGCTTGTTCAGAATAACCTATTGTTTAAGTACGACCAAATCAAAAGGTATCGGTCTGAATTTATTTCAGGGTTTTAGCTGGTTTCTGCAGGATATTTTCTTTGCCCCTATCTCACACATTATTAAGGGCAAAAAAAATCCTGTTTTGCAAAAGCAAAACAGGATTTTAAGTTTATGTTATTGATAAATTATTCGTTTACCACACCCATTGCACAGAATTTATCAATTCTCTGTTCAATTAATTTATCTGTTTTAATTTTACCTAAGGCCGTTAAATCTTTAACGATATAGTCTTTTAGGGTTTGTCCCATCAACTCTGGGTTTTGGTGCGCTCCACCTAGCGGCTCAGGGATGATTCCATCGATTAGCTTGTTTCCAAACATGTCATCTGACGTAAGTTTTAAACAGGCTGCTGCTTTTTCTTTAAAATCCCAGCTTCTCCACAGAATGGATGAGCATGATTCTGGTGAAATTACGGAGTACCAAGTATGCTCCAACATGTAAACTTTATCGCCAATACCAATACCCAAAGCTCCTCCAGACGCGCCTTCGCCAACAACAACACAAATAATTGGAACTCTAAGAATAGACATTTCCAAAAGGTTTCTGGCAATGGCTTCTCCCTGACCGCGTTCTTCTGCTTCTAAGCCTGGATAAGCGCCCATTGTATCGATAAATGAGATTACTGGCTTATTAAATTTCTCTGCCAGGCGCATTAAACGGAGGGCTTTACGATAGCCTTCTGGATTTGCCATCCCGAAATTACGGAATTGACGTTCTTTAGTGTTTTTACCTTTTTGATGACCAATTACCATAACGGTTTGTCCATTAATGGTTGCAAAACCTCCAATAATCGCTTTATCATCCTTCACGGTTCTATCGCCATGTAGCTCGATAAAGTCATCGCAAATCATGCTGATGTAATCGAGTGTTTGAGGTCTGTCGGGGTGGCGGCTCATTTGAACCCTCTGCCAGCCGTTAAGGTTGTTATATAAGTTTTGAGTGGTTTCTTCTAGCTTGCCATCTAGTTCATCTAAGGTAGCAGACATATCTACTTTAGTTTTTTCGGCAACTTGTTTAACCTTTTCCATTTGCTGAACTAAATCTGCAATGGGCTTTTCAAAATCGAATGATGTTTTTATTTGTTGCATAATTGAACCACAAAAATAAGTAAATATTTTTAGTTTGCTGTTACGGTTTTTTGTTTCAGCTTGGCAAAAAACAATTCCATTAAATGGTAGAAGCCATTAATTAAATGGTTAATGGCTTAAATATTCGTTAAAATTTGGCTGCCTGACCTTCTTTTGGTAATGCCTTCATGATAAATTCGCGGATGTGGTTGTTGGCTGTTTTAAGATCATCTTTGCGTAGATACATCATGTGTCCACTGCGGTAGCCTTCCCAAGTCATTCTATCTGAGAGTTTGCCCGCAGCATCTAATTGCCACATGCTGTATTTTGCGTTAAAATAATCACATGCTCCATCATAATAGCCTGATTGAACGAGAAGATGCAAATATGGGTTTTGCGCCATGGCCTGACGTAGGTTGTCGCCTGTTTTGTCTCCTGTATTATCCCATGGGTAAACGGAGCCGAACATGTTGTACTTGAGGTCGGTTTTATAATTAAGCTCGTTTCTAATGTACATGTTTATGGCTGGGGTAAAGGAATGCAACCATGAAGTTAGCTCTGCATTGTAGTCTGGCCCTTCTCCGGCGCTCATTTTATCAATGCCTCTGTAGCGAGAATCTAAGCGTCCTACCGTGAAGCCTTTATCTCTAAGCAATTCTTTCCAGAAGAAATCGGTTGGTACGTTTAGGTTATAATCTAATATCACCTTTTCGGATAAACCAGAGTAGTGCGCCATTTTCGCGGCGATTGCTTTCTTTTTATCGGGATTGAGCATGCCACCCTGTGCGATGGCTGGAATGACTTCGTTTATGGTGAAGTTTTCTACTTCTGGCAACATGGCGGTTAAATCTTTGTTCTGCAAATCGGCTGGCAATACTTTTTGATACCAAGCGGTTGCTGCGAAATATGGTAGGCGTAAGGCGGCATCAACAGGCCCCCCTCTTTCTATGCCCAATTCGGTTGGAGATACCAATACTACTCCATTTAGGTACATCCATTGATTATTTTGTAATTCTAATGCCAAACCTGAAACCCGGGTTGTGCCGTAGCTTTCGCCAATTAGGAATTTTGGAGATGCCCAACGATTGTTTCTGGTTACGAAGGTATTGATCCATTCTGCCAGGTATTTGATATCCGCTCGCACTCCAAAAAATTTATTTGTTGGAATATCCTTATTTACTGCTCTTGAATAGCCTGTGTTTACTGGATCTACATATACGATGTCGGCTACATCTAAAATTGAATATGGGTTTTCTTTATATCCATAGGGCTGAACGGGATAGCCTTCATCATCAATATTTAAAACTACTGGGCCAGTATAGGCAATGTGCATCCAAACGGAAGCTGAACCGGGACCGCCATTAAAGGATATTACTAATGGTCGTTTTGCTCGGTTTTGAACATCGCTTCGTTCGTAATAGGTATAAAATAAGCCTGCTATAGCTTTACCATCTTCATCCCAAACGGGTAAAGTTCCGGTTGTTGCTTTGTAAGGAATGCTTTTTCCATTAACAGTAACGGTATGATTGGTGATTACCGTGCTTTCTACTTTGATGGTTCTTTCATTAACCGCAGGTTTTGATTCTTCTTTAACGGTTACCTCTGTTTTGGTTACGGTTTCTTTAGCTGGATTTCTTGCCGGTCGTTGCTGTGCATTTGCAAGTAGGCTGGCGCAACATAATGTAGTGAGTATGAGTTTAAGTTTCATGGAATGTTAGTTTGGTTTCTAAATATCAAACTAATGCCTGGCTATTCAAAAAACCAATTAAAATTGTTACTATAAGGGCTGGAAATTTGTGGACGCTTTTAGATAAAAGTTTATCAGCCACTAAGCTTGGGAATGTTGCCCATTTTGGATGGACCTGTAAATCAAAAAGCCGACAATGCTTTCGCAATGCCGGCCTTACCTAATGTTTTAATGTTGGTTATTTATCCCACCAGACTCTACCTGCAAGGGTATCGCCACCGGTTACTGCCGATGAGGCTGCTTTATAATTTGTTCCATTTTTCGCGGCTTCTTCTACGGGGTATGGGAAACGACGTGGAATGGTACCAACCGTTGCATTACCAGGATAAACTACTGGTGTTAGCACTGGAAAACCAGATCTGCGCCAGTTAGACCACGTTTCATAAAAATCGAGCATGGTATTGGTGTGTAACCAATATTGGGTATTAATCATTTGTAAACCATTCGCAGCAACATAGGGGTTTGCTGCTACATAAGCATCTGCTACGGTGCTGGCAATTGCCATCGATGCGTCGTATTGGCTTAAATAAGTTATCGCGGCTGATACACCACTTGCGTAATGGGATGAGGCAGTACCACCAATATTCCACCGTTGTGCGGCTTCTGCTAGTAACAATTCGCTTTCCGCATAGGTGAGTATAAAGGTTGCTCCATTTTTCTTTAACATTCCGGGGTTTGGAGACGAGTAATCTGGAAAAGTGGTGAAGGTGGCGTCTTGTCTAACATCACGTCCGGCTAAACCGCTTAAATCTTTTCCGTTAGGCATACCTTTTTGTACCAGAGGATTGGCATCAAAGGCGGCATTTTGGCTTTTTGAATTTTCGTCAATAAATAATTTGGTTACCGCTACTTTTCCTAAACGTGGATCGTTGGTTGCTTTTAGTGCATCGATAAACGTTTTTGACCACTTCACGTAATAATTTTCTTGTCCACCATCACCAGATAGTACCTGACTGTTTCTGTTTTGAGTTACTCTGGCTCCTGAAACATCATGCAAAAGGAAGGCGTTATCATCGTTATTAAGCATGGTTTTTCCAATCACCTTCGTGGCATAGGCTTTTGCTGTATTTTCATCGGCTTTGGTTAGGCGCATTGCAATTCTTAACAAGAGTGTATTGCCAAAACGCTTCCATTTGTTAATGTCGCCTTTATAAATTACATCGCCTGTTACTTTATCGCCATTAACATTTAGGGCATTCGTAGCTTCTTCTACCTCTTTTAAGAGATCGGTATAAATGGATTGTTGCGAATCGTATTTGGGTGCAAAGTTGCTGGTGTAATATCCTTGGCCGGCTTGTGAATAGGGTACATCACCATATAAATCGGTAAGGCGTTCAAAAATTAAGGCTTTCCAAATTCGGGCCACTTGCTGTACATTATTGTATTTTTGCTGTCCTTTGGTAAATTCTACTACATCCACAATGGGCTTAACCTGCTCTGTGTATGCGCCAACGCCTGCATTTCCCCAATAGGCGGCCGTGTAGCCTTCGTTTAACAAATATTTATCGCCTGCCCAATAGCTAATTACTGTAGAAAGCCCCTGCATCATGGTGGAAGCATAAATTAAGTTTCCCCTCCACGTATCATAGGCAAAATCGGTACTTCCTGTGTAGGTTAATTGAGCGGTTGTTAAAGTATAATTTGGGTCGAAGCTCGCTGCCCCGTAAGCTGATGGATTGGTATTAATTTCTTCGAAATCTTTGGTACAACCCGTGCCTAATAAAATGCCAACACACAATAGAAGGCTATATTTTTTTAATATGTTCGTTTTCATTGTTCTGTCTGTTTAAAAATTAAAGCTTAACACTAAGATTTATACCAAAGGTTCTAACGGGTGGTACGCCACCTAATTCCAATCCTGGGAATGTAGCGTTATAGCTAGATTCAGGATCGATGTTATCCGTTTTCTTCATCAGGATAAATAAATTCCGACCAACGAGGCTTACGTTAAGTCCTTGAATTTTGTTGTTGAACAATTTTGCTGGGAAGTTATAGCCCAAAGTCATCTGTCTGAACTTGATGAAACTCGCATCCTGTACGAACTGCTTAGAAACATTGTTTGCAAAAGTGCTGTAATAGGTTGCTGCATTCACGCCTAAGGCATCCCGGTTTTCTAAGGTTGCTTGGTGCAAGCCAAATACGTATCCATAATAATCGGTTGCAGAGAAAACCTTTCCGCCCCATTTACCATCTAGCAATACAGATAAGGTTAAGCCTTTATAATTAAACTCGTTATTCCAACCTGCAAACCATTTGTTATAGGCAGATCCGTAGTCTACCAACTCACCTCTTACAGGAATTCCAGCGGCATCTAGTCTGATTTTTCCTGCTGCATCATAGGCATAATCATAAGCTGAAACTTGGGATGCGGCTTTGCCAGGGATGTTCTGTAAAAAGCCAACGCCAGATCTTGAAGTGGCTAAAAGTTGAGAAGTTACGCCATCTGCTAATGAAATAACGGTGTTTTTATTGTAAGAAGCGTTGAGCGAAGATGTCCAAACGAAATCTTTGTTTTTTAAAACCTGCCCTGATAATAACAGCTCGTATCCTTTGTTTTCGATTTCTCCTGAGTTTAACACTGCACCGGCATAGCCCGTTGTACTTGATGTAGTTACAAAAGAGATTTCATCTTTAGACAGTTTTTTGTAGTAGGTAAAATCGAGATTCAATCGATCGCCAAAGAAGCGCATTTCGGTTCCTATCTCAAATTCGCTTGCTTTCGAAGCTTTTAAAGCAGAGTTAGGAATATTTACGTTGGTAATGGTACCTAGTGGTGCACCATTTAAACTTTCGCTTCTAAAATTATACGTTAATTGTGTTTGATAAGGATCGGTTGCCTGACCTACAACTGCATAGCCTGCGCGTATTTTACCAAAGCTTAAAAAACTTGGTTTCCAAAGTTCGGTGAATACAAATGAGCCACTAATTGATGGGTAGAATACACTTAATTTATTGTCTTTGCCTGGTGTTGCCAAAGTAGAGAACCAATCGCTTCTGCCGCTACCTGTTAAATAGAAAATATCTTTGTAGGTGAGTTCTAGCGTTCCGTAAACAGATTGTGTTTCAGATGCGGTTTCTACATTTCCTACTGATTTATTTTTTGCATTTAGAATGTTGTAAACGCCGAATACGGCAAAGTCTGATCCGTTATTGGTGGTTTGATTGATGTGTGTTCTTCGATAACTTGCTCCTATATTTGGGGTTATGGTAAAATCTTCATCTACTTTGAATGATTTGCCCACCAATCCATCTACGTTAATATCAGAAAACTTAGTAGCCTGTTCTGCTATTTTACCGGCGGGGAAATAGGCGGTACCTGATGGAACAACATTTTTATAGGCATCGGTATAGGCATCTCGACCGGCCCTGCCTTGTAAAAATAGACCATTATCGAAGGTATATTTTGCGTTAAATGAGCTAATTAGGCGATCGCGTTTCGTATCGTTTATAAACTCGTTTGCTGCAAACCAAGGATTGGTTGCATAAACATTACCTGTGTTGTACAAGATTTCGTTGCCCGCAGCATTTTTATAAGGAATAAGATCGTTTACACTTACGCTGGTGGGTAAGAAAGCCACGTTGTAATTGGCGTTACCCGCCCCATCTGATAACATTGGTCTGTTTTTGGCCTGCTCCAAAATGTAATTCATTCGAGCATCGATGGTTAGTCTTTTAATTGGGTTGAAGGTTCCTGTTAGGTTAAACGATTGCCTGTTTAAGCCAGAGTTGGGCACAACTGAATTATTGTGTACATCGTTGGCTGATAAACGAATGGTTCCGCCATCAAATGTTTTATTTAAGGCAAGGGTGTTAGACCATGTTCCACCGGTTTTATAAAAATCTTCGATATTGTTTTTTTGTGCGGTGTAAGGTCGGGCTACACCATCAAACTGAACCACATTCGATCCGTCTAATTTAGCGCCCCAGCTCGATCCACCAACTTGAGCGGCAGCGGCAGCATCAGTGGGTTTTGTTCCGTTTGCACCTTGTCCGTACACATATTGCCAATTGGTTCTATCCATTACTTGTTCGGCAACGTAATTGGTGTTAAACTCAACACTATTTCCCTTTCCACTTTTGGTAGTGATTAAAATTACCCCGGCCTTTGCACGGTAACCGTATAACGCAGAAGCGGCTGCACCTTTTAAAACGGAAATGCTTTCGATATCATCTGGATTTAGATTTCCAATGGCATCGCCCAAATCTGGAGCATTATCATATTGACTTCCCGTGTTGCCATTTGGATTTAAGTTGTTCAATCCCACTGGCTTATTTTCCATTGGTACGCCATTAATTACATACAGCGGTTGGTTGGTTTGACTCAAACTGGAAACACCACGAATGGTAACGCTTGATGCTGCACCTGCCCCGCCAGCGGTAGAACTGATGTCTAAGCCGGCAACCTTGCCAACTAAAGAGTTTACAACGTTATTTTCTCTTGCCTGGGTTAATGATTCGCCGCTCACCTGTGTTACCGAGTAACCCAATGCCCTACGCTCTTTCTTAATGCCCAAGGCAGTTACCACTACATCGGTTAATTGTTTGGTGTCTTCGGTTAAAACGATGGTTAGGTTAGTTTGGGTACCGATTGGAATTTCTCTGGTTTGAAAACCTGCATAAGAAACCACCAATATTGCATTTTCTGGTGCGTTTAAGGCGAATTTTCCATTAATATCTGTTGATGTGCCGGTACCTGTTCCTTTAACACGAACACTCGCACCCGGCAATACGCCGCCAAGCCCATCTTTTACAATTCCACTTATGGGAACTTCTTTACTTCTGCTAATTACAATTAAGCCTCCATCAGAAACGGAATACTTTAAGTTTGTTTTGTTTAGGATGGTGGCCAAAACATCTGTTACCAAGGTGTTGGTTACGGTGATGCTTACATCCTTGTTTACTGGTACATAAGAAGAGCTATACACAAAATGATAACTGCTTTGCTGCTCTATAATCTGTAAAACCCTGGCTAACTTGGTTTTCTTTACATCGATAGAAATTTTTTCCTGAGAAAAAACCGATGCAGAAACATTCAGGCAGGTAATGAAAACCATAATACAGGTTAGTTTCATTAGCATAATGAATTTTAAAAACGCCCTATATTTAAAGCGCCCTTGCAGTAAGTAATAATAAATCATATTTTTGTTTTTTTGGTTGCATAAGTTCTTGGCAGCAATCTGTTTGCGCATAAACTGCCATTAATAAATCAAAGAAGAAATCATTAGGGTGGTGCTCCAACACCACCCTTTTTTATGCTTACTTTGAGATGATTACTTGGTTTCCTTTTATCTCATATTTAAAATATTCTACATCTTGTAAAGCTTTTAGGGCTTGATCTATCGTTTCTCGGCTAAATGTGGCGGTAAAGCGGTATTTCTCTATATCTGGGTTCGTAAATGTGATTTCAACATTGTACCATTTTTCTAAAATCCCTTTAATCTCATCAAAATCCTGATCGTAAATTTCGATGCGGTTTTGTGTCCATGCGGTTTCTACAATGGTACTGTCTTTAATTAAGGTATAATGGTTTATAGTAATTTCTGGATGCGCCGGCACGGGCTTTAAAATCTTTTCCTTGGCTTCAGGGGCAAGCTCTTTATAGAAGGTAACTTTCTGACTTGGCTTTAAAGTGATCGTTCCGCCGTTGCCGTTTATGGCCTCCATTGTAATTAAACCTCTAATTAAGGTGGCTTCTGAAGTAATTTCGTCAGGGTATGCTTTAACATTGAAGGCGGTGCCTAAAACATTGATGTTAAAATCGTGCGTATGTACTTTAAATGGCTTGTTTTTATTGTGAACGACATCAAAATAAGCTTCTCCTTTTAAGGTTACTTCGCGAAGCTTATCGTTAAATTCTTTGCCTATAGCTAATGAACTCTTTGCATTTAACAAAACGGTTGTGCCATCAGGAAGCATAATTTTTTTCCGTTCGCCGCTTTTTGTTGTAAATACCTTTGCCTGAACATTTTCTCTTGCTTTTTGGAGGCTGTAATTGCGGTAAACCAAACCTGCACAGGCCATAAGCAATAGTACGCCGGCTATTTTTAGCCATGTAAAATTTCGTTGCAGCTTGATGGTTTTTGTTGGCAAATCGAAACTTTCTTTAAATGTTTCTAATTGATTGTTTAATGGTCGTTTATTCCCGCTTAAAATAACGTAGAGCCTTTTGGCTTCAGCGATAACTGTTGTTTGCTCTGGATGAGCCTTAATGTATTTTTCCCAATACTCTGAGCACAGCCTATCGGTTCCAGCACAATAGAGCTGGAAAGTGTTATCTACAAGAAAATCTTCTGCATCAAACCGACTTCTATCAATCATTATTACTTGTCTTTTATATAACAGTGCCCAAAAACTTTACTTTTTCCTAAGGAAAACTTAACTTTTTTTTAATACAGATAAATATGATGAGCTCATGTTGGTTTATAGGATGAATTTTGAGCATTGATTAGGGCGTTTTAACACGCTGTACGCTATATCTTTTTGGCAGAAAAAGCCAAAAAGGATGCCGCTTCCATCGTTAACGCAACCCACCCCTGTTCTTAAACCGGATTGAACGGAAAGCCCCAATATTTCATTGGGCTTGGAGGAAAAGCAGGGCTTCAATTGCCAAGTATTACTGAACGTACATTTCCAAAAAATCAATTTTGAACTCTATTCAGGTTTTAAAAGCCCTGTCGTTTCGACGAATTTTCGCCTGCATGATCATTAAATTTATGCTTTAAGCTCTTTTCTCAAAATCTTGAGTGCATCGTAAATGGTATTGTATGCCGTTTTGATGGTTTGACTGGTTTGCTCTGCAATTTGCTCGTAACTTAATCCATCAAAGAATTTTAGATGAATGAGCTGCTTTTGTCGGAAAGTTAATTTTTCTAGCGCATTTTTTAATTGATAACGAACGAGTTCGTCGCTTTGCACTTTTACGATAAATTCTTCGTAACTCATTTCCATCCAATCGCCTTCCGAACCGGCATTGCATAGTGCATCGTTTATTTTGCGTTTACGCTCTAAAATTCGAAGTAGTTTTCGTTTTAGAAATGTGCGCAGATAGGCTTCAACATGATCTACCCGACTTAAGCTTTCGTGCTTTTCCCAAATGGTGGTGAACACCAGATCGGTTGCTTCGCTTGCGATATCAGCATCGGCACAAACCCGAATCCCGAAGTTTACCAGTGGATAGTAAAGTGCTTTGTATAAATCAAAAAAGGCATCTCTATCGCCAACGCGTAATCGTTCCCATAATAAGTGATGCACCAGTTTGTTATCCATAGGTTGATAGTTGAAACAATATTAACTAAAAACATCAAGAATTTACAAGATCTATTTTAGATTGAGTGATTTCTTTTTGGGATGGGGCTGTGTTGATATTTTTAACCCCCGTAGGTACCTAACATAAGGAAAAGAGATTTCATCGTTGCGAACAACCATTATTTTGAACCATCTAAGGCCTCCAAGATAGGCCAAAGTGATTTTATCTATGCAAACCGAAATAATGCTAAAATTGCTAAGGAATATAAAAACAAAAAGGCAATTTCCATGAACGGAAATTGCCTTCTTTTGATGCACCTTGAATTTATTTCAATGCTGTTTTACTAAAAATATGGTATTCGCCTGGTGCTAAAACTCCGGTGTAGGTTGTACCAGATAAATTAATGGAACTTCCAACGGCATCAAGCCAAGCTCCTGATGTTCCAAAATCGACATTTGCCGTTTGACTTACTACATCGAAATTGCCTACAACCACTACCGTATTTGTGCCTTCTACCAGTTTGATATATTTAACGCCACCTGTTAAATTATAAGTGGAATTGGTAGAATTGAAAATGCTATTGTTCTTTTTAAGCTTAATAAATTTGGCGTAAGCATCATACAATGCTTTGCGATTTGGATCGGTATAATAATCCCATTTAATCGGCTTTACACCCGTTCTATCGTTAAAATCTATTGATATATCGTAACCAACTTCTCCAAATTGCCATACCATTTTAGGGCCTGGTATGCTGAATAAAAAAGCTGCTGCAAGCTCTTCTCTTTTTAAAGATGTTGGCAAATTGCCTTTAACGGCATAGGTTCCCGAAATGTTTCCAAAAGTGATGTTCTTGTAATTCAAGCGCTCTTCATCATGACTTTCGCCATAAGTAACCAAGTTTTCTGATTTTGTAAAGCCATGTTTTGCGTAAAAACCCCAAGAAAAATCTGAATTGCCTAACCAACCCATGGTGGCCTCGTTCATGTTGTAATTCAAATTGTTCCACATCATCATGCCTTCATCGGCTAAGGCCTTCTCTTCGGTTTCTTCTGCGAAGTGCTCTAAAATCACATAAAAGTTGTTTGGATCGATACTTTTGATGAAACTATTGTACTCTTTCCAAATGGCTACCCTACCGGCATCGTAAAGTCTGAACTGTGCATCGGCTGTTGATGATTTTTGCGTAAAACCTTTTGATAAATCAAATCTGAAACCATCAATTTTATATTGTTGCATCCAAAATTTCATCACATTTTTAGCGAAATATTTTGTTGCTGCACTTTCATGGTTAAAATCGTAACCTACATTGAATGGGTGCTTTGGATCTATGTTAAACCAAGGACTTGAACCAGTTGGTTTAGCACCATCAAAATAAAGTTGTACCATTGGCGATTGACCGAAAGAATGGTTTAATACCATATCCATGATTACCGCAATACCTCTACCATGGCACTCATCTATAAAGTTTTGTAAGGCTGTTTTGGTTCCGTAATATTTATCCGGTGCGAAATAAAACGATGGATTATAGCCCCAGCTTAAATTTCCTTCAAATTCGTTAACCGGCATTAACTCGATGGCATTGATACCTAAACTCACCAAATAATCTAGTTTGGTTAAGGTTGATGCATAACTGTGCTCCGTGGTAAAATCGCGAATCAAGAGCTCATAAATTACCAGATTATTTTTTTCTGGTCGTACAAATCCTGAGTTTTTCCAAGAATATACCGGCTGGTTGGCTTGCATTACACTTACAATACCTGTTGTTTTACCTGCCGGATATGCTTTTAAGTTTGGATAGGTTGCGGTAGTGATGTACTGATCGTTTGCGGGATCGAGAACTTTTTCGCTATAAGGATCGGCTACTTTCAAGCTGCCATCAACCAGAAACTGATAAGCATACTCGGTATTGGGATTTAAATTATCAATTTGAACCCACCAAGTGTTTCCATCGGAAGTTTTCTTCATTACAGAAGCTGAAGCTGACCAATCATTAAACTCGCCGATTAGGGAAACCGATGTTTTGCCCGGTGCATACAGGGTTACGATTGCAGATGTTCCGTTATTGATAAAAGCTACGCCATCTTTAGCACCAGCTGGTAAATCGGTATTAACGGGCGTTACCGGATCTACAATTACATCACCTGAACCAGCCTTTTTACAAGCCAGGTTGAAGGTGATTAATAATGCGATTAAATAAATAATTTTTTTCATGAGGGAATTAGGGAGTGAGTGAATTATTGAATTAATGAATGAGGGATTTAGTGAATTATTGAATGAAGGAATTAATGAATTATTGAATGAAGGATTTAGTGAATTATTGAGTGAAGGATTTAGTGAATGGGGGATGAAAATATTGGACAAGAGTTGAGCATTTAGAGGTGTATTACAGCTCTATTTATAATTTTTTCTTGTGTTAAATGTTATACGGAACGGCCTTCTTCTACTTCTAACTTTGCGGTTAAAACGGCATCATCTTTTTTGCTTTCTTTAATAAAAACGTAGCAAATTATGGCCGCTATAATCATTAAGCCACCACCAAGCTGTACGGCCAATAGCCTATCATTGTTTAAAACGTTTTTCATTAACCAACCAAAACCTAGCGAGGCAATAATTTCTGGCAGTACAATAAAGAAATTGAAGATACCCATGTAAATACCGATTTTTCCTTTGGGTAATGAGCCGCTTAACATGGCATAGGGCATTGATAGAATACTTGCCCAAGCAATACCCACACCCGTCATACACAAATACAGCATGTTTTTATCGTGTACCCAAGCCACACTGATTAAACCAATTGCACCACAAATTAAACATAGCGCATGGGTAGTTTTACGACCAAGTGCATCGGCAATTTTTGGCAATACTAAGGCAAAAAGAAAGGTGATTACACTGTAGTAGGCTAAAGTTAAGCTTCCGAAATCGGCCCCTTGTGCATAAACAGGGTCGGCTGCATCTTTACCACCGAAAACGTTTACGGCAACCGCAGTGGTATAATAAAACCACATTAAAAATAAACCTGGCCAGGTAAAAAACTGCACTAAAGAAACAATTTGCATGCGCTTAGGCATATTTCTTAAAGCACTGAAAATCTCTCTCACTCCTCCGCCAAATCCTTTATTGCTTTCTAGAACTTTTTCTTTGAAATCTACATCTTGTGGAGGATATTCTTTGGTGGTTAAAACCGTCCACAATACAGCTGCGAAAAAGAAAAATGCCCCAATGTAAAAAGAGAACTTTACGTTTTCTGGTATGCTTCCCTGTTCTGCGGTATTATTTAAATCAAAAACGTTTTTCATTAACCAGGGTAAGGCCGATGCCACGCTGCCGCCCAAACCTATCATCATGCTTTGCATAATAAAACCGCGATTAACCTGACTATCTGGTAATTTATCGGTAACAAAAGCACGGAAGGGTTCCATGGCAATGTTTCCAAAAACATCCAAAATCCAAAGTAGTCCTGCGGCCATCCACAGTACACTGCTATGCGGCATAAAAATTAGGGCAATACTGCTTACCACGGCACCTACCATAAAATAGGGTCTTCTTCTCCCCCATTTTGGGTGCCAGGTACGATCGCTCAAATAACCGATAATGGGCTGAACCAACAATCCGGTTAGGGGGGCTGCTAAAAACAATAATGGCACTTGATCTGGATTTGCACCTAAATTTTCGTAAATCCGGCCCATGTTGGCACGCTGCAAATCCCACCCAAACTGGATCCCGAAAAAACCCACACTCATATTAATAATTTGTGTTAGGGTTAATTTTGGATTTTCGAATATTGTTTTTAAAGTCATTATTTATGGTTATTTAGGATGATGAACGCTGAATTTTATGCCATACAAGCCTTGTAAAATCTTGTTTGGTTGGTTAGTACATCTAGCGCCCAGTTTTAGGCTTGTTAAAATTCTATCACTTGGGCAGAAACAGGGCTTAGTTTTACCGGAATGCTCATTCCTGCTGGAATATTTAATTTTATATCGGTTAGTAAATCGGTAACAGGCGATGATGATTTTACCTTTAAAATTTCATCTGGTATTTCGATGTTGGCTTCGAGCGTTTGCGCTCGATCGAAATTTACCACAATAAGCAATCGTTGCTTGCCTGTGTAACGAATAAAGGCATACATTCGGTTATTCATGTTTCCGGTGTGCGGAACTTCGTAAATTTCACCATGCAATACGGCATCGCTTTGCGTGGTTACTTTTAGCAATTGTTGATAATAGGCCCTTAAATTTTGCTGTGCGTCATTTAATTTCTGACCATCAAACAAGCCATTATTCATCCACTTTTGATGCGACGGAATGCCCCAATAATCGAAAATAGTGGTTCGGTTGTCATCTCCTCCATAGCCTTCGGCACCTCTGCCCTGCTCGCCAACTTCTTGTCCGAAGTAGATCATCACCGGGCCTGCTCCTAACGTTGCAGAAACAACCATTGCAGGTAAAGCCAATTCTGGTTTTCCTGCAAATCCTGCTGAAGCAATGCGCTCCTCATCGTGGTTTTCCAGAAAGCGTAACATGTGATCGCCAAAACCCGCACTTTCCTTTTGCCAAACGTATTTAATTGAGGCTACATCTGCAGTTGGTTCATTTCTAATTAGTTTTTTAAGCCCATCGTATAAACCCACTTTGTCATACAAATAATCGAATTTCCCTTCAGTTAAATATTGACGGTAAACTTCAGGATTATAGGCTTCTCCAATGAAGATAATATCGGCATTTACCGCTTTTACTTGCGGAATTACCCAATTCCAAAAGGCAATGGGCACCATTTCTGCCATATCACACCTAAAACCATCTACATCCTTTTTTGCCCAAAATATCAAAATATCCCGCATTTTTGTCCAAACTGGTGGGATTGGATCAAAGTATTGCTTTTCTCCATTTTGGTAATCTACACCATAATTTAACTTGATGGTTTCGTACCAATCTTCATATTTTGGTTGTGCCGCAAAAACATTGTTTCCGGTTGCCTTAGCTGGATTTTCATCAAATAAACCATCCTGCAAAGCAGATATTGGTGTTTTTTTCGGCTCATGCTGTGGGACTAAAAATTTCTGTCCTGGGATGTAATAAAAATCATTTTGCACACTGAAAGTTTTCGTTACATCGTCTTTTTCTCCAAAATCGATTACATTTTTAGGTTTTGCATAAGAATGATAACTTCTGGCTACGTGGTTTGGGATGAAATCGATAATCACTTTAAGATCTTTTTTATGCGTTCTCTTAACCAGTGCTTCGAACTCTTTCATCCGGTTTTTTACGTCCACCGCTAAATCTGGATCAACATCATAATAATCGCGAACGGCATAGGGCGACCCTGCTCTACCTTTTACCACATCGGCATCATCAACCTTAATTCCGTACTTAGAATAATCGGTTAAGCTTGCATGGGCCAAAGCGCCTGTGTACCAAACATAATTTACATGGAGTTCTTTTAAACCATCAAGTGCTTTGTCCGTTATATCGTTAAACTTACCTGAACCATTTTGTTCGATGGTTCCGTAAGGGATGTTGGTGTTATTTTTATTGCCGAATAAACGGGGTAATAATTGGTAAATAACGATTTTTTTATCGTTCATTTTTGTACTGTTTTTTTGTGCGAAAGATGGTAGTGAAAGCATCGTAAAGGTAAGTAAAAGCGATAGTGCCCTATTGTTAAACCCTATATTTGGGAACAAGTTTGATGCTTGACCAACTTTTTTGCCAATTAAAGATTTTAGTTCGAAGCCCATTACTTTAGCCTTTACACCTTTTACTTTTCTCATACTAAGGCTGCGTTATCTACTTCAATTTCAGCGTTTCCAGCCAATTTGTATTGTTGATTTCTGATGCCAATTTCTAGATCTAAATCTGCACGATTTTGAATGCTGATGCCGTTTTCTGTTATCCTGATTTTTAAGGTTGCACCTCTAAATCCGATTGTGAACGAAAATGATTTCCATTTTTCTGGCAGGAATGGGTTAAATTGTAATTTACCATCGCGAACTCGCATTCCAGCAAAGCCTTCTACAACGCTCATCCAAGTACCTGCCATAGACGTGATGTGTAGACCGTCTTCAGTATCATTGTTGTAATCGTCTAAATCTAAGCGGGCGGTGCGGAGGTAAAACTCGTATGCACGTGCTTCATCATTCAATTTGGCGGCTAAAATACTGTGCACACATGGCGATAAAGAACTTTCGTGAACAGTGCGGGGTTCATAGAAATCGAAGTTGCGTCTTAATGTGTCTAAATCGTAATCTTCTTCAAAGAAATACAAGCCTTGCAAAACATCGGCCTGTTTTATAAAGCATGAACGCAAAATTCTATCCCAACTCCATTTTTGATTGATTGGTCTTTCGCTGGCTGGCAAATCTTTTACCAAAGTTTGCTCTTTATCCAAATACCCATCTTGTTGTAAGAAAATACCTTTTTCTGCATCTTCAGGGTAATACATGTTTTCGATGATGTGTGCCCAATCTGCAAATTCTTGCTGATCGAAGTTGACGCTTGCTAACAGGCTTTTATATTTTTCTGGCTGTTGACTCTTGACAATTTCTGAGGCTTCTGTTGCATATTTCATGCACCAGATGGCCAAAATATTGGTGTACCAGTTATTATTTACGTTGTTTTCGTATTCGTTTGGTCCGGTTACGCCAAGCATTACGTATTTCTGCTTATCGTCGCTCCAGTTTACGCGTTGTTTCCAAAAACGGGCAATGCCGATTAATACTTCCAATCCGAAATCAGATAAATAAGCTTCATCGCCAGTGTAACGGATATAATTGAAAATTGCAAAGGCAATGGCTCCGTTACGATGAATTTCTTCGAAGGTAATTTCCCACTCGTTATGGCATTCTTCGCCGTTCATGGTTACCATTGGATACAAAGCGGCTCCATTTTTAAAACCTAACTTCTCTGCATTTTCTATGGCTTTTCCCAACTGCTTGTGGCGGTAAACCAATAAATTCTTGCTTACTTCTTGTGGAGCGGTTGCCAAATAAAACGGTACGCAATAGGCTTCTGTATCCCAATAGGTTGAGCCTCCGTATTTTTCGCCTGTAAATCCTTTCGGACCAATATTTAAGCGATCATCTTTACCGGTATAGGTTTGAAAAAGCTGAAAGATATTGAATCGGATGGCTTGCTGAGCCGACACATCGCCTTCAATAATGATGTCGCTTTCTTCCCATTTTGTTGCCCAAGCTTCGGTTTGTTCGGTTAATAAGGTATCAAAACCTTTAGCTGATGCTTTAGCAATTACAGACTTGGTTTCTTTTAAAAGATTTTCCTTTTTATAATTTTCTGAAGATAGATTGGCTGCGATTTTCACCAAAGTGATTTCTTCATTTGCTTTAACCTCTACAGAAAAAATTTGACCTACGAATTTATCTTTACGAGTGGCTTCCGCATTGATGTTGAGTTTTTCATCGTTTTTGTAAATTTCGATGTGGCTACCAGTGCAAACTTCAAACTCGGTTTTCTTTGTTCTGAGTTCAAGGTAAGCTTCATTTCCTGTTATTTCATCAGTTACATGATCCCAAAATTTTTCATCGTAGTTACTGTCTTGATTTTTAACATCACCATCAATAAATGGCATCAATGTTAACTTTCCATCAAAATTTAAAGGTGTAATGCTGTATTGTATGGCGCCAACTTCATCATCAGCTATGCTGCAAAAGCGTGTAGATTTTACTTTTACGGTTTTGCCACTTTTTAACGTAGCGGTGAAGGTACGTTCTAAAATTCCGGCGTGCATATTCAGTACGCGTTTAAAATCGCTTACTTCTGCAGTTGCTAAATCTAAAACTTCGTTATCTAATTTTACTTCTATACCCACCCAATTTGCGGCATTTAACACCTTTGCAAAATATTCTGGATAGCCATTTTTCCACCAGCCCACTCTGGTTTTATCTGGGTAATATACACCTGCAACGTAGTTACCGAGCAGGGTTTCGCCGGTATAAGTTTCTTCAAAATTGGCACGCTGTCCCATACGGCCGTTACCCAAGCTGAATATACTTTCTGAAATTTTATTTAGATGTGGATCAAAGCCTTCTTCGATAATATTCCACTCATCTGCCTTAATGTAATTCTTCATAATTTAGTATCAAGTAATTAGTAGTAAGTTTCAAAACCAGAAGTTTAAAAACTTAAACCTACACCTTAAACTTTTTTATAACTCTTCTAAATCTTTTACTGTTAATTTATCTAATCCACTTACTACCACATCAGCTTCGGTAAGCACACTTTTTTCGCCGATCCCGATGGCTTTCATGCCACCGCGTTTTGCTGCTTCCACGCCTGCAACTGCATCTTCAAAAACGACGCATTGTTCTGGTTGGAAACCTAAAAGTTCGGCTCCTTTTAAAAATACCTCTGGATCTGGTTTGGATTTTGTAACCCTATTTCCATCTACAATTTCATCAAAGAAATGCGCCAGGTTTGTTCTTTCCAAAATAATTCCTGAATTTTTACTGGCTGAACCTAAAGCCAGTTTATACCCAGCTTGATGAATTTCGGTTAAGAAATCGACCGTTCCTGGTAAAACCTCGGCAGGTGTCATTTTGGTAATCATATCCACATACCAGCTATTTTTTAAGGTGGCGAGTGTTTCTTTTTCGGCTTCTGTTTTTTCTACATTACCCCAAGCCAAAATTTTATTTAAGCTTTCTACCCGGCTTACGCCTTTAAGCTGTTCGTTCTGTTCTTCTGTAAAATCGAAGCCCATGGTATTTGCCAAACGTTTCCAAGCTTGATAGTGGTAAACTGCGGTATCTACCAAAACCCCATCAAGATCAAATAAGCATGCCTTAATGGTTGATGTGTTGTTTAATATGTTGGATGTATTTTGTTGCATTGCATTTTTATCAATCCGCTAAGTAAGCTTAAGCGGCAATCGGTAATTTTAATTTAATTCGAGTACTAAAGTTGTTTTTGCTGGAACTTTAAACGCCTTAACATCCATACGCTCGTTAGAAATAACATTTCTGGCTGAGGTGCTATTTTTAATTTGTTCAGCAAAACGATTTGTATTTAAATTTTTGTCTTTCTCTGTGTTGTTTACCACAACCATTACAGTGCCTTTTGCATCTGCGTTGTAACGAAAATAAACATAAATATCATCTTGCGGAACATACTGCATTAACTTTCCGGTTTGCAAGGCCGGGCTATTTTTGCGAAAATTTGCCAAGGTTTTTACGAAATTGAAGGCTTCATTTTCTTTGTTGGTTCTTCCATCTGCTGTGAACTTGTCTTTTTTATCGCCATCCCATCCTCCAGGAAAATCAGAGCGAATTAAACCATCAGGGTTTGAAAAGTTTTTCATCAAAATTTCTGTTCCATAATACATTTGTGGAATACCACGCATGGTTAATAAAAGAGCCATTCCCTCTTTGTATTTATCGAAATCTTCTCCAACCATCGAATAAAAACGACTCATATCATGGTTATCTAAAAAGATGCAGTTTGTATTTGGGTTTTTATAAAGAAAATCGTGTGCCAATGTGGCGTACATTCTGTTTACGCCATCTGTCCAACCGTTTTTACCATTAATGGCCTCGTACATTGCATCTTTCAATGTAGCATCAGTAATGCCTTGAAGGTGCGTATCAAAACCACGGTTTACGGTATTTCCGCCTGTAAAGAAGGCTTGATTGGCTACTGCATTAACTAAAGTTTCGCCAAAAACCGATAAATGTGGAAATTCTGCTTGAAGTTTCAATGCCCAATCCGACATGTAAATGGGGTCGTTGTATGGATAAGTATCTAAGCGTAAACCATCTATGCCTGCATATTCAATCCACCAGATGTGGTTTTGAGTTAAATAGTTTTGAACGTAAGGGTTTGTTTGATTTAAATCGGGCATTGAGGGTACAAACCAACCATCTAACATTTGTTTACGATCTGCGGCGGATGCGTGTGGATCCATAACAGTTTGATCGCGGTAGCTGGTTTGTGTATATGTTGGCCATTGATTTAACCAGTTTTTCATTGGCAAATCTTTATAGAACCAATGTCCGGTACCAATATGGTTGTGTACAATATCTTTAATTACCTTCATGCCTTTTGCATGTACGGTTTCTACATATTTTTTATAGGATTCGTTGGTTCCGTAGCGTGGATCAATTTTATAATGATCGGTTACAGCATAACCATGGTAAGATGCACGAGGCATGTCGTTCTCCACCTCAGGCGTCATCCATACGGTGGTAATCCCCAAATCTTTAAGGTAGTCTAAATGATTAACTACGCCTTGAATATCGCCACCGTGACGATAGTACATACTATCTCGGTTTAAGGCGGTTTCGGTTAAACCTTGTACCACATCGTTACTCTTGTCGCCATTTGAAAAGCGATCGGGCATTAATAAGTAAATGAAATCTTTTTGAGTTACGCCTTGAATTCTGCCTGCGCTTTTATCGCGGTTCTTTAATTCGTAGTTGTAGCTGAATATCTTTTTTCCTTTAGCTGTAAAATTGATTGGGAACGTTCCCGCTTTTACTGCTGTTGAAAGTTCTAAATCTAAAAATAGATAATTCGGATTTTCGACTTTGTTCACCTTAACCAGCTTTACACCTGGGTAAGATAAGGTAACTGTACTGATTGCAATGTTATCGCCATGTACAAGCAATTGCAATTTTGGATTGTGCATGCCTGTGAACCAAAACATGGGTTCGATACGCTCGAATTTTTGAGCAAATGCATCGGCGTTGGCTGCTAATATGAATAAGGAAATTAAAAGGATTTTCTTTGCCTGGCGCAAAGCTGCAGTTTGAGCATTAGGGATGAGCGAGCAAAGTGATGGTGTTGCGGATAAGATCATGCTGAAACTTTTTAAGATTAAAAAGCCCCGTGGTAAAGGATACCACGGGGCAAATAATAAGGATTAGTTTTTAACTATAGTGTAAGTACCACCGGTTACTTTATCTGCTGTTTTTGCAACGGTTAGGGTAATGGTATAGGTTCCTGCACTTGTTACTTTAATGTTATCGCCACCTAAAGTAAGGGTTGCTGCACCACCTAAGTTAACATCCCAAGCATGATTGAAACGGAATTTAAACTCACCAACGCCTAATGTTGTTTTAATGCTATAAACAGTGAATTTTCCATCGTTTACACCTTTCATATCGGTGTCGTTATTCCAGCCACCTAGCGTAGCATCTCCAATGATTGACCACTCTTTTGGCGTACCAAAGGTAATGGTGTTTAGTTTCAAATCAACGGTAACTTGTTTAATAATTGCATCTGGAGATTTTAAGTTATCGCCAGCAGATGAGCTGATTTTTCCTGCACCTGCATCGCCAAAAGCAATATCCCATTTTTTAGCAGGGGTAATTTTAAATTCTAAATTTCCTGGTGTAAATGCAATCATACCCGTGTAAATTCCATTACTCGATAGTGAAATTAAACTATCTGCTGTAGATGGATTCCATCCTTGATATGCACCTGGAGCATAAATCCATGCCGAAGCTAAAAATGGTGTAGCCGTTAATGTTACTACGTTTGAATAGGTTACATCATTTGCCGCTGCGCCCGATTTCAATCTAACTTCTATTTGTGCAGGTTGATTAACCACACCGCCCAAAGCCAAAATCATGTTGTTTACTTCGGTAACGGTTGGCACGTAACTTTTGCTTGTAACCACGATCTCTCTAGGTGTTGCGAAGTTGGTTCCTTTTAATGCAAACTGTAGGGTTGTATTTACTGGAATAACATAACCTGATGAGCTTGCCAAAGGATAACTTAAAGTTAAGGCTGGCGATGCTCCGTTAGCTTGCGCCAAAGTTAATGTTGTGGTTGATGCAGTAAGTGTACCTGCTGCTGCAACGCTAGAAACCGTTCTGGTTTCATCTTTTTTACATGACCAAAGTGACAATGCAATGAAGCATAGTGCTAAGGATTTAATAAATATTGATTTCATATCTTATGAATTATAAAGATTAATAACCTGTATTTTGAACCAAATTTGGATTGGCAATTAAATCTGCCAATGGTAAAGGGTAAAGATTACGGTAAGCAGGTAAGGCAGCACCAGCTTGTGAACCACCTTTGTAAGGCCATAAATAAGTTGATCCTGTAAATTTGCCGAAACGAATTAAATCTGTACGGCGATGACCTTCCCAATACAATTCACGTCCACGCTCATCTAAATAAAAATCAGTTGTTAGCGCTGCTGAACTTACATTTCCTGATGTGTTGCCATAAGCCCTCTGACGTAATGCATTCACATACGTTAAAGCCAATGCAGCACTACCACCTGAACCACCACGAGCAACCGCTTCTCCATAAATTAAATACTGTTCTGCCAAACGGAATAACGCAAAATCTAATGAACTGAACGTTCCATTTAAAGATCTGCCCAATGCACCGGTTGAAGTAACATTTTTGAATTTAGTTACACGTAAACCGTCTGTAAATTCTCCCACGGCATCAACACCTCTTTTTGTTCCGAAAAATACACCACGTTTATCTAAAGTTCCATTTGGATCTGGGAATAAATTTGGAAGGTTTTGACGGGTTCTGTTACCACCCCATCCACCAGATGGAACACCATAGGTTGTTGGGTTCATATCTGCATTGATACCTGCATTAATTAAGAAAGTTGTACCACCATAATTGGTTCCATTGATACCATCGTAGTTGATGGTTAAAATGTTTTCGGTATTGTTTACTTCGTTATCTGCTTTAAAAAGATCCATATAGTTTGCTTTTAGAGCATAACTAGAAGCAATAACTTTACTCGAATAGGTAATGGCTTCAGTATATTTTGCAGTACCTGTATAAACTTGTGCGTTCAAATACAATCTGGCTAACAATGCCCAATCTGCACCTTTATCGGCACGGCCATACTCATTTGTACGAGGCTCTGCTAAATCACCTTCAATGGCTTTCAATTCAGATTCGATATAAGTAAAAAGTGCTGCTCTTTGAATTTGTTTTGGGTTTACTTTACCAATTGCATCATCTTCAGTAACAAATGGTGGATTACCGAAAGCATCTAACAATACCCAATATTGAAAAGCGCGTAAAAAACGAGCTTCTGCACGGTAACGGGTTATGGCTGTTGCATCTGCGCCTGTAATGTTTCTGCTCGCTAACTTCTCTGGCGTGCTTTCGCGTAAAAATTCGTTAGCAAAGGTAATTTGAAGAATACTTCTTGAGTATAATCCACGTAGAAATTGATTGTCTGGCGTTGGCGTTCCGTAATCCAATTCTGGAATACCTACGTCTCCCCAAGCACAAATGGCTTCATCAGTTACCAATTCTTGAGATGTCCAGAACAATCTGAAGAAATCGGCAAAACCTGAGTTTAACCCACCAACATCACTCACGTCTGATCCAGAAGGACTGGTAAGCGCATAAGTGGCATATAACTTTACCAAGCTGTTTTTGTAACCCACTGGCGTTGCATAAACTGTAGCCGAGGTTACATCATTTGTTGGTGTTAAGTTAAATGATTCTTTTTTGCATGAATTTAGCGACAGCAGGACCATGCCTGATGCCAACATTATTTTAAATGAATTTTTCATTTTGATATTTTTTCTTTGATCGTTTTCGATTACTATCCCATTCGTAACGGCCTTTGAAGGCTGTGAGTTGATTGTTTTCATCGATATTAATTATTAAAAACCAACATTTAAACCCAAAGTATATGTTCTCGGACGAGGGTACAAATTGTAGTCGATACCTGAAACAGATTCAGGATCAATTCCTTTGTACTTAGATACGACAAATACGTTTTGACAGTTTGCAGAAATGCGCATTGACATGTTACCGTTTTTAGATAGTTTACCTACGTTATAAGATAAACCTGCATTATCCATTTTCAAGAACGATGCATTTCTGATGTAGTAATCACTCAAATACTGCACACCTGATGAACCAGAGAAATTGGTATTGTATAAATCTGATGTAGAGTTATTTAAAATACCTTGTGTACTTAATACGTTATTTCTTACACCGAAGTTTGATGAAATGTTATCGTAAATATAGTTTCCAATGTTTGCTCTTAATACAGTGCTTGCAGTCCATCTTTTATAGGTGAAAGAGGTGTTAAAGCCTAAGGTTACTACAGGATCTGGTGATTTATAGAAATATTGATCCGCCGCTGAAACTGAACCATCTCCATTCAAATCTTGATAAACACCTTCTAATGGTTTACCATCAGCGTTGTAAACTTGTTTATACACAAAGAAAGAACCTGGTAACTGATTTACTGCATTGTATTTTAAGTGAATTCCTGTACCACCTGTAATGTCACCTGCATCAATTTTGAAATCCGAATTAGGATTTAAAGTTAAATTGGTTACTTTTCTTTTGTTGTAAGCACCGTTTACGCCAATTTCCCAAGTTGTATTTTCGGTTTGGATGGCAACATAATTTAAACTTACCTCTGCACCTCTAACTTCCATGTTACCCACGTTGGTTACCAACTCGTTACTAAAGTTCGTTCCTACTGGAATGGTAACTTTGCTTAATAAATCTTTGGTTTTTTTGTAATACACATCAATACTACCGTATAATCTGCCTTTTAAAAATCCGTAATCTAAACCAGCATTATAGGTTGTGGTTGTTTCCCATTTCAAATCTGGGTCGTAACCCGCAGGACTGTAATAATTATAAAAGGTATTGCCTACCTGATACTGGCCGTTGTTGGTATTTGCGTAGTATTTAGCTAAGTAATTGTAGTTACCGATATCAGCCCCATCTTTATTACCCGTTTCACCGTAAGTTAATCTCAATTTCAAATCAGAAAGCACTTTACTATCCTTTAGGAAATCTTCGCCAATTACTCTCCAAGTTAAACCAACTGATGGGAAATAACCCCAACGATTACCTTCAGCAAACTTTGAAGAAGCATCTGCCCTCATTGTTCCCGAAAGGATATATTTGTCAGCTAAGGTGTAATTTAAACGACCATAGTAAGAAAGCAATTTATTTCGCTCAACAGATAGTGGGAAAACAGGAGTCGTTTGTAAAACGCCTGTTCCTCTGTAGGTTGCAAAGTTATAGTTTGTTTGTGAAACATCATAATAACCATAACCACCTGTTACATCGAACCTACTTTTGCCAATTGTTTTTGCATAAGATAAATACGCCTCAGAAAACTTATCCATTTCGGTGTTTAATCTTCTAGAGAAAGAACCTTCTGTTGAAAAGCTTTGTGCTGCGAAAGTTGGAACAATTGTACGCCCGTAACCTTTAGAATAATCGTAACCCACATTAACCACCGCATGTAACTCTGGCAAGAAGTGGAAAGAGTAATCTAATTTAGCATTACCAAAACTTCTTGCAGCATTACCATGGTTATCTTGCTGTCTGATTAACGCAACCGGGTTACGTGGTGCATTTGGATTTGGTACACCTGCAGATGTAATCCATTCGAAATAATTTCCGAATTTATTGGTTGCATATACAGGTTGAGTTGGATCGAACTGAATGGCCGAACCAATTGCGCCATCATTTGGATATTGAGAATCGGTTAAAGATCCTTTTAAATTTAACTCAATTTTTAAGTGATCTTGGAATAATTTAGGAGAAATGGAGAATGAACCAGTAGCTCTTTTTAATTTACTGCTAATCACAACACCGTCTTGATCTAAATAACCTCCAGAAACACGATAAGGAACGCCCTTGAACGAACCAGAGATGCTTAAGTTATTATCAGTAGAGAATGCATTTTGATAAATTTCATCTTGCCAATCGGTGTTTGCTGTACCTAGTAAAGCTTTTTGAGCGGCATTACCATTTGCGTTCACAAAAGCACGAACTTGATCTGCCGAAAGCACATCAACTTTTTTAGCAACCGTTGCGATAGAGTTGTTTGTACTGAAGTTGATTACTGGCGCGCCAGAACTTCCCTTTTTAGTGGTAATCAAAATTACACCATTTGAAGCTCTTGAACCGTAAATGGCTGTTGCGTTTGCATCTTTCAATACCGTAAACGTTTCAATATCATTAGGGTTAATTAATGAAAGTGGACTTGGTGCATTACCAATGCTGTTGCCACTGAAAGGCACTCCATCCACTACGATTAGCGGATCGTTACTTGCGTTTAATGATGCACCACCACGAATTCGAATTGTGCTACCACCTCCAGGTGCTCCACCACCTGTAATGATGTTAACCCCAGCAACTTTACCTTGAATTAATTGTTCAGGTGTTGTAATGGTACCTTTTTGGAAATCTTTTGAATTTACTGTTGTGATGGAACCAGTTAGGTTTTTCTTTTCTGCCGTACCGTAACCAATTACAACAACTTCGTTAAGTTTTTGTGCATCGGGCACCAATTGGAAATTAACGGTTGCGTTTGCCGTTACGCTAACGGGCTTGCTTAAAGTTTGATAACCGATAAAGCTTGCAGCTAAAGTAACTGAACCATCAGCTAAACCTGCAATTTTAAAGTTACCATTTACATCAGTTGATGTACTTCTGGTTGTTCCTTGTACAACAACGGAAGCACCAGGTAAAGGTTGGCCAGTTTCATCAAGCACTTTACCAGATACTGATCCGGTTTGTGCTTTTACGATTAATGCTGCAAAAACTAACAGCACTAGAAGCCCCTGTTTTAACAGGTAAAATACTTTCATATTAGAGACTCTTTTAGGGATAAAAATTTGGTTAAATATTATAGTGATTTACACATAGGCCTAATTTACAGCACTTAATGAGATTTCAAAATATTTTTAAAAAATATATTTTTGGGCAAAACTTGTGGCTATATTTTATCTAAGTTTTACGCCGTTTATTGTATCATCAAAATCTCATAATAAAGAATTTTAAAATTTAATTTACTGATAATCAATTAATTAAAAATATAAAAATTTTATTTAGAGTGTAATTTTTACACTAAGTCATTTTTAACCGTTTTTTCGGGAACGTTCCCGAAAAAAACGAACCAAAATTGAACCTCTTTTCGGGAACGTTCCCGAAAATCGAACGAAATTCTGCGTATTTTACACTAAGTGAAGATTTTTTTTGAATTTTTTTGGGCAAAAAACCTGTGAAATTTTTAAGGCTTTTTGGGGTGTTTTGAGGTGGAATTTCTCATGATAATTTTCGACTCCAAAACGATTTCTCGAGGTAGATTTTTATCCGCATGGTCGTCTAAAATTGTAAACAATAATTTGGCTGCTTCCTCCCCAATCTCAATTGCTGGCTGGGTTATGGTTGTTAAAGATGGGTTTAGTAATGGAGCAATTTCCAAACTCGAAAAACTGATTACTTTCAAGTCATTCGGGATGCTGATATTCAAATCGTAACTAGCATAATAAGTGGCAAAGGCCAAACGCTCTACAGATGTAAAAACGCCATCGGGCTTTAAATCGATAAGTGCATTTTTGATAATTACGCTGTTTTCTTCATAACTGTTGCTACAATCAACAATAAGACTCTCTTCGAAAGGGATTTTGTGCTTGGCCAATGCATCGATATAACCTTGCATCCTCGTTTTACCAATAGATAGACTTTTGTTTACCACCAAATACGCTATTCGCTTGCATCCTTGTTCAATTAAATGCTCGGTTGCTAAAAAACTACTGTTATAATCGTTGGTGATTACCCTTGGTGTTTCTATATCTTCATAAATCCTATCAAAGAAAACCAATGGTAAGCGCTTAGCGCCAAATTTATTTAGGTAGTTGTGGTCGTTAGCTTCTCCAGAAACGGACATGATGATTCCATCTGCCCTACCATTGTGCAAATGGCGAATAAACGTGACTTCTTTGGTGTAGTCATCATCCGTAACGTAAATTAAGATGTGATAGCCATTTTCTCTGGCCACCCGCTCTATACCGTGAATGGCTTGCGAGAAATAATTGTTAGCCAACTCCGGCACGATAACGGCAATTGTTTTGCTTTTTTGTTCTCTTAAATTGCTGGCGTAATGGTTTGGTTGGTAGTTAAGTTCCTTTGCTTTGGCTAATATGCGTTCTTTAGTAGCAACACTAATGTCGCTATTATCTCTAAAGGCTCTAGAAATAGTAGATGTAGATAAATTTAACGCTTCTGCTAATTTCTTAATATTAATACTGTCCATTTTGGATACTCAACCTTTTTGTTTGAAATTACGCCGTAAATATAAACTATAAAATTTCTAATAAAAGTTTCTATTTGCTTATTCGCATTATGACTGGCAATCCCTCTGGTTATTACAACATTGCAAAATATTTTTTTTTTAAAACAAAAAGGGCTAAAACTGTATTAAATACTTATTGTAACCTGAGTTCGGTTTAAGTCTTAAAGGAGAAAGAACACAGCCATTAAACATCCATTAAGATGCAGAAGTGAATTCAGCACGACGCACGGATTATAAAAATTGTTGGAAGGCCTTGTCTAAAAGATGTTTTGGTTGGCCCGAGCTCATGTTATTATAATATACTTTAATCATATTTGTTCCCGATATGGTAAACTTCTAGGACTACTACTAATGAAAAATAAGAAAATACTCATCGCCGATGATGATGAAGGTATTGTAGATGCGGTTACTATGATATTAGAAGTTATGGGTTATGAGGTGGAATACACTTACGATGGCGGTACTGTTATAGATGCGGTTAAAAATCAACCAGACCTCATCCTTCTAGATATATGGATGAGCGGATACGACGGTCGAGATATTTGCCGTCAGCTTAAAAGTGACCCTAAATATATGGGAATTCCTGTCTTAATGATTTCTGCAAGTAGAGATATCAAACAATCGGCTTTAGATGCCGGTGCAAACGATTTCATGGAAAAGCCTTTTGAAATGGATTCCTTGCTGAGTAAGGTTGACTTTCTGTTGAATTAGGCACTTATAAATAATTAGTTTAATCGCCGCCTAATATAAATAATACCCCAAACATTTGAAAAGCAATGGCAGTACCCCTTCGCTTGGGTTCTGCCCCGCTGTACCTCCAAGCGCTATAAAAAATAGCGGCTTTCCGTCCCATCGGGTTTAATTTGCAATTTCTCTGGAAAAAACAACGGTTAAGCGTTCAAAAATTGCCCAATTTATTGGCTATCCTCCATCAAATAATTTTAGCAATGTGATTTAGCTTTATCAAGGTTTGCTACCTCTAACCCTAATTGAAATTCCTTATTTTGTAAAGAAATGAATCAAACTCAATAATCAAGATAAAAATACCGAAATTTAAAATCCAATTGATTGCAGATAGGACTTCGTTTGAAATTGATGCAGCTAAATCTTTAAACGTTTTAATACGTGTCTAAGTTAAATGTCTGAAGATAACACAAGGGTATTAAGAAAAATTATTCACATTGATATGGATGCATTTTACGCATCGGTAGAGCAACGTGATTTTCCCGAATATCGGGGCAAGCCCTTAGTTGTTGGTGGCAAGCCCGATAGTAGAGGTGTGGTGGCTACCGCCAGTTATGAAGCCAGACAATACGGAATAAAATCCGCCATGTCATGCAGTAAAGCCTACCAACTTTGCCCAACAGCAATCTTCGTTTATCCTCGTTTCGATGCATACACATCAGTTTCTAGATCAATTAGGGAGATTTTCCATCGCTATACTGATATTATTGAACCGCTTTCTTTAGATGAAGCTTATTTAGATGTTACCGAGGATAAGCTGGGAATTGGATCGGCGATTGACATTGCGAAATCCATCAAAGATGACATAAAAAACGAGCTGAATTTAACCGCATCTGCGGGAGTTTCCATCAATAAATTTGTCGCAAAAATCGCATCAGACATGAATAAACCGGATGGACTAACCTTCATTGGTCCCTCTAAAATTAAAGCATTTATGGAGAAGCTTCCTGTAGAAAAATTTTTCGGAATTGGGAAGGTTACGGCGGCCAGAATGAAATCAATGCAGATTATTACTGGCGCAGATTTAAAAAAATTGAGCGAAGCGCAATTGATTGCTCAATTCGGGAAATCTGGTAAGTTCTATTACAAAGTGGTTCGGGGTATAGATGAAAGACCCGTTCAATCTAATCGAGAAACCAAATCGGTTGGTGCAGAAGATACGCTTTCTGAAGATACCAATGATGAATCGGTGATGCACAGTTTACTTCATCAAATTAGTGAAACGGTTGCAAATCGACTTGAAAAACACAAGCTTAGCGGAAAAACCGTAACGCTTAAAATCAAGTTCGAAGATTTTAAACAAATTACCCGCAGCAGGTCGTTTGCCTTCCCGATTAACAAAGCAGCACAGATTTATTTGGAGGCTATCCAACTCTTAAAAGAAGCTGATATTGGATTTAAAAAAGTGCGTTTATTGGGAATAACCCTTTCTCGCTTTTACGATGATGTTGCTAGGGAGAAACCTGAGAGCAATCAACTCGAATTTGAGTTTTAGGTCAGAATTAGCGGCTGTTGCAAAATTTTATTTTTACACCACAAAAGAAACAAAAGGTACAAAAGCAGCGAAACACAATTTAGGCCTACAAGTTGACTTTTAAAGCCAACTATCTAACCTCCTTGGTAAGTGGCCCCGCGAACAATTCATTGAAAAAAATATCTCTATTGTTTCGTGAAGACACGAACCAAGGCAAGTATTTTGAATTACCCCCACCGCCATGGTACGTGTCCCCACCTACCGTGCATTGAAAGTATCTTTATTGTTTCGTGAAGACACGAACCAAGGCAGGTGAAAACACGAGCCAAGGCCAAGTAATTTTGACTTACCCCTCAACCGCCATGGTACGTGTCCCCACGTACCATCCATTGAAAGTATCTTAATTGTTTCGTGAAGACACGAACCAAGGCGGGTGATCGCAAAAGCAAAGCCAAGTAATTTTGACCTAAAAGCCTATAAACAACAAAGGCTCCACAAATTTGTAGAGCCAATTGCTATTTATTGGGGTAAATAATTATTTTGAAAGTTTGTCTCTCAACATTTTCATGTAAAAGCCGCCCACCACACTTCTCGCTTTGAAGTTATCGCGGATACCGGTGTTCGAATCATAAAAATCATTTAAAGGCACTCTAGATTCCGTTTCAATTGCGTGCCTATAAACAGGCTGGATGATGGCTTCAAAATCCTTTTGTGTTGGGGCAAAAGTAGCCGTCCACACAATCCAGTCGTTCTTAGTATATGCTTTTCTACTGTCTAAGGGTAACCCAAATTTATTTTGTTTGGTTAAATAAAACTTAGTTTCTGTATCATAGATTTTTTGAGGGAATAGATTCAGGTTCAAAACCTTATCCCATACTAAGTTATATTTTTGGCTCCAAGTATTTTTATCGTCGAATGTTAAAGCATAATGGTCGCCAGCTTCTGCCATATCAATCCATTTCGGAACCATACTTTCTGCAATGGCTCTGTATTGTTTGGCAACATCTGTATAACCTAAAGTTTCGGCCATTTGTGCATAGCAGGCAATGCCAACAATGGCTTTAACAGATAAGTTTGCATTACGAGCCAGGTGTCCGGCAAAATCATCTGTACACAACTGGGTTTTGGGATCTAAGCCTTCTTTGGTCAAATAATCTACCCAGGTAGTTAAGGTTTTCCAGTGTGCTTTTGCATAGGCTCCATTACCTTGCGCCTTTACAATTGCAGCTGTCAAAATAATCATATTTCCAGATTCTTCTACAGGCATTGGCTCACCATACGTTTGTCCGTTTGCTAAAGGATAAGTTCCTAAATCGTGTGCTGCCCATGGATGAGGATATTTTCCACTTTCACTAAAATAAAAAATCCCGTTTAGCATGCCCTGAAGCAATTGTGGATTGTAAATTAAGTACAATGGTGCCGATGGGTAAGTTACATCAACTGTGTTGATAAAACCACCGCTATTGTTTTCTTTTGATAACCATAGTATTTCACCTTGTGGACTTTTAACAAGTGTGTGGGCTGCTATGCTTTGACGATAAGCCAACACGCAAAGATCTGCATATTCTTTACCGCCTGATTTTAGTGCATCAGCATAAAGCGATCTGTTTAACTCGTCGCATTTGGCCATTACAGATTTGTAATCGCTTGCCGCATCGGTTAATTGTCCTTCCATGGTTTCCTTGCCCGAAGTGTTCCACCATGGCCTTAAATTTTGTTTGAAGTATTGAATTGAATAAATTTCATCGTAACCCAACTCTACAAATTTCTCTACAGGTGCTTTGCCTACTGTACCAAAAGGGATAATGGTATTTAAGGCGAGCATTTTACCTTCCTTAACTGTTGAAGCTGAATTTCCAGCTCTGAAAGCATTTGCAGCCTCTTTTTCGGTGGTTACAAATTGAATGCTATTAGCAGATTTTGGTGCGGCAACATAAAAATAGCCCCAATCGATACGCATGTCATCGCTTGCCTTTTGTAACAATGGTTGTTCTACTGTACCTGTTTTTAAGATAGATAATTGAGCTGTACTCAATTTGGTTGCCGTTACCGCTTGCGATGGCCTATACACAGCGATATTTGATGAAGCACTTAAAAAAACTTTGACCTGATGTGTTTTTCCATCATTCGCGTTAACTTGGTAGGTAACATAAGAAACGGGTCTAGCCAAAATCCCCAAGTCTTTAAGCAATAAAGGAGAGGTGAAAGTTAATTTTAAATCTACCTTACCACATGTAAAATTATAAATGGTTTGGGTGGCATTAATATCTACGCTTTTCTGTTTTGCCAATTGAACCTTTTGGGCATTGTCCTTTTCTTTGTTGGCTAGTCCAAAATCAAGATAACGACCGCCTGCTGTATTGATTAAATGAATTGCAATTACATTATTTCCAGATTTTAAAGCATTTTTATCGCTGTTGCTTAAGGCAATGTATTGGAAATTGCTTGTCCAGCCCTCTTTTGTGTAAATTTTCTTACCATTTAAGAATACTTCTATGTTATCATCGTGATTGATTTTTAAAAACAAATCATTAATCGAAGCTGGGTTTGTGATGTTGAACGATCTTCTCACCCAAATATCATGCGATTTCCATAAAGTTTTTACGTTTTTGGCATCATCGCCAATTGGAGCAGATCCTGTTTTCCAGCCATCAGCATTGTAGTTTAAGGCTTTCCAATCGCCCTGAGGTTCTGTCATTGAATATTTAACCTGATATTCTTTTTCGTCAGAAGTACCCAAAACGGTTTTATAGCTTACCGTTTCTTTACCTAAAAAACGGTAGGTATTGCCATCAACATTAACCATACCTAAAAGAGAATGGTCTGCGCCTGTCCAATGTTGGGTAGCGCTCTCGGTTAAATTATCGGTAGTTGACCAAATACTGAAGTTTGGATTATGGGTAATTAGTGGATAAGCAGGAGCTTTTCTATCCTGCGCATGCACCATAGTCCCTAATAATAAGCACCCTAACATGCTTAAAAGTTTAATGGTTTTGGTTTTGTTCATTGTGTGTGTTTGTGAATATTGATATTTGGTTGATACACCAGCTGAGCTAGTTAAACGTTTTACTAAAGTATAAATTTTTTATTTATTAATGGCGTTTAATGCTTCTCCTTTTTTCTAGAATTAACCTAAACTCGGTTTAAGCCCTAAACGATAAAGAACAAAGCAAATTGATAACATTAACATGCCGAAATCATTTCAGCATGGTGTGCAAATTATAAATGTGGCTATCGTTCCTCTTCTTGAATTTATTTCAGGGTATTCGCTCGTTTTGATAAGTGTATTTGCTATCCCGAACTCACGTTAAAAAATTAATGACAAGGGATTTGGATGTTGGGTATTCTTTTGAAAGGACGTAAGCCATTCATTCACAAAAAAATACATGAGGCTTTAATAGCCCCATGTATTTCGATTTGTGTGTAAAGCAAAACGTTAATTTATGGTTGTTTTTTATTGATGGTCCATTCAGACAGTTGGAACAACCTACTGCCTCGGTTGGCTTTAAAATAAATACGATAGAACTTATAAGCAACAAAGTTGTCGAAATAAAACCTCTTGGTTACTCTTCTATCGCCTTGACTGGCCCATGGGCATGTTGTTACCGTATGTAAATCTACGTATTGAATTCCATCTAAAGAGCCTTGCAAAATCCAAAATCTTGGATCTCTATCTTCGCCATCATTACCTGATGTTAGGGTATAAGCACCAACTACTTGTGGCGTGGTCAATTCAAACGTACATTTTTGAGTACCATCAAAACCCGCCTGCAAAAATTTAGTGGTAATGTCTCCATCAACCATCTTTTTGGATCCTTCATTAGAATCTGGACCCGCTCCTGCTTCTAAATTAACAGAGTATTTACCGCCTATTGTACGAATGTAATTCTCTCCAATTTTAGTAGGATCGAAATTTGGATCGACAATGTTTAACAGAATTTCTTTCGATGCTGAATAGCCTTGCCCATTTCTCGTGGTTAGGGTAACCTTGTATTTACCCGGAAAACGATACACGTGTTTCGGGCTCACCAATACAGATGTGCTGTCGTCTCCAAACTGCCACAATAAAGTTTTATAGTTGGTTGATGTTCCTGTAAATTGGTATTCTAAAAACTTTGTAGGGCTGGCTACGGTGTAATCAAACCCTGCGGTTGGTTTAGGTTCATCAACAACTGGAACCACTTCTTCTGCTGTATCCTTTTTACACTTTACTGTTGTAATTACAATAAGTATTAATAGCGATAGGATACCAAACCATCTTTTTACGTTATTTTTCATATCTAATTAATATTTAAGGTGCTGGGAATAGTTGAGATTTTGGGATTACCCGTTTACTTAAAATATTTGGTACTTCAATTTCTAAGTAAGCTTGTTGCCCACCTACGTTTTCGCGGTGATGTGCTTCTATTTTGTAGCGTTTACCACGCTCTAAAAATATCGTTCCCTTTCTGTAATCTTTATCCCAAGTGGTGTTATAATCATCAACTAAGGCCACACCGTTTACAAATAACCTGGCGCCATCATCCCAACGGGTTTGGTAAAAAGTATAAGTTCCGCGTACGGGTGCTAAAAACTCTCCCGTCCATCTAGAAGCGTAATTATCTCTGCTCAATTGGGCGTTTGATGTACTTTTAACATTATCTGGCCAGCCATCTCCGCTGAAGTTAATTTGCTCATCGATTCTGGTTGCAAATGGGGCACGGCCATCATCTGGATCTAATTGCGTATTGGTATAATATTTTGCCCTTAAGCCTGTACCGTTTCCGGTAATGTAGGAGTTGTTATCTAAGTTTACATTCGGATCCACCACCACAATTAATTTGCTTTTTGTTGGGTGAATTACGTGGTTTGTTGCATCGCTGATGTTTAATGCAAAAGCGAATTTCTTATTTGCAGCGATGTTTGCATCGAAAACAGGCCACGGAATTTGTAACCGTACAATGGTGCTCGATGCCCCTGTAGCAAAGCGAACTAAAGTGTCAAGTGTAAAATCTTTGGCCGCCAAATGGATTGCATCAGCAGGTAAAGTTCCTCTACTCACTAAGGTGGCGATGGTATCAACATTATCTCTAATTTTCACATTGAAAGCAGATGATGGTTGATTATCTAAAGTCACCACCAATGGAATGGTTACCCCCGCTGGACCGATAATATAATTGCCTTGAAAAACTACATTATAGGTACCGCCACCATTTAGGCTTATGTAATGCAAATCGGTTGTTTTTAATAAATCGGCTGTATTGATAACCACTAAAATGGTTGATTTACCTGCTGCGATTTTGTTCCCTTTACCTGGGGCAGAAAGCTTTAAGGCAAAAACAACTTTTTTACCGTAGTTGCGCTCCAATACCGATCTACGAACATTTGCAATTCCTTCGCCACTGCTTGTTCCGAAGGCAACATTAATCACATTCGGATATTCTACTGCTGCCGAAGGCATTAAAACCGCATTTGTTAAGCTGCCATTGTTGATGAGTTGCGTTACCGTATCGTTATTTAGGGTTAAACCTACTTGGAAAGCCTCTTCGGCAACTCCCGTTAGTGAAATTTTAAACGGAACTTTAACGTACTCGTTATCAACGGTAACATTGCCAATTGCAATCCCTTCTCCAGCAATACTTCTGGTAGCCGCATCTGGTAAGGTTAAGTCTTCAATCTTGGATTTTTGACAAGAATAAACACCTAGGATGATTATACTTAGTAATGCGATATAAATAATCTTTTTCATTTTATGATATTTTAAATTATCAGTAATTCTACTATTGATCTAACCAAACCCGACCATCAAGCGCCCAAGTTTGTTTGTTCGGAATTTTTAACCAGTTTATAATTTGCGCCGGTATATCACTTGTTTGTGGTACAAATACGGCTAACGTTTCTGGTGCTGGTGGGCAAATCAAGTCGTTAAAATTCTCCCAGGTATAAGTACCTTGAAATTTAAAATCGTGTGCCTGCGAGCTCAAATCGGCCATAATGTTGCCATTTCCATCGGTTGCTGGCCAGTATCCCACCAAGAAATTAAAGTACGGGTGACTTTGATCAATTGAGGTTTGGCAAGCATAGTTCGCAATTGTTCCATCTGGAACGGAAAATTTGAAATAGCGAATATCACTCACATACACATCTGGCTCGCCATGTCCGTTTCCGTTTAGATAGCCTAATTTTAACGGGTTAGAGTTGGCTAAAGAACCTGAGCCTGTAATTTCTAACTCATTATTAAATACACCATTGGTGTAGGTACGCACAAATCTTTGTCCGTTTCTAACTTCAATCTTAACAGTTAAGTTTGCCCATTTTCCTTTGTCGATGTTAGCACCTCTACATTGCCTGTAGTCTCCATCTTTGGTCCCTCTCCATTCAAAGTACCAATAGGCATCTTCTAAATAAATAACCCATCCAACGCTCGGGTGACCACTAGACCACTCGTTTCTCTTACCCAATACGCTTGGCCAGAAAAACTTGTCTTCGTTCTTTTTAACTTTAAGTTCGATGGTCATTTTTGTGGTATCGTCGATGTTATACACACTTGCATCAACAGCATCAACTTGTGCTCTTACGTTTTGACCTTTGAAACGGATGGTTTTGCCTAAATATCTGTTACCTGTAAATGGTTTTGTTATAATCCTTTTCTTGTACGTTGGCGAGTAGTATATGATAAATGAATTGGCTTTTGGTTGGCTAAAAATCGTTTGATCGTCTGCATTTGCAGGTAAGGTAAACTGCCCACCTGCGCTTGAGGCAATCACAACCAGCCACTGCTCATTGTTATAATTTGGGCGCTTTTTTAACGCTGTTAAAATTTCACCTACTGTTGTATCGAATTTTTCGATTGCGGTTTTATAAGCTGGGAATGAAACATCGTAGCCAGATGCTGCCCCTGCCACATTAACGCCTGTAAAGTGACCCACTACTACCGATGCCGTATCGCTTGTTACATTGTTTATTACGGCTGCTTTTACATCGTCATCTGCAGCAAGCAAATTGCTTACATCTGCGCCAGTGGTTAGCGATTTAAATACAGCTGAAGAGGTGTAGGTAACAATTTTCGATTTTGCACTTGTTTCTTTAATCCTTTTGAAAATAATTGGATAATTCTGCAAATCGTTATTGGTTAAGGCATCGCTTGTAACTTTATGTTTTTCTTTTTTAACACCAGTTAGCATATTTGCCCAATTGGTTGCATTTGCAGTTGATGCAGGATCGCTTAAACCCACCCAGCTGTAAATAGAGTTGGGTAAAATCGCATCAATATTTGGTGTGTTGGCATCCAATACCGATTGTCCTCTTGCTCCATCAACAATTAGGTATAAAACCTTTCGGTTTCCAAATTTTACGGTTGTTGTATCAGTTGCATTTTTTTCGCCAATTGTTCTGTCGAAATCTTTATTACAAGAAAATATAGCCGTGGTAATTATTGTTGCGATTAAGCCAATCAATAATTTATACTTTTTCATCATGCTCATCTTTATTTATGTTTTGGTTAGCTTAATCTATTATTCGATGGTTACTCTAATAATGTTGTTTAACAGCTGGTTATCGAAGCGATTAAAGCCACCAATTAATAACAATGCTTTTTTACCATCAGCCGATTTGGTTTCAACCACATCAGATAGGCTTCCGTTAAATGGACCTGTTGAGTTGTAACCAGCAGCCAAAGTTCCTGTAGGTGTTAAAACCATAAAACCGTTACGCGTTACATTATTGTATTTTACGAAATAACCACTCACTACAATTAATCCATTATTAAGTTGTTTTGCATAATTGGCCTGCCCTCCCTCGAAAGATTTAGAAGAGAATGACTCATCTAACGTTCCATTGTCGTTTAAAACGGCAACACCAATGGCCAATTTGCCGTTATAGGTGGTAAAACTTCCGGTAATTACATATTTCTTGGTGGTGCTGTTGTAGGTACATGAGGCGATTGCGTTATCGGCTCCGCTACCTGGCGTAAAGGTTGGATCGATGTTTCCATCTGCATTCAACCTCACAATTCGGTTGGCTGGCTGTCCATCAAAAGTATTGAAACTACCAAAAACCACTAATTTCTCCAGCTTTTCTGCATCTGTGTGCATGTAGCTATCAATCGGGCCGTTGCCACTTTCTTTTCCTTTGTTGGTTGCAGTATTAAAACGGAAGGTTTTATCTAAGCTACCATCTAAATTAAAGCGCAATACTTGTCTAATCTCAGTACTGTCTAGTATCACTGTATCTCTTGTAAAATCGTAGTTGAACTTATCGTAAGTTCTTTTTACGTAGTACCTGAAATTACCTGTTGCCAAAATTTTTCCCTGATGTGCATATACGCGATTGATGTAACCATTGGTACCACCATTAAATTTCGGAAACCATTTTTGGGTAACTGTATCTGTTAAAGTTGGTTTTCTTTTAGTTTGAATTTTTACGGTATCGATAGCGCCACTGGTAAACAAACTGGTAATGTTGCTGATGTTTTCAGTACGTTGATTAAAGCCACTAAAACCGCCGGCAATAATAAAACGACCGCCAATTTCTATTACTCTCGCTAAGCTTCCGTTTGAGCCCTTGCCGGTACGGAAAGTACGATCGTACTCGCCATCAGCTGATGTTCTGGCAATCCTATTGATTGGAACCACTCCCCCTTTGTTGTCATAGTTGGTGAAGTTACCCAAAACAATGTTTCTTCCATCAGGCATTTCATAAACCTGACTTACAAAACCATTGGTTCCTGCCGTTGCTTTAAAGGTGGGATCGACTTGAATAAGACCGCTTACGGTAAATAGCGGACCAACAAATAACTGATCGCCTATGGCAATGGATGTAACACCTGTACTACCAGATGCGGGTACTTTCACCGTAATGGATGTTGCCGTTACACTTACCACCTCTGCCTTTTCGCCATTAAACATAAAGGTTAGTTGATCTTTAAATTTATCGAAACCCGTAGCTTTTATGGTTACAGACGTACCCACTATGCCTACTGCTGGTACAGGCACATCGGTTTGCGAAATGGCTACACCGAGTGGCGATTTTGCATCAGCATAAGGATCGGGAATAACTTCTTCTGCCTTTTTACAACCCTGAAAGCTGAAAGCTAGCAAGGCAATTATTGCGAATATTAACTTAATTTTTTTCATCGTTTAATTTCTTGAGGTAAACCTGAAATGGGCTTAATTTGATGGATTAGAAGGTGTTAAACCTGAATAATACACATCACTATAAAAATCGCTTCTGTTAAAGCCAAAGTAGGCGCCGTTATAGGCTAATGCATGCACAACACCGTTAGTTGGTTTTATATCAGACGATGATACCGCATTACTATACCAATTGTCGTTCGGTTTGGATGCATCAGGAATATAAGTTAAAACCAACTGACGATAACCGATATACTTGATGTTGTTGGCAGTTGCATAGGTTACGCCAATGTTTGAAATGTTGCCACCCAATGAATAATATAAGCCACCTGGATAAACCGTTTTTACATCAAAATCTATCTGTTGATAATCTTTAAGTCGATTAACACCTTTAAACATATAGCGTTGCAAAAACCTTTTCCAAATTAGCGGACTAATCTGATCTAGGGTTTTAACGGTATCTTTTCCAGAGTAAAACAAGAAATTGTTTAAACCATCTGTTCTAATGGTACCTATTGTCCTTTTAATCACATCATCATCGAAGGCAAAGAAGGTAAAATCATCATTTGAAAACTCCTTTTCCATGCCAGCAAGTTTTACAATCCTAGCTACGGTATCAAAAGGAACTTTTTTGGCCTGCAAGTACTGAAGCATATTACCTTGATAATTGGGATTTGCCAAGCCGCCATCATCATAATACTCATCTCGTTTACAAGCACTTAATATTAGTAGTAAAGCAGCACAAGCAAAAATTAGCTTTTTCATATATCTTTTATTATTATAATTAATTACCACCGTTAACCCAATACTCGTTCAATTTCATAAACGGGTTATTATTTAATGCGTTTGAGCTAATTGGCCATGTCCACGCACCACGACTAAATTTATCTGAGGTAAGTACGTTGTAAGTCCATTGGCTACTTAAAATGCGTTTGGTTCTAACCAAATCGAAATAGTGATGACCCTCGCCGATTAACTCTCTTGATCTTTCGAAGAAGATAAAATCTTTCAGTTCGTTACCCCCGCCACCGCTATATTTTGAGGCTTGTGCACGATCTCTCACTTTGTTAACCATGGTAATGGCTTCTGCATCTTGACCTAAATTCGCCAATGCTTCTGCATACAATAAAAGCTCGCCACCGTATCTAAAAATCATAAAGGTGTTGTCTGGATTTGCATCTTCCTCACCCGTGATGAAAGAGTTTTTAGCAAATTTCAACATCATAAACTTTCCATTATCTGTGAAAATATCTTCGTTAAACCAAGTGCTTATTCTTTTATCACTTCCATCTTGAAATATTTTCTGCATGTACTCGCCTCTGTAGTAAGCAAAACTTACACGGTGGGTGTATTCTGGTCTTTTATATGGGTAATGCAAAAACATATCGGCAATTGGTGCAACGTTTAGCACAGCATCACCGTAGTTAATACTTTGGTAAAATTCGAATAAGCTTTCATCCGAACGTCCTTTAATTACCGTTGCCCACTCTGTAAGTGGCAACAATCTATAGGCATTACTGCCCACCAATTCTTTTCCTAAATCGGCAGTGGCCTGATAGTACTTGTTTGCATTGGCACCATCAAATCCTGCATTCCACATATTCATTTCCATCATCAAAGCAATGATGCTACCTCTATTGGCACGCACGCCTTTTAGTGCTGGATCTGCATAGGTAAATGGAATTTGACCTTTGTAGGTGCTTAAATCGGCAATACATTTGTTTAATACGGATACAAAATTTTCTCGTGGAAGTGCTGTTGAGTGGAATGCATCTGTATAATACACTACATCGCCATATAATCTTACCATGGTGAAATAGCAAAGCGAGCGTAAGAATGCGGCTTCTGCTTTAAACTGACCCTTTTCTGCATCTGATACCCCTGGGATTCCTTCATCTAGCTTCGCGATTAGGATATTAGCGCCTTGAATTACTTGGTAATAACCATTCCAATCGGTAATTCTACCAAAATTGTAAAAATCCCAAGGCTGGCCACCTCTAATTAACCCTAAAATATCGTTTCTGCCCAAATATTCTACAAACTCTCTTGCTGGAGCTAAATCGGATTGGCTTTCGTGCAAAACTTCACCCGATCTGTATTCGCCAACTGCGCCTACATAGTGGGTTTCATTCATCTTACCGAAGGCAATTCGCGATAAATCGTAAATATTGGCAATCACATCCTCTTTCGATTGGAAGAAGTTGTTTCCCGTTAATTTATCTAAGGGCTGTACGTTTAAAAACTTTTTACATGCAGGCAAGCAGAATGATGCTGCAATAACTAAAGTGTAAATGATAACTTTTTTCATAATGGTATTTTTTAGTTGCCCGTATTAAGTTCTAAGTTTAAACCAATGTTATAAGTACGTGGTACAGGGTATCCATTAGAAATATCGCGACCCAGTGTGGTTACATTTTCTGGATTTGGCCCACTGTATTTTGAGAAAGTAATTAAGTTATTGGTTGAACCAAATACCCTCAAATTGGCTAGTCCAAAACGGCGGATTAGCTTTTTATCAAACATGTATGAAAGCGTTAAGTTGTTAATTTTCAGATAAGAACCGCTTTCTTGCCATAGGGTTTGATCGGCTCTTAATGGCTGTACAGCTCCGTAACGACTATAATCATAAGGATAAGGATATTTAGCGTTATCGCCTGGTTGCATCCAAATGTTTAAATCGTTTAATGGTACTACCGCGTTTAATGCATAAGGATCTCTCATAATCGCGATACGATCTGCCAATGCATTGTTTAAGATGGTTCTATCGGCTGTGTAGCTGGCAAAAACGTTTAAGCCCCAGTTTTTATACCTCATGGTGAAGGATAAACCGCCTGTAAATAATGGCTGAGAGTTTCCAGTTACTTCGTAATCTCTACCATCTAAAATATAATCGCCGTTTACATCTTTTAACCTAGGGTCGCCGGCATTAAAGAAAGTACCGTTGGTTTGATATCTTTTACCTGTAACAGGGTCGGTAGGCACATCACCGTCAGTAGCGTACACACCTTGATTGATGCGCAAATAATTTGAAAGCGTATTTCTACCTACACGATAAACAATGTGCTGTAAATAAGAGGAGCCATCAAAACGGATGTATTGTCCATTGTATTCTTCTGGAAGTTTTAATAAAACATCTCGGTTGTATGCTCCGTTTATAGAGAAGGATAGATCAAAATCTTTACTTGTAACTGCTTTAATGTTTAAGCTAATCTCCGAACCGTAATTCGCAATACCCAAATCGTTACTGGCTAAACGAGAGAAACCTGTGGTGTTTGATAAGAAACGATCGAACAATAAGTTATCAACCTTTTTAAAGTAGGTATCAAAAACGATTGAGAATCTGTTCAGGAAGCCCAAATCGAAACCTAAGTTGTACTGACTGGTTGTTGTTGGTTTTAAGGCCGGATTTGGAATTAAATCGTAATTAATACCAATGGTTTGTGTATTGTTAAAGTTTCCATTTAGGTTATAAATACCATAAATGCTTTGTAGGTTTCCGGTTGGAGCAATGTTTTGTCCCCATGTTAACCTCAAACTACCATAGTCTAACCATTTTTTATCTACCAACCAGTTTTCTTTGTTAAAGTTCCATCTTAAACCAATTGATGAGTTTTTAGAATATGGATTTTCTAAACCACTTGATGAGGTACCATCCAAACGGTAAGAGAATTCAGCAACATATTTTTTATCATAATCATACGATAAAGACCCTGCAAATGATGCAATTGTAGCATTTCTATAATTACTTAGAACACCACCACCCCTCGAATAGAAACCATCATAACCAACTGGTCCTTGCAGTTGATCGTTAGGGATTCTTTCTTGTTGGGTGATGGTGGCTTGAGCGCCCTGTTTGTAAATCTCGTTAAAGGTGTTTACAAAAAAGTTGTGTTTTTCGCCTAGCGTTTTAGCATAGGTAATGGCATTTCTATTATACAATTGGAAGTTTCTACCTGCATAATCGTACAACTTGGCAAACTGCCCATTTGCAACAGCTGGGGTAAAAGTAGTTTCTGTATCTGATGTATAATCGTAACTCAAAGTAGATGAAGCCGCTAAGCCCGGGATAAACTCATAGCGGGCATCAATATTGGTACGTAAGTTTCTTGAATTGTTATCGTTTAAGGTTTGCAATGCAGATAAAACACCTCCAGATGCTTGATAAAAAGATGGAGGAGGCAATAGCGTAGAGGCCTGCCCGTTGGTGGCCACACCCGATTGAAGTAAACCTGCACCGTTACCTTTATTTTGCTTACCTACCGAACCATTTACGAAACCGAAAAATCTGAATTTATCATTCGGTTTAAACTCCATATTCATGTTTAGGTTGTAACGATCGTAACCTGTGTTTTTGATTACACCTTTTTCGGCATAATAACCCATATTGGCTTTGTAGTTGAATTTTTGATCGCCACCGTCTAAGGCCAAGTTATGACTCTGATTGAAAGTGGTTTGATAAAATACATCCTGCCAATCGGTAGAATTGTTCCAATAGGCATTTAAACTATCGGCCAAGAAAGGTGTGTTACTAATCCTTCTGATTTGTTCGATATTTTGTGCATTTAAAATGATTTGTTGAATCTTTAAGTTTCTTTCAGAATTACCCCCCAAGGTTTCGCGTAGTTTTGGTGGTGCATTAACGAAGAAGTTAGATACATACTTAATACGTGGAATTTTAGAGTTACCTCTTTTGGTTGTAATGATGATTACCCCATAAGCACCTCTAGAACCATACATGGATGTAGCCTGTGCATCTTTTAAAATCTGAATGTTCTCAATGTCTTCTTGTGGGATTAACGACAGCGGACTTACCCCTGGGCCCTGTGTTTGGAAACCAAATTCGGCAGCTTTATCTGCATCTAATGGCACACCATCAATAATGTACAAAGGCGAAGTAGGTTGTAAAAACGAATCGTTACCGCTACCAGAAATGCTTAAGCTGGATAGACCACGAACTTGTACCGAACCCCTAAAACCTGGTGCACCAGTGTTGTTCTGGATATTTAATCCTGGTACTTTACCTTGCAAAAGGGTTTCGATATTGGATACAGGAACATCAGCTACATCCTTACCGCTAAGCACAGTTACAGAACCTGCAGAAGTTTCTTTGGGTCTGTTCTGGTAAGCTACGATGATTACCTCGCTCAAATCTTTACGATCTTCGCTAATGGTAATGGTGATATTGGTTTGATTTGTAATTTTTGCAGATGCCGTATTGTAACCTAAAAATTTGAATAATAACGTTCCGCCTACGGGTACGCTAGCCGAAAATTTTCCATCGCCATTGGTTTGCGTTAAGCCTTTATTGGTGGCTTGCAACACAACAGATACGCCTGGAACGCCCTGCTTGGTGTCTTTATCGATAACCCTACCATTCACAATAATATTTTTTTCTTGCGAATAGGCATTGGTACCACATATTATACATACAATAAGTAATGTATATAAAAGTATATTTCTTTTCATAATATTAGCTTTATTGATCAACTATTCGTTAGCAAATTTTGGGTTCTCTGTTTTGAAATAAAATACAATTTCCCAGTCTCCAGCTTTGTAAATGGCAAAGTCGATCCCGAAATTGGCTACCGTACGGCCACCACCAAAACCCAATCGAGAGTAACTTAGCTGAACCTTTGCTCTCGAACCTCCAGTTGCATATGATGTTGGAATTTCGACCAATGGAATCGGATAAGCCACATCATATTGAACATACTTATCTGTCATTTGCATATTGAAACCATGGATCATTTTATCCCAAACGGTTTCGTTAAACTTCTTAGGATCAATGGGTAACGAATCTTTACCCAATACCACAATGCGTAAACTATGGCCGTTACCACCCGATGCCAATGGGCGGATGTAAACAATCGCATCCTTTTTGTCGTTGTTGCTAACTAAGTTTAAATTAGAGGTTGCACCGATTACGTTGTTTAAGTACGGACGGATATAATCTCTAAGTTTCTTGTCGAAAGGAAATTTCGGATCAGGAGCAGGCAAGCCAGTAAATGCGTTAAAATCATTTGAAGGCTCGTAAGGGCGCTCTCTGTATGGTCTGATCTGAAAATCTCTCACCAATCTTTCGCCACCAGTGTTTTTAACCTTCACATCAAAAAAGCGCGTATCCTGAGAAAAGTTTGTACTATCTGTTGGACGTGGTTTTAAGATTTGATTGGTTGCCGATGGCCATAAAATGAATTCTCCAGAAGAACGCATTTCAAAAATCGGGTGATTTTCTAGTTTTCTTTTTGCTTCAATTTCTGCCAAACTTTTTTCCAAACCCGTGTAAGGAGCAGTCCATACGTAAGTTGGTACCGAAGTAAATAGATCGGTTACAGGCTTACCATCTCCAAACCTTGCATTTACAATTTCGAAGGTAATTGGATTGGTAGAGTTGTCGCTATTAAAACCGCCAATTAGGTTGGTTCTACCGATAATCGGCTCCAGTATTTTATTGCTAAAGTTTACATTGTTGCTTAAATAATCTTTCTCTTGTGGTAAGTCGAAAATCTTTTTGCAACCACTTAAAACTACCGCAGCAAGTAAAACAACAACGAAATATTTATTTATGATAGGTTTCATTCGAGTATTTGTTTTAATGTTTCTAAATCGCATCATTTTATTTCGCTTTATTTATGGTAAACTCTGCCAATTGGAAAAGACCACCGCTTCTCAACTCTGTTATTACAATGCGATAAAATTTGTAGGCAACTGTGTTGTTGCATCTAAACACCTTTTGTTGGTACCGCTCCTCAAAGAAGAAGTTAGATCTTCTATCCAGTTCTACCCACGTTGTGCCATCCATTGATCCTTCGTAAGTCCAAGCTTTTGGATCTCTTTCGTTGGCATCATTTGCTGATATCAGCGTATAAACCGACGAAACAGCAGGTGTTTTAAGTTCGAATCTCATCCATAATTCGCCCTGTAAATCAGCTAGGAATTTGGTATGGTCATCACCATCAATTACTTTTCTTGAGTTTTCTCCACTTGATAGCCCTCCGCCGTTTTCGCGGTTTGAAGAGAAGATACCACCAATTTCTAGGTATAAGTTTGGTGGTGGTGGCACAAACGTTAATCGGGTTACAAATTCATTAAAGCCAAAAACATGATCGGCGCTGATTACATGCACTACACCATTTTTAGTTTTAATGTTGTTTGATGAGGTTGTACTGGTTGCCCAATTACGAACAAACTTGCTTTTCTTCGTATTATCAAAATTGATAATTTCTGGTCCGGCGGCTACTTGGCCCGATGCAGAACTTTTAGTTATGCTGGCATGCATTGGGTAGCCAATACGTGCACTGGTTAAGTTTAAACCATCTTGAAGTTTCAAAGAATCCGTTGTTTTCTTCCCTCTAATAATGTAGTAAGAAGTCATGGTATCCAGCTGTACAGCATCAATATTGGCTAAAAAAAGCGGGTCTTTATCGGATTGCTTTCTTAACGTGTTTAAGTTTTTTAAAGCCAACTGAAAGCTTGGGTTGGTTACCGCAAATAAAGTAACATTGCTATCGGTTAATGTTTTTTTCAAACCCATTCTATCAATGGCTACAATTAGCGAATCGAAAACACCTGGCTTGCTTTTCAAATACTCGTATGTATTGCCCGAAAAGGCTACATTTTCTGTTGGTGCTTCGTAAAAGCCTCCATTTTTTTTACAAGCCGAGAGCATGGTAAGCACCAATAGAAATGCCATTGTGCTTATGTATTTTATTGAATTTTTCATATCCTTTAATCGTTAGCGCCAGTAAGCATTTTGAGTTAATAAACTATTCTGAGAGATCAGTTTTCTAGATACCGGCCAATAAATACCACCAGAATTAATTAAGTTCATAAACTTAGCGTCGTTCTGCTTAATTTTATTGTAGCGAATTAGATCATACCATCTTGAGCCTTCACCCATCAATTCGCGGTGGCGTTCTTCAAAAATTAATTTGATTACATCGCTGGTATTTAACGAAAGGGCCAGCGCGTTAATGTCGTCGTATCTTCTGCCCTGAACAACTAATAGCTCATTTAATGCACCATTTTGATCGCCTAAAACCGACAACGCTTCTGCGCGTAGCAATACAATATCTTCCAAACGCGTAAAAATTAATGCACTGGTAAAGTATCTGAAGTTTGGATCGGTACCACCGCCTTGAATTACTTTGATTTTACTGAAGATTGGGTACTTGCCGTTTAAGTTGGTAAAGTATCTTCCATCAAATCGGGCTTGCCCTAGCGTATCTACACCAAACCTTTGATCTTTTGCAATATTGAAATACTTTAAGATGGAATCTTTAGGCAAGTAAATATCTGGCACCGATTTGGTTGTAACTGGCTCGGCTAAAGTCAATTCTTCAATGTGTCCGGTTGATGATCCATCTACGTGACCATAATCTGAGTTGAAACCAAACATTTGTCTGGTGTTTTTATTATAGAAAAAGCCGTTTGAGTTTGACAAATCTGTGCTTGAAGTAAAGCCTCCACCGCTTTTGCTGTAGTTATCTTCTACAAATTTGGCGTATTTAGAAACGTTGGTATAATCGCCATTCCAAGCCGCTAGGTGTGCTAAAATTGCATAAGCCGTATTTTTCGTAGCCAAAGCACCACCCCATCTCGTCGAGTTTTCATTGTAATAATCACTTGGCTGCTGCACATCACCTGCACTGTAGATAAATGGAAGATCATTTGCTGCTTTTAAAATTTCTTGCTCGGCCCAAGCTAAAATTCTAGCCTGACTTTCGCGTGGTTTGTTGGCAAAGTTCCCCTCATCAGATGAAGTGATAAATGGCACATCGCCCCAAATTCTAACCATGTAGAAATAAGCAAAGGCTCTTAAAAATCTGGCCTGTGCAATATCAACCGTCATGTTATTGGTGGTGTAGCGCTTATCGGTATCTTTTACATGTGCAACGTTTTCTAAAAACACATTTGCTCCGTTAACGATGGCGTAAAACCTTGTCCAATCGGATAAAGATTCTAACACTGGATAAGAGGCATTTAAATTGTTGCCAATTACCGCTTTTAAATCCTGACGTTTCGGACTCAAAAATTCGCCTGTTCTCACATCGCCATAAATCCAGTGACCATTGTTATCTGATAAAGCTGCACGGGTTAAGGCATAAACACCCAATATTCCAGATCGAGCATCCTCTACCGTATTCCAAGCATTTTTTTCGCCAACTACTCTGGTTGAGTCTGTTTCTAAAGCTTTATTACAGCTAGAAAAAGCAACTAAAGAAATCAGAAGTATGTATAATATATTTTTCATCTTGCTTGATGTATTTTTATTTCTTGTTTCCATCTTATAGCTCCATTTTAACACCTACTGTATATGTTCTTGGGATTGGCTGACCATATCCTGTATCAATTCCATCGTAATTCACCAATTCTGGATCTTGACCGGTGTAAGGTGTGATGGTGAAAATATTACTTACCGCTCCGTACACTAAGAATTTGTTGATTTTGATGTTTTTCTTTTTAAGCAAGTTGCCCAATTCGTATCCTAAAGACACTTGTCTTAATTTTAAGAAAGAAGCGTTTTCTAAGAAAAGATCTTGATCTGCACGATATGGAATAACTGTACTCCATGGGTTGTACAATGGATATTTAGAATAGTCGCCACGTTTTTCCCAGAATGTAATTTCTTTTACCGAAGTAATGTCTGTGTTGCCTTCGCGGTTAACAAAATCAAAACGGTTAGCCATTTCCTGGTTGATTAACTTTCTGCCCAAATTAAAGTACAGGCTAGTAGCCAGGCTCCAGTTGCCATATTTGAAGTTGTTATCAAAACCGCCCGCAACCGTTGGTAACGAGTGCCCTTTTAACACTTTATCATTATCATCAATAGTATTGTCGCCATTTTGATCTTGCCAGCGTGGATCGCCCGCTTTTAATGGAATACCTTTATACTTTAATTTTTGACCATTAACTACAGGCACATCTGCATCTGAAGTGTAAATGCCATTGTTAACCAATAACCAATACTGATCTACCGGTTGGCCCACTTTCAAAAATCTGTTGCCCACAACAAGTTGATCTAAACCTCTTGGCAAGGCTTTCAACTCGTTTGCATTGTGGTTAAGGTTTAAAGAAGAGTTCCAAGAGAATTTACTTTTCGAAATTACAAGACCGCTAATGGTTAAATCTACACCCATATTGTTAACCGACATACCGCTCTCTATCGATTGCTTGTAACCATATTCTGCAAAAGCTGGAATTCCGATCAACTGATTTTTTTCAGTTTTACTGTATAAATCAACAGAAACATGTAGTCGATTTTTCAACAAAGAGGCATCAGCACCGATGTTAACTTGATCAGAATAAGACCAAGGCACACCGTAACCTACCCACCCGAATTGATATGTGCGGGTTAACACACCAAATGCATTGTAGCCCGGAACGGTTAAGTTGCCCGTGTATCCAACTGAAGCGGTGTATTGTGGGCCTTGTGCATAATTATCGTAACTAAACGGACGACCCATTCTTCCTACACTTGCGCGTAAAACCAAATCATCAATCCATCTGCTATCTTTTAAGAATTCGTTTTTCACATTCCATGCCGCAGAAAGGGTTGGCGAATAAAACCAACGACTGGTGGGCTGTGCGTTCGAAGACCCATCTAAGCGTAGTATAGCAGAAACAAAATATTTATCGCTGAATGAATAATCTGCCTTACCATAGAATGACAATAAATTATCTTCTGTTTTATCCACAAAACGGTAACTCAACTCTCTTGGGAAAGCCAAGGGCGTTAAGTAGTTTGGTAGATTAGGATCTGATTGAAGTAAGTTAATTTTAATGTAATCGTTTACACCTTTATAAGCATAAGCATTGTTATACTTATAAATGTCCCACTGCATGGATTGGCCTACTTCAAAATGAAAATCATGAATCTTATTCAGGTTTAAATCGTAAGTGGCTTTGTTATCCATCATTAACCTTTGGCTAAAACCATAGTAGTTAGATGCATAGCTGTTGCCTTGCAAAAGCGTTCTGGCGTAAAAAACATCTCTATACCCCTCGCTATAATCTGCATTGAAGGAAGAAATTACCTTGAATTTTCCAAAAGTACCTTCCAATTTTGCATAGCCTTGAATGGTGTTGGTTTTATTATCATCAAAACCTTTTCGGTATTCTTGAAGATAAGAGGCATAGAAATCCTTATTTGGAGGAAGTGGCGCACTCAAATCAGGAAAATAATTAACCTGTGCAAAACGATCGCGAAGCGTTCTATTTCGATCGCGATTTAATCTGTTTGCATTAATCATGGTAGAAAACAACAACCATTTGGTTGGTCTCATGTTGATGTTAAACGTTGCACTGTAACGATCAATCCCCGTTTCATCGGCAACACCCTCGCTTTTTGTGTTACCCAAAGCAAATCTGAAATTAGCTCGATCGGTACCACCAGCCAGCGAAAAGTTAACACCATATATTAAGGCGTTTTTATAGTATAAATCTGTCCAGTCTGATTTTCCACTATATACATTGTTTAACGAGTCACTTAAATAAACAGGGTACTCTTCATCATCAGAATATCTACCGTTTGTGGTATAAAGGTCGTAAAAGCGCTGTCTAAACTCATTTTCGTACTTACCGTTAATGGTATTTACATAAGGCTTTTGCACCATCCCAATGTATGAGTTGAATGAGATTGCACGGTATTTTCCGCCAGCCGATTTAGAAGTTAACACAATTACACCATTAACCCCTCTAGGGCCATAAATAGATGTAGTTGCTAAATCTTTAAGCACCTCTATAGATGCAATGTTATTCAAATCAATCCCAGCCAATAAATTGGTTGCCGGACCGATTCTATTAAAATCGAACTGTTGCGTATCGAAAGCAAAAGGATGCTCACGTACTAAAGGGATCCCATCCAATACAACCAAAGGCTGTGCATCGTACAGGTCTTTTTTCGATAATAACGGCATCGGAACACCGCGGATAAACATGTTCTGAATAGATCCAGGCTCGCCTGAAGGCTCTTGAACATATAAGCCAGCGTAATTTCCTTTTAAATTTTGTTGTAATGAAATTGCAGGAAAAAGAGATAAGTCTTTCGTTTCCTTTTTAACACCCCCAGCAAGTTTGTTGTAAAGTGTTTTAGATTTGATTTGGGCTAAACTATCTATCCTCAATGAATCTTTCTCCGGCAAATTTTTATTTTTTGTCGTGTCTTGAAAAAGAGAGTAATTAAATGTTCGGCCTGTGTTAGGCTTATTACCAGTTGCATAGCTTGATAAAACGTTTAACGTTAATGCAGCAAAAAGTACAAGGCACACCCCTAAGTATCGCATAGTTAATGGATCTTTAAATGGTAAAAGAATGATTTAAGAAAAAATTATTTTTTTGGAAACAGCTAGGTATCTGGCAGATTAAAAAGAATGGTACTTCGGCAATAGTAGTTATAGATTCTCATACAGTTATATTTGGTTAATTCAAATATATATATACTAAATCGTTTTAACAATAAAATGTTACTTTTATGAAAAAAATATTTAATAACCCAATTTGTTGTTAATTAATTAACCAAAATAAGTTATCATTATCAATATGGTATAAAACAATCCATTTTAATAAAACCACCTGAGCATTAAAGCGCTCATATTTATGTATTTTTTCTGCTTGTAGATAATAAAACGAACACTTTGTTGTTGCACAAAGCATCACTTAGTAAAACGTTTAACCAAAATGGGAATGCAGATCTGTTTCTCCCTGTTATTCAGAACTTAAGGAAACGTATTTGGTGAAACAACAAATCGTCTGCAAAAAATGGATTTTCTGCAATCGGTTTTAAGCCTCCTTAACTATAATAATTTAGATACAGTCATTCTTGCCTAGCGCTAATCCCATATCTTTACGGCAGATTATTACATAATGACTAAAAAATTCTTAATTCGCTGGCAGGCGATATGGCTCCTCCCCCTTGCATTATTAATTTCCTGCAAACCTCATTTCGAGTTGGTAAAAGCAAAGCGAAAACAATACAATGTAAGCGATCAGGTTCAAGCCGATTCGGCCATTATAAAAACCTATCTGCCCTACAAGCAAAAAATGGAAGCAGAAATGAATGCGGTTATTGGCAAAGCCGATAGTATGCTATCGAAAGGAAAAGGACCCGAATCCCTTTTAAGCAATTTCTTTGCTGATGCTTGTTTAATCGAAGCTAAAAAGATAGATGCTAACATTGATTTCACCATGCCAAGCACTACAGGTGGTTTAAGAAATAGCCTGCCGAAAGGAAACATCACATTGGCCAATGTTTTTGAGTTAATGCCTTTTGAAAACGAACTTTTAGTTTTAAAACTTAAGGGAACTGATGTTCAAGACTTATTACAATTTATTGCGCAAAGCGGCGGTCAGCCAGTGGCGGGCATCACATTAAAAATCAACAATAAAACAGCAACAGACGTAAAAATTAACGGTCAGGCATTTGATGCGAGCAAAACCTATTCTGTTTTAACTTCAGATTACATTGCGGGCGGAGGAGACGATACTTTTGGCCTGCAGCATCCAATAGAAAAAAAGACATTAGGTTTAAAGGTGAGAGATGCCCTCATTAATTACATCAAAACACAAACAGCTGAAGGGAAAAGCATAACGACAACTTTGGACGGAAGGATTACTAAAAATGAATAGACGGAAATTTTTAACAGTTGGTGGCCTGGCAAGTGCTACACTTATGGTTGGAAACCCATTTAATGTTTTTGCGATGGGCGAAGTAAAAAAACTCACCATTCTCCATACCAATGATGTACACAGCAGGATAGAACCCTTCCCAATGGATGGCGGCAAATTGCAGGGCCTGGGTGGAGTTGCCCGGAGATCTACACTCATCCAAAAAATTAGATCAGAAGAAGAACAGGTGTTGTTGCTGGATGCTGGCGACATATTTCAGGGTACACCCTATTTTAATTTGTACGGCGGAGCACTCGAAATCAAATTGATGAGCCAAATGGGATACGATGCGGCTACGCTTGGCAACCACGATTTTGATAATGGAATTGAAGGATTTTATAAGCAATTGCCAAACGCAAACTTTCCGATTTTAATCAGCAACTACGATTTATCAAATACCATCATGCATAAATCAACGCTTCCATATAAAATTTTTAAAAAAGGCGGTTTAAAAATTGGTGTTTTTGGAATAGGCATAGATTTAGCCGGATTGGTAGAAAAAAAGAATTATCGCGAAACGGTCTATCAAGATCCAATTCAAAGGGCAAATGAAATGGCATCACGCTTAAAAAATGATTTGAACTGCGATCTAGTCATTTGCCTCTCTCATTTGGGTTACAGCTATCGCGACAATAAAGTATCGGATAAGGTGCTTGCCAAGCAAACAAGAAATATCGATTTAATTATTGGTGGCCATACCCATACCGCTATGGCAACACCAGAAGATGTTTCAAATCTAGACGGAAAAATTACCACCATCAATCAAGTGGGTTGGGCCGGAATTAATTTGGGCAGAATTGATTATTATTTCGAGAAAAAGAACCTAGCCAAAACATCGGGAAAGTACGAGATTGATAACACCATCTAACTATTTCTCTACCGCCACGCGATAAGATGGATCGTTGATAATATTAACTTCGATTACGTCATCTGCATTTTCGAGCAGCCTCCTACAATCTGGACTTAAATGCTGGAGATGCAGTTTCTTGTTTAGGGCTTTATAGCGTTCTGTAAGTTTGTTCAATGCATCAATTGCAGACATATCGTAAACTCGGCTTTCTTTAAAATCCACAATTACGTTTTCAGGATCTTTAGCAATATCAAATTGCTCATTAAAAGCGGTTACCGAACCAAAAAATAATGGTCCGAAAATGTTATAATGCTTTGCGCCGTTAACATCTATATAATGTTCTGCCCTAATCCTTTTGGCGCTCTCCCACGCAAAAACCAGTGCAGAAATAATTACCCCAACCAAAACGGCCAAAGCCAAATTATGGAGCCAAACCGTAATCACGGCCACTAAAATACCCACAAATATATCTTGTCGGGGCATTTTGTTAATCACTTTAAAGCTCATCCATTCAAAGGTGCCAATGGCCACCATCATCATTACGCCAACCAAAGCTGCCATTGGCACTCTTTCAATTACAGGTGCGCCAATTAAAATGATGAGCAGTATGGTTAATGCGGCAATAATCCCTGATAATCTTGCTCTTGCTCCTGCCGAAAGATTAACCAATGTTTGTGCAATCATTGGGCAGCCGCCCATTCCGTAAAAGAAACCATTTAACATATTTGCAATGCCTTGCGCTATACTTTCTCTATCGGCATTGCCTTTGGTTTCTGTAATTTCATCCACCAAGTTTAGGGTAAGCAAGCCTTCTGTTAGCCCAACTCCTGCCATAATTAATCCATAAGGGAAAATAATTTTAAGCATTTCTAAGTTTAGCGGAATGTTCGGAATATGGAAAGGCGGAAAACCCCCGCTAACCGATGCAATATCTTTAACCAGTTTAGTGTGAATGCCAAAACCAAAAACCAAACCAAAAACAACCATAATGGCCACAAGCGATGCCGGAACTGCCTTTGTAATTTTCGGCAATACAATTACGATGGCAATGGTTAGCGCCACAAGGCCCAGCATAATCCATAGTGGAGCGCCCGTAATCCATTCCGTTTTGCCATTAACAACAGTTTTAAACTGTTCCAATTGCGACATGAAAATAATCACCGCCAAACCATTTACAAAACCAAACATAACGGGTTGTGGCACTAGCCTAATAAACTTACCCAGTTTAAATAAGCCAACCACAATTTGAATCAAACCTGCAAGGGCAACCGCAGCAAATACATATTCAATGCCATGCGATTTCATTAAAGCAATAATTACAATTACGGTAGCACCTGCCCCACCCGATACCAAACCCGGCCTCCCGCCTAAAATTGCGGTTACCAATCCCATAATAAAAGCAGCGTACAAGCCTACCAATGGGGGAAAACCACCCAGAATAGCAAAAGACAAAGATTCAGGAATCATCGTCATGGCCACGGTGAGGCCGGCAAGGATTTCAATCCTGTAATTTATTTTTTGTGAGAAATCGAAAAGTTGAAGATAAGGCTTCATTAAAAATTGAGGGGATTTAAACGTGCAAATATCAAACATTCGCACCAGAATATAGCAACACAATAGCAGCTTCGTTAGTTTTAAAGCGGATTAAAAGAATCAAATATTTTTGCGCCGAGCGATCGTTCTGTGCATCAAAATCCTTAATTATTGGCCAAAACCCTACTCATACCTACCAGATAAGATAAAAGTTTCGAAAGCAGTTATAGTGGTTCTTGGGTCTGGTTCTGTCCCGCTCTACCTCCAAGCGCTATGAAAAATAGCGGCTTTCCGTCCTATCGGGTTTGGATTGCAATTGCAGTAAATCAATCAAGGTGTTGGGTGGAAAGCGTTTTTTCTGGGGCTGAACAGCCAAGTCTTTTCCTCCTGTGCCTTGGTTCAAGTCTTCACGAAACAATAAAAACATTTCCATAATGGTACGTGAGGATAGGTACCCTTGCGGTTCGCAGTTTATCGTGCACCAGCCCGAGTAAAATAAACCAGATTGAAACGGCAGCCCCCGATTTTTTCTATCGGGGCTATAGTGAAAAGCTGGACGAACATTAATACATGCACTGCCCTTGCTTTACAAATTTTATAAGTTGCTAATCAACAAGTTTGTTTGGCGGCTGCGAATGATTTTTTTAAGCAGTTACGTTTCTCCTGTGCCTTGGTTCGTGTCTTCACGAAACAATAAAAACATTTCCAAATGGTACGTGAGGATAGGTACCATTGCGGTTCGCAGTTTATGGTGCACCAGCCCGAGTAAAATAAACCAGATTGAAACGGCAGCCCCCGATTTTTTCTATCGGGGCTATAGTGAAAAGCTGGACGAACGTTAATACATGCACTGCCCTTGCTTTACAAATTTTATAAGTTGTTAATCAACGAGTTAGTTTGGCACCTGCAAATGAATTTTTTAAACAATCTCGCTCGTTCCATCGGCAGTTTCTACGATGTAAGCATCTAATTTAACGGAAAATTCTTTAAAGTATGTCTCACTGATGTTTTCGATCAATTCGTCAATATATTCAGTAGCAACGATGTTTAATGTACAACCACCAAATCCGCCCCCCATCATCCTTGCGCCCAGCACATAATCTAGTCCTTTTACCGAATCTACCAAGAAATCGAGTTCTTTACAACTCACTTCATATTCATTTCTCAAACCCTGATGAGTTTCGAACATCAAGGCGCCGAGCTCCTTTAACTTCCCATGTTCCAGATCAGTTGCAGCTTCAATTAGGCGAGCAATTTCACCCACAATAAACTTACATTTGGTATAAACATCTGTATCTTTTGGCTTAACATATTCATCGAGCATAGCCAAATCCACATCTCGTAGCGTTTCTACAGATGGGTGGGCTTCTTTAATCCAAGCTACCCCTTGTTCGCAAGATTCGCGACGCTTGTTGTAAGCACTTTCTGAAAGCGAGTGCTTTACATTGGTATTGAGCAGAACCAATTTGTGTCCATCTAATTGAAGGGGTACGTAACGATAATCCATCGATCGGCAATCCAACACAATGGCTTGATCCTTTTTGCCGAACACCGATGCAAATTGATCCATAATGCCACAATTTACGCCTGCAAAAGTATGCTCTGCCTTTTGGGCAATTAAGGCCATATCGAGCTTGGAGATAGACAATGAAAAAAGTTGATCGAGTGCAAAAGCAGTTGCACATTCTACCGCTGCCGACGAGGATAAACCAGCTCCCGGTGGCACATCGCCATCAATGTATAAATTGAAACCGCCAATTTTATAGCCCCTTTTTTGGAGTTGATCTGCAACGCCTAAAATATAATTGGGCCAGCCTTTTTTTGATGACTCTAGCGATGAAATGTTTGAGGTATGGGTTTGCTTAAAATCTTCTGCATAGAGGTGAATTTCATCATCCTCACGCTTAGATACGCCCAAATAAATTGCTTTGTTGATAGCGGCAGGCATTACAAAACCTCCGTTATAATCGGTATGCTCACCAATGATATTAATCCTTCCAGGCGACCTAACCACCAATGGATCATTATAATAAATGCTTTTAAATACTACTTTTAAACGTTCAATATCCATTTGGAAAGGATTTGGCTTTTTATATTGATATATTATGAATGCAATTCCCAGTTAGAAAAATCCGTAGCCAGCTCATGCAAAATATGGCTACCGCCATTGTCGGACATTGAGGTTTCTAAATGGAAAGTTTCTTGCATCTTTGTTTTCTATTTTGGTTAGACTTGCTACCACAAGAGCGTTGGCAAATTTTATCGTGCGACCAAATTATAAAATTTAAATTAATTGTCAAAATGACATTTAATTATATTTTTTATTTTTATGTAAATTTGAACATCTTACGCTCAATAAACTCTAATTATGATTGAATATTCTAGTCAGCCACACTACTTAGTTGCGGTAGATTGCATTGTTTTTGGCTTTGATGGGGCACATTTAAAAATTCTACTGGTTAAGCGTGGCATAGAACCCGAAATAAATAAATGGAGTTTAATGGGCGGTTTTGTAGGTGCCAATGAGAGTCCGGATGATGCCGCCAACCGTGTGCTGAAAAAAATGACCGGATTAGAAGGCGTGTATTTAGAGCAAATGCAAATTTATGGCGAACCTAAACGCGATCCCATTGAGCGGACTCTATCTGTTGGGTACTTTGCTTTAATTGATATTCATAAATATGAAGCTCAACTTAACACCGATTACGAAGCCGAATGGTTTTTGATTGGCGAGCGGCCCAAATTAATTTTTGATCACGACCAAATGGTTGCTGATGCCAGAAAAAAATTGAGGTATAAGGCATCTCTACACCCCATCTTGTTCGAAATGTTGCCCAAACAGTTTACTTTGCCTCAATTGCAAAATCTTTTTGAGGAAGTGAACGATACAAAAATGGATACGAGAAACTTCAGCAGAAAAATAACCTCGACAGGCTTGTTAATTAAACTAGAAGAAAAAGATAGATCGAGCTCAAAAAAGGGCGCCTATTATTTCAAACTCGACAAGAAAAAATATAAAGCCAAATTCCAGGCGTTTTTAAATTTGATTCCTAACCTTAAAAACTGATTGTAGAAAGCTTAGGGTTTAGCGCACTAAACTAAAACAATCCTCGGTGTAAAAGGGTTCATCCTGTATGGACGCTTTTAAAATATTTATTCATCACCATAATTTAAACTTGGAACTAACCATACTTCCAAATGAAGATGTTTACCAAATCATCAATAAGGGTAAAATGATTGGTGCACTTCGAAATTTAGATTCGGATTGGGAACTCTTACCCCTTGAAGATATTTTGGATGAACTGCCAATATTTGAGCGGGATTTAGATGATGAGCATGCTCCGCAAATAAATTTAGATACCCCAACCATTAATTTAATTACTGCAGAAATCGAGAATCATTTAAATCACTTGTATTAAACGTTAATCTAGCCTTCAAAACGCAATTCTTTAACAAAATCGTGTAATGTGCGCAGATTTTGGTAGGCCTCGCCCATCGTGTTGTTAAAATAAACGTACACTTCCTTGCCCTCCCGAAGCCAATCGCTAATATAATTGGCGTATTCAGAAAGAAAACTTTCATCGTAACTCCCCCGATAATTTCCACCCGGACCATGAAACCTCAAATAAACAAAGTTTGTGCTGAGCTCAATCATGGGCGTGTTGGCCGGCGATTTATCGTGGATAACCAATGCTACTTGTTGCTCGTTTAATAAATCATAAGTTTCCATTTTATACCACGATGGGTGCCTAAATTCAAGTGCAATCTTCCACCCAATGGGAACATATTCTCGGATTAAAGACAGTAATCTCTCCACTTTCAAAAACAAATCGGCCTTTAGGCTTGGCGGAAATTGAACAAGCAAAACACCCTGTTTAGCATGTGCGAAAGAAATGCTATCCATAAACTTTTGTAAAAGCAATGGATCGAAAACCAAACCCTTACTGTGTGTAATGTCTCTAAGGAGTTTAAAAGTAAATTTAAAATCATCACCCACCTCGTTAACCCATTTCGCAACAGTGCTCCCCATGGGGGTTTTGTAAAATGAACTGTTAATTTCTATCGAATTCATTAAAGAACTGTAAAAACATAGCCTGCTTTTTTCCTTAAACTCATCGGGGTAAAACGCTTTGTTAGGTACTGGCAGAGTTAGTCCGCTCGTTCCCATGTAAATTTTTGAAGCTGAAATTTTTGAACTTTTCATAAGGTGGCTTGTCATCGCAGAACCCCAAAAACAGCGGAATTGTTTTCTTTTGCCAAAGGCTACAACTTTTAAAATCTCCGCAAAAAACAAATGTTTAAAACAATTTCCCTTTTTTTAGATTGTATGAAGAACAATAGCCGAGTATGAAATTAACAGAGAAAACAATAAGCGCCGATTTGCAAAAATTCATCGAAAAATTTGAACCCAACAAATACAAAACTTTAGTTAAGGGAATTGAGATTAGGGGGATAAACGATATTCACAGAAGCATTACGATGGCTAAGGCTTTGATTGAAAAATTTAAGCTAAACCTAACTGTTAACCATACCGCCGAAATGGTGGGCTATGGTGGTTTTGAAGTTAATAACGCAGATTAATACCAACGATATTGCACCATGCAAAGCCAACATTCAGAAAATAAAATACAGATTGCAATTTTAGGCGGTGGCCCAAGCGGACTTTTTATGTTCAAAAGGCTGTTAGATTCGCGTAGAACCGACTTTTCGATAGACATTATTGAAAAAAATACGCAGCTTGGGGCGGGCATGCCTTACAGTACAAAAGGCGCTAACGATGAGCACATTACCAATGTATCTGGAAATGAAATACCCGATCTGGTTACCTCTATTGCCGACTGGATTAAAACCGTTCCGCAAGAAACCTTAGATCGTTTTCACATCGATGCCGAAAAATTTAACGATTTTAAAGTGTTGCCTAGGCTCTTATTTGGTCAATATCTTTCTGCCCAGTTTGATTTGTTATTGGCAAAAGCAAAGGAAAATGGAATTGAAACCAACGTACACTTGAATAGTCCCGTAACCGATATCATCGACCATCCGGAAAGGGATAAAGTGGAGGTAGAAATCTCTGGTGAAACACTTCTAGAATACGACAACATCATCATTTGCACGGGGCACCGATGGCCTTCTAAAAACGAGAAAGTTTTTCAAGGCTATTTCGATTCACCCTATCCACCAGCTAAACTTGCCTTTAAAATAAATCATCCGGTTGCCATAAAAGGCTCATCGCTAACGGCTATTGATGCAATTCGTACCATGGCCAGGCAAAACGGAACTTTCCAATGGAAAAATGAAGATAAATTGGTTTACAAACTGAATGAGGATAGTCCCGAATTTAAAATGGTGATGCACTCCAGAAGTGGACTTTTACCTGCCATTCGTTTTCATCTTGCCGATTCTCATTTATTGAAAGATTCAGTTTTGAGCCATGAAGTTGTCGAAAAAAATAAGGCAGAAAATGGTGGCTTCCTATCTCTAGATTTTGTTTTTGAGCAAAATTTTAAGGAGATGATTCGGGATAAAGAACCTGGCTTTTATGATCAAATTAGAGACATGAGCATCGAAACCTTTGTCGATTCGATGATGGATTTAAGAGAGCGCATTGATCCTTTTTTGTTGTTTAAAGCAGAATATACCGAAGCAGAAAAATCAATAAAACGCAAAGAATCGGTTTATTGGAAGGAAATGCTAGCGGTACTCAGCTTCGCCATGAACTATCCAGCCAAACATTTCTCCGCAGAGGACATGCAAAGACTTCAAAAAGTTTTAATGCCTCTAATTTCAATTGTAATTGCTTTCGTTCCGCAAGGATCTGTAGAAGAAATGCTAGCCTTATATGATGCTGGGATATTGGAAATTATTCCTGTAGGAGATGACAGTTACACCGAACCTCGCGAGGAAGGTGGAGCGGTATATTTTTATACAGACGAAATGAATCAACAACACAACCCATATTTTAAAACCTTTGTTGATTGTGTTGGTCAACCCCATTTAAACTATCAAGATTTGCCATACAAAAGCTTGTTAAGCAAGAGAACCGTTAGCCGAGCTCGCATTAAATTTAAAGATGAAACCATTGGCAAACAAGCCATGGAAAACGGGAATGACAAAGTTGAAACCGATGGTAACGGCAATTATTATTTAAATGTTCCAGGTATTACCATCAACGATAATTTTCAAATTTTAGATGATTATGGCGCCATCAATAACCGCATTTACATTATGGCAGTACCCTATATCGGTGGCTTTAACCCTGATTATTCTGGCTTAGATTTTTGCGAGGCCGCATCAGAAAACGTGATTAAAAGCCTGGTCGATTCTAAACCCCAATATGATTTTCTTAAACAATAGGTGGCTATAGCCGTTTACTAAGAAAAGTATATCTTCAAACAAAAACATTAAACATGAGTGATGACCAGCAAACATCCCTAAAACCAAAACTTTTTATGTTGCTATTGGGATCGAAAGCGCCCAAGAGAAATGTAGAACAACACGATTACTTTTTCGGAATTGCACACACCTTAAAAGAGCTGGTTCCACAAATTAAAGCCTTTTGGCCAGAAGCTGGATCAAGCATTCACATAGATGGCTGGCGGGAAGTTACCGCAGTTGATGGATTCAAAATTAGCGTAGTGGCTAAAGGTGAGCACTTATCGCATTCAACGAAGAAGCTATATTTCATTAACTTAGGCGGTTATCAAAGCAATAAATTAGAAGAGCAGCATTACACCATTCTATCCGTACAAGACGATCGCGCAACGGCCATTCAAAACGCTAAAAAGACGGTATTTTTTAAAACCAATAGCATAAAAGGTGCAAACTCGCACATCGATGAAAAATATGGAATTGATGTGGATGACATTTATAAAATAGAAGATATCTTGAACAATGCGAGTAAAGAAAAATACCACATCGAGATTTATCCGTCGGCGAACTTGCCAGAAGATGAAATTCATTTGGGGTATTTTAAGTTAGATAAGATTTAGTTCGTTTTAGCTGGGGATTACGCGGAAACTGAATCCAACGGCATCAAATAATTGGAAAAAACTGCCCACAGATTGGCGCAGAACCGAAATCCATCAACACCAAGTGATTAAAAAAAACTCCCCCGCAGATTCACGCAGAAACTAACCACCAGCACTAATACTTGCAAAATACCTAACCCGCAGATTCACGCAGAACCCAAATCCAATGAACACCAAATAATTAAAAAAACTACTCGCAGATTGGCGCAGAACCATAGTCCAATCAGTATCAAATGATTGAAAAAACTCCCCGCAGATTCACGCAGAAACTAACCACCAGCACTAACAATTGCAAAATGCCTAACCCGCAGATTCACGCAGAACCATAATCCAATCAGCATAATTGAAAAAACTGCCCGTAGATTGATGCAAAACTGGAATCCAATCACAGGCATGAACTTGATTTGCGAAAAAAAAATAGTAAGAAACAAACAAATAGTCTTCAATAATATCCCCCCGCCCATCCCGAAAAATCAAGTCAAACACCGCATTTGATCATGATTTAATAAAACGTTTTACTAACTTAGCTCTTCATTCAAAATCTTCAACACGAATGATACATTTACAGTCTAACCACGTATAAAAAATATTTTCCAAAAAATGCTATGTTTGCCCATCCCTAGCCAAAAAATAAACATGAAAAAATCCATTTACAAGACAAGCATCCTGATTTTTTTCTTCAATATCTGCATAAATTTTGCAAATGCACAACTAAAAAAACAGCCTGTAGATTACGTAAATCCATACATCGGCAACATCAGCCATTTACTTGTGCCAACCTATCCTACTGTTCATTTACCCAACAGTTTGTTGCGTGTTTATCCTGAACGGGATAATTTTACCAGTAACACCATTAACGGTTTGCCAATCGTGATTACCAGTCACCGAGGGAGTTCAGCCTTTAATTTAAGTCCCTTCCAGGGCAATATCAACAGCATCAAAAGCACACTCAACTACGGTTACGATAACGAAGTTATTAAACCCTATTATTACGAGGTAGATTTAGATGATTATGGTATAAATGTACAATTTGCACCTTCACACCAATCGGGGATTTATGCCATCAATTTTTCAAACGTCAATCAAAATCCTTATTTGATATTAAATACCAGAGATGGCGAACTAAAAGTAAACCAAAACACGGTTAGTGGTTTCCAGAAATTGGATAACAACACAAAAGTTTACCTCTATCTGGAAACAGATTTATCCCCAACAGAAGCAGGGACGCACAAAAACGACCAGATTGATACCAAAAATCAATCTACCTCTGGTAGAAACGCTTATCTCCTTTTGAAATACCCCGCAAAAACGAAGCAGATTAAAGCCCATTATGGCATATCATTTATCAATGTAGAGCAGGCCAAGAACAATCTGCGCCGAGAAATTAAAGATTATAATCTAAATCAAGTTGCTCAAAACGGAAAAAATATTTGGAATGCAACACTCGGAAAAATTATGGTGGAAGGCTCGGATGAAACGGCGAAAACCATTTTTTATACCTCGCTATATCGCACTTACGAGCGTATGATTTCATTATCTGAAGATGGAAAATATTTTAGCGCATTTGATGGTAAAGTTCATAATGATAATGGCGTTCCTTTTTTTACAGACGATTGGATTTGGGATACCTATCGGGCAACCCACCCACTTAGAGTAATTATCGAGCCCAAAATGGAAGGGAACATGATCAATTCATATCTTCGAATGGCGCAACAAATGGACGACCATTGGATGCCAACCTTCCCAGAAGTTACGGGCGACAGCAGACGCATGAACAGTAACCATGGCGTAGCAACCATTATTGATGCTTACAACAAAGGCCTAAGGAGCTTCAATTTGGAAGAAGCCTACCAGTATTGCAAGGCAGGCATCACCGAAAAAACGCTTTCCCCTTGGTCGTCAAAAAAAGCTGGTGTTTTAGATCAGTTTTTTAAAGATAAAGGTTATTTCCCAGCTTTACCTTCAGGCGAAAAAGAAACGGCACCAGAAGTTCACGGCTTCGAAAAACGCCAGCCAATTGCAGTAACCTTGGGTACAGTTTATGATGAATGGTGCTTAGGCAACATAGCACAGCAATTAGGCAAAACAGCCGATGCAAAATACTTTCTAGATAAAAGCTTAAGTTACCACACCGTATTTAATCCAGAAACGAAATTTTTTCACCCCAAAGATGCGGATGGCAAATTTATCCAACCGCTTGATTATCGCTTTTCTGGTGGCTTAGGGGCTAGAGAAACTTATGATGAAAACAATGGTTGGCTCTACAGATGGGATGTTTTGCATAATGTAGGCGATTTGGTGAACATGATTGGTGGCAAACAAGCTTTTGTGGATGAATTAGAAAAAATGTACAATACCTCGTTGGGAAAAAGTAGATACGATTTTTATGCCCAATTGCCTGATCATACCGGCAATGTCGGGCAGTTTTCAATGGGAAACGAACCGGCCATGCACATCCCTTATTTATACAATTATGCCGGACAACCCTGGCGTACGCAAAAACGGGTTCGCAGTTTGTTGGCGCAATGGTTTCGCAACGACTTAATGGGAATTCCTGGCGATGAAGACGGTGGCGGACTGACCTCATTCGTGGTGTTTTCTGAAATGGGTTTTTACCCCATGACCCCTGGTTTACCCATGTATGTTATTGGTAGTCCAACATTTGCCAACGTTAAACTCGATCTTGGAAACGGAAAAAAATTCGAACTCTCTTGCCTAAATTATGCACCAGAGAATAAATACATACAATCGGCAAAACTAAACGGACAGGTATGGAACAAATCGTGGTTTTCACATGAGGATTTGATGAAAGGCGGCAAATTAGAATTGGTAATGGGCAAACGTCCTAATAAACTTTGGGCTTCAGAAGATGGCGCTATCCCACCATCTTTTAAAATGCCGACAAAATAATGATCCGTTGAATTTTTAGAAATCTAACTATCCAACAATCGCCTATGGTAATTAATTTGACCCAAATGATAGGCTAAATGGGTAGTTAGATGAATTAAAAAGTATAAGTATGAAGTTGCCTCATTGAGCACAACTATTGGATATTCACGCTCCAAATCAGCTTCACTCAGCTGCCCTAAACATTGACTAACAACCACAACGGTTTCATCAATTTTTTGGAGCAATTCTACTCTTGGAATGCCTTTCAACGAAAACTCAAGAGGCCGGTCTCTAACATACCCGGTATTGCCAATTTCATTGCCGATATACGTATTCAGGTTACCAATGATGTGAAGACAAAGATTTCCTGCCGAATTGGCGATCGTAGCCTCCACTTTCCAAAGATTTTCTTCGTGATTATACAATTCTATTTCTGTACGCAAACGCCCTAAATCCCTTGTAAATAAGTCTGTTAAAGCTTGTATAATCATACTATTCAGAGTTTATAAATAAGTTCATCTATTTCTGCCTGCCGTGCATTAGCAAATCCTTTATCCTGCCCCACTTTTCTGAAGCCACAATGTTCTAAAACTTTTTGAGAGCCATAATTATCAAAAGCAACACGACCAAAAATCGGTCTGGATTTTTCCTCTTCCAAGAACGCTTTCAGCGCACTTGAAGCAACGCCCATGCCCCAAAATTTTTTTTCAATCCAATAGGTAAGTTCAGCCTCATCTCCTAAAACAAATTTGGCAAGGCTCCCTACAATCACATCATTTAACCAAATGGTTTTCATGTTGATATTTGGATCCGCTAAATGCTTGGTGTACTTTTCGATATAGGCATCCCTACACAATGGTTTCTTTGGTGTAAAAGCCGCTAAATAACGTGCCTCCTCATCCAATTGAAACTCGAAAAATGTGCCCAATTCGCTTATCTTTGTTGAGGTTAATTTGATTTTAATATTTTTCATGGAAACGTTCGGATGATCTAAACCAACTTTAATCCTTTGGCTCCCAAAGCTCAATTTTATTTTCTTCAGCGTCTAAAATATGAACAAATTTCCCATAATCGTAAGTCTGAATTTCATCAACAATGGTAACGCCTTCTCTTTTTAAATCGGCAACAAGGGCTTCTAAATTTTCGACCCGATAGTTGATCATGAAATCTTTTGTAGAAGGCTCGAAGTATTTTGTCGTTTCAGCAAAGGGTGTCCATTGCGTTTGCGCTTTTTTTGTACTGTCGGCACCTTCGTACCAATCAAAAGTTGCCCCATAGGGATTAGTATTTAAACCCAAGTGCTTTTGGTACCATTCGGTTACCTTTTTTGGGTCTTTGCACTTAAAAAAGACACCACCAATGCCAGTTACTTTTTTCATCTTCTTTTTATTTTGATTGATTAGGATTGACTTGAATGCGAAACCCGATGCAAAAGAGGCAGTAATCATTAAAACAACGAATAAAATTTTTTTCATTTTATCTGAAAATAAGGTATTTACAAAGCTTATCGCTAACTAATATATAAAGGAATCGCCATATTCTCAAATGAAGATTCTTCGGTTTTAGATAGTGAATTTATTTTGGCTTCATCTTCTTGCGATTATATTTGCACCATGACAATAAGAATTGCCCAATTAGTTGATGTACCAAAAATAATGCTTCTGGTAAAAAAAGCAATCCCATTAATGCATGCTATCGGGAATTTCCAATGGGGAGATGATTATCCAAATCCAGCAGTATTTGAGGCCGACATTAAAATTGGTCAACTTTGGGTGGCAGAAATTAATGGTCAGGTTGTGGGCGTTTCAGCCATTACAACAGATCAAGATCCAGAATATACCGATGCTGGTTGGGACATCACCGAAGAGGCTATTGTAACCCATCGCTTGGCTGTAGATCCCGACTACCAAGGCAAAGGGATTGCAAGAGCACTTATGACACAGGCTGAGGCTGTTGCATTGCATCGCAACATAAAAATTTTACGGGTAGATACTAATAGCGAAAACTTAGCCACAAATGCGCTTTTCCCAAAATTGGGTTACAACTTTAGCGGTGAAATTGGTTTGGCTAAACGCCCAGGACTTCGTTTTTTCTGCTACCAAAAGTTGTTGTAAAAAAATCTCTTAGAAAAGGCTGCACCATTATCATTTGTGCTTTTGGTCTCCAAATAACTTGCAAAACGATTATTGTGCTTTCAAAGCTTCAATTTTGTCTGTTTGTTTTGAAAGATAGCCCAAGGCATCGTCACCCAAGTATATTTTACCGTATTGGTTCATTTTAAATGATTTTTTTGTGATTCCAAATTAAGGTTGATTGAAGATCCACTAAAATGCATCAGTTATCCTACCAAAAAAAAATCCCCACATTGCTGTGGGGATTGGCTCCCGAAGCTATTTACTTTTCTAGAAACTTACTCGACGACCTTACGAGAATCGCAAAGATTGATGAAAATAATTTGGAATAACATAATGATATTTACACTATGGCAAAAAACTCAAAAAATTGCTTGGAAATAGTCAAGTAATACATGATTTCTACGGTACTTGTTACTAGCACTTTTAAACTGCTGTTTAATTTAAATGTTTATCAAGGCATTAATCAATACTCATCAACTCGTGCAAAATATCAGTTTTAAATTTACTAAATGTTCTTTTGTGAAAGTCATTTACACTGTACTCTACTCCAAAGATCATTCTATAAATTTCTGTTTTGCTGATCTGAAAGTGGTTCAGAGTTTCATTAAATAGGACATCAAGATAATTTTCGGAATACTTCTTCTTCAAGTCAATCAGGTCTTTTAGTTCTAGATCGGCATGGGCATCATATATCTCTTTCATTTTCATTTCACTTAGAAATCTGCTCATTTTTGTATTTGGATCAACGAGAATTTCTACAGCATAACTTGCTTCTCCTCGCTGACTGTAACTGAACTTAAAGTGTTGATCTTTCTCCAAGATATAAGGATGAATGTGTGTAGATAGATGATACATATCGTCGCCTTTAACCGAACTGTTGCATACTGAACAACTTGGTATTAGGTTATAAAACGAAAGACCAAATACTGGAAAAATTGAATGCGCGTACCAGTGGTCAAATTGAGGTCTGGTGATTCGTGTACCGGAATTAATCTTGCCAGTTACTGCATCTTTGTATTGAATAGTGCTAGTATACAATCTGTTGCAGTAGGTACAGGTATTTCTGTTTAGTGATTTGGCTAAAGTGTAAGACCTAGTTTTCGATTTACTAATGAACTGTTCATAATCGAAAATATCGAGTAGCTTATTTACGTTTTTATAGCGTTTAAGGTGATTTGGAATATTTTTCGCTCTCTTACCCTCGATATAACTCAAATAGTCCACTTCAGTAAACCCTTGAATTACCTTCGGCATAATCTCTAAGTGGAGTTGCATTAGATCGTTAGGTTTTGCAACCAAAATTTCGATTATTTTCTCAAGAGTTAAATGTCTTTTTGTTCCGGCATTTAATTTAGAATCTGCAGCATTGACCTTTCCAAATATTTTTGGTGCCAACTTCTTGTGGTAGTCATCAAGAACCTGTTTGCTTGGGTGTGGTAAATAAAGCATATTAGGATTTCTTTTGAATTTTTTCAGCTCTCAGTCGAAGTTTAGCGATTTTCTCTCGGATCAATTCGAGTTCGAGGTCCGTAGGATGATATTCATCATACAATTGAGTCAACTTTTGTTTTAAAATTGGCTCATCAATGATTGTAATGAGGTTTTTGTGTTTTTGAGAGTCAAGTTCAATGACATTGTTTTTTGCCTTAGCTACCTCTTCAATCTTTGCCCCAATAACTTCATCTTTAATATTTTCGTCTTTTTTTAATTCCTCCAGTTCTTTTTCTGTCCGACAATAGTTAAGGTAAGCAATGGTGTCGTTGATTTTTGATTTTGCGAATTCTCCCATTGATCCCTGTGCCAGAAAAAAGCTCTGCCTCAGAAGATCGTGAATGTTGGCGGCGAAAGTATTAAAACTCTGTTCCCTTTCAACAGGAAGTCCGTTCTCTGCCAGGAACAGGATATTAGTATTGGGAAGGTCTGATAATATAAATGGTGAATGTGTCACAAAGCAAATATTTATACTTTTAATTTCTTCAAGATCGATACGGCTTAGGCAATCTAGAATATACTTTATATATGTTCTCTGCATTTCAGGATGGAAATACATTTCAATCTCCTCCAGAATTATGCATACATCCTTATATTTTACCTTATCGTCTTTCTCTTCAACTGAGTTTAGGTTAATTAGGTGGTAAAGCATAGAATTAACTGAATAAATCATTTGCTTTTCCCCAGAACTTAGGCTATCGAGCTTGATATCTATATTCGGGTTAGTAGTAGAACGCATAATAACCTCTATTTCAAATAAAGGCGGAGGAATCATTTCAATAGTATCGGCAATTTTTCTACCATACTTTTGGCGCATATCCGATAGCATTTTTTCAAGTTCAGAAATTAGGATACTTTGATCTTTTAGTTCAATATTTTGAAATAACAGAAAGTTTAAGGTTTGCCTGAGTTTGAACGTGATATGGCTATGATCATCTACTATCTTTTCAAGGAAAGCATCGATTTTATCTTCATCAAACTTTTTCGTTTTCTTACTAAAAAAGTCTCTGTATTCAGGATACTGGAGGCTTATCCTAACCAGTTTGTAAACAATGTAATCAATTGCGATATTGTATTCCTCTCCAAGATGCTCGTATTTAAAAGGATATAGTACGTTCAATTTGCTCATAAGCACTTCTCGCTGATTAACAATGTTTTGTAATGTATACATCTCGCGGTCCTTCTTTTTGTCTGCGTCAATCATCCATAGCTCTCTCATACGTTTAGAAGATTTCAGCTTAAGATTGATTTTGTACGCTTCTAAGTTTCCGGTAATGTTTCTAAAACTAAAATTGTTTCTTACGGGAAGCACTAAGTTTGCAAGAAGTCTCGACCGCAACAATGTTTTTTCATTGTTGATTTCAATGTTACCCTTGTTTCGCATAGGGGTAAGAACTATTGGTGCTTGGTAGCCGTCATTCTTGTAAAAAAGTGGATCAAGCCAGTTCCCTTCAGGATAGTCATTAACATTATAGGCATAGTGTGAATAGTTAACCGCCATTGTGTAGAAAAAAGGGCTAATTTTTTCATTTCGGATTGCCTTCTTTGGCAATGTTCGGTCAGCTTTATATTGATATAAGTATGAATCATTGCCCTTAATTTCAAGCTTTTTATAGCCATCTTGGTAATAATAAAGTGCAGCATGAAAATCAGTAAGTGGAATATATTTTCTCGGCAACTGCTGATTTGCACAGAGGTTATGAATAATCCTTAAAAGGATTTCTACCAACGCACTTTTCCCACATCCATTTTTACCAACTATGGCAGAAATATTGACATTGGTTCCATTGACGTTAAACAGGTCGTTACAAAGGCTGTCTATAGAGCTTATGTGTTCAGTGACCTCATCAATATGGTAGTTGTTATAAAAGTAATATATTTTCTCACCAGTCAATACTTTAAGGTATCTTTCATCGCATTCTGGGAGCGTTTTAACGGCAATTAGTTTAAATCCGTTGGCTGGCTCCAAATCTTTTTTCTTCATTTTGAGAACTTTAATTAGATAGTTTTCGATGAAAATAATGTTTTTTTTTTACGTAAGGAACTGCCAATAATAAACCGATCAAATTTTGTCTTTACTATCTTCTAAGTGCCTATCGCTATCTTTAACATTTTCGACATGGCTGTATAAGTCTAGGTATTCTAAATTAGATTCACCAAACTGAAATGTTACTGGAAACGGTTTGATTTTAAGAGCTTCGTTTTCTTGGCATTTAATATTATTAAAAAGTGTACTAATTACCTTTTCTGCGGGTCCAACCTCAAATCTATTTCTTGAAAACTGTGGCCAATTACAAACAGCCAAATTGTCCGCCTTTATTGAAAAACCATAACCTTTCATTCGAGCCTTGGTTCGTGAAATAGCAAATAAAAATATTGAACTCATTGGCCTTGACTTTTCGATCTTAAGTCTCAGATTTCTTGCTAGCTCAGAATTTCCATTGGCACTAATCCAAGCCGTCGTTTTAATTGCCCATCCTTCTAGTTCATGTATCAAATTACTAGCTCTACTACGCAACTTCTTAACGTCATTAAAATAAAAGTCTTGCCACTTAAGTTGAAATATTGCAAGCTCTCCGGTTAAATTATCGAAGACTACTGCATCAATATCTGTTATGATTTTTTTACCTACTCTCAATTTAATATTACCTTTGATAGTTTGATATCTAACACCAGCAAAGGAAGCATAGAGTTCTTCGCGCATCCAATTTTCCCTAGGAAGCGAAAGTTTATGTCTAGTATTTGGATTTCGAAATTCCAATAAACTAATCAGCGAAAAAAAAGGATTATATGCTATGGCACTGTAAGGGCGAAGGACAAAACCATTTCCAATGTCGATAAGTAATGGCACGAACTTAGTTGTATGCGCATTTAAAAAAATAGCTTCTGAAGGTTTAAATATCAAGATGGAAAAGGCTTTCCTAACTAATTGTTCATCAACGGATGGCAGTGCCGAAGTATCTTCAATCATCTTTTCAACTGGAGTCCAAATAGGTAGGCTCATTGGAAGATTTATTTCAGGAAGTTCCTTCGATGCTATATAAGCAAAATGGCCGTGTTTCAAATAGAAGCTCACCAGCAGGGAGATTATAAAGCAAAGATCAGCCCCTGAAAGACCCTCTATTTGTGCATCTAAATGAAATCCAGCTTCAACTCTCCAATGCCCTACTAATTCAGTTGCTACAGCCAAAAAATGCATCTCAATGTCAATTGAGCTTCCATAGCCCATAAACACCCCCTTTCCTGTGCCCCATGGATTAATTAAGGGTCTCATTATGGTCGTAATATCGTTAAGTAAAAATGAAGAAAAATTGTTTTTGCTATTTTTCGAATAAAAGTTTCCCTCTTGGAAAAAAGTTTTTGAAATATCTTCTAGTTCAAAAAAATCCCAGCCATTTAGTTGATTCTCAGAATTTTCATTGATTTTCGTATTGAGATCATTTGATTGCGAAAACTCCATTTGATCAAGAAACTGATATTCCATTTCTTTGGTGTTTTTGAAGACAAAACAATTGTCCTTTTTTTCTAAGATTAAAAGTCCAGCTTCTACCATTGCTACTGACCTCTTTATCATCACAGCACATCCAAGCTTATACAAAATTGATGTAGCAAACTTTCTAGTTATTTCGGTGCTTTCATTCAGCGGAAAGCCTGATCTTTCGATAGGTTTAAGGAAATAATAAATTGCAAGATTAAAGCCTAGTCCTAATACATCATATTCCTGTTTCGAGCATTCACCGTCCCATTGAAGTTTTTCAGAACTGCACGTCCAAGAGTCATAAACGCGCACGATTTCCATGAATAGAATAAAATTAGTTAATGGCTCAGTAGAAACTATTTCTTCTACATCTGAAATGGAAGCATTTGCAATTCCTAATAACTCATCACAATAATTTCTTACTTCGTGCTTCCCCTCCATATATTTAAAATTATGAACCACAAGTTACAATATTAAGATCATCAATATTTGGCAAAGTGTTTTAAGAAGAATTTATCAATATTCAACTAAAGAAATTATGCGCATAATATGTATATACGTCATAGAATTAGGTTGATTTAAAACTTATATAATAGCTTGGGAGGTTAAAAAATAAACTTAGAGATAATGTTGGGATTTTATGTAATTATATTACGTTGATGAATTTGATTCAATATTTACTAATTTGCAGTTTGTACCATTTCTTCAGAATGGATTAATGATTTCAACACATGGAAAACAACAGTAAAGTTAGTATTCGTCCTCAAGTGACAATGCTTTCCGTATTAAAATACATAGAATACGAAACATGGTTTGCGCTAGCTGAATTTATTGACAATGCAATTTCCAGCTATTTAAATAATAAGGAACGTCTTGAGCAAATTGAAGGTCCAAATTTTCAATTATCTGTAAAAATTGAACTTAATGAGATAGAAGAGAAGATTACAATTAAAGATAATGCTGCTGGAATTTCAGACAAAGATTATGCTAGAGCTTTTAGAGCTGCTGAAATTCCTCCTGATAATTCTGGTCTTTCAGAGTTTGGAATGGGAATGAAATCTGCTGCCTGTTGGTTTTCAGATAAATGGTCAGTAACTACATCCCCATTGGACGAAGAATTAGAAAAAAAAGTCACGTTTGACATGCAACAAATCTACTTCGATAAGATTGAAGAACTTGATGTTAATTCTGTACCAACCCCAAAGTCATCCCATTATACCAAAATAGAACTTTTCAATGTATCGAAAATACCGAAAAAGAAAGCTGTAGGGATTCTTAAAAATCATCTCAGCAGTATTTATCGGGATTTTCTGAGAAAGGGTATTTTAACTCTTAAACTCGACACCGAATATCTCCAGTACACAGAAACTAAAGTTCTTCTAGCGCCACAATATAATAAAAATGACGAAGGAGCAATAGAATGGAAAAAAAACATTGATTTTGAAATTGAAGAAGGTTTAAGTGTGAAAGGTTTTGTAGCCATTAGAGAAAAAGCATCGACAACTCATGCTGGCTTTGCGCTTTTTCGAAGAGGTAGAGTTATCCAAGGAAGTTATGATTCTGGATTTAGACCGGACTTTATCTTTGGTCATTCAAATAGCTACCGGTATCAAAGAATTTTTGGCGAATTACATTTAGAAGGATTTAATGTTAATTTTACAAAGAAAGGAATACAATGGGATGAAAAGCTTGATATATTCTTGAAAATCCTTAAAGACGATATTAGTCATGCAAATTTCCCCCTTTTTCAGCAAGCAGAGCAATTTAGGGTTCGAGCAACTGAGAAAGAATATCAAACTACAAAAAAAACACTAGATAAAATGGTGAAGGAATTTCAAGAGAAAGTTCCTGATGTCATTACAACAATAGTCAATCACCAAGAAGCCCACGAAGAAAAAATTGTTCTAGAGGTCATTAGTAAGTCCATTAATAAGACGTTTAATTTAAATTTCAATCGCACGACTTGGAATGTTGAAATAGAATTATCATACGATGAATCTGCAAAGGAGTTAATTGAAATTGCAAGTCAAACGCAGGGAATCCTTGCTAGAAATATCAATATTAGAGTATCCTTAGCACATCCTTTTATGATAGAATATGTTGGAGTGGACACCGGAAAACTTGAACCAGTCTTGAGAATGGCAGCGATTCTCGGCATATCTGAAATTTTAGCTAAAGAAAGTGGAATCAAGACTCAGGGAGAAGTAAGGAGAAATTTTAATGAGTTAATTTATAATATAGCGAAATAAATTCGATGTCAGAAACAATTGAAATAAATAGTTCTCAAGTTAACGGATGGATTCCTTTTGTTGGAGATGAAACGCTTAATCTTCTTCGCGCTAAAAAATTCACAAATAATGACGGCTCCTTAAGTGACTCAGGGAAACAAGTAAGAGATGAAACGCTTCAAATAATGGGTAGATGCGGTGATCCTAGTAAGAGTCAGAACCAGGATACAGGAATAGTAATAGGATATGTACAGAGTGGAAAAACGTTGTCTTTTACCACTCTAACTGCTATGGCAAGAGATAATGAGTACAGAATTATCATTATTCTAGGTGGGATCTCCATTAATTTATTAACTCAATCTACAGACAGAGTAAGGGAGGATTTAAGAATTGATGCACGTTATGGCTTTGAACAAGTTTGGTCACAAGTCACGAACCCCTCAACCACAGAAGACTTTTCGACCATCTCTAATATATTAGATCAATGGGCAGACCCTACTTTTCCCAATGACCGTTGTAAAACGATACTTATCACAGTCATGAAACACGGGTCACATCTCAACAATTTAAAGTTATTATTGGAGAGGTTAAATCTTAAGAGCACGCCCACTCTTATAATAGATGACGAAGGAGATCAGGCCAGCTTGAATACAAGAGCTAGATGGGCAGCAAGAAATGGTTTTGATATAGAACAGTTGAGCGAAACAGAAGTATCTACAATTTACCGTAGGATTTATGAACTAAGAAATATCCTTCCTCATCATACGTTTCTTCAGTATACAGCAACGCCTCAAGCTAATCTATTTATTAATATTCTAGATAGATTATCACCAAATTTTATCAAATTACTTACTCCTGGGGAAGAATACACTGGTGGAAAGGAGTTTTTTAAAAATCCACAACAATTAATTCGAGAAATTCCGCCAACTGAGATAGGCTCTGTGACCCATCCACTATTTTCTCCTCCAGAAAGTTTATTATCTGCACTTAGATTTTTTTATTTGGGCGTGGTGGCTGGTACTGTTCTTAACAGTTATAAAGCACCGGGGCAAAAAAATAGGTCAATGCTAGTGCATCCATCTCGACTGCAAGGAGATCATGCCACCTATTTATCCTGGTTAACGTCAATTCGGAATAGCTGGAAAAGATTGTTATCTGGCGACTACATCGAAGAGAAAGCGGAACTGTTAAATGAATTTCGAGGCACTTATGAGGAATTAAAATTAACAGTTAATAATCTTCCGTCTTTTGAAGACTTAACTGACGTTCATCTGGTACATACAATACAGTACACCCCAATTATAGAAGTAAATTCCAGACAAGGTATGACACCGCAAATTAAATGGCAGGACAGCTATGCTTGGATCTTAGTGGGTGGTCAGTCTATGGATAGGGGTTTTACGGTTGAGGGACTCACAGTAACATATATGCCAAGGAATATCGGGGTGGGAAGCGTAGATACAATTTTACAAAGAGCTAGGTTTTACGGATATAAAAGGAAATATCTCGGTTATTGCCGAGTATTTCTTGACCAAGTGACAATAGATTCTTATTCCCATATTGTCGAACATGAAGAGGATATTAGAAATAGACTTGCCAATTTTGATATCAATAATCTAGATTTAAATCGGTGGAATAGAGAAACTGTGCTGGATTCTATGTTGAATTTGACAAGAAATAATATCTTATTTGACTTTTTAGACCGAGATAATTTCAGCAACCAATGGATAAGAATTTCTGCACCACATGACACAGAATCATTAATTGAGACTAATCGCATATCTGTATCCGAATTTCTTGGAGTAATGAAAACTCACTTTATTGAAAGTTCCGGTCATCCGGAGAGAACAAACGAACAGAAGCATCTATGTGCAAAACTGTCATTAAAAGAATGCTTGGAATTATTGTTAAATAAAATAAAATATACTAGGTCAACTGATTCCGCTTCTTATTCAAGTCTTAGAGGTATTTTAAAAGAGTATGTCCAACAACATCCAGATGAACAATGCATCGTTTACTTAATGTCAGCTTTAACACTCGCGGAATGGCCTAGCCGAACCCGTGCGCTTAATGCAAATGACGAGGTGAAGAAACTTTTTCAGGGACGAAATCCAAAAACTGGCCCTGCGATATATCCTGGGGACTCAGAAATTAAAGATAGCAAAATGTTGACTATACAAATACATATGTTAAACATAAGAGATACTTTATTCGATGACGTTCCCACTCTTGCAATATGGATACCAGAGCATATTGGTAAACCTATCATCAGACAAATATGAGTTTACTTGCATTATTTAACACATTAGCTATTCCCAAATGTAGTGACCTCGAGTTGATTGAATCTGAGATCATTCCAGATTCTCCTGATTTCCGTATAGGTAAAAACGAATTAGGTTTACCAATTTTGCTTTTAAAAATCGAAGGTGAAGCAAGTAAATCAATTAAGAAAAATTTGAAATTAAAAAACCTAATTATTTTGCATGACCTGAAGTGTCGCGTTCTAAAAGGGAAAAAAGAAAAATTCGATTATTTTTCTGCGATTAAATTTTTATCATCTGATCTAGTTTTACAGGAGTTTTTTCTAAAAATGTCGGAACGCCTAATTCTATCTTTAAGTGAATCATCTAATGCATCAGAACTAATTAACCAATTAGATAAATTTGCGGAATTATTTAGAGCAATGTCCGATGCTCCAACAAAAAGTATACAAGGATTGTGGGCAGAATTGTTATTGATATCAAAATGTGAAAAATCGGATGTGTTAATTGATTATTGGCACAATAATCCTCTTGAAAAATTCGATTTTAATTCAGGTGATGAAAAAATTGAAGTGAAAAGTTCATCTAATTTTGAAAGAATACATTTTTTCTCTGCAGAACAACTTACACCTGACGAAAATGAACAAGTTATCGTTGCATCAATTTTTGTTAGACAAAGTAGTAATGGATTGAATATTTTGCAGTTACTGGAAAAAATTATAATGAAACTCAATAATGGTGCTAGATATTCTGATAAGCTTAATTCTATAGTATTCCATACTTTGGGAAATTCAATTGAACAAGCATTCACACTTAAGTTTGATTATGAACTTGCAGTTAACTCCATTAAATTTTATCATCATTCTCAAATTAAAAAAATATCTGCTACTAGCATTCCACAGGAAGTTTCAGAGGTAAAATATAAGAGTGATCTTTCTTCCATCAGGGAAATGAAAAATGAAGATTTCATTAAAGGAAAAATTCTGATGAATTGTCTGACAAATTAATATTGGAGAGACGTGGAATTTTCTCTGAAAATGTGGAAAGAATATTTCACTATGTAGCAGTCGCTTTGATATTTTTACATTTTTATTTATATTATATTACACATATTTGTTAAAGACAAATTTCTTATTACCTAAATAATGGGAAATTTTTTAAAAGTCTGTATTTTTATGGAGATTTTATGAAGATTTCTTGTTGACAACTATTAAATAAATGATTTTAGAGCAAAGGGGATTTACAGTTAATGATCAAATTGAAAAAATCATAGATAGCAAGGTAAATGCAATAGGGTTTTTTTCTGGAGCTGGGGGTTTAGATATAGGGTCTCAACTTGCAGGGGCGAAAGTTATCTCAAGTCTTGATTTTGATGTAGATAGTGTCAAAACAATGAACGCAAATAAATACTTTAATCATGCAGTTCACTACCACAAAGATATTCAAGCCGTTACAGCAGAAGATTATAAAGAATTACTTAAGGCTAACAATCCAGAAAAACTGATTCTTATAGGTGGGCCACCTTGCCAACCTTTTTCTAAAGGTGGATACTGGGTAACTCATGATAGGAGAAAGGCAAATGATGACCCACGCAACATGATTGGAAATTACTTAAGAGTGATATCTGACCTAAGGCCTGATGGATTTTTACTTGAAAACGTTGAAAGTATCTTGCATCCTACCAATAAAATTGCCGTAGAAAACCTTAAGAATTCGATTGATCAATTGGGCTATGATTTTCAAATAGTCAAATCAAACGCGTTAGATTACGGAGTACCTCAAAAAAGGAAAAGAGTGTTTTTTCTAGCTAGTAGAAAAAAATTCATAGGAGAACCTATTAAAACACACGGAAGTTCAGATGAAATTAAGTTAAATCCATCACTACTCCCATATGAAAATGTAGGGAATTGGATTGAAAAATACAATATTGAAAAATTTTTTGAAAATGAAGAATTAACTACTGGGAAGACTTACTCTCAGGAATTGATGGCTGTTCCTCCAGGAAAAAATTATATCGCATTAACGTCACGTCATAACTATCCTGACCCGAAGTTTACTGCTGGAACAAGGTTTTGGAATTTTCTTTTAAAACTGGACCCAAAACTACCATCTTGGACAATATCAGCTCAACCTGGTCCTTGGGTAGGGCCATTTCATTGGTCTGGTAGAAGGTTAAGGGTGCCAGAAATTGCGGCATTACAAACTTTTCCAGAAGATTACATATTCGTAGGAAATAGAAGATCAATTCAAAAACAAATCGGAAATGCGGTGCCTTCGCTATTAGGAAAGTCAATGGTTGAACATTTAATTTCTAATATATCATGAAGCCAAAAATTGTAAGCATATTTTCTGGTGTTGGTGGAATTGACGCAGGATTTGAGAAAGCAGGTTTCCAAACTGTTTTTGCTACAGATATCTGGGACGTAAGTTGTATTTCGTTAAAAAAAAATTTTCCTGAAACTGAAGTCGTTTGTGACGACATTCAAAATATAGATTTTGATGCTATAAGGTTAAAGCATGGAAATATCGACGGTTTAGTTGGAGGGCCTCCATGTCCACCCTTTTCGAAATCAAGATTTTATCGTAAAGAAAAAAGTCGTGGAATTGATGATGAAGATGGGTTTATAACTATTAGTAATTATTTTCGAGCGGTCAAAGAATTGAATCCTAACTTCTTTCTTTTTGAAAACGTTCATGGTTTTGTTTTTGCACCCCATAAAACCGCAATGGACATGCTTGAATTGGAAAGCGAGAAACTCGGATACAAAATTTTCCATAAAGTGCTGAACGCAGCTGATTATGGTGTGGCCCAAACCCGACAGAGGTTCATCTGCATTGGTGTAAAAAAAGCCCTTGAAGATTATATTTTTCCAGATCCGACTCATTCTAACCCGTTAGAATTAGAATTGAAGAAAAAACGATGGGTTACCTGTGGTGATATACTAAATGACATCGATTTCGATCTTGATGAAGATGTAAACATGCAAGCGGGTTCGAAGCACAAAGAATATCTCAAAGAAGTCCCTCCTGGTGAAAATTATCTTTTTTTCACTGCGGAAAGGGGTTACGCTAAGCCCATTTTTAAATGGCGCTCAAGATATTGGTCATTCTTGCTTAAGCTTTCGCCGGATCGCCCTTCTTGGACAATCCAAGCGAGTCATTCCAATAATATGGGGCCTTTTCATTGGAAAAATCGATTTTTAAGAATACAGGAAATCAAACGAATACAATCATTTGATGACAACTACATAATGGAGGGTAATTTTAAAGATCAATGGAGACAAGTGGGGAATGCTGTTCCCCCAAAACTTGCTGAAGTATTAGCAATCCAAATAAAGAAAATTTACTACACAACAACTGAAAGGTATAGTAAAAAAATGGAACTTTTACATGATTAAATTTGAAGCTAACGAAAATGGAGACGTTGTTGTTGGAGAACCTTTCACAGCATATGACGAGGTAGAGGAATTAAAGGGAATCTTTGATAATCTTAAATGGAGTCCCAATTTAATTTTCAGAGGTCGAGGTGGTTACTATCTTTTTGAGATTTCTCTCAACAATTCTTCAATCAAGCTACATATATACCTAAAGAAAGTGAGTTTTGGTGGCAGAGAAAATCGCCCTTATGAAAAACGAACTCAATTTTCGGCAGCACTTGACAGAGCTGGCTATGATGCCAAGGACGACCCAGGAAGCATTAGTTTAATTTTAGGCTTATATAAGCAATATGAGCTTAGTGAGCCGATTATCTGCGCTTGGAAAATCGAAGATTGGGGAAATAATATTGGTCGGGCGTTTAATTGCTTTACTGACATAAGGAGCATTGCAGAAAGTTATAAATCTGGCTTTGCTCAACACAAAACTTCTATAGGCCAAATTAGCTGTGCTTTTAAACAAAATCGATTTTTAGAATATATAAATCACAGAGGTATTCTGCATACAAGAATAATCGAAGCAAATGAATTGGTTGAACTTAATAATAAACCAACTTACACCGATCGCTTAGAGGAATTTGACCCAATACCTAAATTTGATGATTTATTCCAAGAAGTTATGGATTTTTTACATAATCATCAAGGAATAGGGAATGTTACCTCAATGGAGGAAAGCATTGCGGAAAACCTTGGTTTAACATATGAAACTAGACAAAAACTTCATAAGGACGGGCCTAGGACGGAATTGGGCTATCGTCTTGCCTGGGCGAGATATTATCTGAAACAAGCTGGGTTAATTTCAAGCCCAAAAAGGACTTTTTGGCAACTAACTGCTACCGGGGAATCAACGAAAATAGTGATTAAATCAGAAGTTAGAGCTTTAAAAAATCTTGAAGAAGCACGTAGCGGAGTTATTAAAGACTCTCTTCTTGATTACGAAGAAGAAGATGGTATAGAATTAGAGGTCGAATCGGAAACACAGTTTATTGAACATCCTTTTGACCCTAGTCTTGTAGATATCAGAACTAAAAGTATGTCACTTGATCTAATACTTAAAAGATTGAGTAGCATGGCAATTAACATGGAAACTAGTTTTCAGCGTAAAGCGGGGCTTTGGACTATAACAAAACAAAGTCGTCTAATTGAATCTATCTTAGTTAAGATACCTTTACCAGTATTTTACTTCGATGGATCGAGTGATGATAATTGGCTTGTAGTTGATGGTCTTCAACGCCTGACCTCGTTGGATAACTTTGTCAACAAAAAATCGTTTGCGCTTAAAAACTTAGAATTTTTAAGTCAATTTAACGACAAAAATTTTTCCCAACTTCCACCCCATTTACAGCGACGAATTGAAGAGTTTGAAATTACTGCATATATTATAGCCCCTGGAACTCCTAAAGCCCTTAAATTTAATGTATTTAAACGTATAAATACTGGAGGTCTAACCTTAACGGCTCAGGAAATCCGAAATGCGTTGAATCAAGGCGCTCCAGCAGATTTCGTCAAAAGGTTAGCTGACATGCGTGCATTTAAAATTGCGACTAACTTCTCAATTTCAGAAGATAGAATGATGGATAAAGAGTTTGTAACTCGGTTTTTAGCATTTTACTTATTCCCTTTATCAGATTATAAATCGGACATGGACACTTTTTTAAATAGTGCTATGGAAAAAATTTTAGAATTAAGCAATAATGGGGATGAACTAGAAAAAATTGCATCTGATTTTGTCAAAGCAATGGATGCTTCATATGCAATTTTCGAGACTGATGCTTTCAGAAAACGTTATTCGATTGATGACACGAAAAAGCCAATCAACAAAGCATTATTTGAAGTTTGGGCAGTATGCCTTAGTAAGCTGAGTGATACCCAAAGAAATTATCTGATAGCTAATAAAAACGCAGTTATAAAAGAATTCATCTCTTCACTCAATAACGATGAAGAGTTTAATCAATCCGTAAGTGCAAGCACAAATGATAGATCAAGGGTAAAGAAGCGTTTTGAGGTCATCGATAATATAATCAAATCCAATTTAGAAAGCCATGATATCAAAAATTAAGATAGGTAATTTTAAGTCACTCAAGGATTTAACCTTAGATTGTGGTAAATTGAATATTATAACAGGCTTGAATAGTATGGGCAAATCCTCTATCATTCAAGCTTTCCTGCTTTTGCGCCAGTCTTTTGATAGAGGTTTTTTGAAAAAAGAAGGGTTAAGTTTGCGGGGAGATCTAGTTGATATCGGTGTTGCGAGAGAAGCATTATACCAATATGCAGCAAAAGAAGAAATCCAGTTTGATTTAAACTTTGAAGGTCATGCAGATGCACATAGCTGGATCTTTGGATATCAATTAAATGAAGAAGGAAAACAATATAATTATAATGAATCGGACTTCATTCCATTTGCTGAGGATTCTAGAAATGCCTACGACTCTAACGATGTTGACTTAGCCTCTCTTTCGCTTTTCAACGCCCACTTCAAATATCTTGATGCAGACAGATGGGTAAAAAATCAATATGAACGATCTGATTTTCATGTTGTTCAAAATAGAGGTGTTGGAAGAAACGGTGAATATACAGCGCATTATTTAGCAAGTTTTGGAGAAGAAAATATAGAGGAGAGTCTTATGTACCCTGGGACTGAAAATAAAAATCTTCTCGCCCAAGTTTCAGCTTGGATGGGTGACATAAGTCCCGGCACGATTGTTAAAGCAGAAAAAATACAGGGTGTAAATTCAGTTAAGTTAAGCTATGAATTTGAAACTACAACAGGTCGGACAAATGAAGTTTCGCCACTTAATGTTGGTTTTGGAATGACTTATGTTTTACCAGTAATTGTATTGCTACTAAGCGCGAGACCAGGCGATATAATTTTAATTGAAAATCCCGAATCACATATCCACCCCAAAGGACAATCATCGATAGGGAGACTATTAACTAAAGTTGCAAATTTAGGTGTTCAACTATTCATTGAAACGCATAGTGATCATATTTTAAATGGAACTAGGGTTGGAATAAAAGATGGAATCTCCAGCGAACTTGTAAAAATATTTTTTATAGAGCGTGGCGAATTTAACACAGAATTGTACTCTCAAGCGATACTCCCTGAGATTGATAATGAGGGCGGTATTAAAAATTGGCCAAAAGATTTTTTTGACCAATCAATCAAAGATCTTAACTATTTATTTGGGATATAATGTTCTTGTTAATTAATGAATGCTCTTTAGATGAGCAATATCAAAATGAGCATGAATTTAGAGAAGCGATGCAAATATTTATATCTGCATTAGATTTTATCGCAAAACTAGATTTCCCAAAAGAGGTTTATAAAAGCAATACCCTTTTTAATCATACTGGTGTTACAGGCCTTCACTTAAATACTTTTTTAAAAAACAATCACGACCTTAATCAATTGTTTGTAGGTAATTTACAGCGTCTTGGCCCAACAATATGGGATAAAACACATGATTCTAATTCTACCTATCATTATAATACTGTTGATTACGTTGAAACCTCTCCTGCTGAATTGACAGAGCGTCGTATAGTAAATGCAGAAAAACCAGGCTTTTTATTCAACTTTTTTAAGTCGAATGCTTTTTCCGAATCTGTAGAATTGAGTATCTCAAAAAATTCGACCATTAATGTCGAAGTGGATTGTAATTTTGATATTGACACTATTTATAATTGGTTAGTTGAAAATGGTCTAATAACCCCTAGTCTAACTTATGACGAAACATCCAAGCTTAGTCCCTTAGATCAACAGACCGTGTTAAATGACACAACAAAATTTACTCTTACTAAATTACGAAACCAAGGAAGAAAAGTGTATAATAAAGTTGGAAGTGGCGAACTTTGGGTGGTAGACAATTCTAGAAAGCACGCGGGAACTAAGGCACATATTGAAGTTTTCGACGAAAATACGAAAGAACACTTGGGTACTTCATTATATAACAAAGATGAACTGGATAAGAATTTCAAAGTTCCAAATAGAAAACTCTGAATAAGTTAAGTGGCTCAATAACCAATATTTTCCAGGCCTTAAGGATTTCATTGGCTGTATTTTTAAAATAATAGCATACTTATTGCCCGCAAGGGCCCCGAAAAATTCACTTTTGAAAACTTGAAACATCGAACCGCTAAGGTGAGTTTTTTGTTTGCCCTTATCTATCAGATTAACAGCAAATTATGGGCTAAAAAAAGAGGGCAAGCGACCGTTTTACCGTGCTTGCCCATTATGGCTCCCTCTGCTGGGCTCGAACCAGCGACCCTCTGATTAACAGTCAGATGCTCTAACCAGCTGAGCTAAGAAGGAATGTTTGTCCTGGTTAATTAACCAAAAATGAATTGGTCATTGTATCATAAAAAAATCCCCACATTGCTGTGGGGATTTTGCTCCCTCTGCTGGGCTCGAACCAGCGACCCTCTGATTAACAGTCAGATGCTCTAACCAGCTGAGCTAAGAAGGAGTGCCGGTTGTTTCCTAAAACGAGGTTATTTGTGCTTTGCAGTACATATGCCCTTGTTCGTTTTGGGAATGCAATATTAGGGCTTTTAAATTATTTATGCAATATTTGCAGAGAAAAATTTTAAAAAAAAATTAAATAAACATATATGAGCCTGATAATCATAGGTACTGTAGCTTTTGATGCTATTGAAACTCCATTCGGAAAAACAGATAAAATTGTTGGTGGAGCCGCAACTTACGCCAGTTTGGCTGCTTCTTACTTCTACAATAAAGCGAAAATTGTTGCAGTAGTAGGTGATGACTTTCATAAATCGGATATTGATATTTTTACCGAGCATGGAATTGATACCGAAGGTTTACAAATTAAAGCCGGCGAAAAATCTTTTTTCTGGTCAGGAAAATACCACAACGATATGAATAGTCGCGATACTTTAATTACAGAATTAAATGTATTGGAAAATTTCGACCCAATTATCCCAGAAAGCTATCAGGATTGCGAATATTTAATGCTCGGCAATTTAACGCCACAAGTGCAACAAACGGTTATTAAACGACTTAAAAATCGTCCTAAACTAATCGTTATGGATACCATGAACTTCTGGATGGACATTATGATGGATGATTTGCTGGAAACCATTAAAATGGTAGATGTTTTAACCATCAATGATGCCGAAGCTCGTCAGTTATCAGGAGAATACTCCTTGGTTAAAGCCGCTAAAAAAATCTTAACCATGGGACCAAAATACCTCATCATTAAAAAAGGTGAGCATGGTGCTTTATTGTTCCACGAAGATAAAATTTTCTCTGCCCCAGCATTGCCTTTAGCAGAAGTTTTCGATCCCACTGGCGCTGGCGATACTTTTGCAGGTGGTTTTATCGGTTACTTGGCTAAAGTTGGCACCATTAACTTCAATAATATGAAAAATGCAATCATTTATGGTTCTGCCTTAGCTTCATTCTGCGTAGAAAAGTTCGGAACAGAAAAGTTATTAAACCTAACTGACGAAGAAGTTGCCGCAAGAATTCAAGAATTTGTAAACTTAAGTGCCTTTACTATAGAGCTTTAGCATAGGCCAATCAGGTACATCTTAACGCTTAAAGCAATCCCCAGGTTGTAGAAATAAACATCTTAATCTGGGGATTCTCTTTTTCAGCTCTAACCCAACTTAGCAATTGCTGTGAATTTTTCAAAAACAGCATCAGTATGTGGTGCATCGGGCAATTCGTCTGTTAAATCTTGTCCCGCCCAATGCTCGTAATGCTTACCATTTCGCCACAATCGACTATCGGTCATGTCGTAAATTAAGCCCTTATAAGCTACCCAAATTTGTGGTTTATCTTGTCCGTTTCTTAAAGCCAGTTGTTGTTTGGAGTAAAGCGGTAAGTTCATTTTATCTGTTTTATATCGCGAAGCGCAAATGTTGTGCAAAATAATACATTTCTTTCCACTTTAACGGTTTGCAAGGCGCGGAAAAAATGGAAACAAAGCTTATTTTGATGAAGAGCAGGCCAACCCTCTGCCAAGAAAGCCAACAGTTCATTTACCAAATAAATCAATCAAATATTTTTTTGAAGCGCAAATGTTGTGCTATGCAATAACTTTCCTCCCGCTTTTCGCTTTACGCTCTCGATGAAAAATCGAGATTCGTGCCCGCTCCAATCGGGGCTAATTTGCAAAACCTGCATTTCATTTCAACGGCTTGCTAGGCGCAGAAACAATGTACCCAAACCTGATTGCAATGAAAAGCCCGCAAGCCAGGCACGAGCGCGGACTTGTAATGAAAAGCAAGGCCGAACCTCCGCCAAGAACGCCAACCGTTCATTTACCAATAAATCAATTAAATATTTTTTTGAAGCGCAAATGTTGTGCTATGCAATACCTTTCCCTCCCGCTTTTCGCTTTACGCTCCCGATGAAAAATCGAGATTCGTGCCCGCTCCAATCGGCGCTAATTTGCAAAACCTGCATTTCATTTCAACGGCTTGCAAGGCGCAGAAACAATGTACCCAAACCTGATTGCAATGAAAAGCCCGCAAGCGAGGCACGAGTGCGGACTTGTAATGAAAAGCAGGGCCAACCCTCTGCCAAGAACGCCAACCGTTCATTTACAAAAAAAACCAATTAAATATTTTTTTGAAGCGCAAATGTTGTGCAATGCAATACCTTCCCTCCCGCTTTTCGCTTTACGCTCTCGATGAAAAATCGAGATTCGTGCCCGCTCCAATCGGGGCTAATTTGCAAAACCTGCATTTCATTTCAACGGCTTGCAAGGCGCAGAAACAATGTACCCAAACCTGATTGCAATGAAAAGCCCGCAAGCGAGGCACGAGCGCGGACTTGTAATGAAAAGCAGGGCCAACCCTCCGCCAAGAACGCCAACCGTTCATTTACCAAATAAATCAGTCAAATATTTTTTTGAAGCGCAAATGTTGTGCAATGCTCCAATCGGGGCTAATTTGCAAAACCTGCATTTCATTTCAACGGCTTGCAAGGCGCAGAAACAATTGCCGTTAAAAACGACTCAACTTTAGTTTTCTAAAAAAATTAAGCAGCAAACGTTTTTGATGATTTGCTTTTAAAATACTCATACAAGTAAATATTAAGCAAGAGCAATCCCATTAAATAAAAATGATCTTCTAAAGGAATGGTGCCCACCCGAAAGCCCAAATTTTCTTGATTGTTGTAAATAACTACCGGAATGGATGTTAGATATCCATTTACAATGTAAAATGGAATTAAAGATACTAAGTATGCCCTAAAAAATTTGTACATAAACCTAAACTCTAAATTTACGTACTCTACATAGGCCAAAACAAAAAACAGAAAGCCAAAATTAATCAGTGTGTACCACCTGTTATAGCCGAAAAACAAAATGGCTAAGCACAAACCCAAAAATAAATTACTAACCGCTAGGCTGTATTTCTGTAAGGTATTTGCTGGAAAATAAGCGTTTAAGCACTCATAAATAAAAATGCAAGCGTAAGGCACAGTTAGAAAGAAAAGCATTTCTTCTAACGGCAGGCCGTATAGTCCAATTCCTATAATATATTTTGGGTTAAACGACCACACATGGAGTTTTACGAATAGTAAATCCCAGATTAAGAACACAACACCTGTTATCAGAATTGCGGGCAAAACAAATTTCCATTTGCTATAAAAATGAACTTTTTTATCGAAAGAGAGCGCGAATGGGAACAAAATAACGCCGATGTTAATGAGCAAGTAGATATATTTCATTTAGATATATTTCTTAAAAATTTTAATTTCTGCGGGGGTACAGCGGTTACTCTGAATCATAAAATTGGCAACATTTTTAATCAATTCTGCATCGGCAAGGCCGAAGTTATTGTTTTGGTAATGTTTAACAATTTCTTTGCGATCTATCGTTAATTCTTTGCTAAAGCCTAAAAAAGCCGGGGTAAAGTGCTGAATAGAAAAACGCATAAAACGGATTTCCATATTTTCTTTATCCAGATTAACGGCCCTTTCCATCGTTTTAATAGAAAGTTTCACATACTTAATTTTATTGTAAGGGTTCCAAGCGTGTTTGGCTTTTAAGGCTTCGAGCGTGCCAGCGTAGGCGGTAACCAAAGCTGATTTATTCGGAAGCTTGTTCAATTTATCAGATAAAGAATCTGTAAGCCTCGAATCCTCAACTGCTTTAACCAAATCTAATTTAAGTGTGGCAATTTCTTTTGGTGATAATTGAGCTTGAGCCAAATGAAGCCCCATACCGCAAATAAAAAGAAAGATGAATTTTAATTTAATCATGTGTTAAGCAAAGGTAATAAAAGGGAATTGCTTTTCTTTTAAGGTTTTAAATACAGCTAGGTTTAGAGGTGTAAATCAAATCCGAATCATAGCAGAGAAATCTTAAACTTAGCTGGATTATCACCGCCAAGGTACGTGTCCGCACGTACCCTTATTTGAACTATTTTATTGATTCGTGAAGATACGAACCAAGGCAAAGGAGAGGACAGATTCAATTTTGTCCCACCGCCAGGTTATGTGTCCGCACGTACCCTTATTTGAACTATTTTATTGATTCGTGAAGACACGAACCAAGGCAAAGGAAATGACAGATTCAATTTTCGTCCTTTCAATCATAGCGAAGAAATCTTGAACCTAGCTGGATTATCACCGCCAGGGTACGTCTCTGCAAGTACCCTTATTTGAACTATTTTATTGATTCGTGAAGACACGAACCAAGGCCTTAGGGACTTGTAAACTCGTCTCAATGAACTGTTGATTTGAAATCCACATCAATTGTAAATTTAACCTAAGCAGTAACAAAAGGCAAAGAAAAATCCTAAAAAATCGCTTAATTTACACAATGGATGAAAAACCTAAAATTACTGTTATTGGAGCAGGTTTCGCAGGACTAGCTGCAGCCGCATTATTGGCTAAAGATGGTTGCGATGTTACCGTTTTAGAGAAAAATGAAATGGCCGGCGGACGCGCCAGAACTTGGGAAAAAGACGGTTTTTTATTCGATTTAGGACCGAGCTGGTATTGGATGCCAGATGTTTTTGAAAACTATTTCAATCTATTTAACAAAAAAACAGCCGATTTTTACGCGTTAAAAAGGCTAGAACCATCCTACCGCATTTATTTCGGTAAAGATGATGTTATTGACGTTCCTGCAACGCTAGACGAATTATACACGCTTTTCGAAACCCTCGAACCTGGTAGCACTGAAAATTTAAAGTCTTTTTTAGCACAAGCCCAATATAAGTATGAGGTAGGCATGAACGAATACGTGTTTAAGCCTTCTCATAGTGTAATGGAATATTTTGATCCACGTTTAGCCGTGAGTGGAATAAAGCTGCAGCTTTTAGGCAACATGCGTAAGCATGTGCATAAGCTCTTTAAAAATGAAAAACTCAGAAAACTTTTAGAATTTCCGGTGCTGTTTTTAGGTGCGACCCCACAGAATACCCCCGCATTATACAGCTTAATGAATTATGCAGATTTGGTTTTGGGCACTTGGTACCCAATGGGCGGCATGCACAAAATTGTTTCGGCCATGCAAAGCATTGCAGAAGAGCAGGGTGTAAAATTTATTTTCAACACCGAAGTAAATAAAATTACCGTGAATGATAATCTTGCCGAAGCTGTTTTAACCAATAATGGCACTTTTGAAACAGATTATATTGTGGGCAATGCAGATTATCACCACATCGATCAACATCTCCTCGATAAACCTTACCGAAACTACTCTGCCGAATACTGGGACAGCAGAACAATGGCACCATCTTGTTTATTATTCTATATCGGATTAAACAAAAAATTAGAAAACATCCTCCATCATAATTTATTTTTCGATGAAAACTTTGATGAACATGCAGAGGAAATCTATACCGACCCCAAATGGCCATCGAAACCACTATTTTATGCCTGTTGCCCATCCGTAACGGATCCAAGTGTAGCGCCCGAAGGATGTGAAAATTTGTTTTTTTTAATCCCAATTGCACCCGGACTGAAAGATAACGAAAGCGAACGCGAAAAATATTTCAATTTATTGGTTAAGCGCTTTAAAGATTTAACCGGCAACAACATCAATGAGCACATCTTATTTAAAAGAAGCTATGCTATGAACGATTTTGTTGAAGACTACCATGCATTTAAAGGAAACGCTTACGGTTTAGCTAACACTTTGAAACAGACAGCCTTCCTTAAACCACGAATGAAAAGCAAGGTGTCCAATTTATTTTTTACAGGACAATTAACCGTTCCTGGCCCTGGTGTACCTCCTGCGATCATATCTGGGCAGGTGGTAGTAAAAGAAATAAAAAAAAAGTTGAAAAAAGCTTGACAAAATTAAAATTTCGCTTATCTTTATAACCACAAAACAAAAACACTGCAAATTTTACTTAAAACACATTATAAGTTAAGGTTTGCTTTTGTTTCGGAATTAGAGAGAAGGCAAATTGTTGAAATAAAAAATAAGAATCAACTAACCAAATATATGATAAGCAAAAAGGCTTGGGTTTTCCCAGGCCTTTTGCTTTTAACACATTTCCGTTTTTGATAATCTTCCCCTCATTATCCTAAAAAAACTTCGGGCCATAAAAAAAGCCCAGATCAATCTGAGCTTCTAAATTTTTTATGCTATGAGGTTTATACCATCTCTGCAATGCTAAGATCTTTCGAATACGTTTTAAGGTATTTTTTAAGAATCCCCCTTGCTACGTGGATACGTGTTTTAACCGTACCAATTGGAATTTGTAACATATCTGCAATTTCGTGATATTTATAACCTTCAAAATAACGGATAAAAGGAACATAATATTCTTGAGGCAATTGTGCTAATGCTTTATCAATATCGCCCATAACAAATTTACTTTCCGCTTGGTTTTTGGTTGCGCTGTAAGAAAGATTTGCCGAAGAAATATCTTCACTTTGGGTAATTAATGTATTGGTTTTAACTAAACGACGATAGTTGTTAATGAAAGTATTTTTCATGATGGTAAACAACCAGCCTTTTAAATTAGTACCCTCTTTAAATTTGTTGTAATACGTAATGGCTTTAAGCATCGTATCTTGAACAAGGTCATTTGCATCTTCTGCATCTTTTGTAAAGTTTAACGCGTAAGATCTAAGTGATACCGAGTGATGGTTAACAAGATGGTTGAATTCAAATTTTGTCATGATGTTTAGCTTTAGGGTGATTAAAAACAAATGATTTGTTTTCTTTTACGCCAAAACTTAAACAAACTTAGTACCAAAAAAAAATCGTACCGTGCCAAATGCGTAGAAGTAAGCAGGAGCGTATTTACGTCACAGAATATTTACTTCTCGCTCCAATGTGACTCCAAAAGTGGACTTTACACTGTCTATAATTTGTGCAGAAAATTTAAAAACCTCCGTGCCAGTTGCCTTGCCATGGTTAACTAAAACCAAAGCTTGGTTTTTCCACGTACCGGTTTCGCCAACAACTTTGCCCTTCCAGCCGCATTGCTCAATCAACCAACCCGCAGCAAGTTTAATTTTACCATCAGCTGTTGGGTAATGTACCACATCGGGGTGTTTAGCAACAACATCGGCAAACTCGTGCTTTTCAATCACTGGGTTTTTAAAGAAGCTGCCCGCATTACCAATTGTTGATGGATCGGGCAACTTACTCACCCGAATGTGCGATACCGCAGCAGACACATCACCAATATTGGGCTTCGCTATTCCCCTTTTCTCCAGTTCGGCCTCTATGGCGCCGTATGATGTATTGATATTGGCTTCAGTGGTTAACTTAAACGTAACCGAGGTAATAATGTATTGGCCTTTAAATGCGCCCTTAAAAATACTTTCCCGGTAACCAAAATGGCAATCTACAAAAGTGAAGTTCCTGATATTCCCCGTTTTAATTTCGAAAGCCGTACAACTTTCAAACACATCTTTGAGCTCAACACCGTAAGCACCTATGTTTTGAATAGGCGATGCACCCACCGTTCCGGGTATCAGGCTCAGGTTTTCTACCCCCGCAAAACCATTTACCACACAATAATTAACAAAATCGTTCCAAACCTCTCCTGCGCCAGCTTTTACCAGCACCTTATTCCCATCAATTTGCGATTCAAGACCTTTAATGCTCATTTTAATCACCAAGCCATCATAATCTTCGGTAAACAAAATATTGCTCCCGCCACCTACAATTAATAGCTTTTGGTGCTCAACCACGTCGGTATCGAACAAAGATTTTAAGTCAACTTCATTAAAAATCTCGACAAAAAACTTTGCATTAACGTCAATACCGAAAGAGTTATAAGGTTTAAGCGAAATATTTTCTTGAATTTGAAGCATGTTGATGTTGTATTGTGGGCACAAAAGTAACTAATTCGCCCGAGCAATGAAATTTGAGTTTAAAAAGGTAAAAGTGGAGTACTAATGGTTGCATTCCATTAAAAAATTTTGGTAGCGCAAAGCCTGTACAAGTATCAAAATCGGTTCCTGCGCTTCGCTGTATCCTTTCGCTTTGCTACAGGGATGCCGCTACGCTCAGGGCTATGAACCAACAAAAAAGCCTATGGGTTGGGTTTTCAGACACCATGCAAAACCTTTTCATTATTCTACAATTCGAGTGATAGCTTCATCAAAATCAAAAGACAAAATTTCTGATTTTACACCCACTATCCGAACTCCCGAAAGCTTCCAACCTATAAATCGTGGCTTTTGTTTAGCGAAATCCAATAAACGATACCGATCTTGAGTTAATTTGGCACTAATTTCACCAACACTATCCGATTCTTTTTGAGTAAACTGCTCAATTTGGCTTTCGAGGAGAGCCAAGACCGAATCTAACGCCTCACCTTTTTTTAAACTATCAGCGTATGCTTTGGGTGTAATGCTAAATAGACTATCCAAATGTGCTTGTTCAAAATCAATCTTCTGATTGGAAGTTTCATACTTGGATTCAACAAGTGCTTCAGCCCTGTCTTGATCTGTCTTCTTCCCGCAAGCGGTAAACATTAAAATTAAATAACACAAAAAGATTGAATGGATTATTTGCTTCATCATAATTTAACATATAAATGCGCAGAAAGTTCAGGCCAGCCTTTCACAATACAACTCAATCCATAATCAGATAAATAAATTACCTGCGCTCAACGTCAATTCAAAATCTTTTTCTTTACAAATAGCAGCCCAAAAGCTCTCCCATTATCCTTGCCCCTATTTTTGTGATGAATTTTGTGCGCTTTGCGCACAGCTTGCAAATAGGTGTTGTTGCTTTTAAAAGTTTTAAGTCGGCGGTGCACAAACCAATCGTGAACAATAAAATAAATCATTCCGTAAACGGTAATGCCCAGGCCAATGAAAAACTTATACCCAAAGTTTGCTCGATCAATAAACATCAAATACACCGAAATCCCAGCGAACAAGAAGGCAAATACATCATTCCATTCAAAAAACGAATCAGACTTTTGATGGTGGGTTTTGTGTAAAAACCACAATGGTCCGTGAAACAAATACTTGTGAATTAACCAAGATACACACTCCATTAATACAATGGTTAACAGCACAATTATAAGGTTGATGAATAGAGTCACTTTGCAGATGATTAATGGTATAAAGATATATAAACCAAAGCGAAACCGTCAAAGTGTCATAAAATTGTAACGATTATTTCAATTTTCAATCGATTGATTAATAAAATAAATATTTAGCGCTATTTTTGACTAAAATATTAAAAAAGTCAGAAAGTAGAAAAGTAAAATGATTGTAGCGGATAAAAAGAGAGAACAGATTATTGATGGTGCTATAAAACGCTTTAGCCACTTTGGGATTGGTAAAACTACCATGAACGACATTGCCGAAGACCTTTCGGTTTCTAAACCCTCTCTTTATTATTATTTTCCGGACAAGAAAAGTTTAATTGTTGGGGTTATAGAAAGGGTATTTACAGAATATTTCGACTTGCTTAAAAAGAAATACAATCCTGACGCCCCTTTGGAAGCGGTGCTTTTTCAAACGATTGACATTCGAAATACTTTTTTTATGAAGTATTTTATGCTAAGAATTTCGGAGGGGATACCAGATATTTTTAGTGATGGAGCCATGAAGAAAAAGCTTACCTCGCTTAAACATTCAGAAAAAACATTCTATGCTCAAATATTTGCAAGAGCACAAGAAAAGGGCGAAATCAAACATGAAAACATGCAACACGTAGCCGAACTATATTTAGAAAGCTTATTAGGATTAACCAATATGTGCATTATGGAGCTCGGAAAAGATTTATTGCCTGATAAAAAAACCGTAAACAAAATGACTTTAAAACAAAAAGATCTTTCAACAATTTTTGCTAAAGGATTAAAATGCTAAAAACTTAAAACGTGAAGGCCAAAGTAAAAAGCAATAACCCAATACTAATTACTTGCTACTTGATACCCAATACTTGCTACTTGACACCCGATACTTGATACTTAATACTTGCTACTCGATACTTAATACTCGCTACTCAACACAAACAAAAACCCAAAAACAAAAAAACAATAGATTATGCTTAGAGTAAAAATGGTAAAATTAATGCTTATCCTGATCACCGGCATGGCTTTACCACAACTGGTATCTGCTCAGCAGCAGGTTACCTTAAAAGATGCGCTAACCTATGCGCTCCAAAACAATGCTAATGTTCGTAAATCGAAATTAGATATTGAAGGCGGAAGATACAAGGTTCAGGAAGTTAGGGCACAAGCTTTGCCACAACTTACAGGTACAGCAGGATTAACCTACAATCCAATTATTGGTCAGTTGGTGGCTAACTTTGGCGGACAAACACAGGCCATTAAGTTGGGGCAAAACTGGAATTCATCGGCAGGTGTTCAGCTTTCGCAGCAATTATTTAATCAACAGGTATTTACAGGCTTGCAAGCTGCAAGATCTAGTGAAGAGTATTACAACCTTACTTCTCAACTTACAGAGGAGCAGATTATTGAATTGGTTGCAAATAACTATTACCAAGTTTTGGTTAACAGACAACAATTAAACGTAATTGATACCAACATCAAAAATGTAAAGGTGGTAGAGAAAATTGTTTCTAACCAATACAAAAATGGTTTGGCTAGGAAAATTGATGTAGATCGGATTAACGTAAACATTACCAATTTGACTACACAACGAGAGCAAATAGTAAATGCCATTACGCAATTAGAAAATCAATTAAAGTTTTCGATGGGTATGCCCGTTACTACGCCTATTTCTTTGCCAAAAACAGAATTAACTGAAGTAACTCAGCTTCCAGAGTTTGCAGAATCCATTAACTTTTCAAACAGAACTGAAGTTAAATTATTGGATACTCAAGATAAACTCCTGTCGCTACAACGAAAGGCTTATGTTGCAGAGTACTACCCAAGTTTGGCATTAACTGGAAATTATACCTACTCCAGCCAAAGTGATGGCTTCGATTTCTTAAACTCAAATGCAGCTGCAATTGGTTATGGCGCATCAGCGATAGGATTAACTTTAAGAGTGCCTATCTTTAATGGGTTCTTAACCCGCTCAAAAGTGCGTCAGGCAGAGGTTGAGATTAAAAAAGCTCAAGAAGATCGAAAACAATCTACAAACTCACTAAACTTGGCCTACGAGAATGCTAAAATTCAATTGAGGAATAACTTAAACACCATCAATTCTCAAAAGAAAAATGCAGAGTTGGCACAAGAAATTTATAAGAGCACACAAAACAATTACAACAACGGCTTAGCTTCTTTAACAGATTTGTTAGATACCGAAAATTCGTTAACGCAAGCACAAAATAGCTATACACAGGCTTTATTAAACTACAAAATAGCCGAAATACAACTGATAAAATCAAACGGAAATATTAAATCGCTAGTACAATAGAAATGAAAAGAGTAATAATTATAATCGTGGTAGTTGTTGTTGCACTTGGTGCAATTGCATACGTTTTAAGCAACAATAAAAAGAAGAACGAAGAGAAAACTGCTTTCATTGCTAAAGGTGGCGGTGCAGTTGCAGTTCGTGTTGCTTCTGTAGAGAAAAAAGTGGTGGATTTGGATTTTAGCGCAAATGGAAACTTCATTCCCAACAAAGAGCTTAACTTCCTTTCAGAAAACGCTGGTCGGGTTAAAGCCATCTTTGTTGATGAAGGCGATCGCGTAACTAAAGGTCAGGTTTTAGCTCGTGTTGATGCAGAAATCATTAATACAGACAAAGAAACTGCTCAAGCAGCCTATCAAAATGCACAAAGAGATGAGGCTAGATACCAAAGCTCTTACGAAACAGGTGGTGTAACTCAACAACAATTAGATCAAGCTAAATTGGCTACCAGAAATGCAAAGTTGCGCTTACAGGCTTCGCAAAGAAGAGTGAGTGATGCAAATATCAAATCGCCAATTAATGGAATCGTAAACAAAAGATACATTGAAGTTGGGGCTTTTGTGAATACGCAGGGTACTCAATTATTTGAATTGGTTGATGTTTCGAAATTAAAACTTAAGGTAAACGTAAATGAATCGCAGGTTGCAAGCCTTAAAGTAGGCGATCAAATCAACATTAAATCTACCGTTTTCCCTAACGAGAAATTCTCGGGTAAAGTAACATTTATTGCGGCTAAAGCTGATGCTACTTTAAACTTCCCGGTAGAGATTGAGGTTTCGAACAATGCCAAAAATAGTTTAAGAGCAGGGATGTATGGCACAGCGGTGTTCAACTTCCCTAAGCAGGCGCCAAGTATTCTTATTCCACGTACATCTTTTGTGGGTAGTGTAAGCAGCAATCAAGTGTTCGTTTTAGATCAATCAAACAACACCTCAAAAATTCGCTCGGTAGTTACTGGCCGTATTTTGGGTGATAATGTGGAGATTTTGGATGGTTTGAAAGAAGGTGAAACGGTAATTACAAGCGGACAAATTAACTTAACTGACGGTACTGCCGTTAGCATAGTTAAGTAATTCGGAGTTTATAGTCGTGAGTCAAAAACGCAATAGCCGAATCGCTATTCGCAATAAAAAAAGAAAATGAAGATAACAGACATATCTATAAAAAGGCCCTCGCTGGTAATTGTGGTTTTCACCGCACTTACCCTACTTGGGCTATTAAGTTACTTTTCGTTGGGCTATGAATTACTTCCAAAATTCTCGAACAACGTAGTATCTATTTCAACCATCTATCCTGGTGCATCACCAAATGAGGTTGAAAACACCGTAACTAAGAAAATTGAAGATGCGGTATCATCGATGGAAAACATCAAGAAAATAAACTCTGTTTCTTTTGAGAGTTTATCTACCGTTACCATCACCTTAACCGATAAGGCCAACATCGACATTTCATTAAACGATGCGCAACGTAAGGTTAACGCCATTCTTTCTGAGTTACCAGAAGATGTAAAAACACCATCATTAAGTAAATTCTCTTTGGATGATTTACCGGTAATCACGATGTCTGCATCAGCAAACATGGATGATATTACATTTTATGATTTAATTGATAAACGTATTGCACCCGTAATTTCAAGGGTAAGTGGTATTGCTCAAGTAAATTTAGTAGGTGGTTCTGAACGTGAAATTCAAGTTTCGTTAGATGCCAATAAATTACAAGGCTACAATCTTTCTGTTCCCCAGGTTCAGCAATTAATTTTGAGCTCCAATTTGGATTTCCCTACGGGTAGCGTTAAAACACAAAACCAAGATGTACTGATTCGTTTATCGGGTAAGTACAGAAGTATGGAAGAGTTAAGAAACTTAGTTTTAACCACTTCAAAAGATGGTGCTCAAATTCGTTTGGGTGATGTAGCCGATGTTCAAGATTCGCAAAAAGAAACGGAAAAATTGGCCCGTATCGATCGTAAAGCTTCCATCGCCATTCAAATTATCAAACAAAGTGATGCCAACGCCGTAGAAGTAAGTAAAGGTGTACATGCCATTATCGATAAGCTTAAGCTGGAATATGCATCCAACAAATTGGATATTAGAATCGTTAACGATAGTTCAATTTTTACCTTAGAATCTGCCGATGCCGTAATACACGATTTAATTTTAGCGGTTATTTTGGTGGCATTTGTAATGCTTTTCTTCTTGCACAGTTTGCGTAATGCGTTAATTGTAATGGTATCTATTCCGGTTTCATTAATTGCTACATTTATCGGCATTAGCTTATTCGGCTTTACATTAAACTTGATGTCTTTGCTAGGATTATCGCTTGTTGTGGGTATTCTTGTGGATGATGCAATTGTGGTATTGGAAAATATCCAGCGACACATGGAGATGGGTAAAAACAAAGTTAGAGCAGCATCCGATGCGACAAGAGAAATTGGTTTTACGGTAGTATCCATCACCTTCGTTATCGTGGTGGTGTTCTTCCCAATTGCCGTAAGTACAGGCTTGGTATCCAACATCCTACGTCAGTTCTGTATTGTGGTTATTATTGCAACCTTACTTTCATTGTTGGCTTCATTCACCATTGTACCACTTATTTTCTCTCGTTTCGGTAAATTAGAACATATTGAAGGAAAGAATATGTTTGGGCGATTTATCCTTTGGTTCGAAAAACAGTTAAAGAAATTTACCCTTTGGATTACCAGCATCTTAACTTGGTCTCTTAACCATAAAGCACTTACATTGATTATCGTTTTTGTAATGTTCTTGGGTTCATGCGGATTATTGGGCGCAGGCTTCATCGGTTCAGAGTTTTTCCCTAAATCAGATAAAGGAGAATTCTTGGTTCAGTTAGAGTTACCAAAAGATGCTTCATTAGAACAAACCAACTTCTTAACTCAAAAAGCAGAAGCTTATTTAGATAAACAACCAGAAATAACTCAGCTCATTACTACGGTAGGACAATCTACTGGTGATTTTGGTGGTACACAAGCAACGGCTTACAAATCAGAGATTAACGTAAAGTTAGTTGAACGCGATCAACGCGAAGGCATGTCATCTGATGTATTCGCAACAAAAATGAGTAGGGCATTGGCCAAAGAATTGGTTGGAGCGAAAGTAAAAACGGTTCCAATTAGTATTTTGGGTATTGCAGAAAATGCACCTATCCAATTGGTTGTAATGGGTTCTGATTTAGATAGTGCCTTGAAATATGCAGAGGGTGCTCAAAAAGTGCTCGCCTCTATTCCTGGTGCAACGGAAATAAAGTTATCAGTTGAAAAAGGAACGCCAGAAATTAATGTTCAGGTAGATCGCGATAAAATGTCGGCAGTTGGTTTAACGCTACAAACTGTTGGTTCTACCATGCAAACCGCATTTGCTGGTAACACCGATGGTAAATATAGAAAAGGCGAATATGAATACGATATCAACATTCAATATCAAAACTTTAACAGACAAAATATTGATGATGTTCGGAACCTTGTATTTGTAAATAATTCTGGCGCACAAATTAAGTTATCTCAGTTTGCAACCATCACTGAAGGTTCTGGGCCAAGTCAGTTAGAACGTTTAAATAAATCTACTTCAGTTTCAGTTAAGGCACAATCAATCGGTAGGCCTACGGGTACTGTTGTGGCAGAATTCCAACAGAAACTGGAAGATATGCAGAAAGATGGTAAGTTAAAAGCGCCTGTTGGCGTAAGCTACTCGTGGGCTGGAGATCAAGAAAATCAATCTGAAGGTTTCGGTACTTTAGGGATTGCGCTATTGGCTTCAATTATTTTAGTTTACCTAATTATGGTTGCCCTTTATGACAGTTTCATCTATCCACTGGTGGTGATGTTCTCCCTACCATTGGCTGTAATTGGTGCCTTACTCGCATTGGCATTAACCAACAACTCCATCGGTATTTTTACCATTTTAGGTTTGATCATGCTTATGGGTTTGGTTGCCAAAAACGCCATTATATTGGTCGATTTTACCAACCACTTAAAAGCAGAGGGTAAAGAAACCAAAGAAGCACTTGTGTTGGCTAACCATGCTCGTTTACGACCAATTTTGATGACCACCATTGCCATGGTATTCGGTATGCTTCCTATCGCACTCGCAAGTGGTGCAGGTGCAGAGTGGAAAAATGGACTGGCATGGGTAATTGTGGGTGGTTTAACCAGCTCATTATTCTTAACCTTGATTGTGGTGCCTGTGGTGTATTTAATGTTCGATAGAATGTTAGAACGTTTAGGCTTAAACAAAAAAGGCAAAACCATTGATGAGTTGATGGAAGAACCATACGACCATAAGGATGTTCTCGAATATGATGTAGACGTAAAGCATTAACATAACATCCAGATTAACAATCAACACCAAGCTGCCTTTACCCAAGGGCAGCTTTTTTTTGTAATTGGCTTTTTGGAAACCGCTGATGTTCAAAACCATAGAGGGCTTGAAAACAAATTTTTCTGATAATTGTATATAATCTGATATGTTTAAAGTTGTCTTTCAAGTTATACTCGCGCTTTTCGCCTTCAATACATTTGCTCAACACCCTCCAGTTTTTGATGCAATGACTTCTGATTCTTCTTTCATCAAAATTTACGACTTAGATGTTACGCTGGTTAAATACAGTTATAAACCAAATGGGATAAAATTTCTGGTTGTACACGATAATGAGGATACAGGCGTAAAAGCAGGCTTCGATTACATCCGATGGAGTGGCGGAGAACTTATTGACAGTCAGTATGGAAGTGTGAGAGATTACAACTTCAGCTACATGGATGATACCTATAGAATTGATCCTAATGCCATTTACACGAGCGTGGGCGTAAACACCCGCTTGAAAAAAGATGCTTACAGTTCGAGCGAAGTGGAGCAGTCCATTTTAAAAGCGGGTAAGCAAATTGTTGATTTTTACGATCCGAAAGCTACGGGCTACATTTTAACCTTACACAACAATGCCGATGGTGGCTTCGGAATCTCCTCTTATCTGCCGGGCTATGATTTAGCCAGCACTGCCGATTCCGTATATATTAATTTCGAAATGGATGGTGATGATTTATTGTATGTAACCGAGCCTAAGCTGTTTTCCAGTTTGAAAAAAGCCAATGTAAACGTAATCCTTCAATCTAAATTCGCCGATAATGATGGATCTTTATCTGTTTATGCCATGCAGAACAATATCCCATACATTAACGTTGAAGTTCAGCATGGGCACATAGAAGAACATTTGCGTTTAATAGAACTCGCCGTTGCCGCATTAAAGGAATTTGGACTGATTAAGAAGCCTTAGCTTTATACAATCTCAATCTACAGCACTAATTTTAGTGACAAGAAAGCTGACTAGCAAACCAAAGCAACCAATAACGGCGTAAGAATACCGTAAGCTTGACAGTTGAGAAATATAGCCAATTAATGGTGGCCCCATTAAAAAACCGAAATAACTTACGCTTGATACAATGGCAATGGCAATGCCGGGTGCCACCTTTCCGTTTTTACCTGCAACGCTATAAACCGTTGGAACGATACTAGAAACGCCAATACCAACCAACATAAAACCAATTGTTGCCGTGACAAGAAAAGGAAAGAAAACCGACAGAAACATACCGGTTGAAATTATTAATCCACTAATTTGAATGGTTCTTTTCCTACCCATTTTGGCAATAATTTTATCACCAACAAATCGGCCTGTAGCCATCATCACCATAAAGGATGCATAGCCCAGAATAACTAAGGATGATGGTGCCTTTACAATATCCTTGAAGTAAACTCCACTCCAATCGAACATGGCTCCTTCCGTTGCCATACTGCAAAAACCAATAATACCGAGTTGGAGCAATATGCCTTCTGGCATGGTAAATAGCTTAGTTTTACGTTGGTTCGGAGCACCTTTGCCTGGAACGAGATGTTTGTGATTTAAGAGCACATTTATCCAAATGAGCACCACAATAATCCAAAAGTGATGATACGGAAGGACGTGCAAATTTACCATTAGTAAGCCAACCAACGCTCCTGTAAATCCTGCAATACTCCAAGCACCGTGGAAAGAAGTCATAATTGGTCTGCCAAACAACTTTTCTGCTTCCGATCCTTGCGTATTAACGGCGATATTACACATGTTGCCAATTACGCCAAAAAGAAATAAGAATACAGCCAAATGCCAAGGCGCGCTTGCCAAACCCAAATTACTTAAGGCAATAACATACAAAGGTGCAGTAATGGTAAGAATTCTTTTACTTCCGTATTTGGTTACCAACTGACCTGAAATTGGCATCGTAACCAATTGTCCGAGTGGCAAGGCCAGCAAAATACTGCCTAAAGCACCATCCGAAAGATTTAAAGCGTGCTTTAAATCTGGAATGCGGCTCGCCCACGAGGCAAAAGCAATGCCTTGACCAAAATAAAATAAAGAAACTGCAAGGCGGATGCGGTTTGGAGAACTGGGTACAACAGGCTTAATTTCTGCTTGACTGGATTTTTCCTGGTTTGTTACTAATTCTTCCAAAATGCAATATTAAATGATGAGCGTTTTTATAGGTTGGGCAAAGGTCTTCAAATCATTTGAAAAACGGAAACAAGTTTAAGCATTTAGATAGAATAAAAATACCCCCAATAAGTGTAACTTTTTGGGGGTAATAAATTATAAAGAGAAGCTTTAGGTTTATAGCTTATTGGGCTGAAAGAATTTTACGGTACCATCGCCTTCGCTAGATACGATTACAAGGCTTCTACCATTCGGACTGTCTTTTGGTTTTACAAATAACACCCCCTCAGGTGCATCGCCAGTTGAGAATAATTGAACAAACTTTGGACTTGCTGGCGTCGTTACATCATATACAGCAATCATATCTACACGTTCCATACCAATAAATGCCAATGTTTTACCATTCACCTGTGCAACCGTTACACCTTCAACTTCCACCCCTTTGTTATCAGAACGTTCATCATCATATTTAACAGCATCAATCACATGTTGCTCTAAATCTTTACCAATGTTGGCAACCAATGCACCTGTGCTAGCGTTCAAAATACTTAAACTTCTACCACCTGTTGCATAAAGCTCATCGTAGTCGCCATCTCCGTCGGTATCGCCAAAAGCTTTTGTTACCGTTAATCTACCAAGATTCGCATCAAGTTGTAAGGTTGCTGCAGTTGGAAATTTGGTTGGATCTAACTTCAAACTTTTAACTCTTGCCTCTTCATCATAGCCTTTCCATGCCCTGGTATCGCCCTCATTCGCAAGCGCTAGGTAAGATGAGCCACCCGTGCTGAAATATGAGATGGCATCTGGAAGGTAGTAAGCTTTTATTGGCCAATTAGCTAAAGCAATTTTGCTATCCTTATCGCTTACATCGAAAGGATTTTCTGCCAAACTAATATCTCTAGTGCCTAAAGGAGTAATTTTAGTTATGCTCCCTGATACGATATCTACCTCTGCAACCCCATTGTTCTCTTGCAAGGTTACGTATGCTTTTTTAGAATCAGAACTCACCGCAATATATTCAGGCTCAATGTCTTGCGCAAAACTTGCTTTAGGACCATAAATTCGGAAACCTCCCGCCAACAAGGTTGATTTTTGTGTTTCAAACGAAGCGAAATCTAAGGTCTTGACAGTATAGTTATTCTTTACATTAATGATGGAAACGGTTCCAATTGGATCTACCGTATAATCATCGCTTGGTTCGCCTTCGTTTGCTGATAAGATGTAATTTCCATCCGGACTGAACGTAACCATATCGGGCATTGCGCCTACAGTTATCTTTTTAACTTCTGATAAATCTGATGTCTTTAAAACCACCACATCACCATTTCCTTGTTTATCTGCGCCATCCAATGCAATTGCCAACAAACCATTGCTTACGGCAACACTGTTAATGCCAGCATTACTTGGATAGGTTAATGTTCTTACCTTAGAAACTATTGGATAAAGGGTTAAATCTACTACCTCTACTTTTGCACCACCTTCATTGCTTACCACAAAAAGTTTTTTGGTAGATGGATCATAAGCAGAAATCTCTGCTGATGTTTCTCCTCCTAAATCAATTGTTGCAGTTTCTTTAAAACTTGCGATATCTTCAGGAACGATTGTTTCTGTTTCTTCAATTGGTTCTAAATTTTTTTTACAGGCAGTTATAGCCATCGTTGCCACTAATAAGGCTACGAAAAGTTTTTTACAGTTCATGGTTTATTTATTATCTGAATTGCAAAAATAATTTTGACTAACGCTGTTTTTTAGTCTTGGTTTGTTATCATTTTGTTAAGGAAAGGTGAAAGAATAAAGACTAAAGGTGAAAGACTAAAGCTGAAAGACCGATGACCAAAGACAAAAGCTGAAAGACGAAAGAAAGGCTAAAGCTGAAAGACCAATGACGAAAGGTGAAGAGGTGAAAGACTAAAGTTGAAAGACCAAAGACAAAAGCTGAAAGACCAAAGACTAAAGTTGAAAGATTGATGATGAAAGGGGAATGTATTGGACTTAAAGATTGAGGCTTTAGGTTTTGCATGAGGGATAGCAGTGGAAATCCTTTTTTGATTGTTCTTCAAAAAAGATTGTAACGCATAGCCCGACCCTTGCGCAGCTTGGGGCATGCCCAAATTTCTTTAAACCTGACAAAAGCTGAAAGACCAAAGACTAAAGCTGAAAGACTGAAGCTGAAAGACCAAAAAGACTAAAGTTGAAAGACCAAAAAGACTAAAGTTGAAAGACCAAAGACTAAAGTTGAAAGACCAAAGACTAAAGCTGAAAGACCAAAGACTAAAGTTGAAAGATTGATGATGAAAGGGGAATGTATTGGACTTAAAGATTGAGGCTTTGGGTTTTGCATGAGGGATAGCAGTGGAAATCCTTTTTTGATTTTTCTTCAAAAAAGATTGTAACGCATAGCCCGACCCTTGCGCAGCTTGGGGCATGCCCAAATTTTAGACAAAAAAAAACCGATAATTGCTTATCGGCTTTCGGTATTTTTAATCTGTGGTTGACACGCACACATTAAGATACTATTTCCTAAATATGGATAGCCCTATTGTCTGTCGCGGCTAATGCTGCTTCTTTAAACGCCTCTGTATAAGTTGGGTGGGCATGACAAGTACGGGCAATGTCTTCTGCCGAGGCTCTGAATTCCATAGCAATAACGGCTTCGGCAATCATATCTGCGGCACGTGGGCCAATCATATGTACACCTAAAACTTCATCTGTTGTGGCATCGGCTAAAACTTTGATGAAACCATCGGTATCCATGCTTGCTTTTGCACGTCCGCTGGCTTTGAAAGGGAATGAACCTGCTTTATATTTTGTTCCCTGTTCTTTCAGCTGCTCTTCGGTTAAACCAACTGATGCCACTTCTGGCCAAGTATAAACCACGCCTGGAATGAGGTTATAATTGATGTGTGGTTTTTGTCCGGCAATGGTTTCGGCTACATAAGTGCCTTCATCCTCTGCCTTGTGAGCCAACATTGCACCTGTAACTACATCGCCAATAGCGTAAACGCCTGGCACTGCGGTTTCTAAATGTGCGTTAACTGGAACCTTTTTACCTCTTTCTTCAACGGTAATGCCGATTTTATCTAGGCCTAAACCTTCGGTGTATGCTGTTCTACCTACGGCAACAATACAAAAATCGGCATCTAAAGAAATGGATTCGCCTTTTGCGTTATCTGCTTTTACGGTTACGGTTTTACCTTTTACGGTAGCGCCTGTAACTTTATGGTTCATGTAAAACTCCATACCCAAGTTTTTCTTCAAAACGCGTTGAAGCTCTTTACCTAAACTGGCATCCATGGTGCTGATGATGGATGGCAAAAACTCAACCACCGATACTTTTGTGCCTAAGCGGGCATACACAGAACCCAACTCCAAGCCAATTACACCACCACCGATTACCACCATCGATTTTGGAACTTCTTTAATGTTTAAAGCTTCAGTTGAAGTGATGATTCTTTTTTTATCTATTGGCAAAAATGGCAATGCAGTTGGTTTAGAACCTGTTGCAATGATTACATTTTTTGCGGTTAAGGTTTCGGTAGAACCATCTGTTTTGGTAACCAAAATGGTATTTTTATCAACGAATGAGCCAAGCCCTTCATAAGAATCGATTTTATTTTTCTTAAATAGATAGGTAATGCCGGCCGTATTTTGTGCCACAACATCGTCTTTACGGGCGATCATTTGGGGCATATTAACTTTAAGATCTTTTAAATCAATACCGTGTGTTGTAAAAGTATGGGCTGCATTGTGATAGTGTTCTGATGAATCTAACAATGCTTTTGATGGAATACAACCCACATTTAAGCAAGTACCTCCAAAGGTTTTATATTTTTCTATAACAGCTGTTTTCAAGCCTAACTGAGCACAACGGATTGCGCCTACATAACCGCCCGGCCCTGAACCGATAACAACGACATCGTATTGCATATTTTTCAATTTTTTATAATTCAAAGGTAGCTAAAAAAGGTTGAAGGTAAAAGGCAGATGCACCTTGCGATATGACACGAGGCCGTAAAATTCCCAAATAATAAAAATTATTGACCAATTTAATTAGGGCTCTACTTCAAACAGAAAGAATTGCTGTGTTTGATTTTTGGCAAAGTTGTTATCTACGCAAAAAATCAAGGTATCGTGTCCGTTTGGCATTTTGGGTCCGAAGGTTATGCCTTCAAAATTATCGATGTGCATGTTTAGCTGATCGAAATCGAAAAGCAACTTTTTCATTAATGGCTTAGGAGGATTTTTAACAAAGGATTGATTATTGAGCTCGTTTTCTGCGCCATATAAATCGACCAAATACAACTTTATAAAAGTATGGTCATCACGTCCTTTTGCCCAAGCGCGCTCCATTACCAATAGAGTGTGGCTGTTGACAGCCAAAATCTCGGAAATTCCATTGAGGTTCCAATCGCTTTCTACCGTAGGCAGCACAGGCAATTCACCCAAATTATAGGCATATTGTGCGGTGTTTCTTTTACTGGCTACGTCGAATTTTAAAATGCGGGTTAGTGCTTTATCGTATCCGAAAGCGGCCTGCCTGCCATCTTGATAAAGCGGTTCTTCTAAACTTGCGTAAAGTGTTTTATAATTATCGGCATAGCTTACCCCTTCAAAAAAAGCGTTTTTGCGCACGCCAAATGCTTGTTTGGTAATTTCAAAACCTTTCGGCAGTGCAACGGTATCTAAAAATTTGCCTTCGTTACTGATAAAAGTTAATGCGGGTTGAACCATGGTGGTATCAGTTGGGCGGAACAATCGCTCTCCTTCATTGCTCCAAACCAATCTGTTGCGTAGAGGATCAAATCTTACCGATTCTCCATCGGCTTTTGAGTTTTTGCCATACTCATATTTCGGATATTGTGATCCATTTTGCTGCAAAATAAATTTAACGCCCGTGAATTCGATGGTATCTATTTTATTTTCTATTATATTGATTTTTGCAGTATAAACCCGGGCTGGACTATATTGCGAAGGGTCATCGCTAATGAGGTAGTACTGTTTGCTTTTTGCATCATAATCAATTCCGGATAAACCCCCGACTAATGTATTTCGATAACTCATGCTTTGGGGCATCACATAGGCGCTTAAAAACTTGATGGAAGAAACGGTGGTTTCTGGTGTTTTTATAGCGACTTTGTTGGTAGAACAGGAGGCAAGAAAAATAATTATGGGAAAGTATAGCAGGGAGATTTTGGCTAGTGCTTTTTTCAAATTATGTTGGTTTTTTTTGTAAAAATATACAATTCGGTGAAATAAAAAACTGCTTCAATATTAAATCGAAGCGGTTTGAAATTATAATTACCATCTAAATTAAAAAAGCTTTCCGATAACTCTATAACTGATTGTGTTTCCCTCGATTACTTCTTCGTAGTAAACATCATCAGGCGAAACAAAGTATTTATCGTTTTTAATGGTTACTTCTCTGCAACCTTCTGGCAATTGCGGGATAACATCACCAATTTGATGCGTATCTACCGGACCATCTGTCGTGTTTAACACCCCATCTTTCCCCGCAACTACATAAATTGTTTTGCCATCGGCATTGGTACTTTGCGTATAGTAAACACCTTTGTATTCATAATAATCTACCCCATCTATGGTTACTAAACTCGCATCAGATGGTAAATTCGGCACCTCTGCACCAACCGGTGGAACCACAACCTGATAATTATTTTCGTACTGACGATAAAATAAACCGCCAGAGTAATAATATTGAGTGGGACCAAAATAAAATGGATAATAGCCATATGGCAAAACATTTAAACGGAAACCGATAAATGGTCTGTAATAATTGTGGTAACCGTAATAACCGTAGCGTGGACGATAACCAAAGCCTGGTCTGTAATAACCACCTGGGCGATAACCTGATCTGTTATATCCGTAATTTGGTCGAATGGGCCTGCCACCTGGGCGACTGATGCCAGGACCCGGTCTGTAACTTCCACTACTTGGTCCTTGTATTCCGCCTCTTGATGGTGCTTGCATAGATGGTTGTCTTGAAATTGAACCTCCACCGCGTGAGGGTGAAACTGCACTTGGTCTTCCACCTCCGATATTTCCGCCAGACCTGCCGCCTACCGAACCACCGCCCCTGCTTGGTCTTTGTGCAAAGGCATTATCTACATTTAGGGTTGCCACTAATGCTGCTACAGCAAAAACAACCAAACTTCTATTAAATAACCTGTTCATTTACGTGTGTTTAAATCGATTATGTATATGACGACAAAAACTTGCAAAAGATTATCGCTTAACATTATTTAACTAAATTTTGATAAAGGCATGACGATGATGAAGCGTATCCTTAACAAACCTTTTACCGATGTTTTTTCAGTTATCACTTCCTTATCTCTATATTTAAATTTTATTCTCAAATCAATACAACCAATGAACCTCAACAAACTTTTATGCCTTTTAATTTCTCTATTCATTTCTAATGAATTACTGGCTCAGCAAACCGATTCTGCTTATGTTAGGGAAAACTATACTAAAATTGAGCGCCAAATACCTATGAGAGATGGCATTAAGCTCTTTACATCTATTTACATACCAAAAAACCAAAGCAAGAAATATCCTTTTTTAATTAACCGCACACCATACACAGTACAGCCTTACGGAGAGGATAAGTATAAAACCAGTTTGGGAAATTTCCCAGCCATGATGCGCGAAGGCTATATTTTTGTATATCAGGATGTGCGTGGAAAATGGATGAGTGAAGGAAATTTTGATGACGTTCGTCCGCAATTTGTGGGTAAAAAAACTAAAACATCCATTGATGAGAGTACCGATACTTACGATACGATTGATTGGTTGATAAAAAATATAAAAAACAACAATGGCAACGCCGGTATTTATGGTATTTCTTATCCAGGTTTTTATTCAACAACCTCTTTACCTAACGCCCACCCTGCACTTAAAGCTGTTTCGCCACAAGCACCCGTTACCGATTGGTATTTGGGCGATGACTTTCATCACCGAGGCACTTTATTTGTGATGGATGCATTTAGTTTTATGACCAGCTTCGGCGTACCTCGACCAAAACCGATTACGCCAGATAAGGGGCCAAAAGGCTTCAAGTTTCCCATCCAGGATAATTACCGTTTCTATTTAGAAGCAGGCTCCTTAAAAAATTTAAAAGAAAAATATTTAGGCGATAGCATTAAATTTTGGAACGATTTAGTTGCACATCCAAACTTGGATACCTTTTGGAAAGCACGCCTAATTTTACCGCATTTAACCAATGTAAAACCTGCCGTTATGGTTGTTGGCGGCTTCTTTGATGCGGAAGATGCTTATGGAACATTTGCCACTTATAAAGCGATAGAGAAACAAAACCCTTCGGCAAACAACATTTTGGTTGCAGGCCCTTGGTATCATGGTGGTTGGGTAAGAAGTACGGGCAGCAACTTTGGAGATATAGAGTTTGGCCAACCAACCAGCACCTATTATCAAGAACACTTTGAACTGCCTTTTTTTAAACATTACCTAAAAGGTGAAGGAGATTTTGATGCTGCAGAAGCAAACATCTTTGTTACGGGTAGCAACCAATGGAAAAAATTTGATACCTGGCCACCAAAAGATACAGAAACTAAAAACCTATATCTGCAACCCAACGGAAAATTGAGTTTTGAAAAAGTTGGCAGAACAGACAGCTGGGATGAATATGTGAGCGATCCGAATAACCCTGTACCTTACCAAGATGGAATCCAAGCAAAACGCACACGCGAATATATGGTTGATGACCAGCGTTTTGCTGCCCGCCGTCCAGATGTAAAAACTTTTCAAACTGACGTTTTAACGGAAGACATTACCATCACCGGCCCAGTTTTAGCCAACCTAGTGGTATCTACTAGCGGTACGGATGCAGATTATGTGGTAAAATTGATTGATGTTTATCCAGAAGATGCGCCTAACCCATCGCCTAACCCTAAAAACTTGCTTATGGGTGGCTACGAAATGTTGGTGCGTGGCGAAATCATGCGAGGTAAGTATCGCAACAGCTTCGAAAAACCTGAACCATTTGTTCCGGGCGTGGTAACGAAAGTGAATTATCCACTGCCTGATGTTGCACATACCTTTAAAAAAGGACATAAAATCATGATTCAGATTCAAAACTCTTGGTTCCCTTTAGCGGATAGAAACCCTCAAAAGTTTATGGATATTTATCAAGCTGAAAAATCTGATTTCCAGAAAGCAACGCAAAGAATTTATCACGATGTGAACAATAGCTCATTCATTACACTTTCAGTTTTAAAGTAACAGATGGTGGCTGACCTGTTGTATGTATTCTGCGTTTCTGCACCCTAACAAAAGCAGCAATACAAAATTGCAGTACAGAAATTGACCCTTTAACTTCAATCAGTATGGTACGTGTCAACACGTACCATCGCTAAAAATATTGTTATTGTTTGGTATCGCCACGAAACAAGGCATAGACCAAAGAGGCTTTACTTTCTTCAACAAATACACGTATTCCTCCTCCTCATTTTAAATAATAAGGTGGCAAAATAAAATCAAATGAAAAAACTCATTTTAATTTTAGCAGTTGCACTCGGTGTTTCAACATCAAATGCGCAAATGCTCGGTAAAGATCAGATCAATTCAAAAGCCGATAGCTTACGTGGAAGCCTAACGCCATTAAGAACCTGTTACAATATTAATTATTATCACTTGGATGTGAAAATCGATATTGATGAAAAATCGGTAAGTGGAAGTAATGAATTTGTGTTTACCGCCACTCAAGATTTCACCAAACTTCAATTCGATTTATTTTCAAATCTGAAAGTTGAAAAAGTGATGTATAAAGGCGCTGAGCTAGCTTTCACAAGAGAATATAACGCGGTTTTCGTAACCTTCCAAAAAGCAATAAAAAAAGGGACTAAAGATAAATTCACCGTTTTCTATTCCGGAAAGCCCAATGTAGCTCGTAACCCACCTTGGGATGGCGGATTTATTTTTAGAAAGGATTCTGCTGGAAACCCTTGGGCATCTGTGGCCTGCCAAGGGCTTGGCGCCAGTGTTTGGTGGCCAAATAAAGATCATCAAAGCGATGAGGTGGACAGCATGATGATTAGCATTACGGCACCAAAAGGCTTGCAAGATGTTTCGAACGGAAAGCTTAAAAGTATTGAACCGCAGCCAGATGGATCAAATAAATACAATTGGTTTGTAAGCAACCCAATTAACAACTATGATATTGCTTTTTACATTGGCAAATACTCACATTGGGAAGACAGTTACGCCGGAGAAAATGGGAAACTGAGCATTGATTATTGGGCTTTACAAACAGACAGTGCCAAGGCTCGTCCGCATTGGGATGCTGATGTAAAACCCATGTTAAAATGTTTCGAATATTGGTTTGGCCCTTATCCCTTTTATAAAGATGGTTATAAATTGGTACAAGCACCGCATTTAGGCATGGAGCATCAAAGTGCGGTTGCTTACGGCAATGGTTTTAAAAAAGGCTACTTGGGTAGAGATTTAAGTGGGACAGGACATGGCTTAAAATGGGATTTCATAACCATTCACGAGAGTGGCCACGAATGGTTCGGCAACAACATCACCTCAAAAGATATTGCCGATATGTGGGTACACGAGGGCTTTACAGATTATTCGGAAACCTTGTTTACTGAATGTACAGAAAGTAAAGATGCAGGCAATGAATACGTTATCGGCATTCGTAAAAATATCGCCAATGATGTTCCGGTTATTGGTCCGTATGGGGTGAATAAGGAAGGCTCAGGAGATATGTATTATAAGGGTGCCAACCTGATTCATACCATCCGCCAGTTAGTTAATAACGACGAAAAATTCAGACAAATTCTTCGCGGTTTAAACAAAACCTTCTACCATAAAACCGTAACTACGGCCGAAATAGAAAATTACATCGCTAAGCAAAGTGGCTTAAAGTTGGATAAGGTATTTGATCAGTATTTGCGCCATAGCAAAATTCCATTGTTTGAATATAAAATTAAAAATGGTACACTTTCCTATCGCTGGGTTACAGATGTTAAAGGTTTTGATATGCCTATACAAGTAACCCTAAAAAATGGCACCTACTCATTACTCAATCCAACAAACCAATGGAAATCGACCAAACTGAGTTCGGATGTTACCATGGAGCGTTTTAAAGTGAACCCGCTTTTTTATGTTGATGCAAAACCAGCAGAATAACGGAGGTAAAAATTATTTTCGGAAGATTGACTTGCCGATGCAACTTTTTTATAAAACCATCGTCTTATTGGTAAAAAATAGTCATCCGCCTTTTAGAAATTAAACTAGAAGGCTTTAAAATTCCTAACGATGAAAAAAATATTTCCAATTTTAATTGCAGCAATAACCTTAACTGCAACCATTAATGTTATTGCAAAAGATCAAATCCACATCAACTCATCCTCAAAATCGGATACGGAGCGGGATGTAAAAAACTTTAACGGCGTGGCTGCAGGCGGCCCCCTTAACGTAGTGATTACAATAGGAAGCAAAGAAAGCTGCCGTTTTGAAGGCGATGCAGATGCAATTGCTACGCTGATTACTGAAGTTAAGGGAAACGTGTTGATTATCCGTCCTCAAAATAGTTGGACGAGCTGGGAAAAAAAATATGAAAACAAAAAAATTACGGCATACGTTACCGCAAAAAGCATTAGCAGCTTAACCATGAGTGGTTCTGGCAGCATGTCGGTAATTGGAAACATCAACACCAAAAGTTTAGCAGCAACCTTAAGTGGCTCAGGAAATATAAAGGCCACGGCAAATGTTGATGATTTCAGCGGTGTAATTAGTGGTTCGGGTAATTTAATGGTTAATGGCAGTGCAGATGATGCCAAAGTGGTGATTAGTGGATCTGGTAACTTTTCTGGCAAAGGTTTAACTGTAAATGATTTATCAACAACCGTAAGTGGTTCAGGAACCGTAAACATTAAAGCCGATTCAAAAATTAAAGCTGTAATTAGTGGCTCCGGCAACGTAAATTACTCAGGTAACGCCACAGTAGAAAAAACGGTGATTGGATCTGGAAATGTGAGGAAAATCTAATCAATATAACCTACAAAAAAGGGCATCAAAATGAATTACATTTGATGCCCTTTTAATTTGAACATTATCTACGAATCCGGGATGGACTGTAGGCAATTAAAAATTCAGAGTCTTTTTCTATGGGAATAGATGGATCTGGAACTTGAATATCTGGATGGTTGGTTTTCAAATACAACATCACGTTATCAGCAAAATCTTGCAATTCTTTATGTTCAATCTGGTGAGATACCGTTGGATAATAATCGTGCTCAATAGCCAATCTTCCAGCATCCGTTACCTGACTAAATTTCCAGCCTTCCCCTTTTTTGATACCGTTTTCCTTATTTGCATTGTTTAAGTGATACAAATACACTTTAGCCTGTAGGGCCACATCTTCTTTTTTCATCTAAATTAATTAAGCAACTCCTATTAGCTGCCATTTGAAATAATATTAACCAACAATAAACAACAGTGAAAGGCCAACAAAGAAATTTGGCGAGAAAAGTTAAATGAAAGTTGTACCGTTTTCGCTAAAGATACGATTTAATTACGGGTTCGATCCACTAAAGCCAAAACATGACACTTTAAAGTGAAGTGCTGGTTAAAACAAAGTTACCACATGCTTTGTTAATTTTAAATAATCAAAAATAAGGGAATGCCAATTGTTTTAAATGAAGAAACTAGCCTTGAAATCTTAGAAAATTTACAAATCGGATATCAGATTACAGATGGAAAAGCCATAGATGGACATATTATTGGTATTGAAATTTTAAATGCCACATCGGGCAAGCTGTTCAAAATCTCAATAGATTCAGGCAAAATTTTCTTTCTCACCTTTTCTTTAGAACGCCCAGCCGTAAATTCAAAATAATTTATCAAAAGAAGTTTAGCGCCTTTCCTCAACGGCTAATGACAGCATAAAATGCGCTAAAGCGACAAAACATCTTAATCCCCTAAGAATTTACAGGCTCAGCAACATTCTGATTAATCTCAGAATACCAGTTAATCGGATGCGATCTTAAATTCATTCCATCACTTTCGATATGGTATAGAATAATCGGAGCCTTAAAATCAACAAGTGTTTCTATTTTTCGAGAAAGCTTGCCCAGAAAATCCATACTGGAAATGCCTTCCTTTAAGTGGATGTAAATTACACTGCCCGTTTTAAACTCGAAGCGTTCAACAACGCCAGGCCATTCCGAACGAACTCGATTAAGAAATGCGTAAATTTTAGGAGATTCTTTTAGGTTTTCCATAAGCTTTTAGGTTTTGGATACCCTAATTTAACCAAATAATCTAAAAAAATAGAAATTGTAACGGATACTATACAAAAAAGCTTTGCTTGATTTTTATAACAGAATTTTCACTCACCTAGGCAATTTCTATCAATTAATTTGTAAAGCCTATACGAAGTATCGATTCACAAAACACAAAGGAAACGCGCATTTCGTCGATTCATATTTAAGCAGATATACCTAAAAGCCCCCTTTAATTGTCCTTTTTACGCCGTAGTCGTTTACAAATATTGAATGTATATTTACGTATAATTCTATAGTGAAAACATATGATGAAGAAATTTATCCATAACTTGATTATTTTTATGTTAATAGACTCACTTCTTATTGCATGGTCCGTATCGGCAAATGCGCAACAGAATAAAATAACTGAATCACATAAAACTTCAGGCTATGCTCCAGTGAATGGCATAAAAATGTATTATGAAATTTATGGTAAAGGCGATATTCCTTTGGTTCTCATTCATGGGGGTGGCTCTACAATAGAATCATCTTTTTCTAACCTAATACCGCTGTTGTCAGGCAAAATTATCGCTGTCGAACTGCAGGCACATGGCCGCACCAACGATCGTAATGCTCCAGAAACCTTTGAGCAAGACGCAATGGATGTTGCTGGTTTACTCAAACATCTAAATATAGAAAAAGCAAACGTGTTGGGATTTAGTAATGGTGGCACAACAACATTGCAACTTGCCATTAAGTATCCCAAGCTGTTAAATAAAATTGTCGTAATTTCTGGCACATACAAAAGAGAGGGCATGATTACAGGCTTTTTTGATGGCATGGAACAGGCAACTATAGATAATATGCCAGAAGCTTTGAAAACGGCATATTTAAAAGTAAATCCAAGCCAAGATGGCTTAATAAATATGTTTAATAAAGACAAAAGCAGAATGATCAACTTTAAAGATTATCAGGATGATGATCTTAAAAACATAAAAGCCCCCGCATTAATTATGGTTGCAGATCATGATGTAGTTACCCCTGAGCATACCATCAAAATTTCCAAATTCATTCAAAATGCACAGCTGGCCATACTACCAGGCACGCATGGCTCATTCATTGGAGAAGTATGTAGCGCAAAGGAGGGTGATAAAGCAACCGCAATAACAGCGAGTTTAATTGATGAATTTTTAAAAGATTGATCAAATGCCAATAGCCGAACTATAAATTCGCGGTAGTTAAACTTTAACTTGAAAAATCTATATTATCACGCAAAATAAATACACTAAAAATTATATCAACTTTGTAAGATTTCCGTTCTAATAACTACTTTTTAAGTTGAAAAATGTAGTTTTGAATTTGCGGAAAACCAAATTTAACAAGGATGATCAAGTGTATTGCAATAGATGACCAACAGGATTCACTAAGTGGATTAGAGCAGTACATTTCAGATACACCTCATCTCAACTTAATTGCGAGCTACACCAACCCGCTAATCGCTTTGAATGAGATTCCAAAAAATCCCAATGTAGAACTCATCTTTGTTGACATTAACATGCCTCACATTTCGGGCTTAGAGCTGGCAAAGGCAATTAGGGCAAAAACTAAGAAACTTATTTTTACAACATCACATCAAGAGTATGCATTTGAAGCATTTGAAGCAGAAGCGGATGCCTATTTATTAAAACCATATAGCTATGCCAAATTTTTGCTCACCACTAATCGCCTCTTCAATGATGTTACCGAAACGCCTGCTTTCAAAGAAAATGGCAAAAAAGACGAGTATTTCCTTGTCAAAAACAAAGAAGAAGAACATAAAACCGTATTGGTAAGGTATGATGAAATTGTAGCTTTCGAAAGTTTTCACAACTACGTAAAAATACACACCACAAAAAAAACAATTATTGCATACCTAAGCCTAAAAGATGTTAGAGAACAGCTCGATTTAGATGGTAGATTTATCCAATTGCACCGAGGTTACATCATTGCAGTAGGCCAAATTCAGCATATAGAAAGCAATAAAATCACATTGAGCAACAAAATTAATTTCAACGTGGGCGATATTTATCAGCCAGAGTTTAGGGAATTCTTAACCAATAAAATCATCACCAGTAATCGAAAAAAATAGTTAATGGCTGCACATCGTTTAAGTTGGCATGGATCGATTATAAACTGGCTTTCTACCCGAAAGGTCCATTTTATATCATGGGCAATTTTTATTACTTGGGAGGCCGTCATTGTCGGGCTAATTTTTGGCAAATACGGCACCATTGCGAACTACACCATCCACTACGCCATAAACATCTTTATTTTTTATGCCCAAGCCTATCTTCTGGGCAAGGCCCTGCAATTTCCTAAAAGCACCGTTTGGAAATTGCCTCTTTTTATTGCGCTTGAAATTACAGCCTACATTGTGTTTGTGTATTACCTAGATACCTTCTTGTACCTTTACACCAACGTACTAGACGGTAAGCCCAATGCATCAGATAAAGTACGCATTTTAACACTTTTGTGGAGGTGCTTATTTTTTATGTTTTTTGGAACCGGCTACTATTTTTTAATTACGTATTTATCCGAAAAAAAAGAAAAAGAACGTATTGATAAGCAAAGGTTTTTAGTGCTTTTAGAAAAAGAAAAAACAGAAAAACAATTGGCTTTGGCCCAAAATGCACTTCTACAAGCTCAAATTAACCCCCATTTATTATTCAATACTTTAGAATTTCTGTATCAAAGGTTGAAAAATAACGCCCCAAATGATGCACAGGCAATGCTTTACCTTTCCGAGCTCATGCGTTATGCAGCATCTGCCGATGGTACAAAAAGTTTTCTGGCTTTGGGCCATGAAATTGCTCAATGCGAGAACCTTATCTTATTACATGGAATTACAGATGGCCAGCTTTTCAACGGATTTGCTTATGCCCCTGATGTAGAAGATTTATCATTCATTCCTTTGGTATTAGTAACCGTTTTAGAAAACATGTTTAAACACGGAGATTTACAAAGCGAGTCTGTTAGGGCTGAATTGAGTGTTTATCAAAACGACGAATCGCTTATAATAGAAAGCATAAATGCGACAAGAGCCTTCCCTCACAGAGAAGGCCTCTCATCTGGCTTAAAAAACATTAAAAACAGGCTTCTACATGCCTACGGAACACAGGCAAGCTTAAGAACTGAGCAAACCGAACACGCCTTTAAATTAACTATTAGGGTGGAAAAACATGCTATAAAACTGCATAGCAATAGTTTATTTGAAATGGTGCAGCAGTCAGCACAACCAATGTTAACAGCCGCAAAAAAATAAGCCATTACACATTAGGCCGTCACCACTCAACAGCGGATAAAATCTTCAAAAAAATTTGGTAGTTCGAATATAAGCTATTACCTTGTACCTCGAGAGCGTTAATTTAGATTTGGGCGCATGAGATTTCATTTCATGTGCCCTTTTTTATTTGAAGCCAACCGTAACAATTCTTAAAACCTGATTGGTTAGAAAGTAATTGACCTCCTACGCTGTATCAACCTAAGTTCGGGATAGCAAAATTTTCTTTTAAAACTGTATAAGAGCGTCAATCAAATTCAGAGAGACAACTTCCAACAACCATCTGTTAAATTTATCCATCATGCTAAATTTACTTCAGCATCTTAATGGATATTGATTTGCTTTGTTCTTTCGCCCTTAGAGATTAAACCGAACTCACGTTGATTAGACAAACAAATGGTATAAAAAATGGCCTCAATCGGCGCACGTCGCCGTTTGAAACCATTAAATATTTGTTTTACCTAAAAGTGATTATGAAATGCACTCGCTAGAGATTTACCCTTTATCTCAACGACATTAAAACTGGACGCCCAATAACCACATGTTCTCTACGTAGTTAATTTTCTGACTGGCCTTATCATACTCATCCCAACCGGTGGTATGAATTTGAGTTAGATTGGTTGCGCCTAACTTCGTTGTGTTTTGGAGGTAAACGTGTTTCCAGATGTAAAACTTTAAACCAATTTTCGCCGAAATGCCATAGCCAGAAATATTCCAATGGTTGTTTCTACCCAAACCAAATAAGCGCACATCAGATCGTGGCACCATCAATCCGCCGCCTAAACCGGTTTCTAAAGTTAACGAAGTATTTCCACCGGGAGCAACCCAAATATCATCATAACGCTCTACCTCTATATTTGCATAGTTAAATCCATCGGTATGTTCAAAGGTTAAAATATTGTCTTTAACATCAATAGTTTGTCCATTATAATCGCCGGCTAATGCGCCCGTAGAAACATTTTCTGGAGTGATGTTCGCACCAATATGTCCGCTAATGGAAACGCGTTGAGGAATATCCATCACATATTTCATGTGATCCCAACCAATCGAAATGCTATAATTATCTTTAATAAAGTAACCAACACGAATGTTATACTGTGGCACGGTAACCAAACCCGGATTTAAATATGCCCAGCTCAATTTTGATTGTCTATCATGCGCAACAACATCATGTAAGGTAAAATCATAGTTTGGACCCTGAAAGCGAATATCGCTTTTATCAAACCACGAATGGTTGTATCCCCAATGGAAGAAAAAATCGCCCTTACGAGAGAAATTTCTTTTATGTTCCGGATTAAATAAACTTCTTGATGGTCGGTTTTTGTTTACTGATGAGGTTTGAGTTTCTTGGGCTTGCATCCGCTTCCCAAATAAAAGCGCTAAGCATAAAATGGTAATTTTCTTCACGACGCAAATTGAACGAAAAGCTTCGTTATTTACAAATTTTTAACAACCTGAGCAGTTAATGCCAATCAATATGACTTTACGTTAATTAAAAGCGTGTATAAATAGCAAACTGTACTACATTGTTTATGGTATTGTTTTGCGCACCGTGCTGAGCCTGATTTAGATAACCAAGTTCCAAATCAAAAGATTTAGAAAATCTATAGCCACCAGCAAGATACAGCCTGTTTTGATCAAACAAACTATTATTTACCTTTTCCTTATTTTGAATATTTAGAAAAACTTCATTTTGCAGGGCAACGAAAGCACCCTTTGTAAAAGTTGGGGTTGCTTTTTGTAAGGGTTTAATCAATCTAAAGAAATAGCGCAGTCGCTGAGAAAAGTAATCAGGATCGGTATTGGTTGCCACAAAATTACGCTCTACAAATCGTTGCTCTAGCCTAAACCTATGCGAGGCAAATACCGATTTTATTTTATGTGTTAAGATATACTGTTCCCAAATGCGCTGTTCGTTAATGGTAGATTTAGCCACAATGCCCGATGTGGCATCAAACAAACTCAAATCTTTAAAATAGGTTTGTACGAGGGCATAACCCAGTGTAACGTTTTGATTTTTATTGATATAATAGGTTAAACCTGGCCGTATTAATGTATTTCTCAAATGATCCCAATCATCGGCAGAGCGCAATTGAACATCTAAATGCAAACCCCATTTTTCGTTAAACTTTGTGCTATTTAAAAAAAATAACCAACCAGAATTTTGATGTTGAGTTTGTGCATTCACCTTGGCAAAAGAAAATAGAAGTATTGCAAAGAGTATAGATATTCTTTTCATAGTTTAATCTGGACGTTCTTATCTGATTGGCTAAAATAAGAGAAAAATAACAAAGGCGAAATTTATAATCTACACTGTTACATTTAAAGCGGTTTATTTAAATTTCATTGAAGTGTAAACGATTAAAAATTTATCTTCGTTAAAGATTTGGTTAATGGATTACAAATGAATCCTTAACATTTAAGCAGATTTAAAATTACAAAACATAAAAAATCACAACAAAATGATTATTGAACCGAGAATGAGGGGCTTTATCTGTTTAACCGCACATCCCGATGGTTGCGCTCAAAACGTAAAGAATCAAATTGAATATGTAAAATCAAAAGGTGCCATTAACGGCCCTAAAAAAGTTTTGGTAATTGGCGCCTCTACAGGCTTTGGCTTAGCTTCAAGAATTACGGCTGCTTATGGCTCTGGTGCAGCAACCATTGGCGTGTTTTTCGAAAAAGCACCTTCAGAAGGCAAAACAGCTTCGCCAGGCTGGTACAATAGTGCCGCTTTTGAAAAAGAAGCACATGCCGCTGGCCTATACGCAAAGAGCATAAATGGTGATGCATTTTCGAAAGAAATTAAGGAAAAAACTTTAGCCACAATTAAGGCAGATTTGGGTCAGGTGGATTTGGTGATTTACAGTTTGGCATCTCCAGTAAGAAAACATCCTGATACTGAAGTTTTACACCGTTCTACCCTAAAACCAATCGGTAACACATACACCAACAAAACAGTAGATTTTCACACAGGCAATGTTACCGAAATCTCTATCGAACCCGCTAACGAAGAGGATATTGCGAACACAGTTGCTGTGATGGGTGGCGAAGATTGGGCCATGTGGATTGATGCCTTAAAAGCCGAGAACCTTTTGGCTGAGGGCGCTACCACTGTTGCCTATTCTTACATCGGTCCAGCCTTAACCGAACCAGTTTACCGTAAAGGAACCATCGGCAGAGCTAAAGATGATTTAGAGGCAACTGCTTTTAAAATCAGCGATAAGCTTGAAGATATTGATGGTAAAGCTTATGTATCCGTAAACAAGGCATTGGTAACGCAGGCTAGCTCAGCTATTCCGGTAATACCGCTATACATTTCTCTGTTATACAAAGTGATGAAAGCAGAAGGAATACATGAAGGAACCATTGAGCAAATACAACGCTTATATGCCGAAAGATTATATACAGGCAGCCCAATTCCTGTTGATGAACAAGGAAGAATTAGAATAGATGATTGGGAAATGCGCGAAGATGTTCAAGCTAAAGTAGCCGAACTTTGGGACGCCGCCACCACAGAAACATTACCTGCAATAGGTGATTTGCCAGGTTACAGATCTGATTTCTTAAGCTTATTTGGTTTCGAAATTGATCATGTTGACTATAAAAAAGATGCAAATGAGCTGGTAGCGATTGAAGGTTTGGTAGATTAACAAATCCTGTGGGTTAAAACCAAACAAAACGCTATTACCGATAGCAATTACAAATACGATTAATATAACGGTTGGCGATTTCGTCAGCCGTTTTTAATGTAAAATGATATGAATTTCGATTTACAACCTACATTAGAAAATGATTTGATTAAAGTTGTACCTCTTGAAGAGGAAAATTTTGAGGCCTTATACGCAGTGGCTTCCGATCCGTTGATTTGGGAACAACATCCTAATAAAAATCGGTATCAACGGGCGGTATTCCAAACCTTTTTTAAAGGTGCAATGGAATCGAAAGGTGCCTTTATTGTTTACGATAAACCCAGCGGAAGGCTTGTTGGAAGTTCTAGGTATTACGAGTCCGAAGAACTAAGCAATTCTATTGCCGTTGGATACACTTTTATTGGCAGAGATTTTTGGGGTAAGGGACATAATGCCGCTTTAAAGCAGTTGATGTTCGATTATGCCTTTCAGTTTGTAGATCATATTATTTTGCACATTGGTGCTACAAATTTCCGTTCGCAAAAGGCTAGCGAAAAATTAGGAGCCTTAAAAGTAGGTGAGCTCGAAGTTGCCTATTATGGTGAAGCCATAAAATTAAACTTTATTTATCAAGTGGATAAATCAAAGTGGCAAACGATTAAAAACAACCATTTACAAAAACCTAACTCGCTGTAAATATAAAAGTTATGGCATTAAGCTGACGTATTCAAAAGCATCATCTTTTGGAATAAAATCGTGTTTCTGCTTTAGGATTGTTATATTTGTATAATTCCCCCGCACTCATCACACATAAAACAAAAACAATTAATAAAATATGGCTAAATCTCAAGCAACGTACAGTAAAAAAGAGAACGAAAAAAAACGATTAAAAAAACAAAAAGACAAACAAGAGAAAAAAGAAGAGCGTCAATCTAATGCAAAAAAAGGCCTAGCCCTTGAAGAAATGTTTGCATACGTTGATGAAAATGGTAACATTTCATCTACTCCACCAGATCCCAAAAAGAAGAAAGTATTCAACATTGAGGATGTTCAAATTGGTATAACAAGACAAGAAGACATCATAGACGAAAACCCAGTTAAAAAAGGAACAGTAACTTTCTTTAACGATAGCAAGGGTTATGGTTTTATTAAAAATACAGAAACTCAAGACAGTATTTTTGTTCACGCCAACGGTTTAGTAACACAAATTAAAGAAGGCGATAAAGTAACTTTCGAAGTAGAGATGGGACAAAAAGGCCCTACTGCTGTTAAAGTATCAAAGGTTTAACAAACCATTAATTCTCTTTGCAATCATTTGCAACCCGTTAAAATTTTGCAGACCCAGTTCTGCTGCGCTAGGTTTTATAACCATTTATAATTCCGTCTATTTAAGAATAAAACCTTGCGCATAATTTTTTCCTTTTACAATTTCCTGTCTATAAAAAAAACAGATTCCAATTTAGGAAGATTTACTGTTGTTATGTTTGGTGAGCCATAAACATAGGCTGGGCTGTGTTTTGACTTAAGTCGCCCAATCATACAATGTGCTACAGCACCTGCAAATTTTGAGGTAAACAGATGTACTTGGAAATGAACGCTCAGCATTCCAATTGAAACACCTGCCCCGCTTTTACTGCTGCAAATTTGAAAAAAATTGGCATTCGTGCAATCGGGTTTATAATTTAAGGCTGGTGCCATGCAGAAGCCTCATCCTCAAACCCCATTGTAGTGGCATACCCTGATTTTTCAATCAGAGATATAACGAAAAGCGGGACTGCATATCCCGAAATATAACTGAACGCTCGTTTCCAAAAAAATACAGAGTGTGCTACAGCACCTGCAAATTTGAATTAAGCAGATATATTTGGAAATGAACGCTCAGCATTCCAATTGAAACACCTGCCCCGCTTTTACTGCTGCCAATTTGAAAAAAATTGGCATTTGTGCAATCGGATTTATAATTTTAGGCTGATGCCATACTGAACCCTCCTTCTCAAACCCGATTGTAGTGGCATCCCCTGATTTTTCATCAGGGATATAACGAAAAGCGGGACTGCACATCCCGAAGAATTACTGAACGCTCGTTTCCAAAAAAATACAAAGTGTGCTACAGCACCTGCAAATTTGAGGTAAGCAGATGTATTTGGAAATGAACGCTCAGCATTCCAATTGAAACACCTGCCCCGAAGAATTAATGAACGCTCGTTTCCAAAAAATTAATTGCCAAGTCTCAAATCTCATATTATTGGTAGAATTCCTGATCTCCCTACTATTGAATGAGTTACGATAAAAAATAAAAATATGTTAATCTCGGTGTGGAATTTGTGTACTAACTTCATCATTACAGTACACACAAAGAAATACATTATGAAAAAATTAATCGCAATTGCAATTGTTGCATTTTTAGGCTTATCAACAGTGATGGCCCAACAAGTAGATTTACGCAGAAAAATTAGCGTAAGTGGATCAGCAGAAACTGAAGTTACACCTGATATTATTTACATCAGCATTTCGCTTAAAGAGTATTTAAACGGAAAGAAAAAAGTAGAAATTACCGAGTTAGAAAAACAACTGTATGCGGCCGTTCAAAAAGCGGGCATTGCAAAAGAAAATTTAACCATAAGCAATTTAAACAGCTGGAATTACGCAACAGAGAAAAAGAAAAATCCTGATTTTTTAGCCAGCAAACAATATCGATTAAAAGTAAGCGACTTAAATAAATTTAATGGAATTTTAGAAGCTATTGATGCGAAAGGTGTTGCGAGTACAAACATTGAAAGTTACGATTATTCTAAAATCGAAACTTTGAAAAAAGAACTAAAAATAAAGGCTTTATTGGCCGCAAAGGAAAAAGCAGCCTATATGGTTGAAGCACTTGGCGATAAATTAGGCGGCGTAATAGAAATACAAGATGGTGGCGACAATGTGATACAACCTGTTTATAGAAACTACATGATGAAGGCCGAATCTGCAGATGCGCAAGCTGCACCAGAAATAGATTTCAAGAAAATTAAACTGAATTTCACTGTAAATGCCGTTTTCGAAATCAAATAGCCGATTTAACATTTAAACACAGTCTTTTTAAAACCTACCAACACATTTTGGTAGGTTTTTTGTTATGTAGTGAAAGAATACTAAAAAAATTAACATTATGAAAAAATTTATTTACACTCTAGCCCTAATTTTCACACTAGGCATTAGTTTTAATTCGGCTCAGGCTGCTAAGCCTGCAAAAAATCCAACTGAATTAACTGCTGAACAATCGGCGCAATTGGAAAGAATTAAAACCCGTGTTGAAGAAATTAGAGACATGGACAAATCTAACTTAACACAAACAGAACGTAAAGCTTTACGTAAAGAGTTAAGAGAGATGAAAAATCAAGCTCGTGCAGTTTCTGGAGGTGTTTACCTTTCAGTTGGTGCAATTATCATCATCATTTTATTGTTGATTTTGATTTTATAATCACAAAAGAACAAAACACATCTACCTATAAAAAATAAAAGCTTTGCAGAACTACACTGCAAAGCTTTTTGCTTTTACTTGGTTTTGAGCGTTGATTGATGTTTAATCAATGATATCAAAACCTGTATATTTTACCAAAGCTTCTGGAATTTTAATTCCATTTTCGGTTTGATAATTTTCTAAAATCGAAGCCACAATTCGAGGTAAGGCCAGCGCACTTCCATTTAAGGTGTGTGCCAATTGTGCTTTACCTTCTTTACCTTTAAAACGCAGTTTTAATCGATTGGCTTGATAGGTTTCGAAGTTTGATACCGATGAAACTTCTAACCAGCGCTGCTGCGCTGCGCTCCAAACCTCCATATCGTAAGTCATTGCCGAAGTAAAGCCCATATCACCTCCGCATAAACGCAAAACACGGTAGTGCAAACCCAATTCTTGCAATAAGGACTGAACATATTGACTCATATCCTCTAAAGTTTGGTAAGATTGGTCTGGGTGGGTAATTTGCACCACTTCTACTTTATCAAACTGATGCAAGCGATTTAATCCCCGAACATGAGCGCCGTAAGAGCCTGCCTCTCTGCGGAAACAAGGTGTATAAGCGGTATTTTTAATTGGTAAGTCTTCTTCTTTAACAATTACATCGCGGTATAAATTGGTAACAGGTACTTCTGCCGTTGGAATCAGGTATAAATCATCAACCGTAGCGTGGTACATTTGGCCTTCTTTATCTGGCAACTGACCAGTTCCAAAGCCCGAGGCGGCATTCACCAAATGAGGTACTTGCATTTCTCTATATCCCGCAGCGGTAGCATGATCTAAAAAGAAGTTCATTAATGCCCGTTGCAATTTCGCACCCTTTCCCTTGTAAACAGGAAAACCTGCTCCAGTAATTTTAACGCCCAACTCAAAATCGATAATATCGTATTTAGCAGCCAATTCCCAATGTGGTAAGGCTTTTACAGGCAATTCTGCTGGTGCACCATGAAGATAAACCACTTCGTTTTCTTCGGCGGTAGAACCTTGTTTTACCAAATGATAAGGTAAGTTTGGCAGCTGCACAACTAAATTGAACTGCGCTGTTTCCAATTCAGCCAACTTTTCTGTTAAATGCTTTATATTTTCTTTGTAACTGGTAGTTTGAGCTTTTATAATTTCTGCTTCGTCCTTTTTACCAGCACGCATCAATTCGCCTACTTGCTTTGCTGCAACGTTGGCTTCTGCAGAAAGACTATCCAAAGAAGTTTGAGTTTGGCGACGATCTTCATCAATTTTAATAATCTCATCTACCAATTCTGGCTGTTTAAAATTACGTACACTTAAACGTTCTAAAACTTTCTCTCTATTTTCGCGGATATAGTTAACTTGCAACATTATTTAATTTTTTCACAAAGATAATAATTAAGTCGTCATTGCGAGTGCGGTGTGGCAATCTATCCAGAAAGATTGCTTCGAAACCTGCCGCAAGCAATAATGAATATAGAAAATATGGATGGCAAACTATATCTAGTACCTACACCAATAGGCAACCTGGAGGATATGACCTTTAGGGCAATCCGGATTTTAAAAGAATGCGATTTAATCTTAGCTGAAGATACCCGAACAAGCGCACCAATGCTGAAACATTTTGGTATCGATAAAAAGGTTTTTTCCCATCATCAGCATAATGAGCACAAAGCAACTTCAGAGATTATAAAGTTTTTGAACGAGGGACAAAAAATTGCCTTAATCTCTGATGCTGGTACGCCTGCAATTTCTGATCCTGGTTTTTTTCTCGTTCGCGAGGCCATTAAAAATGAAATTGCTGTAGAATGCTTACCCGGGGCTACGGCTTTTGTCCCTGCATTGGTAAATTCTGGCCTACCTGCTGATGCGTTTTGTTTTGAAGGCTTTCTCCCTGTTAAAAAAGGCAGGCAAACGAAATTTAAAAAACTGACGGAAGAAGATCGAACTATAATTCTTTATGAAAGCCCACACCGGTTGTTAAAAACATTGGAGGAGTTTGCTCAATATCTAGGCGCCGATCGGCAGGCATCAGTAAGTAGAGAATTAACCAAGATGTTTGAAGAAACCGTTCGCGGTACCTTAACGGAGATAAAAACACATTTCGAAAACAATACTTTAAAAGGAGAATTTGTAATTTGCATTGCTGGTAAAACGACAAGTAAAAGCAAAAATAAGTATGAGGTGGCTGATTAGTGGCTTAATATTAAACAATTATGATGGAAAATTTAATTTCTAACCACTTGCCAGAAATAAGGAATCTTTTTAAACAATATGATGTTAAAGAGGCTTATTTGTTTGGCAGTGCAGCGAAAAATACGTTAAAGGATGATAGCGATATTGATTTTTTGATCAATTTTTCAAATAAAACAGACTTCGAAAGTTATGGTAATAATTACTTCGGTTTGCTTTATGCCCTGCAAGACCTTTTAAAAAGAAATGTCGATTTAGTTGCAGAAGAAACGTTAAGCAACCCTTACCTTATTGAGAGTATTAATCAAACCAAGATACAGCTGATATGAGTGTTCTAGAAGAGAAGAAACTACTCACAGATATAAAAATATCGATATTATCGATCTACGAACACCTAGAAAACAACCTTGATTTTGAAGTTTATAAAACTAATAAAACTAAGCGAAGAGCGGTCGAGAGAGAACTAGAAATCATAGGCGAAGCCATCAATCATTTGCTTAGAATTAATCCTGAAATAAAAATTTCCTATTCACGCCAAATTGTTGATTTAAGAAATAAAATCATCCACTCGTATGATAATGTAAACAACATCGTTATATGGAAAATTATAATTAAAGATATACCGATTTTACAAATGGAGGTAAATCTTTACCTTGAATAAAATTTTAATAATATATGATTAGCATAGATAGATTTCTAAGTGACGAGCAAGACCCAAAGGCGGTTGAAAAAGTTATCGGAAAATTAAATGATCTTTTAACCACGGGTGAGGAGCTTTTATACTTAGCCGTTCAGAAAAAGCCTGCGGTAAACTTGTTGCCAGATAGCATTGCGATTTCGAACAAGAGAATTTTTTACTGCGAGCCAGGTAACTTAGGTTTAACCATGAACTTTAAGGACATTTCTTGGAAAAGCATTAAAGAGGTTTCGTTTAAAGAAGAATTTTTTGGCTCTAAGTTTATCTGTGTCCCCCAACATGGAGAGAATATTGTAACCGAATTCATTCCAAAAGTGCAGGCAAGAAAACTTCATCAAGCTGCTAACGAGCAATTGGAAGCTTATAAAGAACTGCTTAGACAGCAATTACTTGAAGAAAACCGCGCTTCGGCAAGCGCCGTTAATTACTCTCCCTCACAGCCCACAGTCGAGATTCCGAATCTAATCCAAGAGCCAGAACAACCGATAATCCAAATTGCAGAGGTTGTGGAAGAACCAGAAGATGAAGCCACTTTGAAATTGCGTAAACTAAAAACGCTTTACGATAAACACTTGATTACCCAAGAAGAATACGAGGCAAAAAAAGCAAATATTTTGGATAGTTTGTAGTGAATGTAGTTTTAGGTGGATTAAAAATCCACAGTTCTACGGTCGAGAAAACATTTCTCGACCAACTTATGGTGATCGTCAAAAGTTAAAAACCCATTAAGATGCTGAAACGATTTTAGCATGAAGGCTAAATTTTATAAGATGATTTTTTAATGAACCAAAAACAAACCTACCTACTCGCTTTATTAAGCGCATTTTTACTTTGGCTGGCTTGGCCACCAATGCCGTTTACAACGCCTTTATTACTAATTGGTTTGGTGCCACTGTTTATTGCGCTGGATCATATCGCCCACAGCGAGGTTAAGAAAGCTGGAAGAAGAATATTCTTAACCGCAGGGCTAACTTTCTTAATTTGGAACACCGCTTCAACATACTGGGTTTTTAATGCTATAAGTGCCTACAATGGATGGGAAACTGCCATTCCTGTTTCGCTAATTCCTTATGGCCTTGGCGCACTATTAATGACTTTTGCCTTTTGGCTCTATTATCGTTTGGGCAAATACGTAGGCAAAACCTTAGCTTATGCTGGATTAATTTCCTTTTACATTGCTTTAGAGTACTTACAGCAAACTTGGGATTTAGCTTTCCCATGGATGACTTTGGGGAATGGTTTGGCTGGAATGCATCAGCTGGCTCAATGGTATGACTTTACAGGAGTTTATGGCGGTTCGCTATGGATTTTACTCAGCAACATTTTAGCTTTTGAAGCTTATAAGAAATTCAAATCACAATCAGGTTATTTGAAATTCAGGGCTGCAGGAATATGGGCGTTAGTAATCATCATTCCAATCGGCATATCATTAACGAAATATTATAATGCTGAGCAAAAGGGCACACCAAGCAATGTAGTAGTTGTTCAACCAAATATCGATCCCTACCAGAAATTGGAAAACATACCCACTGCCGAACAAATTCAAATTTTAGCACGCCTCTCCGATTCAGTTGGGCAAGCCAATACCGAATATTTTATCTGGCCAGAAACTGCCGTTCCAAATTATGCGGATGAAGACAGAATTCGAAGCAATCCCGATTTCATTGCACTACAAAATTTTATAAGCAAATACAAAAACGGTACATTAATTACCGGAATTGAAAGCATTAAAATCTATCCCGACAAGAAAACAGTATCAGCAAAATATTATCCAGAACAAGGCTTTTATCTTGATAATTTTAATACGGCCATGCAGGTAGAAAACTCTGCTAATGTGCAGTTTTACCACAAATCAAAATTGGTACCCGGAGCAGAGAAAATGCCCTTTCCGAAGGTTTTTTCTTTTATGGATGGTGTGTTTTCGCAACTTGGTGGAAGCGTAAGTGGTTGGGGCTGGCAAGAAGAGCCTGGCGTGCTTTATGCGCAAAGTGGCATTGGCGTAGCGCCTGTTATTTGCTACGAAAGTTTATGGGGCGATTGGATCGGCAAGTCGGTAAAAAATGGTGCCCAGTTTATTGCCATTATCACCAATGATGGTTGGTGGGGCAACACTTCGGGCAAAGATCAGCATGAAATGTATGCTAAATTACGTGCTATAGAAACGCGACGGGATGTAGCAAGATCTGCAAACACAGGAATTTCATGTTTCATTAATCAGCGTGGTGACGTACTTAAAAGTTCCAAGTGGTGGACCAGAACCGCTTTAAAAGCCGACATCAATCTAAATGATGAAATTACGTTTTATGTTAAAAGTGGTGACGTAATTGCGAAATTATTAAGTGCTTTAGCTATATTAATCGCTCTAATTATTCCTTACAAAAAATGGATGAGCAAAGCTACACCCAAAGGATAAAAATTATAAAATGGCAAAGAAAAACACGATCAGGTTATTTATCCTCACCATACTTTTATTATTAAATATCGGTTGCGATCAGGTGTCTAAAAACATTGTTCGGAACCGAATAAGTGAGTACGAACACATCAGTGTTATTAAAGATCGCTTTACGCTAACCAAAGTAGAAAATAGTGGTGCATTTTTAAGCTTAGGCGATAACATGCCCTACGTGTTTAGACTTATCTTATTATCTGGATTACCCCTACTTGTTTTGGGTTTTGGCTTATATTATCTTTATGCAAAGCCCAATATACCTAGAACCATGCAAATTGCACTTTGCTTTTTAATAGGTGGTGGTATTGGAAATTTGTACGATCGTATTGTACATGGTTCGGTTACAGATTTTATGCACATTGATTTTGTTATCTTTCAAACAGGCGTATTCAATTTTGCAGATATTTCCATTATGATTGGTGTGGGCATTTTGCTCATCCAATCTTTGCAAGCACAAATGGTTAAAAAATCTTCACATGAAGAAACCGAATCAACAGAGGCCTAAATTCGAACAAATTCTTAACCTAATAATTGCATTTTATAAACAAACATATATTTATCTTTAGGTGTTTAGAAACAAAATATTCACCAAAAATAAAATCTAATGAAAAGAAATGCAACAGCCGTATGGCAAGGATCTGGTAAAGAAGGTAAAGGTAATTTAACCACCCAAAGCACAACATTAAGCAATACTCAGTATTCTTTCGGTTCTCGCTTTGCGGAAGGCGTAGGTACAAACCCTGAAGAATTAGTTGCTGCAGCCCATGCAGGTTGTTTTACGATGGCTTTATCTTTCAAAATCGACGAGGCTGGTTTTACTGCTGAGAACTTAGAAACCAAATGTGTAATCAACTTAGATCCAGCTCAAGGTAAAATTACAGAATCTCACTTAACATTAACGGCTACAGTTCCAGGACTATCAAAAGAAAAATTTGATGAATTGGTTGCTGATGCTGAAAAAAATTGCCCAATCTCAAAATTGTTCGACACAACGATTTCTGTTGATGCAACTTTAGTATAGTTATACATTATCACTTGACAGCTCTACTTTAACGGAGTTGTCAAGCTCTTATATCAAATCGAAAGCCCTAGCGTATTTTGAAATCTCGAAGGACGATTTGGTATTTAATTTCTCTCTAATATTTCTTCTGTGGGTATCAACCGTTGTTGGAGAAATAAAAAGTTTATCTGCAATTTCGATTGAACTTTTACCCAACGCGATTTCGCGTAAAATGGTTTGTTCTCGCTTACTCAGCTTCGAAAAATTTGCATAGTTATTTCTAAGGAAGTTATTCTCTTCCAATAGTCGATCTGCCTTGGCAGCCATGTGGTGCATGGCATCAACAGGTATGGATGTGGTTACCGTTAATAAAGGATTGCCATCATCATCTCGCATAAAAATCCGAATACTGGATAAATGCCAGCGCCAGTGTGGTGAATCTGGAAACTTAAGTTGCTGATAAAAACTTACCGAAGCCTGATCATTATTGTTTTGCATCAGCGCAGCAATTTTCGGCACATAATCAGCAGCGTCATCGGCATTAAAAAATCGAGCATGGTATTCTTCATTCGTCATCAAATAAAGCTCCTCCGCTGTTATCTTCAACTCGTTTAAGCCACGCTCACTCATAAACACAATCGACCAATCTCGAATATCGTGAAGGATTACCACTCCGGAAACTAGATTAAACGAGGCCTGATGCATAAAAAGCATTTGGCGCACTTTTTCATTGAGATGGTTTGTACAGCTTGAGAGCATGAATAAATGACCTTTAATTTACGCCTAAGTTACTCAAAACTAAGTATCTATAAAATTAACGCATCATCATTTCTTTTGACTTATATCATATATTTCCCTACAATTGGCATCCTTCTTCCCATTCCGAACGCTTTTGGAGATACACGCAATATTGGTGGGGTTTGGTAGCGTTTAAATTCGGCAATGTTAACCATGCGCAAAATCCTTTTAACCAATGTCTCCTCGTAACCTTGTGCAATAATCGCAGCAGTGCCCTGTTTGAGTTCGATATGCTGATACAGAATTTTATCCAAAACATCATACTCAGGAAGCGAATCTGAATCTTTTTGATCTGGCCTTAACTCCGCCGACGGTGGTTTAACGATGGTGTTGATTGGAATAATTTCTCTTTCCTTATTGATGTATTTTGCAAGTTCAAAAACCTGTGTTTTATACACATCGCCAATTACTCCAATTGCTCCGCACATATCTCCATACAGCGTACCATAACCTACCGCACATTCGCTTTTATTTGATGTATTAAGCAAGATATAGCCAAATTTATTGCTCATGGCCATTACTATCGTTCCGCGGATGCGTGCTTGGATATTTTCTTCGGCCAAATTAAATGGCAAACCTTTAAAAGCGTTAGCCAACATATGGTCAAAAGCATCTGCACCTTCCTTTATGGGAATAATTTCATGCATACAGCCAATGTTATTGGCTAAATCCAAGGCATCCTGTACCGAGTGACCGGATGAGAATTTAGAGGGCATTAACACCGCCATTACATTATCTGCACCTAAGGCCTTACAAGCTAAAGCACACACCACGGCAGAATCTATCCCACCAGATAAGCCTAAAACCGCTTTACTAAATCCAGATTTCCGGAAATAATCTTGAATGCCTAAAATTAAGGCATCATGTATTTGCTCGATATCCGTTAACCTTTCTGGATGAGGATATTTATTTCTAACGTTTTCTATCTCATCTAAATCGAAAACCTGAAGATCTTCTGCAAAATACTTGAGCTCGGCTTTCAAAGCGCCTTCTGCATCAAAAACTAAAGAACCACCATCAAAAATAATCTCGGTTTGTGCGCCGATCTGGTTCACATAAAATAGCGGCAAGTGATATTTTTTCGCATTAGCAGACAGCACCTTTATTCGCTCATCATCATGCGTGTAGGAGAAAGGCGATGCGGCAATATTAATCATTAAATCAGGTTGCTCCTTAATCAATTCATCCATCGGACTAGACACATATAATGGATTATCATTAATGTTCCACAAATCCTCGCAGATGGTTAAAGCAATTCTTTTCCCCTTAAAATCAATACATTGAAAGTTGGTAGCAGGTTCGAAATACCTATATTCATCGAAAACATCATAAGTTGGCAATAAGGCCTTTTTTGTAATGGCCTTTACTTTTCCATCGGCTAGAAAATAAGCGGCATTAAATAAGTCCTTCCCCTGTAAAACATCATTTTTAACTGGCAAACCTACAATACAGGCAATATCTTTACAATGCTTTGCAACCTCTTGCGCGGCCTCATTACATAAGGAGATAAATTCATCAAACTCCAAAAAATCTCTCGGTGGATAACCACAAATGGCCAGTTCTGCAAAAACAACCAAATCAGCGCCTTTGGTTTTGGCCAGTGCAATATGCTCGATTATTTTTTTTGTATTGGCCTCAAAGTTTCCGATGTGATAATTGAGTTGTGCAAGCGCTATCTTCATGTTTATTTTTGTGTTATGATGATTGTTCGGATAAGATTAAAAGAATACCCCAAAGTTAAGGGCTAGATAATGATTTTTTACATTTCTATTTTTATCGGTTGTAATATTGGTAAAACCGTTGTTGAAAGTTAAGCCTGCAACAATACTGGTGTTCCCTGAAACATCAAATTCACCACCTCCGCCAATCACCAACCCTGCACGATAGAATTTTGTATAATCTGAGATATTCACACCATCTAGTTTAGTAGAACCGCTCACCGCATCTTGTTTGGCGCTAAGCATAAAAGAATTTGATAAGCCGAATTGGCCATAATACCGTTTACCATCAGCCTTGATTGTTTTTAACTTAATGGTTAAGGGCAGCTCCAAATACTGAATTTTATATTTTAAATCATAAGCCACCGGGATGTTCGGGTTGGCTGCATTGTCTAAACTTTTGATGTAAACTGGGTCTGCTTCGGTGCTTTTGCCATTTATAGTGGTTACGGTTAATGCGGTAGAAAAGCTATAATTTGGCGCGAAATTAAAATCGCCAATTAGGCCATAAGAAAAGCCTAATGATACCCCATTGGTTTTTCCTTGCTCTGGTTTAATCCAGCCAATAGTTGGGGTTGCGGTTAAACCCAATCGGAAGCCGTAGTTGGTTAAGGGTGTGTTTTGTGCCCAAGCGCCAGAACTTAAAAAAGTTAAAATTAAAATGGTCGATATTTTTTTCATGCTTTATGTGATTATATTTGTTGTACATGATGTATAACGTTAAACACAGCCAAATTTATCTATTTTTTCTTTTTGCCATCGTATTTATTTCGTGTAAGCAAAGCAATAGGCCCGATGTGAGCAATATCAAGCTAAACATTAAGATCGAAAGGTTTGATCAACAGCTTTATAAAGGAAAAGGTAAGGACATTTCACAAATCAATAATTTTCTCAGTAAAAACTACGGCTTGTTTTATGATGACTACATTCATAAAATGGTGGGTTCTCCAGAATATAGTAATGAAGAAATAATAGGAATTCTGTACCGGGATCAACCTTATACAGATTTAATGAAAGAGGTTAACGCGGTCTATCCAGATTTAAAAAAACAAGAACAGGACTTAACAGAAACCTTCAAATACATCAAATACTATTATCCCAAAGCGCAGATTCCAAAATTTATATCTTTTGTTTCAGGCTTTTCTTATCAAATGCCGGTTGGCGATGAGTATTTAGGCATAGGCCTAGATATGTTTTTAGGCAAGGATAGCAAGTTTTACCGCGCCATTGTTCAGAGCGTACCCCTCTACCTATCCCGACGTTTTACACCTGATTACATTGTACCCAGAGTTGCAGAAACCTACGCCCATGAAGAACTTTTTCCAGAACCAGATGAAAACCGAACCTTGTTATCAAAAATGGTTTTTCAAGGCAAAATTTTATACTTTTTAGATCAGGTTTTGCCGGAAAGCACTGCAGATTCGATCAAAATAGGTTACACCACAAAACAACTGGATTGGGCTCAAACTTATGAAGGCGATATTTGGGCTTATTTCTTGGAAAATAATGCTTTATATGAAACCGATTATCAAAAAATTCAAGTGTATTTGGCAGAAGGGCCTTTTACACCTGGCTTAGGTGAAGATCGAAATTCTGCACCAAAGTTGGGCGTTTACATGGGTTGGAAAATTGTAAAGAAATATATGGAAAGCCATCCAGAAGTTACATTACAGCAATTAATGACGGAGAATGACGCCCAAAAGATTTTAAATCAATCGAAATATAAACCCAAACAAAAATAGTTTGGCATTAATTGTGACTTGTTTCTATCTTGGAGACAAAACAAAATTAGCGCCTAACAGCGCTAAAAACTAACAGCTAAATCTCAGATTTATATAAATGAAAGTTGGCATCGTATTATCAGGCGGAGGAATTAGGGGAATAGCGCACTTAGGCGTTCTTAAAGCGTTTAGCAATTTGGGCATCACTTTTAGCCACATCAGCGGCACAAGCGCTGGCGCAATTGCGGGTGCATTTTTTGCTGCTGGCATCGATCCGGAAGAAGGCTTGAATATTTTCTTAAAAACTAAACTTTGGCGATTTGTTCGACCGGCAGTTGGCTCACTCGGACTCATTAACATTGAAAATACCGCACTGATACTAAAGGAATATTTCCCAGAAGATACTATTGAAAAACTAAAAATCCCCCTTACAATTGCAGCCGTTAATTTTAGCGAAGGCCGATTAGTCTATTTTACTAGAGGGCCTTTAATTAGAGCCATACATGCCTCTAGCTGCATACCAGGCATCTTTAAGCCCATTATGATTGATGGGCAAATGTACGTAGATGGTGGAATCTTGAACAATTTCCCTGTTGAACCATTAATGAATGAATGCGACTTTATTATTGGCTCATCCTGTAATCATTTAAAGCCTGTTGATAAAATTACGGGCATCACCAATTTGATGGGCAGAGCAGGTATTATGTCTATCAACCACGATATGGAGCGCAAAGCCAAATTCTGTAATGTTATGATTGAGCCAAAAGGACTAGGTGCGATAAGTACTTTTGATATGAAACGTGCCGAAGATATTTATTGGCTCGCACACGAAGAGGCACTGAATGTAATCAAGAATAGTCCAACCATAAGAACGCTGATAACGAAGTGAGTTTTGGATTAGAATTATAAAAAACTGCTCTAGGTGGTTAATCTCACTAATTTCTCTCCTTCTAACACAGGAATTGATTTACAGATGTTTAGCTGTAAGCAAAACTGAACATCTTCTTCTATATTCAGTTCGGCGAGGCGGTGGCTGTGCGATGATTTATGAAGGTATTTTCGTAAATCGTTTTTAGCCAACGCATATAAATCTTGTGCAGCAACGCTAGAATCGTCAAAATGCGCAAAGCTCGTACGCAAGTTTTCTACAACTGCCCCTGCAAATAAGGTATCTTCTAAATTAAACTGATCTTTCCAACCTGCGCATAAAAGCAATACATTTTTATTTTGTGCTTTTAAATATTCGCACAGCGAATCCAGATTTAGGAATGAACCAATTACAACTTGATAAGCATGCTTACGGGCCAAATGAAGCGCCTTTGTTCCATTTGTTGTGGTGAGCACAATGGTTTTACCACCTACTTTTTCTTTGGTGTAAGAAAAAGGCGAATTACCGAAATCATAACCCGAAACAACTTCTCCATTCCGTTCTGCTGCCAATAGGAAGCCCTGATTGGCATAACTCAAACAATCTTCAACTTGAGCAACCGGGATGATGGCCTCTGCCCCATTATCTATACCGTAAGTTATGGATGATGTGGCCCTCAACACATCGATAACCACGACAATACTCTCTGTAATATCGTATAAATGAATTAATGCCGGCGTTAAACAAACTTCTATTCTTTTGGACATTTATTTAGTTTTTTTTCGGAACCTGTGAAATGAGATTGGAGTTCTGAGATGTGAGACTTGAGATCGGAGACTTGAGATTGGAGATGTGAGAATTGAGATGGGCGACTTGAGACTTGCAAGTGCAAAAGATTAGCATAAAAAAGCGATTGGCTCAACCGCTTAACTTCGTCTCACGTCTATCTTCTCAAATCTATCCTCTCACATCTCATGTCTATCGTCCCATATCTCCTGTCTATCCTCTCATATCCCCTGTCTATCCGCTCACATCTCAAATTCTACTTATAAAATGGAAACTTAACAATCTTTGCCTTAATTGGGGTGTTACGGATTAAGATAAAAATTTCAGTTCCTTCTTTAGAAAAATCTTTGGCCACGTAGCCCATCCCAATAGCTTTCTGTAGGGAAGGAGCTTGGGTACCAGAAGTTACCTTTCCGATGATGTTTCCTTCTGCATCGGCAATTTCATAATCATGGCGAGGAATGCCTCTATCAATCATTTCAAAGCCAACCAATTTTTTCTGGATTCCAGCTTCTTTTTGAGCTTGCAATGCCGAGGAGTTTGTAAAAGGCTTGGTAAACTTTGTAATCCAGCCCAAGCCTGCTTCTATCGGAGAGGTAGTATCATCAATATCATTTCCATACAAACAGAAACCCATTTCTAAACGTAACGTATCTCTCGCCCCTAAGCCAATTGGCTTAATATTATAAGCTTTACCAGCTTCAAAAATGGCAGCCCAAATTTGACCTGCATGTTCATTATCAAAATAAATCTCAAAACCACCAGCACCCGTGTAACCTGTTGCTGAAATGATCACATTATCAACACCCGCAAAGGTACCTTTAACGAAAGTGTAATATTCCATCGATGCCAAATCAACATCTGTTAAGGTTTGCAAGGCATCTGCTGCTTTAGGGCCTTGAATGGCTAAAAGGGATGTTTTATCAGAAATATTGTGCATCTCTACACCCTTATCATTAAACTGACTAATCCAATTCCAATCTTTTTCTATGTTTGATGCATTTACAACCAACATATAGGCTTTTTCATTAATCCGATATACCAAAAGGTCATCAACAATGCCACCGTCTTGATTTGGCAAGCAAGAGTATTGCACTTTTCCATCATACAGCTTTGAAGCATCGTTACTGGTTACACGCTGAATTAGATCTAAAGCATTTTCGCCCTTCAAAATAAATTCGCCCATGTGGCTCACATCAAAAACACCAACACCATTACGAACTGTTGCATGTTCTGCGTTTATACCTTCGTAAGTTACAGGCATATTATAGCCTGCAAATGGAACCATTTTAGCGCCTAAAGCGATGTGTTTATTCGTTAATGCTGTGTTTTTCATCCTTGTTTTTCTTGCGGGCAAAAGTACTAAGAAAAAGGTAATTTTCGGTCTAAATTTATCAGCGAGAGAACTCTTAAAGGCGAAAAGTTGAGAAATATTCGATTATATTTTTATTAAGATAAAATCTAAATGAAAAACAGTGCATTCCTCCTTTTAATAGCTTTTGTTTTTGAGGGCAAAGGCAACATTAGCCCAATCTAGAATTTCTGCTAAAGATTTGCAATTCTTAACTGGCCATTGGAAGGGAAATTTAACCTGTTTAGATTATAAACCGCGATTAAGCGCTCACCAAGCCCTCGTAAATTTCCAGCATTTTAGCTGTAATTAACTGAATACCGTGATCTTTTTCCACCGTTACTCTGGCGTTATCGCCAATTTCCATCCATTTTTTAGGGTTGATGATACATTGTAAAATTGATCGGTAAAACTCATCTGCAGAATTTGCGATTAAGATATCGTGGCCATGCTTACAATTAATTCCCTCTGCGGCGGTTGTTGTGGCAATAATGCATTTTTTCATCGCCATGCCCTCAATTATTTTTACCCTCATTCCCGTTCCCGAAATTAAAGGAACAATCATGATGGCCTTAGAATTCATAAATTCAATCGCATCAAAAACCTCGCCCTCTACAATTAAGTTATCAGAATCATAATCGAAGAAATGCCGTTGCATGTGCTTGCCAGCAATGTAAAATCTTAAATCCTTATTTAATTTTTCAATATCTGGCCAAATATCATCTAGAAACCACTCCAAACCTTCTTGGTTTGGTCGCCAATCCATTGCACCCAAATGGAAAAGCGTTGGAAAACTGGTTTTACTCTTATCCACTTTATACCTATCCAAATCGATCGCCACGGGAAAAACAGACATCGGTATTTCGCAACCGAACCTTAAAATGCTTTGCCGATCGGGTTCGCTTATGGCAAAAATTTGGTGGAATCGATTAATCTGATCGGTTTCATAAGCCTTCAATCGCTGCGCTAGAAAAGCCAAATACTTTCTTCGGATGAGGAAACTCTCCGAGTGAGAAAGTCGCTCCCATAGGGTAAATTCGATATTATGCGCTCGGTAAATGAGCTTTGCATTACTATTTTCTTTAACCACGTCCAGATAAGGAACCACAAATAAACCCTCAAATTGAATAACATCGAAAACATTTTCACGTAATATATTTTCCAATTGGCGGGCCGCTTCTTCGCTGTAATACCTTGAAACGTTGTAAGATTGGTTGGTGAAAATATTAAAAAACGCCGACCAAACATTTACACTGGTATCGAGTTCATAACTGTGAAAATTGATTTTTTCGAATACTGGATCGTAAATGTCTTCTCTATCTATCCTGCCTTTTATCGGGTTCAAGCTGAACAAAGTAATGTCTGCACCAAGCTGAAGCAAGCCTTTCATGGTATTGTAAACCACAATTGGATAACCACTATTTGGCGGAAAGGGAACCCGCTTAGTAATGAATAGTATTTTCACAATGTTGTGAAAATACAAAAATTTAGGCTTTTATTTAAAACAATTCGAGTTGAGGATCGCGTACGTTGAAAGTTTTGCGATGAAAAGGCGATAATCCAATTTCCATTACGGCCTTACGATGCGCAATTGTTGGATAGCCTTTATTTTGTTGCCAATTATACTGCGGAAATTCTACATGGAGATTCGTCATGTATTCATCACGGTGTGTTTTGGCCAAAATAGATGCTGCGGCAATATTCAGGTATTTTCCATCCCCTTTTATAATGCAACTATGCGGAATTGCCGGGAATGCTTTAAATCGGTTGCCGTCAATAACTAAGTATTGAGGTTGGGTATGCAATTTTTCAATGGCTCGGTGCATAGCCAAAAAAGAGGCATTCAGAATGTTAATTTGATCGATTTCTTCATGATCGCAAGAAGCAACTGCCCAAGCCAGGGCTTGTGTTTCTATAATTGGCCGTAACTCTTCTCGCTGCTGGTGGCTCAGTTGTTTTGAATCGTTTAAACCTTCAAAATTAAAATCTTTAGGCAAAATTACAGCAGCCGCAAAAACAGGCCCAGCAAGGCAACCTCTTCCCGCTTCATCACAGCCAGCTTCTAAAAATTCTTGTTGATAACAGTTTAATAACATCAGCACAAATTTAAATATATATTTGACTTAGTTGAATAGTAAATCGGCAAATTGGTGGATTAGTTAATTGTTAAGAAGGCTATTAAACCGTAACATTCTGTCCTTTAACATCAAAGGCATCTCGTAAACCGATGGCCAAAACATTAAATGCATAAACCGTAAGCATAATGGCTAAGCCAGGTAAAACGGCAAGGTAGGCCGCATCCATAATAATGTAACCATAGTGCTCCTTAATCATACTGCCCCAACTTGGCATAGGCGGTTGGGCCCCAAAGCCAAGAAAACTCAAGCCCGTTTCAAGCAAAATTGCCGACGCAAAATTTGAAGAGGCCACCACCAATATTGGCCCTGCTATATTTGGCAATATGTGTTTAATGATGGTTCTGCTTGTACTGAAACCCAAAGCTCTTGCGGCTTCTACAAATTCTACTTCTTTTAAGGCCATTACCTGCCCCCTTACCAATCTGGCTACATCAACCCATGTAGATAAACCGACAGCAATAAAGATTTGCCAAAAGCCCTTTCCAAGCGCGAAAGAGATGGCGATAACCAAAAGCAACGAAGGTAAGGACCACACTACGTTCATAAACCAACTGATTGCGGCATCTACCCGTCCGCCAAAGTAACCCGCAATTGCGCCCAAGCTTACCCCAATGAATAATGAAATGAGCACCGCCATTAAACCAACGGATAGAGAAACTCTGATACCTAAAATCAAACGGCTCAACAAATCTCTGCCGTATATATCAGTTCCTAACAGAAAGGTTTGCGAATAAATATTGTTCTTTTCAAAAATGTCTTTTTGTGTTTCAGATTTCGATGGCAATACGCAACTCGGACAAAGTTCTTTAAGTTCGTACTTACTTTCTTCGGCCTTCTCGTCTTCACCAATATATTCCGTAACCAGAACACGATTGTTTTCAAGTTTGTATGAAGTAATTGGAACACTTTTAAAGTTGGGTTTCTGCCCGTTGAGCATCCGCTCAAAGAAACCTACCTTTTTGATATGATCGTAGCGTTCAATAATCAGAAACTTAAACTTTGCACCTGGTTTCAACTTCGCAATTTGAACGCGTTGAACGTTTGCATTTGGAGAATCATCAGGCATAATTAAATAGCCCAAAACCCCCATTAGCATCAATAGCAAAATAAATATGAGGCCACCAAAAGCAAATTTATTGCGCTTAAACTTTAACCAAACCTTTTTAGATGGGCTATTATCCATTATCTAACCATTCTGCCTTTCCAATTGTATTTCCCACTGTTTCCGGCAATGCCGATATAGACCATATAAAGTATGTGCAACACATTTAAAATAGGGATTAAGATGAGTAAACTTCTACGCTTTGCAAAGCCAGTTACATCGTATAAAAATAAGGTTTCTAAAATCATTTTAACCAATAACTGATAAAATGTGACAGTTAAAAACCCACTAAAAAACAGCCCAGCTATAAAATTACCCAGAATACTCAAATTAAAAATCCAAATTAAAACCCCTAAAACAATTATGGCCTTGTTTTTATACCGAGTACTTTTTGATGCCCACCTTTTCCGCTGCTCAATAAATGCACTTAGATTTTCTTTTGCATGGGTATATACAATTGCTTCTCTATTTTTAAGGAAACCAATTTGATCTGGATATTTTGCTGCGATTTTGTGCAATAGCAATTCATCATCACCAGAAGCTAAATCATCTATCCCCTGAAAGCCACCCACTTCATAAAAGGTCGCTTTCTCATAGGCTAAATTTGCACCATTACAGGTAGAAGGTTGCTTGTTCCCGATGGTAGATGCGCCCAAACCAATTAAGTATAAAAACTCCAACGATTGTAGTCTTTCGAAAAAGCTTTTCTCTTGAAAGTAAGCAACAGGCGAAGAAATCATCTTGAAATCCTTTTCCTCATATAAGCTAACAATTGTGGAAAGCCAATTTACACCCATTCTGCAATCAGCGTCAGTTGTAATAATTAAGTCGCCAATACAAGTTCCGATAGCGGTTTGAATTGCTTTTTTCTTATATGAGTTAAGTGCCCGATCTTCATTTAGCTTGATTAACTTAACCCCTCTATCTGAATAGCTCAGTACAATTTCTGCTGTACAATCTGTAGAATGATCATCGATAATGATAATTTCTGTTAAGCGCTTAGGATATTGTTGAGCGATTAAATCTTCGATGGTTTTGGTAATGTTATTCTCCTCATTTCGGGCAGCAACAATAATCGAAACTTTGGTTTTTGCCTCAGAATTTATCGGTGTGAAATAAATTAATTTATGCCAGCCTCTAATAAAACTTAAGACCAGAATGCCATAAATTAAGGTTAATGCAGCCGATAAAAGACTAATGAGTTTTAGGATTTCCAAAAAAATTAAGTTTAAAAACGAAATAAGTGCCTAATATAGCAGGAATAATAATATTTATCAGCCAAATACTTGCCGTACATGCAATAACCGCCACATGCTGATTGGTTACATGCTTAAACAATTCCACAGCGGTTACACTCCTAACCCCAACGTCAAAAAGATCTAAAGAGGGCAAAGCCGATTGAATTAGAAACAATAAACAGGTCATCATTACAATATCTGCGTACTGCAAACCTGGTACGAGCCAAACAAATAAGATAAAATATTGTGAACTAAAAACCATGTACCTAGCCAAGCAAAAAAGGATGATTTTAAATAGCTCGCCTTTTCTATATCGACCTAAAATGCTATAAAATTTCTTATACTTTCTGGTTAGTTTGAAGGATAATAAAATTCCGTTGAGCCATTGTATGTTGAAGTAGAAGACAATAAAAAACAAACAAAAAGCAGAAGCCAACACAACTACAGCCATAAACATCAAATGATCTATTGGAATAAATCTGTAAATGAAAAAACAGGCTGCAATTGCCCCGAAAACGTTCGTAAGAACGAGTTGACCAATATTGCCAACTGTCATGGCCACAATGCCTACAATGCGCCTCTTGGGTGATAAGAAGAAAACTCGTCCACCGTATTCGCCCAAACGGTTTGGAGTAAAAATGGCCAAGGTTAGGCCACAAAAAACCGATTCAATTGCCCGCCAAAAGCTAATGCGCTCTATATGACTCATCAACCTTTTCCACTTGGCCGCTTCTAAAATCCAGTTCACCAGCATTAAGGAGAAAACCAAACCAATTACAAAAAAAATCTCTGCACCGCCAATATCCTTTAAAAGCCCTTCAAAATTTTGTAGATTTTTGTTTGCTACAATTTTATGATAGATAAACCAAAAAGCAAATAATACAATTGCGGCCTTTATTAGAATGGATAATATTTTTTTGTGCTTACCTGTCAAGATTTTCCTTTTAGTTTGCAAATATGCTTAATATTGCTGTAATGTTGAACGAAAAAAAGGAACGCGTCATTATGGGCATAGATCCAGGCACTGCGGTGATGGGCTATGGCGTAATCTTGGAGAAGGGAAATAAAACAGAGTTAATTAGTTTGGGCGTTGTAAAAATGACTCATCTAGATGATCCATTTTTAAAACTTCAAAGAATTTTCGAAAAGACAGTCGTTCTAATTGATCAATATAAGCCCGATGTTTTGGCTATTGAAGCCCCATTTTATGGAAAAAACATACAGGTACTTTTAAAATTGGGCCGAGCACAAGGCATTGCAATCGCAGCCGCCCTATCTCGCAATATTTCGGTAACCGAATATTCTCCAAGAAAAATTAAACAATCCATTACAGGCAATGGCAACGCCACTAAAGAACAAGTTGCATCGATGTTGCAAAGATTGCTAAACTTTAAAGAAACCCCCGAATTTTTAGATGCTACCGATGGCTTGGCTGTTGCCATGTGCCATTCCTTCCAGAAAATTACCAGTGGTGGGAAATCAAAAACCTACTCCGGTTGGGAATCTTTCGTAAGCGATAATAAGACCAAAGTTAAGGGCTTAACTGTAAAAGCGAAGAAATAGCAACTTAACCCGTAATTTAAATATTGCTGCTTAAAATCAATCAAATAAGGATACCATTTATTGGAAAGCAAATACAGATGCATTTGGGCAAAAGCAGTCCCGCCATTCGCTATAGCCCTTCATTGCATTTCGGGGCTGCCGCTTCTGTCGGGTTTAAGCACGCAGGTTTACTAAAGCAAGGCTCAAAGCCAGAACTTTACATATACAGTTAATGTAATTGCCAAAACATTAGGAGTTAAAACCAAGAAGTGTGCGCGCATAACAAATAAAACTATTGGCATTTTATAAGAAACTCTATGTTTCGAAGAAAATACGAAACATAGAGTCGTACCATTTGTGCTTGCCTATTTGGCCATTTAAGCTTGGCTATGTTTCCGTTTGTAAACCTTAAAACCTATAAAAGCCATAAGCCCCAATAAAATGAGCACCCAAGAACTTGCTAAAAACAATACAACTTCTTGAAACATTTGCCAGCCAGAGTTGAGACCCATTCCCAAGCGATTGAAAAAAGCTGGTCGGTTGGCGCTCAAATTATCATTCGCTACGATAACTTTTCTAACCCCTTTATCTTGATAAAAACTAAGCGTTACCGTACTTAACTTACTCTTATCATTGATGTTTAGATTGTCCATTTTCCGATCTACAATTTCATCTTTCATTTGGATCACTTCATTGGCTGATTTTGCATTTTTAGCTGCAATCTGCTTTTCAACATTTAATCCTTCTTCTCTATTTTTTGTTTTTAAGCGATTGCGCAAATATTCTATGCTCTGGTCATCAGCCTGCATTTTCGCACTATCTACTTGCTCAGCAGATTTTGCTAATAAATCGCTAAAAATATTAAGGTAAGTTGGTGGTATTTTGGCAATGATTACGCCTTCTGATTTGAATACTGTGGTTTCTTGCAAAGAGTCGGTTGTGTAAGCAACGCGTTCTCGGTTTAAGATTGTACTTTGGATGGTAGATTCTACGATTGAGCCATCAAGATCGGCTACAATTTTACTAATTTCGAGTTTGGTTTTAACAGCATCTTTAACTTTAAACCGCATATCTGCCGTTTTTATTACCTTTCTGGCCAATTCATTTTGAGCAGTTTCCTGCTCATCATTCGCTGAAACGATGTCTGCTGATTCTGATTTTTTTTCGCTATTGCAGCCAAATAATATGGCACATAAGGCCAAAGCAATAATATTCCTTTTCATGATTTCGTGGTTCTAAAAATGTTATCATTTTAAAATATTGCTTCAAATGGCCATTAGAAGTTAGACGCTTATGGTTAGTTTTTCAACGTCTTATTTCCCCTTTATACAGAAATTTGATTTAGGTAACCCGTTAGCTGAAAGCACATGTCAATAGCCCTTGTAAACCTTGTTTTTCAACAAAAAGCAAGGGGCAAAAAAAAGCCGATTATGAAAATTCACAATCGGCTTTCGATATTTTTTATATGAAGTTTTTCTTATGCGTCTAAAATTTTGAAAACACCTTTGATGCAAATAACCGCACCGATAAATAAGATAATCCAAGAAACTAAAGATAAAACCCAAGAATCAAATGCAAAACGTGCATAAGTACCAACCATGCAAACCAGTACGCCAAAAATCATCATTTTATAAATACCTGGCTGGTTAGCCGTTTTCATGCTTTCTGTATTGTGTTTTAATTCGTTTTCCATAATGAATTTTATTTTATGATGTTGCAAAAGTAATACTTATTGCTGAATATTTATAAATACTTAGTAACTTTTTAACCGTTCTAAACGTTGTTGTGCTTTATCTTTTTCACTTAGCTTTTCGCCTTGATACAAAGGTTTTTCCCAATCGCCATACATTGGGTTGGGCAAAACAATAAATTTAGTTCCAAACAGTGCTTGGTTGCTACCAACTTGTTCAAATGTATTCTTACCATCGCGATAGAAAACGTTGCTAAAATCGCTTAAGTTATCTCCGCAAAGCAATAAGATGTTGTGCGTTTCAGCAATCTTCTGCCGGCGGGGCTCTTTATTAGATGTACCCTTAGCAACTAACAAATGAGCATCATCCGCATACGGGAACCCATAATTTTGAAGATTTTTTAGCGTTGCTGGATAATCCTTTTCATCACGATTGCTCACATAAAAGGTTTCAATTTGTTTGGTTGCTGCAAATTTTAAAAAAGCCAAAGCACCCGGTACCGTATCGGCTTGAGATAGATTGGTCCACTGCGTCCAATCGGTAGGGCTATAACTTAAATCTTTTTTAATTTCATGGCCTTGAAATGGAGAGTTGTCTAAAACGGTTTCATCAATATCAACAATGATGCAATTTGGTTTCTTGCTGGTATTTGCCCATAGCGCTTCCTTAAGGGAAAAGCGAGCGAAATTATAGGCTTGGAAACACAAGGCCCTGTACTCACCAGATGTTTGTTGCCATAGCACAGCATTTGTGTAGTCTCTGGCTGGAGATTGAGCCTGAGCACCAGTTGAGAGCAGCACTAAAACGATAAAAATATATTTTTTCATGATTGGAGAAATAACAGACAAAGACAACAAGCCTACTTTAAACTAAGTTTTTAAAAAAATACCTCTTTCTGCTTTTGATAAAATTAATACTTCTGCTTTTGGGTAAGCCTGTGTAAAGGTAACCGGTATTTTATTTTTACCTTTTTCATTCCATTTAAATTCTACAGCCAAAAGTCGTTGATCGGTTTGTTCGATATAATCTATTTCCTGCTGCTGGGTGGTACGCCAAAAAAAAGTTTGGGCTTCGAGTTGATTTTGTTGCAAATATTTAATCCGCTCTGCAATCATATAATTTTCAAATAAAGCACCAACATCATTCCTATTTGATAAAGAACTAAAGTTTCGGGTAACGGCATTTACTATCCCGGTATCGTAGAAATAGATTTTCTTATTCTTTTTAATTTCATTCCTGACATTACCAGAAAAAGCATGTAGTGTAAAAATAACAAACGATTTTTCCAATAAACTGATATACTTTTCTACTGTTTTTTGATCAGCCTTTACCAACTGAGCCAGTTCAGAAAAGTTAACTTCGCTTCCAATCTGCAAGGCTAAAGCTTTCACAATTTTCTCAAACAGTAAAGGTTTCTTTACCTCTTCCAAAGCAAATAAATCTTTATATAGATAACTATCAGCCAATAATTTTAAGTGCTCTTCTGCGTGTTGAGGGTCATTAATCACTTCGGGATAAGAGCCGTAAATTAAACGCTGTTCTATAAACCTTTCTTCAGTAATAAAATCGGTATGATTAACCAGTTCCGCATACGAAAATGGTAAAAGCATCATTTCATACTTTCTTCCCGTTAAGGGTTCGTTAATTTTATCAGACAACTCAAAAGCCGAAGATCCTGTTGCGATGACCTGAACACTTTTAAATCGATCAACGATAATCTTGATTAATAAACCAACTTCAGAAATCCGCTGTGCCTCATCTATAAAAAGTATTTCATAATCGCCAAGCAATTGTGCAATCTGCGTAGCATTTGGTTTAGCTAAACGCTCCCTTACATCAGCATCATCACCGTTAAGGTACAAAGTCTTTTTATTAACTTCCGCCAATAATTGCTCTACAAAGGTTGTCTTACCCGTTTGTCGAGGGCCAAAAACGATGAAAGCCTTCCCTCTAAAAAGCCGTGCCAAAGCATAGTCAATTTGTTTTCTAACAATCATACCTTTTAATCAACATACAAAAGTATAATAATTCTGGATTACAATCCAATAAAAACATAATAATTTTGGATTAAAATCCAAAATAATCATAATAATTTTGGATTTGAGAATTAGTGAAAAATAAAAAAGCCCATTCTTTGCAGAAATGGGCCTTGATATTTTTAAATCTTTTTAAAGGATTTTGTTATTATCCATTCAATGCGGCTGCACCACTTACAATCTCCGTTAATTCTGTCGTAATCGCGGCCTGGCGGGCTTGGTTATAAGAAAGCTTTAATGCTTTCAATAATTCACCAGCATTTTCAGTTGCTTTATCCATTGATGTCATACGTGCACCATGTTCAGATGCATGAGAATCTAACACAGCTTTATACAATTGAATTTTAACCGATTTAGGAATTAACTGTTCAACAATTTCTTCTTGTGATGGTTCCAAAATGTAATCTACATTGGTTGATTTTGTTTCAACCTTTGTTTCTTCGGCTTTTGGCAATGGCAACAATTGCTCAGAAGTAATAATTTGAACAGCTGCATTTTTAAAACGATTGTAAACTACTTCAACTTTATCAAAATCACCTTTAATAAACCCAGCCATGATGGCATCTGTAATTTTGGTTACATTTTCGAAAGTTAAAGCCGAATAAAGCTCGTTGTTATTACCAATAACTTTATAATTACGTTTTTCGTAAAAATCTTGTGTTTTCTTACCGATAGAAATAATGCTCACATTACCGTTTTTCAACTGTTCGCTATATTTTTCAGCAATTAAATTATTGGCCGCTTTAATTACGTTCATGTTAAAAGCACCAGCCAAACCACGGTTTGATGATACGGTAACAATCAAAACCTTATTCGGTTCACGCTCTTGAATAAAAGGCGACGAAGAACCCTCTAAACTAGCAGATAGATTACCTAAAATCTCTTTCAGTTTAGTTGCATAAGGACGTAAAGCGATAATTGCATTGGTTGCACGCTTCAACTTCGCTGCCGAAACCATTTTCATAGCCTTGGTAATCTGCTGGGTTGATTGTACCGATGCGATTCGGTTTCTTACTTCTTTTAAATTAGCCATTCTTTTTTAGTATCGAGTATTAAGTATCGAGCATAGATTTGGATTTGGGTCCAGACTGCTATTCGAAACTCAGTAACCTGTATCTAATTAGTTTATTTTAGCAGTATCAAGTAACAAGATTGTTTTAAAAAAATTCGTCTTGATACTTGATACTAAAAACTCTATCCTTATTAATATTTACTTGAAATCTCTTTCGCTACTGTATCTAAAACTCCAGTAATGGTATCGTCAAACTTACCAGCTTTTAATGCCGCTAAAGTTTCCGGATGACGCATTTCCAATTGAGTTAAATATTCAGTTTCGAATTCTTTTACCTTATCAACCGGAACGCTACGCATTAAGTTTTTAGTACCTGCATAAACAATAGCAACTTGTTTTTCTACCGTAAACGGTGTAAACTGTGCTTGTTTTAACATTTGTACGTTACGTGCACCTTTATCTAAAACAGATTTAGTTGCTGCATCTAAGTCAGAACCGAATTTAGAGAAAGCCTCTAGCTCACGGTACTGCGCTTGATCTAACTTTAACGTACCTGCTACTTTCTTCATCGATTTAATTTGAGCATTACCACCCACACGTGATACCGAGATACCTACGTTAATTGCCGGACGAATACCTGAGTTGAACAAGTTCGACTCTAAGAAAATCTGACCATCAGTAATCGAAATTACGTTGGTTGGAATATATGCTGAAACGTCTCCCGCTTGGGTTTCGATAATAGGAAGTGCAGTTAACGAACCACCACCTTTAACAATATGACGGATAGATTCTGGCAAATCGTTCATTGCTTTAGCAATATCATCATTTGCATTAATCTTAGCAGCCCTTTCTAACAAACGACTGTGTAAGTAGAAAACGTCTCCTGGATAAGCCTCACGACCTGGTGGACGGCGAAGCAACAACGATACCTCACGGTAAGCAACTGCTTGTTTAGATAAATCATCATAAACAATTAAAGCTGGTTTACCCGTATCGCGGAAAAACTCACCAATTGCAGCACCTGCAAATGGAGCGTAAAACTGCATTGGAGCAGGGTCAGCAGCAGAAGCAGCAACAACAACAGTATATGGTAAAGCGCCATTTTCTTCTAGTGTACGTACAATGTTTGCAACGGTAGAGTTTTTCTGACCGATGGCTACATAAATACAGAACACAGGTTGGCCTGCTTCATAAAATTCTTTTTGATTAATAATAGTATCAATACAAACAGCAGTTTTACCAATTTGACGGTCACCGATAACCAACTCACGTTGACCACGACCAATTGGAATCATTGCATCAATTGCTTTAATACCTGTTTGTAAAGGCTCGTTTACTGGCTGGCGATAAATTACACCTGGCGCTTTACGCTCTAAAGGCATTTCGTAAGTTTCACCTAAAATTGGGCCTTTACCATCTAAAGGTAAACCCAAAGTGTTCACTACGCGGCCAAGCATACCTTCACCAACTTTAATAGAGGCAATTTTTTTGGTACGTTTAATGGTATCACCTTCTTTAATCTCGTCAGAAGCACCTAAAAGTACCACACCAACGTTATCTTCTTCAAGGTTTAATACAATCCCTTGTAATCCATTTGCAAATTCAACCAGCTCTCCCGATTGAACTTTAGTTAAACCGTAAACGCGGGCAATACCGTCGCCCACTTGCAACACGGTACCAACTTCTTCCAGTTCGGTTTCTGATTTAAAGCCCGCCAATTGCTGTCTGATAATTGCCGATACTTCGTCTGGTCTTACCTCTACCATAATTTTAATTATATCTTTTTGTAAATGTAAATCTTGTAGTTCTTTTATTTTTGTCGTCCCGCTTTCTGCTTAAGCTTTTCGCTTTCAGCTTCAAAGGCTATTGCTGCCAATCGGGTTTATATATTTTGGGGCTGTAGTTCTTGGGTTATTTCAGTACCCCTCATAGTTTTAAAACAAAATGAGGATGTATTGATCATCCAGTCCTTTAATTAAGCCGCAAATTCCTTTTTAAGTTTACTCAAACCGCTCGCAATACTAGCATCAAATTGCTTATCACCAACTTTAAGTATAAAACCACCAATTAGTTTATCATCAATTTTCTCATTAACAATAACCTGATTGGCACCTAATTCTCTTTTTACAATATCAACAATTTGATCTTTAGCTGTTGCCCCTAAAGCGGTTGCAGTAGTTACATCAGCAGTAACAATCCCTTTAATTAGATTATATTGTTGTACAAATTGTTTAGCAGTAGCAAATAGAATTGCAGAACGACCTTTGCTAATTACGATTTTGAAAAAGGTGATGGTTAACTTACTTACCTTATCAGCAAAAATACCATTCAAAATACCCGTCTTTTTATCTAAAGGTACAATTGGGTTTTTCAATATCGCTTCTAGCTCAGGGGTTTCGTCAACCACTTTTTCAAACAAAACCATATCATTATAAGAAGATTCTAAAGCGTTGTTTTCAACGGATAAATCTATTAACGATTTGGCATATCTGCTTGCAACTTTAATTTCTGACATAAATTTTAGTTATGCGATGTGAGATTTGAGATATGAAACACCATACTGTGCTCAAGTCTATCATCTCAAATCTAATGTCTTAGTTTAATTCAACGTCTTTTAACAAATTAGCTACCAAAGCCTCTTGTTTTGTTTTATCATCCAATTGGGTACGTAACACACGTTCAGCAATCTCTAATGATAGCGTAGAAACCTGATCTTTAACTTCAGCTAAAGCTGCTTTCTTCTGGTTTTCAATTTCAATCTTAGCTTTTTCGATTAATTTAGAACCCTCTACCTGAGCTTGTTTTTTTGCTTCGTTTAAGATTCCGTCTTTAAGGGTTTTAGCTTCTTTCAAAATCTCATCGCGTTCGGCACGTGCCTGTTGCATTAAGTCTTGATTTTGAGCAGTTAAACGAGCCATTTCTTGTTTTGCCAATTCAGCTTTGTTTAAAGCCTCATCAATACTCTGCTCACGCTCATGTATAGCACCTAAAATAGGCTTCCACGCAAATTTCCTAAGTAATATTAATAAGCAGATGAACGATATTCCGGTCCAAAAAACTAATCCTATGCTTGGGGTTACTAATTCCATTTTATCTAATTTTTAAAATAATCTTTGTTATTAAGGCTGGGTAAATAACCAATCGTTAAATACCCTGCCTAAATTTTTCAGTTTGAATTACTGAGGATTGTTTCCTAATAATGCAACTACTACACCGAATAAAGCAGCACCCTCAATAAGGGCAGCAGCAATAATCATTGCAGTCTGAATTTTTGATGCAGCTTCTGGTTGACGAGCAATACCTTCCATTGCTTTACCACCTACTTGACCGATACCGATACCTGCACCGATTACTGCTAAACCGGCACCAATTGCCGCGATTGAACCTACCATAACTAATTTAATTTATATTAATTGTAAAAAATAGTTTTCTATTAATGATGTTCTTCTACTGCCATACCTATAAAAAGCGCAGTAAGTAATGTAAAAATAAAGGCTTGTAAAAATGCCACCAACAACTCCAACACATCCATAAACAATACGAATGCTACTGAAACTGGAGCAATAGCTAGCGTTTCGAAAATAAATATTAAGGATATTAAACTTAATACGATAATGTGACCAGCAGTAATGTTCGCAAACAAACGAATCATTAAGGCAAATGGTTTAGAAATGATACCGATTAACTCAACAGGAATCATAATCGGATACAACCACCAAGGAACATCTGGTCTAAAAATGTGTTTCCAATAATATTTGTTTCCATTGATATTAACGATAATCATCGTGCCCAAAGCCATCACAAATGTTAAAGCAATATTACCCGTAACATTTGCCCCACCTGGGAAAATTGGGAAAAGACCCAATAAGTTATTAAACCATATAAAGAAAAACACCGTTAACAAATACGGCATAAACTTCGCGTATTTATGACCGATGTTAGGCTTTGCAATATCGTCTCTAACGAAAACGATAATTGGCTCTAAGAAAGACTGTAACCCTTTAGGAGCTCTTCCAACACGCTTTCTGTATGATGCTGCAACAGAAGTAAACACAACAACGATTAAGAAAATTGCTACAAACATTGCAGCAACGTTTTTTGTGATTGAAAAATCCAACACGGCTTTACTAGCGGCTTCATCTACTTGCCCATCAGCACCAACTACTTTGATGTGATCTTCAACCAAACGGTAAGTGTTATATGTGCCCTTATAATCTTCTTCTCCATGATGGAAGTGACCAGATGAGAAAAACTCCAATCCATTTGAGGTATAAAGAATTACTGGAAGCGGCATGGAAACATGTCCCCAGAAATGCCACATGTGCGAATCCGCAATGTGCTCCATAATTACCTTAGTTGGCTCGAATTTTTCTTTACCATGCTCTTCAGTACCATGTTCGCCAGAAACTGCTTCAGCAGTTTTAGCTACGGCACTATCAACAGGAACTACAGCACTATCAACTTGAGCGAAAGCATCAATTTTAACAGATAAAAACGCTATTAAAAGCGTAAAAACAACAATTAGCCTTTTAACTTTCGACACAAAAACTTGGTTACAATCCATTTATTGGCAGATTTTTACTTTAAATTTTGGTGGCGCAAGTTACGTAACAAACAGTAAACTTCAAAGACTGAAAACAATAAATATAAAGAAAAAAAATTTAGCAGAAATATTAGCCCAATTCCCTTCACTTTAATACTGTAAATCAGCACAAAAGCCATACAAAATAACATCTTCACCGCAATAGATCCCATAATGGCCATAATACCTGCTTCTGGGTTCCGTTTTATACCAATATCAACAAGTAAATAAGCAATGTAAGTGATGCCAGCCAAGAAGCCAAACATCAGCCAAAAATTAGGCACAAACAATTGCGAACCAGAAAATATCAGGGGTAAAACAGCAACAATGCCAACTAGGGCACCAATAAAAATGAGGTATAGACTCGTAAATTTGGCCAGATTCAATGGAATAATTTCTTTGCAAATAAAAACTTCTGCAAAGATAGGATTTTAGGGCGATAAGCCCCGTGCTAATCTGAAATTGTTTGATTGATAGATTGTTGGCAATTAACGATTACAGTTCGTAACTGAAAAAGTAAAAATTACCTTGTCGCCTGGCGAATGGCTTGGTACAGAGCAATCCCAACACCAACCAATGCAAAAAGTGCTGTAATTAAATTAGTTTTACTATTTCTATGCTGATCTATTTTATAGCCTATCAAGGTTAACAATCCAATAGTGGCAATCATTTGAAAGCCAATAGCCGAATATTTAGCCGCTGCATTTATCTTTCTTCCGGAATTTTCTTCTTTCTTATTTTCCATTTTTTAATGCAATAATTAAATTAACTTTGGATAATTAAAATTTGTTGCTCAATAAAATAATTTTGCCTAATTTTTGTTTAATGTGTATCCACTTAAAGAGATTTATTATACTTGAAAAAACGCACCAACAAACCCTTAAATCCCTTCCTCTTTTTCCTATGCCTGCTCTTCGCCTTCGGGTGTATAACACCTAAAGATACAGCAGTGAGTCGCAGGATGCAAAACCTGACGGCAAGATATAACTATATCTACAACTCAAACGTTTTACTCACCGAATACAATGAAAGTTTAATTCAAAGTTATTCTGATAACTACGAAAAAATATTACCCGTTTATTTCGATCCTGAACCTGAGGTTAATTTGGTTTTAAAGCCAGATGTAGCCAATAAACAATTGGACGAGGTAATTTTTAAAGGTCAAACCATCATTAACGATAAAAGTTTTAGCAATTATATTGATGATGCCTATATGCTTTTGGGAAAGGCCAATTATTTAAAAGGCAATTATTTTATTGCTTCAGAATACTTTGATTATACCGCGAAAACTTATGGCAAGGATTTAAAAACCTTCATAATGGCGCTTAATTGGAAAGCGAGAAGCCAAATGGAGCTGAACAACATGGACTATGCCAATAAGATTTTAGATACCATGCTACGTGCTGAAGATGAACTAAAGAAAGATTTGGCAGAACCCTTAGCCACAACCGCCCAAATGCGGATTTACCAGAAGCGCTATAAAGAAGCTATTTTACTCTTAGAAACTGCAATACGAATTGCCGATGAAAAGCAGCTTAGAATTCGTTGGCAGTACATTCTTGCTCAATTGCAAGAAAAGGAAAACGATTTTCAAAATGCATTTATTAATTATAATAAAGTAGAAAACAGTAATGCATCCTTCGAAATGTACTTTCATGCAAATTTGCAACGAATTAAGTTGAAGGCGCTAATTAGTGGTTATAAGGTAGATGAAGAGAAAGCTCTGCTCTCCCTATTAAAAGATGATAAAAATTTTGATTACACCGATCAAATTTACTACCAAGTGGGCGAACTGTTTTCAAAGGAAGGTAACTTAATCAAAGCTGAAGAAAATTACCTTAAATCAGTTCGAAAAAGCACCAAAAACCAAAATCAAAAGGCATTAGCCTATTTAAAAATTGCGGATTTGAATTTCAAATCTTTTAAAAATTACATCAAGGCCAAGCTGTATTATGATAGCACGGTGCTGAGTTTGCCTAAGAATTTTCCAGACTATGATAACATTGTTAAAAAGGCGAATAATCTTCAGTTCCTAACCGATCGCTATACCATCATTTCAAAAGAAGATACGCTTCAGGCTATCGCTAGGTTACCAGAAAGCCAACGTGAAAACAGGGTTAGGGCCTTCTTAACACCAAAAGTAAGCCCATTAAGCACAACAGCCACTACTAATCAGTTCCTGAACGACCCTAATGCACCAAACCAATCGTTAAATTCGGCGGCGGGCTCGGGCAACACTTTTTATTTCAACAACAATGCAGCAATCAGTAACGGTTTTGCCGATTTTAAAAAACGTTGGGGAAACAGGCAATTGGAGGATAACTGGCGTTTAAGTGTACGCTCTTCTGCTCAAGAGAACAATCAAATTTTGGCTGGCGGAAATGTTGCCAATGGAATTAGCCCTGCAAATGATCCAAATGGGCCATTGTCAAACATTCAAACCGCTTTAGAAAAACAATATTTAACCAGTTTGCCAACTACTGCTGATTTGATTTCAAAATCGAACCAAAAAATTATTGATGCTTATTTCGACATTGCGAGCTTCTACCAGCAGGAGTTAAACGACAAAAGCGAAGCGACAAAGGTTTATCTAGAATTGCTCAAACGCTTTCCAGACAACAATCATTTGGTTGCGGTTTATTATAGTTTGCACTTAAATTATAAAGGTATTGATGAAGGAAAATCTAACGAATACAGACAGCTGGTTTTAACCAAATTTCCAAATTCGAACTTCGCCAAAACCATTTTAGATCCTTCTTTTTCTGAGAAGCAGAAACAATTGGAAAATGTAGCAATCAACAACTACAACATGGCCTTTAATACTTATTTAAAGAAAGATTATAGGGATTTAGTGAATCAGGCAAATGAAAACATTAAAGCTTTTCCAAATAATGAATTGGCACCACAATATGCTTATTTAAAAGCGATTGCTGTGGGTAGAACTTCCAAGTTAGATGCCTTATTAGCTGAATTTAACGCCATTACTTCGCTTTACCCTGACGATAAAATTATTACGCCTTTAGTTAAAGATCACTTAAAATATATTGATGCAAATTTGGCAGAGTTTAAACAACGCCCTGTGGCTTTAATTGACTTTGATGCAAATGAACCTCGCTTTGTAAATCAGGTGAAAACGGAAATAGCTGCACCTAAACCCATCGAAAAAAGTGTAAATGCTGCCGATGAACCCAAAATTGCAGTAACAAAACCTGTTGAAAATGCCGTTGAAAAACCTGTGGAGCAACCAACAGAAAAACCTGTTGTTAATCCAACTAAACCTGCGAGCATCTTTAGTACAGCAACATCAGATACTTACTATTACGTGATCGATGTGGCAGATGCAACAATTACTTTAAGCTCATCGCGCTTCGGGCTTGGACAATTTAACCGTGGAAATTACCCCGATAATGATTTGGTTCATAAATTGATAGAGCTGGATAACGATCAGTTGATTTATGTAACCAGTTTTATTGATTTGGAAGATGCCAAAATTTACCAAGAGAGTATTAAAGGGCAATTGAAAAATATCATGAAAGTTCCAGAAAACCTATATAAAGGATTCATTATCAGCAAGGAAAATTTTGATAAATTGAAAGATAGACAACGAATTAACGAATATCTGGAGTTTTACAAAAATAATTATCAATAAGGTTGCCGATATTTGCAACACAAATAAACTAAGGATGCTAGCATTTACACATCCCAAAATTTAAAAATGTGTATTAATTGTATCATCCCTAGTAAAAAATAACATACAATGAACAAAGACCTTTCAAAAGAAGAAACAAAAAGATACAGTCTGCGCATTTGGAAAGTATTAATTGGTGGAATCGCAATTTTTGCAATATTCATTTCTATGATTGGATTTGGCCTTTTCGGTGCGCTTCCCTCATTTCGGGATATTGAACACCCAAAAAGCAATCAGGCATCTGAAATTATTGCAGAAAATGGACGAACGCTCGGAACATATTTTGTTCAAAACCGTTCGAATGTTACCTATAAAGAAATTTCGCCCAACGTAATTAACGGATTAATTGCTACCGAAGACATCCGTTTTAAAGAACACTCAGGAATAGATTTTCAACGTACCTTCACCATCATATTTTATAACCTGATTGGAAAAAAGCAAGGTGGAAGTACCATTACCCAACAGCTGGCGTTAAACCTTTTTTCGGAAGAAGGAAGACAAAGAAATTTCTTTAAACGAGTAATGCAAAAATTTAAAGAGTGGATTGTTGCTGTTAAATTAGAGCGGAACTATACAAAAGAAGAGATTATTACGATGTACCTGAATACGGTAGATTTTGGTAACCAAGCCTATGGTATTAAATCTGCCGCTAGAGTATATTTCAATACCACACCAGATAAGCTATCTGTTACAGAAGCGGCCACTTTGGTGGGTATGCAGAAAGGAATAACCATGTACTCGCCTACGCGAAACCCAGAGCGCTCAAAAGCTCGAAGAAACACCGTAATGGCCATGATGGTAAAATCTGAATACCTAACCCAACAAGAATTTGATGAGCAAAAAGAAAAACCTTTGGGCTTGCATTTTAATGCGGCAACGGTTAACGATGGTATTGCACCATATTTCCGTTCGGTTTTAAAAAGCGATATCAAAACAATCTTTCAAGAGCAGGGCATTACAAAATCTGATGGCACACCATATGATTTAGATCGTGACGGGTTGAAAATATACACCACACTAAATTATGATATGCAAGTGTATGCAGAAGAAGCTCAAAAAGAATACATGAAGATTTTGCAACAACAATTTATAAACAGTTGGAAAGGCAGAAACCCATTTAGAGATAAGGCTTTGCAAATTGAGCAGGGCGTAAAACGATCAGACCGATATAAATCTTTAAAGTTAGAAGGAAAATCGGACGAAGAAATTAAACAGGATTTTAATACCCCTACTGAACTGACCATTTTTACTTGGAAAGGAAATGTGGATACAACCATGAAACCCATTGATTCCGTGCGTTATTATAAAATGCTTTTGCGTAATGCCATGATGACTATGGACCCTACAAACGGTCATGTAAAGGCATGGGTTGGCGGAATTAATTTCGAACATTTTAAATACGACCAAGTAAAAATGGGAACCAGACAAGTGGGTTCTACAGCTAAGCCCTTTACCTATGCGGTTGCCATCGAGAATGGATATTCGCCTTGTTATACCGTTCCGAATGTTCCTGTTACGATTGATGGCTATGGGGAACCATGGACACCAAAATCTACCGGAACACTACCTGGAATTTTAACGTTGCAGAAAGCCCTGGCTTATTCTCAAAACTACATCACAGCATATTTAATGAAACAGGTTGGCCCAGTGGCGGTAGCAAATTTAGCCACCAAAATGGGAATCCCGAACGTTCCAGCCTATCCATCCATTGCATTAGGAACTTTTGATTCATCGATTTATAATATGGTGGGTGCTTATGGCGCTTTTGCAAATAAGGGCTTTTATACCCAGCCTATCTATTTGTTAAGAGTTGAAGACAAGAATGGTGTCGTACTCTATTCACAAAAAGCAATACCGAAACCCGTGATGAGTGAGGAAGTGGCTTACGTAATGACGAGGATGCTGAAAGGTGTAATTACCAATGGAACAGGATCAAGACTAAATTATAAATATAAAGTGAATGCGCCCATTGGCGGCAAAACCGGAACTACCCAAAACAATTCTGATGGATGGTTTATGGCCATAACCCCTCAGCTGGTTACTGGCGTCTGGACAGGTTGCGAGGATAGGGCCTTTCACTTCATAAGCACAGGGCAAGGTGAAGGTGCGAATACTGCGCTCCCGATTTTTGCAGGGTTTATTAAGCGTGTATATGGTAATCCCGCACTTAAAATCAGTCACGCAGATTTCGAAGCGCCCAAATCCGGTGTTTCTATTGTATTTGATTGCAATCAATATCAAAAACAAGAAGAGGGAACCACCGAACTTGATGAAAAACTGGGCTTTTAAGCTGTTAGCTTTCGCGTGAAGGATAGTAGTGAAAAGCCCGGAATGCCGATTTTTCATCGGCATGAGGACTTGTAACGGATAGCCTGACCCTTGCGCAGCTTGGGGCACGCCAAAGCAAAGAATAAAGCGCTTTCAATTCGGAATATTCACTTCCTAACCCTATTTTTGTACTCAAATGAGCAGTTTCGACCATAAAGCAGCATTAACGGCTATTCCGCACAAACCAGGCGTTTACCAATATTGGGATGCGGACGGCAAGCTTATGTATATCGGAAAAGCCAAGGATCTCAGAAATCGGGTTGGCTCTTACTTCAATAGCGATAAAAATCAATTTAACGGCAAAACGAGGGTTTTAGTTTCTCGAATCAGGAAGATTACCTTCACGATTGTTGATACCGAAATTGACGCCTGGCTATTGGAAAATAGTTTAATAAAAAAGCATCAACCGAAGTTTAACATTAACCTAAAAGACGATAAAACTTACCCTTGGATTATTGTAAAGAACGAAAATTATCCACGTATTTACTGGACTAGGAAAGTAATTAAAGATGGATCGACCTATTTTGGCCCCTATGGCTCAATTGGCATGATGCATACCATTCTGGATTTGATTAAGGAAACCTATACTCTACGCACTTGCAACTTGCCTTTAAATGAAAAAAACATTGAGGAAGGGAAATTTAAAGTTTGTTTAGAATATCAGATTGGCAACTGTAAAGGCCCTTGCCAAAATTATCAATCGGAAAGCGATTACGATAAAAACATTGCTGAGATTAAGGAAATTTTGAACGGGAAGATTGGCAATGTAATCCGAGATGTTAAGGGTATCATTAAAAGTGCTTCAGAGGAATTAAACTTTGAATTGGCGCACCAATATTCTAGAAAATTACAGGTTTTAGAGAAATATCAAAGTAAATCTACCGTAGTTAATAGTGCCATAACTAACGTGGATGTGGTAAGCATTGCATCGGATGAGCGTTATGCTTTTGTAAATTACCTAAAGGTGATGAACGGAACAATTATCCAAACACAAACCATCGAAATTAAAAAGCAGTTGGACGAAAGTGATGATGAGCTTTTAACTACTGCCATGTTGGAATTCCGCACTAAGTTTAACAGCACATCAAGAGAAATTATCGTTCCTTTTGATCTTTCTTTAGAGGATGAAAGTTTACGATTCACGGTTCCAAAACTTGGTGAGAAAAAGAAACTTTTGGAACTTTCGCAAAAAAATGTGCTCTTCTTTAAAAAGGAGAAACTAAATCAATACGAAAAGCTGAATCCAGACTTGCGTACCGATCGCATTTTAACCACCATGCAAAAGGATTTAAGGTTAACGCAACTGCCCAAGCACATCGAATGTTTTGATAACTCGAACTTTCAGGGTAAATACCCAGTTTCTGCCATCGTAGTTTTTAAAGATGCTAAACCATCAAAAAAAGACTACCGGCATTTTAATGTTAAAACGGTAGAAGGACCTAATGATTTTGCGACGATGGAGGAAGCCGTTTTCCGTAGGTATAAGCGCATGTTGGATGAAGAACAACCTTTGCCTCAACTTATTATTATTGATGGTGGTAAAGGGCAGTTATCATCTGCCATGAAAAGCTTGAAGTTACTCGGGATTGAACACAAGGTTACCGTTATCGGAATTGCAAAGCGATTGGAGGAGCTGTTCTACCCAGGAGACTCTTTCCCCTTGTATCTTGATAAAAAATCAGAAACCTTAAAAGTAATTCAGCAGTTGAGGGATGAAGCCCACCGGTTTGGAATTACCTTTCACCGCAAAAAACGCGATCAGGGAACCCTTAAAACAGAACTGGAGCAAATTGAAGGGATTGGTAAAACCACCGCAGATAAGCTGTTAACTCATTTTAAATCAGTTAAAAAAATACGGGAAGCCACTGAAAAAGAATTGGCAGCGGTGTTAAATAAAAAACAGATGATTACGCTTCAGCAGTATTTTAGTCCACAAGAAACGGCAGCTGAACCCGAAAGCTAAGAAAAAAAAACCTAAGGCATCAGCCAAAAACAATAGCGCACATAAAAAAAGGGAACCAACATACGTTGATTCCCTTTTTCATTTGATCCGGTTGATGGATTATGATTTAATATTCCCAAAGACCTTGTTCGTAATCAAGAACAGATTTCTTGATTCTTTCTGACTCCATAAGTCTTTCTCTTGGATCCGTAATAATATCTCTAAGCTTGTTATCGCCTGGGTTCGATTCTTTAACGATGTAGCTGCTAAATAAACGACGAATGAAGAAATCATCGAAGCTTAATGTAGATGCATCGTTGTTGGTGTTAATCAAACGTTTCTTAGTTAAAATTTCTCTGGCTTCTGGATAGTAAACCCAAAAAACAGGCTGCCATTGTTTCGAAACATCATTTAGCTTCAAAGGCGCAATACCCACAATACGTGGCTCGAAAATAGAACGTTTAACATCGAAAATCCAATCTTCTTTAATTCTGAATTTTAAAAATAAATCTGGATTAAAGTCATTAACAACCGTTGTTACAGTTCCCGTCTTGTTGTTCGAAACTTCAGCGGTTCCTAATGCAGATTTAGCTGCAGAATCTGCCGTCAATGGGTTTAGGAAAGAATCATCTTCGTTTAGAGCGCTATCAATTGGTGCATATGCTGTTAATTCTTCAGATTTAATGGCAGAAATTAACACATCGATCAATCTTGATTTTGGCGACTTTAATGCTGAATTTACCGTATCACGTAAATCTATTTCTCTCCAAATTCTTTTTGCATAAAACACATCTTCTTCACGCACATCTGCCAATGGCACCATTTCTGTACTATCTATGTCTTTACGCGCATAGAAACCATCTTTAGGTGGTACCTTTAGCTTCTTTTTAGCCGTTTTTACCGGAGCTTTTACAGTGTCTACAACTGGTGTAGCAGCAACAGCATCTGGTTTTTTAGGTACTAATTTAGTTGGCTTTTTTTGAGCAAAAGCAAACGTTGTGATTAAGACTAAAACAGCTATACTTAAAATCCTTTTCATAATCTTTTTATTTTACACTAAATGCTAATGAAGGTAAAATTCTCTGGCGCCCATCAGGACCAACAGAAACAATATCTTCAAAAAACACTCTTGTATTTGGAGTAATTGAGTTAAGCGCAGCTTTAACAGCACCTGCAAAACTACCTCCGCTTCCAGATATGGTTACCGCATCTGAACGCGGTTTTATAATTGTTAATTTAAAGCGTTGGATTCGGAACTTCACATCAAATGGAAAATCATCTAAATCCGCTTCAATTTCCGTTTCACTTTTCAACTGCACAGAGGCAATATCACCCCCCGCACGGCCACCAACTTTGGCAACTGGAGCAGGAATGGCTTTCACTCTAAACTTTTGAGCACCTAAACTTACATTTTTACCAGCGTTGCTAGCCGTTACATTAATTGTAACTTCCTGTCCAACTTGGCCACCACTTGCTATAACGTTGTATTTTCCAGCACCAATTTTACTCATTGATGCACCTGAAGCGCTGGCATTTACAGTTTCTAAAGGGAAACCCGCAGCAGATACCGAGAATGGGTTTGGAATACCTGCATAAATTACATTCATCTTATCTGATGAAACGCTAGCAGACGGTTTTGCTACCTGATAGCTTTGTTCTGGTGTTCTATATTCTTTAATTTGTCCATCAGTTTGACGAACGCGTACTGTACCTACCCATTTAAAAACGCCTACACTACCCGTGCTTCCTGTATAAGTACCTTTACCATCTTTAACTGCTAATTTTCCTCCACCCACAGTAATATCTGGATTCGATCTAGAATCACTCGCTGTTAAAAATACTTCAGCGGTATAAGGCTGACCTTGAATAACATAAGAAGTTGGTGCCACAGCAACTGCGGCAAATTTATCAATGTTGACAACCGCCTTATCCATGTTACCAAATAATTTTTTAACCACTTCCGCTTCTGCATTTTTTGTATCGGCTTGGATTTTTGTTAGGTTGGTCATTGCCGCTGTTAAAGGCGTTCCTTCACCAAAATTAACTTCTTTCCAATCGCCTCTTCCTTTTTTTGGATCTTTAGCTTCCAAAGAAAATGAAACGTTTGCGCGGTCTTCGGGAGCAAGTAGGGAAATTAGTTTTTCTCTAGTTGCATTGATTTTGGCCTTTAATTTTTCACCTTCGCCTTGATTAATCATGATACCTTGAGCGATATCCATGTTTTCTCTACGCTTTAAATCTCCTGTTAACGTGTCAACGCCATCACCTGCTTCTGTAAACTTCTTTTTAATCCCTTCTATAAAGTTATTTAAATCATCAGCTGCTGCTTTTGCTTGTTTTGCTCTATCATAAATAGGTTGTGCACGAGCCGGTTCTTCTTTTAATTTCGAGTTTTCAAACGAAGAGAAAAGCTGCTCAATACTTACATTAACGTTATCTCTTGAGGTAGCTAAACTGTCGTTAATATTTTTAAAAGCATTTAATACTGTATCTGATACGTTTAAGGCAAGCATAGCCAACAATACCAAATACATGATATTGATCATTCGCTGCCTTGTTGTTTCTTTTCCGCCTGCCATGTTTTATGTAGCTTTCTTTTATATAAATTAAAAACTAGATAAATTATACACGTGGGCTATTCATAGCCGATAGCATGTTACCGTAAATTGCATTTAGTGATGAAAGGTTTTTAGCCAACTTGTTCACCTCTTCTTTAAACTGCTTAGAATCTTCCATCGATTCGTTAAAGTTTTGCATGGTAAGTGACAAGTTAGAATAGAATTTATTCATCGATTTCAAGTGTGCGCTAGAATCTTGTAATTCCAATTCGTACACTGCGTTTAATGCAGATAAGTTTTTAGCCAAGTTGTTTACTTGCTCGTGATAAGCTTTAGATTCTACGTTGCTTTCGCCCATAGCTTTCAAGTTTTTGGTTGCGTTATCAAAAGCTACACTTAGGTTATCAAAACCAGCAGAAGCCGTTTTTACTTTTCCAGTAAATTCGTTTGTTGCTGTTGAAGCATCTGCTACGTTAGAAATTGCAGCTACTTTATCGCCAAATGTACGCAAGCCAGTGCCTAAGCTTTCGATTAAATCTGGTCCGATTTTAGCATCAGATAACATTTTATCTAAAGCAGCGGTGTTGCCAGTTGAAACTGGTGCTGCAGCAGGTCTGATGGTTGCTGTTGGTAAATCACCTTTAAAGTCCTCTCTTAATTCTGGATAAACTTTATCCCACGCTGGTTCTGGTTCTGGTGGGAAAAATCCTGTTAGGAAGAATAAAAATGCTTCCACTCCAAGTCCAACACCAATTGCAATATTTCCAAAAATGCCTCCTATGTGCAAAATTTTAAATAGTGCTCCGATAATTACAATACTTGCTCCCCATGAAATCGCTACGTGTAACCAACCTGGTTGTTTTTTTGATGCCATAAAATTTTGATGTTTTTCTTTTAGTTTTAGTGTTTGTTTGGTTTTTTAATTTCTTAGGTCTGTTCCAGGGTAGGCAGATACGCACCTGAAACCGATGTATGATCTTTGTTGGTCTTGATATTCGTAAGTAGCAACAGCGTTTTGCAAGAAGTAGCCAGTATCTTTCCAAGAACCACCTTTTACCACTTTGCGTTTTAGATATTTACTGTCGTTTTTGCCAGCAACATACGTAAAGTTAGGGTTCAAATCGTGCAATAATGGTGCTGATGATTTATTATAAGCTGTTTTTGTCCATTCGGCAACGTTACCAGACATATTATACAATCCATAATCGTTAGGAAAATAAGATCTTACGCCAACGGTATAGATACCACCATCGCTTGAATAATCTCCACGACCTGGTTTAAAGTTTGCTTGTAAACAACCTTTAGTATTTCTAATGTACGGGCCTCCCCAAGGATATTTTGTTTTTGTATTTCCGCCTCGGGCAGCGTATTCAAATTCAGTTTCAGCAGGCAAATCGTAATCCATTCGCGCATTCATCGGCATTTTTCTAGCCGATGCAACACCTTGATATAACTGCGTTCTCCAATGAGAAAAAGCTTTGGCTTGTTCCCAACTTACACCCACTACAGGATAATCATCATAAGATGGGTGATTGTAGTAACCACGCACCATTGGATCATTTTGTGAATAAGAATAATCTGTTTTCCAAACCATTGTATCCGGATAAACTGCAATTTCATAACGATCGATATAATCTTGACGTTTACTGTTTGGATTTTTGTGGCCTAAGGCTGCTTTATCTAAATTTAAAATGCCGTAAGAATATTCAAGTTTACGGACATCAATTTCCTTTCTTCCAGGAAGCGCATCTAAACCAGAATAATACATGCCATCCAATTGGCTAGCTTGAGCTCCAGTAGCAGCACCTTTGCCTTTATTGCGCCAAAGGTTTGCACCATTAGTACCAACCTTTTTCCAATCGATATATTTCTGACCCCCTAAAGCATTTGCTGCCGCACCTTTAGGCGTAATCATAAATTGTTGTGGGTTTCCCATCATGGCAATGGCGATAGAATCGCGCACCCAATTGGTAAACTGACGGTATTCAGCATTGGAAATTTCAGTTTGATCCATAAAGAATGCACTGATGGTTGTCATTCTGCTGGGTGCACTCTGAGAAAAGGTAATATCCTCATCAGAACCACCTAGTGGCGTATGCCCTGGTGGAATATACACCATCCCCAAAGGAATACGGTTGTTTTTAAATTTGCGGTTATAAGCACCTACTAGTTCGCCTTGACCTCCATGGCCACAACTTGCCAGCAATACGGTTACACCCATTAGAGCTAGAAGGTAAATTTTCTTCATATTAATTATGTTGTGCTAAGCACTGTTAGGAGCAATTTTATCAAAAATCATTGATATAATCAACAATTAAAAATATTTTACACGAAATGATTGTTAAATTGCCTTTAAACAGCAGCTAGGCTATTTTCATCTAATTTTTTTGTTACAAAATTAAGCATAACTCACCTATAACTGAAAAGTTACGCTTTTATTGTGAGACTTTCAAATTTTTGCGCAAAGGCTTATTTATTAGATACTTTGATGTAGTTCTCTATAGCCATTGTCATCGAAGGAACTCCGGGAGTGGGAGCTGCAATATCTACTATTAAATCCATATCTGTAGCTGCTTTACTTGTATTTGTACCAAATGCAGCGATACGGGTATTGTTTTGTTTAAAATTGGGGAAGTTTTTGAATAGTGATTGAATACTGGATGGACTAAAAAAGGCAATCACATCATAAAACACTTCCGCAAGATCTGATAAATCACTTACTACAGTTCTAAAAAGTACCGCAGGTGTGAAATCGTAGCCGCTTTTTTCTAAAAACTTCATGGTATCTTCTGTAGCCACATCAGAACATGGATACAAAAACTTTTCATTTGCATGCTTTTTCAATACTTCAGCCAAGTCGGCAGCAGTCTGTTTACCAAAGAAGATTTTCCGCTTACGATACTGAATGTATTTCTGTAGGTATAAGGCTATCGTTTCAGATAGACAGAAATATTTCAGCTCAGCCGGCACATCATATCTCATTTCTTCACAAATTCTAAAGAAATGATCCGCAGCATTACGACTGGTAAAAATTACCGCCGTAAAATCGGCAAGATTAATTTTATCCTTCCTGAAATCCCTTGCAGGGACTCCTTCTACGTGAATGAAAGACCTAAAATCAACTTTTAAATTATGCTTTTTAGCCAAATCGTAATAGGGAGATTTTTCTGTTTCAGGCTTCGGTAAAGTAACCAAGATACTTTTTACTTTGCGAAGTTTAGCGTCATTTTTTTCTTGCATTTTTGTTTTCCTGCTACAATCCTATCGTTTTAATTAGTATTAAGATAGGACATATTTCGAGGGCGCAAAAGTACAAAATTAAATGCATTCTAGAAAACTTATTGTTAGAAAGAATAGTAATGCCAGCTCTAAGCAACTGAAAGGTGAAAATAACACCTAATAACAAGTATGCCAGCACGATATAAATTCCGCCGTACTTTAACGGAGACAAAGCAAATGCAACCACCAAGGGTATAAATAGTAAGGATGCATTAAAGTAACTTAAATACAATATGGAGATATACTCCCCTACTGCTTTCTGCACATTAAACAGATGCCCCAAAAATCTTAAAATGATTAATTTAAGTGCATAAAACACAATTATTATAATGGATATGGTAAAGAAAAACCTAAAGCCATGTAAGGCTTGATACATATCGTAATACTGAGCCACGAGGAAGAAGAACATGCCCAGAATAAAGCCAAACTGAATGAACAATAAAAGAAAAGGCCAGGAACTAAAAAGATTGTCTTCCTTATTAATGTTGTTTAAAATTCGATTGCTGAAAAAAGATTGAACGATGGCAGAGAGCTGTTTCGAAAATGCATTTTTTAAAATGGCGAAAATCACCAACATCACAAATATAAAACCGAGCAGTCCCACGTTACCCTTCCTAATCGGTTTTCCAAGCTGATAGGGGTTTTCTTTCTTTTTTAAATATTGATATTTCTTCTGCCAAGCCCATAAATTGAGGCTCGGAAATAAGTATTCCTTTTGCACACTATCTAGTAAAGCATGTTTATTCAAGGCACTGTCTGGCAAAACCCATGTATGTGTAAGGATGGAATCTGTAACTTGCTTTTGCCTAGCCAACGTTGCAGAATCGACCCTCAACCTTCGATATTTATATGGGTTAACAATGGCACTATCGGTTTGCAAAGGAACTTCTTGCCCATCAGCAAAATTTGCAAAGCACAAAAAAGCAAATACGATGAAGATAAACTTGGGCATTCCGATCAAAAATTTAACGGCACAAAAGTACTCAATAATCATTGTTTACCTAAAGAAAATAAATCGAATTGGTTTAATCGCCTATCTTTGCAACAATGTCTGGTATATATATCCATATTCCTTTTTGTAAAAAGGCTTGCCACTACTGCGATTTCCACTTTAGCACTTCTTTAAAATATGCTGATGAAATGGTTGATAGCATTTGCAGAGAAATTAAACTTAAGAAAGATCGGATAGGCGGCCAAGTTAGAAGCATTTATTTTGGTGGTGGCACACCATCCATATTACCCCAAGCGGCGCTACAAAAGATTTTCGACACCATAAACCATACTTTTTCTGTCGATTCAAATGCGGAAATCACCCTGGAAGCCAATCCTGATGATTTAACGCCTCAAAAATTAAAGGAGTTAAAGCAGCTGCCAGTTAATCGCTTCAGTATTGGTGTTCAGTCTTTTTACGAGGAAGATTTAGTTTGGATGAATCGCGCTCACCATGCCGATGAAGCCGAGAACTGTATTAAAAGAAGTCAAGATGCTGGTTTTGAAAATTTAACGCTCGATTTGATTTATGGTTACCCTTTACTTACAGATGCTAAATGGATTGCGAACATTGATAAAGCCATTGATTTACAAGTACCACACATCTCTGCTTATGCCTTAACGGTTGAGCCAAAAACTGCATTGGCCCATGCCATTCGAGAAAAGAAACAAAGTCCAATAAACGACCATCAGAGTGCAGCCCAATTTGTAATCTTAATGGAAAAGCTACAAGGCGCTGGTTTTGAGCATTACGAGATCTCGAATTTTGCAAAACCTGGGTGTTATGCCATGCACAATACCAATTATTGGAAAGGTGTTACTTATATTGGGATTGGCCCATCGGCACATGGGTTTGATGGTCAGAACAGACTCCATAATCCCGCAAACAATGCCTTGTATATGGAAAAATTACAGTCAAACAAGCTTCCAGAGATTGTAGAAGCGTTAAGCCTAAACGATCGCTTTAACGAATATGTTATGACAGCGTTAAGAACCATGTGGGGTATCGACCTGAGTAAAATAGAAAATGATTTTGGTAAAGATTTCTTAGAACAAACCCTTCAAAACCTTAAAAACTTTGAAGAAAAAGATTGGTTGTGCATTTCAAATGAAAAAGTAACGCTCAATCAGAATGGAAAACTTTTTGCAGATCATATTGCCTCTGAGCTTTTTATCATTAACGAATAAAAGAGCACACACCTACGATTATCAAAATAACAACTAGAAATTATGTCTAAAATTGTTTGGATTACTGGCGCATCATCTGGAATTGGAGAAGCACTTGTTTATCAATATTTCAAGGCTGGCCATAAATTAATTATTTCAGGCCGAAACCGTGATGAATTGTTCAGGGTAAAAAGCAACTGTCAGAATTCTTTCCATGTTCATGTTTTAGCTTTTGATTTAAGCCAGACCGAAGGTTTAAAAACTAAAGCCGAAGAGGCCATGCGGATTTTCGGAAAGATTGATTTGCTTATAAATTGCGGAGGGGTAAGTCAGCGAGGGTTGGCACTTGAAACCGGTTTGGCAACCGAGCAGCAGATTATGAACACCAATTTTTGGGGTACGGTAAACCTAAGCAAGGCCATATTGCCCAATATGATCGCCAATAATGGTGGGCAAATTGTTGTAATCAGTAGTTTAGTAGGTAAATTCGGAACGAAATTAAGGTCGGCTTATTCGGCATCGAAACATGCTCTGCATGGCTACTTTGATTCTTTAAGATCAGAAGTTTATGATAAAAACATCGATATTACGATTATTTGTCCGGGGTTTATAAAAACAAACGTTTCCATTAATGCGCTAACTTCAACAGGAAATAACCAAGGCAGTATGGATGATGCGCAAGCGAAGGGCATGACGGCCGAGGCCTGCGCCAAAGAAATTGTAAAAGCTGTAACTGCAAAGAAAGAAGAAGTTTATATTGGCGGCAAAGAAACAAAGGCAGTTTTATTGAAACGTTTTTTCCCAAGCTTTCTTTCTAAAAAGCTTAGAACAGCGAAGGTTACCTAAACCTATCCACTTTTTAGCGTAGCCATCAAATGTTAACGCGGAGATTGGGCTTAATTGCCGAGTTACTAAAAATGGAATCGGTTTAAAATGTTTGGAGAGCAAGTGCATTGCCTGTCGTTTACTGCTGTCCCGCTATTACTCCAAGCACAATGAAAAATTGTGGCTTTCCGTGCTATCGGGTCTATTTAACTGAGGTCGCTGGTGCTTAGGTAATTCTATCGCACAAATAGGAGTTAGCCAAGGCTACCTAAACTTATCCACTTTTTAGCGTAGCCGTCAGATGTTAACGCGGAGATTGGTTTTAATTGCCGAATTACTAAAAATGGAATCGGTTTAAAATGTTTGGAGAGCAAGTGCATTGCCTGTCGGCTACTGCTGTCCCGCTATTACTCCAAGCACAATGAAAAATTGTGGCTTTCCGTGCTATCGGGTCTATTTAACTGAGGTCGCTGGTGCTTAGGTAATTCTATCGCACAAATAGGAACTAGCTAAGGTTACCTAAACCTATCCACTTTTTAGCGTAGCCATCAAATGTTAATGCGAAGATTGGTTTTAATTGCCGAGTTACTAAAAATGGAATCGGTTTAAAATGTTTAGAGAGCAAGTGCATTGCCTGTCGGTTACTGCAGTCCCTATTACTCCAAGCACAATGAAAAATTGTGGCTTTCCGTGCTATCGGGTCTATTTAACTGAGGTCGGTGGGGCTTAGGTAATGCTATCGCTCAAATAGGAATTAGCGAAGGTTGGTGAGTAAAACAATTATGGCAGTCATGAATAGTTATCTGCACCAACCCTTGTTAAATAAACCGTATTGAAGCGGTATCCCCCGATTTTTTCTATCGGGGATTTAGCGGAAAGACGGGCAACCGGCCGCCAAGAACTACTACCGTACCTTTCCAAATATCAAAACATAATTTTCCAGATGGGTGCCCTATACTGTTAATGGGTGACTTTGCTAACGAAACTTAACAAGAAATGGGTTATAGTCAATGAACCAACACTGGAGTATCTCCACCAAATACAGGTTTCAACAGTCTCATTTGGATGCATAAGCCAAAAGAAAAGATATTCCCAATAGTTTTCCAATAATGGATTTAAAATTTTAATACCCTCATTTTCAATGATTTAAATATTTTTTGAATTTATAAAAATCCAAGCATCTGTAAGGTCTCGTAAATGGAATCAAATAACAAAACTTAAAATCAAAAAATAATGAAAAATTTAATCCTATCTGCAATTGCCGTTGTTACAATGGCTTTTACAACTCAAGCTTACGCTCAAAAAAACCCAATGGTTGGTGGCGCTGCAATGTATGCAACAAAAGATATCGTTGATAACGCGGTAAACTCTAAAGACCATACAACTCTTGTTGCTGCTGTTAAAGCTGCTGGCTTGGTAGAAACTTTGAAAAGTGCTGGACCATTTACGGTTTTTGCTCCGACAAATGAAGCTTTCGATAAATTACCAAAAGGTACTGTTGAAACTTTAGTTAAACCAGAAAACAAAGCTACCCTTACAAAAATTTTAACTTACCATGTTGTTGCTGGTAAAATGGATAGCAAAGCAATTGCTGCTGCCATTAAAAAAGGAAATGGTAAAGTTGAATTAACAACTGTACAAGGTGGAAAACTTTGGGCTTACATGGAAGGTAAAAAATTAAAACTTAAAGATGAAAAAGGTGGCGTGAGCACAGTAACAATTGCTGATGTTAATCAAAAAAATGGTGTAATCCATGTGGTTGACACGGTTTTAATGCCAAACTAATTTTTAACATCCCTATAATTATAATGAAAGCGTTTCTGCCCAGCAGAAGCGTTTTTTTTATTTGTCAGTTTTTATTCAAGATTTTATTAAAGTGTTAATACATGTAATGGAGTAGTTAGATTTGCATGGAAATAAATATTTGAATTGCCCTCTCTTTCAAAGTTTAACACAAAACAATTCGTATAAGATGCATCCCAACATTAGTAAAATTCAACAGAATATAGCGCCGTTGAGGCAACAGATTATCAACCATAAAGTTTACTCGGCGATAAGTGATCTGGAGGATCTTCAGATTTTTATGGAGCACCATATTTTTGCCGTTTGGGATTTTATGTCGCTTTTAAAAGCCTTGCAGATAAATTTAACTTGCACTACTTTACCTTGGTTTCCGGTTGGCGATGCAGTTACCAGACAATTGATAAATGAAATTGTAGCGGGTGAAGAAAGTGATGTTGATGCAGATGGAAATATAAAGAGCCATTTTGAACTTTATATTGATGCCATGAGACAGTGCGGTGCAAATGTAGAACCGATAAGCAACTTTTTACTTTCTTTACAAAAAGGGCGCGATTTTGAAATGGCTTTCGAGCTTGCTCAAGTTCCTGACGAGGCAAAGGCTTTTGTAAACGCTACTTTCGAAACCATTAACAGTGGCAAAACCCACCTACAGGCTGCAAGTTTTACATTTGGCAGAGAGGATTTAATTCCGAATATGTTTTTTAGTATGGTTAACGACTTAAATAGCACACAGCCAGAGAAAGTATCTATTTTTAAATACTATTTAGAACGCCACATAGAAGTTGATGGAGATCATCACAGTCATTTGGCATTGGCGATGACAGAAAAACTTTGCTCAGAAAACGAAGATTATTGGATGGAAGCGGAAGAAACTACCAAAATTGCCTTACAAAAAAGGATCGATTTATGGGATGCAGCTTACAAAGCGATTGAGAGCCGAAAGGTTTTGGTTTAAAAAATCAGTTTTGAATTAAGTAATTTTCGTCACATTTATTCACGAATATTCAATTTGTAAAATAAAATTTACACATTTGCTATTCGTCCAAAAAAAATCGATTTTCAGAGCATGAGTTTCATTTTAAAACCAGTAGATATCGTTGAGAGTATTACTCCAGAAGATTTTAAAAAAAAATATCTTAAAACAAAACGTCCATTAGTAATCAAAGGCTTAACCAAAGATTGGCCGGCCAGGGAGAAGTGGACAACAGAATATTTAAAAGAAATTGGCGGCAATTTAGAGGTTCCTCTTTACGATAATTCTAAAGCAGACCCTTCGAAACCAATTAATGCCGCTACGGCACATATGAAATTTGGCGATTACCTTGACTTAATTAAACGGGAACCAACGGAATTGAGAATTTTCTTTTTCAATTTATTTAAGAAAGTACCAAGTTTAATTAACGATGTAAAAATTCCAAAAGATTTAATGGGAGGCTTTATTGAAAGTATGCCAGCCATGTTTTTTGGAGGTTCCAACTCCGTAACTTTTTTGCACTACGATATCGATTTGCCTCATATTTTCCACACTCATTTTGGTGGTAGAAAGCACATTATTCTTTTTGATAATAAATGGAAAGATAGGTTGTATTGCTTACCAAATGCCACTTATGCCCTTGAAGATTACGATGTTGCCAACCCTGATTTTGAAAAATTCCCTGCACTGAAAGGTGTTGAAGGCTATGAAGTTTTCTTAGAACATGGTGATACTTTGTTTATGCCTACAGGGATGTGGCATTGGATGAAATACCTTGATGGTTCGTTCTCCTTAAGTTTGCGCGCTTGGGATCAATCAATTACACGTAAAGTTGCAAGTGTTTGGAGTTTATTTACGCATGGTGCTGTGGATAGCTTAATTAAAATGACTTTTAAAGAAAAGTATGCACACTGGAGAGAGAAAAAAGCAGTGAAGATTGCTGAGAAAGCATTAGCAAACGGCAGACCTTAAAATATTTAACTTCCAAATTCGTTTAAAGCGTTTGGGGAAAGCAATTTCAACGGGACTATCAATTATTGATAGCCCCGTTTTTTATTGAAAAGCTTTGCATTGTTGCAAACCATAAGGGGTTGTGTTACTAAAGAAAGTTTATGCGCAACCCATAAGCGTGATGTTTTTTCTACTTTAAAACAAATGGCTTAAATGAGTAATGTTAACTAAATTAGCAGATAAATTGAATAGCCATGGAAAACAATATGCCCACCGAAAAACAAAAAATGCTTGCTGGTAAAGCCTATCAGGCTGGCGATGCCGAGCTATCGAAAGAAAGACTAAAGGCAAGGGAAATTGTTTTTGAGTTTAACAACTTGGCTCCAAAGTTTATCAAACAGCGAAAAGAGTTGTTAAAGAAGTTGTTCGGCAAAACAGAAAAAATGTTTTATGTAGAACCGCCATTTCGTTGTGATTATGGTTACAACATCGAAATTGGTAATAATTTCTATGCGAATTTTAATTTAGTGATTTTAGATTGTGCTAAAGTAAGTATTGGCAATAATGTCTTCATTGCACCAAATGTGGCCATATACACTGCAGGACACCCGATACATGCGCACCTACGCGATCAGGAATTTGAATGGGCACAAGAAATTACCATCGGAAACAGTGTTTGGATTGGTGGGAATGTGGTTATAAATCCGGGCGTAAAAATCGGATCGAACGTAGTTATTGGATCAGGGAGTATAGTAACCAGAGATATTCCCGATGATGTTTTCGCCGCTGGCAACCCTTGCAGGGTTATCCGCAAAATAACAGATGAGGATAAAGATTATTATTACAAAAACTTTAAATTAGAGCAGTAACTTTGCGGTTTTAGGCATGGATTGCATCAACTTTGCGACTAGCTTGAATGGTCGACAATGATTTTCCATTGACCGTTAATTTTTTTAAGCAGCAAGGTAAAATATCCTTTAAGCTCGTCTTGGGCGCGCTTAACATTCCAGCTACCCAAAACGAAGGCTACATCTTGATTTAAGAAATCTATTTTTTTAATACCGAAGGTTAGAAGACCCATTGCTGCTTTATCTGGATAACCTTTTTTGTAATTGTCTAAAGTTTTTTGCCATCCATATGTAGGGCCATTTTTACCTACAAAAAGCAGACTGTCGCTTTTTGCGTATCCCTGCATGTAGGCTTCAACATTTCCCTTATTCCATTCTTGCCTTTGGCTTTCGAGTACATCAAGTATGGCTTGTTTATCTTTTGGTGTTTGAGCATAGGTATTAAGGGCCACTAAACACAATAGGGTAATTAAGATTTTTTTCATCATCAGCTTATAGAAGATTAAAGATATTAAAACATTTATTTCTTTACATCGGTAAAAATTGTTTCTTTACATTTCCAAAAATTAATCGATGCAAAATAGAGTGATCACCATAGGCGAAATACTTTGGGATGTTTTCCCTGAAGGCAAAAAGGCGGGCGGTTCGAGTATGAACGTTGCGCTCAATTTACACAAGCAAAGTATAAACAGCGGCTTTATTAGCGCTGTTGGTGATGATGAAAATGGAAAGGAATTGCTGAACTTCCTTGATTTTGCACATTTTACGAGAGATTTAATTGAAGTGCATCAAGAACTACCTACCAGCACGGTTGTTGTTCAGCTTGATGAAAACCACCAGGCTACTTATACCATAAAGCAACCTGTTGCGTGGGACGATATTAAAATTACAAATGAAAATATTGCGGCCGTACAAAACGCTGACGCTTTGGTGTATTGCAGCTTGACTTGTAGAGACAATAGATCTAAAAAAACTATATTGGATCTCTTAAAACACGCTAAAAGGAAAATATTCGACATTAATTTACGAGCCCCGTTTTTTGAAAAGGGTTTAATTGAAGAACTGTTAAATGAGGCTGATGTTTTAAAAATTAATGAGGATGAAATTATTTGGGTTAAAGATACTTTTGGTTTAACTGGTAACAACGACGAACAAATTTTGAAACAGCTTGCTGCTGAGTTTAATATTGAAATTATTTGTTTAACCCTTGGTGATAAAGGCGCTTGCATTTTACAAGATGGGAAGTTGTTTAAGCACCCAGGCTATAAGGTACAGGTTGCCGATACGGTTGGATCGGGAGATGCTTTTCTTGCAACCTTTATTGCTTGTTATTTGCAGGGCTACCCAATGGAAACTACTTTAGATAATGCCTGTAAGGTTGGTGCTTTTGTGGCTTCTCAATCGGGCGCTAATCCAGATTATAACAAAAAGATTTATCATATGGCGTTGGCCTAGTTAACTCGTTTTGCCCCAGAGGGCACTATAAGCGCTTTTATTAAGCACCCTAATTTATTTCGGTGGGTTTTGCGTTAGGGATTGTAAGGGTTTAGTACCGATTCTTCATCGGTACCGCAGCGAAGCGAAGCCCTGAAAAGCCCGACCCTTGCGCAGCTTGGGGAACGCCCAAATTAGTTTTTGTTATTCAAGCAAAATGGCTCCAAATTTTAAATATCCGAATTGTGCAGCCAAATATGACACCCCGCTTAAATTAATCCAAATCGAAACTTTTATCTTCGATAATTGGTTAATATAAGCACATGAGAGGTTTTCGTTTTTCTGATTATAAACCTGGCGATTCGCCAAAGGGTGGGTTCGATGAGTTGCTTAAATTGTTTAGCGAACTGCTGAATTATACGGCTGGAGATGCGGCCGAAGCGCTAAGTTGGCTGAACGAACTCGACAAGCAATACAAGCTTACAAATAATGATTATGGCATCGGCAATTTTATTGATGACCTGAAAGATAAGGGCTACCTGACCGAGGACAACCAATCTGGCGAGTTTAAGATTACTGCAAAAACTGAACAGACCATCCGTAAATCGGCACTGGATGAAATTTTTGGAAAACTTAAGAAGTCTGGTCGAGGAAATCATAACAGCAACCAATCTGGCATTGGTGAGGAAAAAAATGCAGACAGGCGAGAATATAGTTTTGGGGATAGTTTAGATCAAATTGATATGACTGCCTCTATCCAAAATGCGCAAATTAATCATGGCATTGGCGATTTCACTTTAACAGATAGAGATTTGGAGGTTGAAGAGAAAGATTTTAAGACCTTAACTTCTACCGTGTTGATGATTGACATTTCGCACTCCATGATTTTGTATGGCGAGGATAGAATTACACCGGCAAAAAAGGTAGCCATGGCCCTAGCCGAACTCATTAAAACGAAATACCCTAAAGATACTTTGGATATTGTTGTCTTTGGGAACGATGCTTGGCCAATTACAGTTAAAGATTTGCCTTACCTGCAAGTAGGTCCGTACCATACCAATACTTACGCGGGATTAGAGTTGGCGGCCGATTTACTTCGACGACGCAAAACGCATAACAAACAAATTTTTATGATTACTGATGGGAAACCAACTTGTTTGAAAGAAAATGGTAAGTATTATAAAAATAGTATGGGCTTGGATAGGAAGGTAATTAACAAAACCTTAAATATGGCGGCTCAATGCAAGCGCTTAAAAATACCGATTACTACATTCATGATTGCGAAAGATCCTTACCTACAACAATTTGTTAGGCAGTTTACGGAGATTAATGGTGGAAGGGCTTTTTACAGTTCGTTAAATGGATTGGGTGAATACATTTTTGAGGATTACATTAAAAACAGAAGAAAAACAGTTAAATAAGGCTAGCCAAAACGACTAACCTACTTTACATAAAAACACTAACAAGGTGAGATTTAGGTATTAAGGTATTGGCCATGTGCTCAATCTTAAACTTCAAAGCTTAAGCCTTAAACCCATTTTAGAAAAGATGCAAGCAAAAACATTAGGTGAATTAAAAACAACAGGATATAAATCGAGATCGGTTAAAGAAGAACTTAGAGAAAACCTGATTAAGCAGCTAAAAGGTAATAAATCTGAATTTGAAGGGATTATTGGTTACGATGAAACCGTTATACCTGAACTACAGACTGCGATTTTATCGAGACACAATATTTTATTATTGGGTTTACGCGGACAGGCAAAAACTAGAATTGCCCGCCTGATGGTAAACCTATTGGATGAATACGTACCTTATGTTGCAGGAAGTGAAATTTTCGACGACCCACTAAACCCAATTTCTTGGTTCGCCAGAAATGAAATTGCAACCAAAGGTGATGCTACTGAAATTGCATGGCTACACCGCAGCGAGCGTTATACTGAAAAATTAGCGACACCGGATGTTACTGTAGCAGATTTGATTGGTGATGTTGACCCAATTAAAGCGGCTACATTAAAGTTGACATACAACGATGAGCGTGTGATTCATTTTGGCTTAATCCCCAGGGCACATAGAAGCATTTTTGTGATTAATGAATTGCCCGACTTACAGGCTAGAATCCAAGTTGCTTTGTTTAACATGCTACAGGAAAAGGATATTCAGATTCGTGGTTTCAAATTGCGGTTACCTTTAGATATTCAATTTGTATTTACGGCTAACCCTGAAGATTATACTAATCGTGGTAGTATTGTTACGCCACTGAAGGACCGTATTGAAAGTCAGATTTTAACCCACTACCCTAAGAGTATCGAAATTTCGAGAAAAATTACTTTCCAAGAGGCAAAGTTAACCGAAGAGCAAAAAGCAAATATCGAAGCGGATGGATTGGTAAAGGATTTGATTGAACAAATTGCTTTTGAAGCGCGGAAAAGTGAATACATAGATCAAAAATCAGGGGTTTCTGCCAGATTAACAATTTCAGCATTTGAAAATTTAATCAGCACAGCTGAACGGAGAATGTTAATTTCTGGCGAAAAAAATACAGCTGTTCGTTTAGCCGATTTGGCAGGAATTATCCCGGCCATTACTGGAAAAATAGAATTGGTTTACGAAGGTGAATTGGAGGGGCCGGCTCACGTTGCAACAACCTTAATTGGCAAAGCGGTTAAAACGTTATTCGGTCGTTATTTCCCTGACCCTGAAAAGGCAAAGAAAAGCAAAACAGCGAATCCATATACTGAAATTACAGAGTGGTTTACAGAAGGAAATAATTTAGATGTAACGGATACCTTAACCAACGCACAATACAAAAAGGCCCTAATGTTGGTTCCAAGCCTTTACGATTTAGTTAAAAAGTTTCATCCAAAATTAAGCGAGAACCAAACTTTACTGTTGATGGAATTTGTGCTCCATGGATTGGCTGAATATTCTCAATTGAGTAAAAATTTCTTGAATGGCGGTTTCGGTTTCAGCGACATGTTTGGCAGTTTATTTAATGCTGAATTTGATGAGGAAGAGGATGAGGATGATTTTAGGTAGAAATATCTAAAAATTCTTTCATTAGGAGGCGATTTAAAGTTTCCCGCAGAAACACAGAAAGCACGAAATTTTTGTCTGCACTATACAAATCTGTTTAAAATCTGCGTTCAATCCTTTGAATCTGCGGGAAAACTAAGCGATAAATAGTCACTTGCCACGGAAACACAGAAAGCACTGAATTTTTGTCTGCACTAATCTGTTTAAAATCTGCGTATAATCTTGAATCTGCGGGAAAATTAAGCGATAAATAGTCACTTTCCACGAAAACACAGAAAGCACTGAATTTTTGTCTGCACTATACAAATCTGTTTAAAATCTGCGTATAATCCCTTGAATCTGCGGGAAAATTAAGCGATAAATAGTCATTCGCCACGGAAACACAGAAAGCACTGAATTTTTCTCTGCACTATACAAATCTGCTTAAAATCTGCGTTCAATCCTTTGAATCTGCGGGAAAATTAAGCGATAAATAGTCACTTTCCACGAAAATACAGAAAGCACTGAATTTTTGTCTGCACTATACAAATCTGTTTAAAATCTGCGTATAATCCCTTGAATCTGCGGGAAAATTAAGCGATAAATAGTCATTCGCCACGGAAACACAGAAAGCACGGAACTTTGATATGCGCAATACGAATCTGTTCAAAATCTGCGTTCAATCCTTTGAATCTGCGGGAAAATTTGCGATAAATAGAGACTTGCGATGGCAAAATATAAGCCACAGAATTTTTTTCTGCACTATACAAATTTGTTTAAAATCTGCCTTCAATCCTTTGAATCTGCGGAAAAATTTGCGATAAATGGTGACTTGCCACGGAAACACAGAAAGCACGGAATTTTTGTCTGCACTATACAAATCTGTTTAAAATCTGCGTTCAATCCCTTGAATCTGCTGGAAAATTAAGTTATAAATAGTCACTTTCCACGAAAACACAGAAAGCACGGAATTTTTGTCTGCACTATACAAATCTGTTTAAAATCTGCGTTCAATCCTTTGAATTTGCGGGAAAATTAAGCGATAAATAGTGACTTGCCATGGAAACACAGAAAGCACGAAATTTTTGTCTGCACTATACAAATCTGTTTAAAATCTGCGTTCAATCCCTTGAATCTGCGGGAAAATTAAGCAATGAATAGTCACTTTCCACGAAAACACAGAAAGCACGGAATTTTTCTCTGCACTATACAAATCTGTTTAAAATCTGCGCACAATCCCCTGAATCTGCGGGAAAATTAAGCTATAAATAGTGAATTGCCACGGAAACACAGAAAGCACGGCATTTTGATTTGCACTATACAAATCTGTTTAAATCTGCGTTCAATCCCTTGAATCTGCGGGAAAATTTGCGATAAATAGTGACTTGCCACGGAAACACAGAAAGCACGGAATTTTTGTCTGCACTATACAAATCTGTTTAAAATCTGCGTTCAATCCTTTGAGTCTGCGGGAAATTTAAGCGATAATTAGTGACTTGCCATGGAAACACAGAAAGCGCAAAATTGTTATGCACAACATCTACCCTATTAACCATCAGGGAAGCCCTAATACTCCGAACTGTCAATCCATGCTCCTCAAATTAAAAATGCTCTCACATACTATTTATCGACCTCAAATACCTAATTTTGGTTCGATAAACATGTCCTATTTGTAAATTAAGAATAACCCGATCATATGGGAAGATTACCCTTCATAATTGTTGCTTGTCTATTTATTATTGCTTTTGATATCTACTGCTTTAAAGCAATTGTTTCGGTGTTCAATAAATGGAAGCCTAAAACAAAAAAAATCTTCGGAATTGTTTATTGGACCTTTAGCTTTTTACTTATCGTTGGTGTATTTGCGGGCATTTACCTAAACCTTTTTCTTACCTTAAGAGCAATCATTTTGGTAGCATTCTTTTTAACGGTTGCGTGCAAAATGGCTATGTTACCATTTTTAGTGTTGGATGATTTAAGGCGATTATTCATTAAGCTTTTTAGAAAAAAAGAAGTTATTAAAGATCAACCAGTTGGTGAATCTGAATCGATTTCGCGTTCAGAATTTTTGGTTAAAGCGGGTTTGGTTGCAGCGGCCGTCCCACTTACATCGTTAAGTTGGGGAATTGTTTCCGGCGCCTATGATTATCAAGTTAGGAGAGTAAACCTTATACTTCCCAATTTGCCAAAAGCCTTTGATGGAATTACACTAGGTCAGATTTCTGATATTCACTCTGGAAGTTTCTATAACAAAACAGCTGTGAAGGGTGGTGTGGATATGCTTCTGGCTGAAAAACCCGATTTTATATTTTTTACGGGCGATTTGGTGAATAACCTAACCAATGAGGTGAGGGATTATCAAGATATTTTTGCGAAAGTTAAAGCACCGCTTGGGGTATATTCTACGCTCGGTAATCACGATTATGGAGATTATTATTATGGCAAAGAATCGTCGCCAGCGAAGGTTAAAAACCTACAAGATATTATCGATGTACACAAGGTGATGGGTTACGATTTATTGATGAATCAAAACCGAAGACTTAAAGTTGATGGTGAGGAAATTGGTATTCTAGGTATCGAAAACTGGGGAATGGGTCGCTTTCCGAAATATGGAAAAATGGAATTGGCAGTTGAAAATACGGATGATTTGCCTGTAAAGTTATTGCTCAGTCACGACCCTTCGCATTGGCGTGGCGAGGTGTTGGAAAAATATCCTCAAATTGATGCGATGTTTAGCGGCCACACCCACGGCATGCAGTTTGGTGTTCGATTAAAAGAATATCAATGGAGCCCAGTTCAATACATCTATAAAGAATGGGCCGGCTTATATCAAGAGCAAAAACAACAACTTTATGTTAACGTAGGATACGGGTTCTTAGGTTATCCAGGAAGGGTTGGCGTATTGCCCGAAATTACGATCTTCACTCTTAAACGCGCTTAAAATTGAGTGATTGAATGACCGAATGATTGAATTTTGAATGATTGAATGACCGAATGATTGAATGACTGGATTTTGAATGGTTAAGAATTTCGCCCCAAACTTTCTGATCCAATCATTCAGTATTGAACTAGCCTACACTAGCCAGCATTAAAGCGATAGCCTACACCACGAACGGTTTGCAAAAGTTGTGGATTATCTGGATTTAATTCAATTTTCTTTCTTAAGCGAACAATGTGCATATCAAGTGTGCGGGTGTTCACATCTGAATTATAGCCCCAAACCACCAACATCAGTTCATCACGGTTAATCACCTTACCCGGATTGCGCAAGAAGTAAAGTAAAATTCGGTTTTCCAATATGGTTAACTCAATCTTTTTGCCTTCTCTAAATAGGGTATGTATGTTTGGATGATGCTCCATATTTCCAAAACGATGTATTTCAGCGGTATCTTTATTTACAATAAATTTAACCTTGCTCTCCAGCATCGCTACCAAAACATCCATATTAAATGGCTTGGTAATGTAATCAGAAGCACCAAAGTTATACGCATCAATTTTATCTACATCCTGAGCTTTTGCAGTCATCATAATCACCAAGTTTTCGAATCCTTGTTTGCGAACACTTTCACAAACATCAGAACCTTGCTTACCCGGTAACATCCAATCTAAGAGCACAATATCTGGCTGATCGGCGATAATCATTCTCTCACCCGCGTCTCCATCATTTGCCTCAAGTACGTTATAACCTTCCGTTTTGAGGCGGTGTGCCACTAAAAAACGTAGGTTCTCATCATCTTCTACAATTAATATTTTTACTTCTTTAGACATTTTGTGTGTTATTAGGGTTGTAACGCTATCATAATGTTTAGGCTTAACGGCTCATCATTTCGATAGTCTAAATTTTTAATTATTATTAATAAGAGGTAGTACAATTTTAAATTCTGTACCCGTACCAACTTTGCTTTTTACTGTGATTTCGCCATCCATAAAGTTAACCAGTTCTTTGCAGAATGCCAAACCTAAGCCTACGCTTCCCATTTGGTTGTATTCGTTCTGGATTCTGAAAAACTTTTTAAATATATTATTTAATTCGCTACTTGCGATGCCAATTCCCTTATCGGTAAAACGGAATACAAGTACACCCTTAATAAGCTTTGCGCTAATGTGGAGCTTCTTATTGGCTGGCTTCGAATACTTATAGGCATTTTCGGCTAGGTTATCAAACAAGCTTCCCAATAACACAGGATCGGTGATAAAGGTTTTAAAACCCACAACTTCATAAGTCATGTTAAAATCTGGATGCTTTAACGTATGAGATTCTACCGTGCTTTCAATAAAATCAACAATATTTACCTCTTCTTGATTAAGCTTAATGGCCTTATTTTCGATTTGGGTAAAGGCAAGCAACTTGTTCATTAGGCCATTTAGTTTATCGGCCTCTTCGTCTAAAATCTTTCCGTAAAGCTGCTGCTCTTTTTGGCTTAGGGATGTGGCACTTTTGATATTATTTCCTGCAATTTTTATTACGCTAACAGGTGTTTTAAACTCATGTGTTAAATTATTTACGAAATCGTATTGGAGCTTAAACATTTTACTATTGATATTTAAATTACGGTAAATTAAGAAAGCAACCAGCAGCAGCACACCATACACTAATAATAACAATAAGGCAATGGGCATAAAGTATATAAAAATTTCTTTTTTGATGTAAGACTTGGAGGAGATGAAATACAGTTTAAAATCAGAAAAAGCACCTGGGAGGGCAATTTCAGTGACTATATTTTCATCTGATGTATCAATCGGATCGTAGGTTAATGGCTCTACTCTAATATTTTGATACAACAAAGGTCTTGTGTTGATGATTTTGATCTTGTTTGGATCGAGCTGAAAAACAAGCATATCTTGTTGATAAATCAAACCCGGTTCCAGATTCCGCTGCAACATTTCTTTATACACCTTTAAATCTTCGCGGCGAGGAATATTCAAATAAGTGATCTTGTTGGACAGTACCACCGAAAAATTGGTAAATAACTCTTCTTGAGTGGGTACCGTAGTGGTGTCGAGCTGATCGAGAAAGCGAACCAACTTAAGCGCCATACTATTAAAGTCATCATCAACCCTAAAAGAACTCGGGCCCAATTCAGAAAAGAGTTTTACAGAATCAGGTTTCACTAATCTACCAAATTGGAAGATTGATTTTGGTCCAATAGATAAGTGCCCAACATTGATACCGTCTCTAACAGGTTTATTTTTAACCTCCGTATCGTAAAATTTCACCCTAGAAACGAAGGGATATTTTAAGGTAATGGTATCTACAAACTTGGAAGCTGTAGCAGAATCAAGAAAGCCGTTATAGTACGATATTTCGGGCATTTTATTTTGAAAAAAATCATTGTAGGGCTTAATGCTTTCTTCCAAAACATTCACCTTCTCTGATACAAATTCATTTTCGATAGATTTCTTGCTGAAGTTGAAAGCGAGGAATAAAGAAAGGATAAACAGAATTGATATTAAAGAGATGAAAATTACGCCGAGCGAGAAATTTTTACGATAACCACTTTTTTTATCTAAGGCCATAACCTATTTCTTGCTTAGGTTTTGTTGCAAAAATTCTTCAAGAGCTTTGTAGAGTGCCGTTCTGCCTTGTTGGCGCATTACAGGATTCGGGCCTTCTTCTTTTTCGATATACGTTACAGGCACATTGCGTTTCTTTAACTCTTTTATAAATTGAACCCCTTCGGCAACGTTTACACGTGGATCTTTCGGGTTTTGAGCAATAAAAAGAGGTGTTTTAAATCGATCGGCATGAAAAACAGGAGAGGCAAAACGCATGTAATCCGTATCGGTAATGGGATTGCCTACAATTTCATAATACATCTGCAAATTCGACTTAAGGAAAGGAGGAATGGTTTTTAAGTAACTAAATAAATTAATTACTCCTGAATTTGATCCTCCACAACTATAAATATCGGGATTTTTATACAAACAATTTAAGGCAATATAACCGCCAAAGCCTGTACCATAAATGGCAACTTTTTTCGGATTGGCAATTTTTTTGGCGATTAACCATTTAACACCATCATTTACATCTTCTTGAATTTTATCACTCCATTGTTTAAAACCCGCAGCATAAAAGGTTTTTCCATAACCTGTAGATCCTCTGTAGTTTACTTGAAGCACAGCATATCCCCTATTCGCCAAAAATTGTACCTCGGCATTATAGCCCCAAGTGTTTCTCAAACCCGGCCCATTGTGTGGCATAACCACTACTGGTAAGTTGGTGGCCTTCTTGCTTTTAGGCAATGTTAAATAGCCATTAATGGTTATCCCATCAGCAGTTTTATAACTAATGGGTTTCATTTCGCTCATGTCTTCTTCTTTGATAGAAGAGTTAATATCTATGAGTTTTTTTAGCTTATTTTCTTTAGCGGTATATAAATAATAAGAACCCGGATTTTTATCCGTAAAGGTTCTAACAATGAACACATTATCATCTTTATCCTTATCCATTATGCGCCACTCGGTGCGTGGCAGAAGTTGGTCAATTTTGGAATAAGCCACCCGTGTGCTATCATCAAGATAGAATTTTTCTTTCTTCCAAGTTTCGCAGGTTACAAAAATCATTTTCTTTTTCGTGCGAGAATACTTAGCATCAACCACGTTTAAAGTATCATTGCCAAATAAAACCTGCTTTTCTTTTCCGGTTTTTAAATCGAGTGCCACTAAAGCATTTTTATCTCGATTAACATTGGAAATTGCATAAAGCACATTTTCCTCCCCTTCTGAAAAGGCAATGGGCTGCAGCGTGGTTTCAAAATTATTGGTGATTACGGGCTTAAACGGCTGACTTTCATTTTCGCGATACATCAGCGTTTCGTTTACGCCATCACTGCTAACCGCGATTTTTAACACGCCCTTATTGTCGGTCATCCATTCAGTAACATTACCCGGGTTTTTGGCCGCAATATCCATCTTGCCGTTTCGCACGTTTAATCTATAAACATCAAATACGGTAGAATCTCGCTTATTAGATGCAACAATAATATACTGATCGTCAATTAATTGATCTTCAATAACGCGAACTCTGGTTTTTTCATTCGAACTTAATTGAATTTGTTTTGAGCCATCTTTATTGATCACGAACAAATCTGATTTTCGCTCTTTTGATTCATCTTCGGTATAATAAACAAGTTCGTTATTGCTTGTCCAAAAGTAAAAACTAATGCTTTTTTCACTCAAATGGGTAAGCTGAACAATCTGTCCAGAAGCCAAATCTTCGACAAATAAATCGAGTTTTTTATCTTGAAGTTTAAGGTACGACAAACTTTTTCCGTCAGGAGAAATGCGATAGTATGCCTTGTCCTGTATCTTGAAAAAATCATCAACAGGTATAGTTTTTCCATCATTATTACCTTTACAAGCAACAATTAAGGCAATTAAAAACAATACGATAATTCTTCTCAACATAAACAGTTTCCTCACGGGAAAACAAAAATAAGTATCCCAATTACTTTTACAACGATATACACCAACAATGTTACTTATTCATACAAGTTGTGGTTCAATTTAGTATTTAAAACATACACACAAAATAAAATACAGGTAACATTTAAAATACTTTTTGTTTACTCTTTGCTGCTTAGGATAAACGTTATTAAAATTTTACATTAAAATCTCTTAATTTAGGGTTATGAAGCGTGTGTTTATTTTCGTGTTGTTATTTGTTTGCCTAGGTGCGAAAGGCCAAGTTTTTCGCCCCAACCAGCAAATAGGAAATGATGAAGGCGCTCTTGCTGTTCAGTACTATCAAGACGGCGATTTTGAGAAAGCTTCGATTCTTTTAGAAAAGCTGTTGTCGAACCCTGCAAATGAGGGTTATTTTGATTTATATTTCAACACTTTGCTGAAATTAAAAAAATACGATGTTGCCGAAAAGATGGTTAAAAAGCAAATGAGGCAAGCGCCACAAAGTGAGGTTTATCCAATTGCCTTAGGCAAACTCTATCAAGAAAAAGGCGATATTCAAAATGCAAACAAAATTTTTAATGAGGTAATTGCCAAGCTCCCAAAAGATGAATTTAAAATCAGAATGTTGGCGAATGGTTTTTACCGTTTTGAAAATTACGATTTAGCTGTACAAACCTTCAAGCAGGGCAGAAAATTATTAAATAACGAACAGCTTTTTGCTTTCGAACTGTTGAACATCTATCGCTTTAAAAAGGATAAACCCATGCTTATGCAAGAGTACTTGGATGTGCTCGATTCTATGCCGCAAATGTTGCCACAAGCAGAGGCGGTACTTTCCAATATTTTCGAAGATAAAACGGATTACCAAACCTTTCAAGCCGGCATTTTAAAGAAGATGCAAAAACAGCCTGATGCAGAAATTTACGTTCAGCTTTTAACTTGGAACTACATTCAACAACAAGAATATGATATGGCTTTGCGCCAGTTAATTGCTTTTGATAAACGTACAAAAGCCGATGGATCTACCCTTTTTAATGCCATTTATATTTTTGTGGACAATGGCGCTTACGAAACAGCAATTAAAGCTTACGATTACCTTCAAACCAAGGGCAAGGATAATCCATATTATTTACCTTCCAAGATTGAGTCGCTTAATACCAAATACGCCATACAAACCAAAGGCAAATACAACCTTGCTGATCTGGATTTGCTGGCTAAAGATTATCAGTTGTTGATTGATGAAAATGGTAAAAATAAGAATACCTTATTTGCCATTAAAAAACTAGCAAATTTACATGCATACTATTTAAATCAACCCGCTAAAGCAGAAAAGGGACTAGAAGAAGGCTTGCAAATTCCTGGTGTAAACGCGCAAGATATTGGTCAGCTCAAGTTGGATTTGGGCGACATTTATATTTTGACCAACCAACCTTGGGAGGCATTTTTACTTTATGAGCAAGTGAGCAAGCAGTTTGAGGGCCAGCCAATTGGACACGAAGCCCAATTTAGAAGCGCAAAACTTTCTTTCTATCAAGGTAATTTTGAATATAGCAACGGGCAATGTTTGGTTTTGAAAGCGGCTACTTCTCAGCTCATTGCCAACGATGCACTAAATTTAAGCTTATTAATTACGGATAATATCCAAACGCCAGCCGATAGCAATGCCCTAAAAATGTATGCAGATGCAGAGATGCTCTTGTTTAGAAATCTTCCTTTACAGGCCGTAAAAAAAATGGATAGCATTGCAATTGCCTATCCTCAAAATAGCCTTAGCGATGCGATTATGATGAGCAAGGCAAAAATTTTCATCAATTCGGGCGATTATCAAAAGGCTTCAGAAATGTTAAAAAAAATAGCTGAAGATTTTAAAGATGGTATTTTTACCGATGATGCACTTTTTACCTTGGCAGATTTATACGAGAAAAAACTAAACGATGTTGCCCAAGCGAAAATCTATTTCCAAAAGCTTATTACAGATTATCCGGGAAGTATGTTTACTGCCGAAGCAAGGAAAAGATTTAGAAATTTGAGAGGCGATGGGGTTTAAAGGATTGTAAAAGCTAACACTAATCGCTTTTTTAAAAGGGATAAGCAGGTTAATCAGCCAACCAAGTTTATCCTTTTTCCTTATCTTTGCCTCATGCTTTTATACAACGTAACCTTAATATTAGAAGATTCCGCAGCTGAAGAGTGGTTGCAATGGATGCAAGAAGTTCACATCCCTGAAGTGATGGCAACAGGCATGTTCGTATCTAACCGATTATTAAAAGTTATAGATTCGCCAAATGAAGGGGTTACGTATTGTGCACAATATGTAGCTGAAAGCCTAGAAAATTATAATCATTATCAAACCACTTACGCACCAGCCTTACAAGAAGATTTAAACGCCAGATTTAAAAACCGCTTTGTAGCCTACCGTACTTTAATGGAATTTGTGGGTTAAAATCAAATTATTTTAATTTTTCATTGTTCTTATGCCTATCCGCATCGCGGATGCTTTTCTTAATCAGATTCTTTTCTAAAGCATCTGTTAAATTAATGCCCGTTTGGTTGGCAAGGCAAATGAGTACAAACATTACATCAGCCATTTCATCGGCTAAGTTCACATCTTCATCGCTTTTTTTGAAAGATTGCTCGCCATACTTCCTAGCCATAATGCGGGCTACTTCGCCAACTTCTTCCATTAAAATGGCAGTATTGGTCAATTCGTTAAAATAACGTATTCCGGTGGTTTTTATCCATCGATCTACCGTTTCTTGAGCTTCGTTTATCGTCATTATATCTATTCTTTATTCTTGGTATCGATTACAATGGTAACTGGCCCATCGTTTAACAAACTAATTTTCATATCTGCCCCGAAAATGCCTGTTGAAATGTTTTTCCCAAGCAATGCAGATAGTTTTTCAATCATTTTTTCATAAAGTGGGATGGCCACATTAGGTTTGGCAGCTTTGGTAAAACTAGGTCTATTTCCTTTTTTAGTGGCTGCAAATAAAGTAAACTGACTAATTAAAAGAATGTCGCCGTTTACGTCGGCTAGGGCTTTGTTCATCATGCCGTTATCGTCGTTAAATATGCGCATCCCAACAATTTTCTGCGCAAGCCAATCTAAATCTTCTTGTGTATCAGCATCTTCTATACCTAAAAGCACTAAAAATCCCGTGTTTATTGCGCCTGTTGCTGTACCATCTACCACGCAACTTGCTTGTGTAACTCTTTGTAAAACTGCTCGCATTTTATGCTACTTTTGATGAATTAAATTGGTATGCACAAGATAGGTATTTTAATAATTTCTGCATTTTTCTTTCTCTCCTGTAGGCAGAAAATGCCCGTTAACCCAACTTTCTATTTTTGGAGAACCGATTATCAAAATAAAAAAGAAGAAACGAAATATCTTACTCAGTTCAAATCGAAATCTTTATATGTACGCATTATGGATGTAGATTTTAACCCCGATGTACAACAGGCTGTTCCGGTTTCGCCCATTAAGTTTTCTGATCCCCTACCTGAAAACATTAACCTAGTTCCCGTTGTGTTTTTGGTAAACAGCGTATTCAATCAGCTCGATTCCCAACAAGTTGATTTGCTGGCAAAACGGGTTGCAAATTTTGTTGATGCAAAGGTTAAACAAGCTGGAAAGCAAAACTTTACCGAACTACAGATAGATTGCGATTGGACGAAATCAACTAAAAATCAATATTTCAATTTCTTAAAATTATTACAAGCCAATCCGGTGTTAACAAACAAAACCATTTCGGTTACTTTACGATTACATCAGGTAAAAAACATCATCTCAAGCGGAATTCCTCCAGTTAAAAAAGCCCTGCTCATGTGTTACAACATGGGTAATTTAAGAAAATACGGACAACAAAATTCTATTTTAGATCAACATGAAATGGAAATTTACTTGAAAGATTATTTGGCGCAGTACCCGCTGAAATTAGATGTTGCCTTGCCCATTTTTGAGTGGGCAGTAGTTTTTAGAAATCAACAGTACGTAGGGATTTCTAAGCGTTTGAGTAAGAAAATTTTACTGGACAAAAAACTTTTCAGACAAAAAGGAAATTCCATTTTATATGATTTGCTAATGGATTATCCTGAAGCTGGATTGAGGAAAGGCGATGTTGTTCGATGGGAAGAAATTTCATCAGAAAGTTTACTTGCAACATCCAATTTTTTATCCCGATATTTAAAGCCAGAAGAACGAAATCTCGTATTCTATCATCTCGACACCGACCTTTTAAAACATTTTACCAATGAAGACTTTGAAAAAATTATCGCTAATTTTTAGCGTTTTTTTACTTACATTTTTTGGCGAAATCGCCGTTAATTTAGCCTGTGGTGGAGAGGTAGATCCTTATGATTACTACATTTCTTATTTTCATAATAACGTTCAAGGTGATGAATATCTATCTTTTGCTTATAATCAAATGCAATATTTGAACAGCGAGGAAGAGATAGCAGACGAAACACAGATCAACAGTAAAGAATGGGCAAAATATTTAGACGTTAAAGCAGAAGACGTTCATAAAGTAATGTATGAAACCGATAGCGCAACCGGCGCTAGGTTGGCCAATTATACAGGTAAAATGGCTGAACTGCCTGATAGTTTGCAAAAAAACACATTTGTTGAACGTTTGAGTAAACAAAAAAATGCCTTAAAGTATTATCTTTTTGCAAAAAGCTGCGAACCTTATGCAAATGTAAATTTCGACTTTTGGGATCCTAAACCTCGTGATACGGCCGCCATGGCGCTTAAAGCAAAAGAGGCTGTGGCTTTGGCAGAATCAGAAGAAGATACTTTCCTTAAACTCCGTTATGGCTATCAGGCTCAGCGCATGTTTCATTACGCAGGTTTGCACAGCGAAAGCAAAACCACCTACGAACAATTTATAGATAAAAGCAAAGAAAAAAGTGCCGTTAAAGGGTGGGCATTGGCCTTATATGCAGGGTCAATACGCAGGTTAGGCAACCCAAAACAATCTGCCTTTCTTTTTTCTAAAGTTTTTGCACAAAGCCCAGAAAGGAGAATCCAAGCTTATAAGAATTTTAATTACAACAGTGCATCCGTTGTTGAAATATTGAAATATGCTAAATCGAATGAGGAAAGAGCAAACATCTGGGCCATAGGTGGTTTCGGAAATCCAGAACCGAATATAGAAAGTTTGAATAAAGTTTATCAATATGAGCCCAAAAGTTTACTAAATGGCGCCCTATTGGTTAGGGAAATTAACAAACTGGAACAGGCTTTTATCAAGGACCAGGATATAGCGCGAATTACCTATAGCTACTATCCTACCGATCGCGAAAACCCAAAATATCAAGATAGCGTTAAAAATGTAAACCAGCTGTATTTGAATGGTATCAAAAATTTTGCCTTGAAACTTGCCGCAGAAAAAAAATACCCACAGCCAGAACTTGGCATTCTTACAGCGGCTTATTTATCATGGTTGGAGAATAACGACTTACAAGCCTCAAATTATCTAGGAAGCTTAAATCCAGATAAACTGCCTGAAAGACTTCGCGATCAATACCGAATAACCGATCTTTTAATCAAAGCCAAGAACATCAAAAAAGGAAACCCTTTTAACGAAAATGATTTGTTAGCCACGCTAAAATGGCTCGATGAAAAACGATTTGCAGAAAACAACAATCCGTCATACGGATGGGCAAGCGCAGACAACAGATTTAGCCGGACAACCAGAAATTTCTATCAACAAATACTTGCGCCTGCTTACCTCAAACTTGGAGATACGGCTAAAGCAGCCCTTGCGATGGTTAAAGGCGATCTAAAATCCAAAACGCTAAAAGAAAATTCTTTATTTCAGAATATGAGCTACCAAACCAGCGCATTTTGGCAAAAATATTTAACACCTAAAAGCATGCAAGGCTTAGCGGTATATAAAACCAAAACCGCGGGAGATGATGTTACAAGTTTATTGGCAAAAGCCTTAAACCAGCTTAAAAATGATGATTTTTACGAGCTTTACGGCACCACTTATTTACGAACGCATCAATACGATAAAGCCGTTCAAATGTTTGCTAAAGTATCTGCCCAGTATCAATTTTTCAACCCAGAAAATTGGTATGCTTCAGAAGGCAATTCTAAAATTTATGCCAATCCATTTCTGCAAACCATAAATGATTACCCTAAGCAATATGTTAGCGCAAAAGCAGCGATCACGAAAAAATCTTTTGCTATTGAAATGCTTCGGTTGCAGCGCTTAATTACGAGCGATGGCAAGAATGCTGCGTTATATTATTACCAGATGGCAAATGCGGTTTATCAAACAGGCTATTTTGGTAGCAGCTGGTTTTTAATTAGTTACGATTGGTCTTCATATGATAATAGCAATCCGCCAAAATACGGCTACGATGTTGATTATAAAAAAGCGGAAACTGCAAAAGCTTGGTATTTAAAGGCGAGAGCATTAAGCACCAATGCAGATTTTAAAGCAAAATGCACCTTCATGCTTGCAAAATGTTTGCAAAAGCAAATCATTATGAACACTAGATTTGTATCCTTTGGATATTATGATCGGGATGATGTGAAGTATAAAAATTTTATTCGCGCCAATTACAACAACCCTTATTTTATAGAACTGAAATTGAAATATAGTAAAACGCCTTTCTATCAAACTGCATCAAGCGCTTGCAGTTATTTGGGAGATTTTATAGCAGGTAAATAAAGTTAAGATACAATAAGCATGTTTCTAACTTGCTGTAGTTCTTCATTTTGAAGGCGGGCATAATATACCCCAGGCCCATAATTTTGGTTTTCGAAATTGATGCTGTAATTTCCTTCGGCTTTTACGGCATCAACAACGGTTGCCATTAATCTGCCCATGGTGTTAAAAACCTGAATTAAAACATGACCACCTTTTGATGCATATTTAATTGTGGTGGTGGTTGTAAAAGGATTTGGATAATTCGTAATTAAAGATTCGCCGCTTAAATGGTTGGCTTGGGCCAAACTTGTTGACATGCAGTTTGTGCTTGCTTGAATAATGGGTAAAGATTGAAAATCTTTAAGCATCACACTCGATAGGGTTGCCTTATCTACACAGAACCATTTTTCAAGTAGCGTAGCATACACCGATCTAAAATCGTACTGCATTGGGATGTTATCGTTAACCGAAGTTGTTGCGCTAATGGTGGGGTTTTTCCCTAATACCCCTCCTTGAATGGCATCACCAAAAACAATAAGTGGGGCAGCAGCGCCATGATCGGTTCCGTTGCTGGCATTGGATTTTATTCTTCTCCCAAATTCTGAGAAGGTCATTCCGGCCACCCGTTTTGAAGCGCCCAAAGTTTTTAAATCATCCATAAAGGCTTTAATTGCATCGCTTACCTTTTGCAATAATACGGCATGTGTTCCTGTTTCTGTCGACCCAGTATTCACTTGCGAAGCATGGGTATCAAAAGAACCAATATTAACCATATACAATCTGGTTTTTAAGCCACCTGCAACCAATCTAGCGACAACCTTTAGCTGATCTGCTAAGGAGTTGTTGCTGGGATAGGTGCCCTGTTTGGTTATTTTTCCAGCAGCTGTTTTAATTACCGAAGAATATTGTTGCGTTTGTTGTGCTACCTGCCTTACGTAGGTTAATTCTTTCCCCGCGTTCGTATTGGGTGCCGGAGATTGAATTCCGTTGATTAGATTATAAAAATTAACAGGATCGGATATGGCCATACCCATATTTACCGATGGGCCTTGAAAGGCTGGCGAAATAAAAGAACCGATTTGAATGGCCAATGGATCGGGCATTACCGCATTTGGATACCCGATTGGAAAGTTTGTATATTCTTGTGCTAAGTACCTACCTGCCCAACCACTATTAACCACTTGATCTGATTCTGATGCCGAAAGCCAAATGTCTGTCGCCCTGAAATGGCTGAAATTTGGTTGAGGATAGCCCACGGATTGAATAACTTGAACCTTTCCATCATCATACAAGCCCGCTAAGCCAGACATGGCGGGGTGAATCCCGGTGTTGAAACCGGTAAGTTTTATGATTTTATTTTTCGGAAGGATGATATTTGGCCGAGCAATGGTTAAATTATCGTATTGATCTAAAGGCAGAATCATGTTTAATCCATCATTGCCGCCATTTAATTGGATGATAACCAAAACATGGTCGGTTTCTTGGTTGGCTGCGGTAATGGCAGAAAGTAAACTTGAAGCCCCAAATGCTTTAAGCGAAAAGCCACCTATCAAAGATGGAATTAAAACGCCTGCCGGCATCGCTTTCGTGATAAAATCCCTTCTTTTCATGAGAGTTGATATTCTTCAAGGTTCATGATGTACTTATAAAATTCCTGTAAACGCGTTAAAACAATTGTTGTTTTCATCGTCGTTGGTGCGGCTTTGTAATCGAGCCAAGCGGTAGTCCAATAACTATCCGTTACTTGGTTACTCAAAAGAATGCTTTTTAAAAAGGCTCTTACCTCTGGACTTACGTCTATCGTATATAAATGGGTTAATGCTTCATCCACCAAAATATTTGGATCTTCGGGTTTACTAAATTTAGATGTGTATGCAATGGCATCAATCACAATCTTTTTACCATTACGCGTATAACCTGTGCTGATAAATCGATCGGTAAAAATGTTTCTTTTAGGTAAAGTATCTGAGTTGATCCAGAGTTCGTAAAATTGAGGGATTTGATAATAGGCTGGCCAACCGGAAACATTTGGCGGATCGGCTAGGTTTTGTTGCAGATTGGAAGCGGTGCTTCGCAAATAATCCCACATGTAATAGGCATTTACATAATCCGCAGCATCGGGGAAAACAATCTCAAACTCTTTCGCCAAGCCCACTACAAAATCTATTGGGGCTTTAATGTTACACGACCTATTCTGTGCTAAAAAGAAATGACTGCTGGTGAGTAAAGCTTTAAGTACAGGCTTTATTTCATAGTTATTGCTTCTAAAAATATCGGCTAATGGACTGATGATGTTTGCTTCAATATCGGCTGTAATATCATAATAAACAAAAAATCGGTAAAGTCTTCTACAGATGTATTTACTCAACTCTGCTTGTGCAAAGAGCATATCCAGCAAATCATCAAGCTCTTTAGCTCCATCTACGCCTGTTCTGCCTTTAATTAATTTATTGCTGTAGAAAGCTGAAAATTGTTTATCGGCAACATCATGTCTCGTGGGATCGAACACCGACGTAATTGCAATAGAATCAATTTTATACCCGGTCAACAATCTTGCCGCAGCTTTTACATCAGCTTCTGTATATTTAGAATCGGAGCCCTTGCCCATAGTAAAAAGTTCTTGCAACTCTCTCCCATAATTTTCGTCGGGGGCAGATTTGGTACTTGCATATCCATTTAGATATTTTAGCATAGCAGGATCTATCGTTACCTGCTTAACTAATGTTTTAAAGTTGCCTAAGGCGAAACTCCTGAGTAAATTATTGTGCTTATAAATGTATCGGGCATCATCAACCGTATCAGCTTCAATAGAAAAATGATTGTGCCAAAAAAGCGTCATTTTCTCGGTAATGGAAATGGGTTGAGCCAACATTTGCCCCACCCACCAAGCTTTAAACGAAGTTACCCGACGACTGTTTGCTGTGCCATCTGTATAAACCGCATTCACCCAAGTTTGGCCCGCAGGCACATTCGCATCGGTATAGCCAGTATCGTTGTAGTTATTAATTGGTGGGTTTGGGAGCGGAAGATCTTTAAGCAGTAAATCGACAGCCTGAGTTACAGACTGCCCGATAAGACTACTGATATCACTTCTTTTTGCGCCAAATAGAGTACGTTTAAGGAGGTGATTTATTTCTTTTGTTCCAAAATTGCCTGAGTAAATCTCTATTGCCATATAATCCTTTGTAACAGAAATAAAACTAAGGATTAAATTACTGATTTTCAGTTATGTTGCAATATATTTTTAATAAATTTTATTTACCATCTAATTAGCGCGCTTCCCCACGTAAATCCAGATCCAAATGCGGCTAAACACACTAAATCGCCATCTTTAATCTTTCCGGCTTCCCATGCTTCGCAAAGTGCGATAGGCACTGATGCAGCCGTAGTGTTGCCATACTTTTGAATATTATTGAAAACCTGATCGTCATTTAAGCCCAAAAGCTGCTGTACGTATTGGCTTATGCGCAAATTGGCTTGGTGGGGCACGAGCAAATCAATATCCTTTTCTGTTAAATGATTGGCGGCAAGCGCTTCCTTAATTACTTCGGGGAACTTAACCACTGCCTTCTTAAAAACAGAGGGCCCATCCATGTAGGGTAAAATGGCGGTACTTTCTGCAATTTCTTTGGACATAAATAATCCACCCAATTCTTGGTCGGGAAAAGCGGGTTTATCTTTCATCCATTTATTGGCATGAGAACCCGGGTAATACATGGCCAAAATTTCTGCATCTGCACCATCACTGTGTAGGTGGGTACTTAAAATTCCCTTTCCAGGCTCGTTGGTTGGTTGAAGGACTACTGCACCTGCGCCATCGCCAAAAATTACCGATACGTTTCTGCTTCGGGTTGCAAAATCCATTGCGAAAGAATGTTTTTCGCTACCCACTACCAAAACATTTTTGTACATCCCTGTTTTTACAAATTGATCGGCAACCGAAAGTGCATATACAAAACCAGAGCATTGGTTACGAATATCCAGGGCGCCAATCTCGCCCATGCCCATTTCGCGTTGCAATAACACCCCACATCCTGGAAAGTAATAATCTGGACTTAAAGTGGCAAAAACAATAAAATCCACATCTTTTACCGTAATTCCAGCTCTTTCTATGGCAATTTTTGCGGCCTCGATGCCCATAGTAGTTGTGGTTTCTTCATAACGATCGGCAAACCGACGTTCTTGAATTCCAGTGCGTTCTTGGATCCACTCATCGCTGGTTTCCATAAAACGACTTAAATCTTGGTTAGTATATACATTTTTCGGAACGTAATATCCAATTCCGGCAATTTTAGATTGATGCATTCTTACGATTTATAATTGGTTACACGAAGTTAATCATTTATTGGCTAAGCTATTATTATTCCCTTACAAACAAAATCTTGAGGGGCAATACAAAATACTTGATACTAATGTTTATTTTTGCGGCATGTCAACAGAAACCAAAGAAGAGACCTTTACGCTCGAAGAAATTTTAACTTCCCTAAAAACCGTACATCGCCTTATTTTGTGGAATGATGATATCAATACTTTCGATCATGTAATTTACTGCATGATGAAGTATTTAGATTATAACGAATCTCAAGCAGAAAAAATTGCCTGGAAAGTGCATAATGACGGGAAATGTCCTGTACTTGAAGGATCTTTTACCGAAATGGAGGTTTACCGTAAAATATTGCAGCAAGAAGGATTAACCGTTACGGTTGATTAACGTTAATCTTCGTTTCCTTCTAATCCACTAAACAGCACATTTAATTCGGCTTGTGTAGCTTGCGTTTTATCTTTGGCATACCAGCCATGTAGTTTTTCTGCAACCGCAAACATATCGGTAGTTTCTTTTTTCCATTCTTGCAACAAAGCTTGTAAAATTTGAGGTCGGGGCGCCCAACTGGCCAATACCTTTTCGCCCTTCACATCAAGCACAATCAATACAGGAATTGCTCTACCCCCATTGGTTAAATGGGCATCAATTAACGGAATATTCTGATCGCGAAGTACAAACTTTAACTCAAACTTTTTGGGTTCTGACACCGCAATTTTATTAAAAATGGGAATAATTTGTGCAGCATCTCCACACCACCCTTCCGTTATTACGAGTAACTTATATCTACCTTTCAAACCAGCTAATGTTGCGGAGAAGTCGGCGTTTAAACGTGCTGTTTTATCTACCCGACTCATGCGTTTAACATTCATTTTACTATAATGCAGCATAGCTTCAGAATGGTCTGGCCCCGTGGTTTGCCCTTCTGCCAAAAGCTTATCAACCAACTGGCGATAGGTAGAATAGTCCATTCCTTCTTGTTCGAATATTGCGAGATAATTAATCATAGTAATAGGAATATTTACAGCGCAAAGAAAAGTAGAAAATCGCTCAAATCAATCATTTTTATGCAAGAAAAAACGTTGAAGTATAAGCGTATTAATACGCAATTTAATTGTGTATTTTGAACACTAAGCACCACACTAAATTGAAGCTTTTTGCAACATTTATCTAAATTGGAACAAGCCAATTGTGCCTTCTTAACATCATTTAACAACTGTCTCAATTAATTTACATAGTATTTTTTCTAACAAAAACACTGTTAAAAGCTTATTACACAGCATGTTTGACAGTATTTAACCCAAAAATAAATCAATCGATTGATTAAATGACAGAAATTGGACACTCTTATTTTTTTTTAGGCTCTATTTTTGGACAGTTGAAGCGAAAATCAAAAATCAGAAATGATTACGCTTTTTACCCATAATTAAATTTAAACACACAGAATTAGTCCATGAGAAAAGTAACAACTCTCTTTTTTAGTATCAGCATCGGTATGCTTTTAGCCTCTTGCGGAGGCAATGACGATGCAAAAAAAGCAGCAGCTGCAGCCGCCGCTGGTCCACAAGCCTATCCGGTTTTCACTGTTAATGCACAATCAACTGAATTAAATTCAGATTATCCTGCAACGATAGAAGGCATACAAAACATCGACATCCGTCCAAAAGTGGATGGCTTTATTCAAAAAATATTGGTTGATGAAGGTGCTGTGGTTAAAAAAGGGCAATTATTATTTACCATCATGGCTCCACAATATGAGCAAGAAGTTAGAACTGCAAGGGCGGCAATCAGCAGTGCTGAGGCAGATGTAAATGCGGCTCAGCTACAAGTAAACAAAACACGTCCCCTAGTTGAAAAAGACATCATCAGCAAGTACGATTTGGATGCCGCTCAACTAACCTTACAAAGTAGAAAAGCAGCCTTGGCGCAAGCAAGAGCTTCTTTGGCGAATGCTCAGGTTAATTTGAGTTATACTTCAATAACCAGTCCTGTTGATGGCGTAGTTGGAAGCATCCCTTTTAGAAATGGTAGTTTGGTAAGCAGTTCCAGTACAGAACCGCTTACAACGGTTTCAAATACATCGAAGGTTTACGCGTATTTTTCACTCAACGAAAAGCAACTTCTGGATTTCTCTAAAACTTATAAAGGAAACACCTTGGCTCAGCAGATGAAAAACATTCCCCCTGTTAGTTTGGTATTGGCAGATGGAACTGTATATGCACAAGATGGAAAAATAGAATCTATAAATGGCCAAATTAATACCGCAACGGGTTCGGCGAGTTTGAGAGCGACCTTTCCAAACCCAAATTCTTTATTAAAATCGGGGGCTAGCGCTTCGGTAAGAATTCCTCAACACATCGAAAACGCAATCCTTGTTCCTCAAAAATCAACCATCGATTTACAGGGTAAGAAATTCGTTTACGTTTTAGGCGATTCCGCTAAAATCATCAGTACCGAAATTCAGATTATGGATTTGGCAAAGGATAAATTTTATGTAGTAACCAAAGGTTTAAAAGCCGGTGATAAGATTGTGTTGGAAGGTTTCCAATCGCTAAAAGATGGTGTTAAAATTAAACCGGAAGAAAAAAGTGCCGATTCAGTGTATGCTGATATTAAGAAATAAGAATTTCATCAAAGCAAACACACAAATTCGTGTAATCAAGATTTAATTATGTTTAAGAAATTTATAGAAAGGCCGGTTTTATCTACGGTTATATCCATCATTATCGTAATTCTCGGTATTTTAGGCTTGGCTACCTTGCCGGTTTCACAATATCCAGAAATTGCGCCGCCAACGGTACAGGTTTCTACTTCTTACCAAGGTGCCAATGCCGATGTGGTTATGAACAGCGTTGTTGTTCCGCTAGAGGAGCAAATAAACGGTGTGGAAGACATGACTTACATGACTTCTAGTGCAAGTAACGATGGTACAGCAACCATTACCGTTAACTTTAAATTGGGCACAAATGCCGATTTAGCCGCGGTAAACGTTCAGAACAGGGTTGCAAGGGCTACGAGCTTATTGCCTGCTGAGGTTACAAAATCGGGTGTAATTACCGCAAAAAGACAAGCGAGTAACGTTTTAATATTTGGTTTGTATAGCGATGATCCATCTTACGACCAGAAGTTTTTACAGAATTATGCAAACATCAACATCATTCCACAAATTAAGCGTATTAGCGGTGTGGGTGATGCAAGTGCCTTTGGAACATTGGATTATACCATGCGAATTTGGTTAAAACCCGATGTGATGGCAACTTATGGCCTCATTCCAAGTGATGTTAACACCGCTTTGGCCGATCAAAACGTTGAAGCAGCACCCGGTCAATTTGGAGAGCAGGGCAATCAAGCTTTTCAATACACCTTAAAATATACAGGTAGGCTAAAGGATGAAACTCAATTTGGTAATATCATCATCAAAACGGCTTCCAACGGACAGATTCTCCGTTTAAAAGACATTGCCCGTATAGAATTAGGAGCACAAAGTTATGCCAGTTCCGTTAAATTTAATGGCAAGCAAGCTTTGGGTATCGCGATTAACCAAACGGCTGGTTCAAACGCAAAAGAAGTAATTGAAAACTCTATTAAAACTTTAGATGAGGCGCAGAAATCTTTTCCAAAAGGGGTGCATTACTCTACTTTGGTAAACGTTAACGATTTCCTTGATGCCTCTATTGAAAAAGTAATTCATACTTTGATTGAGGCATTTATTTTAGTGTTCTTGGTGGTGTTTATCTTTTTACAAGATTTCCGCTCTACATTAATTCCAGCGATAAGTGTTCCGGTTGCCATTATAGGTACATTTTTCTTTCTGAGTCTTTTTGGCTTCACCATCAACTTACTTACCCTGTTTGCACTGGTGCTGGCCATTGGTATTGTGGTAGATGATGCGATTGTGGTGGTAGAGGCTGTACACGCAAAATTAGACGAGGGCTACACCGATGCTAAGAAAGCGACAGTTGATGCGATGGACGACATCAGTGGAGCCATTATTTCCATTACATTAGTTATGGCGGCGGTGTTTATTCCCGTAAGTTTCATACAAGGATCATCTGGAGTTTTTTATAAGCAATTCGGTTTAACACTTGCAATCTCAATCATCTTATCGGCAATTAATGCATTAACATTGAGTCCGGCATTGTGTGCTTTATTTTTAAAGCCACATACGGAAGATCACGAGAAAAAGAAAAATTTCTTGGAGCGTTTCTACGCAGCATTCAATACCTCTTTCGATGCAGTAACTGGAAAATATAAAAAATCAGTTGGCTTTCTATCCAGAAAAAAATGGATTGTTGGCTTGGGCATTGCATTCTTTACCCTGCTCCTAGTTTGGACGATGAATACCACACCAAAAGGATTTGTTCCGAATGAGGATTTGGGTACAATCATGTCTGATATTTCATTACCAGCCGGTACATCGCAAGAAGAAACCAATATTATCATCGCAAAAATCGACAGTATTGCACATGGAATACCAGAGATTAAGAACACGTTAAGAGTTGTTGGCCGAAGTATGATTAGTGGTTCAGGCAGTTCTTATGGTATGGTAATTTCTCGTTTGTCGCCATGGGATGAACGTAAACGCGATGTTAAAGCCATTATTGGCGAACTTTTTGCTAAAACGGCCAACATTAAAGGCGCTAAAATTATTTTCTTTGCACCACCAACCATTCAAGGTTTTGGTACGAGTGGTGGTTTCGAATTTCAATTACAGGACAAAACTGGGGGCGACATCAAGAAATTTAATGAGGTTGGCAATGGATTTTTAGCGGCATTAAGTAAACGCCCTGAAATTCAATATGCTTCTACCTCATTCAATCCTAACTTCCCTCAATATCAAATCGACGTTAATGTTGCTAAAGTAAAACAAGCAGGGTTAAATGTTGCTGATGTTTTGAGTGTAATGCAAGGCTACTATGGTGGAGTTTATGCATCAAACTTTAATAAATTTGGTAAGCAATTTAGGGTAATGTATCAAGCTGATGCACAGTATCGTGCTAATGAGCAAACGCTTACCCGCATCTTTGTTAGAAACAGTTCAGGCCAAATGGCGCCCGTTTCTGAGTTTATTACGCTAACCAAGGTTTATGGTCCGCAAGCCATATCAAGATTTAATTTATTTACTTCGATTTCGATAACAGGTAATCCGAATGCAGGTTACAGTTCTGGCGATGCCTTGAAAGCTGTGCAGGAGGTTGCAGCACAAAGTTTACCCGCAGGTTACGGTTATGAATTCTCAGGTTTATCTAGAGAGGAAATTAGCGGCGGTAGCCAAACCGTATTCATCTTCTTGCTGTGTATTATCTTCGTTTACTTCCTATTGGCCGCACAATACGAAAGTTATATTCTACCATTGGCCGTTCTAATTTCTTTGCCAATAGGTTTAGCTGGGGTATTTGTGTTTGATAAAATCTTCGGTGTGGACAACAACATTTACACTCAAATTACCCTGATTATGCTTGTGGGCTTACTCGCCAAAAATGCCATTCTGATTGTAGAATATGCGGTGGATAGAAGAAAAAAAGGCATGAGCATTGTTAATGCCGCAATTGATGGCGCAACTGCACGTTTACGCCCAATTCTGATGACTTCATTTGCCTTTATTTTAGGGCTATTGCCACTTATGCTTTCATCGGGTGTTGGTGCATCTGGAAATAAATCAATTGGTACAGGTGCTGTAGGCGGTATGTTAATCGGTACTTTGTTTGGTGTATTTGTAATACCGGCCTTGTTTATCATCTTCCAAAGTTTACAAGAAAGGGTGAGTAATAAATCGCCTTTTAACGATGGCATAGACCACGAACAAACCCCTGAAGAATATGAATTGTCCACAGCTAATAGTAAACATTAATTAAACACAAAACATGAAATTTAGCTTTAAGCATTCCATTTTTATCGCACTTAGCATACTTACTTTAAGCGCCTGTGTAACCAAAAAATACGAGCGCCCGCAAACTAAGCAAGATGGTTTGTACCGAGATCAAAATACGACTGATACCGTTACCATGGCCGATTTGCCTTGGAAAAACCTATTTTCTGATACCACTTTGCAATCTTTAATTCAGCAGGGCATCAATGAAAATCTAGATTTAAAACAAGCCATTGAGCGCATCAAAATTTCTGAAGCAACCTTACAGCAAAGTAGGCTGGCATTTCTGCCAAGCTTGCAGGGCGATTTATCGGTTACCGACAATAAGGCTTCTGCTGCAGCCCAGAATTTTCCAGCTGGAATAAACATCAATTTAGAAACCCAAACCTACCGAGCACAATTAAGCACCGCTTGGGAAGCAGACATTTGGGGTAAACTTAGCAGCGCCAAACGTGCAGCTTACGCTACTTTACTACAAAGTGATGCTGCAAAACGTGCCGTACAAACACAGCTAATTGCCACTATTGCTAATAGTTATTACACATTACTGGCTTTAGATAAACAATTGGCCATAACTGAGCAGACCGTTAAAATTAGAATGCAAGATGTAGAAACCATGAAAGCCTTAAAAGAAGGTGCGGTGGTTAATGGGGCAGCAGTGGTGCAAAGTGAGGCAAATCTATACGCCGCACAAGTAACCTTACCCGATTTAAGAAGGAGCATAAAAGAAGCTGAAAACGCTTTGAGTGTGGTTTTAGCCAGAGCACCAGGAAGTATCAGTCGTACAACTCTAGATCAGCAGAGCCCCTATACCAATTTGCAAACCGGTATTTCTGCACAACTTCTACAAAATCGACCTGATGTTATTGCAGCTGAGTTTGGATTTAGATCGGCCTTTGAAAACACCAACGTAGCCAAAACATACTTCTACCCTGCGCTAACCCTAACGGCTTCTGGTGGATTAACCAGTTTACAACTCAATAATTTTTTCGATAATTCTATTTTTTACAATTTAGTTGGTGGTTTAACACAACCCATTTTTGCAAGAGGTGCAAATAAGGCCCGTTTAACAACAGCTCAAGCCAATCAGCAAATTGCATTTTACAACTTTCAGCAGGCATTGCTTACTGGCGGACAAGAAGTATCGAATGCTTTATACGCATACCAAACCGCGGCAGAAAAGGAAGAAACCAGGGCCAAACAGATTGCCTCCCTAACGAAAGCGGTTGATTTTACAAAAGAATTATTAAGATACAGTTCGGCAACAAACTACACGGATGTTTTAACCTCAGAACAGAGCTTACTAACTGCACAGTTAAATGGAATCAATGACAGATTACAGAAGTTACAATCTGTAGTGAATTTATACCGTGCCCTAGGTGGTGGTTGGAAATAAAATTTAATTAAACACATAAAGGCATTCTGGTTTTCAGAATGCTTTTTTTTGGAGGATGAATTTTTATCTCTTGTTTTAAGTATGCGTAAAAGATGGGGTTTTTCATCGTTCAAGTTCTTCATTTGATAAACTACGGTTGTCAAAATTTTATTCCCATTTCGACTAGAATTTTTGATGTGAACTTAAATTATTGTAAGTTTAAAGTTTTTTAAGCGTCTAGCTTCTAAAAAATTTTAAACCATTCAATGTTACGCGTAGATAGCTCTAAAGCCTGTAAAGTTGTGTACTCTTTGTGCAAGCATGAGTACTTGGGCTATATTATTGAGCCACACATTGTTCAGTTAAATCCGCAGGGCGATTTTTCTTTTACCTACCAACGAATTTTCACCCACACGGCTGAAGAGTTTAATGCCTGCTTATCTGAAATTGATTTTAAACTCATTAAAATTCTAGATGATATTGAACAAGATTCAATCATCAAAAAATATCACAAAAAATTAATTCGCCCAACCGAATTTTTCGCAAAAATTTTCGACGATAAATTTTATGAAACCGTTAGGCCAAAAATCGAGAAGAAACTGGCAGAAGCCCTGGAGCTTTTAAAAGTTAAGAATGAGCTTTACGTTATGGATAAAGACGGCTGGCCCGTGGAGCGTAAAATTGAACTGGCTACAGAACCGGCCTCAATCTTATTTCACTTCCGTAGAAACGATACTGAAACCCGCTATTTTCCAACGATAAAGTACCAAAATCTGCGCATCGAATTTATGTTTAAAGATGCGCAAATTGTAAGCAATAAACCCGCTTGGTTACTGCTAAACGATGTTTTATATTTTTTCGATCAGGATATTGAAGGCAAAAAACTACAGCCCTTTTTAAACAAACGTTATATTGCAATACCAAAAGCTACTGAGGCCACTTATTTCGAGAAATTTGTAGCCCCTTTAATAGAAAAGCATCACGTTTATGCCGAAGGTTTCGAAATTAGAACCGAGCAATTTGAGGCCACACCCATTATCAAGGTTTTATTTGTAGAGGGTGGCGTATCTCAAATACAGCTCTATTTTAGATATGGTGAATACACCTTCCCTATAGAAAATGCACATAAGGTTACCGTACGTTTAGAAAAAACGGCTGATAATTATATTTTCCATAGAATTAAACGTTCTGCTGATTGGGAGAAAAAACAATTCAATCTGCTGTTATCGCTTGGACTCAAAAGAACCAGCGCCTTATTTAGCAATTTGGAAGTTATTGTCGCAGATGAAAATCCGAGTTATGCCGCCATAAACTGGGTTAACGAACATATCGAGATTTTAGAAAGCTGTGGCTTTGAAATAGAGCAAGCCACCGGACAGAAAAAATTTGTTTTTGGAGCAAATAAGATTGATCTGGAAGTAAAGGAAGGGAACGATTGGTTTGATATCAATGCTGTGGTTTGGTTTGGAAAATATCAAATTCCATTTCTTGCCCTGAAGCAACACATTTTACACAAGAAAAGAGAATTCTTATTGCCAGATGGCGAAGTGGCTATTATCCCTGATAAATGGTTTACGCAATATGGCAGTTTATTTAGTTTGGCCGAAGCGGGCAAAACCTTAAAGTTAAAGAAACACCACATCGGTTTAATTAACGATTTGGCTGAGGATAGCTTGGCAAATGTCACTCTCGAACGGAAGCTACAACGGCTGAACGACTTTGAGAATATAGCTGATACCCAAATGCCCGTTCATTTTAAAGGCAGCCTACGCGATTATCAAAAAGCAGGTTATAACTGGTTCAGCTTTCTCCGCGAATATAATTTTGGAGGCTGCTTAGCCGATGATATGGGTTTGGGTAAAACCATTCAAACGCTAGCCATGTTGCAGAAGGTTAAAGAAGATCATCAGCTTTTGGGTACGCAAACCACATCGCTCATTATTATGCCAACCTCGCTTATTTATAACTGGTTAACCGAGGCGAAGAAATTTACACCAAAACTTAAAATACTGGCCCACACGGGCACAAACCGGAATAAGGATGTGGCAAATTTTGCCAATTATGATATCATCATTACTACCTATGGCGTAACCAGAGTTGATGCAGATGAGCTTAAAAACTTCTATTTCAATTACATCATTTTGGACGAAAGTCAGAACATTAAAAACGCTTCATCAAAATCTTTTAGGGCCGTTAGAAGCTTAAAATCTAAACATAAGCTGATTTTAAGCGGAACTCCGGTAGAAAATTCCGTGGGCGATTTATGGTCGCAATTGACCTTTCTGAACCCTGGATTATTAGGCACTCAGGCTTTCTTCAATGAGGAATACGTGCAAGCCATTGAGAAAAAGAAGGATGAAGAAAAGGCACGAAAACTACAATCTATTATAAAACCTTTTGTTTTACGCAGAACAAAAGAGCAGGTAGCTGCAGAACTTCCTCCAAAAACCGAGCAGATTATTTATTGTGATATGAGTGAAGATCAAGCACAGTATTATGAAAAAACAAAATCTGCTTACCGCAACGATTTATTGCAGAGCATGGACGATGGAACTTTTGCTCAAAAACAAGTACAGCTTCTGCAAGGCTTAACTGCCTTAAGGCAATTGGCCAATCACCCTGTAATGATTGACGGCGATTATCATTCTGATTCGGGCAAGTTCGAGAACGTAATTCATACATTAGACAACGTTCTTAAAGGTGGACATAAGGTTTTGGTTTTCTCTCAGTTTGTAAAGCATCTGGATATTTTTAAAAAGCATTTCGAAAAGGAGCAAATTCCTTTTGCTTATTTAGATGGAGCCACAAAAAATCGCGGTGAAATTGTTGCCGAATTTCAACAAAACACAGCGTTGAAAGTCTTTTTAATTTCTATAAAAGCGGGTGGCGTTGGATTAAACCTTACCCAGGCAGATTACGTTTTTATCCTCGATCCGTGGTGGAACCCTGCGGTAGAACAACAGGCTATTGATCGTACGCATAGAATTGGACAGGACAAAAAAGTATTCATCTACAAATTTATTTCGAAAGATACTGTTGAAGAAAAAATTCTAGCACTACAAAACCGCAAGAAATCTTTAGCCAACTCTTTAATCACTACGGAAGAGAGTTTCTTTAAATCTTTAAGTAAAGAGGATATAAGAGACATATTGAGATAAGACGTTCTGTTCCTGAATGAACTTATCAATAGGCAAACGAATTAATCATTTGTTTGGTGATGCATCTACCAAGGTTTTCAACTATCGAACATTTTAATTGATTCACTACAATTGCAATCCAAAACAGATGGCCCCGAAAGCCGCTATCTTTCATAGCGCTTGGAGCTACAGTGGGCAGGTTCTTCAAATGAAAAGCGATTGTTAGAAGGCTTCGTCTCCCTGTGTGTTTTTTAAAGTTGTATTTCGAACGTTCATTTCCAATCCTTTTTTTATATTATTAACTGTATATCTTAATTTTAAGCTCCACTATTTTTTTTTGGAAAACAACGTTCAGTAATACTTCCATTTCGGTAGTCCCGCCATTCGCTGTAGCCCTCATTGAAAAAATTCGGGGCTGCCGCTGCTGTCGTGTTTAGGCACAAGGGTCCTGTTTCAAACGGGCCATCCATGGGTGCTTGCTTAATGATTCGGTAGCTGGTACGCAAAAACCGTCAATCTTAATCCTAAGAGATGGGACGGAAAGCCGCTACTTTTCATAGCGCTTGGGAGCGGGACAGAACCAAGTAGAAGAGTTGCTGCTATTGCTTTTCAAATGTTTATTTTATTGTGTATGAACACGTTCTTGCCACAAAAAAAAAATGATTATAAATTGCCTGTTGGCTCCCTATACTTCGCTGAAATATTATTTTAAAACCCAATCCCGATTCGCTTGTTATAAAAGAGAACATAAATTCTACGATCATGACAAATGAAGATTTAAATACCACAATTAATAATGTAAAGGAAGCATGGAAGTATCCTGAGCTTTTTCAAAATGTTTCTCGCTCAGAGCGTTGGTTATCTGGCGCTGCCGGCACTTATTTGCTTTATAAGGGTTTAACAAGTATATTTTCTCATCCAGTAATTGCTTTAACTGGTGCTACAATTGGTGCTGGGTTATTGTATAGAGGCATTACGGGTTATTGTCCTATGCGAGATTTGGCCGAACAGCAAAAGCTTGATCTTGCACCTGATGAGGTTTTGGTTAGCGAAACTTATATTGTTGACGAGTTGGGGTAAAAATTTAAATACGAAATTTCCTTTTCTGAATAAACTGGTTAACTTTAGAAAGTTAATCCTTTAATATGAACAAATACGCATTATTATTTATTCCAGCATTTTTCGCAATTGATGCAATGGCGCAAGATAAAAAAGTAGATCCTGCCAACGACCCTAAAACTACAGAAGTTTGGGAACCGGTTCCGAAAACTGTTTCACCTGGGAAGTTGCCACAAGAAGCTCCATCTGACGCCATTATATTGTTTGATGGTAGAAATTTAGATGCTTGGCACTCGGTTAAAGATCCAACGAAACCTGCTGCATGGACAATTGACGACGGCTTTTTTACCGTAAAAAAAGGTACTGGAAATATTGAAACGAATAAAAAGTTTACGGATTACCAACTGCACATGGAATGGAAAATTCCAACCAATATTTCTGGCGAAGGACAGGCAAGGGGAAATAGTGGTGTGTTTTTAGCTTCAACGGGTGGTGGTGATGATGGTTATGAAATCCAGATTATGGACGCCTATAAAAACAAAACTTACGTAAATGGCCAAACAGGTAGTGTTTATAAGCAAGCAATTCCATTGGCTAATGCAAATAAGCAGCCGGGCGAATGGCAGTATTACGACATCATTTGGAATGCGCCTCGCTTTAATGAAGACGGAACGTTAAGTAAACCAGCCAGCGTTACGCTATTTTTAAATGGGGTACTTTTACAAAACAACTTTGTACTTAAAGGAGAAACCAGATATATTGGTGCTCCGGTTTATAAAAAACACGGTCCCGCTTCAATTAAGCTTCAAGATCATGGAGATCCAAGTCCGGCGATTAGCTTTAGAAACATTTGGGTTAGAGAGTTGTAAAACCATAAAAACTCAAGAATATAAACCTGCGAGAATTAAACCTTGCAGGTTTTTGTTTTTTAAAATAATTTGGTTGATAATTGTGTGTTTAATTTATTACTACATCCCTCTTTTAACGTAAACATATTTACCAGAAATATGCTTTACTAAATAAACAGATCAAAAAATCAAATCAAGCTTAAAAGCACAATAAAGTATAAATAGATAGATTTAAATCTTCTTATTATTGCTATATTTGTATAAATAAAAGATTTTATGCTTAATTATAGTCTTATTCCAACAGAAAAAATACTAGAACGCCTACGCTATGAAAATCCTTGGTGGGTTAAAAAAGAAATACCGGAAGTATATGAGACTATGGCTAAGCGATTATATTTTAGCTTATTTTATCCTTTTGTAATTGAAAAAAACGTAAAAAGGGCTGTAGTTCTTATGGGGCCAAGACGTGTTGGGAAAACCGTAATGCTATTTCATAGCATACAACAATTACTGACTGATAAAGTAAATCCACAAAAGATATTTTTTATAGGCATAGATAACCCTATTTATGTGCATTTAAGTTTAGAAGACCTCTTAAACCTTTGTAAACAATCGCTCAATCAAGACAATCTAAAAGATTGTTATGTATTTTTTGATGAAATACAATACCTGAAAGATTGGGAACGCCACCTAAAAGTATTGGTTGATTCCTTTCCTGAAACGAAATTTATTGTATCTGGTTCGGCAGCAGCAGCATTAAAATGGCACAGTACGGAAAGTGGCGCAGGTAGATTTACAGATTTCATGTTGCCTCCGCTTACATTTCAAGAGTACATTCATTTAAAAGGGATAAACCATTTAATGTACGATGGGAAAATAACTTACGGCGAAAATGAATTACCATATTGTCTCACCCACGACATAAAGGCTTTAAATAAAGAGTTTATACATTACTTAAACTTTGGTGGTTACCCTGAAGTTGTTTTAAGTGAAACGATACAAAGTGATATGGGACGGTATGTTAAAAACGATATCGTAGATAAAGTATTATTAAGAGATTTACCAAGTTTATATGGCATAAGAGATGTACAAGAGTTGAACCGATTTTTTACTTATATAGCCTACAACACGGGTAATGAATTTTCTTATGAAACAATGAGTAAAGAAAGTGGTATACAAAAAGACACTTTAAAAAAGTACCTGGAATATTTAGAAGCTGCCTTCCTAATAAAAGTATTAAACAAAGTTGATATAACAGCAAAAAGATTAAAACGAATAACTAGCTTCAAAGTATATTTAACTAATCCATCGTTGCGTACGGCATTATTTTCACCTATTAGTGAAATGGATAATGAAATGGGCAATATGGTGGAAACAGCGGTACTATCACAATGGATGCACAGAGAAAAACTAGACCTAACCTACGCACGATGGAAAGAAGGAAGAAATGAGGGTGAAGTAGATCTAGTATTGGTTGATGATAAAAAATATAAACCGCAATGGGGTGTTGAGATCAAATGGAGTAATAGATATTTTGAAAAACCAAAAGAGTTGAAAAGTTTAATACATTTTTGCAAGAGTAACAATTTTCAGAAGGCTTTAGTAACATCAATAGACCAGCTCGGAATAAAGCAGATAGATGGTTTATTATTTTCATTTTTACCAGCTTCGATATATAGTTACAATATTGGTGACATAACCTTGAAAATGAAGAATCAAAATTAGAATGAGAAATAAAACAGCCGTTTGAAGTAATGGTGGTTTACGAAGCTAAGAATCGAACTCTCCTCGTAAACGCTCAGATCTTCAGTCTATAAATCGTTTTCAGTAACTTTATATAGACTTTACCAAAAACAAAGTAAAGAATTGAAGTTTTTAGAGTAATTTCATTAAAATAACGATCAAACTAAACGCAAAGAAATTATGAACAAGGGTAGATTAGAGGCATTTAGCGATGGTGTGATTGCCATTATCATTACCATTATGGTGCTTGAAATTAAAGTGCCAGAGGGGGAAAGCTTAACTACATTGAAGCCTTTAATTCCTAAGTTTATAAGTTATGTATTGAGCTTTACCTACGTTGGCATTTACTGGAACAACCACCACCATTTAATGCATGCGGTAAAAAAGGTAAGCGGCGGCATGCTTTGGGCAAATCTTAATTTTCTTTTCTGGCTTTCTCTATTTCCGGTGGCCGCTGGATGGATGGGCGAAAACCACTTTGCGCTATACCCTGTAATTATGTATGGCATTGTACTTTTTCTGGCTGCAGTTTCTTATACCTTGCTGGTAATCGTAATTAAAAGAACAGAAGGAAAGGATTCCTTAATTGTACATGCCATTGGTAATGATGCTAAAGGCAAAATTTCGTTATTGTTTTACCTTACTGGGGTTGGTTTAAGCTTTATAAACCCTTGGTTTGGGGTTTTAATGTACACACTAGTGGCTTGCATTTGGTTTATTCCAGATAAAAGAATAGAACATGCCATGCGTCAGCAGGAATTGCTTGATGCCAAATAAAATTAAAATTGCTTTTGGAGTATCTCAATGTATGTTTCCCGATCAATCATTTCGGCGCCCATACTCATCAAATGGTCGTTAGGCAATTGGCAATCTATTAAATCTATATCCAATTTACTTAAATAAATTAGGGCAATTTTCGAAGCATTACTGGCATGGCTAAACATACTTTCGCCACAGAAAACACGATTAACTTTTACGCCATATAAACCGCCGACAAGTATTTGATCTAACCAAACTTCCACACTGTGGGCAACACCTTTTTGGTGCAGGTTGATATAGGCATCTTGCATTTCATCAGTAATCCACGTTCCATCCTGCCCTATTCTGGGTGTATCTGCGCAGTGCTTAATTACGGCTTCAAAAGCGGTGTTAATGGTCACCCGAAAAAGATTTTCTTTAATGAGCTTTTTCATGCTTTTGCTAATCTTAATCCTATCGGGATAAATAACGCAACGCTGATGTGGCGAATACCACAAAATGGGATCATCCGCGCTGAACCAAGGAAAAATTCCGTTTGAATAGGCAAGAAGCAATCTTTCTAAGCTTAAATCGCCACCAATGGCAAGTAAGCCATCTTCATCGGCAAGTGCCGGATTTGGAAAACTTACATCATCATCAGCCAATTGGAAAAACATAGGCGAAAATAAGAAAGAAAACAAACATTAAACCCTTTCGTTTTAATTAAGTCATACTGTTAAAATTGTCCATTATGAGCGCAAAAGATAACTTCTTAAAAGTAAAGCATCTTTATAACCGTGCAGGCTTCGGCATCTCCTATCCCGATTTACAAAAACTCAGCAAAAAAAACATCAATAAAGTTGTAGATGGATTATTAAAATCTTCTAAAAACGACGACGACATCACGCTAGTTAATGGTGTAGAATCTAAACGTCAGTTATTAGCGCAAGCTGGCCTTTATTCAAAAAAAGATTTAACTGACGAGGAAAAGAAAATGCGCCAGGAAATTGTCCGTATGCAGAATGAAGTGAGTAGAGATTTGAACATTGGTTGGGTGAGCAAAATGATTAACACCGATGCGCCATTAAGAGAGAAAATGACCCTTTTTTGGCATGGTCATTTCGCTTGTAGAAGCAACAACCCATACTTTGCGCAACAGTTAAATAACATCCAAAGAGCACATGGATTAGGCAGCTTTAAAACCTTATTGGTTGAGGTTTCCAAATCTCCAGCCATGCTACAATACCTGAACAATCAACAAAATAGAAAAGGTAAGCCGAACGAAAATTTTGCCCGTGAGCTGATGGAACTGTTTACTTTGGGTAGAGGCAACTACAGCGAACAAGACATTAAAGAATCGGCCCGCTCTTTTACGGGCTGGCAATATGATAGAGATGGATCATTTATATTTCGCCCCAATTTGCACGACGATGGTACAAAAACCTTCTTCGGAAAAATTGGAAATTTTCAAGGTGAAAATATCATCGATATCATTTTAGAAAAATCAGAAACCGCACAATTTATTGCCCGTAAAGTTTATAAGTTTTTTGTAAACGATAACCCAAACGAAACCCACGTAAAAGAACTGGCAACACATTTTTATAACTCAAAATACGATATTTCTGCTTTGATGCAGAAGATGTTTACATCCGATTGGTTTTACGCTCCAGAAAATGTGGGCACTAAAATTAAATCGCCTGCCGAATTTTTGGTGGGTTTAAGTCGCGAGTTTTATGTTACCTATAATAAACCACAAGTTTTAATTCAATTACAGAGTAGCTTAGGTCAGTATTTATTTAATCCGCCAAACGTTGCGGGCTGGCCAGGTGGACAAAGTTGGATTGATAGCTCCTCTTTAATGCTGCGCATGCGTATTCCATCTTTAGTTTTAAACGATGGCGAAATTGATTTTAGTGGCAAAGCCGATCCTGAAGATGAAGCTGTAATTGCCTTAAGCCGAGCTGGCACCAACAATGCTAATGCCAGCAATAAACCAAAATCTTACGTAAATGCCAATGCAAATTGGCCTAAATTTTTAGATACATTACCTAAAGGTTTAACCCCTTTAGAATTGACGGAATTTTTACTACAGCCTAAGTTAAACGATAAGATTATTAAAATGGTGAGCGATAATAAAGGATTAAGAAGCACCTCGGTAGAAATTACCAGCATGCCAGAATATCAACTTTGTTAGTGCTATTCAATAAAACATCACAAAATGAACAGAAGAAATTTTTTAAGAAATACAGGTTTTGTTGCGGCGGGTTCTTTATTTGTGCCTGCATTTATGAAACCGCTAGAAGCGATGGCTTTAGACGAGTTAAGCCTATATAAAAATTTGGTTGTGGTACAACTTTCTGGTGGTAATGATGGCCTAAACACCGTAGTTCCATTCGGTAATGATATTTATTATCAAAAGCGAAAAAGCATTGCCATACAGCCAAACCAAGTAATTAAACTAAATGATATGCAGGGCTTAAACCCAAATATGGCTGCCTTGCAAGAAATTTATGACCAAGGTTGGATGACCATTATTAATGATGTGGGCTACCCAAATCCAGATCGTTCGCATTTCCGATCGATGGATATTTGGCAAACTGGAAGCGACAGTAATCAGTTTCTATCAACTGGATGGATTGGCAGATACTTAGATAGCAATTGCCAAACCTGCAAATTTCCATACACGGCCATTGAGGTTGATGATTCTTTGTCGCTTGCGCTGAAAGGACAAAGCAAAAAAGGGATTGCCTTGAAAGACCCAAATGCACTGTTCCGCAACACGAACGATCCATTTTTCAAATCGATGATTCAGAATGATAAAGATCATTTAGACGAGGATAATTTAGGTTACTTGTATAAAACGATGATCGAAACTTCATCGTCGGCACAATACATCCAAAACACCTCAAAAATTTATCAATCAAAAGCCACATATCCAGCAACAGGTTTTTCAAATCAGCTTAAAACAGTTTCTAAGTTCATTTCTTCTGGACTTAAAACCAGAGTGTATTATGTTTCGCTTAGTGGTTTTGATACACATGTTAACCAAACCAACCAGCAAGGTAATTTGCTGAAACAGTACAGCGAAGGGATGGCTGCTTTCTTGAAAGATTTAAAATCTAACAATAAACTGGAAGATACATTGGTAATTACCTTTTCTGAATTTGGCCGTAGAGTAGAGCAAAATGCAAGCAACGGCACCGACCATGGTACTGCAAATAATATGTTTGTGTTTGGGGGCAGACTCAAGAAAAAAGGAATTTTCAATGCTGCTCCGAACCTAAGCGATTTGGATACGGGAGATTTAAAATATCAACTAGATTTTAGGCAGGTTTACGGAACTATTTTGGATAAATGGCTGGATGTAAACAATGCTGATATTTTAAATAAGAAATTTAATACACTGGATTTTATTTAATTTTTACCCCTTGTTGGCTGGCTCGCCAAGCATACAAGGTTGTGTGAATCTGTCGGTTGGTGAGGCACTGACTGATATCTAAAATAATGCATTAACGGGTTGGTTAGAAACCAAAGAATAGTGAAGGGTTTCTGACCACCCAACGCATTAATGAACCGCACCAAAGCATTGCTGCAATTGCTTTCCAAATTTTTATTCTGAAGAGCATTAATTGGTTGGTGTATCAACAAGGATTTTACAGGTTAGAATCTCTTGTTTTTTCCCCAAACTAAATAAATAATCGATCCCAAAAATGGGGCAAAAAGAATAATAATAAACCAAAGAACTTTTACCGTGAAACCCATTGTTGTGTTTCTGGAAATATGAAATAATGCGGCCAAAATTAAGGCCAACCAAAGGACAGCCGCAATGATGATAACAATGGCTATTTGACTACTTTCTACTTGTGCTACTAACATATTAAAAGCTTTTTTTAAGCTTCAACAATTCTTTCGCCGATTTGTTGGCGCCACATGGCTTGATACAAACCATTTTGTGCTATAAGTTCTTCGTGACTACCATTTTCGATGATGTGACCTTTTTCTAAAACGTAAATGGTATCGGCATGCTTGATGGTAGATAACCGGTGCGCTATTAAAATGGTGATGTGGTCAGTCAAATCAGATACTGAACGAATGGTTTTGGTAATTTCTTCTTCTGTAATAGAATCTAATGAAGAGGTTGCTTCATCAAAAACCAAAATATCGGGTTGACGTAAAAGGGCTCTAGCTATCGATAAACGTTGTTTCTCACCACCGGAAACTTTTACGCCACCTTCTCCTATTAAAGAGTCTAAACCTTTATCGGCCCGCGCCAATAAGGTTTGGCAAGCAGCTTGGTTTAAAACTTTATAGCATTCTTCATCGGTTGCATTTGGGTTCACAAACAGCAAGTTTTCTCTTATTGTTCCAGAAAAGAGCTGAGTATCTTGAGTTACAAAACCAATCCTTTCTCGTAGGGCATCTAAGTCAATGTCGTTACTGGGATTTCCATTATATAAAATCTCACCATCTTTAGCAGGGTAAAGGCCAACCAAAAGTTTAACCAGTGTAGATTTTCCAGATCCTGATGGGCCTACAAAAGCAATGGTTTGTCCGTTGCGGGTTTCAAACGAGATATTTTCTAACGCATTTCTATTCGCCGTAAGGTGTTTAAAGCTTACCGATTTAAAAGTCAGTTCTTTAATTTTCGCTATCGAGATTGGATTTGCAGGCTTTTTATCAATAGGTGTGCTTAAAATCTTTTTAAAATTGCCTAAAGAAACTTCTGCCTCTCTCCAAACCAAAATTACATTACCCAATTCTTGAAGCGGACCAAAAAGGAAGAAGGAGTAAAACAGAAACGAGAAGTATTGTCCTGGGGAAATTGTGTTATCGAAAATAAGCAGCAACAGCACCACAATCATCGAGCTTCTCACTAAGTTTACGGTTGTACCCTGAACGAAACTCATGCTGCGAACATATTTTACTTTTTTAAGTTCTAGGCCTAAAATTTTGTATGTGGTTTTATTTAGTCTTTCTATTTCCTGATCAGCCAAGCCCAAGCTTTTTACCAATTCTATGTTGCGTAAAGATTCGGTTGTAGAACCTGCTAAAGCAGTTGTTTCGCCAACAATAGAACGTTGAATGGTTTTAATTTTCCGACTTAAAAACCAACTGACAAAACTAATAATTGGAATGGCTGCAAAATACACTAGGGTTACTTTATAGCTAATGGAAACCGAATAAACAATTACAAAAACCATCCCAATAAGACTCACAAATAGTACGCTGATGAAGGAGGTTATGAATTTTTCAGAATCGGTACGAACTTTCTGCAAAATACCTAGAGTTTCGCCACTTCTCTGATCCTCAAATACTTGATATGGGAGTTTTAGGGAGTGCTGTAAGCCATCGGCATACATTTTTGCGCCAACCTTTTGTACAATAACACTGGTAAAATAATCTTGAAAGTTTTTTGCAATTCTAGAAACCATGGCTGCACCGATGGCCAAGCCTATAAAGCCCAAAGCGCCCCAAATGTAGGCACTTTTGCTGGTAAAGGCACTGCGCTTATTGATGTATAAATCTAAGATGCGTCCTGTAAAATAAGGATCCATTAAAGAAAAACCGATGTTTATGCCTGCAAGAAGTAGCGCTAAAGCCACAATCCACTTGTGCCCCTTCAGGTAATTGAGTAATACGTTCATTAAAGTTTTGTTGTTTGATTTACAAACATAAAAAAAGGGAACGGATAAAATTCCATTCCCTTTTTTTATGACTTTAAGCTAAGATACTTAGCTGAATTCTAAAAGCCGTAACGTAAGCCAATTTGCATTTGCCACGGATTACCCGATGGGGTTACAACCCCTGAGTTATTTACGCGATAGGTAAAGGCTTTTGCGGTATTATCAAAACCAGAAACGGCATATAGCGCTTGGTTACCTAGCGTTTCATTTACGCCCCACTTTTTATTTAATAGGTTACCTAGATTGAAAATATCTCCAGAAAGTTCAATGCTATGTTTTTTGGCGAACTTAAATTTTTTGCTCACTCTTAAATCTACTATTCCGAAGAAATCGTTGATCCCACCATTACGTTGTGCAATTTGTCCAGAATATTTTGTGATGTAATCTTTTAAGCTCTGGCTGGCATCAGGATTATCTAACAAAGTTTGTAAACCTGTACGGATATTTGCTGGAATGCTGGTGTTGTATCGGTCGAAAATGAAAGCCAAATCGTTTGTGGTAACGAAATCGCCATTGATATTACCACCGGCTAATAAGCTGTATCGGGTACCACCAATTCCAGAATATCTAACCCCCACAGTTACGCCATAAAAGGTTGGTAATGTTCCGTAAATAACCACTTTGGTTCTGAAATGATTATCAGAATAGGTGATGTTGCTTAAATTTCTAGGGTCATCTTTAACAGGAAGAGATAGGGTTGCCGAGTTGGCTACGTTACCATTGTATGAGGTGTTATCTTTTGTATCGTTCCAGGTGTAGCTGGCAGAAATTTCTCCATCTCTAAAATAGTTCCAGGTTGCATCTAAAACCACAGCAAACTGATTTACCTTACCTTGACTGTTCAACTCCAGTACACGCCCGAATTTGTTGCTTATTCTACCTGTTTTCCAATCGGCTACACCGTTAGCCGCATTAACCGTTGGCACAAAAACACCCCTATTGTCTTCATTTGGAAGCGTGAAAAAAGGATTGGCAACCATATTTCGATCTACGTACATATAGTTGTGTCGGCCCAATGTTGCATAGCCCGTAATACCTACTTTTAATTTATCTGTAATTAACTTACTGTAAGATAGGTTGGCTTTATAAACCACTGGTATTTTAGCATCTGCCGCATAAGTGTTTATAGTTGGCAATTGCAATTCGGTTAAACTTGGAGTTGCAACTGTACCATTTCTATATCCAATAAAATTTGGGGTGGGTACATCTGCACCGAAAACATCGACTGTTGCTAGGTGCTTACCATCAAAAGTTAAGTTATTTATGGTTACATAATTGTTCACGTCCGAGCCAAAAATACCGGCACCAAAGCGCACAAAATCGGTGCGATTTTCATTAATATCCCAGTTTAATTGAACTCTTGGTTGAACCAAAAATTGCTTTAATTCATTATCGGTTCTCACACCTAGCTCATCAAATAAGGTTTGATTTAAAGGCGATTTTGGATAAGAACTATAATCTAAACGTAAGCCGGCAATAATTTCTAAACCCTTTGCCAATTTGGTTTGCATTTGTCCGTAAATGGCTGTGTTCCAAATGCCCGCTTTAACGGTTGGATCTGCAACCAAAGGTACTTCACGGTAGAATCTATTGGCAATTAGGTTGTTAAAATTTTGCACGGATGAAATGGCTGTTCCCGTATTGGTGTACTCAAATCTACCGTTTACTTCACTACCGTAAAGCGATTTGGCATTGGTGTACATTACATCAAGTCCGAAGGTATATTTCACCTTATCTGTATTGTAGTAAAAGTTATCTACCAACTGAAAAACATTGTTGGTAAACCCTTCTTGCCCAAAGCGGTGTCCTCCAATTTGGATGGCAGTTGCAGCAGTTGTTCCATCAGATAGAGTTGAAGGAATATTGCCAACAATTGCTCTCGGAATTGCACCTGTTAACTGGTCGTTCTGTGTACTGGCCTGAAAGGTATATAGATGTTGAAACTTTAACTCGTTAGTTACTTTGCTGTTTATGGTCGAACGTAAGGTTGCCAGTAAACTGTTATCAACGTTTTTGTCATTGCCATAGCTTTCATAAAAGTTTATGGCAGTGTTGTCGGTTAAGCCCAACGGATTTCTATCATTGGTATAATTATCGCGAATGGTTAATAAATTGCTATTGTTGATTTGCCAATCTAAACGGGCAAAGGCAGCATCCGATCCTCGCTTCTTTTGAAAAGATCCATACTGAGGTGAATTTGCCACTCCGTATTTGGTTTGCGCAATGGATAGAAAGTTGGCCAGTGTTGTGTTTGTAATTCTGAATCTAGCTTCATCTGCAGGACCATTGATATCGGCTATGATTAGCGGGCGAGAATCTTTTTGATGATCCCAACCAACAAAATAGTGTAATTTATCTTTAATGATTGGTCCGCCCAAAGTAAATCCGTATTGATAGGTAGAGAAATCATTATCTCGTTTAACCCCTCTAATATCATATCTACTGGCCAACCAATCTGCACGACCATAACCGAAGGCGCTCCCGCTCAAGGTGTTTGTTCCCGATTTTGTAACTGCACTTACGGTACCACCGCCTGCTCTTCCGTAAGTAACATCGTATTGGTTGGTTACCACTTTAAATTCGCGAACGGCCTCAATAGAAATTGAATAGGGTGCACCGCTTCTGCTGGTTGTAGAACCCGCAGAAGTTGGGTTTTTAGCGTTCATCCCATCAATGGTGTAGTTTGTTGATGAACCAAGCTGACCCGAAATCCCTCCACCTCTACTCAGCGGGGATAAATCCATCAAGTTGGAAAAGTTACGGCCATTTACCGGCAGTTGGTTCATGGTTTTGGCTGATATTTCTGTAGAGGCGCCAAAGTTTTGGACTTTATTTTTTAAAGAAGAGCTTGTTACCTCAACGGCATCTAGGCTCTGGGCAGCTTCTTGCATTTTGATGTTTACTTTTACAACATCACCTTGGTTCAGCATAAAGCCTGTTCGGTTTTGTTCTCCGAAGCCGATGTAGGCTGCTTTTACGGTGTAAGGCCCGCCTAATGGAAGCTCTTTAAAGATGTATTCTCCGTTAGAATTGGTTGATGTTTTTGTTGTAAAACCAGTTGATTCGTTTCGAATTTGAACCGACACCCCCGGTACGGCTTTCTTACCTTCATCTGTAATTGTTCCAGATATGGATGCCTGAGTGGTTTGTGCAAGTACCGAGTTACTGGTAAAACACAACATGAGCAATAATGCTGTAAGTAAATTTTTCATCATGATCAGTTATTTGTTTTGATTTCTGACCGCAAAGATGTTGCTATAGTATTAACTGAAATTTGCTTTTATATTATGAAAAAGGTGTAAAATACGTCGTTTTTGAACCCATGTTAAAATAAAAAACGGCCAATAAATTAATATTGACCGTTTGATATTAAGCCTTTGTTAAGCTATTTTTTTTCGGCGGAGTATTTATCGCTGAATTTCTTGTCGAGTTGCTTGTGTAAATTATCCAAGTTAATATCTCTACCTTGAATGAAAGCCTGCTCAACCTTATTTGTTCTCATATCTAAAGCATCACCAGCAGAAATAAAGAAGGTTGCATCTTTTCCCGTTTCGATACTACCAGTAGTTTTATCAATGCCCATTGCTTTTGCAGCATTTAAGGTAATGGTAGATAGGGCTTTCTCCTTATCTAAGCCCCAAGCGGTAACCGTACCCGCCATAAACGGAAGGTTGCGTTGTTGCCAATAGCCATCTATACTTAAAACAACATTTAGGCCAGCATTCGCTAAAACTGCGGCATTTTTATAAGGCATGTTTACATCATCATCAATGTTATTTGGCAGTGCATGAGGTTGTTTCACCACTAAAGTGATGTTGTTTTCTTTCAAGAAATCAACAATTAGATAAGCCTCATCAGCGCCCGTAATTACAGGACTGATGCCGAATTTCTTACCAAAATTTACCGCAGCAACAATATCCTTCTGACTTTCTGCTGCGATAAACAACTTTTCATCACCAGAGAAAACTCTTTTCATAGCTTCAAAGCGAGTATTAATCACTTCAGGTTTTCCCATTTCCGAGTAGGCCTTTGCCTCAGCAAAAAAAGTCGTGAGTTGGGCAATCGCCGCCTGAGTACGCTCTGCCAATGCTTCCGGCGAAGTTTGGGCTCTTCCGAAACCCCCGAAGCCACCTCTAAAACGTGGTGTAACCGGCCAAGTCATGTGCATGGCATCATCTTTTCTTAAAGCAGCATCCTCCCAGTTCCATGCATCTAACTGCACCACAGATGAGCTTCCAGAAACCGTTCCACCTTGTGGGGTAGGCTGCGCCATCAAAACGCCATTGCTTCTTAACGTTGCGGGAACTTTCGAATCGGTGTTATAAGCCACAATAGAACGGATGTGCGAATTAAAATCTCCAATTTCTTGAAAATCCAACGTCGCTTTCACCGCATCAATCTCTACTAAACCCAAATTGGTTGTGGCTGCAATTAAGCCCGGGTAAATGTGCTTGCCTGTAGCGTTAATTCTTACCACATCATCTTGTGGCACCTGCCCATCGGCCCTTACCGAAATAATTTTTCCGTTGCCAAAAAGGAGGGTACCGTTTTCGATAACCGTTCCATTTCCAACATGTATGGTTGCACCCGTTATGGCGATGGTTTTGCTTTGCTTTGGTGCTGGCGATATATTTGCTTGGGCAAAACACATCAGGCTAGTTGCCGATAATGCCAGACTGAATAGGTAATTTTTCATGTTAGTGTGCATTTTCTTTTTCGGTTAACTCTGCTGAATAATTAAATAAAGTTTCGCAATTGAATAAACGCGGTGCATCTCCCATTGGGCGTTGCGTGCGGCCACCTTTACTTTTGCTATCTAACATTTTCTGGATCAATCGAGCTTTCTCAACTTGTTGGGCTTTCATAATCTGTGCATCTCTGTCAATATCCCAATAAGCAATACCATCCACAAAAGTCTTTTCTGCTTTTGCATAAATAGACAATGGGTTAGCCGACCAAATAACAACATCAGCATCTTTACCTGCTTTTAAACTACCAACCTTGCCGTCAATATGAAGCATTCTAGCCGGGTTTAAAGTCACCAATTTGAAAGCTTCCTCTTCAGGCACATTTCCATATAAAATTGATTTTCCAGCTTCTTGATTTAAGTGACGGGCCATTTCTGCATCATCAGAGTTAAAAGCAGTGGTAATGCCCACATTGTGCATAATTTTTCCATTGTACGGGATGGCTTCTGCCACTTCGTTTTTGTACGCCCACCAATCAGAGAAAGTAGAGGCAGCGATATTGTGCGCCTTCATTTTATCGGCTACTTTATAGCCCTCTAAAATATGAGTAAAAGTGTTGATTTTAAATCCGAGGCTATCTGCAACATGAATCAGCATATTAATTTCGCTCTGTACGTAAGAGTGACAGGTGATGAATCGCTTATTGTTCAAAATTTCTACAATTGCATCCAACTCTAAATCTCTGCGAACCGAATTACCTTTAACCGACATGGCCTTTTCGTATTCTTTTGCACGAGTAAATTCATCAACAAAGGTCTGTTCTACACCCATTCGCGTTACAGGGAAACGAGCACCGGTTCCAAAATTACTTTGTTTAACGTTTTCGCCCAATGCAAATTTGATGAAATTATCTGCACCAGCAAACTTAAGTTCCTCTGCAGATTTACCCCAACGTAACTTTATCAATTGAGACTGACCGCCGATTGGATTTGCTGAACCGTGTAAAATTTGAGAAGTGGTTACCCCCCCTGCCAATTGGCGATAAATATTTACATCTTCTGGGTTAATGATATCGCCCATACGAACTTCAGATGAAACCGACTGTGCACCTTCATTAATTCCATTTGCTGCAATGTGCGAGTGCTCATCAATAATGCCAGTGGTAACGTGTTTGCCTGTTGCATCAATCACTTTTGCGCCTCCAGCCGATAAATTTTTACCGATGGCCTTTATTTTTCCATTCTCTAAAAGGATGTCTGCGTTTTGCAAAATCCCCTCTTTTTCATTTGTCCAGACGGTACCGTTTTTAATTAAAACCGTTTCTTGCTTGGGCAATTCAGTTGTACCAAAAGCGGTAAAAGGGAAAATTACTGGTCCTACGGCTAAACTTGGCTTAGGCTCATCGCGCTTTGGCATCTCTTTGGCCGCTTCTTTATAAGTAGCTGTAAATTTTCCAAATGTTCCGTCTGATAAGGCAGATTCGCCCTTAAATGTTAACGGACTTGCAGAAGTTAAATAACCACTTAAGCGTACATCGCCTTTTGGATTTTTCTTTAAATTAAAGTTGATGCTTACCCAATCGCCATTTCTGCTAAAGGTGGCTGTGGTTTTAACACTATCCACTCCAGTTCTTTCAATTGCGGCGGTAGATCCACCCGATGTGCCAGTAATTTTTAAAGTGAGCGCACCCACACCGTCAACATTTAAATTATAGGTTCCACGCACATCACTGACATCCATTTTGTTCACCACATAGCGCTTACCTTGCACCCAGTTTTCGAAAATGATGTTTCCATTTTTGAATAAGTTATCCGAAGATATTAAGAAGTTTGCTACTTTGCCCTTTTCAATCGAACCAACTTTATCGCTAATGCCTAAAATAGAAGCAGGAATCTCAGTTACAGATTGCAAGGCTTGTTTTTCGGTTAAACCATTTTCGATAGCGGTGCGGATATTGGCCCAGAAATCGCGGCTGTTTTCCAAACCGAATGCAGTTAAAGCAAATTTAATTCCCGCTTTTTCTAAGGCTGAAGCGTTTGTTGGCGCCAGTTCCCAGCCCTTCATTTGGGTTAAACTTACGTTTCTGGCTTCTGCAGGATCTTCAACATCATACGCTTTAGGAAAAGCCAATGGTATAATTAAGGTTGCACCTGTTGCTTTAACCTCATTAATACGCTGATACTCATCCCCGCTTGATTTGATGACATATTTTTTGCCAAACTCCTTTCCAATTTTATCTGCACGAAGCACACTTTGCCAACCATCAACCTCAAAAATTTGAGGTAAATCTTGCTGTTTTCCAAACACCTCTAGTGAGATGTTATATTCATCTTTTTGTTTGCCATACCATTGCGAATCGTAATAAGTTTGGCGCAACAAAGCGATAGAACCCATTAATGACGTTGGATAATCGTTTGATGATGTTCCTTTGTTAAAAGAATAATTGGCCGCAGTTTGATCTTTCAAAAAAACGTTGTTGTCTGATCCCTCGTTTAAAGTTACCGCCGCAGAAGTTCCACGGGCAATTCCATCACGATTAACCACATTAACACTTCCAAAACCCACTTTACGCAGTTCATCGGCCTTTTTACTATCTACAGAAAAAATCGTTTTAACCTGTGTTTCTGGTCTGATGGCTTCGTTCCAACCAAATGCACCTTTTTTAGTCGATACAAAAACAGATTGGCGATTGCCGCCACCACCACCACCGAAACCACGTGCAGCTACTGCGGTTTCAGGTAAGCCATAACTGGTAAATGCATCTACCAAAGATGGATAAACGAATTTGCCTTTTAAATCGATAATCACATAACCTTTCGGTACGGTTAAACCTGCGCCAACAGCTTGGATAGTTTGTCCTTTAATTAAAAGCGTGGCATTTGATAAGGTTTGGTTGGCATTTACTACAATTGTTGCGTTGGTAAAAGCGTACATTCCTGGTCTGGTATCGTAAGAACCATTAACGGGAAATGTAGATTGTTGGGCAAACAGGATTGTAGTCGAAAATACCAGCACAATGGCGAGTAAAATTTTCTTCATAACTTGTTTAGGGGTTTATTTTGTTTAAAACTAATATAAATAAGCGTTGATATTGCTTAATAACCTATTTTTTACAATTAATGATTACTTTTGACTAACAAAATCTCATTTTATGTATCAAATCTTAAAAAGCGCACATTCTGGTTGGCGCTATATTGTACTTGTTCTATTGGTAATTGCGGTTATTAAGGCATTATCAGGATGGTTTGGCAATAAAACCTATACAGAGGGCGATAGAAAGCTAAATGTATTTACCTTAATCAGTGCACACATTCAATTGTTAGTAGGCTTGGCTTTGTATTTCTTAGGCGATTGGTATAAGGTAGATAGCAGCAATGCAGTTGGTCGCTATTGGAAAATGGAGCACATCAGTATGATGATTATCGCAATCGTCCTAATCACCATCGGTAATTCAAAATCTAAAAAGTTAACCGAAGCCGTTGCCAAACACCGTACCATTTCGATATTTTTCGGTCTAGCCTTAATTTTAATCATTATCACCATTTTGCTTATGGTTAAAGATGTACCAGGAAGATCGTTTTTTGGAATGACAAAATAAATTTGGCAAAACAATTTTTATAAATATTTCGGTTTTTCAAAATTCTTTATATTTTTGTTGCTCATGATCAGCAATATACATACATGGCTTTGGCAAAGTAATTCTAAAACGGATTGCGCAGGCTGCGTATGAGAAAAGTATAGTTTATCAACCTAAACCTTAAAGAACCATTAAAGCCCTGCGTAGAACCACACGCAGGGCTTTTTATTTAAAATTTTTTACAAAATTGAGGAAGTTACGAAACGTTGCTCCTCGCAAATACGATTAAAAAAATGTTTAAGATTAATACAACCTATAAAAAATTACTTGCCGATACCACTACACCCGTAAGCATTTACCTTCGCTTAAGGGATGTATATCCAAACAGCATCTTATTAGAAAGTTCCGATTATCATAGTCGCGAAAATTCTATGAGCTTCGTTTGCGCCGAGCCTGTAGCGGGTATAATTTTAAAGGGAAACCGATTAGAAACTTACTTTCCCGATGGTTCTGTAGAAATTAAAGAAAGCGAAAATTTAACCGAAGAGATTACGGCCTTTAAAGATAAATTCAAGGAAACTGAACTGCCAGAAATTAAATTTATATCTAGTGGATTGTTTGGTTACTTCACTTGGAATGCCGTTCAGCATTTTGAAGACATAAAATTCACATCAGAAACACCTGAGGGAGAGGAAATTCCAGAGATGCAATACCATTTGTATCGATACCTCATTGCCATAGACCATTTCAAAAATGAAATTACCTTATTTAAAAACACTTTTGAAGGGGAAGAAGAAGGTGGTTTGGAAAAAATGGAATATTTAATCCAAAACAAAAACTACCCAGAATATAAATTTCAAATCAAAGGTGAAGAAACATCTAATTTAACCGATCAAGGTTTTATGACCTTGGTAGAAAAACTGCAAAAGCACATTTACCGAGGCGACGTGTTTCAAATTGTACCTTCAAGAGCTTTTAAGCAATCCTTTTCGGGCGATGAATTTAATGTTTACCGCTGCTTGAGATCGATCAATCCATCACCTTATTTATTCTACTTTGATTACGGTAACTTCAAGCTTTTCGGCTCTTCGCCAGAAGCGCAGATTACCATAAAAAACAACACCGCAAACATTTTTCCAATTGCAGGCACCTTTAAACGAAGTGGAAATGATATTGAAGATGCAGAACAAGCCAAAAAACTGGAGCAAGACCCAAAAGAAAGTGCAGAACATGTTATGCTTGTTGATTTAGCCAGAAACGATTTAAGCAGACATTGTAACCGAGTAGAGGTTAAATCTTTCAAAGAAGTTCAATACTACTCGCACTTAATTCATTTGGTAAGTAAAGTTAGTGGACAATTACAGGAAGATGTTACGGCTTTCAAAGTGGTTGCAGATACCTATCCGGCTGGTACGTTAAGTGGTGCACCAAAATATAAGGCCATGCAGTTAATTGATGAAAACGAAAAACTTGGTCGTAACTTTTATGCTGGGGCGATTGGTTTTATGGGCTTTAATGAAGATTTTAACCATGCCATTATGATTAGAACCTTCATGAGCAAAAACAACGAATTGCATTATCGTGCTGGTGCAGGAATTGTTGCAGATTCTGTTCCAGAAACTGAAATGCAAGAGGTAAACAACAAAATTGCTGCCTTGCGTAAAGCAATTGTAATGGCAGAAGGAATTTAACCAGTAACACATTAAATTGGAATGTTTAGGCAAGATAATGTGATTACAAACGAAGAAATTACAATGGAAAATATAGATAAAAAAACAGTTTTAGTGATTGATAACTACGACAGTTTTACTTACAATTTAGTACACTTAATCAATGAGGTGGGTTACGAAGCTGTAGTTTGGAGAAATGATAAGTTTGATTTGGCAGATGTAGAGAAATTTGATAAAATTTTGCTTTCACCAGGCCCTGGAATACCGGAAGAGGCGGGTTTGCTGCTCGATGTGATTAAAACGTACTCGCCCACCAAAAGTATTTTTGGTGTGTGTTTAGGTCAGCAGGCCATTGCAGAAGCTTTTGGTGGCACTTTGCTCAATTTGGGCCGCCCGATGCACGGTATAGCCACGCCGGTAACCGTTGTAGATGGCGATGAACCATTATTTTGGGAGTGCCCGCAAACCATTAATGTTGGCAGATATCACAGTTGGGTGGTGAGTAAAGAAAACTTTCCATCTTGTTTGAAAATTACGGCTAGAGACCACAAAAGTGAAATTATGGCCTTAAGACACGAAAGTTTAGATGTGCGTGGCGTGCAGTTTCACCCAGAAAGTGTATTAACTGAACATGGTAAGCAAATGATGGAGAACTGGTTAACAAGCTAGTTTAATTGGTTGATGATAAAAAGAATTCATGCTCAGCATGGTTTAAAATAATTTTATGAACATTTTAGATAAAATTGTACTCCGTAAAAAGGAAGAAGTTGCTCATGCAAAGCAACTGGTTTCTGTACAGGATTTAGAAAAAGGAGAACATTTTAACAGAACACCTTATTCTTTCAAAGAATTTTTACTCGCAGAAAATCGGACGGGCATTATTGCAGAATTTAAGCGCCGCTCGCCATCAAAGGGATTAATTAATGGCATAGCCGATGTTGCTGAAGTTACACAGGCGTACAATAAAGCTGGTGCTTCTGCCATTTCGGTTTTAACTGATGTTGATTTTTTTGGCGGTAAAACAGATGATTTGTTAGCTGCCAGAGCCGCCAATACTATCCCGATTTTGCGAAAGGATTTTATGATAGATGAATACCAGATTTTGGAAGCAAAGGCTTGGGGAGCGGATATTATTTTACTAATCGCTTCGATATTAACTCCAAAACAAATTCATGATTTTGGGAAGTTTGCAAAAGATTTGGGCTTAAATGTATTGTTGGAGGTTCATGATTTAGAAGAACTGGAAAGAAGCTTTTCGCCAAATTTAGACGCTATTGGCGTAAATAACCGAAATCTGGGTGATTTTACGGTCAATATTCAAACTTCTTTCGATTTGGTTGAAAAAATTCCAAATGAGTTTTTGAAAATATCGGAAAGCGCCATAAGCGACCCCGCGATTATCAATACATTAAAAACGGCTGGCTTTAATGGGTTTTTAATTGGTGAAAATTTTATGAAAACGGATAATCCTGGTGCTGCAATTGCCGATTTTGTAGCAAAGATGTAGTCACTTTGTTTAATAAGCCCGATTGAAGTGGAAAGCGCCCGATTTTTTCTATCGGGCCTTGAAACAAAAAGCGGGGCTGTATTGGCCAAAAGCTATTGCCAATCACTTCCAAAAAAATAAAAGCAGCCTGTATCATAGTTCAATTTTTGTTTGAGGTAGCCAAATAATATTTTGCGATAGAAATCACAATGATTTTTAAAAGTCAAATTATGCTTGCGAATATTGCATCACTACTTTTATGCCCTTTTATTTCTTTTGTGGTTCAAAATAAATTTTATTTGCCATCATTATTTTGGTTTATGATACGGTCTCGCTAAACTGAACAACATCCCTTACCTTTCAATTCAAAAGGAAAAAAACAATTCCTAAAATCGAAAGGTTTATCAATAGGATAAAATTTTTTTGAGCCTCTACATTTTTAGCTTAAAATACAACAATAAAATTGCTTATTTGCGAAGTAATTGCTGGCAATTTATCTTAAGTTTGTTACTTATACATGGGAAAACAAAAATTATATGATACTGCCGTACAGCAGGAGCGAGCCATTTTGGTGGGTGTAATTACCCCTGGCGAAAAGGAGGAGCAAACGAAAGAATATTTGGATGAGTTGGCCTTTTTGGTTGAAACTGCTGGCGGTGTGGTGGAAAGAAACTTTACCCAAAAAATGTTGAAACCAGAACGTGCAACTTTTGTGGGTACCGGAAAGCTGGAAGAAATTAAGGGCTTTGTAAAATCGGAAGAAATTGATGTTGTGATTTTTGATGATGAATTATCGCCATCGCAACTGAGAAATATAGAGCGCGAAATTGGCGTTAAAATTCTAGATCGAAGCAATTTAATTCTGGATATTTTTGCAAATAGAGCCCAAACCGCACAGGCAAAAACGCAGGTAGAACTCGCTCAATTACAATATTTATTACCCCGCTTAACGGGTATGTGGACCCACTTAGAACGCCAAAAAGGTGGTATCGGAATGCGTGGGCCGGGCGAAACACAAATTGAAAGTGATAGGCGGATTATTTTAAATAAAATTTCGTTGTTAAAAGAGCGCTTGCGCTTAATTGATAAGCAAAACGAAACGCAAAGAAAAAATCGTGGTCAGTTAATTCGGGTAGCTTTGGTGGGTTATACCAACGTTGGTAAATCTACCATTATGAATATGCTTTCAAAATCGGAGGTATTTGCCGAGAATAAGTTATTTGCCACTTTAGATACCACCGTACGGAAAGTTGTGATTGAAAATTTGCCTTTTTTATTGTCAGATACGGTTGGATTTATCCGCAAGCTGCCTCACCATTTGGTAGAGTGTTTCAAATCAACTTTAGATGAGGTTAGGGAAGCCGATATTTTAATTCATGTAGTTGATGTTTCGCATCCGAACTTTGAAGATCAAATTCATATTGTAAACGAAACCCTTAAAGATATTGGCGCCATTGATAAGGACATGATTTTGGTTTTCAATAAAATTGATGCTTATGTTGCGCCAGAGGAGGATGATTTGGTGGCTTTTGAAAAAGGGAAAATGAGCTTGGCAGATTTTAAGAAAAGTTGGATGAGCCACGGCAAAACGCCTGTTTTATTTATTTCAGCTACGCAAAAGGAAAATATAGAAGAGTTTAAAACATTGTTGTACGACAAGGTAAAGGCCATACATACAGCCAGATACCCTTATGACAATAATTTGTTATATTAATTATTTAAACCGTTGTTTCGAGGTACAAATGATGTGAATGCACACTATCAATGGCATTGTTTAGAAGCATTTTGTGCCTTGCAATAACGAAGAAGAAAATATTATGGAAAGTAAACGTCAGCAAAAATTTGCAGGAGTAATACAAGAAGAATTGGCACAAATTTTTCAGCGTGAGGGTGGTGCATTTTTGCCCAACACATTGGTTACTATTACACGGGTTCGGGTATCTCCAGATTTATCTGTTGCGAAGGTTTATCTGAGCTTTTTTAATACCACCAATACAACACTTTCAATTAATACCGTTAATGCGCATAACGGCGAGATTAGATATAAGTTAGGGGCTAGAATTCGCCATCAGGCAAGGGTTGTGCCCGAACTTAATTTCTTTGTTGATGATACAAATGAATATGTAGAAAAGATGGATCATCTTTTTGATAAAATTGCTAAAGAACCGAGACAAAAAGAGGAAGGCGAAGAATAGTTTCTGGTGAGAAGCATAAGAGAACCCGTTAATTTCTTTACGCATTTCATTCCGGCATTATTGGCAATTCCGGCAGGATACCTTTTATTGGAAAAATGTAATGCCCCAATTGAATATACAGCTGCTTGGATTTACAGCATCGCTACATTTGTTCTATTTGGCGTAAGTGCTATGTATCATGGCTATCCATCAACTGATTATGGAATACGTTTTTGGCAAAAATTTGATCATTGCTGCATTTACCTGATGATTGCGGGATCTTACACCCCAACGGCTTTGTTGGTTTTTGATGGATGGTTGCGTTGGAGCCTGTTTGCCATTGTATGGGTTATTGCTCTTGTTGGCTGTTTACTTAAAATTTTTAACCGACTTAAAAGTACCGCCCTTTCTTTGAGCATTTACATTTTAATGGGCTGCTTAATTGTTCCCTTACTCCAAAAAATGCTTGGAACCTTGCCTATTGGAGCCATATTTTGGTTGCTTTTTGGCGGGCTTTTTTACATTGCTGGCACATACTATTATGCCAAGGATAAGCAAATGTATAGGTGGATGCACAGCCATGAGCTTTGGCACTTATTTGTAATAGGCGGCGCACTCTCTCATTATATTTATAATTACGTTTATATTTTTAGGTAAAACCCATAATGAAAACCTTTGAGCAGATTATACAATCGAATGCACTTGCAATTCAACAAATTGTTGATTTTGATTCGACTACGGACCAACTGTTTCCACTAGATTTTACCGTCACTAATAAAGAACTCACGGCCGAAGTTTTGGGCGATACAGATCTGTTTTCGGCTTGGGTAAACCAAAAACTGGCTAATAACAATGCTCGATACGGAATTGGAGGCTACAATGAACACAGAACCATTTACGCCAGAAGCGCACATTTCGATACTGAAGAAGAACCGCGCCGGTTACATTTGGGGGTTGATGTTTGGGGCCCGGTTGGTTTGCCCATTTATACTTTTTACGATGCAACAGTGCACAGCTTTGCCAATAACAATAATTTTGGCGATTATGGCGCCACCATTATTTTGGGCTATGAAATTGATGGCCTTAAATTTCAAGCTTTGTATGGACACCTGAGTTTGGCATCTCTAAATAATTTAACGGAAGGCCAATTTATTCCCGCCGGAACGAAAATTGCAGAATTGGGTGCAAAAGAAGAAAATGGCTTTTGGCCGCCACATTTACATTTTCAAATCATTAGGGATATGCAAGGTTTAAAAGGCGATTACCCAGGCGTTTGCAAGTTTAGCGAAAGGGAAAAATATTTGGCAAACTGCCCTGACCCAAATTTGATTCTAAACTGTGGCTTTGGGTTACCAAGCCCTAGTAAAGCGTAAAAGTACCAGCTTAATTAATGATCGTTCGTTTAAATAATTCCTAAAAACGCTCATTTACACATGAAAAACTTCATTTTATTTGCATTAAAGGTTTTTAGAAAGCGTAAATTAGCTTAATGAAGAAGTTGCTGTTTTTGGGATTATTGTTTTGGTGCACTGCCTCGGTTGCGCAGTTGCAGTTTAAAACAGGTAAAGCTGGCTTCGTAAATTTTTTACGAGAAAACACCGTTTATCCTTCCTTTTCGAAAAACAACTGCATTCAGGGTACTGTAAACATCAGCTTCAAACTGGATGCCGCCGGAAAAGTATATTCATCTAAAGTAACCAAAGGCATTATTACCGAGTTAGACCAAGAAGCGTTACGCTTGATTAGAATGAGCGGTGGCAAATGGCAAATTCCAGCTGGCTATGACACCACAACCTCAGTAGTAGTGCCAGTTAATTTTAAACTATCTGGTTATAATTGTGAACGAAGAAGTGAACGCGAGATTCAGGAGGCGATACGAGCTTACGAAAATGAAGAAAACCTAATCAAAACGGTTATCAATTTTTATAAAAATATAGATCTTTCTAAGCCCGGACAAGAAGCACAAATTATCGCCATTAAAAATCAGCTTGGTATAGATGATGAGTATTTAGATGAACGAATTAAAGATGGTTTAAAGAAAATTAAACAAGGCGATAAACAAGGTGCTTGCGAGGATTTTACTTTTGTAAAGAATATGGGCAGCACCAAAGCCGATCCATACATTGCCCAATACTGTAAATAAATGCGATACACCGTTAAATTCTTTGCATTTTTAGATGTAATTAGCATTATTTTATTGGCTCAGCCCTTCTGGGCCATTGTTACTCATCTTAATGAAATCCCTCAAGAATTTTTATCTCAGGCCAGGGTAGTTTTAACTTTACCCTTATTCATTTCTCTTTTTGTCTCGGCAGTGGGCTTATTCCTTTTCAAAAAGTTTGGCTTTATTGCGTATTACCTGCAATTCCCTTTTCGTTTGGTGGTGTGGGTATTTTCAATTGGCTTCATAACCCTTCTTCCAGAACTGCTTAACCTAAAAGAAGTTTGGTTCGATATTTTTTTTAAGCTCTGCTTTATTGCTGAATTTTTTAGATTGTACTATACCATCAAAATCCACCGCGGTGCTTTAAGTTAAACGATCACGGCTATAGCATCTTTAATTATCTTAGCTTCAACCGTATTTATTTTACCAATATACTCCCCATCTACCTGAAAATGAGCCTTATGCTTTGAGGTTATTTTAACTTCTGCTGTTTGGAAAACTTCAATTTTTTTAGGATTAAAGGGGATGTTGGTTACCCAAATTTTTAAGATTTCGAGATAGGAATAATCTTTTACTAAGATTACTTCAAAGAGCTCATCATCTAGTTTTCCATCGGGATTGATTTTTAAGCCCGATCCATACATAGTTGCGTTTGCAAAGGCTACCATTGCCGCAGGAGATTTAACCGTTTCGCCTTTAAGTTTCAGCTCTACTTCCATTCTTTTGTGGTTCCATAAGGCATGCCAAGTGGCTTTTGCATAACCCCACATCCCACGCTCTGATAATGTATCGAACTTTTTAACCAAATACGCATTGAACCCTAAATCTGATAAGTGAATGCAGATTTCATCGTTCAGTTTTGTTACATGAATTTTTTTCGGTGTTCCGCTCTCGGCTAAATCTAAGGCAGCTTCAATATCCGTAGGTATGCCCAATTCTTTAGCCATTCCATTGGCAGAACCTGCGGGAATTATGGCAATTGGTGTATCCGTTCTTAATAAACATTCAGCTACCAACTTCAGGGTGCCATCGCCACCAACAGCAACCACCCTATCTGCGTTCGAAGCCTTAATTTTTTTCTTAATTTTATCTAAGTCACAATCTTTTGGAAGCTCAAATAAATCAATTTCAGTTTCTTTATCATTAAAGTGCGCCGAAATTACTTCCTTTAAATTAATATCGTGACTGCCTGAGCTTGGGTTAATTATGAATAGTAATTTCATGCCGTTAATCTTAATGGGTTTACAACACAAACAACTTTTAGTAAACTCTGTTTTAACTACAATGAATAAATCTGTAAGTGTTAAAGTTTACCACGGCTATGGCCACACCCATAACTTGGTTGTTTATGGCCATGTGTTTAAAAGGAAAGCCAAAAGCAAACAAGTTTACAGCAACAATTTATTTGTGAACATCGTCCATCTTCTAAAACTTTTCATCCTTAAACCATATCCCAATGTAAAGGTGAGGCTTCAATTTTTTGGTCAAACCATTTACAATACAACCGAAACCGATGGTTTTTTTAAGTTTGAATGGGGAGCTAATACCGATGTTCCGGCTGGCTGGCACGATGTTACGGTAGAAGCTTTATCGAATGATAACTTGGTTTTAAATGTTGGTAAAGGGAAAATTTATGTACCCCATATCACACAGTATGCCTTTATTTCGGATGTAGATGATACGGTGATGATTTCTCATTCGGCAACTATTGCCAAACGATTAAGAGAACTTTTTATTAAAAACCCCCATACCCGCAAAACATTTCCAAACGCTTCAAGCCATTACCAGCAATTGGCACTTTCACATACTTCCGAAAATCAGCCAAATCCTTTTTTTTATGTAAGCAGCAGCGAATGGAACTTGTATGATTATTTGATTGAGACTTTTAAATTTAATCAACTGCCTGATGGTGCTTTTCTTTTAAATACCTTAAAACGTTGGAAAGATTTAATTAAAACCGGTAAAACAGGTCACGAAGGGAAATTACTTCGGGTAATGCGTATTTTGGATGTATTTCCGAATCAAAAATTCGTTTTCTTTGGCGATAATTCTCAGCAAGATCCAGCCATTTACGCAGCCATTGTAGAAAAATATCCGCAAAACATCCAAGCGGTTTATATTCGAAACATCAGGCCAGAAAAGGAAGTAGAAACGAAGCAATTGTTGCTTAAAATAGAGGCGCAAGATGTTCATTCTTGCCTTTTTAAGCATAGCGAAGAAGCCATTGCACATTCCAAAGCTATCGGTTTAATTTAATAGTGTTTGCATGTTGTTGGATTGGGTTTCGCTAAGAAATTGATTTTCCAAATGGAGTAAAAGCCAAATTCATCAATTTAAAATGCTGCCTTCCGAAGGGAATTCCGACGATAGTTATGCACAACAACAAGCCAAAAAACAAATGCGTTAAAGCAATCCAAAAACCACCACAGCAAAGCCAAATAATATTCATTATGGTTGATAGGCAACCTGTATTTGATGAGGTATCTGTAATTTTTACCCCAAATGGTGCCAAACCGACAACTGCAAATTTAAAACATTGAATACCGAACGGGATGCCAACAATAGTTAAGCAAAGCACTAATCCACCGATGATATATTCGAAGAAAATAAAAATACCGCCAAAAACGATCCAGATGATGTTCCCTATAAAATTCATTTTTTGTGTTTTTATTTAAGATTTGATTTAACCAAGATTGTTACGCAGAAAATGACTCCGATTTGGAGAGTATGTTCTAAATGTAAGAAGATGTAGTATGAGAAGGCACCTCGTAATCCACAGGACTTGAATATTTCAACGGAAACATCTGCAACGCTGTAGCTTCGAGCACGCCAAAAATTTCCTTGGTGCCACTCAGTAACCAAAGAGCTTCATTTTACTTCGTGGTTTGCTCATTAATATCCTGCAAACTCAATTTCGTGAGCGATTTCGTTTTAAACCAAGTCAATGCGGCAATAGCAATCGTCATGCTGCCACCAAAAACTACCGCAGGAACAAGGCGCATATATCTTGCGGTTAAGCCCGATTCAAATTCGCCAATTTCGTTGGATGATCCGATAAACATACTATTAACAGCAGAGACCCGCCCCCGCATTTCGTCAGGCGTGAGCAATTGCATAATTGTTTGTCGGATGATTACGCTTACGCTATCAAAAGAGCCTTCCAAGAATAAAAAGAACAACGTTAGATAGAAATTTTTAGATAGGCCATAACAAATAATACTTAAACCGAAACCCGTAACCGCAATCAACAGGTTTCGCCAAGGTTTGCCCATTGGAGAAAAACGGGTCATCGCTAACATGGTAATAACCGCACCAGCAGAAGCTGCTCCACGCATCATCCCTAAGCCGAAAGAACCCAAATGGAAAACATCTTTCGCAAAAATTGGCAGTAAAGCCACTGCACCCCCAAAAAACACTGAAAATAAATCCAAACTCATGGCCCAAACCATCATTTTGGTTTTAAACACGAAACTTATTCCTTCTTTCAAACTGTGGAAAATGTTTTCCTTCGGAATATAGGTTGATGGGTGTTTTTTAAGCGTAAAAATGCAGATTAGTGATATTGAAACCAGCGCAACGATAACACTATAGGCCGCAGTGATTCCCCACAACCAATTAATTAAACCACCCAACAACGGACCAATAATTGTTGCCAACTGCCAGGTACTGCTGCTCCAAGTGCTAGAATTTGGATATAATTCTTTAGGAATGATTTTCGCCATCAACGAAAACGTTGCCGGACCAAAAAAGCCTCTCGCTAAACCAATGCAGAAAACCAAACCATACATAATGAGTACGATTAAATCTTCTTTAAGATGTAAAAACTGACTTGTAATAATCAGCATCAAAACCGATGCTAACCACACCCCAGAAAATATCTTAATCAGCAATCCTCTTTTCTCACTTTTATCGGCAACGTAGCCACCGTACAGCGCAATGCCTATGGCCGGAATGGCTTCACATAGGCCAACTAAACCCAATTTTAAAGCATCATGTGTTAAATCGTAAATATGATAGCCTATAACCACCGCTTGCATCTGATAAGCGAGTGTAAAAAAGAAACGCATGCCTAAAAACGATCTAAACTCTTTAAACCTTAAGGCCGCAAAAGGGTCTGGTTTTTCTATTGTTGGATTGGGGTCGGAATCTATCACTTAAAGATATTTTTTTTGCAAAACTACGTTTTGAAAGGTAAATAATTCAATGGTTCTAAACACAATGCACAAACCTTACAGCTAAATGATTTAAGAAATCTTATCGAAAGAAATGCCGCGCTCCAATTTCTTTATGTAGGCTTTCAACAAGGCATTTTCAGGTTTCTCCAACCGCATGTCATCTTCTAAAATCTGAATTACTGTATTTCTAGCTTCCTGTAAAATAACCTGGTCTGTTGCCAAGTCAGCTAGTTTTAAATCTAGAACACCACTCTGTTGTGTGCCGGTAATATCTCCCGGGCCACGAAGCTGCAAATCAATTTCCGAGATCTCAAATCCATTATTGGTTCGTACCATCGTTTCCAACCGTACCTTCCCCTCCTTGCTCAGCTTATTACCACTCATTAAAATACAAAAAGATTGCTCTGCACCTCTTCCTACCCTTCCACGCAATTGGTGCAGCTGAGAGAGACCGAAACGTTCAGCATTCTCAATCACCATTACAGAAGCATTCGGTACGTTTACACCAACCTCTATCACCGTTGTGGCCACCATAATCTGGCTTTTGCCATCAATAAATTGTTGCATCTCAAACTGCTTATCCGCATTAGGCATTTGGCCGTGTACAATACTCATTTGGTAATCTGGGCGAGGGAACTGATAACTCATTTGTTCTATACCAGCTTCAAGGTGAAGAAGATCTAATTTTTCGCTTTCCTTAATCAAAGGATAAACAACATAAACCTGCCTTCCTTTCGCGATTTCCTGTTTCATAAAACCGAACATCCGCATTCGCTGTCCTTCAAAAAGATGTCTAGTTTCAATTGGTTTTCTACCCGCTGGCAATTCGTCGATAACCGATACATCTAAATCGCCGTATAAAGTCATGGCCAATGTTCTCGGAATGGGTGTTGCCGTCATCACCAGGATATGTGGTGGAATAAAACTTTTGCGCCAAAGTTTTGCCCTTTGCTCAACGCCAAAACGGTGTTGCTCATCTATCACAACTAAACCTAAATTTTTAAATTGAACTTTATCTTCTATCAAGGCATGTGTGCCGATTAAGATATCGATTTCCCCACTTTCCAATTGTTTATGAAGGATGGTTCTTTCTTTTTTCTTACTGTTTCCAGTTAAGATGGCAACCCTTACCAAATCATCAGTAACCAATTCGGTGATGGATGCGTAATGTTGCCGAGCTAAAATCTCAGTAGGTGCCATCATACAAGCTTGATAGCCGTTGTCATTAGCAAGCAGCATACTCATCAAGGCTACAGCCGTTTTCCCACTGCCTACGTCGCCCTGAACAAGCCGATTCATTTGAACCCCACGTTGGGTATCTAACCGAATTTCCTTAATAACACGTTTTTGAGCATTCGTAAGTTCAAAAGGTAGAAATTCTTTATAAAAGCGGTTTACCTTTTCACCAACTTTATCAAAGTTAACCCCCTTAAATTTTAATGCCCGAAGATGCTTGTTATTTAATAACTGAAGCTGAATGAAAAATAATTCCTCAAATTTCAATCGCCTTTCGGCAGCATTTAAATCTTGTTGATTTTTAGGGAAATGAATGTTCAGCAAAGCCATTTTTTTACTTGGCAACTGATACTTATCTAAAATGTATTGAGGTAAATTTTCAACAACCTGTGGAATAACCAGATCCAGTAAACCCGCAATTAAACGCTGCAATCCTTTTGAATCGAGGTTAAATTTTTTAAGCTTCTCGGTTGAATTGTAAACGGGCTGCAAGGTTAAGTTTCCCCTACCCGTTGGCTTATTTTGGTACAATTCCATCTCCGGATGAGAAATGCTGAATGTTCCATTGAAAAAATTTGGCTTCCCAAAGGCAACATAGGCTAGCCCAACGGTGATATTTTCATCAACCCACTTTAAACTCTGAAACCAAACCAACTCCATTAAGCCGGTATCATCTTTAAAAACCGCAACAATTCTTTTGGCGCGTTTCTCTCCAATAACTTTTTTACTAATTACCCTACCGATAATTTGAATGTACTGAGAATCCGAATTGATTTGGTTAATTTTAAAGTATTTGGTCCTGTCAATATATCGAAATGGATAGTGCGAGAGAAGATCTTGATAGGTAAACAGGCCGAGTTCTTTTTTTAAAACGTCGGCACGAGTTGGACCAACGCCCTTTATAAACTCAACAGGAGTATCTAAAACCGAGCTAAACAAAATCCTTACTGTTTTTTGTAAACAACACTTTTTATCAATTGTGCATTAAATATAAGTATCGAGAGCAACAAAAGTAAATAAGCAAAAATTTGATGCACATCAATTTTCTCCTTAAAATATAAAAAGGCTACTGCAAATGCAACAATTGGGTTCAGATAAATTAGAATCCCCAAAGCAGACGAGGGCATACCCAATAGTGCATAAGCGTTTAAAAAAAGAGGTACAATGGTAAATACAATTGCTATTAAAAAGATATGTGCCCAGAAAAAACCATCAATTGGAAAAGCATTTGAACGGATAAGATACATGGGCAACATAAGTAAACCCGACAAAATCAATTGTACACCCAAAAAATTAAACTTATCAACATCTTTAATCACCTTTAATACAATAACATATAAAGCATAAAAGGAAGCAATAACGACGGCCCAAAGCACTTCATGGAATGATCCGGTAGCCAGTAATAAGATACTGATGAGCGCAATGATCATCGCTGTTATCTTTGCCTTGCTAAGCTGCTCCTTTAAAATAAGAAACCCACATAGCGCCGTTAAAAGCGGACAAACCATGTAAGCAAATGCAGCAGATTTTAAACTGATGCTGTTTACGGCATAAATGTAGGTAAACCAATTTCCCGTTATAAGTGCAGAAGATACAATGGTTAAAATTAGCAACCTGTTCTTTTTAGCCCTACTAAGCGACCTAACAAACGTTAAATCTTTCTTAAGTGCTTCCTTCCTGAACAATAAAATCATTGCCCAAACCATAATTATCGAAACAAAAATTCTATAGTATAGGATTTCTTGCGGAGGAAAGCCCCTTAAATTTCGTAACGGAATAGACATAGTTCCCCAAATGATGTACGGAATAATGCCTGCTAAAAAGTATTTGCTTTTGCTTGTCGCCAAAATTATCCAATTATGGCAATCACAGAAATTTCCACATTAACGTTTTTAGGTAATACTGATACTTGAACGGTTTCGCGTGCTGGAAAATCTGCAGTAAAATACTGACCATAAACTTCGTTCACCTGAGCAAAGGTGCCCATATCACTCAAAAAGATGGTCGATTTTACAACATGATCAAAAGTTAATTCGGCCTGCAATAAAACGGCCTTTAAATTCCGCATAACTTGGTGCGTTTCTTCTTCGATATTAGCAATGTTTAACTCGCCATTTTCTGGATTGATGGCCACCTGACCAGATACAAATAAAAAGTTACCTGCTTTTACAGCTTGACTATATGGACCAATCGGTGCTGGAGCACTGGATGTATTTATGATTTCTTTCATAATGAAGGTAAGAAGTTATTTAATTATTTGATAAGCCACTGAATAAGCTTATAAATGATGCCTGCTAGAAAAACAGAAATGGCCAATGCATTAATGATATGCATAATTTTGAGGTTAATATTATTTGGCCGAGTCGGATCTTTTTTTCTAAAGAAGTACATATAGCAAACTTAGTGAAAAACCTGAATACAGGAAAAAAAAGGCACAAAAAAAAAGGCTCCGAAATTTCGGAGCCTTTTCTTAAACTTTATATTGAAATACTAGTTTCTAGCAGTTTCAACACGACGGTTTTGGATACGACCTTCTTCAATATCGTTAGAAGCAATTGGATTAGCTTCACCATTACCTTTAGTAGCAACTTGACTAGCGTTAACACCAGAGTTTACTAAGTAAGTTTTAACAGAGTTTGCTCTGTCTTTAGATAATTTCAAGTTATATGCAGCAGTACCTTCGCTTGAAGCGTAACCGTTTACAGTTACTTTACCACCGTTTTCACGTAACACTGAAGATAATTTATCTAAAGTTGGATAAGACTCAGTTTTTAAAACTGATGAGTTGAAATCGAAACCGATTTTTTCGAAACCAGTTACACCAGTAGCTGTAGTTGTAGCAGGAGCTGCAACTGGTAGAGGACAACCTGAACCATCAACAGCAGTACCAGCAGGAGTTCCTGGGCATTTATCGAATTGATCAGCAACACCGTCACCATCAGTATCTTTTTTCAAATCTTCAACAGATTTTTCAACAGCAGTAACACGAGTTTTTAAAGCTTCAACTTCTTGACGTAAAGTTGGATCTTTTAATTCGTCATACATTGTAGCTAATGGGTTAGACCATTCTAAGCTAGGTTTAGCAGAAGAACCTAAAGAGAACTCTAAACCAGCATAACCGTAAGAGAAGTGATCTTTAGTAGTACCTTTTGCATAAACTCCATCAAAGTTATCAGCGTCAACAAAGTTCATGGTGTAACCTAAGTTAAAGTTAACACGCTCAGAAACTTTGAATTTAACACCAGCACCAACTGGAATGTAGAAACCTTTAACGTAATCTTTAGCTTCATGTCTATCACCTGCAGGGCCTGTAGCATTACCTTTCCAATCAGTTACTGAACCATTGTTGTTAGTTACTTTTGGAGCATAAGCCAAATAACCACCACCGGCAGTTAAGAAGAAACCTACTGAGTTCTCACGACGTAAGAAATCAATTGAACCAACATTAACAACACCACGTAAATCTACTGCGTATTGTAATTCTGTTTCGAATTCTCTAGCAGTTGATCCAGCACCTGACTGAGCTAAATCGTTAGATCCAGAAACTTTACCACGTAATCCGTTTAATTCTAAAGCGAATGAGTGACCTAATTGTTTACGGATGTTTAAGCCGTAACCTAAGTTAACATCCCATTTGTTGAAGTCATTTGAACCGCCGATAGCGATAACTGGAGCTAAAACACCTCCGTTAACACCGATTGACCAAGTTCTGTACTGTCCTCTTCCACCAAATACCTTGGTTGAAGAAGTTGTTGCAGGCGCATCTTGAGCGACAGCAAGAGTAGCTACTCCTGTTAATGCCACTAAAGAAAGTGCAACACTTTTCTTTAAAGTAGAATAATTCATAATCTTTTTCTTTTTTAAGGGTTAAACAATTTAATTGATTAATTTTTTAAGTAATCGCAAAATTAAACAAAATTTTAAATTTTCAAACTTTTATACAAACTCCGTTCCAAACTTCACCATAATTGATCATTTTCTTACATTTGATCTTTACTATGTTCAAAACACGATAATTATGAAATATCCCACCATCAATCAATCACTATTCATATTAAACAGAAATAATTTTATTAAAGAGCTAAAAAGCAACTCGTTAGCTATTTTTCAAGCAAACGATGAGTTTCCTAGAAGTGGCGATCAAAACTTCCTTTTTAAACAAAATCCAGATTTATTTTATTTATCAGGAATAGATCAAGAACAAACGATATTGCTCCTCTACCCCGATTGTCCTAATCCATTGTACAGACAAGTCCTGTTTTTAAGACAGACAAATGATTACATAAAAGTTTGGGAGGGATATAAGTACACGAAAGAGCAAGCGAGAGCCGCCTCTGGCATCGAAAGTATTTATTGGTTGGAAGATTTTGACAATATCCTGCAAAGCATTGTGCACTATGCAGACCATATTTACTTAAACACAAATGAAAATGACCGCTATGCACATACAGTGCCTTATCGCGACATCCGATTCATTGAAGAAATTCGTTCAAAATACCCCTTACATAAATATGAGCGTGCGGCGCCCATTATGCGTGGATTGAGGGCCATAAAATCTGATATCGAAATTGAACTTACCAAAGAAGCCTGTGCAATTACCAGAGATGCATTTATACGTGTACTAAAGTTTACCAAGCCTGGTGTTAAGGAGTACGAAATTGAAGCTGAAATTATTCACGAATTTATTCGACAGGGCGGAACGGGCCATGCTTATACTCCAATCATTGCATCTGGGCATAATGCAAACATCCTTCATTATAACGATAACAACCAAGAATGTAAGGATGGTGATGTGATTCTATTTGATTTTGGAGCAGAATATGCCAATTATAATGCTGATATGAGTCGTTCTATCCCAGTTAACGGTCGTTTTACTAAAAGGCAGAAAGATGTTTATAAAGCTGTTTTACATGTAATGAGAGAAGCAACAAAACTCATCGTTGCAAATACCGTTTGGAATACTTACCACGAGCAAGTTGGGGAAATTATGACAGAGCAGTTGGTTAACTTAGGATTGATTTCAATTGCTGATGTAAAAAATCAAAGCGAAACTTATCCTGCTTACAAAAAGTATTTTATGCATGGAACTTCGCATCATTTAGGAATTGATGTGCATGATTTTGCTGGGCGATATACCCCTTTTGCAGTTGGAAACATTTTGACAGTAGAGCCTGGCATTTATATCCCACAAGAAGGATTAGGCATCCGTTTGGAGAACAATATATTAATTACTGCTTCTGGAAATATAGACTTAATGGCCGATATTCCGGTAGAAGCTGAGGAAATTGAAAACCTGATGAATTAAAAAAGTTTGGTTAAATAGTTTGAGTATAAATTTAGTCTTTACCCAAAAAGTTATCTGCAAAGCGGTAAATATTAAAGTCATCTTTTTTTAAGGCTTCGTGAATGCCCTCACGGAGCCTTTTTTTATCTATTCCTTGCATTTTTCGATGTTGGATTATTTTCCAAGCTTTCTCAGCAAAAAGAAATTCTTTCCTACCGTTAACAGATTCTACCGGCTTGATAACCCAGTTACAAAGCTCTTCAACGCCTTCATTTTTATCTGCCACAGTTTTTAAAATCGGGATTGATTTAACACCTTGATGTATAATTTTTTTCAAATTATTGGCAAATGTATCGGCTCCATTGCGGTCGGCTTTATTCACAACAAAGCAATCGGCAATTTCCATTAAACCCGATTTTATATTTTGCACTTCATCACCCGATTCAGGCACCAACACAACTATTGTTTTATCTGCTAAACCAGCAATTTCTACTTCAGATTGTCCCACACCAACGGTCTCAATTAAAATAAGATCAAAATTAGCTGCTTTTAATACATCTACCATTTCAATGGTTTTTGCAGAAATACCGCCAAGAGCCCCTCGGGTTGCCAAAGAACGAATGAAAACATTTGGCTTATTAAACTGAGCCGACATCCTGATTCTATCACCAAGCAAAGAGCCAAAGTTGAATGGGGAAGTTGGATCAATCGCTAAGATTGCTATCTTTTTATTTAAAGCAGTAAAATGATTGGTTATCGCATTAACCAAGGTACTTTTACCAGCTCCTGGCGGGCCAGTTATACCCACAACAGGAACATGTGCTTTACTATCCAAATCTCGAAGAAGCAAATCTGCTAGTGCAAGATTGTTCTCAACGAGAGTTAGTGCCCTTGCCAAAACCTTAAAATTGCCCTCCTTTACTTCGTTTAAAATGGATAGATGTGTATTCATCAATAAAACTATCTTTGTACAAATAAACATATTTATTTTTAATCGCAATTGTAAGGAGGTATTGTTTAGCCTCAAGCAATCTATTTACATATGAAAGTTACCGGATTTACCTTTATCAGAAACGCGATTGCAAACGATTATCCTGTTAAAGAAGCCATACTTTCTGTTTTACCACTTTGTGATGATTTTGTTATTGCCTTGGGTAATTCTACTGATCAGACCGCAGAGTTGGTGAAAAGCATTGATCCTAAGAAAATCAAAATCATCAACACCGTTTGGGATGAAAGTTTAAGAGATGGTGGACGTGTTTTTGCCGAAGAAACGAATAAGGCATTGGCCTTAATTCCGCACGATACCGATTGGATGATTTATATACAAGGTGATGAAGCCGTCCACGAAGATTATCTTTCATTGATCAGAAAGGAAATGGAACTGGAGCTAAATAACCAGAATGTTGAGGCGCTCTTATTAAAATATAAACATTTTTATGTCTCTTACGATTATTTAGCAGAATCGAGAAGATGGTACAGGAGAGAAGTCCGGATTATAAAAAACTTAGCTGGCGTTCATTCCTATAGAGATGCACAGGGATTTAGAATTAATGATAGGAAGCTTCGAGTGAAGTTAATTGATGCTTATATTTATCATTATGGCTGGGTAAAACCACCCAAGGGCTTGCAAGGAAAGGTTCGGAATTTTAATCAGTATTACCAAACGGAGGAATGGATTGAAGAAAATTTTCCTCTTCAGAACACCTTCGATATGCACAATGCCGATCGACTAGTACATTTTAAGGGAACTCACCCAAAAGTGATGCGCCCAAGAATTGCATCTGCCAATTGGAAATTTGAGCAAGATTTAACAAAACAAACACCTAAAATGAATTTTAGAAGGCGCTTGCTCCAAAAAATTGAAGATTTGACAGGCATGCGTTTATTTGAATATCGTAACTATAAAATCGTAAAGTAGATGCAAAAAAGCGTTTCTATCATCATACCAAATTACAATGGCAAGCATTTACTAGAAAAATACCTGCCATCTGTTCTCACCGCAGCCGAAAATGCCCAAACAACTTTCGAAGTGATTGTGGTTGATGATCGCTCAAATGATGGTAGCATCCAGTTTGTTATATTAAACTATCCAAATGTTAGGCTGCTCATGAATGATAAAAATAGGGGTTTTTCTTATACCTGTAATCATGGCATTAGAGAAGCAGAGCATGAACTTATATTGCTTTTAAACTCGGATGTGAAGTTAACACCTGATTATTTTGAACATCAATGGAAATATTTCGCCAGACCAGACACCTTTGGCGTAATGGGGCGTATTATGAGTTTTGATGAAAGTAGAATTGAAGATGCTGCCCGACTTTTGTATTATAGCGGTTGTAGAATAAAGGCCAACAAATTTTACTACAGCGAAGACCCTACTGATGAGAATGTTTACACCGCCTATTTATCGGGAGCAAATGCACTGGTGGATGCAAATAAACTTAAACAACTCCTGGGATTTGATGAGATTTATTCCCCATTTTCATCCGAAGATTTTGACTTAAGCTTAAGAGCTTGGCAATTGGGCTGGAAATGCTACTATGAGCATCAATCCTATTGCTTCCACCAGGTAAGCGGCAGTACCAAAACGCAAATTAAATCAAGCTTCATCAAAAAAATTTACTACAGAAACCGATATATTTTACAAGGCATCCATTTACAGGGCATAAGGAGAATACTATGGCCCTTTCAGCAGATTTTTAGCGAGCTGTTGCCAAAAATAATAACAAGCAAGTTATGGGTGTTGGATAGTTATAAAGATTACCATGCACATGAGGAAGCCATCTTGTCAAGCCGGAAAAGGTTTGCTGATTTGAAAAAGAAGTACAACTCTAATCTAAATATTTCTGATGTTATCGCTCTGATAAATGAATCTTTAGAAACGAAGAAAATTAAACGATTGTAATTTTAAATTGGTTGGCTTTTGAAAAGAGATTAGGTTTATTTGAAAACCGTACATTTGCCAAGTTTTAATAAGATTTTTTAATGGACCGGCTTCTAAACGCAAGATCCGTTTTTACATACTCTACTACATAAAATGAAGATTTACTTTCGTTTATTATCCTTTGCCAAACCAATAGAAAAATTTGCGATACCTTATGTTATCGCAACGCTCCTATCCATTTTATTTGGCACTTTAAATCTTGCGTTGTTATCGCCGCTATTCGAAACATTGTTGAATAAAGGATCAAAAACTGATTCGTTAACAGATAAAGCCGTATCATCATTTAACATCCTTGGCCAGTTTAGGCAGTTTGTAAATGAATCTATTAGCACAGTTGGCCCTGGTAAAACTTTAGGCTACGTTTGCATTGTCATTATTACATCTGTATTACTTTCCAACCTGTTCAAATACTTCTCTCAAAGATACATGGAAGATTTGCGCGTACATACACTCTTAAATTTACGCAAAACGGTATTTAACAATGTAATGAATTTGCATGTTGGCTATTTTAATAATGAGCGCAAGGGAGATATTATTTCAAAAGTTGCTTCAGATGTCCAGGTTGTACAATTTACAGTAACCAACACCTTGCAAGTGGTTTTTAAAGAACCAGTAACACTAATTGTGTACATCATTCTTTTATTTAACATTTCTGCAAAACTTACCCTATTTTCTCTACTTGTAATTCCTTTTTCTGCGTTCATAATTAGCAAAATTGTGAAGCGTTTGAAACAACAAGCTAAGGAATCTCATGAATCATTTGCGAAAATGATTGGTTTCCTTGATGAATCTTTAAGTGGGATAAAAATCATCAAAGCCTTTAATTCTACAGAGCGGGTTAAAGACAAGTTTAACCAAGAAAACATTTTCTATTCGAATTTAACCCGGAAAATGACCAGACGCCAGCAATTGGGCTCTCCGGTTTCAGAATTTTTGGGCGTATTGATGGTGGCTGCAATAGTTTGGTACGGTGGCTCACTTATTATTAATAAAGAAAGCAATGCCTTGGCAGCGGCAGATTTTATTGCCTACATTGCTATTTTCTCTCAAGTAATGCGTCCTGCAAAAGCACTTACTGATTCCTTTAGTGGAATACATTCTGGCATTGCCGCTGGCGAACGTGTTTTAGAATTAATTGATACCGAACCGCAACTCGTAAACAAACCAAATGCTAGGGTTTTAGCTGGCTTTACTACCGATTTAACACTAAATCATGTATCTTTCAACTACGGAGAAAAGCAAGTCTTAAAAAGCATCAATATTAACATACCTAAAGGAAAAACAATCGCTTTGGTTGGTCCATCTGGAGGAGGAAAAAGTACATTGATGGATTTAATTCCCCGCTTCCACGACCCCAAATCTGGTTCAATAAAAATTGATGGAATAGATTATAAAGATTTGACCGTAGAAAGCATCCGTTCGCAAATGGGAACGGTTAACCAGGAGTCTTTCCTTTTTAACGATTCTATTTTTAACAACATTGCTTTCGCCAAACCACACGCTACCGAAGCGGAGGTAATTGCAGCAGCAAAAATTGCAAATGCCCACGAATTTATCCTGAATACAGAAAACGGTTATCAAACCTTTGTTGGCGATCGTGGAAATCGCCTTTCTGGCGGTCAGCGACAACGCGTTTGTATTGCCAGAGCAATTTTGGCTAATCCACCAATTATGCTTTTAGATGAAGCAACATCAGCGCTGGATACCGAATCAGAGAAATTGGTGCAAGAAGCTTTAAATAACTTGATGAAAAACAGAACGTCTATTGTTATTGCTCATCGGTTAAGCACAATACAACATGCTGACCAAATTATAGTGATTGATAAAGGCGAAGTTGTGGAAACGGGTAGCCATTCAGAGTTGTTGGCCAAAAACGGCCTTTACCGAAGATTAATCGACATGCAAGCTTTTAACGATTAAATATGGGTGAGGTTTTGAACATATCCAAATCGATTATCGAGCAAGAATATCCTTTCGAATTTTCTATCTGCACACTTGTAACCAGAAAAGAAGAGTATGAAGAAATGCTTCAATCCTTCTTGAATAAAGGCTTTGATCAAAAAACCTGCGAGTATCTTCATATAGATAATAGCTCAGCTTGCACCTTTGATGCGTATAAGGGTTTAAATCAGTTTTTGTTACAAGCCAAAGGAAAGTACATTATTCTTTGCCATCAAGATATCGTCATCCACGATCATGATAGGAACCATCTTTTGGCTCAAATTGCGGATATAGACAAAAAAGACAAAAACTGGGGTATTTTGGCTAATGCAGGTGGCGTAAATTTTAAATGGATTGCCACAAACTTAACCCAGGGATCGGGCAATGTTATAAAAGAAAAGCGTTTGCCTTTGTTGACTAAAACCGTTGATGAAAATTTTATAATTGCTAAAAATAGTGCGAACTTGAGTTTATCTAACGATTTATCGGGTTTTCACATGTATGGTACGGATTTGTGCTTATTAGCAGATATTTTAGGCTTTACAGCCTATGTTATCGATTTTAACATTATTCATAAAAGCGATGGCAATGCCGATAAAAGTTTTTACGAATCAAGAAGTAATTTTAAAAAGAAGTACAATCACGCGTTGAGGGGAAGATTCATGGCGACTACCATAACACGCCTATACATTTCTGGAAACTGGTTTACCTCATGGTTTTATAACTTGCAACCCGTAAAGTTTTTTGTGCGACAATATTATAAGGTTTTTCTGCATAAGAAAAGGTATGTTCCAAAATCATAATTAGTTTATGCATAAAAACTTTCCTCTCGTTTCAATTGCCCTATGTACATATAATGGTGAGAAGTTTCTGAGGCAGCAGCTTGAGAGCATCCTGCAACAAACTTATAAAAATATAGAAGTCATCATAATAGATGATTGTTCTACAGATAACACAGCAGCCATCATTAATGAGTATGCACAAGAATACCACATAATTAAATTTCTTCAAAACGAACGGAATTTGGGTTTCAGTAAAAATTTCGAAAAAGCAATAGAATCATGTACGGGGGAATATCTATGCTTAAGCGATCAAGATGATATATGGGAAAAAAATAAAGTAGAGCAATTATACAAGAACATTGATAATCATGCTTTGATTTACCACGACTCTGACTTTATAGATGAAAGCGATCAGCGGATTGGAGAAGAAAGTATGTTTACCCGATACAATATGTATGAAGGCAGTAGTGCCCTTCCCTTAATCTTGTCCAATTGCATTTCAGGTCATGCCACAATGTTTTCAAAAAAACTATTGCCTTACCTACTACCTTTTGACAAAAGATTTTATCATGATTGGTGGCTTGCCTACGTAGCTTTCAACATTGGAAGTGTAAAGTACCTAAATCAAATTTTGGTTCATTATCGCCAACATGAAAGTAGCATAACGGATAACCTTAACATTAAGGTTAAAAGTTTGGATATATCGTCAGAAAATAGGATTGCCGTAAATCTTAATTGGTTAGAAAAATGTAGTCTTTTCGTGGCAAATAAAGAACCTATATTGATAAACAAGGCCTTTACCTTGTTTTCGAATATCCAAAAAGGTAAAAGTAGGGTTGAATTGTTTTTATTTATCATTACCTATTATGATCTTCTATTTCACATCATTAGTAAACCAAAAGGTTTATTAAGCAAGATAAATTACGCCCGCAAAATTGCCTTTTCTATAAATCCTCCCTTTAGAAACGATAGTTAACTTTTACGATTTAAACTGAGGTAAGTAGTTAACTTTAAAAGGAGTAGGAAGCTTATTTTTTTTATGCCCTGCGTTTTCCAAATTGTTTTAAACAGGATCAATTTTGGAATTCCATAAGTCAAGGCTTTACGAATAAAATCCTTAAATGTTCTCTTCTCAACACTCAATTGTTCTTCCTTATCAAAGCCACGAATGTTAATTGGCAGACTTTTATCCCATTTGTTGTGAAACTTTAATATTTCCTCAATCCATTTTCTGTCAAACTTCCCTTCAGAAAAATGATGAAGTAATATGTCAAATCTTACATTTATATCATAATTCTGATATACTTGCATGGAAAAATCAAGATCATATCCATGAAAATGCTTAAAAGTTTTCTCGTCGAACGGAAACCGATTTGCGATATCCTTTTTCGTACAGAACCAAACGCCGTCAACGCAAGCAACATTTGAAAATACCTCGTTTAAAGGGTTTTTAAGGTGATGTATTTTTTCCTTTTCTGCAAATTTAAAAGTTTGGATAATGTTTGTCCTTTCAACATCGGTAGCATTACAATGCCAGCCAGATGGGCTCAACGCCTTATAAGTTGTACCTGCTATACCTAGTAATCCTAATTTTGGATTCTGCTTAAAAGCGCGATTAACAATATCTCCCCAATTCTCTGTTTTTATATCAACGTCTTCGTGCATAAAACACAGCAAATCAAACTTCGATTTTTGAACCCCTAGATTGTAAATCTCACATAAGCCTTTTGATCCATCTGAATTGTCAAATGCAATAATCTCGCATTCAACTCCGATGGTTTGTTTAATATTTTGTTTAACATGAAACAACAGTTGCTCGCTTAAGGAAGCTATAATAATAGATATCATTGTCTCAAAAATAAAACAAATTAGCTGCTATTTCGGAAATATGAAATTTTTCACAAAAATTGTGATTTAGCCATAGATTTTTTGACATTTAATACCTCCTGAACAAAAATCTTTGCTTTTAACATTCTAGTTTTACTCAATAATTTCCTTTTTTTATCAAATGGAAACAGGTCGTTATAATTAATATAAATAAATAATATCCATCTAAGTAATGATTTCGCACAAATCGTTTCATACATATTTACCAGCTTTTCGATGAAGAGTTTGTCACTTTGCTTTAGTGCTAATATTTCTTTGAAACACCTTAATTCAGTTAAAGTAGATTTATAATTAATCCATGCTAAATTATTCCTTGCACTCGTTGGACCAACGAGGCTTTTTTGTATCACGGAATCCTTATGCACACGATAGCTTGTTAAATTGAGATTCAAAAATTTTATCTTTTTATAATAAAGAGCCCTAAATCCAATAAACCAATCATAATAGCCTGATTCTGGTAATGGAATGATAAATGAGGCAAAGCCTTTAGAAAAAAGGCAAGTATGGCCAGTAACGAAATTTCTGAGCAGAATTGATTTGAAACCAAAACCTTCAATATTAAATGATTGAGGGAGAAGTTCTTTTCCGATGGGTATATCATTTGAATCTATCAGCTCAGAGTTCGAAAAAATCAGGTGATTTTCTCCGATGTTACGAACAAGTAATTCAATTTTATCTAAAGCCCAGATATCGTCTTGATCGCAGATTGCAATAAAATCACCCTTAGCGAAAGAAATTCCCCTTTCAAAATTTTTGTTAAATCCAATATTGGTTTCATTGGTGTATATTTTAAAGAAAGGATAATCTCTATACCCATCCAGAACCTCCAAAGTAGCATCTGTCGAAAAATCATCAACTACAATAATTTCAAGGTTCTTATATGATTGATTAACTAGCGTATCCAGCTGGCGATTGAGGTAGGGGCCGGCATTATAGGTACAAACTACGATAGATACTAATGGCAAGTTTAAATTATTCATCATATCGAAAGTAACAATTCTATTTATAAAACCTCCCAAATTAAACCAAAACAATGATTTATGCTCCAATTACCCAAAACCTAATCCAATTTATGAAGTCAAGTTGCTATCATTGCAAGAAATATGTCTGAAACCATCCAAAAACAAAAGGTGAACTATGACTTCATAGATTCGCTTAGATTCATAGCCATAATAACAATTGTTATAGAACACAGTTATTTATGGCCATCATTTGTTTATTTTCAAACTCAAAGTGAACAAATTATTCAAACCATTACGATGGTATTCTTCAAATTTGGCACCATCACATTTTATATACTTGCTGGTTTTTTAATTGGAGACAAAATACACACCACAAGTTCACTGACATATTTAAAGCGCAGATTTGATGGAACTTTTAAACCATGGCTGTTTTGGATTGTGGTTTTTCTTGTTCTTATTTATGCAGATTTTGCTGTAATATATTTCAAGGGTGGTGATGTTCCAGCTTTTGAAAATCCATTTTCTTTTTTCTGGGAAAAAATAAAATACATTATTGTCGAAACTAGCTTTTGGTTCATTTTAAACTTTCTGGGCAGTATTTCGATTTTACTAGTTTTCAGGAAATTTCTCTACAAATACTGGCTGGGTGTCTTTCTGTTTGCTTGCTCAGTGTTTTATTCTATAAACCTATATTTTGAATGGATTCCTACAAGGCACACAACCGCAATTTTAGGTTTTGTATTCTATTTGTGGCTAGGTGTTATCATGCACAAGAATTATAGTCAGTTTGATAGTTGGATAAAAAGGATACGGATGCTTCCATTAATCATATTTGTGGCTTTAACTTTTTTCTTCTCTTGTTGGGAAAGTTTATCGATAATGAATTCTGGATCTACTGTAGATCCGTACAATACGCTTAAAATCACCAATATAGTCTACTCCCTTACTTCATTTTTATTATTGTATAAGGTAGGAAACATAAAATGGATAAATAAGTTAAATCCTAGAAGTTCAACCTACGGCGTTCATCTAATTCATTATATTATAATTGCACAGATTTTACCACTTATTTTTAGGCCACTTCACATCACACCAGATGGAAAATCTTCTTTCGATTTAGTTTTAATTCAGTATGGAAGATTTTTATTTACCTATTTGGTTAGTTATCTTCTAGTTTATTTAATTAATAAAATCGAAAGAATCAAGTGGATTGTTGGGCAGTAGATTTGAATTGAACATTATATTCTAAATCCATCATATGTGTTTTTTTAAAAACCCCTTGTCAGCCAAGATGTAGTTGACAAGGGATTTGGTTCTTAAATTCTGCCTTCCTTATTATTAACTTAATATTAATTGGATAGAATCTAACTTAACTAAAGTAATGTATTTCCAAGAACATAGCCAGCTGTACCATTTATGTTCTGAACCTTTGACAAGTCGAAACTGTATTTATTTACGACATCCATATTACTTACATACATCAAAACATTACCATCTTGTAAATACACTCTCCCAGTTGTCACATCATTTACCAATCTCGAACCTAAGCGTAAACTTGCACCCACCGGAAAAGGTATTGCATCCATATAGCCAGTATTAATGATTGATGCGTTGACATTAAAAATTGAGGTATAGGTCTCATATTTCTCAATATGCCTAGCAACACCTCCAATAACTGTATAAAGTTTTCCATCATTGGATCTTACAAGAGATCCCTCAACTACTGACTTCAAGATCATTTTTTCACCAATCTCATATCCTTGAGTATTCGGGATGGTTGGTAAGTTACTTAATTTAAAACTATACATATTAGCGACTTCGGGGCTAATTATATGCCTTAATCGTTTAATTTCCTTATAACCATTTTTTAGAGATAAAGACCAAATGGTTTCCTCAAAATAGACTTTGCCGTCAAATGGTGTAGAAACTAATCTCGCTGTTGCTACAATTTCTGAACCAATTTTATTGGAATAAGGCTGTGTAGGCCGAATTATAGGTGGGTTGTTAATAAATATCTTATTCATTGTAACGGGAGATAAGATATGCCTCAGAAGCCCATCCATAACGATGTAAACCTTATCGTTCTGTTGAATTAATGTTCCTTCCGTTAATGTAATCGTAGGTGGAATATAAGGAACCGTGTTGGTAGAAGATATTTGCTTTCCTTTATCATTACCGTAATCTACTTTAACCATAATCTTCGCATTCGGCTCATACTTTGGATAGGTTAAGACTAAACTTGAATTAATTGTGGAATTATTGAAACTTTCGCTATTAATCTCCCTTTTTGCTATTTGCATTTGTTTACCCGCAACATCATAAATGAAATAAATCACAGCGTATACGCTCTCGTAAGTACCATTACTGTTAACTCCTCTTGTCATTTGCAGAGTGAAGTCAACCTTGGTTTCGGTTTGCGTATTTAAAACAATGCTATTTAATCCAGCATCAAAAGGTCTAGTCGGAGCTATTGTAAACGATACACTGGCTAAGGAAACTTTAGTTAAAGTAAATGCCAACATGAATATTACTAATTTTTTCATAGGTTTTATTCTTTATGGTATTTAGTATAGGTTTCATAACTCAATTTAATTTGTTGATACTCATCTTTAATTTGAGTTTGCGGTATAGAGAAAGTTTTATCACTAACATTGAAAATGATTCTACCTGTATCTACACCAATAATTTTGGAGTAATACTGCTTGACTACTTTGAACTCTTCAGGCGAGATATTATCTGGTAATTTCTCATAAGTTTTTACCTCCTCTGACAGGGAGGGTTTGGAGTCTTTTTTACAGCTCCCCAAAGCGATGCAAGCAATACATGTAAAGAATGTTGCTTTTAATAAATTACGTATTATCATAATATTTTTTCTACAAAAAAACCAACTTTAAAAGTTATTTTTGACAATCCCTAGTTATCATTATTTAGTGATTAATGATACATATTTGAAGCTAAAAACACACTAAAATTAGCGCTCTTCACGATGTTAGATATAGGGATTACTTTGAGAAAACTTAGAGATAAGAATGGATATACGCAACAATATGTTGCAAATTATGTTGGAATTAGCAGGGTTGCTTACCGCAAATGGGAAAATAATGAGGTGGATTTCTCTGTTTCCCAGCTGGCTAGAATTGCAGAATTGTATTGTGTTGCACTCGAAGAAATAATAGAAATTTCAAGGCATTCTAAAAAATTAAAGGAAGCCCACACTCATCTGCACTTTTAATATATCAATACTATAATCTGTTTTTCCTTTCACTCGAACCCCTTACATTTAATACTGCGGGCAATACAATTTGCCTGTTAACAGTGGTTTTCGTAGATGCGTTCAACCTCGAAAGCAGAATCTTCATAATGTTCTCGGCAATGGCTTCTAAAGGTTGGGCAATGGCTGTGACTGGCGGGTCGCAAAACTCTAACAATTCAAAATCATCAAAAGAAACTACGGCCAAATCATCAAAAATTTGGAGGCCCATTTGTCTAAATGCTCTTAAACCATCCATGCAAATGTAGTTGGCGGCAAATATTATGGCGTCACATTGCTTTTCTTTAGATAGGAAATCTGTTACTTTCTGAATAGAATCTGAAGAGTTTTGATAAGGAATTTTTAGGGTAAGCATCTGTAGATTATTCTTGCTAATGGCAAGTTCGTATCCAGAAAGGCGATCGATCATCTGCTGTTGCTCCGTCTCGATCGTTACAAAAGCAATATTTTTGTAGCCATTATCGATTAAATGCTGAGTTGCCTTTTCGGTACTGCCTTGATTATCGATTATAACATAATCAGTTTTCAAATCTGGTACATAACGATCGAAAAGTACGACTGGAGCGTTTGTTTGTACCAATTTCTTAATCTCGTCTTCCAACCCTTCGGGCAAGGCCATAATGTAGCCGTCAACATGTCGATCTCTAAAAATCTGCAATAATTCAATGGCTTTTTGCGTGCTGTTTCGTGAACTGCTAAATAATATCTTATAGCCTTTTTCGGAGGCTTTTTCATCGATTAGACGGGCAATACCTGAAAAAAATGGCTCGGAAATATCGTCAACCAAAAATCCAATAATTTTTGTTTTGCCAGTACGTAAACTTTGTGCGAGCGAGTTGGGCTGATAATCCAGTTCTGCAACGAGATCCAAAACTCTTTTGATAGAGGCATCACTTATATTGTTCTCTTTAGCCTTACCATTTATTACAAATGATACGGTTGTAATGGACATATTGAGCTGATTAGCAATATCTTTTAGCAGAACTTTCTTCTTCATTAACTTCTTTATTCAATATATTTCTACTTTATGAACAGGGTAATATAATCAATTATTTTAGGGTTGAACTTAATTTATGGAAAGATTTGGAATTGTATTCGGATTGTTATTGATGAAATGAAAGAAAGTCCTTAAAAGAAAAAGAGCAACCCATCCGGGATTGCTCAATTAACTAACTTATTATTCATAAAAAATGCTGTTGGGGAAGGAGTCGAACCTTCAAGGGGTAGTTAGCTACAGTTCAAAAAATTAATTGTGGTCAACCCAATAAACTGCGTTTGTCCCATTATTCCCCACCACCGAGACAAGGAGGCGTGTCTGCCAGTTTCACCACCCAACATTGTAATTTCCGTCGCCTTGAGCCTATATCCTGTAAACGGATTGTTTAATTCTGACTCATGACTAAAGAAGCTGTAGGGGAAGGAGTCGAACCTTCAAGGAGTAGTTAGTACTGATTACTCAGTATTTTCCATATTCTCCGCCACCGAGACAAGGAGGTGTGTCTGCCTGTTTCACCACCCTACAGTATGTTTGGCAATTGTTAAAGAACGTTCCCTTTTTTGTTAATTGCTTGATACAAATGTAAAGGAACATCCAATACCTTGCAAATATTTTAAACATTTAATTTTATTTTTATAATATTGATAAATTATTGTAAATTTGCTTGTCATAATTCAAAAATATGCTTAAAAAAGACAATTCCAATTTAGAAATTGACAACCTAGATATCGATATATTAAAACAGTTGATGCAGGATGCCACAAAACCTTATACTGAAATTGCTAAAGATTTAATTGTTTCTGGCGGTACCATCCATGTTAGGATGAAAAAGCTACATGAAATGGGCATTATAAAAGGTTCGCATTTAATTATCGACCCACAAAAGGCGGGTTACGATATTTGTGCTTTCTTAGGGATTTACTTGGAAAAGGGAATCCAATATAAAGATGCTGTGGCACAGCTTAGCAAAATAAAAGAGGTTGTAGAGTTACATTATACCACTGGAGCGTACAGTATGTTTGCAAAGATTATTTGCAGAGATACCAATCATTTGCGCCATGTGTTGAATGAGGAAATCCAGGCAGTTAATGGAATACAACGTACAGAAACTTTAATTTCGTTGGAAGAAAGCATTAAGCGGCAGATTGAACTGGGTTAAAAGGAAGAATTAAATAACCATTACTGCCCAACTTTATGGTTTTGCGGCGGGTATTTGCCGCGGATATTTTTGCTGTTATTGCCCATTAGCCCTGATTGGAGTGTGCACGGAGCCAAAGCCATTCTGGCTGACGGCGCAGTAAAACGGAAAGCGGGACTATGCATTAATTTTATTACTGCAGTTGCGCTTCAAAAAATTAGCGCTTAGCGAAGAAGTATTTACAGCTTATTTTAGCAATTGATAGGCTATTAATGCTGCAACATAAGCCATTGCTGTCATGTAGCCCAATTGGATTGCGGGCCATTTCCATCCTTTGGTTTCGCGATACACAATGGCAACTGTACTCATACACTGCATGGCAAAGGCGTAAAATAGCATAAGCGATATGCCTGTAGCGAATGTATAAACGGGCAAACCATTTTTGCTGTTTACTGATGCCTCCATACGTTGCCTTATGGTTGCACTATCTGCATCGCCTCCATCTACACTGTAAATGGTTGCCATAGTGCCTACAAATGCTTCGCGAGCGGCAAAAGAGGTAATTAAGCCAATGCCAATTTTCCAGTCGTAACCCAACGGGCGAATGGCTGGCTCGATAAAATGGCCTAAAATACCCACGTAAGAGTTTTCTAACTTCTCTGTAGCCACCAGGGTTTTAATGTGATCGGTGTTTTTGCTGGTATCGGCTAAAGCGGAAGCATATTTTTGATCGATATTTTCGAAACGATTTCCAGGTCCGAATGAGGCTAAAACCCACAGAATGATAGAAATGGCTATGATTACTTTACCCGCTTCAAAAACAAAGGTTTTTGATTTTTCGTACATGGTAAAGAGCACGTTTTTCCATCGTGGCATGCGATAAATGGGCAATTCCATGATGAAGTAAGATTTCTCTTTGGTTTTGATGATGATTTTCATAACCCATGCCACTATAATTGCGGCTACAAAACTTACCAAATACATTACCATTAGGGCTAAGCCTTGTAAACTGATAATTCCAAAAATGGTTTTTGAAGGAATAATAATGGAAATTAGCAGGATGTAAACGGGCAAACGGGCAGAGCAACTGATTAAGGGCGTTACCATGATGGTAATCATTCGATCTTTCCAATTTTCGATGTTTCTTGCGGCCATGATTGAGGGAACTGCACAGGCCAAACCGCCAATCATGGGTACTACTGATTTACCATTTAAACCCACTTTACTCATGATTTTATCCATCATAAAAGTAACTCTAGACATGTACCCCGTATCTTCAAGAATGGAAATAAAGGCAAAGAGTATGGCGATTTGAGGGATAAATACGAAGATACCGCCTAAGCCTGCTACCACGCCATCCAAAATCAAATCACTCAACATGCCTGATGGCAGGTATTGATGCCCCATTGTGGTAATCCAGCCGAAAGTGCCTTCTATCCACTCCATTGGATAGGAAGACCAGGCAAAAATGGCATTGAAAATGACAAAAAGGATGAGTAGAAAAATAGCGAAGCCCCAAACTTTGTGTGTAAGAATGGCATCTAAACGATCGCTGAAAGAAAATTTTTGCGCGGTGCCTTTGTCGATAACCACGTCGGCTAAGATGGTGCTGAGGTGTTTATATCTGGCAATGGTTTCGGCAGCCTGAACTTTAGCCGATTCAAAATGGTGCTTTTGCTCTATTTGCTCTATTTCTGATTGATCTTGCTCGCTAAAGAAAGTTAAATGCTCGTGTTGATGTAAAACTTGAAGCGTATAGTAATCGTTTTCAGAATTGATTTTTTCTTTCAGCTCCTTAATGGCCTCTGGTGCCAAGAAGTTCACATCAACAGCACCTACTTGGGTGGCTATTTTATTGGTATTGGCTACGGCTTGTTTTAATTTATCTATACCAATATTGTTTCTTGCCGATATTGGGATAACCTGCACGCCTAACCTTTCGGCAAGTTTATTTACATGAATATAAATGCCTTGTTTATCAGACAGATCGGTCATGTTTAAAGCCAATACCATTGGAATGCCCAAATCTGCTACCTGAGAAAACAGAAGCATATTTCGCTTTAAGTTGGAAGCATCAACAATAAGAATGATTACATCTGGATAACTGCTATTTTCTCGATCGGCCAATACCTGAAATACGATGCTCTCATCTTTACTTTTTGGATATAAGCTGTATGTGCCGGGTAAATCGATAATTTCTACTTCTTTCCCGTCGGATAGTTTGGTGAATCCTGTTTTTTTATCTACGGTGATGCCAGGAAAATTTCCAATTTTCTGATTTAAACCAGTTAAGCGGTTAAACAGTGTAGATTTACCGGTATTGGGATTACCAACTAATGCAATTTTAATATCCAAAGCCAGCCTCTCTATTGTATGATAATAACCTCGGCCTCGCTTTTACGCAAACAAAGCTGATAACCTGCAACACGAATGGCCATTGGATCGCCAAATGGAGCAAAGCGCTCTACTTCTACAGTCTCACCCGGTAAACAGCCCATTTCCATTAACTTTACAGACATTTCTAAATCTGTAAAAGCTATGATTGTTCCTGTTTCGCCGACTTTTAAATGTGAAAGTTTCATCTGTTATTCTATTTTAATTGTCAGATGAGAACCTAAAAAATAAAATAACCTATTCTAATTTTGGGCTCTGCTCTTTAATTTGGCGCAAGTTACCCTTTCTTTAGATTTATTCCAAATAAGATGAACGGAAGTTCTAATCAAAAAAGTTTTGTTTGACTGTTTAATGATTAATTTCTTCTACCGCCGCCGCCAAAACCACCTCCACTTCTACCCTCACTATTTCTGCCTCTCCCTTCGCCGCCTTGAATTCTATTTTTACCACCCATCCTATTTAGGGAATAGGTGAATGAAAACATGAAATAACGTTTTAGAACGTTAAAGCTAACATCTTGAATGGTGTTGTTGTTTGCTGTACGGCTAACACCTTGATTTTCGTTTAAAACATCATTTACCGCAGCTTTAAATGTTCCCCTGTTTTTAAAAAACTGTTTGCTGATGTAGGAGTTGATGAGCGTGAAGTGAGTATCGAAACCTTCTCCTCTTCCTGTATTTTGATTATAGTCTGCATCGATAGACCATCTGATTTCCCCAGGAAATAAATAGCTTACGCTAACATTTGGGCTGAACGTATAATAACGTGTATTCGAATTTGGTTGTACCGAATAGGTTGCTCTGTTAACGGACCCATTTACGCCTGCTGTTAAATCTAGTCTATCCAGATTTGAAACTAAGCGATAGCCATTACCGATGGACCAGCTGTTGGTTACATTTCTTAAAGAATTGGTAAAGTTAACGTCTCTATCGTAACTGCTGGCAATGTTAATGTGAAAGTTAAGTTTATTTTCGGGCATTAATGGCAAACTTAATGCAGAACTTATTGAGCCAGAATACACTCCATTTACGTTAACAGGCAACACGGCCAATTTACCTTGATTCACTCCACTTTCTATGAGGCTACTGCTGTTGGCAATTCGGTTTGTGGTTTGTGTTAAGTTTAGGTTGATGAACAAAGAGCGGTTTTTACCCACCGTAAAAGTGTTGTAGGCAATTCTGATGTTATTGTTAAACTCAGGCTTTAAATCTGGGTTACCAATGGGTATGCTTTGTGTGTTGGTATTATTTGGAATAGGTTGTAGCTGTTGTATAGTAGGTTGGTTGGTACTGCCACGATAATTAAATACCAAACGCTTGCTATTGCTAAAAGTATACCGAAACATTGCAGAAGGCGTGTAATTGAATACGTTTTGTTTAAGCACGAAACCGCGAGAAATGTTGTTATTGGTTCGATCTGTATTTTGCACCCCCATGCCAACATTCCAATTGTACTTTTGAGCGTTGGCATTAAAGCTAAAACCTAAATTATTGGTCAAAATGGTATTTTCGTAAGCATTGCTAAAGGTTTGATCGAGCAAATCGTACTGTAATGTTGCCGGGTTATAATTGTATGTAAATCTATCAGACGTGTTGTGATTATATCCATTTTGGTAATTAAATTCCAGATTGTAAATTTTAGATAAAGGCTCGGTGTAAACCAGTCTGGTGCTTTGATTTAATGATTCGCTTGCCTGATCGTTAAACTGATTGGTTAGTCTTGCAGTAGATACACCTCCTTCAACTCGGGTTTCAGGATTTATATTGTAATTATCGGAATCATTATTATTGATATTGGTGTTTAGGTTTAAAGAGAGCGTTCTGCCTCGTCGCCTAAATTTTTTCCGTAAAAGAATGTTATTGCTGATGGATGGTGCTGTGTTGTGGTTGGTTAAAGTTTGCGTTCCGTTAATTCTGTAAAGATTGTAATCTCTGGTATAAATGCTGTTGTTTATGCTTTCATTATCGGTATAACTCAAGTTTGGCTGGATGCGCAGGGAGGTGAGTGAATCAATTTTAGTATCGACCATGAAATTCAAACGATGATTCAATCGATCGGCATTATTGATTTGCTGATTGTTGAAAATTGTTTTGGTATCGCCCAATAAATTCTGTGTTACGCTATTTCTTAAAATCAGGTTATCTGATTTGTTGAAGAAATAACTCATGTTGATTTCAGTCTCATCCTTATATGTGTCAGCATAATTGAAACCGCCAGCATTGGTTTCAGTAATACCCCCTCTGCCCCCATTGTTTCCGCCGTTGCCGCCTCCTAAACCACCGCCAAAGTTTTGCTTATTTACATTATTAAACTGTGCAATTACACTTAATTTTTGATCTTGATCGAAGTGATTCACATTTGCATTTACGTCATATCGATGATCTGATCCATAGCCAATTGTCGAATTTCCGAAATAACCATTCTTTTTATCCTTTTTTGTGGTGATATTGATGATTTTGGTTCTCGTACCATCGTCTATCCCCGTAAATTGTGCTTGATCTGAAAGCTCATCGATAATCTGAATTTTATCAATCATATCTGCCGGAAGATTTTTCGTAGCCAACAAAGGGTCGTTTCCAAAAAATTCCTTTCCATCTACCTTAACTTTTGTAATGGTTTCGCCTTGCGCTTTAACCGTTCCGGCCTTATCCACCTCAACGCCTGGTAATTTCTTTAGCAAATCTTCCACAACAGCATTTTCAACCACTTTGAATGAACTTGCATTAAACTCTAAGGTATCTTTTTTAACAACAATGGGCGGAATTTCGGCTTTAATATCCACCGTTTGAAGGTCAATCGCATTGCCTTCTAAAACGATATCGCCAAGATTGACATCCGTTTTATCTGCTGAGATGGTGAAATCTTTAGTCGAATTTTTTAGACCCAAAAAAGCAGCGTACAATCTATAATTACCTGGTTGAAGATTTTTGAAAGCAAATTTTCCATCAGTTGCAGTTGTGCTGACACCAATTACACTAGAATCTTTTAAGCTTTTTACTGCAATTGATGCATAATCAATAGGGGCCTTATCTTTCGTTTGGATGATTCTACCCGCAACTGTACCTGTTTTTTGAGCGTATGCAATTGATGAAATCAACAGGAGAAAGAGCGTAAAAAATTTATTCATTCGGCAGGGATGTGATTTGTGCTTTTAAGACGTTATTAAGTAGCAAAGGTTTATTTGATTAAGGTAACAATTGAAATACATAAAATGTCAACAAGACAATTAAAATAGACTTCAAAAAAAAGGCTCGTAAAACACGAGCCTTAGTAAAAAATTAAAAACAAGATCTTACATTCTTATGCGTTGACCGCCACCTTGTCCAGGCATCTGCATGTCGCCACTCATGGTTCTGCCGCCAATTCGGGTTAACGAATACGTGAATGATAACATATAGTAGCGTTTTAAAACGTTGTAATTTAAATCGGTAATGGATGTACCTGTAGCGGTTCGGCTAACACCTGTGTTTTGATTTAATGCATCATTTACAGAGAATTTAAATGTACCGCGGTTATTGAAGAATTGACGACTAACATAAGGGTTTAGAATGGTGTATTCTTGATTGTATAAATCACCTCCACCAAAGTTTCTAAAATAATCAATGTCCATTGCCAATCTAATTTTTCCTGGAAGCACATAACTTACATCAAAACTTGGGTTAACGGTATAAAATTGAGTATTTGATGTGGGTTGTGCCGAGAAAGTTGAGTGTGTGTAACTTCCGGTTATTCCGCCTGTTAAATCAAATTTATCTACGTTGGTTACCAGCTTGTAACCGTTGGAAATGGTATAGCTATTGGTCACGTTTTTTAATCCGGTAATCAAATTGACGTTTCGGTTGTAATTTCCACCACCAGAAATATTTAGGGTTAATTTGCGTTCAGCAACCAATGGAAGTGATAAATTGGCATTTGCATCTGCTGCAAAAACTCCATCAACATTTACATAACTGCTGGATTGCCTTCCAAAATTTGTACTGGCTGGGTCCGTAATCAAAGCTACGCTATTGGCAATACTATTTATGGTTTGTGTTAAGTTGGCGCGTACAAAGAAGAAACGACCGCTTGCAATGTTAAAGTTGTTAAAATTAATTCTTAATGAGTTGGTAAAAGATGGTCTCAAGTTCGGATTACCAATAAAAACGGCTTGACTGTTTGTGTTATCCGGAACAGGCTGAATTTGTTCTATAGATGGTTGATTAGTTGATCCACGATAGTTGATGAACAATCTTTTGCTGTTGCTGAAGTTATATCTAAACTGTGCCGATGGCGTAATATTGATGAAGTTTTGAGAAAACTTTACCCCCGTACTTAAATTTGTATTTACCCTGTTGGTTTGCTGTGCGGCTACTCCAATATTCCAGTTGTATTTCTTTTCTGTTTTGGTGAAGCTAATTCCAGCTGCATTGGTTAGGGTGCGGTTGTTGTAAATATTTGAGTAGGTGTTATCTACCAAATCATAACTCAAAGTAGCTGGGTTATAGTTAAACACATCGCGTTGAGAATCGTTGTTAGAATATCCATTTTGGTAGTTAAACTCTACGCTTAAGGTTTTATTTAATGGCTCGGTGTAAACAACCCTAGTAGTATTGTTTACCGCCTGGCTATTGGTATTGTTTAATTGATCGGTAATTTTCTTAGTAGTGACGCCATTAATGGTATTGTTATCCTCAATATAATTAAAGTTAGAACCATCATTATCGTTAATGTTCGTGCTTACGTTTAGCGATAAAGTTCTGCCACGGCGTTTAAAGGTTTTTCTAACCAGTAAGTTATTGCTTATCGTTGGGGTAGAAGAGTTAGTATTATTCCTTTGGGTACCGTTTGTTAGGGAGCTTACATAATCACGGTTGTACTGAGTGATGCTGTTTCCATCGTTTTCGGTATAGGTTACATTCGGTTGAATTTTAATAGATAGTGATGGGTCTATCTTCGTATCGACTATGAAATTGAAACGATGGTTGTTTTTATTGGTGGTGCTGTTTAAAACTTGGTTAATGTTTGTGGTATTATTTCCTAAAAGATTCTGAATAGTAGAGGTTTGACTGTTTATTACAGCTGCATTATTAAAGAAATAACTGGCTTGAAATTGAGTTCCATCTTTATACACATCGGCAAAGTTTAAACCTGCCGCGTTTGTTGTGGTAATTCCGCCACCTGAGCTCGTTCCGCCGCCAAAACCACCGCGACCACCGCCGCCGCCAAAACCATTACCCAAACCGCCGCCACCGCCGAAGTTTTGTTTGTTTACATTATTAAACTGCCCAACAAAACTCAGTTGCTGATCTTCATCAAATTTATTAACATTCAAATTTGCATCGTAACGATCATTGGAGCCATAACCCACCGTACTGTTTCCAAAATAGCCATGTTTCATGCCGCTTTTGGTTGTAATGTTTAAGATTTTATTTCTCGTTCCATCATCAATACCGGTAAATTGCGCCTGTTCAGAAAGTTCATCAATCACCTGAATTTTATCGACCATATCAGCAGGTAAATTTTTCGTTGCCAATAATGGATCGTTCCCGAAGAATTCTTTACCATCCACCTTAACTTTCGTTATGGTTTCACCTTGGGCTTTAATACTTCCGTCTTTGGCTACCTCTACTCCTGGTACTTTTTTCAATAAATCTTCAACTACGGCATTCTCTCTTACTTTGATAGACTTTGCATCAAACTCAATGGTATCTTTCTTAACCACGATTGGAATGGCTGCCGTAACGTTTACGGTATTCAAATCTACGCCATCATCGCCCATTGCAATATCTCCGGTATTTACAGCAGCCTTTGCCACATCAATATCTTTGGTTGCTGTTTTTAAACCCAAAAAAGCTGCATAAACTCTGTATTTTCCTGCGGGAATATTCTTGAAAGAAAATGTACCATCTGGATTTGATTGACCTGATGCAACAACGCTGCTATCTTTTAAACTTTTGATTGCTATTGTAGCAAAATCTACTGGCTTTTTATCCTTAGCATTAATCACTTTTCCACTTACTGAACCTGTGTTTTGGGCTTGTGCAATATACCCACAAAATATAAGAACAATTAGTATTGCCCTTTGAACGTTCCTTTTCATTAAAAAAATTTAGATTGATAATTACAAAACTAAGCTATCAGACTACGAGAAAGTTCAAAGGTTTGTTAAGATGTGTTAAAAGCTTGGTAACATTTTAGGTACAGCCAATAACACGTGGATAAAAAGCAATAAAAAGGGCAGATTTAAATGTTATTTGTGCGGGCTTGGATAGGTTTTGTAATAAACCTTTGGGCAATTGCAGTTTTTTTTGAAGATACTGCAACCAGTGAAGCTTAAAGCGACTATTATACAAATTAAACTAGCTCTTTTTTTCATTATAATTCATTTTATGCAACAAAACATAGCTGAAAACGGCCATACAGGCACCCAACATATCGCAACCAAAATCCCACCACTCTGCAGAACGATAGGTGAATACTTTCCATTGTAACAATTCTATGCCTCCGCCGATTGCCACATTGATTAAGAGTATTTTAAATATGGTTAGTGTTCTAAATCCAAAGCTGTGTTGGTAGTTTATCTTGCCGTAGAACAGTAAAACAGAGAGTACAAAAAAGAAACCCATATGGGTCATTTTATCGAAACCTTCGAAGAAGAATCCTCCGCCTTGGGCTTCGGGCATTCTCATGTTGCAAAGCACTAAAATTATTGCAGTCCAAAAAATGGCCCATTTTTGATGTTTTAATGCTTTGAACACGAATATTATAGATTAAGCGCCAACTAGGGCTTGATATGCATCAGCAGAAAGTAAAGCATCTACCGCAGCAGCATCTGATAATGAAATTTTAACCATCCAACCTTTACCATAAGGATCAGAGTTTACCAACTCTGGGTTATCGTTTAACTCGGCATTAACCTCTAAAACAGTTCCAGCTACAGGCATGAACAAATCAGAAACTGTTTTAACCGCTTCTACTGTACCAAATACTTCTTCTGAAGCAACCTCAGAGCCAACGCTGTTGATGTCAACATAAACGATATCGCCCAATTCGCGTTGTGCAAAATCTGTAATCCCAATATAAGCCTCGTTACCTTCAACCTTAACCCATTCGTGGTCTTTGGTATATTTTAATTCTGATGGAAAATTCATGTGTTTTAAAATTAGTTTTTCCAAAGTTAATTATAATGTTCTAATGTTAAAACGTTATTCCATCATTCTACAACTTAAATCATACCTAATTTAGTGTAAACCTTAAGCTAAACCCGAAATTGCTAAACGAGGTGTTAAACGTTTGCGAAGTGTAGGGTTTGGTAATGTTCGAATCGTAAAACAACTTGATGTTAAATTTCTGGTTCAACACGTAATCAACGCTTGGCCTCAGCGTAATGTTCTTGGCACCCGATGAAACCTCTGCATCTTTAACATCAGCGCGATAAATCACAGTTTTATTATCCCGAATGGCAACATCGAGTTTAAAATCCATGTTGTTATCCATTTTTAAGCCTTTAAACCAACCAAATGGAAAACGGAATTTCGTTGTTCGGTAACCCAAGCCTAATACCATGTTGTTTTCTGATAACTGTGCCAGCTGGCTATTGGCCAAACTCAAGCCCAACAACCTCGATTTGTTTAATTCAAAGGATGCCGTTAAGTTGTTTTTGAAACGGGTATCTATCCCCACCAAAGGCGAGAAGTACTCGGAAATGGTTACCTGTGCAAATTGGAATTGTGGCAAGAAGTTGTTGCTTACATCTCTATTGCTCGAAAAGCCATTGGTCTCGGTATATCGCAATAAAGAGTTGTAACCGTTAACATTATATGCAGAGCGGTAGCCATGTCGGATATCCACAGACGAAAGTTTATCGGCGATGAAAGGAATTCTAGTTAAACCACTATAGGTTAAACTCCAGTTAGGTAATGGAATTTTTGGAAAGGCATTCAGCTTTATTTTGCTTGCATCTTTGCCTTTGTAGGCCGCTAAAAACGCAGAAATAATTACATCTTGACTTTCTTTTCCATAACCATCTGCATAACCACCAGTTGCGCCAGTTGAATTTGGATTTTGTTGCCCTAACCTTCTAGAAATAATGGCCCTGTTATCTTGAAATTGTTGAAACAAGGCTGAGGTTAAAGTTGAATTATTTTCTTTAAAAGCCGTTCCTAAAGCAATGAATGAAACGCTATAATCTCCTGTTGTGATGGCGCTCAGATTTTCGAAAGACGATGCACTTGCTACATACCTAAAATTGGTTGAGAAGTTTCTGGTTTGAGCTTTATTTGCACGTAGCGTAATTCGTAAATCTTTAAAAGGCTCAACTTGTCCGGTTAAACTTAAATCCTCCCTTAATGTGTTTACATAAAGTTGGTTTTGTAAGGTATCAGTCGTTAACCAACCGTTCCCAAAAGCCATATCGCGGATGTCTCTCTGACTTCCGAAAACAAAACCAAGACCAGGTGCACCTGTTACGTTTTCAATACCGAAATAATTGGTCTTAGGTAAATAGCCCGGCAGGAAAATCCCTTTGGTTTGGGTATAGGCTGCATTGATATTTTTTACACTCGTTAATAAATTGATGAAGAAGTTCTTCGTTTTATTTCCATCTTCGGCATTACCCGCATTTCTTACAAAGCCAAATTTATTGTACAGGGTTGTTAAGTTTAAGGTGGGGTTCAGTTGAATGGTTCGGCTGTTTTGAACCGTGTTGCCTAAATTGATATTTGGATCTAAAAGTGTAGATAGCGGCTCTGTTTGCCAATTAAAAACAGTTCCGTAACGGGTTTTAATGCTAACCCAATTCAACCCTGGAATTTTATCAATAGGCAAATTGTAGGTAACATTCAAATTGTGGTTATAATCTGTTGTTCTTCCCAAACGTTTAAGGTTCTGCCAAACGGTATCGCGTTTTAAGCCTTCAATCCTACCATCTGGTTCATCAATAATAGAGTAATTTGTAGCATTAAAATCGAGTTGAAGGGAACGGGTTAAATTCCACGCAATGCCATAAACCCTGCTCATCCTAAAGTTTTTATTAAAGGTTGTTCCAAAGCCATTTTGGTAAATTGGAATCGAATTAAGGGGATCGTTATTTCTCAATGTATTTTCCGAGTACAAACGATCTACATCTATTCTAAAATTAATGGCGCTTGGAAAAATACTAAAATTGAAATCCTTCAACAAAGCGAGCGTATTCGATTTTATGATTTTCTCAAATGGAGCATACTGTTTAGCTTCTTTCGAATAACTATATTGTAAAGAAGCCCGATAGGTATTTTGCAAGCTACTTTGATTAATGAAATCTCTATGGTTATATTGGGTATAGGCATAGCTTACCGCAAAGTTTTCTACATCCCAAAGATGAACGGGCTTCGAATTATTGGTTCTTTCTTTACGCACGTTGGTAAAGTTAATCCCTCTGCGTACGGTGTAATCTTGAGCGAAGTTCAAAATTGAATCTTTTTGTGCCTTTGTAGATTGATCTAAAGTATTTTTTAATTCAATATCAGGTGTACGCGGATTATACTGAGGAGTAGAAACTTGCTTTGAATAACTTACAAACATCGGAATCTTTACGCCAGATTTTTGAGGTAGAAATTTACCCAATTCTACTGCCGAAGAAACATCTAACAGAACATTATCGGCCCTATTTCTTTCACTCACTCTCGAATCGATAGATCCAAAACCGATGGTTGATTTACTTCCAGAAATGTTTACATCAGCAAAATCAGCCAATTTCAAATTCAATCTTGCGGTTGCTGCCCATCCTCCTCGTTCGTCAAACTCAGTTAACCTCAATTCGTTAAACCAAACCAACACGCTTTTATCTAAACCGTCATCACCTTCCGGATTTGCGGGGTTACGTAAAGGATTTTTCACCCCAACCATGTAAACCCTAACTTTACTCATATCGGGCTGTCCCTTTACCACAATAGTTCTGGTACCATCAAAATAGGTGTAAGGAACATTAATTGGCCAAGGCTGTCCGTTGGCTTGCTTTGCCGAATTACGGGCTACTTTTGCATTTTGAAAGAGTGTTAAATCAACATCCATTCGGTTGGCTTCTGGCCAAATTGCATCTGGATCGCTTGTTCCTGGCGGAGTAATTTTTAAGGGCTGTACGTATTCGTAATAATTATCCTGATTATCGGTTCCGATTCTTAAAAAGGCTGCGGTTTCGTTATCGCTTACAATAATGTTGTTTATGGCTTCTGCATGAATAAACATTTCCAAGTGTTTATAAGAACGGAAATCGCTGTATGCAGTTTTGAAGGCAGCCCTACCATAACCATCCCGAAGATTTTTTACGGCTACCGATAAAGATTGTTCATTTAAACGGGTGTCGCCTCTATAATTGCTGTAATCTCTTTCACGTAAAATTCCTGGCGGTGTTACGTAAGGAATAGGAGAACGCTTTCCATTTTCTTCAATGTTTACTGTAGAAACTTCGATGGTCGAATTATCTGGCGTTAATGCAGGCAATGCCGGATCAATGATTGCTTGATCTCCAGTGTTTTTGGCATTGTATTCTCGCCATTCGCCACGAATCAACTGCATTTTAGCAAATCGCATTACGGTGGTATCGGCAAAATTTGTCATAAACATCCTGAAGAAACGGATGGATTTGAAATCTTGAATGTTACCTACCTTTGCTTGATATTGATTGATTGGAATTCGAAACTGGTACCACGAAACCGCTTGTGTATTTCCATTGGCAAGTTTAACCTGCGAGGTAACTTTATCGGTAATGAAATTCTGACCCACCACTAAATCTGCAGGGCGCATAGAAACTTTATATTGAAAGTATTCATCGCTTTGCGTCATGTTGTTGTCCCGATTGATATCTTCTCCGTCTGGTAAAGAAGTTGAAGCAGAATTTTCTAATCCGAGTTCTTCTTGCGATTGTTGTGAAGTTTTTGAATTGCCTTCTGGTCCGTTATATTTTTCGTAGCGCTTTAATATTCCAGCATTAATTTGATCTAGTGCGGGGCCTCTAAAATAACTATAGTTATCAGATGCTGGATCGTTATCTATTTCGGCCGCAGCCGTTTCATTTAACTGTGCTCTAATTTGAGTGAGGGCAGCATTAAATTTAGCACGTTCATTCGCGTCAGACAAACCATCCAAACCCACATCCTGCGCTTTACGGCTATCTGGATTATTATCAAATGCTTGCACAACGGGTTGTAGTTTCGGCACCCGCCCCCAAGCTGTTTCATCGTATTTAGTTGGATCATTTCCTGCTGGTAGGCCATTTTCTAAAGATTTACGTCCATCTTTAAGTATATCCTCTGAAATGTTACCCAAATTGAAATATACATCTCCCCCTACGGAATTTGGTTTATAGATAAATGGATCCAACACCCAAAGCTCAATAAATCCAACGTTTAGTGCCTCAAAATCATTAGTTTCGATTTTGCGTTGAAAACCTCCCCATCTGGTTCTTGGATTTAGCAACCGACCGTCGCTGGCAAAACCAGTGGTACTAAAATTGTATGGCCCACGCAAGGTTGGGTAATAGGCAACATCAAAAGTTGTAATGTTTAAGGCTTGCCCGGTTGCCGTTTCCTTAAAAGGAAATACTTCTTGCTCAATTACTTCCCTCACATAATGATTGGAAAGTTCGGTGGCGTTGTTACGAATATTGGATGGTGTTGTAGAAGCAGCAGAATTATAAAAAGTTGGGTCGATGTTATAAAACGCCACTCTAGCCCTATTGTATCCATAAGCTAAATCATTGCTTAGGGCATATTCTGGGAACATTTGCGGTGTACCCGAAAGCTGCCATGCGATAGCGCTTTTTAAATCGATAACTGATCTTGATGCTTCAAAATCATCTAAATAACTTACTCCATTTTTACTGCCAGCAAAGTTTAGTGCGCTTGGGTGGCCCGGAATTAATTGTGCAAATTCTCCGTAAAAGGTAACACTTGAAGGTGCTTTGGTCGAAATTAAGGGCAGCTTATCAACCAATTTGGTTAAAAACCTTGATGGTGAGCTGTAGTTCAAATCGGCACCCCAAATGGTATTCGAAATCGGTTCTTCGCCAATGTTTACTTTTTGCGTTAGCGGTTTCTCCGTCAGGTTCATAATGGTACCGCCCAAATTCAATTTATTATTTACACGATAATCCAATCGGGTTCCAAATAAAGAACGCTGTTGTAAACCAAAAAGCTCATTATTTTCTGTGGTAATTCTAATCGGCTGACCCGAGGTTAATAGTGCCTGATTGATGATACTTACCCGACCGCCCTGATAGTCAACTGTAAAATCTACACCCTCGGTTAGTGGCATCGTACCCGCAAAAACTTTTACCGATCCTTCTGGAACATTAATGGCATTTAAGCTAAATTCGGATGAAACCTCTGATTGATAATGACCCTTAAGTATATATCGGTTTTGATTTTGGAACAATTGCTTCGCAATGGTTTGCGTAGAATCGTAGAGCGCAGTAAAGGTATATTTATCAATTAAGGCCTGTTCGCTAGGTAGAAACCTGTTTGCTAAATCCTTTCCGAATGGTTCAATAATGGGAAAAATGATTCTACCATTTGCAGGATCGATCGTAATGTAACCGTTATTTGTATTATTTACCAACGATGAAAGACCAGAACTGGAAAGACTGGAACTAAAAGGGCTATTGTTGGCCGCTGTATTGGATGAAAAATAAGATCCGAAGGCATTGTTTGCAGCAACGAAGTCGAACACCCCATCAGGCTTTCTTTCATTCTGCTGATTTAACCTATCGAACTCTGTTAAGGCAATCCATTGCTTATTGGCCGTATTTTGGCCTTCCGTCATAATGGGTTTTTCTACACCACTTTCGTTATCAATCCTATAAATATCTAGCTTAAAATTTTGGCTGCTAATTTGGTAACCACCAATTGAATAGATGTTTTTCATCATCAAATCCCAAGTTGGAAGGTTAATTTTAGTGGTTTCGTTCTTTAAAAGTTTGGTATATAAAACTTTCGGACTATTTGGATCGAAAGGAACATCTGTTGAAAATTCACCCACTTGATATTCTACTCCATTGTAGGTGTAACGGTAAGCCACAGCCAGCACCTCATCAGAATTTAATGGGTTGTTTAATGAAAGATAACCCAATTGCGGTTGAAAGGTAAACTCCCTATCGGTCAGTTTTCGTGCATAGATTAACTTAGCAAAGTTATCTGTACCTCTATTGGCCTGAAAAAAGTTGATGACATCATTAGAGTTTGTTAATCTAGAATTTGCTGGCAACACCTGTAACAAATTGTTGGATTGCTGTGCGAAGCCAGTTGCGGTTGTACCGGCTGGCAATGCCGATGTACCACCAGCTACTTGAGCGGTATTAAATGGCACATTCTCGCCCAAATCGATCAGTCCCAAAACATCCCTTGAATCGTTGGTATTGCCCGATTTATTGGTAATCCAAACTTCTATTTTTGTAATCTGAATGGGCGACGTAATGATCGGCGCATTGGCGAGGTTTTTATTGTAGTTGTTTCTAAAATATTGCGCCAAGAAGAAGTGTTTATTGGCCTCATAATTATCGGCACTTACACTAAATACATTTTGTTGTGCACCGTTGGTAATCTTAATTTCTCGGGATTGCGATTTCTGCTGCGTGTAAACACTGGTTACGTTTAACTTCCCAAATTGAAGTTGGGTTTTGATCCCAAATAAGGCCTGTGTTCCAGAAATTAATGAAGTGTTTAAAGGCAAGCTTACATTACCGGCTTCGATTTTTTTGATGATATCATCCGGCCCGCCCGTATAATCTAGTTTAATCTGATTTTCAAAATCGAACTGCGCCTCAGTGTTATAATTGCTTTTGATTTTTAACTTGGTACCGATGTTACCCACCAAATCCATCTGAATTCTTTGGTTAAAATCGAAGTTAGTTTGCACCCTTTGTCTTTCGTTAAAGAGTGGGTTTTCGTTTTTATTGATCCGCCCTAGAAAAGTTAATTCAGCTTCACCACGCGGCTGAATATCTATTGTTTGTCCACCAAATAATTTTTCAAAAGCCTTACTATTTACCTGAATTGGCGGAATAATGCCCGTGCTTCTGAAATCGCTTACTTCGGCGTTTGAAATACTGCGCCAATTTCCCCGCTTTACTTCACTGTTCACCAAACGAGAATATTCATCAACTGTTAAATACTGCGTTTGCGTAACGTATTTATCGCCAATGAGTTCTTTAACAACGTACCTTTTGTTTTTGGCATCGTACTCTACAATTCGCTTGATATTGCTCGGCAAGGGGTAAAATGGATTCGTAGAGGGGCTTATCCCAAGCAATTGTTTTTCGCGTAGGCTAAAGTTATTTTTTGACGCAGTTGTGTCTGCTTTGCCAGCTATGACCTGAGAGAGGGTAGTTTGAGAGGCAAATAAAATAAAAAGTGGGATGAGAAATAATAGGGTATATATTCTCTTCAAAGGCGTTTGGTTTATAAATTTTTCAAAGCTTGTTTAATTAGTTGCTCAACCGAAAGTGTTCCTTCAGTTACTTTTAATATTTGATCGATGGTTTTTTCGGCAGTTTGTTTGGCAAAACCGAGCATTACCAAAGCTGATAACGCTTCATCTTTAACGGTATTGTGTAGAGGCATAGAAATTAATGAATCTACCCCCTCTTTTTTTAATTTGTCTTGTAATTCTAAAACCAAACGTTGTGCGGTTTTAGCCCCTAAGCCTTTAATGCGTTGGATTAAAGGCAAATCTGCATGAACAATTGCAGCCTGAATTTCTATCGGAGTGATAGAAGATAAAATCATTCTTCCGGTATTTGGGCCAATGCCCGATACAGAAATGAGATGTAAGAATAAACGGCGTTCGCCCTCATCGGCGAAGCCGTATAATGTATGCGCATCTTCTTTTACATGCAACCAAGTGTATAGCTTACACCTCTCGGTATCGCCCAGATTGCTATAGGTATTTAAAGAGATGTTAATATGATAGCCTATACCTCCGGCTTCAACCACAACATAAGCCGGGCTTTTAAAAGCTAATTTACCATCAATATAGGCGTACATCTTATTTTATTTTTTAATTGCTTTACTAAATAGACCTTTGCGTTTCGATGCGGCAATCTCTTCTTTAGCCTGCACATCTACAACTGCAATAGTAACCATATTTATGATCTCTCTTACCGAACTTCCTAATTGAACAATATGAACAGGCTTATTCAATCCTAACAAAATCGGACCAACTGCTTCTGCCCCACCCAATTCTTGTAACAATTTATAAGCAATATTACCCGATTCCAAGTTAGGGAAAATTAAAGTATTTGCCGGTGCATCTGCCAATGTGCTAAACGGAAAATTATCTTCTAACAATTCATTGTTAATGGCAAAGTTCCCTTGCATTTCGCCGTCCACAATAACTTCTGGATGGTTTTTGTGAAGCAACCTGGCAGTTTCTCTCACTTTTTCTGGCGTAACACCATCGTTAGAACCAAAGTTGGAATAAGACAACAGCGCAATACGCGGTTTGATGTTAAATTGCTTAACGGATTTATCGAGCAATAGCGTAATATCTACCAATTCTTCTGCTGTTGGATCGACGTTAACTGTAGTGTCGCCAAAGAATACAGGCCCCTTTTTGGTCATCATCATGTACATGCCGGCAACACGCTTAACACCCGGCTCCACACCAATTACATGCAAGGCTGGTTTTATGGTAGAACCATAGTTTTTAGTTAAACCAGAAATCATGGCATCGGCTTCTCCAAACTCAACCATTGATGCGCCAAAGTAATTCCGATCCCTTAATAATTTGGTTGCATCGCTAGCAGAAACGCCTTTTCGTTGACGTTTTTTGAACAATGCATCCGCATATTTTTTGGTCTTTTCTGGCTCTTGCATCTGGTCGATAATCAATACGCCTTCCAGTTCCAAAGCATGTTCATCTATAATGGTTTGTATCTTTTCTTTGTTTCCCAGCAAAATTGGAATTGCAATCCCCTCATCTTTAACAATTTGAGCCGCTTTCAAAATTTTGTAATTATCGGCCTCTGCAAATACAACGCGTTTAGGATCTGATTTTGCTTTGGTGGTAATGGCACGCATAATTACATCATCCAAACCTAAACGTTTCCTCAATTCTTCTGAGTAAGCATCCCAATCGGTAATGATTTTACGGGCCACACCGCTTTCTATGGCTGCTTTTGCTACCGCGATAGATACTTCTGTAATCAACCTAAAATCAACTGGTTTTGGAATGATGTATTCTTTACCGAATTTAAGGTTCCGGGCATTGTAGGCCAAGTTTACAGCTTCTGGAACTGATTTTTTTGCCAGCTCGGCGATGGCTTTTACCGCAGCAATTTTCATCGCTTCGTTGATGCTGGTTGCACGAACATCTAAAGCACCACGAAAAATATATGGGAAACCTAACACGTTGTTCACCTGATTTGGATAATCAGAACGGCCTGTAGCCATAATGATATCCTTGCGGGTTTTGATCGCTAAATCATATGCAATTTCAGGATTTGGGTTAGCCATGGCAAAAACAATAGGATTTTTAGCCATCGAGCTCAGCATCGGAGCTGTAACACAATCTGCTGAGGAAAGACCAATAAAAACATCAGAGTCTTTCATTGCCTCTTCAAGAGTGTTTATTTTTCGATCAGTAGCAAATTCTGCCTTAATTTCATCCAGCACCGCACGATCTTTACGGATCACTCCAGAACGATCGCACATGACGATGTTTTCTTTCTTAGCACCCAAAGAAACATAAAGCTTGGTACAAGAAATTGCAGCGGCGCCAGCGCCATTTACCACAATTTTAATCTTGTCCATTTTCTTTTTGAATATTTCGCAAGCATTTAACAAGGCAGCAGCCGATATAATCGCTGTACCGTGCTGGTCATCATGCATTACTGGAATATTCATTTCCTCTTTCAAGCGACGCTCGATTTCGAAACATTCTGGCGCTTTGATGTCTTCTAAGTTCACACCACCAAAAGTGGGTTCTAAAGCCTTAACAATCTTTACGAAGTCATCTACATTTTTCGTGTCTAATTCCAAATCGAACACATCGATATCAGCGAATATCTTGAATAGCAAGCCTTTACCTTCCATAACAGGTTTACCTGCTTCTGGGCCAATATCGCCTAAGCCTAAAACGGCTGTACCATTACTAATTACGGCAACTAAATTGCCTTTTGCGGTATATTTATAAACGTCTTCTTTATTTTCTGCAATTTTTAAGCATGGTTCTGCAACACCAGGAGAGTACGCTAAAGTTAAATCTCTTTGAGAATTAGTAGGTTTTGTAGGTACTACTTGTATCTTTCCCGGACGACCTTGAGCGTGGTAATCAAGTGCATCTTGCTTTTTATTGGTTTTACTCATTACGTAACTTATTAGTGACCGCGCAAAGGTACAATTCTTTTATTAGGCAAGAAATAAATATGCTGTTCATTTAAGAATAAACAGACAATGAAACCCAAAAAACCAATACAGGCAAAAGCATATATTGGTTTTAAGACGATAACAAAAATTAGTGCTTTTTTAAGCTGTGTTCGGTTTACGCCCTAAAGAAGAAGGACGAAAGGAAATGAGCATGATTAAGATGTTGGAATAAATTCAGGGTTCTTTTAGCTTCTAAACAGATAATTTTTTGTTTTCCCGAACTCCCGTTATTTAAAATTTTAAAAAGGCCCATTTAGAACAATCCTTTTTTACTAGCCCTTACTTATTTTCAACACCATTCCAGGTTGCAAACCCGCTTTAGCCAATCTGTTGTCTCTCTTAATCCGCTGAACGGTTGCACCATCAAATTTTTCGGCAATTTCCGAAAGTGTATCTCCAAGTTTAACTTTGTAGCTTAAAAAAGAAGCAGGTGCTTTGAGCTTATTTTGGTTTTTGGCATACACCTTAAGGGTTTGACCAGGTACAATTGTTTTCGCCTTTAAGCCGTTCCAAACCTTTAAATCTTGAACCTCTACGCCATACTTATCGGCAACAGTATTAAGCGTTTGTCCGGAAGCAACCTTATGATAAACTACATTAGGATTTGAGTTGGGCGCAACCAACGACTTTTTCTTCCGTAACTCGCGAACATCATCCGTGCTTGCCTGAATAATTCTCATATCTGTATCTGCTGCCGAGTTATTTAGTGCATCGTACACACCTGCGTAATCAAAATTCTTAAGCTTGGGCATCACAATCCTTTTCGGGAGTTCATCTGTGCCGTTTACAATTTTCTTTTTATAAGATGGATTTAATGCCAGCAGGGTAGTTTCTTCTACATTTAATGCTTTAGCCAAGGTAGATAACGAGACAAATTTATTCACCTGAACGGTATCCGTTTTCAAAAAAAGGTTACAAGCTTGTGCCGTAATTTGATGCTTTCCCGAATAATTCATCACATACACCGCAGCAATAAAGGCGGGCACATAGTTTCGGGTTTCTTTGGGTAAAAACTGCCTAATTTCCCAAAAATCTCTTGATCCAGCCTTGTCCATCGCACGGGTTACATTTCCCTTACCACAATTGTAAGCCGCAATGGCCAACAACCAATCGCCTAATTCTTCAAAAGCATCTCTAAAATAAGCCGCGGCTGCATAACTGGCTTGGATGGGGTCTTTACGTTCATCAACAAAATTATCCATCTTTAAGCCATAGGCCTTCCCTGTACCAAACATAAATTGCCAAATGCCCGTTGCACCTACTCTAGAAATGGCATGTGGATTCATTTGCGATTCGACAATCGTTAAATATTTAATTTCTGTTGGAAGATTATAATCCTTTAAGGCTTTATCAAAAATTGGGAAGTAATAATTGGACAGGCCAATCATTTTACCAAACATATCTTTACGCTTGGCATAAATGTCGATATACTGTTGAACATATTCGTTATAAGGCAAAGGTATCGTCTTCACAATCGAATCTAACCGAAGCTTATAAATGTAATTTTGCCCCATTAACAAGGGGTTTTCATAAATTAAAGGAACAGCAACAGTATCTGTATTGATGAATATATTGTTCTGAGCTTTTGAAATGCTATCGGGTTTAACGATTTTTTGCGCATTTGTGGAAGATGCAAGTCCGATTAAAGCACAAAGGGATGTAAAAAGTAATTTTTTAATCATGGGCTATTTGGTTTTATTTCGCTACCCACAGATGTGATAATAAAAATCTGATATTCAATTCCTTATAAAAGAATCGAGGCTAACGAAAATACGAACACCGCTCAACCGAGCTAATGCCTATTTTAAAAATGCCTGAGAGAAGGCCAGAAGCCTATCTTCCTCAAAATGTTTGGCTGTAAACTGAATACTTAACGGCAAACCCTCGCTATTATTGCCCAAGGGTAATGCGATGGCCGGATTACCACTTAATGATGGCAGAACCGTAAAAATATCTGCCATGTACATCACTAAAGGATCTTGCATATTATCGCCAATTTTAAACGCAGGTGTTGGTGCCACTGGCGATAAAATCAAATCGTAATCCTGAAATAAGGCATCCAATTTTTCTCGAATCAATCTTCTTACTTGTTGTGCTTTTTGATAGTAGGCATCATAATATCCAGCACTTAAAACAAAGGTTCCCAATAAGATTCTTCGTTTTACCTCTTCCCCAAAACCTTCCGCACGAGATTTCTTGTATAACTCCGTTAACGATTTTGCATCTGTATTTCTATAACCGTAATGCACACCATCATACCGAGATAAGTTTGAAGAGGCCTCTGCAGTAGTTAAGATGTAATAAGCAGGAACGAGGTATTCTAAAAGGTCGAAAGACACATACTCAACCGTATGCCCCTCTGCTTTTAACTTTTCTATCGATTTTAAAATGGCCGCCTTAATTTCTGGATCAAGCGCATCGCTCTCGATCGTTTCTTTTAAAACCGCAATTTTTTGTTTTTTATTTTTAAGAAGTTGGGCTGGATAATCAGGTACATCTATGGGCGCAACTGTAGAGTCATTGTCGTCTGCACCAGCTAAAACTTGTAAAAGCAAAGCGGCATCTTCTACAGATGACGTGATGGGCCCTACTTGATCGAATGATGAAGCGTAAGCAATTACACCGTATCTGGAAATTCGTCCATAAGTGGGTTTTAGCCCAATCTGTCCACAAAATGCAGCGGGCTGCCTAACCGAACCTCCTGTGTCAGTTCCCAATGCCGACAAACACATATCAGCTTGAACGGCAACTGCCGAACCCCCTGATGAACCTCCGGGAACAAGTTCTGAATTGGCGGCGTTTTTAACCGACCCGAAATACGATGTCTCATTTGAGCCACCCATGGCAAACTCATCACAATTTAAGCGGCCGATAATCACGGCATCTTCCTGTAACAAACGTTTAACAACTGTGGATGAATAAGGGGATACGAAACCATCGAGCATTTTCGATGAAGCCGTAACCACATGATCTTGATAACAGATGTTATCTTTAATACCAATCACCATGCCTGCAAGTTTCCCTGCTGTACCGTTTTCTATTTTTTGCTGTACCGCTTTCGCCTGAACTTCTGCCGAATAAAAAAACACCTCGTTGAATGCATTGAGGTGTTTGTTAGCTTCAATTTGCTTAAAATAATAAGCTAATAAATCGGGTAGAGTTAATTGCTTTTGCGAAATGAGCGTTTGTACCTCTTTTAGAGAGCTGTATTTCTTCAAAACTAAAATTTATTGCAATTAAACGGTTTTATCGCGGTTGGAAGGATCTACTTGTTCTCCATCAACACCGTCTTTACCATCTTTAAATTCTTTAACACCTTTACCTAAACCACGCATAAGTTCAGGAATTTTTTTGCCACCAAATAATAAAAGTACCACTACGGCAATAATAATTATTTCTGGTGTTCCAAGCATTGCTGCTATTGTTGTATTTAACATAACTATTTTGATTAAACTTTTTGACTATCAGTTACTGTTTTTTCATCAATGGAAGTGCTAACTGAGGGATGTGGGGTATTCACTGTGGGTTCAACTTTGTCATCAACCGAAGGGGTTGCGGCGGTTTGATGAGTCTCACTATTCGTGGCAACTACTTCTTCTTCCTTGTCTAAATCCATCGAGTTTATATTTCTATGAATTTCACGCTTAACGCCGTCAGAAGCGTCTTTAAACTCTCTAATTCCTTTGCCTAAGCCCCTTGCCAATTCTGGTAATTTTTTACCTCCAAACAACAAAAGGACAACCACTAAAATGAGTACGATCTCTGATCCACCCATGTTTAAAAATTCTAATAACGTGCCTTGATACATCACTAATCTATTTTATACAAATATAAACATTTAAAACTGTGTTCTTTTATTTACTAATCCAAGCCTCAGGGTTTAACGTAGATTGGCCTCGTCTAATCTGGAATTTCAGAATCGCATCATCACCAGTATTGGCCACCGATCCTATGGCTTGTTTGGTATCTACTGAATTTCCAACACTAACACTTACGCCCCTTAAATTTTGATAAACGGTAAAGTATTCTCCATGGCTAATTACAACAGCAGTACGCCCCATAATATTCTGAACCATAACAACTTTACCGGCAAAAACGGCTCTAACTGTTGCGCCATCATTCGTGGTAATATCTACACCATCATTGGTATAACTTGCCAAATCTACCTTGTGCAGCCCATATCTTTCCGTTATGCTGCCCGTGGCAACCGGCCAAGGCAACCTCCCTCTGTTGTTTTCAAAACCAGCAGATAATCTTGCCGTTTCCGGTGTAGCGGTTAACAGCTCACTGGTAGTTTTTTCTTTAGTTGCCGGAGCAGTATTGGTTTTTGGTACCGGTTTATTTTCTGCTTTGGCTTTGGCCTCAGCCGCTCTGGCTTCAGCAGCAGCTTTTGCAGCCGCTAAACGCGCCTCTTCTGCGGCTTTTCTTCTGGCTTCTTCAATTGCACGTTGAATGGCAGCTCTAATTGCTCGGTCAATTTGCTGTTGTTCTCTTTTCTTAGAAGAAATATCCTGCTTAAATTGTCGCTCCTGTTTAGTCAGCTTACTTAAAGCAACCGATTGCTGGCTCTTATCCTTGCCTAAACGTGCTCGCTCTTCTTCCTGCTCCCTCAACAAAGTACTTTTTTCCTTCAGGGTTTTATCCAAAACCTTAATTTTTCCATTTAAATCTTGCTGGGTATTTTCAATATAACCCGCCTGTTTTTTACGGTACTGACTAAATTGCTGTAAATATTTAATTCTTTTGTAGGCTTGGTTAAAATCTTTTGCCGCAAAAATAAACATCATTTTATCGTATGAGTTTCTGTTGCGTTGCGCAAATCGAATCATACCCGCATATTCCTTTTTAAGATCGCCCAGTTGACCTTGCAACGTATGTACGGTGTTTGTGTTCTGAGAGATTTGATTATCTAGATTTTTAATTTCGGAATTGATGGTTCCGATTTTATCCTGGCGCAGTCTAATTTGCGCATTAATGGCATTAATTTGCTGTAACGTTAGCTTTTTACCGCTAGCCGTCTTATTTAAATTTCTTTGGAGCTGCTCAATTTCCCGCTCAATAGCTTCCTTTTTCTTTCTTAGCTGACTTTCAGTTTGCGCTGAAGCCATAAATGCAAAACAACTGAAAAAGAGAATAAATAGGAGTTTGTGTACCTTCATCAAGCCAAAAGTATAAAAATTTTACAGTAAAAAATATTAAAAAGAAGATACAGAAGGCGTAAATGCTTCTACCAGAATCATCTTCACTCAATCTTCATCCTTCGTATCACAATATTTAAGAAAAATTCACCGCATTTTATTTTAGGTAAATGAGTTTCAGTAGCAGTTGGCTAAGGTTCTGTCCCGCCCTTCATTCCAAATCCTCGCCTCGTTCCTCGGCTACGGGTTTTCCATTAGGGTCGGGTTTAGGTGGCACAAATTGTGGTATCATTAATGGCTAACAAACCAAATGCAGGAAATAAGGTAAGTAAAAGCAGCTAAGCACTATCGAAATTACCACATCAGCAAACCAATGAACATATTTTGCCAGCAACAACCTATACTATTGTTACTTAATTACTGTATATCTTTTAGGAACTGTAAACGGAAAATCAACAGGAACATTGCCATCCATTTTTACAAACTGCAAATTGATATTGATTTTTTTAGCACCAGAGAGGGTATTAATCTGCAAGGCACCTGGAAATAAAAATTCGTTTAGTTTTTGATAATCGGTATAAGTTACTTTTAAGGCTTGCCCCGCTTTGGAGTCGTTTAAATTGGTTTCAGATACTTTATAAAGTGTATTAAATAAGAATTTGTAATCTAAAGTTTCACGATTGCCAGAAACCACCCAAACACCATTTTCTTGTTTCAAGGTCGATTTTTCATTCAAGAAATCATCCACCGCATTACCTGTTAAAATGGCTTGTAAAGTGTTAAAATTTACTTGTTTGTTGGTGAACGTATAAATATAGCTGAAGGGTTTTTTTATGTATTCGCTTTTAAGCTTATTCATTATTTTAATGCTATCTGGAGTAATTAGCGCTCTTGCTACCTCGGCTAAACCACCCAGCGCAGTTATACTTACCCAAATGGTTTCTTTGTCTTTCATCTTGATGTTCATCGCCACATCATTAGCATCGCCAGAAATATCAAGAGTAGCTTTAGCTTTTAAAGAAAGCGTATTAAATTTGAGTTGTTTGCCATTTAGTAGCGTAAGTGCTTCGGCTTTAGAATTGTCCGTTTTAACATCTGTTTTGGTTGGTGGAGCAACTACGATTTCTTTTTTGGGTTTACAGGCAGATAAATAAGATACTGCAACTAAAACTAAAAGGCTATTTAAAATATTTTTTTTCATTTATCTTTTTATTTAATAATTCTGAGCCGTTTCCAGCTTGCTTTGCTTTTTGCCATTGTATTAAGGCCTCCTCTTTATCACCCTTCATGTAAAGAATATCGCCATAACGCTCCAAGTAAACACCGCTCTTGCTGCTATTGTTTTGCAAAGCTTTCTCTATCCAAATCTTTGCCAAATCATACTTTTGTTGCTTAAATAAAATAAAAGCATAGGTATCTGCTACTGATGAATTGTTGGGCATGGCATTAGCAGCCGTTTCTGCATATTTTGCTGCCTTAACCAAATCATCATTTTTCAAGGCCAAATAGAAAGCATAGTTATTCATAATCAGGTAATTATCTGGCTCTATACTTATGGCTTTTTCAAAGGCTGTTTTTGCAGCTGCAAAATTATTTTGGTTGATGAAAATATCTCCCTGCAAAGCATAAACCTGTGCTTGTAAACTCTTGTTTTCTACATCCAACTGCAAGGCATTTTTTAAGTTGGTTTGAGCTGCTTCAAATTTCCCGGTTTTAAATTCGGCGTAGGCCATGTAATAATAAAGCCCTGCCTGGTTCGGATAAATGGTAAGTGCTTCATCCCCTACCTTAAGTGCATCATCATAATGGCCCAATAAAGTTTGAATGTTAATTACCTGTTCCCAAACCACATAAACCTGCTCACTTTGTTTTAAGGCCAGCTGATATTGAACCAAAGCATCGGCCAATTTATTTTGTTGGTATAAAACATCTCCATAAAGCGCCAATGCCTTTGCAGACGCAGGGTTTTTACTGGCGACAATTTTACTTAATTCGGTAACATTTTGACGTACCGCGGGCTGATCCAATTTTGGAAACAATCCTGCAATAATTTTAACTTTTTCATCAAGTGGCATTTCGGCACTTTCAAAAGCAAGCTTAAGGCTCGCAAAAGCAGCATCGTCGTTTTTTTGCTTGCGATATATGTCCGCCAAGGCTAAATTCACCTCAAAGTTGTTCGGCTCTAACTTTTGGGCTTTAATTAACACATTCAGCGCCTCCGCATCATTACCTTTTTGAAGTAATAAGCCCGCTGCATACAAATAGTTTTTTACATCAGCTTGGTTGCCCTCCAAAAGTTTTATAATGTCGCTATCAGTGGCACCACCTTTTTGCAAAAAACGTTGTTTGGCCCTTGTTAAATCACTCGAAGTGCCAAATTTGACTTCAATTTCATCATAAGTTTTTTTCGAAGCCTCTACTTGTCCTGATAAAAACTGGGCATTTGCCTTATCAAAATAATAGGAATCATTTTCGGGTTGCAACCGAATAAGCTGAGTAAAAACATCCACCAATTCAGACATTTTATTGGTTCGTTTATATACTTCACCCAGCAATCGCCAATACCATGGGTTAGTGGCATTTAACTTTATGGCTTGTTTTACCGCTTGTTCAGCTTCCTGCAATTTATCTTGTCTTAAATTTGCATTTGCCAATTCAAAAAGAGCAGCGTGGTTATCGGGATCAAGGGATATGATTTTTGAAAAATTTGTGGAGGCAAGGACATAATTCTCCGTCATTTTTTCGCGAAGGCCAGCAAAAAAAAGTTGCTTTACCACATTACTATCGCGACTGGTATTTGGCAAAGGGCTAACCTGAGCTAAAGCAGATACGCTTAAGAGAAGCAGCACCATAAAAACATATACTCTATTCATATCCATTAATGATTGAAGCCATATAAATTGAATCAGAAAACAGCAGATTTTAAACCAAAAACGAAACTATTTTTTCCCAGTATGGCCGTAACCACCTTCACCTCTAGCTGTTTCAGTCAGTTCATCAACAGGTTGCCAAATCACCGTTTCATGTTTCGCTACCACCATTTGCGCAACCCGATCACCATCATTAATGGTAAAATCTGTATCTGATAAATTTACCAATAAAACTTTTAGTTCGCCACGATAATCCGCATCTATGGTACCCGGAGCATTTACGATACTGATGCCATACTTGAAGGCCAAACCACTGCGCGGTCTAATCTGTGCCTCAAAACCAATCGGCAGTTCTATGTATAAACCCGTTGGAATCAGCAATCGCTGTAAGGGTTTAAGAATGATTTCTTCTGTAATTGATGCCCTCAAATCCATCCCAGCCGCATGTGCAGTTTCATACTGTGGCAAAGGGTGTTGAGATTTATTAACGATTTTTATTTCCATCTAAGCATGTAATTGAGTAACCGATTTATCGTTTTAACATTTTGAGCACATCCTTTTTTTCAAAGTAGGCAATCCCTAAAATAAAAGCAACCAACATTGCATTACCAATATAGATATTTCTGTTGAACAGGAAGAAAGAGCTGAATACAATAACCGTAGAAACAATAAGGTAGGCTAAAATCTTTTTTAGGTTGTACGGAATAGGATAATACTTTTGGCCGAGTATATAAGAAATGATTGTCATAGTTGCATACGCAGCCATAGAAACCCACGCAGACCCCATGTATCCGTATTTTGGAATGAGCACCATGTTGAATACAATGGTAATAAATGCACCAACCAATGAGATGTAAAGTCCAAATCTGGTTTGGTCTGATAAACGGTACCAAACAGAAAGATTCATATAAATGCCCAAACAAACATAGCCCAATAATAGGTATGGTACAGCAGGCAAGCCAACCCAATATTCAGCCCTATGTGCTGCATCTCTACTAATAAACAATTTCAAAATTTCGATATTAGCCACCAGCGCGACAAATAGGATGGCAAGCGCAATTACAAAATACTGAAGGATAGTAGCATAGGTTTGCTTTGCATTTGCGTTTTTGGCATGACTAAAAAAGAAAGGCTCAGCACCTAACCTAAACGCCGTATTAAAAATGCTCATAAAAATGGCAATTTTACATACCGCACCATAAATACCCACTTGAACCTCTGTTGAATATTTATCAAGCAGAATTTTATCCAAATTTTCATTAATGATGAATGATAGGTTAGCGACCAAAACTGGCCAGCTGTAGGCAAGCATGGTTTTAAACATCGGTTTATCAAACTTTAATTCCAGTTTAAGAAACTCTGGAATAAGCAATAAAAAGGTGATTAAACTAGCTGCAAGATTCGCGATAAACACGTAACCTATCCACTTTTCACGGAAAAAACTAGCAAAAAAATGAGCGGAAGGCCAGTTATGCTTTATAATTGCCGGAACCGCATAAATAAAGAACAAGCTAAAGCAAACATAACTTAAAATGTTGATAAACTTAAGTAAGCTGTACCGAAATGGTTTTCCATCTGCCCTTAATTTAGCGAAAGGAATAATACAGATGGCATCCGAAAACAAAAGCCATAAAAAATACTGAACATAACGACGTTGATCCTGAAAGTGAGACATGTTATTGTTCAACAACCATTTGGTGATGGGATCGGTAAATATTAAGCCAGTAATTAGAAATAATATCGAAATAAAGGCAATAACCAAAAAGGAATTGTTATAAACCTGTTGCTTTTTGTCTTCGTGTTTATTTAAGTAGCGAAAAAAGGTGGTTTCCATCCCAAATGCCAATAATGCATTAATTAACGATGCATAACTGTACATTTTGGTGAAAATACCATAGGCTGCCGCTGCATAGGTACGGGTAAATATTGGAGTTAAAATAAAGTTGAGTAAGCGAGATAGTATGGTGCTAATACCATACACCATAGTTTGCCCAAGAAATTTTTTATATACAGACAATTGGTTTTAGATTTAGATTTTAGATTGAATCAGCATTTTGCTTCAAAATCTACAATCGATTTATTTTAAACAATTGGAATCGTTGGAATCTAGGCTTGCGTTTCGATTCCCTAAATCCACCTATTTTTTAACAACCTCAAAATTACGATAGTTTTTTACTTCCGCTTCGGTATAGTGCACATCTTCTACACGAGCGCGATCTGGCCCTTCATGGCACCAGTTTACAAATTCTTCTAAAAATAATTCATCTGCCTCTGCTTCAATATAAACAGAACCATCCTTCTCATTTCTTACAAATCCATTTACCGACATTTGGTTAGCGATAATTTTTGTTGTTTCTCTAAAGCCAACGCCCTGAACTTTTCCTGTGATGATGATCTTAAAATGCTTCATTAATGTAAGAAATTGAATTTTTAATCTTGTAAAGTTAGTAAACCAATCCTTATCGGTTTAATTCATGATACAAATTCTTAAATTTTGCTAAACCTGCACAGTATTCAGCCCAAATATCTTCTAAAATTTGTTTAGCGGGTTTTATTTCATTCAGCATAGCTGAAATTTGGCCGATTTCGAGCTCTCCATTATCCATGTCCCCTTCAAACATCCCAAGTTTTGCCCTAGCTTTACCCAGCAATTCCATTAATTGACTTCGATCTGCCCCGGCAGCTTCTGCCTGCGATACGGCATCGGCAAATTCATTCTTTAATAACCTTACCGGCACCAGCTTTTTCATGGCCAATTTTGTATCTCCTTCTACTGATGCGATAATCTTATCTTTAAAGGCAGGGTGCGCAGATGATTCTTCGGCAACGGCAAAGGCAGAGCCAATTTGAACCGCATCCGCACCGAGCGCAATGGCAGCCAACATCGAATTACCACTCCCAATTCCACCTGCCGCAATTACTGGAATATGAACAGCTTTCTTAATCATCGGAACTAAACACATGGTTGTGGTTTCTTCCCTTCCGTTATGTCCTCCAGCTTCAAAGCCCTCTGCAACTACGGCATCCACTCCCGCTTCCTGAGCTTTTAATGCAAATTTGGTATTCGCGATTACGTGTACAACGATGATTCCGTTTTCCTGTAAAGTACTTGTCCAAGTGGCCGGATTGCCAGCAGAAGTAAAAACAATCTTAACCTTTTCCTCTAAAACGACATCAATAATTTCTTGGATATTCGGATATAAAAGCGGAATGTTAACACCAAAAGGTTGATTTGTAGCCAGTTTGCACTTTTCAATGTGCGCCCTCAGTACATTGGGATACATAGATCCTGCACCAATTATGCCTAAGCCACCCGCATTAGAAACGGCTGCTGCCAATTTCCATCCGCTGCACCAAACCATTCCGGCTTGAATAATTGGATATTTTATATTGAAGAGTTTGCAGATTGTGTTCATCTTTTAAATTAACTTAACAACTAAATCACTTTCAATTTTAAAATGATTTGATAATTGGATGAGATTTAAACCAGGCTTTTTCCCAATTTCAATGCTTCCAAATTGCTTGTGCAGATTTAGAAATTCTGCTCCATTTAAGCTAGCCCATTGCAACAGTTTGTCGAAAGGTACCTGTTTATGTTGCTGCAAAGTTTTCATCTCTGACAAAATATTCAACTGATGATTGCTGGCCAAACTATCGGTACCTAAGGTAATTTTAACATTTTCATCGATTAGCAAATCTACATTAGGCAAGGTATTTTCAATATATAAATTGGCTTGCGGGCAAAGGCACCAGTATAAATCTGCATGGCTTTGTTTCGCAAATTCTAAATCGGCCTTGCTTGCAACGGTGTTGTGTACCAGTAGCGTTCTGAGTTTTTTAATGCGGGGCAGCCAAGTTTGCAAAGAGGTTTTACCGCTTGGCTCAAAATACGAGATGTCTAATCCTAAAAACTGATACAGATTTAAGAATTCTCCTGTTTTATTTTCAAAAAACTGATTTTCTTGTGGTGTTTCTTGGTTGTGTATGCTGATGGGGGTTTTGCCATGTTCTGCATGTGCATGAATTAAAGCAAATAATTCGGCCGAAACAGAATAGGGTGCGTGCGGAACTACCGAAGCAGATAAAGGGGCAAATTTATTTTTAAGATCTATCGCAAAATCCATCACCGCCTGTGCATTTGCAGGATTAAAACCCATGGCCTCTACAAAGGTGTGGTAGTATAATTTACTATTGGTTTTAATTTCTTTTGATATAATTTGATTAGATATATCGCCAACGGCTACAATTCCATTATCAAACATCTGCTGATCGGCCTTTCGCATAGCCAGGTGAATTTCTTCGCTGCTTGCCTGTCTATTTTTAATGATATTTTGTACAAACGCTACTAAACCCGTGTGTTCAGGAACGCTAGCCAGCATGTGGGAGAGCTCTAGATGACAATGGGTATTTACAAAGCCAGGTACAATGGCACCTGCGTATTTCTCGATTTTAAAATCAAGCTTTAGTGCGGCATCTTCTGTATAAATCTCTTTTATTTCGCCATTAGGATTTATTGCAACTACTCCATTTTTTATTGGTGGAGTGCTCACCGGAAAAATCCAATCGGCTGAAAAGTATTTTAGCATGAAGCGAATTTACGATTTGTAATGAAGTGCGCTGGTAAAATGGATTGGAAATATTTTTAGATTTTGATTACATCTAAAAGAGAATTAAAAGAGCCTCCTATCGGAATCGAACCAATGACCTACTGATTACAAGTCAGTTGCTCTACCAGCTGAGCTAAGGAGGCTTTTAATTGGGTTGCAAGTATAGAAAAAATAATTCTTTTGAAAAAAAAAATTTTAAAAATTTCAAAGAAACTAAAGCACAAATTAACTAAACTCTTAATTTACAAAAACTTACAAAAGTGGATTTGGTGTTTGTGCTCGGCAACCTTAGATCATTGCACAGCCAGAATTTTTATAAACCCGATATGCGCGAAAAGCCACCGCTGATGCATCTGCATGGCTGCCTATTTGCTTCCCAATGTTTTTGCAGAGGCTTTTTCGGTGCTTGAAGCATTAGCGGGACGAACGCTTAATAGCAGCTTTGTTTTTGCTTTCCAAATCCGGTAATTCACTACCAATTAAATAAAAGCTGTTGCCATTACCCCCAAGCTGTGGAGAAACTCCCCAATTTATTTTTTTTGGCATAAACACAAATACTTATAAATGAATGAATTAAGCAATTTTAGCCTTTTGGCACCATTATGAAACCATAGCAAGTATTGTTACAAACATAAATTTTAAAAATTACATACTATGAAAAAGTTCATTTTATCAGCTACATTTTTAGCGTTCGCAGGATTCTCAGCAGTACAAGCAAGTGAAATAAAAGACTTAAAAACTACTGCAATTGTTGCAGTTCAAGATAGCGCGGTAAAAACGCCTGTAAAATTAGAAGAGTTACCAGAGCCAGTTACAACCGCATTAAAATCTGATGCCTATAAAGGTTGGACAGCAACTGAAGCCTGGTCGGTTAAGGAAGGTACAAAAGAGTATTACTTAATTAATGTTAAAAAAGAAGCTGAAACAGGTTCAGTGAAAATTGACAAAGACGGTAAACCAGTTCAATAATATTTGCCTAAAGGCATAATCAACTATGCGTGGCTGGAAATGGCCACGCATATACTCAACTAAACTACGAAGCTATTTTAAGATGGTTTCATCACATTAAATTTAATACAAGATGAAAAAGTTAATTTTATCAGCTGCGTTCTTAGCATTTGCAGGATTATCAGCAGTACAAGCAAAAGAAGTAAATACCTTAAAAAACGCCGCAATTGTTGCAGTTCAAGATAGCGCAGTTAAAACGCCTGTAAAATTGGAAGAATTACCAGAGCCAGTTACAACCGCATTAAAATCTGATGCTTACAAAGGTTGGACGGCCACCGAGGCATGGTCTGTTAAAGAAGGTACGAAAGAATATTACCTAATCAATGTTAAAAAAGAAGCTGAAACAGGTTCTGTAAAAATTGATAAAGACGGTAAACCAGTACAATAAACCCCAAATATTACATCTACCTAGTACAAGAATGGCCAGACTTTGTCTGGCTTTTCTTATTTTTGCTGTATGGCCAGAATCCTGATTTTAGAAGACGATACTACATTTGCTCAATTACTTGAAGGCTTTCTGTCAAAAAATATGCATGAGATTACGCTCGTAACCTCGGTAAAACAATCCTTTAAATTAATCGAAAATCAAGAATTCGATTTACTGCTTTTAGATTACCGGTTGCCCGACGGGATAGGGGTTGAGGTACTCGCCCACAGTAGAAATTTGGGACTTTCCATACCGGTAATCATCATGACCAGTTTTAATGATGTGAGAACCGCTGTTAAATCCATGCAGATGGGTGCTTTTGATTACATCACTAAGCCGGTAAATCCAGATGAGTTACTAATGGTTATTAAAAATTCTTTAACCAAAAAGGAATCTAAAAATACCGAAGTTAAAGAAACCGACGCTGATTTTATAAAAGGCAAAAGTGCCATTGCCGATAAATTATACGAACACATCGACTTAGTTGCCCCCACCGATATGTCGGTAATTATTCAAGGTGAAAGTGGTACGGGAAAGGAATTTGCAGCAAGAACCCTCCACCAACAAAGCAAGAGGGCAAAAAGACCATTTATAGCGATAGATTGCGGTTCACTCTCTAAAGATTTAGCAGCTAGCGAATTATTCGGCCATGTTAAAGGGGCCTTTACTGGTGCGCTAAACGATAAAAAAGGTCAATTTGAGGTTGCCGATGGTGGAACATTATTTTTAGATGAGGTTGGAAATTTAAGTTACGAAGTTCAGATTAAATTGCTACGTGCCTTACAGGAGAGGGTAATCCAACCCTTAGGCAGCTCGAAGCAAATTCCAGTTAATGTGCGCATCATTACGGCAACAAATGATGACTTGAGTAACAGCATGCAGCAGGGCGCGTTTAGAGAAGATTTGTATCACCGTTTAAATGAATTTAAAATCCAACTGCCAGCTTTGAGAGATCGGGGTGGAGATTTGGAATTGTTCATCAATCATTTCATACAGCTATCCAACCGAGATTTGGAAAGGAACGTGAAAAGTATTTCATCTGAAGCCAAATCGCTACTTTTGAACTACGATTGGCCAGGAAACCTACGTGAACTGAGTAATGTAATTAAACGGATGGTTTTATTAACCCCTGGCGATGTGGCGCAAGTTACGGCCCTACCAGATGAGATGATGATTTCGGTACATCAGCAAATTGCGCCCGGCGGAACATCAGATTTAAAAGCCGTTAATGAGCAAAACGAAAAAACACTTATTGCAGAAACGCTAATCAAAGTCAAACACAACAAATCTAAAGCGGCAAAAATGTTGAATATCGATCGAAAAACACTTTACGCCAAAATGGAAAGATATGGAATTGAGTAATCCGTCAATTTAATTTGTCTGCTTAAGCTAACAACTATTCTTTATCAAGGTATTCCATATTTTCCATAATCGCAATCAAAGCATCCAGCTTCTTCAATTGACCGGAAATTTCCAAAATTACGCTGTCCGCCAATCCATTGTCTGCAATGTTGATTTCGAGCAGCCTAAAAGCATTAGACAAGGTTGTAGAGCCCATTTGTGCCGTTCTACCTGCTAGCCGATGCACAAGCAACCGGGCCTTGTCTGAATTACCTTCTTCAATATACTTTTTCAATTCTTTCGAATCTTCAACACAATCCTGTTTAAATCGATTTAAAATTTTCTGGAGCATTTGTTGGTCGCCAAAGGTCATTTTTTCAACTGACGACAAATCAAATTCGGGTTGCTCAGGCAGTATTTCAGTTCTTTCAAAAATCGACAACAGATCTTCAGCTCTAAATGGTTTTAAAATAAGTCCGTCAAAACCTTCGCTTAAAACCATTTCTCTTTCTTCGGGCAAAACCTGAGCGGTAATGGCAAAGAATTTAACGCTCGATGGAAGTTTCTTCTTCAATAAATGGCAAAGCTCTAAACCCGTCATCTCGGGCATTCGCATATCAATTAACACATATTTTAAATCAACGACTGGCTCTTCCTGAAGAATATCAGCTACTTGGCCAAAGCTTTGATAAGGGATGTTATTTTTCTCAAAAATTAAACCACATAAATCTAAAATCAACTTGTCATCATCAATTACCCAAACCATTCCAGAATCCACTATGGCATAATGCTCTAAATCGAGTGCTTCATTTACACGTTCATCCGTAGCTTCGTATTTTAAGTAAATGCTAAAAGTTGTTCCGATACCTGGCTTACTTTTTACATAAATCCGGCCTCCTTGATTTTCGATTAGCGATTTAACAATGGTAAGCCCTAAACCTGTGCCCGTTTGGTTGATGATGTATTTCTCGGGCGATTCAATCTGCTCAAATTCGTTAAATATTTTGGTGATGTCCGTTTCAGCAAAGCCAATTCCAGTATCCTTTATCGTGAAATTGAAATGCAAATCTGATCCTTGTTTTTTGCAGGAAACGGCGAGCAGGATCTCACCCTTGAGTGTAAACTTAACCGCATTTCCTAATAGATTAAATAGAATCTGTTTCAATCTAAATGCATCGCCTTTCACAAATTCGATTCCTGCCAAATCAAAGTCTTCTATTAGTTTTAGTGCTTTTTGCTCTGCCAATGGACGCATCACCGAAACCGCCTCATTCAAAACTTTGCGAACATCAAAAACCTGATGGCTGAAACTAAATTCTCCCGATATGATGCGGTTATAATCTAAAACCTCATTAACAATTTGTAATAAATGGATGGAAGATTGATAAATCGCATCGATATCCTTTTTATTGGGTTTGTCTTGCTGCGTAATGAGCTCTGCATAGCCTAAAATGGATTGCAAGGGTGTTCTAATTTCATGACTCATATTGGAAAGAAATCTTTGCTTTGCCTTAACGTGATATTCAGCCTCGTCCTTTGCTTGTTCTAGTGCCTTTCTATATCGATTACTTTTCGTGATGTCAGTTAAAATTAAATAGAGAAGAATTACGGTGATTAAAAAGAAAGCAATAATGATGATGGTAATTTGCGTAATTCCGTCGTTTACAACTTGTTTAGCCTGAATGCCATTCAAATCTACCTGAGCAACTGCCTCCCCTTCAACTTCCCTTAAAATTTGAAGCATTTGCCCTGTCAAAGCATTACTTGCATCAGATAAATCAGCCTCTCTTTTTAAAAATTTCTGGCTTTTTTGTTTTTGTTCGAGCTCAATATTCTTCAGAGAGCCAGTCATACTTTTCATGATGCTGTCTTCAGCCTTTGCATTTAGCGTATCGCGCTTAACCTTAAATTCTTCATTAATAATTTTATAAACCTCCGATTTCTTCTTTCCAAATAGCTTGCTTAGAAACCCTCTTGATTTCTCTTGCTCATCTGGTGCAACCGTGGTGGTAGAAGTTGTTGTTTCTGTAGTTAGAATTGCACTATCGGTTTGTCTTGAACGAGTCGCAACAAGGTTATTTAACTTTTTAACCTCTTCAGAAAAAGATTTGGTATTCACGAGCGTCTCCCTAACCTTTAAATAGGAAACAAATTGTTTGTCTCTTTCCGTTAGTAAGTTCTTAATCGATTTTATCCTTGCCAATTGAAGAGAATCTTCAGAATATAATTTACTAAGGGTATCCAAACTTACTCTCAGCCTTCTCGATTCCTTTAAAAAGCTATAATTTCCTTGCTTATTAAAGGCTTCATCTCGTTGTAACTGATCTAACCGTGCAATTTTATGCGATAAATCGTTAACAATGCGTAGGCGATCATTTGGTGCTGATATTTCCTCAACCGTATTTAACATTCTGGTGAAAGCAAATTTGCTGATGCCCCAAGCCAAAAGCAGCGCGAAACAGGCAAATAAAAACCCAATAATTACCTTACTTTTTACTGCCCTAAAGAATCTTTTTTGAATATCTACAGCCATTAAATTCAGATTATGCTTTTAATATCTAACGAATGATGTAAGCGGAAAGACATGTGCACTGATTACACAAATAGCATACCAAGGAAATTTTTGTTGGGTTTTAAATACCTTAAAAGCCTCCTACCAATATTTGATGGTGTTAATTCTGAATAACATTCTCAACATTTACATAAATTACCTAATTTTAACCGAGCCAATCTATATGAATCGAATCGACCGCCTTTTCGGGATACTAACTTTGTTGCAATCGCGAAAGTATATATCTGCAGAAAAGATTTCTGAACGATTTAACATTAGCATTCGTACCGTTTATAGAGATATAAAAGCTTTGCAAGAACAAGGAATACCTGTAAGCTTTGAACAGCCGAAAGGTTACTTTATGGTTCAGGGCTTTTTTCTTCCTCCTGTTTCCTTTAACATGGAAGAAGCCAATGCCTTATTGCTGGTAGAAAGTTTGGTAAATGGTTTTGCAGATAAATCCATTCGTGCACATTACTCAACTGCACTTACAAAAGTTAAGGCCGTATTAAAAGCCTCACAAAAGGAGAAGCTGGAAAACATGAATCAGCACATAAAACTTCAAATTCCGGAGCGGATGACCTTCAACTTTGAATATCTCTCACTCCTACAACATGCAATCTCCGAAAAAAACATTGTCCAACTGGATTATAAAAATGCTAAAGAGGAAATAAGCAAGCGCACTGTTGAACCCATCGGTCTCATCTTTTACGCTTTCAGCTGGCATTTAATCGCTTGGTGCCATCTTCGCGGGCAGTACCGCGATTTTAATTTAACGAGAATCATCTGTTTAAACAATCGAGGCGAATATTTCCAAAAAACAGACCACATGCCGCTAAGCGAGTACATGAGCATGTTACCTGTAAATTTTTAACACACTCACAGCACAAGCATTTCACAGATATCTTCAAACACCATTCAGTAATCAATGCTGAATTAGCAAATAAAAAATCATTCTATTTTTTACACTGCCATAGGGTTGTCACTCGCCCTCGTTTCCTTTGTACAACAAACCCAACCAACCATGAGCATAGCAGACTTACTATTAATGGAAATAACCAAAATGGAAACAAAACAAAAAAATATGAATATGATTAAAGCATTATTAAAAGAATTTGAATCGGAATTCAACACCACTAAAAAATTTTTGAAGCGGGTACCTGTAGATCAATTTGATTGGGCTCCACACGAAAAAAGCATGAAAATGAAGTCGCTGGCAAGCCACATTGCAGAGCTACCTGCTTGGGTAAATTTAGCATTCACCACCGATGGTTTGGATTTTGCAACAGCGCCATACGAAGAAAAGCAGGTTGAAAGCAATGAAGATTTACTGAAGCTATTAACTGAAAGCTACGAAAGTGGACGAGCTGAATTGGAAAAAGCCAGCGAAGAAGATTTTGATAAGCAGTGGATATTACGCAATGGAGAACAAATTTTAGGTGATTTGACCAAATATGAGATGATGCGTATTGCCTTTAGCCAAACCACACACCACCGGGCGCAGTTAGGTGTTTATTTAAGATTATTAAATATCCCAATACCAGGGAGTTATGGCCCAAGTGCCGACGACCAAAGTTTCTAAATTTGATTTTCCTTAGTTGAGATGATTGCTCAACTAAGGAATTTACTAGAACTTCTGCGCTATCCACCCACCAATGTTTTTCCGAATGAAACAGAAACAAACACTTCGGTTTAGGCATTTAGCTTATATTTGCGTAAAATTAAATCTATGCAAAATTCAAGTGCAACCCGTTTAAATAAATTCATAAGTGAAAGTGGATTGTGTTCTCGCCGTGAGGCAGATAGATTTATAGAAAAAGGAACTGTTTTTATAAACGGGAAAAGAGCCAAAGTTGGCGATCAGGTTTTCGCAGGAGATAAGGTGATGGTTAATGGCCATAATATCGAACCCAAAGAAGATTCTAATTTCATTCTTTTAGCATTTAATAAGCCCGTGGGGATTACCAGTACAACAGAATCTAATGTTAAAGATAATATTGTAGATTATGTTAACCACAGCGAACGCATTTTCCCAATAGGTCGTTTGGATAAAGATTCATCTGGGCTAATTTTCCTAACAAACAATGGTGATATTGTAAACAAAATCTTAAGAGCTGGCAATAAACACGAAAAAGAATATATAGTAACGGTGAACAAGCCCATTACTGAAGATTTTATCTTCGAAATGAGCAATGGAGTACCCATCTTAGGCGTAAACACTAGAAAGTGTAAAGTCCGTCAAATCAGCACATTCGTATTCAATATTATTTTGATTCAGGGCCTTAACAGACAAATTCGTAGAATGTGTGAGCACTTCGGATACGAGGTAACCAAGCTAGAGCGCACAAGGATTATGAATATCAATTTGAAGGGCATCCCAACTGGAGAATTTAGAGAGCTTACTGAAACCGAGTTAAGCAGCATATCTAAAATGATCGAAAACTCTTCGTCAGAAGCAGCTTCTAAACCAAAAAATACGAAGAAGAAAACAAATTCTTGGGAAGAAACACAAGAGTCCAAGTCAGAATCGTCCAAAAAGCCAAATCAATCAGCAAAACCCAGCGGCCAAAAATCTTTCACTAAAAAATCTTCGCATGCGTCTTCATCTAAACCGGCGCCTAAATCAGGCTCCGCACAACGCAACACGAGGCCAGGCAAGGGAAAATCAGCTGCAAAATCAAGCACACGTAAAAGAGGGAGATAAACCTCATTTGAGTCAATTTGGGCCTTCTAATGGGCATCTGCACCAAATTGCGCGTGGTAATGTAAAATTTGCAAGCCTGTAGCCTAACAGTATGCTTTATCCTTTCAGCTTAAAGCCTTTTTGCTAACTTTGTAATAAATGGTAACAGCAAAAAAACTCGATATCCGCGCATTAGATTTGCCTCAATTGCAACAGCATCTTACCGCTATGCAACAACCAGCATTTAGGGCTAAGCAAATCTACCAATGGCTTTGGGAAAAATCTGCAACCAGTTTCGAGGAAATGAGCAATCTTTCTAAAGATTTGAGAAAGGCTTTAGACGAAAGTTTTGCCATCAATGCCGTTCAGGTTAACAATTCACAATTCAGTAGCGATCATACCATAAAAAACACTTTTCGTTTAGCCGATGGTAATATTGTTGAAGGCGTATTAATTCCATTAGAAGATAGAATGACAGCCTGCGTAAGTTCACAAGTTGGGTGCAGCTTAACCTGCAAATTCTGTGCTACAGGTTATATGGATCGTAAAAGAAATTTAAATGCGGATGAAATTTATGATCAAGTTGTTTTAATTGATAAGCAGGCCAAACAGAACTACAATAACCCACTTACCAATATTGTGTATATGGGCATGGGCGAACCTTTGCTTAATTATGCCAATGTGCTGAAATCAATTGAACGCATTACGGCACCAGATGGCTTAAACATGAGTTATAAACGCATTACCGTTTCTACAGCAGGCATAGCCAAAATGATTAAGAAGCTTGGTGATGACGGAGCTAAATTTAACCTAGCATTATCACTTCACGCTGCAAATGATGAAAAGCGTAATGAAATTATGCCGATAAACGAGGCCAATTCATTGAAAGCACTGTCCGAAGCATTAAAATATTATTTCGCCAAAACAAAAAATCCGGTTACTTACGAATATATCGTATTCAATAACTTTAATGATGAAATTGCTGATGCAATGGATTTGGCCAAATTCTGTAAACACATTCCTTGCAAAGTAAACTTAATTGAGTATAACCCAATTTCATTTGCCGATTTTACAAATGCCGAAGGCGATAAAATTGATGCCTTCGCAAACTACTTAAAAAATCAAGGCATAACTACCAATATCCGTCGCAGTCGTGGTAAAGATATTGATGCCGCTTGCGGTCAATTAGCCGTAAAAGAAAGCTAACATCCATTAATTAGGCAAAGCAAATCCAGTGTTCATAACGATGGCTTCGGTCCCGCTATCCACTACAATCTTTTCGGACGCTAATCTTAAATAGAAAAGCCCTCAAACCAAAAAGTATTTCCGTTGCTATCGGGTTTAGAAACTCCTTACAAGGGTTTATAAGCACGTTAGATTTAAGTTTAAACAAGGGCGGACATAAAGGCAATAAAAGTTTTTGAAATAGTTCTAAAAACAAGAAACCCTGCAGTTGTTACTACAGGGTTATTCTCTACCAATGTTCATTGGGTTTAGAGATTTGGCATCGACCTACTCTCCCACGTGTTACCGCAGTACCATCGGCTCTGGTGGGCTTAACTTCTCTGTTCGGAATGGGAAGAGGTGGACACCACCGATATAGACACCTAAATATTTTTATATCGATTCAATATTTCAACTGAGTTGCTATGGTTAATGATCACTTAGAATCCATAGTCTTGTAACCAGAAAAACCCTGGAGTTGTTACTACAGGGTTTCTGTTTATCCTGCTAATTAGCAGTTTAAGATCTGGCACCGACCTACTCTCCCACGTGTTACCGCAGTACCATCGGCTCTGGCGGGCTTAACTTCTCTGTTCGGAATGGGAAGAGGTGGACACCGCCGATATAGGCACCTGAATGCTTTTAGATAAGACAATTGGGCAGGGGTCTGGGTCTCAGGGCGGAAATGGTCCGCCATGCCCCCGGTCCTGCAACCATTGGCCTAAATGACATATTATTGAAAGAAGTTATGTTAGAAGAACAAACAACGATGTTGTTGCCTTGAAAGCCTCGGAT
>NZ_QGNZ01000004.1 GCF_003173595.1 Pedobacter yonginensis
TAAAAGCATTCAGGTGCCTATATCGGCGGTGTCCACCTCTTCCCATTCCGAACAGAGAAGTTAAGCCCGCCAGAGCCGATGGTACTGCGGTAACACGTGGGAGAGTAGGTCGGTGCCAGATCTTAAAAGAAACCCTGTAACTAACGTTGCAGGGTTTTCTTGTTTTATACCCTTTTTTTATTCCATACAGCTACTCTATCATATCTTAAATTCAACCAGATCTTTATCATCCTAGCGATAGATTGTCACCAGTGTTTGTTAAATTGTGCTAAATCATTCTAGCTGAATACAATAAAACCGTATAATTGCACTATTACGTAGATATCGTTATGATTAATGTGAATTTTAAAAAAATAATAGCTCTAAGCTTTCTTCTTTGTTTGCACACTTTAACATTTGCCCAAAGCAAGGATGTAAAGTTGCCCGCAAATTGGTTTAATCTTGATATGGTTGAAAATGGCTTCTTCGGCATCAGTACCGAAAAAGCCTATCGAGATTTGTTGAAAGATAAAAAACCCAAACAAAATATTATTGTTGCCGTGATCGATGGAGGTGTAGATATCGATCATCCAGATTTAAAAGAAGTGCTTTGGACCAACAAAAAGGAAATCCCTGGCAATGGTATTGATGATGATGGGAATGGATATGTTGATGATGTGCACGGCTGGAACTTTATTGGATCAAAGAAAGGCAACTTGCAGTTTGACAATTTAGAGTTGGTAAGACTGCTTAGAATCTATACGCCAAAGTACCAATCAACTACAAATTTAACGCCTCTTGATAGCACTCAGAAAGAGGAATTTAGACTATACAAGAAGATGGTAGGTGACTTTGGTAAAAAATATGAGGATGCCAGCAATACATTTTCAGTACTTATTGCCATTAATAAAGTATTAGATTCTGTAGCAAAAATCAATAATAAAAAAATGCCAAGCCTAGATGACCTAGACAATTATAAAGCAGATGATGAAACCGAAGAACAAGTAAAAACAATCATCAAAAAAGGCGCTAGAGAAGATGGGAGTTTCGAGAAGTTTTATAAGAACATTAAAGATGCCTACGAACAGTATGACGCCATGTTGAAATACAATCTGAACCCCAAGTATGATTTACGTGCGGAGCTTGTAGGAGATGATTATTCCGATCCTAATCAGAAAAACTATGGAAATGGAGATGTAAAAGGACCCGATGCACTGCATGGAACGCACGTTTCTGGCATCATTGGGGCCGATCGGTCAAATAATTTAGGTATTATGGGGGTAGCAAATCATGTGAGTATTATGGCGATTCGTGTGGTACCAACAGGCGATGAGCGTGATAAAGACGTTGCAAATGGCATTCGTTATGCTGTTGACAATGGTGCGAAAGTAATTAACATGAGTTTCGGCAAGGCGTATAAGTGGGATAAAAAGGTGGTTGATGAGGCCGTCAAATATGCAGAATCTAAAGGCGTATTGCTGGTTCATGCTGCCGGAAATGACAATCAAAATAATGACATTGAAGAAAATTATCCAAATAAATATTTTGATAGCCCAGAAGCCGAAGCATACAAATTGGATCATAAAAAGCCTGTAAAACCAGATTTCACTCCACCTAGGCCGATGCAAAATGGTATGGGTATGCGTTCTACTGCGGGCGGATCGTCAAATTTGAAGCCTATTCCTCTTGATTCAGCTAAGTTTAATTTGCCCCATGCTAGTAATTGGATTGAAGTTGGAGCAAGCTCCTATAAAGATGACGATAATTTGAAAGCTGACTTCTCGAACTATGGAAAGTATAATGTTGATGTTTTTGCTCCCGGATTTTTAATTAATTCTACTGTTCCTGATGGTAAATACGAAGATTTGGATGGTACAAGTATGGCATCGCCTGTTGTATCGGGTTTAGCTGCGTTAATTTTAAGTTATTACCCAACACTGAAACCAAATCAAGTTAGAGAGATTATCATGAAATCTGTTTCCAAAGTTTTACATAAAGTTAAATACAAAAATGAACGCAATGAGACGATTAGAGTGCCGTTTTCTGAACTTTGTGTAAGCGGTGGAATCGTAAATGCCTATAATGCCCTAAAGCTTGCGGAAACGTATTAGTAATACAATTCGGTTAAATGGTTTTGATGAAATCTCTAAAAGTTCCGAAGGGGTATTTTTTAGATTTCATCCATGAGATGAGCTTATCCATCCTTTGAATCATTTTATCGCCAGTATTTTTTCTTACATATCCAGGGAAGCCAAACCTTTCAAAATTATCCAAATCGGTAAACTCCCATGGGTGAAAGTAAATATTTAGGTAGTGGTCTTTCTTGTAAGTCCAGCTTGCAAGGGCTTTGTAAGCAACAAGTGGTAAGTTATGGAACGATAGCCAAAATAATGGGAATCGCACGAGTGGGCTTACGGAAGCAGGAATCTGCAATACATTTTCTTTTTTAAAAAATGTTCTGGAAACGTTAAAGTTATTATATCGGCCTGGTAAGTAGGTTGGGTTGATGGAGGTGTTATAGGCGTATCCGGCCTTGGCCACTTCTTTCTCATCAACAGGCATCATTCTGGCCATCCTATATCCTAAAATTTCTTTGCCTGAAAGTTCTTCGAGTTTAATTTTCGATTGCAACAAATGTTCTGGCTTAAAATCTGAGTGGTAATATCCGTGAGAGGCGAGTTCATGGCACGAATCTGTTATTCGCTTAATCAGATCTGGAATGTTCTCTGCGAAGGTTACGGTGCAAAAAAAAGTAGCCTTTACTTCATATTTGTCTAGGAGATTCAAAATCGCAATGGTGCCCGCCCTAGAAATTGCAATCTGATCTGAAAAGGAAATTTCTTTTCCATATTCAAAAGGCATGTCGAATTCTTCAATATCAAAACTTAGCAGAACCATTATTTATTTTGAATGTTGGTGGAACGGATGATGTAATTAGGTCTGTTTTTCGCTTGCATGAACATTTTGCCCACATATATGCCAATTATCCCTAAAATAATTAATTGCAATCCTCCGAAGAAAACGATTGTCATTAGCATAGATGCCCAGCCAGAAACTTCAACATTATTTACAAATGCATAAATTACATAAGGGATGTAAAGTACAGACGCAAAAGAAAAAATGAAGCCCAAGTAAACCGCAGAATATAAGGGTTTTATGCTAAACGATGTAACACCATGTAGCGCAAGGCGAAACATTTTCTTAACTGTGTATTTGCTTTTGCCAGAAAAGCGGGCGGCTGGGTTATATTTTATGGCATATTGTTTAAAGCCAAGCCATTTTACCAAGCCACGGAGAAAGGGTTCATTCTCGTGAAAGTTTCTAAAAATATTAACTACCTTTTGATCTAATAGTCTGAAATCTGCGGCACCTGGTTCCAAATCAATGTCAGAGAGCCAGTTTAGAAGCTTGTAAAATAGACTTGAAGAACTCCTTTTACCTTTGGACAATGCTTTATCCTCCTCGCGAATGGTGTAAACCACCTCAAAACCTTCTTCCCATTTCAATAACATTTCTGGAATCAATTCTGGAGGATGTTGCATGTCGCAATCCATCGAAATTACACAATCACCATAAGCATGATCCATGCCTGCTTTAACCGCTAACTGGTGACCGAAATTTTTAGAAAATTCAAGAAAGAAAATATTTTCACTTGTATTGGCGTATTCTTTTATTTTTTCGAGGGTATGATCTGCACTACCATCATCCACCAAAATGATTTCGTAATCATAGTGAATTGTTGAAAACACTTTTTTAATGCTTTCGGCAATAACGAAAATATTATCGGCTTCGTTGTAGGCGGGAATAACTATGGAGACTAATTTTTTCATTTATCGGCAATCAAATGGCGCTGAAAATCAACTGTCATCATTTGATAAATAAGGGTTAACCAAATGATTGTGCAAGGTAGGGCTTTAAGCGAATATAGACGAATAAATTCTTTAACCTGCCCCGGGAAAATATCCGTTGGGGATAAGCTGGTGAGTACAAAAGCGAAAACCAGCAACCCGATAATCCATCCATTTTTTGGGGAGGATTGAACCAGAAACCAAATGGCTACACCTGCGAAAGCGATGATGTAGGTTGGAGATTCTGACCCACTACTGAAGATTACGGTGAAAATTAAGGTTGAGGCCAATAACATTAATCTGAAGCCGATATGTTGATATTGCTTGATTCTTATGTAAGGTAAACCAAACAACACAATTCCCAAGAGTAAAAATGGTGTGTTTGGGATGGTGACATCTGCAGTTACCCGCCTAACAATTCCCATTAATGAAATGTCTTGAAAGGAGGTTAGCGAAGCATTTAAGTCGTTTTTGTGTGATAGTGAGCTGTACCAATCGTAGTAAGACTGCATGACGAAGTTGGGCGAGGAAATCAGCATGGGTAAAGCAAACAAAACGGCAAATGCCAACACTCCGCCTAAAATGAACTTTATCTTATTCTTGGTAAAGAAGAAAAAAGCCAACCCAACAATTCCATAGAGTTTAACCAATGTGCCAAAGGCGATGAAGAATGCCGACTGGACTTCTTTTTTCTTGATAAGATAGGAAAAGCCAAGCAGTATGGTTCCGGTTAGGGCGATGTTAAATTGAAAACTAAACAGTGCTGTTAGTGCTTCATGGGCGCAGATCCAAGCCATTAAAATTTGTTTTCTTAAGCTAAGTGGCAAGCTAAAAATGCCCCAAAGTAAAACAGCAACATTGGCCACGTTCCATAGGATCATTCCTAAACCATCGGGCAGGAGCGCGAAGGGTGCAACGAATAATGAAAAAACTGGACCATAATGATTGCTATCTAAATATTCGGAGTAATTAAGGTATAGATTTTGACTATCGACCGTATGCCAGTAAACGTATTTGTAAATGAGGTAGTTATTAAAACTGTGATGCGTGTATTGTTTGGCTCCAGCTATAAGGGCCAATAAAATGTACAAGCCAATAACAACCTCTTTTTTTAGAAGGAAGTTAGAGATTTTCTTGACTGTAGGGTTGTTAAAAATACGCATGAAATTAGTGCCGCAAGATAGCAATTTTTACAATCGGATACAGAAGACAATAAAATCCGCATCAACTAAATATGCCCCGAAAAATTCATTTCGAGGCATTTTCAATCCACTTAGTTAAGGGATAAACTTACTGTTTCAATAAGCCATCAATTTCATCATTAAATTCTTTTACAAAATCGGTATAATATTTTCCGGTTGCCGGACCGCTATATCCGGTATGAATTCGTGCCACCTCACCCTTTTTATTAATGATGATGGTGGTTGGGAAGGATAGAAAATTGCTAAGTGCTGGCAGAGATTTAGCCACCAATTGCTTATCTGGAGTACCTGCAATAACCTGATCGTATTCAATACCGAATTTTTCTCTAAATCTTGTCAAAACCTTTTTTACGTAAGCAGAATCCGTTTGCCTTTCATAATGAATGCCAATAACTTCTACGCCTCGATTTCGGTTTTCTTTGTACCAAGGTGCTATGAAAGAAGCTTCATCAACACAGTTGGGGCACCATGTGCCTGTTATGGTTAGAATTACAACCTTGTTTTTAAATTTTTCATCGCTTAGCGCTATTTTCTTTCCGTTAACATCAGGAAAAGAAAAGTCTAAAGTTTTGTATCCCTCCTTTAAGAATGTGAGTTTGTTGGCATCTGGAAGCGCGGCATTTTTATTTTGTGTACCAGTGAAGGGTTGGTTTCCCCTTGCCGAAACTACTTCGCCGTTCAATGTTCCATCTTTTGAAAATGTACCCTTGTAGTATGATGGAGAAGAACCAATAAAACTAGAGAGTGAAAAGTTATTGCCTTCTACGCTTCCTTCTAAATAACGAGAATCGCCCGTAATTCTTAAAAACGTTCCGGTTATTTTATTTCCGACTTGTTTAAATACACCCACAGCTTTTTCATCATTGCCGGTTTGAGATTTGAAAACCACATCATAGGTTCCAGAGAAATCTCCTGCGGGTGCAATGCCTTCTGGTTTAAATCTGTAAGTTTTGCCACGTTCTGCAACAACAGCGAGTGGTCTGCCAGATTGATCTTGTTTTCTGAGTACCCCTACGAGTGAATCGCCTGCTATTTTAAAGGCAAGCTCGTTATCAAACTGGTCTAACTTAACAAAAAGCGAGTCGGCAGTTTGAGTCACCTGGCCTCCAAGGAAACGTTCCTCGGCATTGAGGAACACCAAGTTTAGGTTGTTGGCATCTTTTCCGGCAATATCAAAATTAAAGGGAACTTCAACCCCTGGTTTTATTTTAAACGCTCCACGCCAATTACCCGCGGCAACAAATTTTTTATCGTTGACACCATAGTTAGACACTTGTTTGTTTTTTGTTTGGGCTTGGCTATTTTGAAAGAATAGGCTTAAGGCGACAATTGGCAATAAGAATTTTATGTTCATGGGGATGATTAATCTACTAAATTAGTCGTCAAATTTACGCATCATTAATGGCAACAAAAAATATTTTGAATAAAATCTACTAAAATTATAGACTATATATATTTTATACTATCTTTGCGCCAGTTATTTTAAAATACTTATCAAGAAAGGTGGAGGGAATGGCCCTATGAAACCTTAGCAACCGTCTTTAAATAGAAATGGTGCTAATTCCATCCCAAATTTTTTGGGGTAGTTAAGTCAGTTGAATGCAATAACATTTATGTTAATATCTGCAAGCACTTCTGATTTAAGGGGTGCTTTTTTACATAGAGCTTCGCCAGAAACCTGATTGATGAGTTATTAGTTGAAAATTAAATGTACATCCCATGGAAAAAACTAACGAGCCAAAATCATGCCCTTTGAAGAGTCAAAAATTTCATCACGAGAAGCTGATGTGTAGATTATTTATTCAAAAAGTTGGATAAGTATCTCGGGCTTTCTTAGCCCAAAATTAAACTCAATTTATGTATTTATAAAATCGCCTAAAAGTAGCGACATGGAATTGCTATGCCTTGATTTTATACGTGCGAAATCATTCATCATTCATTAAACATTTAAACATGCTTAAAAAATTCAAGCTCCCTGCAATTTTAATATTGTTGTTGCTTACTCAAATTGTGCAGGCTCAAAACATTGTTGTTTCTGGAGCGGTAAAATCATCTACTGGAGAAACCCTCCCAGGTGTTTCTGTATTGGTAAAAGGAACTAAACAAGCCGTAGTTACTGATGGAAGAGGGGCTTTTTCAATTTCCCTAGCGGGTAAAGGTACGCTCGTGTTCTCCTACATTGGATTTCCCTCTAGAGAAATTGAAGTTGATAGAAGCTCTAATGCTTTAGAGATTGTGTTGAAGGACGGCGAAAATGCCTTGGACGAGGTTGTGGTTACGGCACTCGGAATTTCTAGACAGAAAAAATCTTTGGGCTATGCCGTGCAAGAGCTTAAGGGAGAAAGCCTAGCTGAAGCTAAAGAAACGAACCTGGTAAATGCCTTAGCTGGTAAAATTGCTGGTGTTAGGGTTACGAATAGCCAGGGCGATATGGGTTCTTCTAGAGTGGTGATTCGGGGAGAAACTTCCATTTCTGGTAACAACCAGCCACTTTTTGTTGTAGATGGGATACCAGTTGATAACTCGCAACTCAACTCGGCAGGTGCAAGAGATTACGCCAATACAATTTCTGATATTAATCCAAATGATATTGAATCGATTAGCGTTTTAAAAGGACCGAACGCTGCTGCGCTTTACGGATCTAGAGCGGCTGCAGGGGTAATCATTATAAAAACAAAATCGGGTAAATCTAAAAAAGGTGTGGGTGTTACTTTAAACTCGAATGCGGTTCTAGAAACCTTACTTACGCTGCCGAAATATCAAAATGCTTTCGGACAGGGTTCTGAAGGTAAATTTAGTTATGTAGATGGTAAAGGTGCGGGTATAAATGATGGTGTGGATGAAAGTTGGGGGCCGAGATTGGATGGAAGATTGATTCCTCAGTTTTACTCAAAAGGTGTTGCGGTTCCATTCATTGCGCATCCAGATAATGTTAGAGATTTTTTCGAAACCGGTTACGCCTTAACCAATGGTGTTTCCATTGAAGATGCCAGTGATAAAATTGACTATAGATTATCTTATAACAATTTGAAACAGGTGGGCATTATCCCAAATTCTGGTCAGGGTAAAAATTCCTTTGCTCTAAATACTACTTTAAGGCTAACACCAAAGTTAACCATTTTAGCTAATGCAAATTATAGCAAACTGAGTTCGGATAATTTACCCGGCACAGGGGGTTCAAGATCAACCAGTACCATGTTGCAATTTACTTGGTTTGGTAGGCAAGTCGATATCAATCAGTTAAAGAATTACTTAGATGAGAATGGCAACACCTTTAACTGGAATAATAGCTACTACAGCAATCCATATTGGGTAGCTTACGAGAATACAGTTGCTCAAAACAGAAACCGCTTAATTGGAAGCATAGGGTTAAATTACAAAATTGTTGATGGCTTGGAATTTAATTTTCGATCGGGAACGGATTATTATAATGATCGCCGTAAAATTAAAATTGCCTATGGTACCAATGGTTCGCCATTTGGTTCTTATACCGAAAGTGCTTTTACTGTAAACGAAAATAATACCGATGCAACCTTAACCTATAACAAGCAACTGAATCAAGATTTTAGCTTAGAGGCATTATTAGGAAGCAATATCCGTTCTCGTTACATTGAGCAAAACGATCAAAGTGCACCACGTTTGGCTGTAGCAGGTTTATATACCTTAAGTAATTCTAGAGATCCGCTAACTTCTTCCAACAATTACAGTAAATTAAAATCTTACAGTGGATACGCTTCGGCGCAGATAGGTTTCAGAAATTACTTGTTTGCAAATATTACCGCACGTAACGATTGGTCATCTACTTTACCTGCTCAAAATAGGTCGTATTTTTATCCATCATTTAATGGAAGTTTGGTACTTACTGAAGCTTTTGATATCAAAGGTGAGGTGTTAGATTATGCAAAAATTAGAGGAGGTTGGTCTAAGGTGGGTAAAGATGCCGATCCTTACCGATTACAAAATACCTACGTTTTTGGTGCACCTTTTGGAACAAATCCACAACTAAGCGCCTCCACTACAGATTTGAATCCAGATTTAAAACCAGAAACCACTACATCTTCGGAACTTGGGGCAGAAGCGGTTCTGTTTAATAAAAGACTTCGTTTTGATTTAAGTGTGTATAACACCAATAGTTACAATCAGATTTTAAGTGTAGATGTAAGTCAGAGTACGGGATTTCGTTCGAAATTGCTTAACGCAGGCAAAATCAACAATAAAGGAATTGAGGTTCAATTGGGGGTTACACCGATAAAGAAACAGTTTACATGGGACATTGATGTAAATTATGCTGCCAATAGAAGTAAGGTGATTGAGCTTGATCAAGCAGGACTTTTACAAAACTACGTAGTGGCTACAAGTTCGGCACAGGTAATTGCGGCTGTAGGTCAGCCTTACGGTGCGCTTTTTGGTAATGCCTTTTTAAGAGATGGAAACGGCAATATTGTAGTTAATGCTACAGGGGCACCGCAAACTGATCCAAATAAAAAAGTATTGGGAAAATACACGCCAGATTGGATTGGTGGAATTTCAAATACCTTCAGCTACAAGGGCATTAGCCTAGGCGTTTTAGTTGATGCAAGTTTTGGAGGTTCTATCTACAATGGAACTTACGCAACAGGAACATACACTGGCGTTTTAGCCTCTACACTACCGGGTAGAGGTGCAGAGTACGGGGGAATATCGTACTACTATCCTGGTAACGTAAAGGCAAATGGAACGGTTAGGCTTGCAAATGGTGCAGCTGCACCAGCCGGGGTAACGGTGTATGATGATGGGATTATTTTTGATGGCGTAACTGCTGATGGCAAGCGTAATGAGAAAATTCTTCCGGCTCAAACCTATTATAAGTCTTTCAGAACAATCGATGAAGCCAATATTTTTGATGCTTCTTATGTGAAATTGCGTGAGGTAAAACTCAGTTACAATCTTCCATCAAAATGGATTCGCTCTTTAAGTCTTCAAGGGGTTTCGGTTTCGTTGGTTGGCCGTAATCTTTGGATCATCCACAGAAACGTAACAGACATCGATCCGGAAGTTGCATTTAATACGGGCAACGGACAAGGATTGGAAAGTCTTTCTAACCCAACCACTAGAACTTACGGCATCAACTTAAACGTCAAATTTTAACATTCCAATCATGAAAAAGAATAGCATATATTTAATCGCAGTTTTAGCATTGTCATTTGCATCTTGCAGTAAAGAGCTTGATCAAGTAAACATCAATCCGAATGCTACAGAAAATGCCCAGCCCGATTATTTGTTGACGGGTGCAATCAAAAACACCGTAGATGCCTATTGGGGTACAACAAATAATATGAATTCGAGCTTGCTTTTTACCCAACAATGGGCAAAAGTTCAATATACCGAAGAAGATCGTTTTATATATTCAAACAGCAGCTTTACATCACTTTGGTCAACGGCTTTCTCTCAGAGTATCACCAGTTTCAATAAAATTATCGAAATTGGTACTGCCACGAGTAATCCGAATTATACAGGGGTAGGCTTAACTTTGAGATCGTGGACTTTTTTATTGCTGACAGATGCTTATGGGGATATTCCATACAGCCAAGCAGGAAAATTAAACCAGTATATTACGCCTGCCTATGATAAGCAAAAAGATGTTTATTATGGCTTGCTTGCAGATTTAAAAACAGCTAAGACCACACTTGATCCAGCAGGAAAAACCATTGGTGGCGATATTATTTATAATGGAAACATTGCACGGTGGAAAAAACTGGCCAACTCCTTAAGGCTTAGAATTGCACTACGCATTGCGGATAGAGAGCCAGCAAAGGCCAAGCAAGTTTTGGATGAAATTAAGGCAGATGGAGATGTTTACATTAGCGACAATACAGATATTGCCCAATTAATTTATCAAATCTCTCCTCAACAAAATCCAGTGAGTGCACAATTTGATACGAGGGATGATTACCGAATCAGTAAAACTATTGTAGATAAGTTGTTTAGCCTTAACGACCCACGTTTGGCCATCTATGCAAGCAAAACTCAAACAGTTACACCACAGGAATATGTTGGTTTGCCGAATGGTTTAACAAACTCTGAAGCCAGTAATTTGGGTTTTGCACGAACATCAAAGCCAGGAGCTTACTTTCTTTTGCCACAGGCACCAGCTGTGATTTTCAGTTATGCCGAACTTTTATTTGATCGTGCAGAGGCGGCGGCAAGAGGTTTAACAACTGAAGATGCGGCAGATCTGTATCAACAGGCCGTTAAAGCATCTTTAAAACAATATGGCATTTCTGATGCTGCAACGAACACTTACGCCGCGCAAGCTTCGGTTCAGTATGATGCAACAAATTATAAAAAATCAATTGGTGAGCAAAAGTGGCTTGCACTTTTTGGGCAAGGTTTAGAAGCCTGGGCAGAAAGGCGTCGATTGGATTTTCCTCAACTTACAGCATCTGTTAATACGGTGTTGAATGGGCAGATCCCGGTGCGTTTTATTTATCCAGGAACGGAGCAATCTTTAAATTTACAGAGCTACAAAAATGCTGTTGCCAACCAAGGTGCAGATTTGTTGACTACAAAACTTTGGTTTGATGTAAATTAGGGCTGCATTCGTAATTCGTATTGAAATAAGCTATGGCCCTTAAGCCATAGCTTATTTTTTTAATGATTTTAGAAACCTAAGCCGAGGGTAAACCCACGTACTGCGGTTGTTATGGTTGCGCCAGCTGTTGCAGCGCCACTTGTTAAATTAACGGTGTATAATCTTTGCACACCAGCTACGGTGAATATGCCGTATGCGGTTCCGCTTGTTCCACCAATATCAAAGCCACTATTTGCTTCAACATTTATTCCAAGCGGGCCAACATCTACTAGAGTTCCCATGTTTGGTGGGTCTTGTTTGTATAGGCGGTTACCAAGATCATCTATATCAAACAGTACCGTTGTGGTAGCACCTGCAAAATTGTTGGTATAAGCCGAACCAGAAACTGTTGCAGTAGTTAAGGAAATGTTTCCATCTACAGTTAAAACACCATCAGCAGGATTTACCCTAAAGTTCTGACCATTATTTCCAACTATTCTTATTCTATCTACAGTTGGATTAAAATCAAAGCCAATCTGTGTAGCGCTTAATAAGGTAGTTAGTGGTCCAGTTCCAACCATTGTAGCCAAGCCAGACGATGCATTAATGCTGTAAATACGGCTAGTGCTGCCGAAGGCAAACAGTTGTCCGTTTAATGGTCTCATGTCTATACCTAAAATGCTTTCTCCAACTTGAATGCCTGTAATGGCTTTTGAAATTAGCGTTGGGTTACTAGAAGCCGGATTAAAAATTAACAATTCATTGTTGTTCGAAACGGCATAAGCTACTGGTTCTGTTGGAATAGCCACACCAACGATTTGAGTGCTTAAATTTCCAATTTTTGATGCCTTACCTGAGTTTAAGTCGATTGTAAACAAAGCGGAAGTTCCACCTGTGGTAAGTGCGGCAAGTGCAGCTGTTCCGTCAGGATTAATATCAAAACCACCAACTTCATCAACGTCGTAGCCAAGATTACCCACCTCTACAAGTTTGCCATCATTAGGCGGATCTTGTTTGTGCAATTTATCGTTAGCCGCATCAACATCAAAAAGTACGGTTGTTGTTGCACCGGCTTTATTCTGTGTGTAAGCAACTGATGACACCCTAGCGTTTGCAACGCCATTGATGCTGCCATCTGTTGCTGCTACGGTTCCAGTTTCAGGATTTAGTCGAAGGTTTTGGCCTGCGCTGGTAACCAAACGAATCCGATCTACTGTGGGATTAAAATCAAAGCCAACTGATGTTCCGTTTAATGCAGGCGTAAATGGGGCAGCAGAAATTGATCTCGCAGCACCAGTTTTATAATCAATTACATACAAACGACTTGAGCTTCCGATACCATAAAGTTGTCCGGTAGCAGGTCGGAAATCGATTCCTAAAATTGTTTCACCACTTTGTAAGCCAGAAAGGCTGATGGTGGATTTAATGGTTGATGGATTTTTAGCGTTGATGAGTAATAATTTACCATCAGATGTTAAAGCATAAAAATCTACATCTGGTCCTGGTGTAAGTACTTCTTGTTCAGGCAAATTTCTGTCTTTTTTGCAGGCAGAAAACAAAATTGGAGTTATAAGGGCGAATAAAGCCATTATAATAAAATGTTTAGTTTTTATCATGGTTTTTAAAATTATGTAAGAAATTGAAATGGTGATGGAGCGCTCGTTACGGCCTATTTGGGCGGTTGCTCTTGAACGGTGAGGTGGCAATAAGTTAGGTTGAAATGACCTTCAAATAGTTTGGCTTTGGAATCTGATAAATCTGCAAATTCGAAATTTGAGAATTTCGGAATTAATAAATCGGTCAGTTTAAGCTTTTCTCCAACTTGATCTTCTTCATCTGGAGTATCAGATTGATCAGCCTCATCATTGTCACTTTGCTTTAAAACCTCTATCGCTGATTTATGGAATGGAACGGCATAGGCAACAACTCTGCTCCCAAAAGAAATGAGCAGGATAAATACTATAAAAAACTTTTGGTAATTAAGCGCCATATGTTTTCCACTCTTTAAATGGATATTATTTGCACCTACGGAAATTGGTGATGATTAGATTTTTAATTACGTTTTTTTTATTGTGGAGTTTTAAAACGTGCTATGCAAAACCCAAATCTCTCCAGATTTTACTAAAAGGATTTTGAGTGTGCGCAAAACTTTCCGTGGTTTGCAAGGTTATAGGAATATGCAGGTCACATCCCAATCATCAGCGCCGATCCAAAAGAATAAACTTTATCCTTATCAGGAAAATGATATTCAAACCATCTTTGAAAAACTAAGAAGTGGCGGCGCCAATTATCGTTTGCTCTATCAACTGCCTACAGGTGGGGGAAAGACAATTATCTTCTCCGAAATTGCAGAACGCTACGTTGCAGCCTACGGTAAAAAGGTGATTGTACTTACGCACAGGCGCGAACTTTGTAAGCAAACGTCAAATGCGCTTAAGGGTACGGGTTTAAATAATAAGGTGATTAATAGTGCTGTAAAAAGGGTTCCAAAAAAAGAGCTATTTGCATGTTATGTGGCCATGGTAGAAACCTTAAAAAACCGCATAAATGATGGCCTTATTGATACCGAGAGTGTTGGCCTAGTGATTATTGATGAAGCGCACCACAATTCTTTTCATAAATTGCTGGGTAAATTTCCCAATGCATCAGTTATCGGGGTTACTGCAACGCCTTTCTCAGCAGACGTAAATCTTCCAATGAAGCAGTTCTATCATGAACTTGTGGTAGGTGAGCCTATAGGAGCCCTCATTGAGCAAGGATTTTTAGCAAAACCAAAAGCCTATAGTTATGATGTTGAACTCAATACCTTGACCAGAGGAATCCATGGCGACTTTACGGTAAGAAGTTCAGACGAACTTTATTCCTCCCCAGCCATGCTTGATCTTCTGCTTCATGCTTATCGGGAACACTCGTTGGGAAAAAAAACGCTCATATTTAACAATGGGATATTTACATCCAGAAAAGTGCATGATTCTTTTTCGGCTGCGGGTTTCCCCATTCGGCACCTTGATAATAAAACAGATGCTGCGGAGCGGGAGGAAATATTGCGGTGGTTTAAGAAGACCAAAGGCGCCATACTTACATCTGTATCCATCCTTACAACAGGTTTCGACGAGCCTTCGGTGCAATCCATCATTCTCAATCGTGCCACAACCTCACTTACGCTATATCATCAAATGATTGGCAGAGGAGCGAGAAAGTTGCCAGGCAAAAAAAGATTTAACATCATCGATCTTGGAAATAATGCTGAGCGATTTGGTGGATGGGATGAGCCAATTGATTGGCAACATATTTTTGAAAATCCAGACATCTATCATCAAACTTTACATAAAGCTGCGGAAGACATCCACCAAATGCCTGTAGAAATGCGGACCAGGTTTTCAAATAGTTCTCGAATATCCTTTGATGTGCCATCAGCTTATCAGTCGGCGATGGAAATGGGCAAAAAAGCGAAAACAGTATTGAGTGATTCGATACGCCAGCATGCATTGATGTGTATTGACAATGCGGATTCAGTTGGCCATGCAATCGATTTGCTAGAAGAATTAGACAAAGAAATTAATTGGCGTATAAAACAGTATGGCAAGTGCCTAGGTTCGGTAACCAAGAACTATTTACAATGGTTAGGAGAAGATTACCGGAGCCGTGTAAAAACCATGATTAGCAAAGTTATGGCTAAAAGGATGGTACTGCGTACAGCGGTATAGTGATTGGCTGCAATTCATTACAAGTAAGCTTTAGGAATTCTTTGATCCTAAATAAGCGTTATATTCTCCGCACGATATGCAGAGAATAAGCGTTCTATTCTCCGCATGGCTTATTCAATGGCGAGTTGATACCAGTATAATCACCTGCTATATGCGGTTTGCTCATTTGATATATGTCTCAATTATTCTTATTGCTGCTAAGACGCTCCATTATACTCGTTGCGGTTAACCCATGGAGAACGATTGAAATCAAGATTGTTAGTGATACAACTGCCCACAGTACATCCTGCTGATCAAATCTTACTTCGCCAAATGCAAAGGCTAAATAATATATCGACCCCATGCCGCGAATGCCGAAAAAACTGATTGCAAGTTTCTCTTTTAAAGGCGTTGAACTTCCTAAAAGGGACAAATATGAGGTCAAAGGTCTTACCAAAACAACAAATGCTACCGATACAAGCGCCATTTTTAGGGTGAGGGGAGCAAGTACACCACCAACCAATGAGCCTCCAAAAAAGATGAGCAGTACGGCCAAAAGCATTCTTTCCATTTGATCGGTAAAGGAATGGAGTTGCTGATGATACTCATGGCCTTTTTCATAATGTCTTAATGTTAGTCCCGCAACAAATACCGCAATGAAACCATAGGCATGAAATGATTCGGCGATGGCATAGGCAATAAGTGTAAGGGAAACCGCAAGAAAACCATCCGAAGCCTTTAACAAGCGATATTTTTCAGAAATTGAGAATACCAGATATCCCACAAGCTTGCCACAAAGCCATCCTATGATTAGGCCTCCCGCAATTTTATAAAAAAGGTAATACCAGGTCCAGTGCCACATGGTGGAAGTGCTGATACCCTGAGATGCCACAACTATGGCCAACCATGTAAATGGAAATGCCATTCCGTCATTAAGGCCAGCCTCCGAAGTTAGTGCAAAACGGGGTTCCGACTTACCACGTTCATTGGGTGGCCCAACCTGTACATCGGCAGCAAGAACGGGATCTGTGGGTGCAAGAACCGCCGCAAGCAATAGGGCAGCCGCAAGGGGAAGTCCTAAAATAAAAACACCCAGCAATGCAGAAACGAGTATCGCCAGGATCATTGCAATGAGAATTAGCCTAAGTGGGGTAGCCCACCTCCTGAACGAGAAACTTCTGTCAATCTTTATGGCTGTACCCATCAACGAAATGATCACGATTAATTCGGTGAGGTGAAGCACCAAGCTGTTATCTTTTTGTGGGAGGGGAGCGGGCAGGGCTGTTGGCCATATTAGGTAGATTAACACGCCAATGCCAACATAGATAATCGAATAGGATATTCCAATTTTTTTGGCCATGGAGGGGATGAAGCCCATACCAATACTGGCAATTCCCGCAATTAGCATTAAAACGATATATTGGTTCATCTTTAGAATTCTTTTAATTTATAAAACCGCGACATCTTGCGACACATGCGAACAGCTATTGTGTCTTGGTCTTAGCTATGACAAATAAAACTTGCCGAGTCCATTCAAAACAAACTTACCGTAAAAAGTTGCCTGTGGATAGATCAGCATAGATTCGATAATTACTGCGTCTGCGTAAAATTCAGCCCAATGGGAGGAATGATGATGGTGAAAATGAGCACAAAGTGTACCTGGCACATTGTCGTTTTCTATTGCCTGTATCTTTGGCTGAGCTTAATTGTTTCCGTTACTATTCTATATCCATTTTCCAGTCAAAATTTTCTCTTTCTGCATATTCTTCAAATGAAATTTGCGCTAAACTTGGAGCGATGACTGGCCATGTTGTAAACATTTACATTGATAAACTGTTTGAAATATATCTGCTTTGGATAAAAGGCTTATCATAAAGGCCAAAAAGTTACAAAACTTCCGAGCTTTGCTAGCCATTCTTTTTTCATCCTGTACGGTGTAATGTCATTCGTCGTTGTGATTACAGCCAATATGTACCCACGTTATTTTGCCCCTCGCTGGGCGCAAGTGTCGCGTGTGCAACCTTGCTGTTGTTTTATGAACAAATGGATTTGACATTTTGACCAGCCATTTTTTTTGAATGTTAAATTTTTTTAAAATCAATCAAAAACGAATGCGGGGGAACTTGCGATAAGTAAGGCTAATTAAACAAAAAAAGCCCATCTTTCGATGAGCTTTTAACTAGTAGCCCTTACTGGACAAATTTCGAACTTTTTCTTGTCTGATTTGCAGGAATTAACGAAAGTTGCAAATCATTTTAAAATTTAAAGGTAGCATACTGGACAATTTTCGAACTCAAAATTAAGCCATTTGATATGTTACATGAGAGACATGTTTGACGAAACTGCCACTCGACTTAGTACCTTGCTGTAGAGTCAATCGGCAGAAAATCGAACTTTTATGAACATTGTGAGGCAATAGTAAATTTTGAAAAAGTGGTCAATAATAAGATTGAGCGGCAGTATAGAAAAAAGAGAAATGCTCAACCGAAATAATCAATATCAATTCAAATTTTTTGTCTTAACAATTGCCAGTAATATGAAGGCTATTTTCATATTACCGGAATCTTAATTAATGTATCTTAAAAATATCTGACGAAAAAAATCTCTAATATAATACTGCAATTCCTGTGTATAATTAAAGGGAAAATGAAAGCATTCGATATTGTCATTTTTATTGGTTGCATCAATTCATTTTGGAGCAAATTGATAGATTGTAAAAATTGAAATCATCTCTTTAATTTCTTCACTTTTAGTTTTGCCAATCTTGCTCGAAACACATTCACTCAAATTGCGTAAGAATTGATAACTTGATGCGAATCCCCACCTAATTACCCTTTGTTCATATTTGTAGAATGATAATTCTTTTAATTTTAATTCTATTGATTATGGCTTGTCTAAGATATATTGGTACACGATTTTGGTAAAATATTGTTAAAAAGCTTCTTACAATAAATTTAAGTTTGGTTAAGCCAATTTTCGCCTCTACGCTAATGGCAAAGAGCAAAAAAATGGAAAACTAACCTAAAATTCTAGTATTATAACTCAAAAACGACAAGTAAAATCAGGACGATTCAGGTCAAGTATTTTGGGTAATCCACCTTATAATTAAATGGGTAGGGACTAATCAATTTCCAAATCGAGTTTTTTTTTTCTATAGTCAAAGATTATCTCGTCGAAATCTTTCCCCCAGTTACGTTGTTCTAAATTTTTGGAACTTGGCCTTTGTGAATATTGGTAAGTGTAATCAGGAATTTCTCTAGATTTTTGATTTCTATTAACAATTTCTGAAGGGGATCCATCGAAATGAATCAAGATCGCATCATCAACATATATTTTCTTATATCCATAGAATTCAAGCTTATGCCTGATTTGATCATCCTCACCTCCCCAATTATCAAATTCCTCCTGGTAGCATCCCACGTTGATAAGGTGAGATTTTTTAACCATAATGCTCCCATAGGATAAGCCCATGTTACTATTTAAGGAAAAGTCACCATAGGTATTAAAATAAACTTTTCCTACGGCAAATGATGCCTCATAGAATTCAACTACAACTCTTAGCCTGAAAATGGCATCTGTTTCAAAATAACTTTCCGGGCTACATACCATAGTATATTTCTTTGATGCATTTTTAATTCCAACATTTATTGCTCGCGAAGGATTTCTCCAAGGATGCTCATTTCTGTTTAAGATAATTATCCAGTTAATCAAGGGATAGCATTTTATCAAGTCCAGTACCTGCTTTTTTTGACTGGGTTCATCAAGGACAATAATCACTTCGATACCATTCCTGCTAAACAAATTTGCATTTAAAGGAAGTATTCTTGAGAATGCATCAAATTTCCTATAAAAAGGCATAATAATGCTCAGATTAAAATCCTTAAGAATGTCAGTGAAATACTTACCCATATTTAAAAAGGGTATTTGGCGTCAAATCAACTATACTGTTCTCCCATAATTGGATTAAAAAATCATTTATATCTTCCCTTTCGAAATCGGGTGTCAACTCATGCAATTTTGCTACTGTAATTGATTGGCCACACTTTGAAAAGATCTGATATTCGTCGTCATTTAAGGTCCCAATTAACCTGCCTGTAATATTATTAATAATAATATGTTCCTGACCGTAACATATGCTTTTAATATAACTGTTGACTTTTATTGAAAGTGAATCAAAAATAACGGGATCTAGGATTGAATGCCTCTTTCGAATCGTATAGTCTAATACATCTAAAATTTTCTTTATGCTTATTTCATTAGAATCTCCAAATAACTCTTCAACTTTATCTGGATTCACCAGTGCTAATCCATTCTTATTATGTAATTCTATTTTCTCAATAGCATCCGAGAACAAAATTTCTAGTAGCTTAACAGGAACTTCCTCGCCTAATATACCCCCAATTCGGCCTTTAAATCCTGTTCTATAATAATGTTCAAGATTTTCCGACTCAACTATGCCGCCTAATCCATGACTCCCCACCACAAATGCGGGAACATGCATGACGATTGCCCGAGCAATACCATTATCACTGCCGATAAACAGATCATAATCTGTAATATTTTGGCTCTCATTCGAATTGAGGGGATAGAAGTTAATGTTTTCATTATAAAAGCCTTTTAACATGAATTCATTTAATTCTTTTGTAAAAATATCTAACTGATATGAGGGGTTATGGTTGAATATTTTAATAACTTTTTTTGCCGTTAATAATTCTTCATTCCCAATATCATATCGAATTTTCATAACCTTATCACTGGTTTGAGCATGTTTTAGACCTGAAGTTTTATGAATAAAATTCAAAGGAATAACACTGATTAATTCTATTGGGGTACCCCAAAAAGAATGGCTTTCAACATTCCCATTAACCATTATAATTTTGTTTAGATACGGGAGAGTTGGAGGAAGATTCCTGCCATTTTCATCGTTGCAAATATAAATTATTGATTGATTGATCTTTATCTTACGATGAAGCTGAAATAAGGTTTCAGGGTTAAAAACGATCATTATACTAGCTGTCGATTGGTGTAGACCTGTGTTCAATGAGCTAATAGTTTCAAAATTAAAGCTAAAATTATAGTCTGAGTGATAGATCGGACTAATAAAAAGGTTATAGAAATCATTGGCATATTCTATCGAGTTTTCATTTGCAATAATTAATATAGATATCATTTTCATATTAGTGCCAAAAAGCTTAAATTACAGTTCCTATTTATTCCCCCAATCTATATAAAAATAAACAATTTTTTAATATTTTAATCAGCAGAGACTTACAATGCCAGAAAAAAGAGATAACGAAGATGTCAATGAAGTTTCTGAAGAAATAAATGAAATTATTGGCAAAATACCAAATAGGGTTTTCGCGCGTACAACTTATTTCGTTTTAGTTATCCTAATTCTTTTCCTTATATCCGCATATTTCATTCAGTATCCTCAAAAAATGTCGGGCGATATCACTGTTTTCAATTCATCGCGACCCCTAAAAATCATTTGCCAAGAAAATGGTCAAATTGCTAAAATATTCGTACGTGACGGAGAATACGTGAACGCAGGAGAGCCACTTGCTTTAATTGATAATGCGACAAGTCATGAAAGCGTTGTCTATCTTAAAAAGATGAGTAGTAATTACAGTTATGTGTTTAAAAACATTGATGCTATTATCGCAAATGATAACATTCCTTTATCTTTCGGTGAAATGCAATCCGAATATAATGCGTTAATAAATAATCTGGTAAGCTTTAAAGAACTGACAAACCCAATAAATAAAATTAAACTTAACAATCTTTACAGTATTAAAAAACGGAATGATAGTATCAATAAAATTTTGCGTCTTCACTCAATAGCCAATTTGAACGAATTTTCCAAAGAATCACAAAGATTGAAGGATTATACAAAACTTTTTGAATCTGGTGTCATCTCTAAGCATGAATATTATAATGCAGTTGCCAATCAATTCAGCTCAAGGACGCAAGTCGATAATAATGACAAGGAAATTGTACAACAAAACTTGGGCACGTTAAGGGCCATTCAGGATGTCAATGATTATATTCATCACTTATCTACAGAAAAAGAAAGACTATACCATGAGATATATGCGAATATTAGAAATATCGAGGTATTCATCAGAAATTGGGATCAAAAATATGTAATTAAAGCACTTAAAAGCGGTAAAATCAGTTTTTTAAATCTTATCAATGAGGGACAATATTTTAGAACCGGGGATGAGTTGCTTGCAATCTTAACTCCCAATCAAGGTATAGTTGGTATTGCAAATATTTCAATCGAGGGCGCCGGAAATATTGAAATAGGGCAAAGAGCTAGAGTAAACCTCAAAAAATATCCTTACTATGAGTACGGTTTTCTTGAAGGAAGTGTCGGGAAAATAAGTGTTGTAACCAATAACAATCTCTATAAATTGACCATAGCTATCGAAAGTGTTGAACTAAAAAAGTTGGAGGAAAAGTTGAAGGACGAACAGGAAGCCGTTGGTGAAGTAGAAATAATTACAAAAGAATACACTCTATTTGATAGATTATTTATGAATATCTATCAAACTTTTGAAAAGTAGGAAACTTAGCTTTTTGTAAAAATGATGCATTGAAGATTTATGCCCACTGGTTATATCTTTGATGATACTTGCGGGTAAATAATTTCGTGAATTTCCGATGGAACATCAAGGAAGCTTATAAACATGACAACTATTAGCCACCCAATGGTGGCATATGCTATGTGGCTCGTCACATCTTTTTTTTTAAAGCATTTAAATTTCCATGTCCACATTTCTCTTAAAGTAGTATCAATATGCTCATGCCAGCGCTGAACACCATGATATTTTCAATATACATAGTTACCGATCTGATAGAAAATGGGCAGCTCCTCTGAACCTTTTCTTCTTCATGGGCTTGATGATTGTAGAGTTATCCCATGAACAGGTACTGAACGAGATATTAAACATTACCGAGAGCACTAGGAAAACAGTTCTTTGAAATTAATTATTCACCTACAATTCTCGCATCAAAGTTCTGACTTTCTCAACTCACTTTAGAATTACACACATCTTTTTTCCTTACACAGCATTCAGTATACTTCCCTCAAAATTTAAGATCTTTCTTAAGAAAGAGATCTTATGGGCTTTGCTAAATAGTTTCTTTACAGGACCAACATTAAACTAAGCATTTCCGATTTGATTGCTGATTAGTTGACAATAGTTTCCTTTTAAACCTAAAAGTTCATGATGCGTTCCAACCTCCAGAATTTTACCCTTGCTCATTACTACAATTTGATCTGCATTTTTAATTGTACTCAATCTATGTGCGATAACGAGTACAGTTTTACCGTTAAAAATATTCCTTAGATTGCCAGAAATCTCACTCTCGTTATTTGCATCTAATGAACTGGTTGCTTCATCCAAAAAAAGGTAACTTGGTAAATCGTATAGGGCCCTGGCAATTAAAATTCTCTGCTGTTGACCGCCACTAATTCCAACTCCATCCATACCAATATTTGTCTTGAATTTATTTGGCATTTTATTGATGAAATCTAGAATATTTGCTGCAGATGCGGCTTTTTTGAGTTTTTCTTTATTTGGAAGGTCATCACTCATTGCAATGTTATTCTCTACAGAATCATTAAATAAATAACCATTCTGCATAACCGCCCCGCAAATTTTACGCCAGGATCGGATGGAGAGATCGCTCAGGTTAATATCTCCGATAAAGATTTTTCCCTTTTGCGGTGTATAATAGCCCAAGATAAGCTTTAACAGTGTAGTTTTGCCACCTCCACTTTCGCCAACAATTGCTGTAACCTTACCATTGGGAATCGTTAACGTAACGTTCTCTAAAACATTTTCCTCTCCACCTACATATCTAAAACTGATATTGGACAATTTAATGTCGGCTCGGGCTTCAATAATTGTTGGTGAACCATTATCCTCAGATTCTTTATCGTGCACCTCGCTCAACCGATCGATACTAATTTTTGACTCCTGAAGCATTCTGATTAAACTTACATACTGCATCAAAGGTGAGTTCACCTGAGCGAGCATGTAAGTAACTGCCATCATCATGCCCAAAGTCATCTCACCTTTAACAACTAATGTGGCTGAAGTAACGCTTAATGAAATATTTTTGATTTGATTGATTAGGTTAGATCCAGTTACCTGAATCTGATCATAGTACAAGGATTCTCTTCTTATGGTGAAAAGTTTTGCCTGGAGCCTTTCCCACTTCCACCTTTTTTTCCGTTCAGCGTTAAAAAGTTTGATTTCTTGCATACCGGTAACAATGTCTATCAGTGAAGACTGCTCTTCTTTGCTTCTGTTAAAATTTTTGTAATCAAGATCTTTTCTTTTTTTTAAGAAAATTACGACCCATCCAATATAGATGAGCGTCCCGATTATATTAATAAAAAATATTTTGTAGTTATATAGAATGAGGATAATGCTAAAAACAATGAAGTTAAATGTAGCAAGGAGGATAGAAATTGGCGTGGTACTAATCAGTGACTGGATTCTTGAATTATCTCTGATCCTTTGCAGGATATCTCCTTTCATTCTATTCTCGAAGTAGGAAATGGGTAGGCTCATCAATTTTATAAAAAAGCTTGATAAAATATTGATACTTAACGATGACCCAAGGTAGAGTAACATCCAACTTCGAAACATTTCAATGATACTGCTTATTAGAAATAATACGACCTGAAAAATTAAAAGAATATAAATGAACTTGATATCTTTGTTGAGTATACCAATATCCACCATGTTCTTACTAATCAGTGGTGAGATCAACCCTAAAATGGCCGTAATTAACAAACTTAGACCAATTTGATACAACAATTTTTTATTGAACAAAGCATGCTTGAAATAATAGGTCAAGCTTAGTTTAGTTGGCTGATGATATTCATTGATTGAACTTCCTAATTCTGGTGTAGGTTCGCATAAAAGGACATTTCCCACTACCTCTTTTTTAATAGAGATATAACGTTTCCATCCGTCAAGGAAATCTTCCTTAGAATAATTAATCAACCCATGAGCAGGATCGGACGTATATACTTTTTTATTTGTTATTTTATAAACTACAATAAAATGATGTCTGTTCCAGTGGCATATACAGGGCAAATTTACTTCATCTTTTAACTGATCAAACTTCAACTCTAATCCAGCTGTTCTAAAGCCTATCTTTTCCGCAGCCTCACTTAAATGAAAAAAGGTTGTTCCCTCCCTCGTAGTTTCACACATCTCGTTTAAGAGGTGGGAGCTATAAGAGATTTTGTAATACTTTAGAATAATCTTAAGGCAGGTAGCGCCACAATCTTTCTTATCCTTTTGCTTATAATTAGGGAAACTTAAAGACATTGCAATTCAATTATTAATTCCATGATTTTTGTGTCTGGCCAAAATAGATCTGTAGTACTTTTCCAAATGAAAATATAGCAATCCTTCCATCTCATTTTGATGTTCTTCAAAGATTCTGTTGGCAAACATGTGAATGTAACTCGCAATGATTCTTTTGATGGGCTCATCATTTTTTTGTGCCGACAGAAAGGTCAAATTTTGAGCTATAAAATTTTTGTGCTGAATGAAGGCTTTTTTTACGATTAGATTTTGTTGAAAATCATTCTGAAATCTGTCAATAGACACACTGAAGGATCGATATCTTTTATTGTAATCTTCTTTCTTACCTTTTTGAATCGGAACCTTTCCCAATCCGCGTTTTTCTACCTCACCGTTTATAAAGAGGTATCTCTCCCTGATGTTCGGATACACACAAGTAAGAAGGTCATCTATTAACTTAAAAGCTAAATGCCCCTTGAATTGTTGATCGTTCCAATCTAACACCTGGAAGATATTACATATAAAGTTGCTATTAACAAAAAAATATTCTTCTGAAAGTTCCATAGTATGTTCTTCATATCTTTCAATCTCCCTAGTGTAAGTGTCAACCTGCAAGTTGGTGATAATGGAATTTTTTAAATAATAATTTAATTTCTTGTAAATCTTTGAAAATACCAAACCTAGGCTTTTTTCATCATTTAACAGTAGCCTCAGACGGAGGTGCCTTTTAGGATCTGCATATCTTATAAAAAACCATTGCTTAATCAAGTTCTCCTTTAATAATTGTTTTATTAAAGGAAAAATAGTTTTGTATAAAAGTTGGCTGGCCGTTTTCGCCCCTGTATATATTTTGTAGTAAACCCATTCACTACCAGGCTCGAATTCGCGTCTTAACTTAGGTATTAGAATTGATTCAGATTGTACAATTCTAATTTTTTCGTTTGGATGCTGTACAAAAGGAATGATTATCTCATTAGTAAAACCTTTTTTTTGTGATTTAACAAATAAACTTTGAGGATTAAATAAAGCTTCTTCTAAATTCATACCTAAACCTCTCAGGAATTTCTTCGCTAAATACCTAACTCCAAAATCAGAACTGGTATCTATAAGTAGTTTGTTGTCCTGCATTGTATAGTAAACATATCTTGCTATCTTTACTTCAATAAAATAGCTAGGTAATGCCTCGATGATTTTCGGTAGATTTTTCCAGTCATTTTTGTTCACTAAAAAATCTTGTAGGTGAACATTCCATGTTGCAGGAGATAGGACAATATCTTTGTATTTTACTCGAGGTAAAAACGATCTGTTTTCACCTTCGTCCCAAAACCACTTTACTCCACCCTGTTTATCCTGCATCTGCATCTCACTAAGAAAATGATAAATAGGTAGGGAATTACCGACATAGTTGTGTGCAGAGGTAAGTCTGGGAACTACTTCTTTACCAAGTTTCTTTGAAAACAGGGTGAGCCTATGTTGATCCATTCTCAGATAGAGGTCCGTTACTTTGATTTGTTTCGATAATGGTAGCTTGGACTTACCAAGGTAAGTAATTTCAAAAGTTGATAAATGAGGTCTGTTTAAAACGTTTCCCACTCGATCTTCTGGTAAATGGACAATCTCCGCAATTGTTTGATCAGGATATAGCTCCCGCTCTTTTTTAGCAAGTTTCTCTACTTCCATTTTCAGTTCATCATTTGAATTACAAAACCTTCCAAGTAATTTTGCAAATGAAGGCCCGGTTATACTTTCTAATTGAAAAACTTCTCCCTTATCATCAAGTACTTTTGCCATAATGCTGAATGATTGATGCAGATCTGTCGCATTAGGAAAGATTCCAATTTTTTCAAGTTCTTCATCGGTTATATCAATGACAACTTCACCCTTAAAGAGGGCATTTTTAAGTTTATCTCCTTTGTATCTTTTAAGAGTTTCCAGCCTGGTGTTGACTGTTGGAAAGATAGGAAAAGTATGCTCCAGCAATTTTTTGTAATTGATGCCATTTTCCACATCCATCACATCCATTAAGCTTACAGCGGCACGATCATAACGCTCTATAAACGCTTTTTTGAAGGTTTCTAAATTTAATCTGCTAAGATCTGCAAGATTGAGTGCAATTAATAGCTGAGCTGATTTAAATAAATTCTCCCTGACACCACAACTCAGTGATGCAACTTCAGCAGTTTTATTGAGGTCAACTTGAAATAAACCTTTTTTCTTGTCTTCAAGTCCAAAAATACGCAGAGTATTTGATAATCGTTCGTAGATCTCAGTTCCGGCGGCATCGTTATTAATATTTTGTATTAAACATTGAAGCTCATTAAGCTCGTTCTTATTCTCCAAATCATAGGCATTAACCTTACCAACAAAATAATCGAAGAAATCAGTTCCAATTATAGTGGGTTCTATTTCACTTACTAAAATCTGGGCATCTATTAACTCTTCAGCGTAGGCTTCGGAATCGGCTTGGTCAAAGCCATCTGCGACTAATATTTTAACTATACTTTCTAAAGAAATGCCTCCCGAAGCCTGTTTGATCAACCTGGCGAGAACAGGTAGATAATCAATCTCGCTCAATATATAATTTCTTCGACCATTAATTATCGTATATTCATGATATCTATATTTGTTGCCAACCCGGTAGAGGCTGGAGTTAACCATATATTTTGTTTTGCGTCTGAAAGCGGGAATTTTATCGTAATATCTTACCAACTCTGTGAGTACTGCATGATCTAAACGTAATTTACGCTTCAGTGCACCTGACTGAGAACTAGGGGCCAGTCTTATTACATTTGATTTATCGAAATGCCCAACCGTAATCCCTGCAAATAATCCAAAAGGCGTGCATCTCGTGCTCATTCTCAAGACATATTCTATCAAGCTTTCTTCTAATGCCGCAATTTTTTTAGGATTTTCGAGTTCTTTCCTTAAATACCTTAGTAGCTGTTGATGTAATTCGCTTGACGCTAGGAATATCGATTCCTGCATCAAAGGATCGGCAAATATTTTAGCTAAATAATCACTTCGGTCAATAGCAGGATCAAATATTTTCAGCCCATCATGAAATGGTAATAATGGAGTTCTGATTAGGAAAAAATTGGATTCGTAAGTCATGTAATTAAACGGATATCAGAAGTGATTTATCCCATGAGAAATCATTGTTAAGATAAGAAATATATGCCAGACCAACTCCGGCAATTCCTTCTAAAAAACCATAAGAATTTATGAAACCTTTGTCTGCCTGATAACTTTTATAGCCAGCCGGTCCGTTTATGAAATTAGCATTTTCCAAACTTATTAAATACCAATAATCTGCTGCTTCCTTTAGGTATGGCAATCTTAGTTGCTGATAAAAAGAATTGTAAATGTGGGCCACGCCAGCCGATCCATGACACAAACCAGCATCGAATATTTTGGTTTCATCCAAAGATTTCCTTTTAGCAGATCGTTGAAGAATTTTTTGTATAACCAAATCAATCTGTGGCTCATTTAAAATTAAGTTAGCTGACCGTAGCGAAAGAACAACTCCCAAATCACCGTAGCACCATCCCAAACGCGAGTTAGTAAAAGGTTCAGTTTCTTTATATGCATATGGAAAATAAGAAGTATACACATCATCAGATGGACTACTTTCGAAGCACCAGAGGATAAAATTTGTAGCTCTGCTTATCAAAGACTTTAATTTTCCCCTTAAAGATGGTACCTTATTAAAAGCACAGCAAAGCACAGATAAAATACCTGGAACTCCGTGAGCGAGGCCTAAATTATGCTCACCGGGCATCGGAAGTTTTGTTCTGTAATTTAGGGCGAGCCAGGAGATTTTATTTTTGTTTTTAATGGCAATTTCCTCAAGGAAAGTAAGGGCAGATATTAATGATTGTTGAATTGTGATACTTTGTTTTCGATAGGTAAAATAAAAAAAAACGCCAAGGCCGCCATGTAGAAAATCAAAATTATATGAAGCAATTTCCTCGCACATTTTTGCACCCATATAGGAATCAAAATCACCTAAAGTTTCTTCCGTATCTACATCAGCGAAGCCGATGGCATTCAGATGTTCTAAAAACCAACCCAATCCAGAAATTCCGCCTGAATAAGTAAGCTGATGTTTACCACAATAATTGTGCGCTAGAAGGGATTGAATAAACTCAAAAGCGAAGTCTTCATCTTTCTGTAAATTGGTGTATTTAGCATAATGTACAAAAAAAAGTGCAATTCCAATCTTGCCCGATAGTAATCCCCCTCCACTAGTAGTTGTTGGAAGTGATTTTAATTCGTCAGCAATTTTATGTATCTTTTGATACATTTTTTCGTTCATAAAACCGAGTTATTGTTACTAAGTATAAGGATTTCGGAGAAATTAAGGGATGAAAAAATGGTAAGCATTTTTTAAATGCTCACCATTATATGATATTCTTAATCAATTATTAATCGAAAATTTACGTCTTGAAAGGCATACAATCAGGAATCGGTTGCTATTTAGCATCTATACATTGCACCCCAAAACCAGAGTTGCAGGCATACAGCCCTCTGTTGGACACCTAGGATTTAAAGTTTCACCAACGCATCCATCTGGATATGATGGACATTGTTCATTGGAACATTGGCCGTCTGTATTATTCTCATTACAACCTGCCTCATTGGTATTCACGGTACAACCGCTTTCATATGTGCTCCAGGTGTCAAAAGTATCACCCCCTCGCACAGCCCTTAAGGCTTGGGCGTCCATGGAAGTTATTTGTAGTTTGTTTAGGCTTAATTTTTTTTTCATAATGTTTCAGGTTGAATCTTATTGAGATATTATAAATAAAGAATAAATTACGAATTCTTGCACCTACACCTTGCATAAGCGCACTCTACTTCAAGTTAGGTTAGGTTGTGCTATGGTTCATGTGCTCGATTTAGATTTAAGGGTCTACAAAGTTGAATTCATTACGTTCCAGGCAAGCATCATATGGTAATTAACCTACAATACTCTAGGATCTTAACTTTAGTTAAAGATACTATTTATTCTCTTAAATCAAAATCTAAAATAAATGTGGGGGTTCAATAAACCTAAATTTTATCAGCCTGCAAATCTTCAGTTGTTAATGAATCCACGCTTTTTAATATGGGTTGCTGATCAAGAAGGTAGTGGTAATTATTTCTAGTGACACAATGACCATCTTGTTTGTAAAAATTGTATTTAATTAACCTATCAGATAGGTTCATTACGCCTAAATGATAAATTAATACCCTGCTATTTCGGCTGTTGTTGAAATAAGGTACAGTTGGGAAATGGAGCTTTCTATTATCCCCTAATTTAATTTGGGTATAGCCAATGTTTTTAAATAAACGGTACCGTTGATAAATTCCCTTAACATTGTTTCTTTCGCCTTCCATGTCTTGCCTGAAGAATTCAGGACTATCCCATAAGTTTATAAAATTTATTAGATATGCAGTGGGAGTCTCTTCGTGAGTTAAACTTTCAAGGCTTTCAAATTTATTACAGATTCGTTCATCAGCATCCATAAACAATATCCAATCGACATTAAAAAAGAACGATAGTTTCAATAACGTATTTCTGTTTTCTAAGTCATCAAAGCCATTCCTCTGTTTTTTTACTTTTAGTATAACTTTTTCCTCATTGATTTGTTCATAGCTGCCATCGTTACTGCCATCATCAAGTATGATGATGGCGTCGCAATTTTGTGACAGATTGTTAAGAAAATCTTTTAAATGTTTTTTTTCGTTATGTATAGAAGCCACAGCAAGAATATTAAACTTTTCATTAAAAATTCTTTCAGACTTCAAATGAAAATAATCAAAGCTTTTAAAGTAATTCAAGGCGGCTGCTCGTAAATAATTCTTTTCCTGATAGTCGTAATACCAAGTTATTCCAGTTTTATTCTCATTATATTTCTCGCAATTATCCTCTTTTACAGAGTTATCGATCAACGTTTCAAAAGCATTTTTCACAACCATGATCTTAGCTCCATCATGCTGCATAAGCCGGATTGAATCAACTTGTGTTAAACTAGGTATGAGGACATTGTTGCATTTCATTGTCCTTAAAAGGTCGTAATTACCTAAGAAAAATATTATTGGATCTTTTTGATAAGGATTTTGATTAAAATTAGCAAAAGGTGAACTTACCTCCCCTATTATAATCGAGGCCGAGTAAAAAAAATTTAATTTTAAAAACTCTGACAAAATAGATGGCTTTAGGAGGTAAGTTGCATCAAGAAAAATATACCTGTTGAAGCTACAAAACTTTAATGCAAGTTCATAAATCTCTGATCCATTCTCTAGGGACGCATGAAGCAGCTTCCAATTATAAAAAGGAAAGCTTTTGATATATGTAGAAATTAATGGTAAAATTTCTTTTTGTTTAAAAACCAATAAGATTTCCAATCCATTCTCCTGTAGCGAAGGTAGGCTGTTATTCAGGAAATTTTCTACAATCTTATAATTCAATCCCGTATAATGAATAACAACAGTTAAATCTTGATGAATTTGGTTCATATCAATGTGAATTTTTCATTATAATGCAAATAAATCATAGCATACAAGTTAAACTTAATGTCATTACAGCCATTTGCTTTTAATAATTAATTATCTAATTCCCAGAATTAGTTTGATAGAAAACTAACAAGATATTGGGCTTTGCGCTTGCCCTTGCATTATTGTCTTCAAAAAAAATCTGAAAAATAAATATAAAGTTTTAATTGGGTGTTTCAGCAGTTTGTAAGAACTTTCACATCTAAAACGATACTTCCAATTAAAGACAACTTAAAAGGCTTCTTTGGATCAAGGCTTTGACGGAAAAAGCATTGATTTTGCCTCCAAAAGGTTGCTTAAGGGGAAGAGCTATTGGAAAGCCCAATTGAGTGTATCTTCATTGATATCACTTCAGGAATTGCATCAAAACTATTTACATCGATACCAATAAATACTCTAATTATCTTTATCTTTTATTTTTTTACGGGCGATGAACTATCTGGGGATTTCGGCAATAGTAGACAGAGGATTCCGTTCCAAACTGTACACCCGTAGATAAGCCCGACTTTGAGCAGGACATCTTGAGAAGAGTCCCAAATATATCCATTCCTATTAGAACCACCGCAAAAGAAATTTTGTCAATGCTCTGCCTCCCATCCGCAAAAAACTTCACTCCACGGCATCCCGGATATGATTATCCAGTCAATAAAGCTGTTCTGGGGAAAGATTACATCCAAAAACCGACAGACAAAAAACTTCAGCAACACTCTTTCTAAAAAAACCATTTTTAAGCACTTTAGCGCTCCGCTGAAGCGGCCTTGAGCACAAAAACAACCATTGAATCAAGTTGGCTTTAAATAAGCCTTAAAACCGCTTAAAATGAGCCGAGTGGCCACTTTTAAGCGAAAACAGTGGTCATTTTGAACCGAAAAAAGTGGCCACTTTGCAGAAAAACAAGTGGCCACTTTTGGAATAATCCCCACTATATATTACGGAGAACCATTTTTAGCAAAACCCTCATATACAATTTCACTACAATAAAACCGACAATTCTTAAAATTTTAAAATTTCTAAAGTTTTGTCGGTTTTCTACAATACAGGCAAAATATAGAGGCATATTTTTGAGAAAAAATTTGACTTAATATGAAAAATAGGCTTAGACTTTAATTAATAGTTATAATGGTAATGTGGGGTTAGGTTGTTAAAGCACAAGCCGTGGATTCAAAGAACAACGTAGAATTCCCACAATTTAGAAGACATCCTTTCCATTATTCTGATGATATTGAGATAACTACACCCATGTTGAAATTAGCTGCTGATATTGATACTGGGTCAATAGAAGGCAAAGAAAATGTTAGAACTTATTGGACTGAGGCGTTAGATAGAATTCCAGACTTTAATTTTGATTTGTATGAAGTGACTACTGGTGTGAATTCTGTTGCTGTATTCTACAAATCAGTTATGGGCGGAAAAGCAATCGAAGTTATGTTTTTTGACAATGAAGGTAAAGTAAACAAAATGTTTGCTTTTTATACTAGCTGATGATATATCGTTCGTTTTTAAATTTGAATCATAAAAAGATAAAATGAGAAAGAGCACATTTTCAATTAAATTATTTGTATTAGGATGTTTAGCAATAGGTTACTTTGATAGTTCTGCACAAGATAAATCTGTAAAAACCAACGGGATTACCATTGCCTATGAATCATTCGGGAAAAAAAATAAAGAGACGATAATACTCATCCAAGGAACCGGTGCACCTATGACTGACTGGCCTGTTGAATTATGTCAAAAGTTAGTTCATAACGGATATAGGGTCATCAGGTTCGACAATAGGGATAGTGGCAAATCAACTCATTTGGATTCCCTTGGTCAACCAGATTGGGCTAAAATAGGCCCTTTTGTTACAACATGTAATCCTGCCCAATTACCATATACCATCCGAGATATGTGTACCGATGTTATTGGATTGATGGATGCTTTAAAGATTAATAAAGCCCATATTGCGGGTGTATCTATGGGAGGAGCTATTGCACAATTGATTGCGGTAGATTATCCAAAAAGGGTATATACGCTTACTAGCATAGCTGCCACTTCAGGGAATCCATCCTTGCCATGGGGAAATGAATCAACGCTGAAAGCTTTGGGCACACCACCTCCATCAAACAATAATATTGATAGTATCACTAACTATCTTGTTTTTATAAACAAATCCCTTGGAAGCACTGATAATGACCAAACATTGAGGAAGGAAGCTTTGCAACATATTCATCGCTCTTGGTATCCCGAAGGAACGGCTAGACAAGCAGCAGCAATTTTAATTACAGATCGCTGTGATAGAAGAGCGGAGTTGGCAAAGATTAAGTTACCTGTAATGGTAATTCATGGGGATGATGACCCTTTGGTTCCATTAATAGCAGGAGAAGATGTTGCAAAAAGCATCGCTAATTCCGAACTGCGCATCATAAAAGGAATGGGGCATCACATATCCATGAAGTTTATTGATGAATTAGGAGATGATATTGTAGAAAATGCAAAAAGAGTACATCAGTAATATGTTGTTATATATGTTTAAATAAAGTTGGAACGATCGAAAAATAAGTTAAAGTAATGAAAAAATTCATTGTAATTTTTAGAGAGCCTGATGGAAGGAGCATTAGACACGGTAATGATGACGTCACCAAACATCAGGAGAATTGGAAAAGTTGGTTTTCTGTTTTGGGAGAAAAAGGACATTTGAGTGGAGGCAGTAGTTTAACACTTGAGGGAAGGTTGATCAAAGGAAAAGGTGATATAGTTACGATCGAAATTTATAAGAATGGGACAGAAATAGTAGGTGGGTATTTGCTATTGAATTCAATTGATTTTGAAAATGCAGTGGAAATTATGAGGACTTGCCCCATTTATGAATTTGACGGTTATGCGGAAATCAGAGAACTTCAAAATCAAAAACAAAATTAGTTTCTTGAGAAGAATATGTCCATATAATATTTAAGGCTTCGGGATATTTGGCATGTACTTTAACGAAACGCAACTTCCTTTTATTTAAAAGGAATAAAGTAGATAAACTACAAGAGCATGGAGTATAATTTATTGGGGCAAACAGGTTTACTTGTATCTGAGTTTTGCTTAGGTACAATGACTTTTGGTGATCATACTAAGTTTAAAGGTATTGGTGGATTAAATGAACTAGATGCTGAAAACCTCGTGAAAATTGCGGTTGATTTTGGAATCAATTTTTTTGACTCTGCCAATTCTTATTCAGACGGCCGTTCAGAGGAAATGTTGGGTAAATCGATAAAGAATTTAGGATTACAAAGAGATTCATTAATTATTGCAACAAAAGTAAGAATGAGTGTGGGAAAAGGACCAAATGACTGTGGGTTATCAAGGAAACATATTCTGGTAGAAGTTGAAAAAAGTTTAAAAAGGCTTAAAACCGATTATATTGATCTTTATCAAATTCATGCTCACGATCCATCAACCTCTTTAGAAGAAACCTTAAGAGTTTTGGATGATTTAGTGAGAAGTGGAAAGGTCAGGTACATTGGAGCCAGCAATTTTCCTGCTTGGAGATTAAGTATGGCATTATCTTTTTCAGAATTTAAAAATTTAGAAAAATTTGTTGCATTACAAGCCTACTATACAGTAGCAGCAAGAGATCTTGAGAGAGAAATTATACCATTATTAGATAATCAACAGCTCGGATTATTAATTTGGTCTCCGCTTGCCGGTGGTTTATTAAGCGGTAAATATAAAAGAGAATTAGATAAAAATGTAGGTCGTCGCAATACAGTTGATTATCCTCCTGTAAATCTTGAGAAACTCTTTATGATACTTGACGTATTAAAACCTATTGCTGATGCACATAACGTATCAGTAGCGCAAGTTTCACTAGCCTGGTTGTTACAGCAAAAAGCAGTTACTAGTATTATCATTGGTGCAAAAAATAAAGTACAGCTTGAAGATAATATAAAATCTTCAAGTCTTAACTTAACTGATTCTGAATTAAAGAAGATAAATGAAATAAGTAAACTGTCGCCTGAGTATCCTGGTTGGGTTATAGAATATAGTCGGGGTAATAGGAAGAGATATAATTTATAAGCATTGTAACCATGGAAAATGATAATAAAAATATAGAAAATGCTCATAGCGTTCACATGGCGTTAAAAGATTTTCATTCTGCTATGATCACCCTGTCAGCAAATGACTTAGCAAATTTACATGCGACTGATGCAATTTATGAATTCGCACTGCTAACTACAGGAAGGCCTGAACGATATATGGGACAAATGCAAATTCGAAATGGTTTCCAATAAGCTTGGGATAATGCTCCAGTAACTAGAGAAAAGATTAAAGATGTTGTAGACTTTGAAACCAATGATCCAGAAGTAGTCGTAGCCGAGCAAAAGGCTATTGTTAAATTATCAAAAACTGGTAGAATATTTAACCTTAATTTTTTACTTATATTAAGATTCGGAAACGGAAAATTTATTCACACCCGCGATTATGGTGATGCACTTCGTGTCTCTCTGGAATTGGACAGACTCCCAGCACTAATTAATTCTTTGAGGAAAACTTGAAAAAATTAAAACTTTAACGGGATTGATACTTCTTAGTAAAAGGTTTGGCAAAAAAAAAAATTCGTTCAATATCAATTTATCTTAAACCCAATGATTAATAAACGTGTAGCTCGTAAAGGCTTTTTGGATCATTCAGAACACACAAGTAACGCTTTGTTTTATCTTCAAAATTTCGCTGTAAATTACAGTGGGTCGAACAATTATAAAGATGAGCTCGCAGTTACAGACAACAATATTATTACTGCAAACGGCATAGCGCCCATTGAATTCCCACGTGAAATTTTTAAAACTTTAAAGCTATATGATAAAATAGAAATTGAAAAATGGTTTCAATTATTCAAACATGGTATATGGACAGAATAAAAAAAAATTATAATTTCTCTAGAGCTAAAGAATGACAGTAGTCTACGATTGTTCAGAATATGATAAGAAATAATTAAGAAATTGAATTTAATAGTTATAAATACTGAGTTAGAATGAAATCAACGATAATTATGCTCCTATTACTTCACTTTAAAATTTTAGGATATTGCCAAGACACAAAGAGCAATGGTAATTCCCAAGAAATGATTAAAGGTTTGCAGTCATTGATAATTAAGAAGATGGAAGAAAGCCACGTTGTTGGGGCTGCTATTGCATTGGTAGATGACCAGTCTGTTCTTTGGTCAAGTGGATTTGGTTATGCTGATTTGGGCAAAATGAGGAAAGTTAATGCTGAGACTATGTTTAGCATTCAGTCCATATCAAAAATGTTTACAGCGACAGCCTTTTTAATAGCGGTGGAAAATAATAGAATTAATCTTGATGACCCACTTTTAGAATATTATCCATCATTTAGGATAAAATCAAGGTATAAAACTCAAGAAGTACCAAAAATTACCTTTAGGCACTTATTAAGCCATAGGGCAGGTCTTCTTCAGGAAGCTCCACTGGGAAACAATTATGATACGGTCCATTACTCTTTTGAGAAACATGTCGAAAGTATGAATGACTCGTGGTTAAGGTTTCCGGTTGGTAAATTTTACAGTTACTCCAACATGGGTTTCGATCTTGTTGGCTACGTGCTTTCCAAGCAATCTAACATGACCTTTCCAGATTATATGAACAAAACACTATTTACACCTCTTGGAATGAAAAATAGTACGTATGACCAACAGCAGGTTTACAACACGGGAAATTTTGCCAAGGGATATATTGAGAGTGAGGAGCTTCCCAAAACCTATATAGCCGATCTTGCTGGTGGTGGATTATATTCAAATGTGAACGAAATGGCGAAATTTATTTCATTTCATCTTAATGACTGTAAACTGGGAAAGGACCCCTTAATTTCGTCTGAGCTTCACTCCCAAATGTATTCCGTTCAATATCCGTTGAAGAATCAAAGCAGTGGTTATGGTTTGGGTGTTAGAGTCAAGCCATATCATGGCGCTACATTAGTTCAACATGCAGGCGGAGGATACGGATACAGAGCAATACAGGGATGGATTCCGCAATACAAAATAGGTGTAGTGATATTGACAAATGATGGTTTTGGCTCATCATTCTCTGATGAAATCTTTTCTACCGCTATGAATGAAATGATAAAACTCAGATTAGGAAAGTTGCCTGCTTCCTACATTGATAAACAGATTGATACCCTAAAGCTACCAGCGGACTATCTTAGCAAACTAGAAGGCACTTACAAGACAAATCGGAGATTGATTAGTGTTATCAACGAAAAAAGAGGATTGTCGATAGACTTCAATGGTTATATAGTCAGATTGTTCGCGAAGAGCAAAACCGAATTTTTTTCCAAAGAGGGGGACCAGTATGTTTTTTCTTTAGATGAAAGAGGAGATCCGAAATACTTTATTAATCTAAATGGGAACAATCCAGACTTTTACATTTTCAATGACAAAAAAAATGAAAATAAGGGAAAAATAAAGCCTAAATGGGAATCATTCTGTGGTCTTTATAAGGGTTACAATAATGGGCAAAAAGAAGAGATTAAGGTGTTGACCAAGAATGGATTTTTATATACTGACTTTGGAGGAATGACAAAGGTAACCGAATATCAACCGGGAATTTTTTTCACAACAGATGGTGAGTCATTAATTATAAAAGATGATGAACTTTATATAGGGAATAGAAGATTTTTAAAGGAATAAAGGGGCGTAAAGTATGGCTGAATTTAAATACGGAACTAGACCAATAGACCTTATAGACCATGGCATTTAGGGATAAAATAATAGTAAATCCCATTTCTGGTCAAACTATAAGATTTCTTCAGACAATGAGGGATACAAATGGTCAATTCCTGGAAATGGAAGCGACCTATACTGCTCATTCAAAAGTACCTGCCAGACATTTCCATCCCTTCCAAGAGGAAACCTTTATCATTTTATCAGGCAACCTTAAGGTACAGTTAGAAGGACATTTACTTGATCTCAAAAAGGGGGATAAATTAAATATCCCTAGAAATAAAGTTCATGCAATGTGGAATGATACTAATGAAATAGCGATAGTTAATTGGAAAGTCGAACCTGCGATGAATACCGAACACTTACTTGAAACAACTTTTGGTCTTGTAGCGGAGGGAAAAATAAATAAAAAGATATTACCAAATATTCTGCAGGTAGCTTTAATAGCAAATAGATACAATAAAGTATTTCGGCTTAAAAATCCACCTTTCATAATACAGCAGTTTTTATTTTTATTACTTGCCCCATTTGGTTATTTATTGGGATACAAATCTAATTACGCTAGATATGTGAAGGAATAAAACTAAATCTTAATTGGTATTTAATGTACCCATAATATGATACATGAAAATCTTTTAAAGATGATGGTGGAAATGAGTGTTAAAAACTGCCGTGAGAAATTTCTTTCTTTTTACCGAAAAAATATCGTCCACTCAAATTGCAAAAATAAGTACTAAATCTCCTTCAACAATAATGAAAAAACAATCTACGTTAGAAAAATTCACCAGTTATCAAAGAAGTATTTTAATAGTGTTGGCTCTATTACAATTTACGGTGATTTTAGATTTTATGATAATCTCGCCCATAGGATATATCCTAACAAAAAGTCTAGGAATTACCACAAAGGAATTTGGATTGGTAGTTTCTTCATATATATTCAGTGCAGCTACATCCGGAATTATTTCAGCTGGATTTATTGACAAGTTTGACAGGAAAAAAACATTGCTTTTTTTCTCTACGGGTTTTATTATTGGAACTATATTTTGTGCCTGTGCATATTCTTACAACACATTATTAATAGCTCGAATAATTACCGGCGGGTTTGGCGGGGTAATAGGGTCTATAATAATGACCATTATTTCGGATATATTTACTCCAAATCAAAGAGGTAGAGCCATGAGCACTGTCCAAATGGCATTTGCAGCAAGTCAAATTTTAGGAATTCCCTTAGGGTTATTTATAGCAAATAGGTTAGGATGGCAGTACACGTTTTATTTGATTGTAATTCTTTCAATCTTAGTGCAAATAGCAGTTTTTTTCAAACTGAAACCACTTAAAGGACACCTAAATAAAGAATCGAACGCACAGCCGTTCTTGCATTTATGGCATATATTAAAGGTTCGACGACATCAAATTGGATTCTCAGCAACCATATTGCTCGGAATGGGAATGATGCTCCAGCCTTTTATCAGTATTTTTTTGATAAATAATATTCATCTCAGTAATGATGATGTGCCAATCATATTCTTAGTTACTGGTACATCAGCTTTTTTTATTATGCCATTGGTGGGTAAATTATCCGACAGATTTGATAAGTTTAAAATTTTCTTAATAGGTTCTTTTTTGACCATCATCATAGTTCCTATTTATACTCAATTGCCGATTGTTCCTCTTTGGGTTGTGTTAATTATGAATGTTTTCATATTTGCTGCTATAATGAGCAGGATGGGGCCATTTCAGGCAATTAACTCTATGATACCTAAACAAGAAAATCGTGGGGCATACATGAGTGTCTCTACATCATTGCAACAAATGGCAGGAGGATTAGGAGTAGTTTTAGCGAGTACCGTAGTATTTCAATCTACAACTAAAAGTCCTCTTCAAAATTTTGATATACTGGGCTATTTAGTTATAGGAATCTCTGCCTTCGCTGTTGTTTTAGTTTACAAAGTAAGTGAACTTACAAAAAAACAATGATTTTTATTGAATTGTATAAACTGAAATAGATTAGAGCTATAAAACATCTCATTATCAAGGTGTTAAAATGGTGGTTTTTTACAATATTCTAATATAAGGTTAACTTATTTTTATTCGTTTTTTAAAACTTTGTTCCAAAATTAGCAAAAATTATTTATCTTTGTAACTAAGATAATTAGTAAATAAGATATTTAAATGAATAAAGAACTCATTAATAACATAAGGAAGCTTATTCAAAACTATGCTTACACTTCATTACAAATGCATGAAACTATTGCAAAAAAAGCTGGGTTATCAGGAACGGATAGTAAATACTTAGGTTTTTTTATTGAAAAAGGCAAGATGACAGCAGGAGAATTGGCAACTATTACCGGGCTTACAACAGGAGCAACTACTGGTTTGATAGACAGGTTTGAAAAAAGAGAATTGGTAAAACGACAGTTTGAAAAGAATGACAGACGGAAAGTTGTTATAGTTCCAGACATAGAAAAAATAATGTTGTTATTTCAACCACTTTATCAAGAATTCCGGATTGAGTCTGAAAAATTAATTACCTCATTTTCTGAAGATGAAGTTAAAGTTATTGAGACTTACTTTTTAAAAAGTATTGAAATCAGCAAAAGAGTAATAGGAAATATTAACAGAGGATAATAATATTTCTATTCATTCTATGGTATAAATACCAAATCGCATATACATAAAAATACTCAACTGAAGTTGACAATAGGCAACGGTAATTATTAATTGTATCAGAATCAATAATTATCAAAAGTTAATCATTTTATTACATACATCAAATGAATACATACATTCTTGATCTCAAAAAAGTAAATAAAAATTATATCGAAAAAGTAGGCGGTAAAGGCGCCAACTTGGGAGAACTAAAAAAAATTAAGGGTGTGCTTGTGCCGGATGGTTTCTGTGTTTCAACAGAAGCATTTAGAAAAATTATCAAGGAAACTCCTTTAATTAAAGAATTTATTGAGGATTTATGTCTTCTAAAAACCGAAGACCGGGACAAAATTAGGGAACTTAGCAGTGATATTCGTAGGGCTTTCAGTATCAAATTCTTACCAAAAGATATAATTGAAGAAGTTACAATACAAGTTGAAAATCTCGGTAAAGAAAATGCTTACGCAGTACGTTCTAGTGCTACGGCAGAAGATTTACCTACCGCTTCTTTTGCAGGGCAACAAGATACCTACTTAAATGTAATAGGAATTGACAAAATATTAAAGCGTATAAGTGATTGTTGGGCATCTCTGTTTACTGAGAGAGCTGTCATCTATCGGATTAAAAATGGATTTGACCATCGAAAAGTGCATTTGTCTGTTATTGTTCAGAAAATGATTTTTTCAGATGTGGCTGGAATCATGTTCACTGCCGATCCTATCAATTCAAATAGAAAAATTATATCTATTGATGCTAGTTTTGGATTGGGTGAGGCGCTGGTTTCTGGGTTAGTTAATGCTGACAATTACAAAATAAGGGATGGAGAGTTAATTGATAGGAGCATTTCCAGTAAAAAAGTTGAAATTTATCCCTTAAAAAATGGTGGTGTAGAGAAATTTAATGTGGAAGCTGAACGACAGGATATTCAAGTGCTAACAGAGACACAGGTTTTGAAGTTAGCTTCTCTTGGCAGAACTATAGAAAAACACTTTGGATGTCCACAAGATATTGAATGGTGTTTCGCAGACGATACTTTTTATATAGTTCAAAGTCGGCCAATCACTACACTATATCCAGTCCCTCAAGCTATCGATCAAAAGAATCATATCTATATCTCTGTTGGTCATCAGCAGATGATGACAGATGCTATGAAACCATTAGGGTCATCTTTTTGGTTATTAATGACACCTCAAAACACTCGTGTAGCAGGTGGGAGATTATTTGTTGATGTTACACCTATGCTCGCTTCGCCCAGTAGCAGAGACACTGTATTAAATACTTTAGGAAAATTTGATCCACTATTTAAAGATGCGCTTATAACCATTATCAATCGCGGAGATTTCATAGAATTATTGCCCGATAGTAAGCCCGAATCAGCCTCAGATCAAAAGCCTGTTTCGCTTCCCAATTACCAAGCTCTTAACAATTATCATCCTACAATCGTTTCAGATTTAATTAAGGTTTGTGAATCTTCATTAAGAGCATTAAAGCAAAATATTCTTGAGAAATCGGGTTCAGATTTATTTGATTTTATATTGGATGATATTGTACAATTAAAGAAGGATACAACTAACCCACAAAGTTTTGAGGTAATTATGACCGGGATGAATGCATCAGCCTGGATTAACGAAAAAATGTATGAATGGCTGGGTGAGAAAAATGTAGCAGACGTTATTTCCCAATCTGTCCCAAACAATATTACCTCTGAAATGGGCATAGATTTATTAGAAGTTGCGGATGTAATTCGTCCTTACCCAGAAGTGATTAAGTATTTACAAAATACTAAAAAAGATAATTTCTTAGACGAAATAGTGCATTTAAACGGAGGAATCGAAGCTTATGAAGCAATAAATTCTTATCTCGAAAAATATGGAATGAGGTGTGCTGGTGAAATAGACATTACAAACAATCGATGGGCGGAAAAACCAATAATTCTTGTTCCTCTTATTCTTAACAATATCAAGAATTTCAAGGATAATGTGGGCATTGAAAAATTTGAGAAAGGACGTCAAGAATCTTTTAAAAAAGAACAAGACCTCCTAAAAAAATTAAGGTTAATGTCTGAAGGCGAGCAAAAAGCAAAGGAAACAAAACAAATGATAGATTTAGTTCGGCATTACGCCGGTTATCGTGAATATCCTAAGTATGCCATAATTAGTCGTTACATGATTTACAAACAGGCTATTTTAAGAGAAGCTGAGAAGCTTCTACAAGAAAGGATTATTCATGAAAAAGAAGATGTTTACTATTTGAATTTTGAAGAATTGAAAGGAGTAGTTCTAGCCAAAAAACTAAATTATGAAGTTATCATCAAACGCAAAGAAGAGTATAAAGCATTTCAAAAATTAAGTCCACCAAGGGTAATTACTTCGGATGGCGAAATTATTAACGGAAATTACAATAGGGAAAACCTCCCAATTGGAGCCATCGTAGGTTTGGCTGTTTCTTCAGGAATAATTGAGGGAAGGGCTCGTGTGATAATGAAAATGGAAGATGCAGATTTAGAAGAAGGCGATATTTTAATTACTACGTTTACAGATCCAAGTTGGACACCGTTATTTCTATCCGTAAAGGGAGTGGTTACTGAGGTAGGAGGAGTGATGACCCACGGGGCAGTTATCGCCCGTGAGTACGGTTTACCCGCTGTTGTTGGAGTTGATGACGCTACTAAAATCATTAAGGAGGGTCAAAAAATACGTCTAAATGGAACTGAAGGGTATATAGAAATATTACATGAATAAGTCTATTAAAAAAATGAAAGTAAAACAAGCATATGACCATGTGCAAACCAGTATGAGTCTGATGAAAACAAAACCAGAGATTTAGAAGGATTAGCCTTAAAGGAAATTTTAAAGATATAAAGTTTGAAAACTGCTTAGAAATCGGGTGCGGTACTTGAAAAAACACAGTTTGGCTTCAGGATAATTGTAATCATATTTTGTCAGTTGATTTTTCAAAAGAAATGCTGGAAAATGCAAAAAGTAAAATTCTAAGCAATAATGTTGTTTTTGAACATTCAGATATCACAAACAGATGGGATTTTGCTACTCAGAAATATGATTTAATAACATTCAGTCTTGTGCTAGAACATATTGAGAACCTAGATGAAGTTTTTAGAGAAATAAACAAATGCACTAAAGCAGAAAGCCACGTTTACATAGACGAATTGCATCCATTTAAACAATACAATGATTCAAAAGCTAGGTTTAGTTCCGCGGAAGAATGCAGATTGTGACGTGTTTTAATCATCTTATATCAGATTTTATAAATCTTCAATCAAGTTTTGATTTTGAATTAGTTTCTCTAAAAAAGTTTTTTGATGATAACGATCAGGTATCTATTCCAAGGATACTATCGCCGTTGTTCAGAAAGAAATGCGATAAATATAAATTCTTTTAAAGATTAAAAATTAACAATAATCCATAGCACTGGATGAGTATCAGGTATGCAATTTTTTTTGAAAACTGGGCACACCTTGATTTTGATCTGATTTGGTGCAGATGATGTACATTCCGGTGTTCAAAACTGATTTTGTCGGGAGCACAGTTTTTACCATTATTTTGGGTTCTATTTTGCCGTGCTTAGGGGAGGGGATACCCGGCAGGAGCTGATTCGGGGATTGATATAGCTGGGCTCATAAAATGACCACATTTAGCGACACGAAATTCGTTGCTAAAGTTCAGATCCATAGGCTGGTCTATACTTAGCGGACACCTTAACGAACAAAAAATATCGTGGGACATTTGCGGTCAGTGGATGGGAGGTCCCGAAAATTTTAGAAACAATGGACAGATGGGAAAGGGTATACTTTGATGAAATATCCCAGATCAAGATGCCTTCCTGGAGAAAGGGCAGGGTAGCGCTGATAGATCACGCTGCTTACTGCCCAGTCCGACTACTACATTTTTTTATGATAACGACCGCAGCGGAACAACTGGGATAATCTATTAAGTCTACCTTGGTTTAAAGAATTAATGAATGCCTACCGGTATACTCAACTGGATCACGTTGAACTTGTCCTTGCGTTGGCAAACTGCTAAGTGTATCCATACATACAATTTTCAACGAGAGCCCGCAAAAACACTTTTGTGGACGTTTTTGGAAGATTTTAGAGGATATAAAAATCACGTACTATCTTGTTCTAATTAACGGCAATCGCCTGATCCGCATAAATCGATAAACAACTACATATAAATGAATGCTATCCTTAAAAGCTATAACCGAAATGTACAGTAGGAAACAGCGATATTTTTGGCCGTTTAAATGTTTCGCCTTCTATCTTTATATCCTTCGCATTTGGAGTATATAAAACGGCAAGCCATGGACTGAAGTAGAAACCTGTACGATCTTTTTCAACCCCTGTAAAAGTAAATCGATAACCACCCCTCAAACCTGCAACAACCCCTTTTGATATAACACTCGTCTTGGTATCTTTTTTAATAATTTTATCTGTAGAATAGTCAGCCTGAATGCCGGCGAAAAAACCTTTTCTTGGCTTAAAAAAATAATCAGCCTTTATTCCAAATCCTTGCGAACGATCTTTAAAAATTTCATTTCTGGTAACAAAATCAGGCTGGTCAATCCCAAAAAAGCCTGCATCGAATCTCAGCTTATTAATTTGGTAACCTATATGAACAGAATAACCGTTAAAGATATACGCAATCGGATCGACTTCTATTTCGAAATGCGGCTTGCTTTTTTGCTGGGCTTTTAAGTTGGTCATAGTGCAAAATGTCAATGTTAGCAATAGTGCTGTAATTCTGATTTTTTTCATCGCTTTTTTCTGTAAAATTAGCTTTAGAAATTTATGCACTGCTTTACAATTGTTAAGAAATTAGACTAGACTTTATTAATCTCCTTCTAATCCTGCTTAACGAAACGGCAGTCATCCCAAGAAAAGATGCAACATATTGAAGTGGAACCCTTAAAAGCAGGTCTGGATGTTTTTCGCTAAAAAGAACATATCTCTCCTCCGCCGTTTTAAGTATAAATGAGGAAAATATCTCTTGTCCTGTTATAAACCGCTGTTCGGTTATTACCCGCGTTAAAATATTTATTTTTGGAATTTCCTTGTACAGTTCCTGAAGTTTATCGAAACTTATGCTAAGCAACTCGGTATCTTCCAAGGCCTCTATTTGCTGTAAACTCGGTTTTTGTAAAATAAAACTTTCATAACTACCTGCAAAAAGTTTTTCTTTGAAAAAAAATGCGGTTATATCTTCGCCTCTAGAATTGATATAATATAGCCTTAAGATCCCATGATTTACAAAATAGAGATGATGGGCAACTTGCCCCTTTTTCAGCAATATTTTTTTTGCCGGAACTTTTATAAGGGTAAAGGACTCTTTAAATGCTTCCCATTCAGAAATGTTTAGGATTACGCACCTCATAACCAGGTCTTTTATATTTCCGAAATGACTATTCCCTGCTACCATAGCTATTTGATATTGTAAACTTTATATAAAAGCGAACAATAATTAACCTTCAAAGGTATTTAGCTACCCTGAATTTGGATTGTAAAAAACCGACAATGTCTAAAATGAACTCATCCACCATTAATATTTTGATATAGATAGATTTTTAACTATTTCTTGTTCTTGCCTAAAACGGTTAGGGGATATTCCGGCAAATTCTTTAAAATTTCTAATGAAATGGGATTGATCCGAATATCCGTTACGAAATGCGATATCGGAAAGTTTTTCATAACGCTTGCTTTTTAGCTCTCCTACACTTTTCTGAAAGCGGCTGATTCTAAGAAATAATTGAGGAGAGATGCCGATCCGTTGCAAAAATTTACGCTCAAAGGTTCTTTGTGTCAATGCAAGTTTATTTAATACTTGTTGATATGAATTAGATTGAACATCGCTGGCAAACGCTTGTAGGGCATAGTCCGTACTGCAAGCCCTATTAAACTTATTTTGATCAATCTGTTGAGAAAGGTATTTACAGACAATTTCGATCTGATTGTTAACTGATTTTGCATTTAGAAACAGCTCTGATGTATTTTGGTTTTTCGAGTTAATTTGAGAAATAGCTGTACAGGAATCCGTAAGCTCCTGTGCATCCAAACCAAAAATAGATTTTAATGCGTTAGGATGAAAATATATGCCGATTGTATTGAATTTACCATACAGTTGAATTTCAGAAAATTTAGTTGCCTGTCCATACAAAAATGCTGTTGGTAATTTTTTATTTTCTTTATAAAAAAAACCTGCATCATCGTGCTGGAAAATAAGTCCCGGGCAACCATCAGCACTGAGTCGAAATAAATTGTTCTCTCCTAATTCTTCTGATTGGTAAACCCACAAAGATTTTATGTATTTGGCAATTTTAGCTGGCGGTGCAATTTGCTGATAACTCATAATTCTTTCATATTATATCATACTCTTCTGAACCCAACTTAATAAACCTACTCCAAATCAAATAGAACAAAACCGACAAGCCCTTCGGTTTGCACCACTTCGGTCTTTTAAAGACTAAAAGAAAATAAGCATGTTACAGATTATGCTCAAAAATGGTTTCTATTTACCCTTGGCTTTCTTGAAGGTTAGATAATCCAAAAAGTAAATAACTTTTAGCGAGATATTATTGTTTTGGTTAGATCGAAGTGTATTTCCAAAGTTGAAGAAGTAATCATCCTCTGTTAAATCAGAAAGTGTAGAAATAGAATTTTTCCAACTTAGGTTAATAAAACTGCCTTGCGCAAACTGCCAGGTATACACCATATCTATATTGAAGAAATTTACATTTCGATTTAAATCTCTATTAAAAACATTAACTCGAAGACAGCCATCCGTTAAAAGACTATAGTACTGGTGGTTGGTAATTTTACTCATATAATGCCTCGCTCTAAAAGTTATGCCCATCATATTCGTAAAACTGTACTTTAAATTTAAAATGTTTTCTATGGTGAGCTGATCCCGCTTTGCAAATATGATTTCCGAATTTGCTGCAATTGTGGTGTAACCGTAATCATTGTGTCTGGTATCGTAATAAAGTTCGTGTGCGAGCGAAAACTTATTGTTAAAAATATACCCGTTTTTTAGCTGAAGATTGATCATTTCCGTATGGTCAAAATCCTGATAGCGTTTTACATCTGCCCCTACGCGGAAAGTATATTTTTTGGTTTGATTGCTGGTAACAGAGGCATTCAAATCAAAGATATTTTCTCTCTTGAAATAATAACCTATCCGGCGTGGTTCGTAGAAATCATTACGAGCGGGGGTGAAACCGATTATGGCCTTTAAGTTGTAAAAGCTTTTGGTTTGGGCATCAAAAGTTAACTGCAAATCGGTTCTTTGATTTTTTTGGCTTTGCTTATCCATTGGAGCATAAAGCATACTGTAAACTCCGGTAAAATTAAGCGCCATATTATTGTACCAATGCTTAGGTTCTACCCACTTATATCCAAATTGGAACTTATGATCTAAAGTGTTATTATTTGTGAAATACCCTAAATCGGCATTGGTATATTTTTTGTCGAAAAGCGTTTGCGAAAGATTATAAGTAAAGCGACCGGCAATTTTGCCCAGATAAATTAAATGGCTGTAACCATTTTTCGATTCTCCATCAGGTAGATGATCAATCAGATTGCTCATGGCAAGCTTACCACCAAAATTCCAGATATTTTTGTGGTCATTAAGATCGAAAAGCAAAGCAATAACATTGGCATCGTAATTTCCTGCCCGCCGTAAAACATTGGTATTTAATAGCGAGATGCTTGAATTGTTTTTTAAAGTTTTATCAAGTACAATTACCGAATAATTGGTTAACGGATCTGTTTCTACCTTTCTTTCTGTTCCCGAAATAGTATCTCGGACGGTTGCAAATTGAGTCTGGGTTATGGCATTTAAAATGCCTATCCCAAGACCTTTGTTTGTTCTGCCTGAAATCTTTATTGCGTTTAAAAGCTTTGATTCTAATGGATTTTCGGAAATTTTTTCCTGAGGCGATAAAGTGCCTGAAACTTCATTATATTTAATGGGAAACCCACCAATTCTACGTGAATAAAAAAAGTCTCCTTTGGTAAATAATTCTGTTCCTTCTGTAAAAAAGCTTCTGTATTCATTATTCCGTACTTCAAAAGGGGTTGTGTTCAGCACTAAGTTATCGCTCTGCACCTGGCCAAAGTCAGGAACCAATGTGGCATCAAGGGTGAAGGCAGAATTTATTCCATACTTCACATCCATCCCTCCACTAAACTGAGCTTTATAATTCCGCGTTCCGGTGATATTTGTGGGGTAATGGTTTAAATTAGTGGAAAGATAGGGAGAAAACTGAAGCCTTAAGGGCGGACTAACGTTCTTTAGTCCCATCCAATAACCTTCTTGGGTCATAAAGTTATTTACAAGGCTTGGGTTAATCGGATTCCATGAATATTGCGCTGGTTTTTTCTGGCGTTTTCGCAACATGTTCAAACCCCAGTCCTGAATGTTTTTTTTGCTAAATCTTGTGGCGCTAAATGGTATAAACATTTCAAAGCTCCAGCCTTTATCGCTAATATTTGTTGCACTTTGCCAAACAGCGTTCCAGCTGTTATCTTCGTTAACGGTATTATTTACCAAGATCACTTTGGCGTCTATTTGCTCGTTTAATGGGGTTAAAACATATTCAAAGCCGTTTAAATTGTCTCTGTAAGTATCTAAGATTAAGCAGACATAGTCCGTATTTCCAGTTTTATCTCTCCCTTTGAGTTCAGTAGCAACGCTATCTCTACATCGCTCAAAACAGTAACCGCCAAAATAAATACCTTCCTCATTATACATAATGTAAGTAACCGTTCTGGAGGCGTAGTCTTCAGCTCGGCCAACTCTTGGCCTGAATTCTACAAAATTTGTGGCCATACCGGCATCCTTCCAGGCATCTTCATCCGGAATTCCATCTAAGACAACAATTTGTTGTGTTTTATTAGCCGGTATTTCCTTCGGGGTTTTATTCTTATTCGCGGACGTTGACACTACCTGTTGAGCAAAACCATTTTTAGTGGATATAATAAAGATGATCAATAAAAATACCTGTTTCATTTTGTGCCTTAGTTTGCTCCAATTCCAATGTGAATCAGCACAAAAATATATGCACCGTAGAAATATACATTGTAAAAAACCGACGTTTTACTACTGAAATAAATTGATTAAGGATTTTCGGTTTGTACAAGCGGTAGGAAACGAAAAAAGGCGACTGAGCCCATTGCCAAGGCTATAAATAGACTCGTCCACTCGGCTTCGATTAATGGTTTTTCCATTACTCTGGGAAGATGCAGGATTAACACCCAGATTAGAAACATGCTACCCAACACGGGCATGGTAATTTTGCTCAGTTTTGAGGAAATTAAACTAAAAGCAGAGCATAAGAAAACAGCCATGATCATCCCGTTTAACAATTCTTTTTCTGGAACCCAACCAGGCATTAAAAAAATAATAAATTTTGCATAGCGGTAATGCAGTACAGCAAATACAATTAAGCCAGATGCTAAAAGATAGTTTCCCCATCTTAAAACAGTTGTATTCTTAAGTATGAATCCAGATATGATCAGGGAAATACTAAATAGAGAAATCATTTCAAATGTACCTGTCCAGTTGTTTGCATTATAAAAATGGCCAATTAAATCTGGAATAGAAATGGCTAGGGTTAAAATTAAAAGTAGAATAGAAAGTAAAATTGATGCAATTCTGCTTGTCTTTTGAAAGTTCAAAAGAACTGATGCCATAATCATGGTTACGCCAACGGTATAACAAACAATACCTGTGAAAATGGATTTTGATACTGGAAGAAGTCCGATAGGAAAGTGATCTGAAAGCAGGTGTACAAATCCGATTCCTGAAATGGCAATTGAAAAAATAAGGATTGAAATCAGATTTAAAATTTGGTTAATAGCCTTCATTTGAGTTCTGCTTTGGTTTAGATTCTTTTTTTCATTTTTACTACTTTATATAAAATCGATGGCGCTCGATAAACTTCTACAATCAGGCTTCTTTCTTGTCCCGATGTAAATAAATGGTTTAGCTGTTGCATTGTATATTGTGTAATTGGAACTAGATTTATGCCTAAAATTTCATCAGAAGGAAGCAATCCGGCCTTTTCTGCGGGGGAATCGGCATCTATTTCACCTATAAAAAACCGGCTAAAGGAAGATTGATCCAGATACACAACCATTCCAACCATATCATAATCAAAAGGATCTTTATAAAAGCGGTTCGGATTAATGCGAATATATCCATCCTTATAGTTGATCTGGATGTTGAATCGCCTTAAAATGTCTGCCCCTAGATTCCCGTTTCTCTTACTTGATTTAATTTTCTCTTCGATACTGTCAAAATCAGGGTATCCAGAGAGCACGTTGCTAAAAACATACTTTCCCAGCGTAAAAGAAAAAGTACGGCCCACATAGCCCCTGATCTGTCCGCTCAGGCTCATTCCCAAATTTGCGTTAATTGCTTTTTTTGGTAGCGGGTAGGCCTTATCATCTTTCATTTCCATAGAGAGCGCATGGCTCGCACCAGTATCGATAATGAATTTGCTGGTATCAATTTGGCCATTCTCAAGCATGGTTGTAGCCATTAAATATGCTTTTTGGTTTTCAATTTTGATTGGTATAACATCACCTTTCCAGCGTACTTTAGCATAGGGTTGGTAAAAAACAATTCTATTGTTACCATACCTTACATCGACAATAAAACTATTTAAGAAATGATAACCTATAATACCTTGAACCTGCATACCGAGATAACCTGACAGATTAAAATAATCTCGCTCTAAAATAGCCGTAGGCATATTCTGAAGTGTTGCTTGACCAATTCTGCAAGAAATGTTTTGAGAAAGGAATCCGGGAATATCGCTATTTCCTAGACCAGAGATACTTGTTTTTCTCATGCCTTTAAAATCTGCGCTGTCAATAATGGTTGGATCGGTAATAATGGTTGGGCCAACGCCGGTATCAAGAATAAAGTTGAAAGGACCTTTTCCATTAATTTTAACAGGTATGATAATTAGATTTTTTACTAGCTTGAAATCTATGGACTGCTTTTCTCTATTTCCAGGGAACGTAAAATTCTGGCAAAATAATTTCTGCTCTGAACTGATCACCATAAAGGAAAGAAAGATTATTTGCAGGAGCCTGAGCATTTTAATAATTATTGATGGTTGTCGATTTAAACAGGTTTGGCTAGATGTTATTTGAATACCAATACGAAGTTAGCGCGTTGTTTTTTACAATAATTGTAGAAAACCGACGATGATTTAAATCTCTTCTTGTTCATTGTCAATATTAAGTACAATACTGGAATGCTCTTCCAAAATCTTATTGGTTTATTCCCTTGGGTTGCAGCAAACCGGAGTATCACTTTTGAGATGCACCAATGTTTAAATAGCATTAAGAGCTGCAAGTTTACCAGTGCTCTAAAATTACCTCACCTGTAGGTTAAATGTTTTGAACCTTTGGCTTTATAGGTGGAATCCCATCAGACATCACCGCTTGAAAGAAAACTAAATTGCAAAACTGCGTTTGTTTGAGGCCTTCATTATGCCTAGACTATTTGCTCATGCAAGCTAACAATCCGTCCTCGCTTAGCGAACTGGCCAGAGGTCTCAGCTGCAAATACCAACAAACTAAAAATGGGTGCAAGGAGGTATTCAATAATTCAGTTTTTGGCTTTCTACATGATTACAAGATAAATCAGGCCAAAAAACATGCTTATGAAAAAAGGTTTATCATGAAACAATTCTCAGAGGATATTGGAAATTCTTCTGACCAATATTTTTCAACGTTCAAAGAAAATTCGGTATTTCTCCTTGCGTAGTGAAATGATTGAAATGTATTTAAGGTGAGGTATCATCTGTATATGTCATTTCTTTGGAACATGGCGGTTTTTTACAATCCGCCATTAATCGAAAGGCCTATTTTTGAAGTGATAAATTTTAAGATAATAAAAGGTCTCCTAATTTTGTTCCTGATGATTTTGATTTGCCTTCATGCTGAAAGTCGATAAAAAAAATCCCGGTTTCATATTAACTTTAAATAAGCATCAAAAAGCTGTGTTGGATAGGGATCTAAACGGAATATTGGAAACTGTCGGTGACAGTGTTATCTTGACTTTTCCAGATGGTTAGTTTCTAAATCAAAAGGCCAAGTTAAAAAAATGCACAAAATCTGGTTTCAAGATAGTTTATGGCAAATACATTTGGAGGTTCTCAATACTATTCAGAATGTATGGTTGGTTAGGCCAATGTAAAGTATAGGTACGCTAAGTTTAAAACAGATGAACAGTAATCTTTTTAACAAATGCTTATTTGGTTTTAATTTTTTAAAGTGGAAAGAATATGGAAGTTGGTACATGATCAGGATACAAAAGTAATTAACTAAAGCTACAATGAACAATTTGGGCATTATGCCAATTTCAAGTACTTTTTTAGTGCACTTATTCAAATTAATAATAAAGTACATTGTTTTAGATGAGCGCATGAACCTAGAAGTCCGATCACAATATAATGGGAAATTATTCAGAATTACAATTAACCCAAGGTTATGCGTGCTTGTATCACTAACCCAAAAATGCGAAAAATCATTTAAAAACATAACTGGGAGCGGCTTTCAGCAAAGCTTGCTGACGAATAGATTAGGGAGCTAAAAGTTCCTTTGACTTTGTTAGAAAAATAAGTCAAGACTAGAATCGAGGACTAAATATAAAACCCAAACGCGAACACTCCTCAGTTGTGAGCGTGCATTTGCTAAGAGATATAAAAACCTACTTTCAGAACAAGATATTTTAAATTGTATTTATATTTATGGTGATGAAAAACATAGCTTTCGATGATGCCATTAAAACTGGGATCAAATATATAGCATTATTATTTTACTGAATGTATAACGAAGAACATATCGTACTTAAACCATTAACACTAAGTGATGCAATTGCTTTTTCAGGTATCTATAGACAACTCGAATTGAAGGCGAATTTTTCTGAAAGTCCATTTCGACCAGACGAAACCCCAGAAGAGTTTACAAAGCGAGTCATCGATGCGTGTGAATTTATCTTTACAATAAGATTAAAAGATAAACCAGAATCTATTATTGGTGATTGTGCACTTCATCACTGGAATATGGAGTTAAAAGAAATTTCTATTGGAGGTTCTCTATACCCTGGTTACTGGGGTAAAGGGATCATGAGATTTGCCTTTAACTTATTGGTTAAAATTGCTAAGGATGATTTAGGAATAAAAACAATAATAGGGCATACAAAAACAAGAAATCTGCGGGCAATAAGGGTGGTGGAAAAAATGGGTTTTGAAAAATATCACATTGACGATTCTGACACAATTCTGCGCAAAGAAATATGATCAGCAATCCGACTTCAAAAGCGTTTCCACTTAGATTTATATCCTACTCCCAGAAGATAACAGATTATACTCGGAATTGTAGCATACAATACTCCATTCAAGTCTTAATTTTCTTCCGGGCCCAAGCAGGAATTAGTCAGGGTTTCTAAATCCAGCATGAACAGGGAGCCATTGGCATGGAGATGAAAACAGAACCAAAGCGCCTTAATGGATCCATTCAATTTCAACTCAACAGGACGTGTCGTTTACCCGAATAATACCTGGGATGAAGGTCTGTAGACTGGCCCATAGAGCGGTTTTCAATAAGGAAATAGTAGTGATAAACGGTCTTAGTGCATTTTTTATACTAATGACCTGGGTTTCCATGGAACAAATTGACAGCAAAAAATTTACCTTTGAAGATACGCTCAGGATTAGACAGAACATTTTTTTTTCAAAAGCGATGGTGAGGATCTGGCGATTTTATACAATATAAATAAAGTTAACAACTATATTTTTGCTTAAAAAATCTGAACTAAAATGAATAAAAGTTCTTTTTGTGACTTACAGACCATGATTTTCCTGCTGGCTGCGGTAGTCAGACTGCAGTCAGTTGATCTTAAGGTCACAATAAAATTGGAAGAAAAGCATATTTCATCTTTATTAAACGGGTATGCTTTCCATTGCTCCCATAACCATAAAATTTGAATGCATCCTAGGTTTTTTTGGTTCTGGAATACTTCATTTTTGAGCGATCATCAAATCACCTTACTTATGTTATTGGGATCGCTCCAGGTAAAGTAGAATCAGCTATCTTTCGGACCGGATGAGCCAAATGAAACTTTCATGGATTGGGAAAATAAAATAAGATTCTTTCGCAAACCAGATTATCAATACCTAAGACCCTTAATTGAAAAAGATAAGATTCAAATCAAAAAACAAGAACAATGGAAAAGAAAAAAGAAATTAACAACCAAAAAAGTCAGGGCCCAACCCCTTTTTCACAAACTTACTTTCATGGCACAAAGATCCACAGGGACATTGGGGATTTAATTGAACCCGGTTTTTTCTCGAACTTTGGAAAACAAAAAAGAGCAAAGTATATTTTCCTTTCGGCAACTCTGGATGCTGCCATCTGGGGTGCGGAACTTGCCCTGGCCGAAGGATCTGAAAGAATTTACCTTGTAGAGCCAACGGGAGCGATTGAGGATGATCCTGACCTAACCGACAAAAAGTTTCCTGGTAACCCAACAAAATCCTATCGTTCACAATATCCGTTCAGGGTGGTTGGTGAGGTCAAGCATTGGCATGGACATCCTAGGGAACAGGTTGAGGGCATGAAACAAACTTTGGACAAGTTAAGGGAGCAGGGTATTGACTCATTAAACGATGAGTAAACGATCAGGCATGGGTAGCGAAAAAGAGATGAAAGTTCTACTACTCGATCGCTCATTATGCTGTTCATCAATATTTAAATGAATAAAAAAAATAAATGGTGATATTTGCACTAAAACTCCCACATACTATTAAAAAACAGGTTAGTATGGCCATAGCAAAAAAAACAGAGTTGCCAGGGAACAATCGTGATGCCTGGCTTAAGGCATTGTATAAGGATGCATTTCCACTTGTTGCAAAATATGTTGCTAAAACGGGCGGCTCAATTGAGGAAGCTCGTGATGTCTTTCAGGATGCACTTATAATCTATTATGAAAAGCGAATGGAGGGGCAACTGATTTTACAGTACAGCGAAAAGACGTATGTTTTCGGCATAACAAGATATCTTTGGAACAAACGGCTTCGCAAGTATTTGGCCACAGCTTCAATCGATGCCCTAGATGCGGAATTCGAGGAGAATATCTCTTTTGGCAGTCCTGATGATAAACAGATATGCTCTTCAAGCTTGTTTAAGTTACTCCAAAGTTCTGGTAAAAAATGCATGGATCTACTTAACGCATTTTACTACGAAAAAATGCCAATGGACAAATTAGCCCTGGAATTTGGGTTTTCCGGAGCACGGTCTGCTACAGCCCAAAAATTCAAGTGCTTAGAAAAGGTGAAACACACCGTAAAGAAAAAATCTATCCACTATGCAGACATCCTTGAATGAACTAATAATCATAGAACAGTTCCTCTTATCAAATCCGGGTGAAGCGGAAAAGATCCTGATGCAGGCAAGGGTTATACTGCAGCCAGAACTGGATGAAAGCATCTATTGGCAGGAAAAGTCGTATGAGCTTGTCAATGTTTACGGAAGGGAAAAGTTGAGAAAGGAAATCCAACAGATACATCAGCAACTCTTCTCATATAAAAGACACCGAAATTTCCGTAATTGGATTATGAGGATCTTCACGAAGTAAATAAGTTAAAAACCACTGTACATTCATTTAAACTATTCTACGGTATGGGACACCCATGCCTATTTTTTAACTTCTATAACCATATGGAAAAGAACGAATTTCGCAAATATGCGTTAAAACATCACAATATCAACAGCTTGTATACAGAAGCTTACATATCCCGCAATAGTACCTTGGCACTACCTGTAGCTATGACCCCATACATCACAGAGGAAAGGCAATTGAATGTAGCGCAGATGGATGTATTTTCCCGCTTGATGATGGACCGGATAATTTTTTTAGGTGAAGCCGTGGACGAACGCAATGCCAACGTGATCCAGGCACAGTTGCTATTTTTACAGTCAGTTGATCCCGAAAAAGATATACAATTTTACATAAACTCCCCAGGTGGGTCTGTCTATGCCGGACTTGGGATTTATGATACCATGCAGTATATAGTACCCGATGTGGCTACGATTTGTACGGGAATTGCATTGTCCATGGGGGCTGTATTGCTCTGCGCTGGTGCAGCAACCAAGCGGTCAGCCTTGCAACACTCACGGGTGATGATCCATCAGACTTCCAGTGGAACCCAAGGCACGGCAATGGACATGGAGATTTCCGTAAGACAGGTTCTCCAGCTTCAAAAAGAACTTTACGAAATCATCGCCAACCATAGCGGACAGACATATGAGAAAATAAATGATGCGGCTAGCCGGGATTATTGGATGAACTCAACAGAAGCCAAGCACTTCGGTATGATTGACGAGATTCTGTCGAAATAATCTCAGCCTATAAAATGATTGTCTCCCAATATGGATCTCTATTTAGCTTCATAGGTGCATTTCTCAAATTTACTTTAATCGTTTTTTTACGGATAGTTTTATCACCTTTCATTTGCATAGAAAATGCATGTCACTATCCAGTATCAATAACAAACTTGATGGTATCAGTTTGGCCATTCTCCCGCACATTATCCATTGGATAGGTCCTTTGATTTTCTATTTGGTTGGAATAAGGCCCATTTCAACTAAATTAGGGTAGGGTGGGTAAAGCGCATTTATTATCGCCATATCTCAAATCCTTAGTATAGCAATAACGAAATGATAATCCATATGGCCTTGAATCTGCAAATTGAGATGACCTGAGAGATGTATATAATCTTGGAAAGATTTTGTTTTATCCTATTTACAAGCACGGGCTAGTAAATTATTTTCATTTAAACGTTTTAACACGTTGTTTGTACACTTAAAGCTGTCATTGGTATTTTAATTTTAACTTTAACTTAAAAAAACCGAATTTACGAGTGTGAAAAGTCGGATTTACAGGCATTTAGCCTTTTGGATTGTTTATATAATTCACAGTAGCCTTTTAGAATATACATGGATTAAGCCCCTGCTACCAGAAATTGGACAGGGCGAAGTTGTGCTTGAAGCCATCAGGGTAACCTTGATTTTGCTGCCTGTTAAGCTCGTGCTTACCTATTCATTGTTGTATCTTTTTGTGGAGAAGGCGCTAAAAATTCAAAGGTTTAGCCTACTAAATGTTGTAGGGATAACCTTAAGTTTTTTGGTGGCAATTGTAATCAACAGAATCCTTTTTTACTGGTTTATTTTTCCGCTTATTGCTAAATATCAGGGAAATTCTTTCCAGCTGTTCGATCTGTACGGAATGATTGTTGGATTTATTGATATGGGATTTTCATCAGGAATTGCCCTAGCCTTAAAACTGTTGAGAACACAAATCCAATCGTTAAAAAAGGAAAAAGCGTTAGTGAAGGATAGGTTGGAAACCGAGCTTAAGTTTCTTAAAAACCAGATTAACCCGCATTTCCTTTTCAACACGTTAAATAACATTTATGCGCTCTCGCGAAAAAAATCGGAGCATACACCATTGATTGTCGTAAAACTCTCCAAATTGCTTCGCTTTATGCTTTATGAGTCGGAGAAAAAGAATATCAAAATCGGTGATGAAATCAAGATTTTAAAAGATTATCTCGAACTCGAAAAAATCAGGTTTAATAATCGTCTTAATATAATATTTACGGAAGATGTAGACCATGCTGATGAACAAATAACACCACTCATATTACTCCCTTTTGTTGAAAATGCTTTTAAACATGGACCAGGAGAAAGCATAGCTGAAGCTTACATTAAAATACAAATTGTACTGAAAAACAGAAAATTACGTTTTATCGTTGAAAATTCAAAGGAAGAAACTCAAGATGCATTCTCTGAGCATATTGGTTTGAGGAACGTAAAAAGACAATTGGATTTAATCTATCCGGATTCGGAATTAAAGGTAATCAATCAGAAAGACATTTTCAGAATTGAACTGCAAATTAACTTTCAATCCAATGAACACTTATAACTGCATTATCATTGAGGATGAGCCTCTTGCGGCTGAAATCTTGAAGGAATACATAGCCGATGTTCCTTTTTTAAAACTTATAGCGGTATACGAAAATGCCATAGAAGCGCTTGTTGCCATTCAGAATGATGACATAGATGTTATGTTCTTGGACATAAACCTTCCCAAGCTAAAGGGAATGGATTTTGTTAAAACACTGACTCATCCTCCTCGCGTTATTATAACTACCGCTTATCACGAATATGCACTTGAAGGTTATGCGCTTAACGTGGTCGATTATCTTTTAAAACCGATAGAGTTTAATCGTTTTTTACAGGCGGTAAATAAGCTCAAAATCTATCAGGGTATTTTGCCGGAAGATGGAAGTTTTACAGCTTTGGAACAGGAATACATTTTCGTAAACGTGGCCAAGAAAAAGATTAAAATCTACCTGGCAGACATTCTATATATCGAAAGTTTGAAAGAATACGTCAAAATTTTTACCCAAGAATCTTCATGGACAACCAAGCTTCAGCTCGGCCAAATCGAGGCACAAATTCCTAAACATTTATTTTTGCGGATTCATCGTTCCTTCATTGTTGCAAAGGCCAAAATCGGAGCGTATAGCAGTACAGAAGTTGAAATAAATGGCAAGAAAATCCCGATTGGAAGAAGTTACAAAAACATCATTATCAAAGATTTATAAACCCAATTAACCTATGAGTTACACTATTTTTAATCCTCCAGAGCATTTGAGCAAACTGGTGAGATACTACTGGTTTCTGGATTATCAGGCCGAAACAGATCAAGACATTTTAAAAATCTTCGCAGATCCCTATCCGAGAATAATCTTTCAGCACAACAATGGGAATTCCTGTATAAAAAAAGCTGAGGGTGTATTATCAAATTCCTTTCTGGCCGGTATTACCACAGTTCCTTATGAATGCACAATCGGCAGTTGCGAGGTTACCGGCGTGAGTTTGTATCCACATGCGATGAAAATCCTGTTCGGCACCGATGCTCACGAACTCCGGGATGATCTGGTGGAGCTCCTGAACTTTGCGCCAGGAAAACTGACTGAAAGAATCCTCGAATCCAATAATAAATCACAGCGGATCGAAATCCTCAACGAATTCCTGACCATAGAGCTGAACAGGAGAGAACTTGCTGTAGATCCGTTGATTTATGGCGCGTTGGAGTGGATGGAAGTTCCCGAGAACACATGTAGAATCGATTATTATTATCGGTATTTCAAGATGTCCGAAAGGCATCTGGAGCGACAGTTCAGAAATTTTATCGGTGTGTCCCCAAAAAAACTATTGAGAATCAAAAGGTTTGAAAAATCTATGTTGATGCTTGCCAGTCCAGAAATACCATTTACAGAAATTGCCTACCATCTGAACTTCAGTGATCAATCTCATTTTATAAAAGATTTCAACGACCTTTCTGGACTCACACCGGGTCTCTTCAGAAAACAAAAAATCATTACCTCTGAAAGTAACTCTATTGTAACTACCTAGCCGACTTAAAAAAACACCGAAGAAAATAGCATCCACTAATTTTCTCCGGTATATCATTAACTAAACAGGTTCTTCTACAACGACCCTATTCGATTTCAAAACTCAGAAAAAGCACGGTCTGCAAATAGCATAAAACCGACATTTTTAAAATGAATTTTGTTATACAATTAATTTTCATCACACAACCACTTAGATGTCGGTTTTTTCCTATTCCTAGCGTGAAGCATTATTCAAATTTGATTTTTAATTAAATCAAATTTTATGAAAAAAGTTTTACATGGTTTGTTCCTCTTTTTCCTTTTGGCCATACAGGCCAAAGCTCAAGACAGAACAATTACGGGAACCATCACAGGAAAGGATGATGCAATGCCCATCCCCGGAGTTACGGTAAAAATTTCTGGCAGCCCGGGTGGCGCGATCAGCGGTGCAGATGGTAAGTATTCTATAAGGATTTCCTCAGCAGGTAAATCACTGCAATTCTCTTCTATTGGTTTTGTCACAAGAACAATTAACATCGGAAGTTCAAATGTAATTGATGTCTCCTTAACTCTTGAGGCAAAATCATTAAACGAACTCGTGGTAGTTGGTTATGGAAGCGTTAAGCGAAAGGACGTAACAGGTTCTGTCGGGAGTGTTTCTGGTGCAACACTGGCCAGTGCCCCGGTTGCCAGTTTCGATCAGGCTTTGGCTGGAAGGATAACGGGTGTTCAGGTTACGGTTTCAAATGGAATATTAGGTTCAGCTCCAAGAATTCGGATCAGGGGGACCAATAGCATCTCCAATGGCGCAGATCCTTTATATGTTGTGGATGGTTTGCCAATTGTGACAGGGAGCCAGAGTGGAATTATGATGACCAATCCACTCGGTGACATCAATCCAAACGATATCCAAAGTGTCGATGTACTGAAAGATGGTTCTGCAACGGCAATTTATGGTTCAAGGGCAGCAAATGGAGTGGTGATTATTACCACAAAAAAAGGTGCAATAGGTAAGCCAAAAGTAAATTATAGCGCCTGGTTTGCAAGTGCTAATGCTTCAAAAAGATTTAAATTATTAAACGGTTCTGAATTTGTAACGATAGCGAACGAAAAACTGGTTAATGCTGGTGCAGCCCTTGGCGCGGCAGAAAGCGGAATTAATACCGATTGGCAGGATGAGGTGTTAAATTCTGACGCTTTTCAGCAAAACCACTCCTTAGCTTTTAGTGGGGCAACAGATCAGACGAATTATTACTTTTCTTTGGGCTATTCGGATTTAAAGGGAATTATTAAAGCAAATACACAGTCGAAATACCAGTTTTTCGGTAAGCTGGAACAAAAGGCTTTGAACAACCACTTAACTTTTGGCATCAATGCAAACCTAAACTATAGCAAAAATCTAGGGTTACAAATCGGTGCGAACACCCTATCGGGAAACATGGTTAATGCATTGAGGGCCCTTCCAAATGTTTCGCCACTGAATCCGGATGGATCTTATAATTTTAGCGCAGACCAGGCAAGACTGGGTAAGGGTGTCAACTTAAGAGAAATCGATGACAACTACACCAACATTAAATTCGTTTTGGAAAACAATATCTTCAGGAACCAGAATTTAAATTTCTTGGGGGGAACATTCTTGAACATCAATATTATCCCAGGCCTGGATGTCAAAACACAACTTTCTACCAATGCTTTATATGGCGAAGATTATCGTTATTGGAGCCCGCTTCATGGAGATGGCCGAGGAACGGGCGGATCTGTAATTCAACAATATGTCCCAACATTCAGGTATGTATGGACCAATACGGTCTCATACAATAAAACTATAGGCGATCATTCCATTGGTGCAACCGCAGGTCTAGAATATCAAAAATCAAGATTCAGATTTTTTAGTGCCAGTGGAACAAATATTTCCAGTCTGTTTTTTGGTGGGGAGAATATCATCTCAAATGCATTTCCACAAAATACCTTCGGAATAGGTGGTGGCATATCAGAAAATGCCTATCAATCCTATTTCATCCGTGGAAGCTACGGCTATAAAGATCGGTATCTATTAAGTGCAACGTATAGAAAGGATAAAATATCATCTCTGCCTGTTGGCAACCAGGACGCAAATCTACCGGGGGCATCTTTGGCCTGGAGGGTTTCAAAGGAAAATTTCTTCACAGCCTCCGAAGGGCTAAAATTTATTAATGATTTCAAAATAAGAGGGGGTTATGCAAAAGTCGGCAATACGGATATCGGGAACTATCCGTTTGCCGGAACTTTTGCAGCTGCAACTTATGGTGCTCAAAGTGGTTTGTTTTATTCGCAGGCAGGAAATGCGTCTTTAAAATTCGAAACCAGTAAAAAGTATAATATAGGCTTTGATTTAACGATGATCAACAGTAGGATTACGGTTAGTGCCGACTATTTTAAGAACGATATCGATAATCTGATTCTTTTCTCTCCAACGGCACCATCGCTTGGTGTACCCGGAAATGGAATTAACCAAAATATTGGAAAAATGACCAATAAGGGGTACGAATTCTCGGTAAGCTTCATGAATGTCAAAAACGATAACTTTAACTGGGACACCGATGTTAACCTAACCCTTGTTAAAAATAAAATTAACCAGTTGGCCAATAACAATGCGGATGTAATTCAAGCTTCTGGTTATAATATCAATCGTGTTGGCGAATCAATCGGATCTATTTATGGGTACCAGTATGCAGGCGTAAATTCCGCCAATGGTAATCCGTTATATTACAAAGCCAACGGACAAATCATTCAGGGCAACATAGCAAACCAAGCGTATTATTTATACGATCCGGCTAACCCCGGTACACTTGGTGCTGCCTCGACTTTATCTTCCAGCGACAAGCAAATTCTTGGAAATAGTAATCCAACTTATTTCGGGGGAATTAACAATTCGGTTACCTATAAAAACTTTGATTTTTCTATTTATCTAGTTTTCTCTGGAGGCAATAAAGTAATGAATGTTACCCGCCAAGAAAGTTTATTAAATCAAAAATTTTTAAATAACGGAATTGAGGTTTTAGATAGATGGACGCCATCCAACACTCAAACCAGCGTACCTAAACTATATTATGCCAGAGATGCCTTTACAAATGTAAATTCCAATGCGGTAAGCCGGTTTGTGGAAGATGGTAAATTTATTAGAGGGCAAAACATTATGCTGGGTTACGCATTGCCAACAAAATGGCTGACTCCAATATTTTTAAGCAGGGTAAGGTTGTACGGCCAAGTACAAAATGCATTTGTAATTACAAACTATTCAGGGCTTGATCCTGAACTGAATTCATCTAATACAACCAACAGCCAGGCAGGCGTAGATTACAATACGAATCCAAAATCGAGGAGTTATGTTTTAGGAATAAATGTTGGATTTTAAAGCTACAGATATGAAAAAAGTATTAAAACAATTTAAGATAAAAGAAACGGTTTTTGCCCTCGGGCTTTTAACTTTGGTATGCGTTAGCTCATGTAAAAAATTTACGGATCTTAATCCAAAAAGCGCACTCTCAGAATCATCGGCTTTCTCTACACCGGCTAATATCGAACTTGCAATGGTTGGTGTATACAACACTGCTACTGTTGGAAGCTATAATGGTGGGGCTGGCAGAGGCTACCCGTTTGGGGCCGCTTCTATCATTCAGGCGGAAATGCGGGGAGAAGATATGGTCAATCTGGCCAGTTTTTATCAGATCACCTATGAAAGTACCATTACTTCATCTACCGCAAACAATATTAACATGTGGAGCAATTTATATGCCCTTATCAATCAATGTAACGTTGTAATTGATGGCGTTACCGAAGCGGCCGCAAAAGGAACAATTCCGACCAGTGTGGCAAATAAGTATGCGGCAGAATCTAGATTTCTAAGAGCGCTTGCTTTTCATGAACTAGTCATCGATTTCTGCCGTCCATACGTTGATGGAAATGGAAATAAACCTGGTGTTCCCTACCGAACAGTTGGTGTAAACTCTGTTGACAAGGTTCAGGATCAATTGAAGGTTCCCAGAGGTACGGTGGCCGAAGATTATGCGCAAATATTGGCGGATTTGGATTTTGCCGAAGAAAACCTGCCTGCCAATACAGCGGGCGCTGGCTTTACCAGAGCGACTAAAGGCGCAGCAATCGCTTTTAAAACGAGAGTTAAGCTTCATATGAATGATTTTGCAGGTGTAATTACCGAAGGTGCAAAACTTGGAACCTCGGCACCTGCGGGTCCGTTTACAAGTCCGATAAGTAATTATACGTTAACTGCAAGTCCGGATGGACCATTTGTCTCTTATAAAAACAATTCGGAATCTATTTTTTCTATAGAAAACGGACCAGCATCGAATGGAGATGTTAACGGAGCGCTGCCAAATATGTTTGGTCCTGCAGCAAATGCATTAAACGGTCAGGTTGGACGAAATCTAGTAGCTACAAGCCCAAATTTATATAACGCGGCTTTTTGGATCAATAACGATTCTAGAAGAACATTACTCCAAATTCAGCAAACCACCGTTGGTGCCAAGTATTATTTCAATTATAAATATAGAGAGCCTGCAACAAGTTCAGATTATGCACCAATTATCCGCTATGCAGAGGTTTTACTCAATGTTGCAGAGGCCTATTCAAGGACAGCTGCACTAGATACAAGAGCATTAAATTTGTTAAATGCGGTTAGAAATCGGGCTGTGCCAGTGGCCAGTCAATATACCATAGCTAATTTTACAAATCAAAACGCTTTAACCCAGGCAATTCTGAACGAGCGCAGAATTGAGTTTGCAGGCGAAGGCAGAAGATGGCCGGACATAACCAGACTTTCGCAAGACCCAACTTTCCAAGTTGCGGGTGGCGGTGTTCCGGCTAAAATTTTAGTTACCGCACTAAACGGGTCTGGCTCCAATTGGGATGTTATAAACCGACCAGTTACCCTGGCAGCAAAGGGCGCACTTCCGTATTCTGATTTTCATTATATATGGCCAATTCCTCAAGATGAGTTGAACGCCAACCCGGTTATAGCCCAAAACCCTGGATATTAATCCTTATTTTCTTAAAGCCGGTTCTTGTAGCCGGCTTTTTTTTAAGCCAAATTAACACGAGAATCAAAGCCTTAAGTGTATGAAGGCAAGTTTCTATAGTAAGATCGACGTTCATCGCCACAGATAAAAATTTTATTTCAAGCCTTTATTCGGCTATTTTTAACAAAAGGATTTATCAACCCTTTTTTAATCGAAAATACTTTTTCGAAGCCAGCGGAATAAACGATTTAATGAATTTAATTTTTATATCTCATGAATCATCAAATTATCCAACCACCTGAAATCCTGAAAAGATATGTACGTTTTTTTTGGACAATCGATCAAAAATCTGTTTCCAATTTAGAATCGACCTTGAAGATTTTTGCCTGCCGTTATCCAAGAATGGTTTTTCAGCACGACAATGGGAATTCTGCCATTAAGAACAACGATTCAACAATGCCAAATGCCTTTTTAAGCGGGATAAATATTAAGCCGTATACCGCGATTATGTCAAGTTCTTTTACCCTTACTGGTGTAAGTTTTTACCCTTATGCGATTAAGCCATTGTTTGGGATTGATATGCATGAGCTATGTGATGAATTTCCAGATCTTCAAAATTTTATGGAACCAGAACTTTGTATGCAGATTCTCGAAAAATCTACACACACTGAAAAGATTGACTTGCTGATTAATTTTCTGTGCAAAAGATTAATAAAGCTGTTTAAAGGCAATCCATTAGATCATAAAATTTTTGATTTGCCGGATATTCAGCATCAGGATACCAGTGTTTTCTACCTCAGAAAATCATTAAAGATTTCGGAAAGACAGCTAGAAAGAAGGTTTAAGCATATGGTTGGTCTGAGTCCCAAACAATACCTGCGGGTTTCTAGGTTCGAGCAGGCATTTGCACTTATTCAGCAAAGGGTAGCCAGCAAACTCGGCCCACTCGCTTACGAGTTAAATTATGTTGATCAATCGCATTTTATAAAGGACTTTAAAGAACTATCCGGTTTTACACCCAGCGAATTAATCAAGAAAAATAAGATTTTAGAGGACAGCTCCAGTATTGTTTTCAATTCTGAAAATTCATGAGAAGAAATATTATGGACATCAGCTTTCTCCAAATATTGTAAAATACAACGCGCTAAGTTCGTATTGGTTTCAAATAAAATTTAAGGATAAAGCTTTCAGTCCACAGTTGTCGGCTTTTTACAATGTGTTTAAAAACTATAAACTGATTTTTGAAGCGGAAAGCTAAGGCATTAACATGCCCAATGCTCCAAAAATAATTCAGAGGCTATCTATTAAAAAACTTATGAAAAAACAGATTTTTAAATTACTCTTATTTGGCATTTTAATTTCCACATTATTATTTGCCTGCAAAAAAGAAGATGTTACTCCGAACAGAATTGCCGGAACTTACATTGCCAACGAGATTGAAGATTATAAGACAAACAAAATTGAGCCTTCTCCAAATGCGTCTGGCCAATCTGTAAAGATTACGGTAAATCTTACCAATTCAGAAAAGAACGCCGACCTAAAATTCTACATTATCGAGAATGGAAAGGAAACACTGGTAGCAAGCTTTAATTTTATAGTTTCAAAAGATGCCGATGGAGACTATTCCTTATTGGATCAAACCGATAACAATAAGCTGATGGCATTTTTTATTGATAATGAAGCCGATTTTTACTTTGCCACAGGTTATAGAATTAGTGCAAAAAAACAATAGGCACTCTTGATGGATTTTTATAATAACCTCAATCCCCATCCAATAACATTGACTTGCTTGAATTAGGAAAATTTCGGCTCAATCTTATTGATACATAAGACCGGTTTTGGCTAATCGGTCTTTTTATTGAACGGTAAGTCCTGAATAGCCATATATAAATGCTTAAGTTATTTTGTCGTTTTTGTTCTATTTAAGCCTTTGTAATTAACTGATTTTTGGATAAAAGAACATGAATAACTACAACATCCAAAATAAAAATAAGCAGACGCTTTTTTTTGCAGGAATACAATTTCAAAAAAAGTTTAACAGGGCTGGTTTAGTTTTGCCCAGAACGGTGAAAACAGTTTTAAACATTCTTGCTGTATATATAGTGATCCTAATTTTTGCAGCCTTTAGCAAAAAATGGATAGGAGCTGTCGGCGATAGCTATATGTTGCCTAAACTTTCTGATTATCATATTTATCAGGGAAGTATGTCTATTCTGAATCCTTCGTCAAGATTTATTCCCTATCAGATTTCTAGTCCACTTTTTAGCAATTATGCAGAAAAGCAACGCCTAATCTTTGTTCCTTCGGGCAAAAAATTAAGTGCCTTAAATAATGGATTGCCAGTGTTTCCCGATGGGACTATTTTGGTTAAAACTTTTTATTACGCATCCGATGAACACCAAAATAAGCAGATTGTTGAAACCAGATTACTACATAAAATAAATGGAGTTTGGCGGGCCGGAACTTATTTATGGAACAAGGAGCAAAATGAAGCCACCCTTCAGAGTGGGGGCGCTTCCACAAAAATAGCTCGAATGAATAAAAACGGAGCGTTATTAAAATTCAATTATAAACTTCCAAGCCCATCAGAGTGCGGAAAATGCCATGGTTCAGAAGAGGGGGCATTGCCATTGGGCTTCAAAATAAGTAATCTTAACATTAATATTCAAAATGGAGAATTAAACCAGCTTACGTATCTAAACCGTTTAAACATTTTAAATGACCTGGATCAAACTAAATTTTCTGTATTCCCAAATTGGAGAGATTCGGCTACCCCAATTAATCTAAAAGCCAGGGCTTATTTGGATTTAAACTGTGCACACTGCCATAGTCCTAATGGGTACTGCGCGGGAGCAGGTCTTGATTTTCGCTTTACAACCCCCGATCATTTGACCGGGATCAAGGGAAAAGAAAACCGAATTATCCGCATGGTCGAAAATGGGGATATGCCGTACATCGGTGCTGCAACCGTTCACCAAGAAGGGCTCGACATCCTTAAGAAATATTTAAGTAACATTAAGTAAATAAAATATCAATTTAATAAAATCCGCTATGACTTTTAGAACCCTAATTCTTTTCGCTACCATTGTTTCTACTGCCCTTATTGGTGGTTTATTTTATGCTTACTCCTGTTCGGTTTTGCCAGGATTAACTCGGTTATCTGATGCTTCTTTTCTTGCTGCCATGCAATCCATTAATAGAGCTATTCTTAATCCGCTGTTTTTTACCACTTTTATGGGCACATTACTGTTATTGCCATTATGCACATGGCTCTTTTATGACCGCGGACAGGTACTCGCCTTTACTTTGCTTCTTGTAGCCTTCCTCCTCTATTTTGGAGGCGTTTTCCTCATCACTATGGCCGGTAACGTACCGCTTAACAACATGTTGGATGTGGCAGATTTAACTAAGCTCGATGCAAACGAATTGGCATCATTAAGATATAGATTTGAATCGTCGTGGAATATGTTCCATCAAATTAGGACCCTTGCAGGTGTTGTTTGTATTGCCTTGGTTTCTTTTGCTGCGCTCAGCATCCGAACCATAAAATAGAATTACGTCCTGACCAGTAATTCAAACAGAATGCCCTAAAATTTAGGGCATTCTGTTTCTTAATAAAATAATAAAAGCGATTAAATTGCACTATCCGGTACCTCAGTCCAAATCCCTGAATCGTTAAGCGATTGTGCAAATTCAGAAAAATCTTTTGCAGGTCTCCCCAAGGCTTCAAAAACGCCATCGGCGATAGAAGCGTTTCTTCCATCCAACACTTCAGAAAATAAATGACCGATCAAATCAATCTGATCTTTTGGTATCTCGTATACTGCCAACATTTCCTTATAGGCCTCTAGTGACAATTTTTCATAATGAATCTTTCTATCAGTAGCTATGGCAATTTCATTTACAGCTTCATTAAAGCTTAATAATCTGGGACCGGTAAGTTCATATAACCTATTTACGTGGCCACTTTCTGTTAGAGCGGCTACAGCTACATCGGCAATATCATCTACATCAATAAACGGCTCCTTAACCTCACCTGCCGGAAGTGCGACATAACCTGCAAGAATTGGATCTAACAGATAACCCTCACTAAAATTCTGATTAAACCAGCTGGCCCTAAGTATCGTCCATTCTAATCCAGAATTGACCACAACCTGCTCTGCCTGTTCGGCTTCTTTTTCGCCACGACCAGAAAGCAATACAAGTTTTTTAACGCCTGTTTTTTTTGCCATTTCTACAAAAGACTCAATATCCTTTATTGCTCTGGGAACTGCCAAATCTGGCTGGTAGGAAATGTAAATACTGATAATGTTTTCAACTGCCCCAGGCCAGGTAGAATCATCAACCCAGTCAAACTTCGGTTCTGCATGGCGAGATCCTGATCTTACATCCATACCCTTACCCTTAAGCAGAGAGGAAATCCGACGCCCTGTTTTTCCATTTGCACCAAGAACAAGAATAGTTCCGGTTTCGTTTTTTGTGTTTTCCATATTGTTCTAATTTAAATTTGATGGTCACTTTATAATTTATCGTCAAAATTAGCGCTGGTATCAGAAGAATAATAGAACAGAACCGACATTTCATGGGCTTGTTTAAACGGGAAAACTACAAATAGGAATGGCATATTGTCGGTTTTATCCTATAAGGAATGGCGCTTCCTCAATAAATTTGATTTTCAAATCAACCGCTAAAACGCATAGAGATGGAAATTATATTCAAAAATGTTGCTGTGGATTTTGGAGACTTAAAAATGATGCTCCATTTCAAGAGTGATACTGTTCTTGCAATTACCGTAACTGAAATAAATACACAAAGTATAAACATTACCGAAATCATTGATATAAAAATCGTGGTACAACGGCCCATGTTGCTCTTGTTATTTTGGAACGATGCTATCGGGAATATCATCACTCAAATTCACGATTATGAAAAAGGGGTTATTCATTCCAACTGGATATCTACAAGTGGAGTCCTAATTACCCTTACAGGGTCTTTAAAACCTATAGATTGTTGGAAAATTCCCATCTTATTAATGCCATGGGTGTGTTAATGCAGCATAGAATTATTTCCTAAAAATTTCTAACACTTGTAAATAGCTCAGATTCTTGGCTACGGAAGATAAAAATGACGGTTTTTTACAATCATCCACCATTCTGAATAAGCACCTTTGAAAAAAGATATATCCTAAAAATTAATCCTCTATTCATGCAGAAACATTTTTTCATAGTTTTCACATTTTTTTCTTTATTATGTCTGGTAAGAGATGGTTTCGCTCAAAAAATCAATCCCGAAAAGCTCGCCGCCTACATTGCAGAAAATTCAGCCCATCACTCAGAAGCGATAATTATTTATCAGGATAACCAACTGATCGCCGAAAAATATTATGGAGTTGGTTCTAAACGGAAGCGGATCGAGGCCATGTCGGCAACTAAGAGCATTATCGGCCTTACTGTGGCCTGCATGCTTACCGACAAAAAGATCGAAAACCTGGATATACCCATATGCAAATTTTATCCCGAGTGGAACCAAGGGCAAAAAAAACTCATTACTTTGCGTCATTTAGTCAACATGACTTCGGGTCTTCAAAATAATCCCAATGCAGGAGTGGAAATTTATCCAAGTAATGATTTTGTTCAGCTTGCGCTTTGTGCCGAGCTTTCAGACGAGCCAGGTACCACCTTTAAATACAACAACAAATCTCTTAATCTGCTGGCTGGTGTAATTCAAAAAATCACCGGAAAAAGAATGGACGCATATATTGCCGAAAGACTTTTTAAACCCTTGGGCATTAAAAATTTCACCTGGACAAAGGATAAAGCCGGTAATCCGCACGTTATGTCTGGTTGCCAAATTACACCACCAGATTTTGTAAAAATTGGGCTCTTGGTTTTAAATAATGGTAAATATGGGCAACAAACCATTGTAAATGAAAATGCAATGGCCGAATTGTTAAATCCAGCATCAGTCTTTATGGGCTATGGTATGCTCTGGTGGCTGGATTATGAAAACACAACTTCTGTTATTGATGATAGTGTAATCACCCGCCTCCGAAAACAAGGTGTAGATAAAAATTTTATCGCAAAAGTAGAGTTGATGAAAGGTAGCTATAAAAATGGCGAATATTTAACAGCACTAAAAAAAGTTTTTGGAGAGCAGGCAGTTGATACGCTAAATGCATATTTAATCCCTTATGGAGCCGAAATGAGGCGACGCGAATTTGGTGGGGCCATAAAATACAGGGCTGATGGGTATCTGGGCAATTATATTATTGTTGATCCCAAAACCAAAATAGTAGCCATAAGAATGATTAGCTACGATAGTTATAAAGAACCCGAAGATGGTTTCCCTGATTTCAAAAATATTGTGAAAAAAATAGTAGACTAAAATAGCTAGATTATAGACAGCTCAGAGGGAACGATTTAAAAAGACAATAAGTGATTCTGCAAAAGGCAGGGGTATATTTAAATTCCTGTACCAAAAAGGGCGAGAGGTATGTGGACTTTATCAATATAGTTCATAAGAGGACAAGGGAAATATTGAATAAGCAGGGAATGGAGCCCTAAAATTATCATATCGTTGGAAATGAAAGATTTGTTTTATGGGATAACGCTACAATGAGATATATTGAAATCAGACCACATATTTCCCTACAAGCTTATATTGAGACGTACTGTTGGTAAAAACGGGTTCAGATCCAAATGAGGTCAAAAAGATACTGCCAGACGGCTGCATAGATATCATATTGAATTTAGGATCAGATTTGATTGCTGAAAATGGTATTTATAAGATAAGAACAGATAGTGCAACCCTGTTCGGTACAATGACGATTTATAAAGATATCATCATGAATAGCAACACCTATTTGTTAGGTTTCAGGTTTAAGCCCTTGGGTTTTTTTGCTTTTTATCGATATGATTCTTTAGATTTAATAGCAAATAAGAGTGTTGAATTTTAAAAAAAAACTGGTCCCTGAATTCATTTGTGCATTTGAAAACCCTACCTATTTTGAACAGTCATTTTCTTCCTATTAGACAAAGTGCTGCACAAAGAATTTAGACTATTTAATAACGGATTTATGGGAGGTTCTGGTGTTACAGATATAGATTAGCAAAAATATTTAAAAAACATTAAAGAAGGCATTTTTGGCGGATTATCAAGAACATTGCAGATTGAAAGTATTGATGATAATAACACTATTGCCTTGATTAAAATCCGTTTGGAAAATGCTGAAAATTATTTTGTGTCTTATAACTCTTTGGTTTTGGATGTTAATAATGAATGGATGATTATTAGCAACGTTGCCTTAGTAGCTGCTAAAAATTTGAGTCCAACAAATCGCTAATCACAATTTGTAAAATATGGAAGAACAGATAGCATATGATACATTTCAAATGGAAGATTCTGAACCACTACTCAAAATGGGAATCAAACTTTGGAAGGACTACACAGAACCTGAATTAAAAAAACAGCTACAAAATGTTTTTTTATCAGATAATCAGAGAATTTTACTTGCAAAAAATCCTAAAGGAATAGCAGTCGGATTCTCAATCTTTTCTATCAGGCAGGACTATGTGGAAGGAGCGGAAAAAACGCCAACAGGATATTTAGAAGGAATATATGTTGAACCGGAATTTCGCAAGAAAGGGATTGCTAAAAAATTCCTACAAATAGGAGAGGAATGGTTGAAAGTCAACAATTGCACCCAAATTGGCTCCGACACCTGGCTAAATGATAAAGAATCTCGAAAATTTCATAAAAAAATAGGGTTTTTGGAAGAAGATGAGTTAGTGCATTTTTTGAAAAAAATAACATAAAAACGAACAACATACCATTAGTATAAAAAATAGGTCTGGATTGACAACTTCAAATCTAGGTTTAAAACTCAAGAAGTTCCAAAAATTACTTTTAGACATTTGTTGAGCCATAGGTCAGGTCTGCTTCAGTAAGCTCCGCTTGGAAACAATTATGATACGGCACAATATTCGTTTGAGAACATATCAAAAGCATGAATGAAACATGGTTAAGGTTTCCGGTAGGTGGATTTTACAGTTACTCCAACATGGGTATGGATCTTGTTGGCTACGTGCTTTCTAGGCAATCCCACTTAACCTTTCCGGATTATATGAAAAAAAAACTGCTTCCAAATCTCCGGTAGGCAGGAAGTGTATAAATTGATCGATTCCGCAAATCATACATTAGTATTTGAATGTGACAACATCTATAACGATGGCAAAACCATCCGGTCACAAAGAATCTTAAACATCCGTGTGACCGAAATGACCTATCAATTGAATATGAGTACCCATCAAGCCAAAGAATCCCAAAACCACTTATCAGCTCATCTGGTCAAGTTAAACATATACTGTTTTAGCCAAATCCGTATTTTTTTTAAGAGAGGCAAATGGGAAAGAAACTGAGCTGCTTGATCAGGTTTTCTTCAGGAACAAAAATAAGCATGTCTCTAATTTTTGCCAAACTGAATAAAAATGAATCTTAGCTTACAATATAAAGATCGCTGATTGGCATATATGACGATCTTGTTTTTAAGCTTCATCAGCCATATCAAATCCCAGTGTGTCGAGATAAACGCTGAAAATTGCACGAAATGCATCATTTTGGCAGAGCAATCTGCCAATAGAATTGCAATTTTAGATTTGGAAAAAGAGCAATTGTATGGCAATGGTTTCCTGCTTGCAATTGAAGTACATCACTTGAAATGATCCCGAAATCCAAACGAAATAAAATCTGTGTTTGGTGGTAAGTATATCTTAAACTGCATCAGGCGGAACGGTTACTTTAATTAGGATTGCAGACAAAAATAGTAAGGTTTATGCTTTCGTAGAAGGTAAATGGAGAATCCAATTGATTTGACACCGTTATGCCAGATTAATAATAGCAAAATAAATAATGGTTTAATACAAATTTTAGTTCCGGCAAGATGGGGTCAACCTCCTGCGGTTTGTTCGCGAATCTGCTTAGTAGCTCTAGAACGCCATACAGGAACTTTTTAATTCCCCATGAACAGCGTAACGGTTCAAACTCAAAAGATGCTCTTGACAATAAAGGGGAGGTTATCAGGAGTTTAGAAACATGATTACGGTTATTTTCTTCGAACTTACTAATCATTGGGTATCACCATAGTGAGCACCTTTATATATAATCTGTGTTTGCCAATTTGGTCAAAAGACAAAGTACATATGAACTGCGAAAAAAAACCGAAAAGCAAAGACAGGCGAACCGATTTCCCCAACCCCCAAATCCTGAGGATGAACATTCGTGCGCTCCTCAATTCATTCAAAGATGTAATGGCACAAAGTCGCACCGAAAAACGGTAACCCATTGTGACACAGATTTCCGCCGGTGACAGAATCAGCCTATGGATCAAATCAGTATTTTACGGCCACTCGGGTGTCCCGCAAGATGTAGAATTGTCCACAATTCTATTCTTGCCGCCCTTGTGGTCGGGGTTTTCCTCGGAACTCGGAAAACCTGAAAAACAGACAAAGGAGAAAATCAGATGAGTAACAAAACCATAGAAAAACAGCCCCGCCTCACCCATCCGGTCAGGACAAGGGTAACCGAGAAAACACACGAAAAGCTACAGGAACTTAAAGCGACAAGCAATTGCAGATCCATCGGAGAAGTTGCCCGTAAAATACTTTCGCGGGAAAAAATCCTCTGCTTTTATACCGATACCACTATGAACGCGCCGATGGAAGAACTTGCCTCGATCAGAAAAGAACTGAAATCAATCGGGGTAAACATCAACCAGCAGACCAGACATTTCCATACTGCTGAAAGCGAGCTTCAGCGGTCTTTCCATTTCATGAAAACCTCGGATCTTTATAAGAACGTCGGCGAAAAAGTAGACCGTCTTCTTTTTCTCATCGGTCAGCTTTCCCTGAAATGGTTGCAAGAATCTTGAGCGGTTATAGCATGCGCGGCCTTTTGAATTACAATGAGACGAAGGTAGAATCCGGTGATGCACGCCTGATCATGGCAAACCGCTTTGCAGTGGATATAGAACAGCTTGACCCTAGAGCGAAGCTTAAAAGGTTTGAGCGGCTAACGGTATTAAACGGCAGGGCAAAAAGAAATGCATTACACATCATGCTTAACTTTGACAGATCGGATAAGCTCAAAGACGAAAAGCTCACCCAAATCGCAATCAGGTATATGGAGGGAATCGGATTTGGGGAGCAGCCGTTTCTTGTCTATCGCCACCATGACGTGAGCCATCCGCACATTCATATTGTGACCACAAATATCAGGGAAGACGGTTCAAGGATTGATTTTCATAATCTGGGAAGGACGCTTTCCGAAGAAAACCGGATGTTGATAGAAAAGGAATTCCAGCTTACCGAATCCAAAGGCCGCGGGCAAAGCTTTGAACCCGGGATAGAATCCGCAAAAATTAAAAAGGCTATTTACGGCAAAAGGCCAACCAAACAGTCCATTTATAATATCGTTACGCCGGTTTTGAGAAGTTATGCGTTTACCTCTCTTGCGGAGTTCAACGCCGTTCTGGCCCAGTTCAATGTTGTGGCCGATAGGGGTGCAGAGGATTCGCTCATGTTTCAGCGTAAAGGTTTGGTTTATTCCATTATTGATGAAAAGGGAAAAAGGATCGGCGTACCCATAAAAGCAAGCATGCTGGCAGGAAAACCAATACTCACCGAAATCGAAAAGAAATTCCCGAAAAATACCCTGAAAAGAAAAATGTTCAGGGAGCCTTTGAAAAAATCCATTGATGGGATTTTTGGTAAATATCAGCAGTTAAGCAGGGCAACCTTTGAAAAAGAACTTGCGGATAAGGGAATTGCCACTGTCTTTAAGAAAAACACGCAGGGGCTTATTTACGGAATAACTTTCATTGATCACAAAAGCCGCTGCGTATTCAACGGCAGTGACCTTGGAAAACCCTATAGCGCCAAGATGCTTTCTGAGCGGCTTTCCCAAAGCGACAGGCAGTTTATTTTGGAGCAGCCAACAGATAGATCAAGATACAATCAAGGCAAATCCGGAACAAATAGCCCTTTCTTGGATGCCCGCAATGAAAGCAGTAAAGAAAGCCTTCCTGGAATTTTATTTGAAAAACCGGTTTTTGAGCCGGATCCTTTATCGCCCGGTAAAAGAAGGAAAAAGAAAAAACAAAGACGGGGGCAGTCAAATGACAACTCAAGACAAATTTAAATATTATGAATACAGGAGAAGACTCGACCGGGCTTAGAAAGATTCTGGACTTAAGCCGGATGATCAGTGTTTTTTTACTCGGGCTGCATTTTTACATCAGCTTCTATACCGTGTTCTGTATGCTCGGCTGGCGCGCACCCATTACCGATAGGGTCATAGGCCACTTATATGTTATGCCTGTATTTAAAGGCTGGTTCTTGCCAAAGGTGGCCTCCTTGGTCTTTCTTTTAATATCGCTTCTCGGAGTGAAGGGAAGAAAGGACGAAAAAATAACTGGCAGGAAAATATCCCTTGTAATGTTCGCCGGTTTCCTATTGTATTTCGGGGCATTGTTGCTTCTTTATATCCCTATTAATACTTTTTTGATCGCCTCTGTGTATATCTTTTGTTCACTCGCTGGCTTCCTTGCCATTCTTGCAAGCGGGACCTGGGTTTCCCGCAGGATAAAGAACAGCCTGAAAAAAGACATCTTCAATAGCGAAAACGAAACATTCCCACAGGAAGAAAGACAGCTGGAAAACGAGTACTCGGTCAATCTTCCTGCAAAATACAGATACAATGGAGAAAATAGAAATAGCTGGATCAATTTTATAAACCTTTTCCGTGGCCTGCTCGTATCCGGAACGCCCGGCGCCGGTAAATCTTACTTTGTAATTCGCCACGTTATCGAACAGTTGATGAAAAAGGGTTTCTGCATGTTTATATATGATTTTAAATATGACGACCTTTCCAGGATCGCTTATAATGCGCTTTTGAAAAACTATGATAGGTTTCCCGTTAAGCCAAAGTTTTATGTCATAAATTTTGACGACCTGAACCGTACACACAGGTGCAATCCACTGGACCCGGCCGCAATGGAAGATATTACGGATGCTACAGAGGCGAGCAGGACGATAATGATGGGTCTGAACAGGGACTGGATCAAAAAACAGGGTGATTTTTTTGTCGAAAGCCCGATCAATTTTCTTACCGCCATCATCTGGTATCTAAAAAAGTATAAGGACGGCCGATACTGTACTTTGCCCCATGTAATAGAACTTATGCAGGCGGATTATGACCAGTTGTTTAAAGTGCTGCAGACACAGGAAGAAATAAAGGTGCTGATCAATCCGTTTATCAGCGCCTACCAGAATAAAGCCATGGCCCAGCTGGAGGGACAGATTGCCTCAGCCAAAATCGGACTGGCCAGGCTTTCCTCACCACAGCTTTATTATGTTCTTAGCGGCAATGATTTTACGCTGGACGTAAACAATCCGGATGAGCCAAAGATTATTTGCATTGGAAACAATCCACAAAAGCTTCAGGTTTACGGTGCGGTTCTTTCGCTCTACATTTCGAGAATGATCAAGCTCGTGAACAGGAAAGGCCAGCAAAAAAGCGCCCTAATATTCGATGAATTTCCGACCATATATTTTAACAACATGGACAGCGTAATCGCAACCGCCAGATCAAACAAGGTGGCCAACATACTTTCGGTTCAGGACTTCAGCCAGTTAAAGAAGGACTACGGCTCCGAGCAGGCCGATGTAATTACCGGGATTATCGGCAATATCATATCGGGTCAGGTAACCGGTGCAACGGCAAAAAACCTGTCAGAAACATTTGGCAAGATCATGCAGGACAGGCAGAGCAAAAGCATCAACAGCAATGATATTTCTATTTCGCAAAGCACACAGCTCGACTATGCCATTCCAGCATCCAAGATATCCACGTTATCCTCCGGCGAATTTGTTGGGCTGGTTGCCGACAATCCTGAAGAGCAGATTAGACTGAAAATGTTTCATGCCGAAATACAGAATGACCATTCCAAGATGGCAGAGGAGGAAAAAGCATTCAAACAGATTCCCTTGGTGAAACAGGTATCCCTTGAAGAAGTTAAGGCAAATTATGATCAGATCAAGATGCAGGTCTCCCAGCTTATTGAAGATGAACTTGGGAAAATAAATGCAATGTCCGAATCAAGGGAAAATTCGGACACAAATAGATCGGGAAAAAAACACAAAGAAAAAAAAGGAAATAGAAATGCAGACTCTGTAAAGTCTGTTTCCATGTAGAGATCAAAACTCTATTCCTGCTTTTGAAATTACCTTATAATTTCCCTTCAAAGATTTATCGGACTACAATAGTAAAAAGTAGAGAGATTTTCTAGACCTGACATCCGATATCGAATGCACTGGTCTTTATGTTTACATTCGCCTGTAGCAAGAGTGAGGTCAGTGTTATGCCGGGGAATCCGGTGATTGGAATTGTCATCGGGTTTTCCCTAAATGTCGGAACATCTTAATAGGCTAATGATCGGATTTTTGAAAAGATTTTTTTGTTTTTTTATAAGGTCTGATAGGTTTGATCTCTTTTTTTAAAGTGGATATACAAAGAAATTTATCAGCATTTAGTTGTTTAACTACAGCTAAAAATCTTTCGTCACGGCTGGAGTTCCTTTTGACAAGGATAATGTGGTTTATGACCCTTTTGACAAAGTCATAACCTGTTAATGCTATTTTCGCCCAAAGATTTCCGGAAAATATCTTTAAAAACTATTTGACGTACAATTGCTTTCATAGCATATTGTCGCCCTTATCAATAACAAACTAAAAAATGACATTAAACAATCTAAAAACACAACTCTCTTTCTCTTTATTTATTTTACTGACATTAGGCTCGATACTTACCGGATGTAAAAAGGAAATAAAAAATAAACTTGAGATTCCCGTAACCAAATCAAAGATATTTGCGGACAAAAAAGAAGCAATGGCATACGTCAATGCGCAGCTAAAAATATATGCCATTGCTTTTGCAGAAATTTCCAAAAACCCGGAAATAAAGGCTCTTGTACATGATGAGGTCGCAAAAAGATTTGACGGCGACGATAATGTGCTGATCAAAACCCTGTTCGCACGGGCAGAAAGCAAAGGGATAGACCTAAAAGGCATGTTTAGGTCTTCCCTCAAAAAAAATAAAATAAATTCTTCGGTTGAAGATTTGCTGACATCATTGAACAACCTGCAATTGATATCCGACAAAAGCAAAAAGAAAACAAATATCTATCCCCAGATTTATATTCCCAATTTTGAACGGATTTTGGTCAGGCCTGATGTCACCTCCAAAGTACAAAATAAGAATCTGGGAGAAGTTACATCTTCCGCTCTAAAGGACAAGGTTGTAGCGACACTTCCTATGGATCCGATAGACCCTAATGCCCCTGTCTATGACAATCCGATAATGGTGCCCTATGATGGTGATGAAAGTTATATTCCTCCCTATTATTATGGCTACACTTTCCAAAACAATGGGCTATTTATCGATAATATCGAAGTGACCGAAACAATGGCCGATAACCACGAGGTTTGGGCAATTACGCCGAACGAAAGCGGGCTGGAAGGAGTGCCTGGAGAAGTAATGGGCGTAACCCCTCCCACTCCAAATGAAGCTACTCAGCTAGCCTACATTCAATACATGGCGATCCGGGACCATAAAGAATCCTGGATCAAAGGCGCCAGCGATGTTTTCATGTCTTGGACAATGAGCTGGGAAGACGGCCTCAGGCCAGCTACTGGAACATACTCTGCAACTCAGCTTGAACTCAAATGGACAGAATTCGATGGGGGTTATCCCTATACCTATTCAACCGATGAAATGTCTATGGGTAAATTTACAAGAAGAGAGGTTAGACGTGGTAAGGAATTAGAGATCAATATGCCATACCTGGTCATTGGCCATCCCCAGGCCTGGGTTACAGATGCCTGGGTTTATAATAACATCAGGGAATGGTTTCCGAGCAAGGGGACACACATTTATTACGTGATCTATGAACGGGATGCGTGGGTGGATTATTTTGAGGACGTGCCTCTCCACCAGCCGCTGAATGTCACCAAAAAAATTGTTTCAGTTCCCGTATATTCGAATAATTCAATATATTGCTCCGGTAATATAAGGATTGCCGCAATCGGTACGATGATGCCGCAAAATAACAATATAACGCATAGAACCTACGTGAACATTCCCGAAATCGCATTTACCGCCTACAGTAAACCCTAATATGAAAATTCTAAAATCTATCTTTTTCCTTTTATTTGTTCTTGTCCATATTTCCAGCGCTCAGAAAAAAAACTCCGTTTATGTTGAGCTTGGAGGAAATGCAGTATTCTATTCCTTCAACTATGACAGGATTATCCAATTGTCAGAGAAGCTTAAGATTGCCCCAAGGGTAGGCCTCATGTATCTGCCGTTGTCGGATATTAAAAGCAACAAAACATATGGCGATTTCAATATTCCGTTAGAACTCAACCTACTTTATGCAAAAAACAGTGAAAGTAAAAATTTTGGGGAATTTGGTGTTGGGTTAAATCTGATCAGTATGAAAAATGGTTATACAATAGGCCCCGCTGACGAGGTTGTAAGAAACAATTCTAAGCTGGCTAGAGTTACTACGTTTAGAGCGGGATTCAGACATCAAAAACCCCAAGGCGGTCTTATGTACAGGATAGGATTGCTTGTACCCATATTGCAGGATGAGTTTTCCGAAAAGAGGGTAGGTGATGATATTTTTTACCGTCTTTATGGCGGTCTTAGTCTCGGGTGGACATTTTAAATCCAGAAAACCACAGTGCCCGAACGAATAAAACGTTCGGGCATTTTTTTGAACATTGAAATCGTGGAATAATTTTGTATCAGCCAGATTGATCAACATTTTAATGTGCATGTCAGATACCCGATAACCTGCATATATCCTGAATCAAAGTTTCGTCAGAATCCTTATTGCGATCTTGATTATTCCGTAGGCTCAAAGTACATCATATTGTTTTCCTTGTACCAGAAATTTAATGCACCGTACTGTTCGTGCTCAAAACAGATCTTCTTTAATCTGGGGTAACCGGCTTCTTTTAATATTCCAACAAGAGTATTTCTGCGTTTCATTAGGCTGCGGGTAGATCTGGAGATTTCCTTTTCCAGTTGTTTAATAGCTAAGTGTTCATCTATTTTGGCCTGTAACTGAACAGAAGTGATTTCGTCCGTTTTTTTTAGTTTGCGATAAACCAATTTTCTGGTTTTGAGTTCAGTTATACTTTTGAAGCGCAGTGCTTTTGATGTAAAATTTCAGTAGCTGTTTTTGTAAATTCATGAGAGGGCATTGAGGAGGTTAATATTAATTATAGATCTTTAGTTTTGTGATAAAAAGATTGTCCGTGAATCCATAAGAGAAGCTGTGCTTGTCAGAGTAGTGATGAAGCAGCCTCAGGGTAATATTTTTCAGACCTATACTTTTTCCCGGTTTCGAAGCCAGATCGGGAACATTTGCAGTTGTCAGTTCGAGTTTATTTTCGGTACACAGAATGCTGATCGATACGGGAAAGTCAACATTGCATAAGTCACCATGTTTAAAAACGTTCTCGATTAGTGTAAGCATGATAAACGGGACAACAGGAAAAGATTCGCTGTAAATTTCTCTTTTGTACTTCATAGAAAGCGCATTCCCAAAACGCAGACGGATCAGGTTTATCATATTATCAACCTGCTCCATTTCACGGCTTATCGGCACAGTTTCTCCATTGGTTTCGCTCAGCGCATAATCCATTATCTCTGATAAGCTCTGGATCGCTGCCACCGCAGTCGAGCTGTTTTTCTTCGCGGCGAATTTTATGAAACTTAAGGTGTTGAAAAGCAGATGCGGGTTGATCTGTGAGCGCAAGAACTCTTTTTCTACTGTCAGCAACTGGCTTTTTAACTGCTCCAATTCAAGAGCTTTATTCATCTGCTCCTGCTTGCGATAAAGATTGCGCTTGAAATAGTAATAACCGGTGGCGTAAAAAATAAAAAAGCTGCCTCGCCAGATCATGCCTGTGAAAAACTGCAGATTAAGATTTAAGGGCTGTTTTTTTACGTGGATATATTCAAGAAAAAAACCGATTACAAGAAAGCACAAAACATAAACCCCAACCTCTGCGATAATAAAAAGCGGCGTCAGCCAAAAAGATGCTTTGGCTTTGCCGAATGACCTCGGAAGGATCAGGAGCGCATGCGAGTAGAATAGTGAGATATTCAAAAGATACGAAAGCAGGTAATAATAAAAGCTGCTCCAGTGGTTCGTTAAGATCCTGGTAACGAGAACTTCAAAAACAATATAAAAGCCCCAGCAGATGAGGTGGACTTTTACTTCTTTTTTGTGACGTTCAAGAAAGTCATATAATATTTTCTTCATAATCTATAATAAAAATGTCCAGCCTTTTCACGCAACCTAAAATTGGCCATTCACTAAAGAATGACCATTATGAAAAACTACAAAACACTTCGCCTAAACAAAAAAACAGTTTTTATCTATTCCCGTAGAAAGCAAAATGCCCTTGGACTGCAGACTGATCCGACAACAAGCCTGACCGTAACAGCAACCGTTACCGACACCCATACAAGATAATCATGGATTAAGTGTTCGGCGCTGCATAAAGTCAAGGAAAGCATCTCGGTATCCGGCACCAATATCGAAATGCTGTCCGTCAGTCAGATAGGCCTGATTGCCATCGATATGGTCTAAATAGTCCAGGGATATAATTTTGTTTTCGAGATCCTGAAAAATTTATTTTTGTTTGCCAGCTTCTTTTCAATGCTTTTAAGTCCCATATACGTCACTTTCATCCCATGAATCGTACTTATGTTTACATAATTGAGCATGCTCGATATGTAAATGATATTGTTGTATTCAATCCTTATAAAGCTGTTTTTATGGCTTCCCTTCACGAAAAGAATATTGTCTTTTTCGTCAAGCCGTATAATCTTATTCTTCTTTGCAAAAACCTGATCGATTTCCTTAATGAATTTTGATCTGCTCAGCGGCTTTAAAAGATAACCTGATGCCCACACCCCGAAGGCATCTTCAGTATAATGCCGGTGTGCTGTAATATAAATCAGAAAGCTGCAATAAGCATTCAGAATTTTGCCCGCTTCGATCCCGTCAATGTTGGGCATGCTGATATCCGAAAAAATTATGTCCACTTCGCCAAATTCGCGCAGAAAGTTTATGGCGTCAGTTACGTTTCTAAAGCTCCTTGTCAGTTTGAGGCCAGGCGTGATCTCTATAAGATCCTGTGCCTCTGAGATGGCATGTTCTTCGTCATCGATAATAATACAACTGAGTTCCATATAAGTATGATTTCGCTAAAATTAGATTATATAAATGTAAGATAAATTAGATTTTATTCATCTTAAAAAATCTTCAATTTGTATTTCTGTTCAAAATAAATTTGATATACCCGAACGTTCATTTGATATAATATTTGCACAACAATATATAATAAAGTTTAAAACAGATTATCCGTAGGCTACATTGACGTCAGAAATTATTGTTTAACCGATCATTTTGGTCATCGTTCTTTATGTAGACGACATGTCTATGGATACAACAAAAGGGAGCCTTACGGTTCCCTTTTTTTATATCCCACAATGAACAGGACTGCAGTGATCATAGTCATTTATTATGGTACAAGATTTATTGTTTAGATCCCTTAAAGAAAAATTGGACAGTTTTCACGCGCCCTCAAAACCTTTTTTGGATGCGGTTTATCCTATATTGGAAGAAGTGCATATGCCCAAAGGCAGCATGCTGATCAAATCGGGTCATAGGCCTAAAAAAATATGGTATTTATATCAGGGCTATGCCAGAGAGATAGGCCATGATGAAGACAAAGAGCGGACAACCTGGTTTTTTTCTCCAGGCGATTTTGTATATGCCTATCCATCTTTTTTCAGCCAGCTCCCCGCTTTCCGGGATGTTGAAATTATCAGCGATAGCATTCTTCTTGAAGTCAGCTTTCAAAACCTGATCCTTTTGCGCCATCAGTTTGAGGAGCTCGTTGACTTGATTGATATCGCCCGCGATTTCTGTGACATGGAAAGGGCCAGCCTTGTTTCTATGCGGGAAACCTTGAGCGCTAAGGAAAGATATGGTCGGTACTTCAATGACCACAAGCAGTTGTTTAATTTTGCCAGGCACAAGGATATTGCCAGTCTTTTGGGAATTAAATCGGATGGATTTCGTCGTTACAACGCCTGATCATACGAGAAAATAAATTATTAATCGCGTACATATGTACGGAATTCTAATTTTTTACCCATGTAGCTTTGGGTATGAAAACAAATGTTTTTACATACTTATTTGCTTCGCTGCTGATTCTACTTTTTGTACTGACCGGCGTTGAAAAAGTTGTGAAATTTCAGGAGTTTAAAGCACAGATGTCACTGCAGGTTTTTGACAAAAGCATTTTACCTGTTGTTACCTATTTCATTCCCATCGCCGAAATAGTTTGTGCAGGAATGCTTCTGTTCGCAAAATCCAGATTTGCCGGGTTTTACCTTTCCGCCTTGCTGATGTTGGCATTCATGGTGTATGCTGCACTGATAGTCCTTCATCTATTCGAAAACCATCCGTGTCCCTGTGGAGGACCGATAAAACATATGAACTGGCGCTTCCATCTGGTCTTCAACTCTATCTTTCTTTTGTTTGCGGTCTTGGGTATAATATTCACTATCAAAGAAAGGAGGCTGGAAAATTAACGATTTATGCACAATCAGGAGGTCAGAGTGGCCTGCCGGAATTAATTATTAAAATAAATTTTTACCTAAACTTTTTCGCTTGCTTTTTCAAGGTAACAAAGCATCCTTAAATATGAAAAATTTAAAAATAAAATTGCCATTTTTAGCCCTTTTACTTGGATTGGGTATTGTATTTGTTCAAAGTGCTTTTACGTCCGTAACAGATAAAAGGGCCAATACCTACTGGCGTTATAATCCTACGGATCCCGCTTTGAGCTACTCGGGAAGTAACTATTCGCAGATAACCGTTCCAATTGATCAGGTAGAATGTCCAACTGGCCTGGATGCCATTTGCGTTTTCGAGGCACCCGAAACCGTAACCAGTACTACACTTTTGGATTCCTATTTACACACAAATTTTGCAGATGCAAACGCAGTGAACAACAGCAGCAATGTAATCCGCAAAAAAGAAGGTGACTAGCATTTCTCCTTAAAAATGCCCTTCAGAACCTGAAGGGCATTTTTTTTTATCTTGGATTTTGGGCTATCCCGGAAAGTTGTATAATGTCTTCTGGTATGGCTATGGCGTAACGCAAGGAGTTTGGTTCCAGAGTATAGGTGGCCTGGTTAAGTTTACGGGTGAGGGTAATCCCGTCCCCTTCAGCATTCCACCGCTTAATATCCATCCAGCGCAAACCGCGAAAGGGTAATTCCATCCTTCGCTCTTTTTTAACCAGCAGTAAAGCTTCAAGGATGCTGTTTGCCTGCAAGGCGGTATAAGCAGATGCCTTCAGCCTGCTTTTTCGAAGTAGGTTCAGATCCGAAAGTGCTGCGCCAATATTTCCAGCCCTGGCCAGGCATTCTGCCCGGATCAGCAGGATTTCATCGGTTGCGAGGCCACTGAAAAATCCATTCGCCCCGTCATAACTGCCCTTAAAAACCCAGTCCAGGGTTCCTCGCTTGTATAATACCGTTTTCCTCAAGTCGTTATCGGCATAAAGCGCGTAAAGTTCGGGATTTATATAAGCCCTGCTTTGGAGGATCTGCCCGGAAGGGATGAGCTTGCTTTCAAAAATGACTTCGCTGTTGAGTCTTGGGATAGGAAAGTCGCTTGCCGGATTTAACAGATTGTAGTCCATGAGCGCTGAGCTGAGCTGAAGGCATGAGTCTGCATATTTCAATGCTCCGGCGAAATCATCCTTATAAAGAAGGGCACGGGCAAGCATTCCGTAGGCCGCACACTTTGAGGGTTTGTAAGGGGTCTGCGTTTTGGCAGGAAGCAAGGGGATAGATGATTTGAGGTCTTCAACAATCCGGAGAAAGGTTTGTTCCAGGTTTGGACGTACAGTGGGGATATTAAAATCCGGGGACTGCGGTGTGGGTATGCCGAGGGTGCCCGAAGCTTTCGCGGCATCATAATCCAATGCCCATGCATTCGCGGCATTCAGAAATTCCCGTCCCCTGTGGAACAGTGCTTCGCCCCGGATTGAATTCAGGCTGGCGGCTTCGCTGCCATTTTTTTTCAGTGTCTCCGCATGGTCCAGGGCCAGGTTGGCGATGTACACAATTGAATAGGTATCTGTCCAGGAATTGAAGGTGGGGTCAAAGGTGTTGGATGGCGCCCAGATGTAGAGGTTTCTTTCGGTTTCTTTTCGGGCATTGAACACCGCATCGGTCAAATAGGAATCATCCGCGCAGACCTGCGTCACGGACTGATCGTTTTCATTTATCTTAAGGTAATTGTCGAGCAACGCCTGTATGTCCTGGGCGCTGGTAATGGTCGCGAGCTTGCTGTCCGGCTTTTCCTCCAGAAATTTTTTGCATCCGCACAGTGCGCTAAGCAGGCAAAAGATGAGTAGCAGTCTTCGTTTTGATTGATGTTTATTTTTCATAAATTTTCTAAATAAGGTTAAAAACTTAATCGTCCCCCCAGGGATAAGGTTTTGGAGGGAAGGATGCTGTTTGTGTTTGCATAGTCCGGATCGATCTTTTCTTTATTGTCACGCCACAAAATCCCAAGGTTTGCCGCATTGCCGTAAATTTCCAGGGATTTGATCCGTTTGCTGTGACCCTGTTTTATCAAGGGATAACTCAAGGTAATGTACTGCAAACGGATATGGTCACCCCTGGAAACCAGTACTTCAGACCCCAAATAAAAATTATCCCTGGCATTTACGCTTGGATAGACATAGGCCGGCACATTGGTTGTTGCCTCATCGCCCGGTATTTGCCACCTGAGCGCATAATCCGAATGGCCACCGGCACCGGAATTCAGACTGCTATAGTTAATGGAATTTCGCCTGAAATAGTATCCGAATTTATAGACCAGCTGTACAGTCAGGGATATGTCCTTATAGGAAAAAGTATTTCCCAGGTTTCCATATAACGTTGGTACGGCAGAACCATGATAGACCAGATCTTCCTGTTTCGAGCCGGTGCCGGTGATGAGTATGTAGTTTTTGCTCGGTTGACCCTCCAGAATACCCACGGGGTCACCCTGGTTATCAAGGCCATTCCATTTATAAGAGAAAATGGAATAGACCGGCATCCCCACAATGGCGCTGACCATACCTGGGGTAGCACCCACATAATCACTTCCCCTGGTTTTCTGGGTATAATAGTCCGTGATCTTATCGCGATAGGTACTCAAGTTCAGTGCCGTTGTCCACTCCAGCCTACCTTTCAGGTTTACCGAATTCAGCCTGATGTCCATACCCGTTCCTTTCATCGATGCAACATTTTTGGTGATTATGGCACCCACACCTGTGGTATAGTCTACAGGATAGGGTCCGAAAAGATCAGTGCCCCTTTTAAAAAACAGCTCTATGCTGCCACTCAGCCTTTGCCTCCCCGCACTGAAATCCAGTCCAAAATTGATCATCCGCACAGTTTCCCACTTCAGCTCGGGATTCAGGTACCGGTCAATAACCGCCGTCTCACTTAAGGTATAAGGGGATATCACCGAATATCGGATAGTAGTTACCGCTGTCTGTGATGGACTGATGTTTCCGCTGAAGCCATAACTGCCCCTGAGTTTAAGAAAATTTATATAATCCTGGTTTTTAAAGAAAGCTTCTTCGGACAGCAGCCAGGAAGCGCCGGCCGACCAAAGCGGCTTCCACCGGTCATTGGTCTTAACGCCGAATAAATTCGATGCATCCCGGCGGATGCTCCCGTAGACGGAATATTTTTGCCTATAGGTATAATTCCCGTTGCCAAGCAGGGAGACGTAGCGGTTGTTGGTTCCCGATCCGGTTACTCCGTTGGGAATGAAGCCCTGCGTTGAGCTTATCAAGGAAGGATAGGAATTTGCATAGTCAACATTGCTACTATTGAGTGTTTCGGGATTGTATCCATACATCCTGAAACCATAACTTTCACGCCTGGCTTCCCGCACTTCCGCGCCACCCAGAAAACTTACCTCACTTTGCCCGAAAATACGGTTATAGGATAGCTGGCCCCGAAGCCCATAAGAGGACAGCACCGCATTTGACTTATCGTCAATCGCACCCTTTGGCACCTTGTAGACCAGTGCCGAAGGAGTGATCTGTGTATAAGTGTTTATCAGGTTCCGGGTGCCGTAACTGCCCAGACTCTGCAAAGTTTGAGTTGAAGTGTTTTGTCTTTCGAACTGGCCTTTGAGATCAACGGCGAAACCCTTCCACTTATATTGCAGGCCTGTATTGATGGTTACATCCTGCGCTTCATTTTCTGTCTGGCTGTTTCCCCAGTCTGTCAAGGGATAATACTTCCAGTCCAGCAACCGCTTATCCAGGGTGGACAGGTAGCTTAGCCTATAATCCCTTGCCAAGGGGAGCGCATTTCCCGATTCATCAGCGAGCTGCAAATAGGGGTAGGCCCTTCCGCCAGGTCCAATGAGGTCGAAGAAGCCCGGTTTTCCGCTTTTCTGGTTCGAGCTGGTGTAACCTAATGAAGTGTTGATGGTCAAGTTTTTTAGCGGGGAATATTCTAAATCGAAACGAAGGTTCAGCCGGTCACTTTTTTCTTCCAGATTGCCTTTGGCTCGGTCATAACCAGCGCTTCCTATCCAGCGGTAATTACTGCCCCCTGCATTTAGCGATAACGCATATTGCTGGGCGATGGCCTTGTTGTATATATATTTTGAAAACTGCTCCCTGATGTCCTGCTGCCGAAAACCATCAAGCAAAGCAGTTTTTTGTTGCGCCGTCAACGCAGTGTTGTATAGGGTTTCAACGACCGGACTTAGTGCCGGACGGCTGCTGGAGTTATATTCTGAGTCATATTTTCCGGCAGTAAACAGTCGCTGCTCGACATCTATGAAATCAGAAGCGGACATCAGTTTTAGCATTTTTAAATCTGGCTCGCCAGTTAGCGTCGTATTGAGGTTAAGGTTTGCTGAAAGCGGGCTGTTCAGCCTGCCTTTTTTTGAGGTGATCACGATGACCCCGTTTCCTGCCCTGACGCCCCATATCGATGCCGCCGCGGCATCTTTGAGAATGGTTATACTCTCAACATCATTCGGGTTGATGTTTTCGAAATTTCCTTCATAGGGGAAATTGTCCAAAATAACCAGTACATCCCTCGGCCCGTTAATCGTGCTCAATCCTCGGATGCTCAGCCGGCCCTCTGAATTGATGGTCCTGTCCACGCTTACCCCGTTGCCGATGGCTTCAATTCTGGAAAGCAGATTAGGCCCTACCTGCTCGTTGAGTTTTGCCCGGGAAATCTGATCGAATGAGCCTACAGACCTCTCTTTAGTGATGGTTTGATAGCCGGTGTTGATGGTCACTTCATCAAGCTGATTGTTTGCAGGGCTCATTTTCAGAAAGATACCAACTGGGTTATTCAGTTCGATAAGGGTGTCAAGACTTTGATAACCAACTTTTGAGGCGAACATTCTTATCGTTCTTTCTGCAAGGGTAAAGCTAAAATGACCGGACTTATCGGAGACCAGGGTTTGGACTGGACTGGTAAGTAATCTGATGTTTACTTCAGCCAACGGTAACCCGCTCTCACGGTCGACGCATTTGATATTGTTTGTGGTTTTTTCCTGCCCGGATACTTTCAGAGATGATAAAAAACAAACAATAACCAGAATTGGGATGATTATCTTTCTCATTTGATTTGCTTTTTAGCTTTTTCAAGTTTCTGTCTGTACTCCCTGTTTTCCAGGATTATTTTTTCAATGGCCTTCGCTTCAAGAAAGTCACTTCCGGTGATGGCAAGGATTCGTCCATCCTGAATCCAGATGTCGTGGGAGAGTTGGGCGTAGGGGAACATTTTTGTTAGCGATTCGTCCTTGATAATTGTTGCTAAATTATAGGCAATGAAGGGTTTGAATTTTCCATTAAGTACATTCGCTATCTGGTCCAACCGGTCTTCGGATTTTACGGAATTGATGGGAATTACGGCTAGTTCATCCGGGTAAGCACGTTGCATACTATCGAGCATTGGGAGTTTTTTTCTGCATACCGTACACCAGGTGGCCCAGAAATCCAGGATAACCAGTTTATTTTGGTGTGCCTTGAGGTTTTGAGTAACAGTCTGGCCCTTGCTGTAAAAACTATATTGCCCTTCCCAAAAAGTTTCCGGGAGTTTCGCGCCAAGGATAAACTGCTCGGCGGTACCTTTTCCGGTTTGGGCATGCTCCGTTACCGGATTTTGACTATTCGCGTTAAATTTTAGGCATAGCAATGCCATTACAATAAATATTGTTGATTTTTTCATGTTATAAGTTTTAGTTAGTTGAGAAGATACCGCTGGTTAACGGCTTGAAAAAACCAGGTCGGGAGCCATGTAGAAATTATTGATCATTAACCGAATAACATAGTGATCCCGCCTGGTAAATGATGTTACTCCGGAGCGCAGATTACAAGAGTAATGAGAAGCATAAGTAAATTCTGTCGTATATTTTTCATTGCATAATCATTTGATGACATAATGCAATGAAACTTGAAAGATGGTAATAGGCCACCCTCCGTACGCTACAATACCCCCTAGGAAGGGCTTGAACTAAGTTCAAGAGCACGCAATACGGAGAGTGGCCCATTTCTACAAATATATAGAAAATGGGCATATCACTCACCTATTGCCTTACGTGCTTTAAGATTTCCTAGGTCTATTGTAGCAAGGCTTCGTTGAAATAAATGCCAAAATAAAATTAACTAATTTCCAGTTTAAAGGAAGCCACTGTTAATCAATTATATAAAGGTAAAAAAAAAATCTATATGTGTCAATATTGACACGATATATTTTTTTATATTATTTCAAATTCAGATCATGAAATCGGAATTTGAAAAGACATATAGTAGGATTGGTAAAAACGTCAAGTTTTTAAGAAATCAATTAGGTTGGTCTCAAGATGAACTAGCGAGTTATTGTAGCGTAAATAGAGCGAAAATAAGTAGAATCGAAAATGCTCGTGCTGATTATATGCTATCCACGCTTTTAGAAGTTTGCAACGCACTAAAAACTAATCTAGAAGAAATAATAAAATTACAGCCAACTGCGGAATATTAAGAATTATACTTGAAGGGCTGGCTAAAAAATTTCAAGATTAAAATTTAAGATGATACACAAAATTTCTTTGCAATAAATTATAATACTTGGTTTGGCATACGTTATGGAGAAACATCTGAGTCTTTGACGAATACAAAATCATTCTGCAATGCTTTGGATAGATTATTAGCGAGGTTTAATTAAGATTGCTTTGGGCCTTTAAAAATGTTTTATTAAAATTATCGAATTTATAATGAAGGACCTTTGGATTATAAAACGGTAATAAGAAAGTAACGGATCCAGAATATTCTTTTCATAATTGTTGGAAATGGCTTTCAAAATAAATTAGAATACTTTGCCTAATAATAAAATGTTAGGCTAAAAGACTTAGAATCTTTTACTCCAGTCCTTCATCTAAATAGCTAAACCTTTTTCCAAGACTAAAGGAATAAAACTTATCACCGTCTTACCAAATTTAGGGCGTATCGAAGAAAATAATCTTATATGTCTTAAATAAAAGTAGAGACTATGAAGCTAGTTAATACTTTGTTGCAGCAAACCATAGCTTATAACTATAGTATTTCCTATGGGTAATAATATAGCAGCTTTACGAGGAGCCACTGAGCAAAGCTCTACTGAAATTATTTGCGAGCAGATCGAGGCGCGCTACGACTGATAGCGCAACACTCTTCTCAAAATATAGTAACTTTATGTTTTTCAATTTTCTTTCCTAACCACTCATGAACTTCAAAAACCGAACTCTTACTCAAATAGCGGACATGATCTGCGGTAATTTTTTACAGACTGAAAGCTATTTTCGATATAGGAGCAGTAAGTTTTTAACTGATTTTTTTTACGATTGTGACACTGATTATGACCATGATGGATCTACACGAGGCATTTGGGTAACCGAAACGCTAAAAAAAATATTACAGGGACCCAACAGCGAACCGAACATGCCGGCAGATGGTTTCCTGAAGGTGATCCAGGTATTAATGGATCGGTCCGATGCCACCAATGAGGACAGCAGTAGGAAGAACGCATTGGAGATGTTGAACGTGGAATTATCCAGAGAAGGATTCGAGGCCTTTTATGCCGAAGACCGCAAATGTTACTTAAAGCACATTGCATCGCAAAAGGTGCTTAAACCTTTTGCCAACCCACATCGCCCATTTTCAAACGTAGAGGCAAAAAAGAAAGAGACATTGGTTGCTTACCTGAATGGTTGTTCAGAGGACGAACTGATCGAAGATATTCTGCTACCTTTATTGCGACAATTAGGCTTTTACCGGATTACTGCCGCCGGTCACAAAGACAAGGCACTGGAGTATGGGAAGGATATCTGGATGAAATACATGTTACCAACCCAGCACATGTTGTATTTTGGTATACAGGTTAAAAAAGGAAAACTGGATGCGGCAGGTATGTCTAAGAGCGATAATGCTAATATCGGCGAAATTCATAATCAGGTTACAATGATGCTGGGTCATGAAATTTTTGATCCAGAGATCGGAAAAAAAGTACTTGTAGACCATGCTTTTATCGTGGCCGGTGGTGATATAACCAAGGCTGCGCGCAATTGGCTTGGAGGGAAACTGGATGCTTCCAAGCGGAGCCAGATCATGTTCATGGACCGTGAAGATATTCTGAACTTGTTTATCGTCAACAATTTACCTCTACCGGAAGCGGCGCTGCCCGAGCCAGCAGTTAGCGACGATGACGATCTGCCATTCTGATCATTTTAATATCTTGATATTCATCTCATCCATGACACTGTTTGCGTTAATAATCAATACAGACAAGGTGTTTGAAAAAATACCTGAATAATTCTTACACGGGGAAAAAGATAAAGCGATCCTACGAATTCATTTCGAAGTCATTGAATAATTACACCTGCTTGTGCTTATACCATGATAGTCAAATGCAATGATGCTATTTCATTTCTTCTGTAATACCGTAACAAATACTTAACGGAGCAAAATTTCGAGTTTTCAAAAGTAGCCCGTAAATTGCTTCTGTAAGTCAGAAAAGCATATTTTGCCTCATGTAAGGACGTTAGGCTAGAAGATATTAGAATGTTTTACTTGTTAAAATCTTTTCATACACATCATTCACCCGTAATATCAATCCTCGTTATGCCTCTCAACTTGAGACTGCCGAAAGCGGGGTGCATATCATTCTGGTACATGAAAGTTGATTGACTAAGGCCGTTGAAAAGATCATAGCAGTGCCAACCTATACGGTGCTGGCAGTGGAATTTGGCAGGGTAACGGAGAAAGAGGTGAGCCCTATGTTCGTAAAATTCTTAGCAATGCACTGTCTGGTTTAGCTGTTTGCAAAGAAGCCAATTTTATTATAACTAATTTGCATGGAAAATAATCAGATATGAACTATAACGTCTACATTCAATCTAACAATGGGGAAACCAGTTTTCTGGATATAACTTTACAACAGGCAGAGAAAATAGCAAATGTCTATAAGCAGGAAGAAACTACTTTTACTTTGAATTATGTCGAATATGGGTTTAAAAGGATTCACAGAATCGCATTTTTTGAAAATCGGGATGGCCATTCTGCTGAAAAATTGGAAAGCTGGATAGAATCCAATACCAGCTTTGGACTTGAACCGCAAATGGATCCGGAAACCATGAAAACCTTTGGAGCCGAGGTTACTTCTGAATTCGTCGAAGATCAGAGCTTTGGCTACGAAAAAAACGTGGCCTTAAAAAGAAAGCAAGAACGGGATGATTTTTACGTCAACCCATCAAGGATCGAAGAGTTGTCGACAATAAAGTCTTCCTCGTTCGACCTTGGAAAATTAATCCGGTTGTGTGAAGAGCTGAACGATAACTGGAAAAAGGAAAATTTTTATTCTGTCGGTCTTATAGGACGAAGCATAATCAACCACGTCCCGCCGATATTTGGCACATTTACAAAGTTTGAACAGGTCGTTGCCAACGGATCAAATTCTTCCTTTCGTAAAAACGTGAATAGTCTTCATGAGTCTTTGCGTAGCATTGCGGACAGCTATACCCATCATACCATCAGACGAAAGGAATCGCTTCCAAATGAACAACAGGTAGACTTTCGAGCGAATCTCGATATATTACTTGTAGAAATCATCAGAATTTTACATGTTTAGAGATGAAAAATTGTGCACTCTGTCTTGAAAAAGAAGCTAACGATACTGGCTCTCACATTGTACCCCATTTTCTTCTTAAACGTATTTTCAATGTAGCAAATGCAAAGGGCCGGGATCAGGAGCTCAGTTTCAAACTAACAGCATACGATGTCGAAACACATTTTGGCAGGGGCGTAAATCCCGACAAGCTGGATGAGGTTTTCGGAGAGTTGACCGACGAAGAGCTTGAAGAGAAAGCCATTGCACAGATGGTTGTCGACAATGAGTGGTGTACACTCTGTGAAAAAAAATTCGCTATTCTCGAAAGTGCATATGCAGAGACATTGAAAACAAATTCCGAAGAAATTTATCAGAGTACCGACCATGCGTCAATGGCGTTTATGTTTTGGCTCTCTATATTTTGGCGGGCATCGATAACTGCCAATGCCGGCTTTTCCCTTAAGTCCAATGATCAAAAAACTGCACGTATTCTATTGCACGATTATGACCCCACTAGTGCTAATGAGGGATTTGCCGGCAAGCATGAACATGCGCTGTCCAATGTGAGCTACAAAGTTTACCGATGCCCTGAATACTCTAAGAAGAGGGGTACTTTCTTGTATATGGCGCACCAAACCCAGCCCTATTCATTTCTCGTGGACGAATTTGTTATACAGATGTACTTCCAAGCGAAGCACATGAAAAATAGCAGCCAGTTGTTCTTCGGTTTTGAAAAGATTAATGATGCCCCTTTCAATAGCTTTAGCCAGGGCGAATCGGTACGGGGGCTATCTGAGGGAGCCTTTGGCTCCACCATGGTTAACTTCGTTGAATTTTACAGGACCATCAGATTAAAGGTGTATGACAACCTGCTAAATAAAGTTCACAATAAATTTGGTCTAAGGGGAACTATAGTTAGTGCGATCAAAGACGAAATCCTTGGACAGGTTACTGCGGATACCACAAAGCTCGGCAGAAAATATACGATGGAGGATTTTGTGAAGTGTACAATTACCGTCTTGAAGAAATATGGACTCAACCCTTAATCGTACCATGTATTCATTGTTCAACCTTGTAGCTCGATGTGCAGGTTGATCGGTAGATCTTGAAATCATTGAAATACGGGATTAGATTATCAAACTCTAGTAGCCTTTTTTGGGCTTTGTCCCATGCATCAATCTCACGGAGGTATTTAGCATTTGTTCCTTCTATCAATTCTTCTCCGGTAGGTCTATCCTGTATCAGATGCCCGTATTCATGGAAGATTGACCACAGGATATTTAGCCCAGTTTTCCGATCTCGAACTCCTATGAATAGTTCAAAGTTCCTTGTTCGTGAATTAAATGGTGTCTGTGCCAGATAGGAAGAAATTCTGCGCGAATCTATTATTATGCTTGCCCCACCATCGTAGAATTCCGATAATAGTTGATCGATAACCTGCTCGAAAGGTAAAAGATCAGGAGCAGCTGCAATCAGTTCCCGTATGGTACTGCTTTTCTTTGATTTCAACATCTCTAATGGTTCAGGATAATGCGCTTGTCTTTCTTACAGTGCGGCTAGAAATGGGCTCCATTCAAATGTATTCATTAGCTTCCTGAATTCATGCATCTTAATGTTTTTTGAAGCGTTGGTTACAAGGGGCCTAGCAGTCAGTTGAGGCTTATCCTTGAATTCATCCACTTCGTTAAGGCCAAAGCTGATCCCGGTTTTTTCTTCGATAAGGCTGATTTTTATTTGGGCAGCCAGGAGTTCCTTCTTCTGAAAAAGCCTTTCGATGTCTTCCTTCCTCAGTGTAGGCTGGATATCTTTTACCATCGCTTCCAATGTAAGTGGTTTTTGTTTTTCGAGCTTTACCAGGTAGGGTTCCTGGCTCATGATAAAACCTAGCGCGCTCAACTTTCCTTCTTTTTCATAGACAAGGATTTTCCAAAAATTCATGGGTGTCAATAGGCCGTTGATAATCTTAGCTTTATTAAAGATTGGGCCTGCAAATAAGGTGAGATTGTTGTCTTGAAAAATACTTCTGGCAATACAATAATCTTCAAGGTAGTTCCATACCACACCATTGAAGTAAGGTATTTGAGGGCAACAGTTGGTGTAATGAAATGTATCTCCAATGGCAATTTTGGAAATTTCTTTTGTATCCCAGGCCGGGTCAAAATAACGCACCATATGGCCCTTTGCTAACCCAGTTTTGAGATAGTCTTTGCTGCCATATTGGAAATCCTCCTTATCCGCCTTAATTCGATCATCTTTGTCCCAGGAATCGCTTCCCCTTTCTTCATGGATCATTCCAAGGACATTGGTTTTACCATAGATGTTTACCGCTGTGTAAAACGGTAGCTTTTTTGCTTTATTGAATGCGATACTGAAATGCGTATAATCAAGGATTCGGGAACCATTTAACCCAATATTTGATAACACTTCGGCTACATCTTGCTCTTGGCTACTGCTCAATACTGGTAAATTAAGTTTGATACCCAGAAAACTTGGGTCATATCCATTCCTCTTATCTAGCTTATCAGTATGGATCGCCTGCTCATATATTAGATTCGTTTTTGCCTTTTGGTTGAGCGCGATTTTAAAGGTTGTCATAACGTTAATTTTAAAGCAAGATACTAAAAAATTGAAAGACGTATACTAGATCTGTTTATGCTTTAAAGCGTCGAAACTTTGACAATAGTATCCTGGTTATAAAATAGCCAACAATGATGTTGGATGGCTTGGCAAAGCTGTTGAAAGAAAAGTAGCATGAAAAGTTCAACAAATTAAAGTAATTATATATTTACTTTATTTCAACTATAGTAAATATATGATTACCTTTGTAAGGTAAAATTTTTTTATATGAATTGGCACACAAGATTTAAGGCAATGAAAACAGCATTGGGTTACACCAATGCTGACATAGCAGAAATTACAGGTAATACTCCAGACAGTATCAAGACCGCTACTCAGCCTAACAATGAGATTCCCAGATGGTTGAGGTTAGCGATCGTCGTCTACGAGTCAACATTGAATTCCGATAAAACTTTAGAGGTCTTGAAAAAGCAGGACAAAGAGGGAATAGAGGCATTCATCCGGAGGAGGCTGGCTTTCGATGATTCGCTGATTGCCCAACTTAGGTATACCGATAAATCTGATATCGGCAAAGAACACAGGAGGTTTGAGATGTCGGGATACGAGAACAAAAGAGGTCAGTGTGTCACTTCTAACCAAGCTATTTTGAACGAGTTTGCAGACCTTGGTATATATGACTATACCGATTACCTGTTCTTAGATTTTTATAAGGGCCATGGAACTTTATATTTTAGATATTTCAGTAGCCATGAAAACGAGCAGATCGAACTTGGGGGTTATGGAACGGTAGATATTATTTACTACATTTTTGAAAAGACGATATTTAGCGACAAGGGCGAACGAAGAAGGATTTAAACATATCAAATATGCCAATATATTGCGACGAAGCTGGAAGTAATGGGAATGACCTACTTGAAAAGATCCAGCCCTACTTTACATATGCAGCATTAGATATCTCAGAAGATGATGCGGCAGAAATGGCAAATTACCTGAAGACTAAATACAGGCTTCAGGGTAATGAGCCGAAAGGGATAAACATGGTTAAAACCCAAAATGGCCGTTTGGCCCTTTTGGAATTGTTTGAACGCTATTCCGGAAAGGTTAAGATTCTTTATCACCATAAAAAATTTGCATTGAGCTGTAAGTTTTTTGAATATATTTTCGAGCCTGTAATCGCTGAGGTAAATTCATTCTTTTACAGATATGAATTCAATAAGTTCATTGCCAACTTTCTCTTTGATATCATCGAACGCAAGGGAGAATCTGCGGAAATCATCTACATTAAATTTCAACATTTAGTTAGAGGGTCTGATTTCAGGGGATTGTTTGATGTCCTTAGCTCTTCTATTGATGACAATAAATTGGTTAGGCAAATATTTGGATTTGCATGCATTCACAAGGACAAAATTCGTGATGAGCTATTGATCACTGAAAAGGTTCAGCCTTGGGTATTGGATCTTGCCCAGTCGGCATTCTATGATTTGATGGTAAAGTGGCAGATTGACATTCCCGAGCTGACCGTAATATGTGATGATTCCAAGCCTCTTAGGTATCTCGTGGAAGATGGGAACTCTCTTTTTCGGCCCAATCAAGAGGTGAAAATGTGGGATCCATTGGGAAAGGGAGAAATCCCCCTTAATTTTAAGCTTACAGAACCCATCAAATTTTTGAAGTCAAATAAAAGTAAAGGTCTCCAACTTGCCGATATGTTCGCAAGTTCCGCATATTTCTTTTTGAAACACTCGGATGATGAGTTTTCCACCAAACTATCACCTTACTTAGAAAACATCTTTTCACATACAAGTGATAGAACCATTATGCCACAACCCACAAAATATCTTTCTAGTGGATCACCATTCTATAAATTTGGAAAGGATACGGTTAAACAACTTTATGACTTTTCATTAAAGGGCAGGAAAGACGTCGGCTCATCGGTCATGTATGCTTTTTTAAAAAAAGCAACGATTAAATAGCATTTTTAGCTAGTTTGAATGATGGGATGTATTACATACAAATGTTAACAAAGGTGTCCCATTTAAGTTACTATTATGTGTTAGGCTATCCAAATCGTATCTTTACTTTGCATAACATTAAACATTCTTTTAGATTACTTTATAACGCTAACCAATGGACTTTGATAGAGACAATGCCGTTTTCCTTCAGGCATTCGAATTGATAAATTCGACGGACAAAGATATATTTATTAGCGGTAAAGCGGGGACAGGTAAGACCACTTTTCTTAAGGCGCTCAGGACAAATACCTTCAAAAGAACCTTGGTGGCTGCGCCAACTGGGGTGGCGGCAATAAATGCCGCCGGAGTTACAATACATTCACTGTTCAATTTGCCGCGCAACCCCTTTGTTCCCGAGAACATGGAGATTTTCCATGCCAGAAACTTGGACAATACCACCAGGGAGATCATAAGAAATCTTGAATTACTGGTAATAGATGAAGTTTCAATGTTACGCTGCGATACCTTAGATGGGATTGATTATGTGTTGAGAAGAGTAAGGAACAATCAGGCAGAGCCATTTGGAGGTATACAGGTCGTTTACATAGGAGATCTTTTTCAGCTTTCTCCCATAGCTAGTGACACAGATGCCGCAATATTGAAGAAATATTACTCGGGACGTTTTTTTGTGGACTCGAATGTTTATCAGCTTACCAATCCCATATATCTTGAGCTTATCAAGGTTTATCGGCAATCCGACCCTGAATTTTTGGACATTTTAAATGCTGTACGGGAAAATAAATGTTCAGCTTCCCATTTTGAACTACTTAACGGCTACTGTAAGCAAGAAGCAAACAACAATGCCATTACTTTGACCACGCATAACAGAAAGGCGGACCTGATCAATGAATCAAACCTGTCGAACATTGGTTCGCCAGAAAAGGTTCTAAGCGCAAAAATTGTCGGGACTTACCCTCCTGAATTATATCCCACATCAAAGGAATTAAAGCTTAAGCTTGGCGCCGTTGTCATGTTGTTGAAGAATGACAGAAGCAAGGTCAAAAGGTATTATAATGGCAAAACAGGGATAGTAGTCAAAATCGAGCCGCACAAGCTGACAGTTGATTTGGGCGATAATGACCTGTTGGAACTTGAAGAGGAAGTATGGGCCAATACAAGGCAGAGGGTAGATCTGGAAACTCAGACCGTGAGTGACGAACAAGTAGGTAGCTTCCAGCAATTTCCCGTTAAATTGGCTTGGGCCATAACGATACACAAAAGTCAAGGCCTGACTTTTGATAATCTTATCATTGATGCAGGCGAGACATTTGCCGAAGGACAGATCTATGTTGCCCTAAGCCGATTGCGTTCCCTAGCAGGCTTAACCCTGAAGGAGCAGTTAAGTCCGGCATTGGTAAAAATTAATCCAAGGATCAAGCTTTTCACCGATAACAATCCCGGATCCATGCTTAGCAAAGATATTCTGCAGAACTTACAATGGGGGTTCGCTGGAAGAATTTTAGCCAAGCTATTTGATATGAGCGATCTAGAGCATTATATTGGAGCCGCCCAAAATCATCCCCTATCGATTGTCAGTTCATCCTACCGCTCTTTGTCCGATCTATCCGATACTTTTAAAAAGTTTTGCGTGGAACTCTCCGATACATTCAAATCTGATGAAAAAGATTTCCATAAGGTTTTTGAAAGAGCATCTGCAGCTGCGGGCTATTTCAGTCCCCAACTAAATTCATTACTGGATCAATTAAGGGCATTTGATAAGGCCCACGCAGATGATATCAATTACAAAAATCAACTTCCTGCATTAAGGAATGTAAAACGTTACGCCCAGGGTAAGTTGACGGGACTGACAACCGCAAAAACTTTTACGGCCAGCTTGCAAACCGGTAAAAATCCGGGAGAAGCAATGGCGATGTTGAGAAAGGTAGGTAAGTCCATGATCGGGACAAGTCAAGCAAACCTCATGGGCGTTTCAGCCCAAGCTAAAAACAGTCTGGAAAGAGAAAGCCTTGATCTATTTAGATCAGGTAAAAGCATACAGGAAATCAGCCATTTGACCAAACTTGGAATTCCGACAATTGAATTCCACTTGACAACTTTTCTAGGCACCGGGGAACTGGATGTTCTTGAGCTTATGGACAGCTCGCAGTTCGAAAGGATAAAGTCTGTTATTGAACAGGGGAACACTTCGCTATCAGAAATCAGGAGGCAGCTTGGGGGCACCGTTTCATTCGGGCAGATCAATGCAGTCATTGCCCATCTCTCCTGAAACTATACTTTTAAAAAGTTTTTTGTATTTTGCTTGCGAAACTTAGCAAGACTTCTTATCTTTGCTTGTGAAACTTAGCAAGGTTTATTGATTATGGAAAATTACGGAGGTTATTTTAAGGCGCTTAGAGAATCAAAAGGCATGACATTACGGGAAGTCGAAAAAAGAACGGATGTGTCAAACGCTTATTTGAGCCAATTGGAGTCGGGAAAGATTAAGCAGCCGTCACCATTGACATTGCACAAGCTTTCTGAAACGTATGAAGTCGGTTATGAAACCTTGATGGAAAAAGTCGGGTACCCGGTTCCGGAAAGATTGTCAAGGAAACAGGAAGAAGATAAGGGTTCAATTGCTTACAGGGTGGGCAGTATTACAAATGATGAAGAAGTAGAATTGCTGAACTACCTTAAATTTATGAGAAGTCGAAAAAAATGATTTGGTCAATATCTGGATATAAGCAGTTTAATAGGTGTGAGCGACAATGGTACTACAGTAACATCGTCGCCCATGCAATGGTAAAGAATGATGCTTTCCGGAAGGAAGTCACCATCCTTTCCAAACTGCAGACTATTGAGGCATGGCGGGGAACTATTGTCGATGAAGTCATCAGCAGGGTGCTTGTCAATGCGATCAACAGAAAAATTCCGATAAGAAAAGAGTATTTCATTGATCAGGCCATGCAGGCCTTTGATCGCCAGCTAGAATATGCGGTATTTCAAAAATATAGACTTCCAGAAAGTAAATTAAATACTGATCCCGATTTCGCGGCTCTGCTGGATTGTGAGTATGGAGTTGATTTGTCGGATGATGCCTTGGAAAGTGCGAAAATGGACATCAGATCGGCATTGACCAATTTGCTGGATAATATGGACTTTATAGCTTATTTGCAGACTTCGAAACATTTGATCAGTCAGAGAACCCTTGTATATCCGGTAGATCGGTTCAATGTAAGGGCCATACCCGATATGATCGCCTTTTTTGAGAACGAACCTCCGCATATTTTTGATTGGAAGGTACATACTTTCGGGACGGTATCATATGATGAGCAATTGATTTCCTATGCGGTAGCACTGTATAAGGTTGCAACCACCAGGCCCCATTCGGATTTCCCTTCAAACATTGGGTCTTATAAACTAACTGACTATAAACTAACTGAATACCAACTTCTGCATAACGACAGAATTAAAAGAGACTATGAGGTTACCAATGCCAATCTAGAAGAATTAGGGGACAAAATTTCAAGCAGTATCATGGAGATGTATATTACTGGTTGTCATAAAAAATACAGTCAACTCGATTCTGGAAAGTTTGCAACCACATCATATTTTGAAAATTGCCAAAATTGTCCATTTAAACGAATCTGTAAATCGAATGATCATGAACTACGAAACAGTTATCTTTCCACTTAACAATCTGGATCAGTTATCCGCGGACTACGTACTTTATGAGATCGTAGGATTGACTGATTCTGATGAAGATTTTGATAGCAACATTCAGTATATTGTTAAAAATCTTTCCTATAAACTGAAGCATCCGGTAACTTCTATCGAAAGGGATGGAAAACCTTTACTTGTTGTCAGGAATGATTCCGAGATCATAGAGAACTTACCAGCAGACATTATGGTCAAGCGAGGTATTATGGCCTGTTTTCGCAGGATTGGTGATCCGATTATTCTGGATTTTGTTAATTACGATGAGTCAAGTAAATCAATAATCTTAAGATTTCTTCAATTTGACCTGCAGACCGAGCTGAATAAAAATCCAGCTTTATGGCAGCCGAGTTCGGGTGATGCCTTCTTTAATGATGAGGCTCGCGAAACAATCGGTAACGTTTCGGTTTTTAATGGGTTTTTTGTTCGTGTTGTAGAACTGCCAGATGGTGGATTCGGACTTGCAATCGATGTGACAAAGAAATACATCTCACGTGATCCCTTAAACGTAAAGCTCACACGTCAACAGTTTAAATCCGAGGGTGTAAAAAGCTCACATCTGGTCTATCAATATGGGCAACATAAATATGAAATCAGGGCCGATCATTTTAGTGATCTTAATGCTTCCGAATATAGGTTTAACAGACCTTCGGATGGTAAATCGGTTTCCCTATTACAAGATACATTGGAGAGATTTGGTAATCCAATGCCTCCTTTTGTCGCAAACCTGCCTGATGACGCATCTGCGATTATTTACAAGACTAATGATAATCAAGAAAGACGCGTGATAGCAGGCCTATGTTATCGAGTGTTTGACACAGAAGACCCTCAGATACGAAAGATCCACAAGAAGTCGATCATTATACCTTTTTACCGCAGAATGTTGATAAAGGCCGTAAGAAATCGTTATTTGAAAAGTTTGCGTTACGGAAATGTCCAGCTTAATATTTCCCCAACACCAGTTTTGGTCGAAAAGACAAAGTTTCCTTCACCTGACCTATTATTTGGAAAAGGTACTGTGTTAACAACAAATAATAGTGATGGGGCAATTAGGACAAGCATTGATAATTTAGGGAGAAAGCGAAAAAACCTGCTGTTGGATAAAAATGTCGGATTTTACACCACTGCAACTTTTCAGACACAGTATTTTGTTGTACCCCAAACTATCTTTAATATGTATGGCAATCGGAAATTCTTTTTAGAGCATTTGATTTCCCAGGTCGACATCATGCACCCGACAGAATCCGGCTGGAATCCAAACGTTATCACCTATGACGATCGGGGTAAAAAGAACGCTATAGAGATTGGTTTTGAGATCTTACAGAAAATCAAGGAGGGTATTACAAAGACAGGGGGATATGCGCTGGTTATGCTTCCCTCAAATGTAGAAAGGGTGAAAAGACAGCACGATGATCTTGCCGCTTTAGTCGTTTCTGGATGTCACGAAGATCATTCGATTACTGCAAGTATTATGCATAGTGATACTTTGGAAGAATGTTATATCCACAAGTCAGTACAAGGTGCATCAACATACGAAGTACGTAATGATTTAAAGGGTAAGTATTCCGGGTATATCTTGGGTGTTGCTATAAATCAAGTATTGCTAAATAATGAGAGATGGCCCTATATATTAAATATGCCATTAAATGCTGATCTCACGATTGGTATTGACGTAAAAAAGAAGCTTGCTGGTTTTACCTTTGTCGATAAGTTTTCGAAAAATATCCTAACAAAATTCGATAAATCTGATAATAAAGAGCGATTGTCATCAGGACAAGTGGTAAAAATGCTTGTAAAAAATATTGCATTATTATGCAATCATTCAAGTTCACCAGTAGAAAAAATTGTCATTCATCGGGATGGACGACTTTTTACCTCTGAAAGAGATGGAATATTGATGGCGATAAAAATATTGAAGGAAAAGGATATTATACCACAAACAGCTTCAGTCAGCTTCGTTGAAATTCCTAAACATTCAATTTCGCCATTTCGGTTATTTGATGTGACAAAAGAATATGATATCAAACAGCAAAGAGTGGACAACGGGCTAGTTTTGAACCCAGAAATTGGTTCCTATGTAAAGATAAATCCTAAGGAAGCTTTTCTGTGCACAACCGGGAGAGAATTTAGTCATGGAGGTAGTTCTAATCCATTATACGTGAAATACAGTTCTGGAACATTGAGTTTGGACAATATATTGCAGGATATTTATTTTCTTTCTTGCTTAGCGTACACAAAGCCTGATGATTGCTCTCGATACCCTGTTACAATCAAGATTACAGATAGACGGATCAATACACTGGGTAGTCCATATGACGAAGAATACCTGGATATTTTAAAGTCAGTAAACATTTAATATTATCAACCATGAGTAACATAGGATTAAATACAAACGTTTTTCGCATCACTGGAAAGTACTTGGATATTTTAAACGACTTTATCGTTAGGGCGAAAATACATTCAGAAATAAGCGAATCTAAAAAAAAGGAATTAATCGAGTTCCTTACTAAAATTAATGATACTGAAAATGCGCAGCCGCAATTTCAACTCCTGTCTAGCATTATAGAACGAGAGTTGCGAAATTCCCATAAAAGGCCTGTGCTTTATTTAAATTCATTGATGGAAGAAATCAGAGACGGTGCCCTAGAAAGCGTTGTTCCAAAAATAGAGTTTATTGTTGAAGCTTTGGATACTGAAAATAGTGAAGCTTTATCTAAAATAAAAGGGGATTAACCAGCATGTATACTTATATCAATGGAGCCATCAAGGAATCGATAGGTAAAGGAAAAGCTTTGATGGAGAAAATACCTGGAGCCCGAGATTTAGGTATATATTTTTCTCCATTAGCAACTACAGCGAATCGTGAGATTGATGGTATAGTTGGGGAGCTTGATCACCTATACAATGATGTCGTGTACAATAATCCAGTAAATATTCGTCAGAAATTTTACCAGTTTAAACGTTTAGCTGGTAAAATGGCGGATATTGAAAATGTTGTAATTGCTGCTATGAGCAGAAAGGATAAGGATGACGAGTTTATTAATAAGCTGGTTCATCAAATCTGTACAGAAATTGACTATCCTTTGCCAACACCAGTTGCATCTTGTCTATCTCAAAAGTATTATCACATCTATCCTTTTTATAATCTAATTTGCATACCGTTATTGGAATCGGAGTTTCTGTTACACCTTCCAGATATTTATCATGAACTTGGGCACCCACTTCTTTCTTTGGATAATCCTAAAGTTGAGCCTTTTCAGAGCAGCCTTGGGTATTTCAACATCGAGATTAAAAAGCATTTCGAGGCGGAGATACAACGTCGAACATTAAACCAAACAGCCGAAACGGAATTTGATCCGATTTATATATACAAAGACTCGTGGTTGGAAAATTGGTCTGCTGAGTTATTTTGTGATTTGTACGCTACGTACACACTTGGCCCCGCTTACGTATGGTCTAATTTACATATGTGTACAAAGATGTCTTGGGATGTTTACAAGATTCCCACCTACCAGAAAACCTCCCATCCACCTGATGAAGCAAGAATGAAGGCTATCCTATTCGCTCTTGAATTAATAGGGTTTAAAGATGATGCTGACCAGATTAAACAAAAATGGGAGGAATTCAAAAAGATCATTGTGGCAGTGAAATCAGATGAAAGCGAATTTGCAATTGCTGTACCTGAGATTCTATTAAAAAGTGCGGCAGAACATTGTCTTATCGGAACTAAAAACATCGGTTCAGATATCCCCACAGTTGGAGCGACCCACAAAGTGTATACGCTTTTGAACGAAGCCTGGAAGCAATTTTGGTCTAACCCTGAAGACTTTTACAATTGGGAACACAAAGCATACGGAGAATTTAAAGCCAACCTATAGACTCTGCTCTTAAATAATATATGAAAAAAAAATATATAGTATTGTATTCTACGGAAACGGTGGAGAAGCAATCTCTGGATAATGGAAAAACTTTGAGTCCGTCATTTAAAGCTCTAAGTAAGGAAGTATTAAAAGCAAAATTCGATATCTCAGTACAATCTTTAGACGATCAGAACGAACAGGAATTTTTGAAAAGCAATCAAAACGTTATTGCCATTGCTCCAACTATTCCACTAAAACTTATCAAACCTAAAAAGATAGCAGCAGGATCAAAAAAGCCTTCAGACGAGTATCTCTGGAATATTGGTGCGGTCGGTGTCACATCATCTTCGTATAGTGGCAAAGGGATCAAGATAGCGATCTTGGACACTGGAATTGATAATTCGCATCCAGCTTTCAATGGTGTAAACATTATAGAGAAAGACTTTACCGGCGAGGGAAATGGTGACACAAACGGCCATGGGACACATTGCGCTGGCGTTGCCTTCGGCAGAGACGTTGATGGACATCGCATCGGTATAGCGACTGGAGTAGAAGAGGTTCTGATTGGAAAGGTACTGGGTCAGGACGGTGGAAGTACCGATATTTTGATAGATGCAATCCATTGGGCGGTCAAGAACGGGGCCCATGTTATATCCATGTCCCTGGGAATAGATTTTCCTGGTTATGTTGCGGAGCTAGAGAAGGAAGGTATGCAGACCGAGGCAGCGGTATCCCATGCATTGGAAGGATACCGGAAAAATATATTGTTGTTCGAACGGCTGGCGAACCTGATAAGGACACAGGCCAGTAACAAATCTACCCAACCTGTGCTAATTCTAGGTGCAGCTGGGAACGAAAGTTCAAGGCCAGACTACAAAATTGCGGTAAGTCCGCCTGCGATATCGGACGGCATCGTTTCAGTCGGTGCACTAGGCGCTAAGGGGAGCGGATATTATGTTGCAGAATTTTCAAATACCGGAGCTACGCTTTCCGCACCTGGTGTCGATATTATATCTGCTGAAATTGGCGGTGGCTTGGTGTCTATGGACGGTACAAGTATGGCTACCCCTCATGTTGCGGGGATCGCAGCGCTATGGGCAGAAAAATTAATAACTAAACGCCAGTTCAACCTTAATAATCTCCTTGCCCATCTGACTGCTTCCTGCGATGATTTAAAATTGTCGAAAGAGCAACCTGAAGATTTTGGAGCAGGCATGGTACAGGCCCCTAATTAATTTCGGTTCAGTAGGTTAATAGTATGACCGTTAAAGCATGGTATAATTAAGTCTGGAGGCATGAAGACCACAAAACAACCAATGCCACCGGATGACGTAATTGCATCTTTCGATTTCAGAAAAAAAAGATTATTGAACTGAATGGCTGCCAAGCATAGTGTGATACATTCTTTGCTATCTAATAATCCCAGAAGAAAACCGTAACAAATACGTAACAGAGCAAAATTTTGCGATTTCAAAAATAGTCCGTAAATTGCTTCTGTAAGTCAGAGAAGCACATTTTGCCTCATATAAGGGCGGTTAGGCTAGAAGACTCATAATCCTCTAGCCAACTCGAAGTGCATATCAAGCTATCAACAACCTAGCTTAAGTAACTTTCTTGACCAATATAATAATAGGATTAAATATTTAATTGATATATCCCAATGTTATCGTTTGTTGGAACGTAATTCTTTTAATATATCCTGCTAATTATTCACCGTGATTCCTAAAATTTAAATATTGGCATTTGAATCTTTTGCCTTTACTAATCATGCTCCACCATTCCCAGAATTTCCAAGGTTTTATTGTAAATGTTCGATAAAGTGTTTGATTAATATTATTAGGATTCCGTTCTTTAAAACTTTCGAATCTTCTTGAAGCCATATAAAAATTCTGCGTTGTACCTGGTTGTTCAGTAAATTCAAAACTTGCATCAAAATTTTGATAATGATATTCCTCCCCGAGAAAATAATAAACAGGGGGTAGGTTACTAATAAATATAATCCCTATAATTATAAGTAAAATTTTATTTCTGATTTTTTTCATAATTTTTAGTTACATGGCCCTTTACTTTCAGGCATTATACCACCACCTTCATTTATATCTGAGTTTGGATTATTGATTTTTTGCTCCCGCAAAGCGCTTGCCATTCCTGCTGGTGTTTTTGCAAAACCAGTGCCTCCAGGTCCAGAAAGTCCAATTGCGGTTGTAGGATCAGGAATCGGAATGTTTCCGGCTTGCCCTGCGGCGTAAACAAAAGCTGAACAATTAAAATCTGTGAAGTGATAACTTGTCGGTGGATCACTAATATAATCAACCAGTTTTTGGAAGCTGTCTCTATTTACAAAATATGTGGCACTGATATCATATTCTGAAAAACCGTTATCCAAAATTCTCGATTTTGAATCAAGTTTTTCAAGTCCTGAACCAGTTGGATAAAATCCCACAGTTTGTGTTATCGTGGTATTGCCACTTGTCTTGCTTAGTGAAATAGCAACGTGCCCAAAACTGTTTTGGCCAACATTGAATGACGTTCCGGGCTGTGGTTCGATGACATATACCCTGACAACAAAAGCTGCATTTGGATTCGTGATTTGAGAAAAGCACTCCATCATCTTTTTTGGATCAACCTGGTTGTTGTTTTCCCCTGGGAGATTGGATGGGGCAGGAGGGGGAGGTGAAGGCTCAGAACCTGAACTTCTTCCACCACCATCTCCGCCAGTAGAAACTTCCTGGTTAATGGTATTGTTGCCACCTCCGCCCCAGTTCATGCCGTCATCATAACCGTAATAACTGCATATCCTTTCCGAATGAACCGTAAACTCTCCGTTTGCATCAACATAGCTGTCCTGATACCAGGCGCAGCTTTCCATAAACTGCATCATCATCACCTTTCCCTGTATTCCCTTTAACGGATTTATTTCTTTCAGTCCCTGGACTGGCTGTTTTTCAAACTGCTCTTTTGTTCCGATCTCACCGATCTGTTTGCCACCGCTAAAAAGCTGGCCGCCCTTTAACTTGTAGGCAAGGTCATACTGGAAAACCCTTCCGGTGAAGGTCTTTTGGGATGCGTATTTTTCTTTTTGAAGGTAGATGGCATCCGGAATAACTTCGAGGATACGTGCATCGATTTCATTGTTTTTTAAGTTTCGCCTTATCGCCAGCTGGCGGTAGCCCTGTTTTACATTCTGGAAAGTTGGCTGTCCAGCTAGATTTATTTTCCAGATGTTTCCGTTTTTGGTATCTATAATTCTGGCCTCATTCCAGTTTAGGTTTTCTAAGGCAGAATTGCTATCGGCGTAAATTGTTTTTTGGCTATCTATGAAGGCCCTCGCATCCGCTTTCGTCAGGTTTATTTTTCCGGTTGGCGGGTTTATCGGTAATTCGGTTATGATCTCTTTCTGGCAGGCCGAAAAAGTGAAAAGCAATAGGGCGATTATTTTAAATTTCGTTTTCATATCGCGTTTTTTTAGTTAAAATGAGAGATAGAATTTTCGCCATTTTGTGACTGGTGACACATCTTGAGTTTTTTTGCCCTTAATCTGCTCAGCGTTTCCCGGCTGATTCCAAGGTAACTTGCGATATTGGTTAGGGTGGTCTGCTGCTCAATTTCGGGATATCTTCCGAGCAGGATTTTATACCTGGTTTCAGGGGTATGGGTGCGCAGAAAAATTGCTCTTTCCTCGCTTAAAATGTAGTACTTCTGGGTGACCACACGGCCAAGCAGATTGCCTTCCCTAAAGTCTGCATAAAAGGCATTGAGCTCATTCCAAGTTAGCGACTGAAGCTTACAGTCCTGAAGGACTTCGATGTACTCATGGGCAGGCTGCTGGGTAAAAAAGCTGTACACGGAGATCATCAGGTCTCCTTTTCCCATAAACCAGGTAGTGCATTCCCGCCCGTTCTCATCAATGAAATAGGCACGGAGAAAACCACTGCGGATAAAATAAAGTCTCCGTGCTATTTCGCCGGGCTTTAATAAAAGTTTTTTTCGGTTGAATGTCTGGGTGATGACCTGCTCATTTACCCGCTGCTGCATAGGTGCAGAAATGGGCATAATAAATCCGAGGGTTTCGAGTAAATCGGCCTCCCTAAAAAAAGAATTTTTCATGCGTTCTTCGATTGTGATCGAAATCAAATCTTCGCGCCTTTATGTGGACTAATATTGTCCTGTCGGATGGATACAAAATTTTGAACGGAAATTTTGGGCTTTTATTGTAACTGCTTCTCAATTAGTTTTCTGTATCCACACTGATTGATTTTTTCGCTCTCTTTTTTTAACCTAAAGCATCATCCCATGAAAAAGAAACTAGCAGAACAGCTATACCTCAAGCTGCAAGGAGAAATGGAAAAAGCAGACCAGATCGAGCTGCCACTGGAAAAATTAAAAACAGGCCTGGCCAGCGTTCAACAGATACTCGTGGCATTAAGGGTCGGCACCCTGGAGACAGAATTTTCGACTCCGGAAGAAGAAGTCCGTTTTTTTAAGTACGAAAAGCCTCCGATCTATGCCTGGCTGATCTTTATAACCGAGCGCTATGCGATTGAAATCAATTTTCCCCGCGGGAAAAAAGAGGAACAGATCACATACCTTAACCACCAGATTTTATACATCAACCGTTTTTTTCGTCAGAATGAATTTCTCTATCAGTATTACAGGCTTGATGCCAACGAGCTTGACGGGCAATATTTTATCCGTGGCAAAAATGCCGTGGTACTGGGCTTTTCCGAAGTGCCCGAAATAGACCGGGAATTCGGTACGCCCGCAGATTATCTTTTTTCCAAGTTCATCGCCTATGAAAAAATACTGGACTATCTGCTGCGGGAAATCGAGATTTTAAACGCCGCAGGCGGTGAACAGCCGTTCAGAAACAAAATTGCGCTAAAGTGGACCGGGGATTCGGTCAATCTGATCGAGCTTATTTATGGAATCTACGAAACCGGTCAGATCAATTCGGGAGAGGCAAGCCTTGCCGAACTCATGAACTTTTTTGGTCAGCTTTTCGAGATCAACCTGACGCGCTATTTTAAAAAATTTACGGACATCAAAATGCGCAAGTCCATGAGCAAGACCCGGTTTCTGGATGAAATGCAGAAGCTGGTCAATAAACGCATCGAGGACGGCGACGCATTTATCCCCACTGACCAGAAGAGCCGCTATGGCTATTAAAAAATCAATCCATTATTTTTCTTAGAACCACATTTATGGAAACCCTGAAAATTATTGCACTAACCATTCTTTCAGAACTCTTCATTTACTACCTGATCACCGTTTACCTGAAATGGAATATGGGTTTTGAATACAGGCCTACGAGGATTTTTAATCCGCTTGTTCCCTGGATTGATGCCATCTACTTTGAGAAATTCTCGGAAGGCTGTGACTGCTGCCGAAAAAAAATGGAAGAAATGATGCTTGAGGTTACTAAGGAAAACCCATCTGATCATGAAAAGAACAAGCAAAAATCAGAATCCTGAATAATTCGTTGGGGCTCGCTTACGTGATACCGTTTTCAAGCCTTGTAGTTTTTGAAATTTTGTTCCTGACAACGGGCCAGCGCAATGGGGCGCACCGAAAAAAAAACCGCTTATGTTACAACAATTCTCCTGGACACAGTTCCTGCTTACTTCTTCGGTTCTATCTCTTGCATGGTATTCCGGAGTTCTGCTGACCGCTTACCGCACAGAGTTCTTTTCATTTTTTCAGGGCAGGCCTTCGGTGATCACAGAAAAGCCCTTGACCAGTTATCCCGATAAAGAACTCGATAGTGAAACAGAACATGATCTGATGGGCCCGTCAAAACTTCCCGATGGAATGGAAAAAGTTAGTATAAGTACAATCGCTTTCGGGGCAGATCATTCAACGGACAGGCTGCATGATGATCAGCTTGGCCTTATACCGGACGTGATCTGGGAGCTCAGACAGATTTTTGAGCTTCTTGCAAAGCAGGACGGAAACAAATCCGATTTTTTTAGGATGGTTGAAATCCTGGGCGATAAATATGGCAGGATAGGCTCCAATCCCAATATCTCGCAGGTCAATCTTTTTATCCGTGAACATGCGCCTTTCTCGCTCAGCGCTGCTGAACTCGAAAACCTGTGGGACTAAACAGCTGATTTTTTACTTAAAGAATTTATTATGGAAAATAACTCATTTAAAGAAGCCAGGAGGCAAGCCCTTTTAAAAACTGCAATGTTCTGCATGGCATGGCTAACACTCAACTATATCTTCCCAGGATTATGTTTTGCCCAGGACGGCAACGCGGGAATCCAGGAAGCCACAAACAAGGTAAAGGGCTATTTCGATACCGGCTGCGATCTGATGTACGCCATCGGAGCAGTGGTCGGGATCATTGGGGCGATCAAGGTCTTCAACAAATGGAATGCCGGTGAGCCAGATACCAATAAAGTGGCCGCGGCGTGGTTCGGCAGCTGTATTTTTCTGGTCGTGGTCGCTACTGTTCTAAAATCTTTTTTCGGTATCTAACCATGGCAAGCCTATATTCCATAAACAAGGGCGTGTCCAAGCCGATAGTCTTTAAGGGCTTAAAGGCTCAGTACATAGCCTACCTCGCCATCGGCCTGGTGCTTTTGCTGGTATCCTTTGCCGTGCTCTATATATCCGGGCTTTCCTTATTTCTGGTCCTTCCGCTGATCCTGCTGCTTGGAACTGCGCTCTTCATGGTCACCTTCCGCCTGAGCCACAGGTTCGGTGAATTCGGGCTGATGAAGTTCCTGGCAAAAAGAAGTCTGCCCGTTAGCATCCGTTTCCGATCCAGAAGACTCTTTACTACCCTAAAGCATCCAAAAACTTATTCCCAAAACTAATCTGCCATGACCGAAGCGATCAACATCTTACCAATATACAAAATAGAGCACAGCTGTATTCTTTCTCATCAGGGTGACATCACTATTGGCTACCGGGCGACATTGCCCGAGATATTTTCCCTTTCGGACCGCGACTATGAAAGCTATCACCAGGCCTGGGTGAAATCTATAAAGGTTTTGCCGCAGGGCAGCGTTTTTCATAAACAGGACTGGTTCCTTCAGGAAAATTTCAGGGCCGATTTTGGAAAAGAGGGCATTGGTTTTCTATCCCGTTCCAGTGAGCGGTTTTTTAACCACCGCCCATCGGTTGAGCACAGCTGTTATATCTTTCTGACCCGCAAGCCCGCTGGTCGCAAAGCTTCGAGCTCGGCCTACAGCAATATCCTCCGGAAATCTATTGTTCCGCCCCAGACCATCAACCCTGTTTTGTTTTCGGAGTTTCTGGAAAGTGCCGGACAGTTCGAAAGGATTCTTTCCGATTCGGGTTTTGTCCGACTGGAGCGCATGAACGATGATGCGCTGTCGGGGACAGCCAATGAGGCGGGCATCATGGAACGTTACTGTTTTTTGCTTGGTGAAAAGGAATCGCCGATCATCAGGGATATCCACCTGCGCGAGGAGATCAGGATCGGCGACAAGCGGTGCGAGCTTTATACGCTCTCGGATGTGGAGGATCTTCCCGCATTTTGCGGAAGCCGGATCAATTACGAGGCATATTCAACAGACCGTTCCAAGTTCAGCATCGGTTTTGCTGGACCATTGGGTTCGCTTCTGGACTGCAACCATATTTTAAACCAGTATGTGTTTATCGGCGATACGCAGAAAACCATCAAAAGGCTGGAAGCCAAAAAGCTTCGCCTACAGTCCCTATCTGCTTATTCGAGGGAAAATGCGGTCTCGCGGGACGGAGTGAACGATTTCCTGAATGAAGCGGTTGCCTTTTCAAGGCTTCCGGTCAAGGCGCATTTCAACGTGCTGGCCTGGTCGGACGAGGCGGCTTTGGGTAAGGATCTCCGTAACAAGGTAAGCTCTGCCATGGCCTCTATGGATGCGACCGCAAAAAGAGAGACCGACGGGCAGGCGCAGATATGGTTTGCGGGACTTCCCGGAAACCAGGCAGATTTCCCCATGAATGATACCTTTGATATCTTTCTCGAACAGGCCACCTGCTTTTTCAATATGGAAAGCCATTACCGCGATTCGCGCTCTGGCTTTGGTATGCGCCTGGGCGACCGCATTTCCGGAAGGCCCGTCCATGTGGATATTTCCGATGAGCCGATGAGCTTTGGCTATACCACCAACCGGAACAAGTTTATCCTTGGCCCCTCGGGATCCGGTAAGTCCTTTTTTACCAACCACATGGTCCGAAGCTACTATGAGCAGGGTACCCATGTGCTGCTGGTCGATGTCGGTCATAGTTACAAGGGCCTTTGCGATCTGGTCGGCGGCTATTACTTTACCTACAGCGAAAACGATCCGATTGCCTTTAACCCTTTTTTCCTGAGTGAGGGTGAAGTCCTCGATACCGAGAAGAAGGAAAGTATCAAAACGCTATTGCTGGCGCTTTCCAAAAGAGAGGGAGAGACTTTTACCAGAGCAGAATATGTGGGCATTTCCAATGGGCTGACCCTTTACTTTCAGCACCTGGCTGCCCATGCGGATATCTTTCCATGTTTTAATTCCTTTTATGAATTTCTTTCGAGCGAATACCTTTTGATGCTCGAGGAAACCAAGGTAAGGGAAGCCTATTTTGACATCAACAGTTTTCTTTATGTGCTGAAGCCATTTTACCGAGGAGGCGAATTTGATTACCTGCTCAATGCCACCGGGCAGCTCGATCTATTGAACAAACCCTTTATAGTCTTTGAGCTCGATGAGATCAAGGACCATCCGATTCTTTTTCCCGCAGTAACCCTCATCATCATGGAAGTCTTTATCTCCAAAATGAGAAAGCTCAAAGGGGTCCGCAAGATGATCCTGATCGAGGAATGCTGGAAAGCCATTGCCAAGGAAGGCATGGCCGAATATATCCGCTACCTGTTCAAGACCGTGCGCAAGTTCTTTGGCGAGGCGGTCGTGGTTACCCAAGAGGTAGAGGATATTATTTCCTCGCCCATCGTTAAGCAGGCGATCATCAACAACTCCGACTGCAAGATCCTGCTCGATCAGAGCAAGTACCAGAACAAGTTCGATGCGATCCAGGAATTGCTCGGCCTGACCGAAAAAGAAAAAGCCCAGATCCTTTCCATGAACAGAGCGAATGATCCCAAGAGGAAGTACAAGGAGGTATTTGTCTCGCTCGGCGGCCAATATAGCCAGGTCTATAGAACAGAAGTATCGCTTGAAGAATACCTCGCCTATACCACTGAGGAATCCGAAAAGATCCAGGTACAGCGTTACGCCCGGCAGTACGGGAGTATTCAAAAAGGCATCGAAATGTTAGCAGGTGAAATCAGAAACAGTAAACTCTTATAACTATGAAAACACTAAAGACAATGTTTATGGCCTTAACGGTAGCAGGTCTTGCTGCCTGCCATGCAGACCAGTCCCGGGATTTTATTTCCGGCACATTTGTAAGTTCCGCTATCGGAGAATTCAGCAAAGCGGATGATACCCTGATCATTGAATCCGCTGCATCCAATAATTTTCTGCTGCACAGAAGGACAGGCTATAACCTGATCCGTGAAGGAGTCACAGGCAAGAGACAATATGAACGGGAGGAATGGCAGGCGGTTTACGATGAAAGTACCAAAACCCTTAGCGAAATAAAAAAGGGAAAGCTTATCACGGTCTACCCCGATTCGGGATACATCCGGATAGGGAAAAGAAAGTACATCAAAAAATAAAAAAATAGATATGAGAGCGCTTCAAACTGGTGCATGGCCACGCACCGCCAAATTGAGAAACAGCCTGCCGAACCCGTCAAAAATAATGGGATTTATCGGGCACAAAATCAGACGAATCATGAGAAACTATATGGTAATCCTGCCGGTCAGCGCAATGACCATCTGTGTGAGTATCCCAAAAGGGGCAACCGCGCAGATCGCTGTTCTTGAAGTGATCAAGGCCGGCGTAAAAAAAGTAATCAAAGCCGTTGACCTCAAAGTTCAGCGCCTTCAGAACGAGACCATCTGGCTTCAGAATGCGCAGAAGGTGCTGGAAAACCAGCTTTCCAAGCTAAAACTGACCGAAATCGCCGACTGGACCGAAAGACAGAAGGATCTTTATTCCGAATACTATACATCGCTATGGAAAGTGAAATCCGCAATTGCCTATTATAAGCGGGTAAAAGAACTGACGGCCAAGCAGCTAGCAATCGTTGATGAATACAAGTGGGCATGGGGAATGTTCCAAAAGGACAGGCACTTTAATGCCGAAGAGCTTCAGACAATGGAGAAAACCTATCTCGGTATCCTTGAGGAAAGCGTGAAAAACCTCGATCAGGTCCTGCTGGTCGTAAATTCCTTTAAGACACAGATGAGCGATGCGAAGAGGCTCGAGATTATAGTGGCCGCTGCGGACAAGATGGACGAAAACTACCGTGACCTCAAACAGTTCAATGCAGGAAACATTTCGGTCAGTATTCAGCGCTCCGCCTCGCTGGACGAGGCCGCTAAACTAAGGGAGCTTTATGGGATCAATTAAAAAAGTTAAAGCCGGGATGCTGGGCATCCTGATGCTTATCTCCCTTGGCGCATCGGCGCAGACCTGGTCCGAATGGTTTTCCCAAAAGAAGACCCAGCAGAAATATCTTTTGGAACAGCTCGCCGCACTGAAACTTTATGCAGGCTACCTGAAAAAAGGATATGAGATCTCAAAATCAGGGCTATCCTTTATAAAGGATGCCTCAAAAGGGGAATTCAGTCTTCACGAGGGTTTTTTCGCTTCGCTCAAAAAGGTAAGCCCCGAAATTCTTGGCAGCAGCGCAGCCAGGCAAATTTTGGAAAAACAGTTATCGGTGCGGCGTGTAATCAGGGGAATCAATGTGCAGATTGAAAGCTTTCCTATTCATAGTGACTATCTGGTTAGGGTGAAAAATAATCTTCAGCAGAGCTGTCTTTATGATCTCGAAGAACTGTTGCTTGTGCTGAGCTCGGGAAAACTGGAAATGGGAGATGAGGAACGGCTTGCCAGAATAGATAAAATAAACATTGCCATGGAAGAGAAAGAAGCCTTTGCACAGCGCTTTCTTTCAGGCTTAATCAGTCTGCAGAATTCTAAAAGCAGGGAAATTAAAGATTTATTGGAAATGGAGGAATGGTATGAAAAATAGATGTTTCATTTTGGTATTGCTTTCACTTCTGTCTTTCTGCAAGATTGCAGATGCGCAGTCGACCGAAGCCCAGCAGCTGTTACTGAATGTTGAAAAACTGAGCCAGCTCAAGAACATTCTTTCGGATATGAAAAAAGGATATATGGTGGTCTCCAATGGATATCAAGGGGTGCAGCATATTGCCGAGGGTAATTTTTCCATCCATGAGGTTTTTCTGGACGGCCTGATGGCGGTCAGTCCCGAGGTGAGAAAATATAGACGCGTGGCCGATATTATTGCTGCCCAAAAGGATCTGGTTATAGAATACAAAAGCGCCCTGAAAAGATTTAGTGGTTCTGATCTCTTCGATGCTGGGGAAATGGACTACCTGTCCAGTGTATACGGCAGCTTGGCCAAAGGGTCGCTCGACAATCTGGATGAGCTGACCATGGTGATCACTTCTTCCAAACTCCGCATGAACGATGAGGAAAGGCTTCACAGCATTGACCGCATTTTCGAGGATACTTTAGGTAAGCTCGATTTCCTGCGAAGCTTTAACCAGCAGGCCGGTCTTTTGCTTCTTCAGCGAAAACGGGCAAAGGCAGACTTGGAGACTACAAAAACGCTTGTTCGGAAACAATAAAAAACGACCATCATGAAAAATATTTTAAGCCTTTTTTTTAAGGGTTCAGGCGCAGCCCTTGCTTTTGTTTTGCTCCCCTGGATCGCATCCGCGCAGGGAATCGCCAGCGAGCTCAATGGCATGCAGCCGGTACTGGACAGGGTATATAACGATATGCTTCCGCTATGCTCCAGGCTGATCGATGTTGCAAGGGGCATCGCAGGTTTTGGAGCCCTCTGGTTCATTGCCAACAAGGTATGGAGGCAGATCGCCTCGGCAGAACCCATTGATTTTTATCCCCTGCTCAGGCCTTTTGCCCTTGGCCTTTGCATTATGATGTTTCCTGCAGTGATCGGAATCATGAACGGGATTCTCAGTCCGACCGTGACCGCGACGGGTGCCATGGTATCTGACAGCAACAAAGCCATCGAACGGCTGTTAAAGGCGAAGGAAGAGGCAATCAAAAAGTCCAAAAACTGGCAGATGTATGTCGGCGAATCCGGTCAGGGGGACAGTGACAAATGGTATAAATATACCCACCCCAAGGATCCGGGACGGGATGATGAGACTTTTCTCGACGGGCTTGGAAACGATATGCAGTTCTGGATGGAAAAACAGAGCTACAACTTCCGCAATTCCATCAAGTCCTGGCTCAAGGAAGTGCTCGAGGTACTCTATGCCTCAGCTGCCCTCTGCATCAATACCATCAGGACATTTTTCCTGATCGTACTGGCTATACTAGGCCCGCTTGTTTTCGGCTTTGCAGTGTTCGACGGATTTCAGCAGACCCTTACCGTCTGGCTGGCGAGATACGTGAACATTTTTTTGTGGCTGCCCATCGCCAACATATTCGGTAGCATCCTTGGAAAAATCCAAGAAAACATGATCAAAGTAGATCTCTCGCAGATCGAGGCGCAAGGCGATACTTTTTTTTCTTCCACGGATACCGCTTACCTGATCTTTCTCATCATTGGGATCGTCGGCTATTTCTCGGTGCCCAACGTCGCAAATTATGTCGTGCACGCAGGCGGGGGAAATGCAATACTGACCAAGGTCAACTCGCTTTTCGTAGGTACGCCCGGCAGGGCGGCCGGAATGGCCATGGGTGGGGGCGGAATGGTTGCCGATGCCTTGGGCGATAGTGCCAGAAAACAGGCGCAGGGTTATGCAAGCGCTGCACAGGGGGATTATTTCCCGGACCAGTCCAGTCACCAGAAATCTCGAATAACAGGAAAATCATCTTAAAACAGATCTTATGTTCACACAGTTCAAAAATATCGACACCGCCTTCCGGCACATCAAACGCTTCAGCATCTTCCTGATCCTGGCCTGCTTGCTGATATCCGGTTTTGCGATCTACAAGGGATTTGATATTGCCTCTCGGGCGCAAGACCGGGTTTATATCCTGGCAAACGGAAAGGCGCTGGAAGCAGCCGGCGCAGCGCGCAGGGACAACATTTCAGTTGAGATCAGGGACCATGTAAAAATGTTCCACCACTATTTCTTTTCCATGGATCCCGATGAAAAGGTGATCCGGGCAAACATCTTGATGGCGCTGAACCTTGCAGATGAAAGCGCCAAAAAAGCTTATGACAACCTGCGGGAAAAGGGCTATTTCAATAACCTGATCTCGGCCAATATCTCCCAGGAAATTACCGTGGACAGCACAGAGCTTGATCTCGATCAGTATCCTTACAGGTTCAGGTGCTATGCTACCCAGCGCCTGATCCGGTCCAGTTCGACACTGGTCAGAAAACTCATCACCGCAGGTGAGATTCGCAACGTCAGCCGTTCGGATGACAATCCGCACGGGTTTTTGATCCAGAACTGGGAAACCCTGGACAACCACGATGAACCTCAAAAGCCCCAACCATGAAACAAGAAGAAAAAGTACAGACCGCTTTTGGGTCCGTGTCACAGAGAAACATCGGGCTGTTCCATCGCAAAATAGCAGACTGGCTCAACCAGCATTGCAGAAAGCTTTCGGCTCAGACACTGATGGCAATTTTTATCCTTTTCTGCACGATGACAGGGCTGTACTGCATGTCGCTAATATTCGGATTAATCAACTAATAAAACAAAAACATGGAAAATCAAAAAAAGAAAGACCCGAGAAAAATCCTCCTGGTCTTGCCGCTGCTGCTCATGCCATTTCTGGCGCTTGCATTTTATGCTCTCGGCTGGGGACAGGGCAGTCCGTCCGGTCCGGCACCAAGAAAGGAAATCAGTACTTCGCTTCCCAATGCGACCTTTAAAAAAGAAGTGCCCCGGGACAAGATGGATATTTATCAGCTCGGCGCAAAAGATTCAGCTTCTAAGGGCAGCCTGGACCAGATTTCTGAGCGGCTGGGATTTCGTCCCACTGAAAAGGATCCCGCAGACCAGATCAATGAGAAACTTGAACTGCTGGGTAAGCAGATCTCCTCCACCGATAATTCCGGTCCTGTTAAACCGGTCAGACGGGAAATCCGGGTTCCGGGTATGAAGTCCGACGTGGACAGGCTTGAGTCTCTCATGTCGAACATGCAGTCCTCAAAGGGCGAGGATGCAGAAATGAAACAGCTCAGCGGCATGCTCGAAAAGGTTCTTGATATCCAGCATCCCGAACGCGTCCGCGATGCCTATATCAGACAGGTAAATGATTCCCCGGACAGCCTTTTTGCTGCGATACCTGCGGTAATCAACAGGAAGCAGACCGTTAGCCAGGGTTCGGCCCTTGAGCTTCGCCTGACCGATAGCCTGGTGATCAACGGGATCTACCTTTCAAAAGGACAGCTCCTTTTCGGGATCTGCAACCTGACCAACCAGCGGTTGTTGCTGGACATCAAAACCATCAGGACGGGCAACCGCATCATTCCGGTAGATCTTTCGGTTTATGGCCTTGATGGGATCAGGGGAATTTCGGCCCCCGATGCGGTGGTCGGGCAGGCCATTTCCGGTGGCGCAGATGATGCGGTAAGAAGCCTTCAGTTTATGACGATGGACCAGTCGATGGGCGCGCAGGTTGCAGGGGCTGGGATTGATGCCGCCAAAAGCCTTTTCTCCAAGAAAGTGAAGCGTGTCAAAATAAAATTCAAGCCAGGTTATTCCGTTCTGCTCCGCAACAACCAGCCTGTTAAAAAATATTAATCAGAGCCTATGAGCTGGATGGAACCATATGCCAAACTGCCCTGGAGCCGGGAACTCATGCTGAGCGGGATGCCCAAAGCGATATCCATGCTGGAACTCTGCGGGCTCAATGAACCGGGTATCGGCAAGCGGATCAAGGCCATTATAGATTATCCGGAAGGCCCGGATCTTATGGTCGAAAGAATCCATAATGGAAAAACGGTCGATTTCTATCCCATGACCGATCTCCAGTATGGCCCGGTCCGGATCGATGACTATGCGGTAGAAATCCCGAACGGGGATGCGCTCGACCGGATCTACTTTCCGGTAAGCGTGCATATTTCACAGGTACTAAGACTGATCGACCGCCCGCAAAAGCTAAGGGATCTGAGCCGGCAGGCATCCTCCGTTAACCCTTTTCAAAAGCAGATCGACACTGTTCGGGCTGAGCTTCATAAGATCGGGCTGGACGGAACGGATTCGGAGAAACAGATCAGGGAGTTTTTTTATGACCCGCAGAATGCGGAACCGATTTTAATCTCACGCGCGTTTCAGGGAAAACAGCGGGAGTTCGAAATCTTTATTGAAGCCGATGCCGAAATGAACTTTCATCTTTTCGGCTACGCCCTGATCCTAAACCCGGATTACGGCAAACTGGTGCACACTAAGATCAACGGGGTAGATAGCCGGAAGATTGAAGAACGCATGAAAAAGGTCGATTGGTCCCTGCATTCGGGGCATTTTTTTTCGCGTGATTACATGAGGCCTGATCCCCTCAGGGAGGAGATGGACAAAATCATGAAGGAACTGTACCGGTTCACCAATATTGATCCGTTAAAAGACGAAAAAACCTGGGCCCGGGCAAACGAGATCGTCGATCAGCTCATGTACAGGTACTTAAAGGGGATGCCACTGGAAAAATCCATTCTCAGGGATATTCCCTTTCGCAGGGAAACTTTTTACCGTTCGGTTTATTTTCCCCCCGGACATCCACTCGGGCGTATCCGGAAACCGCGCGGACGATCGTGCTGAAATCGAGAAACTAAGCGCAATGGCGCAGAATATTAACCATAAAAACCAATATCTTATGAATCTGAACAATCTGGAAAATCTCAAAGCGGAGATGAAAACTTTGGGCTTCAAAGCGGAGCTTATAGAAAAGATGGAAGAGCAGGTCAAAGCCGGCCTTCCCGAGTTTGTCCTAAAGGACCAGGTTAACGGCCACAAAGGACAGGTGGATCTGAACGTATACTTTAAACAGTCCGGGCAGAGCGAGAACTATTATCTCAACAAGTTTGACGTTTCGCTGAACGAGGGCAAAGCCCTGGAAGCGGGGCAGCAGTATCTGGTTATCTCCCCTTCCGATACGCCGGGAAAAAACAATGTCTGGAAAAGAGAAAATGTTGCCGAAGCCATTGAGCTTTTCAAAAAACACACCGGTAATGCCGAACTTGCCGTAGGAAAGGATGCTGCGCATAAAACACAGCTGGCATCTATGGAAAACGGAAAGATCAATTATGTCGAAAAAGATTTCGGCAGGATTTTCCGCAACCCGCCATTGCCGCAGACCATCTGGGTAGACAGGGGCAAGGGCTTTACCGCACCTCAGGCGATTAACCTGATCGAGGGACGTGCTGTTTACCGCGAGGATATGCTCACCCAGGGCGGTATGCCGTATAAGGCATGGATGAAACTAGATCTTGACGGTCCGCGGGACAGGCATATGAACTATAATATGAACCAGTACCACGATCCTTCTTACGGTTTTAACCTGAAAGAAGTGCTGGACAAGTTCAATATCAAGGAACTTGAAACGCCAAAAGAAAGGGAAAAACTGGAGTCCCAGCTGAAAAACGGCGACCGCCCGGCGGTAACCGTTGAAAAGAACGGCGAACCGCTTAAAGTCTTTGTAGAAGCTGTTCCCCGCTACTCGCAGCTGAACATGTATACTTCAAGCGGTAGGACCGAAAAAAGGGAGCAGTTTTTAAAACAGCCCTCGGTAAACAGGGAAGTGTCTAAAGCTAAATCGAAAGAAAAAGGCGTTTCTGAAGCCCAGGGCTTGGGCGTTTAGAAAAAGTGGCCTACTTTAGTGGCTCGTTTTTTGTAAAAACAAATTAATCAATTAAAGCGCCTGCCCGTAATGGGCAGGCAAATAAAAAACAATTATGGACAAATTCAAAAAAGTACAGGACCTGATTACTTCGGCTGAAGCAGATGTAACAAAATTTTATGATGGCAGAAACGCTGCAGCGGGAACCCGTGTCCGCAAAGCAATGCAGGAACTGAAAAACCTGGCTCAGGAAATCAGATCAGAAGTAACAGAAAAGAAAAACAGCGCGAAGTAAGTCAAAGTGTTTTGGGAAATTAGAAGGCCTAGTCAAATTATGTCTAGGCCTTATGTTTAAAAATCGCAGCAATCAAATCTAAATTTCCTGTGTTTATAAACATTCATTGACTCTCAAATGCTTTCAGAATTTTCGTCAAGATAGAACTCCATTTTACCAAGTACCGATCGGCTATAGTTTGTTTCCCGACCACTGTATATTCTTAAATCTGGTAATTTTTCGTCAATATATCTGGACTTGCTCATTGGCAGTTTATAATCACCGCCAGTGGTAACCTGGATTGATTGCCAAGATACGGGATCAGATATGCTGAACATGCTAGAAAGCTCAGGGCATAACCCTTTGGAGGCATTTTTTTTAACAGGAAAACAAGGTTATGAAATTCCCCATCAGACCTTATTGTTTTAGCTGGGATATTTGTTGAGTTATATTTAATTCCATCCACTTCATTTTCATTTCTCACCCATTGTAACAGCAATTGCGGGATGATATATTCAGGCTTAAAATGGCTATTTGGATTAGAAACTTTTAACGAACAGGCGGCAATTAACGGCCATGCCATCAGGTATCCAAAAACTTTTGTGTTATATAAACCACTCGTAAAATCCGGAGGAGTAAGGTCGATGTAGGTCACTACATCAGTGTTCTCTAATTTTGAAACTTGAAAGATATTCAAATCAGGTCTTTTTAATTCCTCCCAGCAAACGTAGATAGTCTTGCCCAAATAAAGAGATGGAAATCCAGGGATACTATAGCGCTGAGTGGCCACATTTCCCCTCAATTCAAAAGGAATGTGGAACATTTGGTTTTTTTTATAAAGGAAGTTGTCCGTTCCAATTCTACTTCTGTAAAAAGATTCCCCGATTTCGTATTCTCCTATACGGATCATAGATTTGTTTTTCGCAACTCGATTGGAGATTGTGTCTGCAAGAGCAAGATAGGCCTCTGAAGGTTTTCCGGCATAATAAAGATCTATGGCGTCAGTTATACCGTTTAAAAATTCTTCCTGTCGTTCCATCGTGCGACTGATTGTAACACTAGACAATAAACCTTTAACATTTTTCAAATCTGTTACCTCAGAAAGCAGATTCAAATATTGCTCAAAAATTTTCTTAATGTACTTTGCGTAATTACTTATTTTAGGAATTTCCTTCGGAAGAACGAATAACGGATCATTGAAAAGCTCCTCAAATGTCATAATAGTTTCTATTTAATTGCATATTTCCTTTCTCTTTGTTTGAAAGCCTCTCCCCCTCCCTCCAAAATATCGGTTACATGCTCCTTTACACCTTGCCGATGTAAAATGTTCGTACCATTATTAGTGAAGCTATGTTCTAAAGAACCATTCACATATTCAAACCTCATTTGATTGGTCTCTACCGTATTACTTTGCCCTGCTTGATTTGCAATAATAATATTTTCGCTGTCTGTAGCAACAACTAGATTTGCGTTATGTGAAACGATAATAATTTGTCGTTCCTTTTTTTTGTTTTTAATCATTTGACACAGCAGATCATATATGGTTCTATTATCGAGATTATCTTCAGGCTGATCTATCAAAATTGGATATTCTGCAGAACTAATCTGTAAGAACAAGATTAATAGAACAGTACCTTTTTTGCCCGGAGACATTGTTAATAGATTATCGAGTTTATACGTTACTGTATAATCTATTTCAAACTCATCTTTGATCAGGCCGCGAAGTATACTTTCAAAATCAATATTTAATTTGAGTGGGATCTGTATTTCTGAGCTTATAATTAATTTGTCATCCACTACCCGTATAGGTAGTGCCGTTATCTTTAATAGCTCCCCATAGTCTAAGAACCCATTTTTAAACAGGGAATTGAAAAAATGATCCCTCGATATCGCTGATTTGTTTGCAAAATCAAATAACGGTTGTTGCTGATCTTTATATATTAGTTCCGCACTTAATTTAATCTCTGATCCAATTTCACTCTTTGTCGAATTGATAGTAGAGACAAGGCTTTTATACTCTTCGAATCTTTCGCTCAAAAACCTCACAAGTTGAGCTCTTGTACTTTCGTAATCTTTTGATAATTCTTTAAGCTGTTTTTCAAGATTCTCGGAGAATTCCTTTTTCTTTGTTTCTGCTTGTAATTGTAGCGTAAGCTTTTTGAGCTCTTCCTGCCCTGCAATTTTTCCGAGGTAGGGGCCGAGCGAGATATTTAAAGCGGCGATTTCTAAAATAAGATCAGACTTTTGTTTTGCAGTATTAATCTTTTCGACCTCTTCTTTGAAATTCTTAATTAAAGTTTTATAATCTACCATTAATCTCTGTTTGATCTTCTTTAGTCCAACAGGTATTTCAGTGACTTCGTCAAGTAAACGGTCTATTTGTCCTTTCATAAAAGTGGTTTCCTCTTCCTGTTTACCAAGGAGATTGACCATATTTGCCAAAAGTTCAGCCTCAATTTTGTTGATAATACTCTCTTGTTGCTCGACTAAGGCTAGTTGTTTCTCTTTCTCCGCTTTTTGTTTTGCCAGTGATGTGTATGCCGAAAATTCAAGGGTATTCAGATTCGAAGTTTTTTGGCCGTCTTCAATGTTTTTTTGAATTTGGTTGATGCCATTTAAAATCGTTGCAGATGCGCCTGTTTCCTTTATTTTAGTTTGGATTTCTAACGCTTTGTTTCTAATTTGAAAGTAGATATTTATAGTGCGCTCAATGTCAGTGGTAGCCCGTTTTATTCGATCGTTTGTAGCCTCGAAAAAAGCTTTATAAATAACATCTTGAACAAGTATGTTCCTAATCAAGGCATTTAACTCCTCTTTATTATTACGCTCGACGAGGTAGTTTATGTAAAGCTGCGGTATATAGGTAATTCCATGGTTTTTGTTGGTAAGCAGGCGATCATTCAATCTATCTATCTCTCCGTTTTTCCACACAACCTCAAAGTCATATGATTGCTCAAACTTATAACCTTCGAAATTTAGTCTTTTGGAAGCCCTTCCTACCTGATCGGGATCAATGCATTCTGCTGTGTTGTAGAGTAGGAGAGATTTTCCAGAGGATTTTCCACCAATAATCGAGTTGAGATTTTCGTTCAGATAAATGGACCGATTCCCGAATAAATTGTGCTCATCCAAAAACTTAAGTTCTGAGATAACATAGCGTTCATTTTTAATATCTGGCTTTAAGGTCTGAATCCTGATTCGATCCTCTGGTTCATACAGAGTCTGCTTAAGGCCTTCAAATGTTGGATCAGCTTTAATCCAGCAAAATCTGTTTTGCTCCGGGTTAAAGATTTTATCATTTGAATGAGCGTCGCATCCATGAAAACAAGGCATCAACGTACCGCATTTTTTGATAACAATTTCTTTTTTATCTGCACCCTTACCTATGAAATAATTTCTATCATTTTCGTTTGACGAAAAAATAGCATCAGAAAACTGATATATACTCTGCCTTGTTGCGTCAAGCTGAGATACATTCCCAGTGAAAAAGTCCTCATGTTTTACAATTCCAGAAACCCCATCATTGCCTTTGTTTGAAACAACAATAATTGTGTTATCTCTTAGATTTTGATCTTTTTCAAAAATTGTGCGTAAATGATCATAGCTTATAACATACTGTTCAATTCCAAATTTAGTGGCAATCGAGCTCTCCATATTAGGGTCATCTTTCAAAACTCTTCCAAGTCTGGCAAGTTCTAAAGGGGCGGCAGAATAATTTGTTCCTGAATGCTGAAACGAAAGCTTCGCTAAAAAACGATTTTCAATTTCATGATCAATGTTGGGGTTGAAAATACAATGTATGTTGATCGCCGTAGAAGTTGACGTTGTTGGTAGGATACGAAGCTCTATATTAGGAATAATCATTTCAAATTTCTTCAAAATCTTCCCTGAAGCGACGAAGGCTTTAAACTTAAAGTAATTTTCAATACTGAAATAATCAGTAATCCCAATGCATGCAATTTCGGCTGCACTCTCATTAATTGATTGAATATAATTTTCCCACCTCGTTTCTGGGTTGGGGCCAATAAAACGATCGTTTTTTTTAGTCTCTGGCGTGTGGATATGTAAATCCCAGATTCGCCATTCCGATCCACGGGGATATTTAGTGTAAGAAATCATAGAGCTTAATTAAGATTATCTCAAATATATAATTATTTAGGTGATTTGATAACCTATATAAGACTGGATGATTGCGAGATCTGAGATGAATGCAGCCTAGTAAATTATAAACTATTAGATAAGAAAACGGGAACATTGCCTAAGCCATATTCCCGTTTATCTAAATTAACGCTCTCAAGAACTAAGATACAATTCTTTAAGCTTTTAACCAAACCCAATTTTTCGGGATAACTAGATATGTTAATTGTCTCAATTATCAAGTTATTAACATCTCACACTTCTGCTAGATCATCAGAAAGTAGCCTGTAGCATGCAATAAGAGGATTTTTGTTGTGTATAATTACTAACATTTTTAGTTTTGAAAATTGTTAAAAACTTTTTAACACTCTTATTTGCTAATATAATTAGTAATTTTGAATGAATTAATTGACTTTTTATGCAAAAGGACAAGCACATTATCCATATGGACCAGGACGCTTTTTTTGTTTCGGTCGAGGTCAGGAAAAATCCTGGACTAATAGGAAAGCCTGTGATCATCGGTGGGAGTTCTGACCGCGGCGTTGTGGCATCCTGTTCCTATGAAGCCAGAAAGTTTGGCGTACATTCCGCAATGCCTGCCCGTATGGCTAAGCAGCTTTGTCCCCATGCTGTTTTTCTCCGCGGAAACATGGACGAATATTCCAAAGCCTCGCATGAAATAACCGACATCCTCAAAGAGCGTGTTCCCCTAATCGAAAAAGCTAGTATTGATGAACACTACATCGATATGACCGGTATGGACCGTTTTCACGGATGCATGAAATATGCCCACGAACTTCGCGCGACAGTTATCAGGGAAACCGGGCTACCGATCTCTTTCGGGCTTTCGGTAAACAAGACCGTTTCCAAAATGGCTACCAATGAGTGCAAGCCAAATGGCGAACTCAATATCGAATATCCGGGGGTGGTGCCTTTTTTAAATCCCCTTTCCATTCGCAAGATTCCCGGGCTCGGTGAGAAGACCTTTATAAAGCTCAGCGATATGGGCATCAAAAAAATCGAGACTCTTTCCCAGGTACCCATAGATCATATGACTGCGCTGCTCGGGAAAAATGGTCTCTCGCTTTTGCAAAAGTCCAAGGGCATTGATTTTTCGCCGGTGATTCCCTACTCTGAAGCTAAAAGTATCGGAACCCAGAGTACGTTCAAATCCGATTCGATTGATATCGTCATGATCGGCAACCTGCTGACCGCTATGGTCATGGACATCGCTTTTCAGCTCCGAGAACAAAAAAAACTTTGTGCCTGCATAACCCTGACTATCCGTTATTCTGATTTTGAAGACGTAACCAGGCAGGCGTCTATTCCATACACTGCGCTCGATTCAGTGCTTATTGCCAAAGCCAAGGAACTTTTTCGACAACTATTCCAAAAAAGGAAGCTCATTCGTTTGGTTGGCGTGCGCTTGTCTAATCTGGTAACGGGCTATGAGCAAATTGATCTCTATTCCCAGAGCGAGGAACAGTATTCACTTTATCAGGCGCTGGATAAAATCCGCCACCGTTTTGGAAGTAAATCTATTGCTATCGCATCGACCATGAACATTAACCTCTAAGCCAATGTACCTGAATGCCCATTCCCAGTATAGCCTTCGTTACGGCACCATGCCCGTTCCACGTCTAATAGAAGAGGCGATGGCGCGTGGGGTTACCCAGATGGTACTAACCGATATCAACAATTCGACAGGCGCAATGGAATTTATCCGTGAATGCCGTGAAAAGGGAATGAAAGGGATTTGCGGCATTGAATATAGAAGAGACAAAAAGCTGCTTTATATCGGCATAGCCAGAAATAAGGAAGGCATGCGGGAACTCAATGAGTTTCTGACCCACCACAACCTAAATTCCCTTGAACTTCTCGATCAGGCTGCAGACTTTGCCAATGCCTATACAATCTACCCATACGGCTACCGCGGTAAGCTACGGAAAAACAAGTATATCGGTATACGTGCTGATGAACTGCACTTTCTTTTTAATGCAGATATCAATCTGCTTCGAAATAAACTTGTGGTCCTTCAGCCCGTTTTTGTCTGTGATAAACTGGAATACCGGCTACATGAATACCTCAGGGGAATAGACCTCAATTTGGTGCTGACCATGGTTACGAAGGAAGACAAATGCGCAAGAACAGACTGTTTTTTGCCTCCGGGAGAACTGGAATCCAGATTTTCAAAGTATGCCTTTATCCTTGACAATACCCGTGCGCTCATGGATAGCTGCTCAATGAATGAATACAACAGCGGAAGAGTAAACCTAAACCGTAAGACCTTTACAGGCAGTAAAAAGGATGACCGCGAACTCCTTGAAAAACTTGCAATGGGTGGAGTAGAATACAGATATGGTAAATCGAATAAAGAAGCGCTAAAAAAAGTAAAACATGAGCTTAAGGTAATCTTTGAACTGGACTTCTGTGCCTATTTTTTAATTACCTGGGACATTATCCGCTACGCATCTTCCCGTGGTTATTATCACGTAGGCAGGGGCTCTGGTGCAAACAGCACTGTGGCCTATTGCCTGCGCATAACAGATGTCGACCCAATCGAACTTGATTTGTATTTTGAGCGGTTTCTGAATGCCCAGCGTACCTCACCGCCTGATTTTGATCTGGATTTTAGCTGGGACGAACGTGAAGATGTGCAGGACTATATCTTTAAAAGATACGGAGCAGCGCATACTGCGTTACTGGGCACCATGTCGACCTTTAAGGATAGATCAGTGATCCGCGAAATCGGAAAAGTAATGGGTTTGCCAAAGGCGGAAATCGATGGATTCACTGATCCCACCCGGGCGACTGCAAACCGGGACAATCCAACCTTTAAAAAAATAACGGCTATTTATCAGATGATGCAAAATATGCCGAACCAACGGAGCATTCATGCCGGCGGCGTACTGATTTCGGAAGAACCCATTACTTATTATACGGCACTTGACCTGCCGCCAAAAGGTATGCCCACCGTTCAGTGGGATATGTACGAAGCTGAAAAAATTGGCTTTGACAAATATGATATCCTTTCCCAGCGCGGCATCGGACACATAAAAGAAGCCGTTCGTCTTGTTGAAGAAAACCTTGGCAAAAAGGTCGATGTGCACCAGGTAAGAAAATTTATGAAAGATCCGCTCCTGAACAACAAGCTTAAAATAGGGGATACCATAGGCTGTTTTTATATCGAATCGCCTGCTATGCGCCAGCTGCTCACCAAACTGAACTGTGATTCTTACCTCGTTCTGGTTGCGGCAAGCTCCATAATAAGGCCCGGTGTAGCAAGCTCTGGAATGATGCCCGCCTATATCCGCTACCACCATGACCCTTCCAAAGTAGTCTATCTGCACCCTGTCATGGAGGAAATGCTTGGCGAGACCTATGGCGTGATGGTCTATCAGGAGGACGTAATCAAAATCTGTATCCACTTTGCGGGAATGGATGGAACGGATGCGGATATTTTAAGGCGGGGCATGAGCGGAAAATACAGGTCTAAAAAAGAATTTGACAGGCTTGTAGAAAGATTTTTTGAAGAGGCAAGAAAGCTTGGCCGGCCCGATGAAACAATCACCGAGGTTTGGAGACAGGTATCCAGTTTTGCCGGCTACAGTTTTTCTAAAGCACATTCGGCGAGCTTTGCAGTCGAAAGTTATCAGAGCCTTTTTTTAAAAACGTATTTTCCAAGAGAATTTATGGTGGCCGTACTCAATAATTATGGTGGATTTTATTCCAGGTGGCTTTATGTGCATGAACTAAAAAAAGCCGGCGCGAATGTTCATCTGCCCTGCGTAAACAACAGTCTTGCGACCGTTTCTATTGTTAATGAGGATGCCTACCTGGGTTTTGTAGGCGTTCATGGGCTTGAAAATAGGTTTATGGATCTCATACCCGAAGAAAGAATTTCCCACGGAGCTTATATTTCAGCCGAGGATTTGATTAAAAGAACGGGTATCGGAATCGAGCAGGTTGTTATTCTGATAAGGGTCGGAGCGCTGCGGTTTACAGGAAAAAGTAAGAAAGAGCTGCTCTGGGAAGTGCACCTAATGATGGGCCAGAAACCCAAACCTTCCAATAATGCCGAACTTTTTCAGATAGAAAAGAAAAATTATGCCATGCCTGTGCTGATAAATACAGATCTGGAGAATGCCTACCATGAACTTGAACTGCTCGGCTTTCCCCTTTCCATGTCCATGTTCGATCTTTTAAAAACAGTCTACAGAGGGCAGGTTAGGGTTTCAAACCTGAAGCAACATATCGGCAAGATGGTCAAAATGGTAGGACTTTATGTATGTGAAAAAACCGTACACACCAAAAACAACAAAAAAATGTGGTTCGGAACTTTTCTGGATGCGGACGGAAATTTCTTCGATACGACTCACTTTGCGAATTCAACGCCCGCTTATCCTTTCAGGGGTCACGGCTGTTATCTGATTGCCGGCGTAGTAGTCGAGGACTTTGGTTTCCCAAGCATCGAAGTGAAAAAATTTGCCAAGCTGGAAATTCTGCCAAACCCTGTGATGGACTGATTTATACTATAGGATGAAAATTGGTTGTAATCGAATTTACATTGGTATAAAATTTATATATTGAATAATCATGGAACAAAACGCTAATGGATATATGATGCAGACAGAATCCGGTAAAATGGTTGTGCTGGATTATGTTTTTGGCGAAGGCGATATACAGTCTTACCAGCTGATCCGCTTCGCAGCAGGTGAGGCCTGGAACGTTGTCTTTGACGGGCGACTTTTGGCATTGGTACGTAAGGACCAAAACAAGTGGATAAAGGTTATCGGTGAAACAATAGACGAAGCCCAGATTTTCGACATCGGTAAATTTATAGATGCGCAGCACTTTAATCTTCTACCATCAAAAATAAAATCACACTGGCAGGAATATGTTGCCGAAGTTATCATTAGAACAGATAGTGAGTATATGATCGTAACGCGTCCCAATATAAGCTTTGAAAGATTTCAGAAAATGTTTTGTTCCTTCATTGAAGAGCTTGTTGAAGATCCATGGCCGATTGATTTCAAGGTCTACAATAGTGAATTCACCAATGAATTTCATGCGAGGGTTTCGTGAATCTAAGAGAGAAAATAACCATTTAATTAAAAACAAATTTAGGTCTGAAGTCCGGCACGCAAAAGAAATTCCGGCATAAACCCTCGGGTAGCCTTTGCCCGCATATCCATTTATTCCGTTGCTTCTTTCGCTTTGGCGGACATACAGACCTACCTGAGCTCCATAATTAAAAAAAATATTATGGAAAAGTCAATGTACCAGCTGGCAGAAATCGAAATCAGCTACAAGCCAAAATTTAAATCTTCTGAGCGTCCAGTAATCGATAACCCAGATAAGGCCTACAGGATTATACTTGAAAACTGGAGTGAAGATAAAATAGAACTCCTTGAAGAATTCAAGATGGTTTTGCTGAACAGAAGAAACCGCGTCCTGGGGTTTGTAAACCTGTCTCAGGGCGGAATTTCGGGGACAGTTGCCGATATAAAAATCATTTTCGCAATAGCGCTGAAGGCATGTGCCAGCGGAATCATTCTTTCCCATAACCATCCATCGGGCGAACCGAACCCAAGTGAGGCCGATATCAATCTAACAAAGAAACTTTTCCAGGCTGGGGTGCTATTGGATATCCCAATTCTCGACCACATCATCGTCTGTAATGATAGTTTTTACAGTTTTAAAGAAGAAGGCATAATCTGAAGCTACCTCAGGCTTCTCCGGAATTCCCCGGGGAAGCCTTTTTTCTATTTTTTTCTCTTTATCTGTTTTTCTTCTCGATATTTTTTATCCCAAAATTCATCTGTAGGCATTTTGAGTAGCAAATTTCTGAACAATCCGTTTGCCGGAAAGACCAGGCCCCTGCGGGGTTTGCTGAAAAAAAAATCTTCCTCTCTGCGAGAGTGTATTTTTTTTCGCAAAGTCTTGCCTTGCAACCGGATTGTATCAAGGTGAGGTGGCTTAACAAAAAGCCAGAAGGCTCCTGCCGACTGACTTTATTACTAAAACCCATTAAGCCATGAACCCGAAAAAAGGAAGAAGCCCGCCGACCGTCCCGAACCGAAACCAATCGGTACGCACAAACAACATTGCGCCCATAGGAGAGATTATTAATCAATTTTTTTATAAACATTCAAAATTCAGTATCATGAAAAATCAGAGCATTAATTCAGCAAACTCAAAAGCAGACTTCATAGACTTAAACGCCAAAAATCCAATTTATCAGCCTCTTGCAGGCAAAGTGCCAAATGTCGAAAGCAAGGCAGAGGTTACGAACCAGGCGAAAAAAGAAGATGTTGCCCCTGCATCAAAAGCGGAGGAAAACGAACCATCTGTCGAAGCACCTAAATCGTTAGGGGCAGTTGTTCTAACGGAACAAAAAGCAGAGGAAAAAAAAGCTGAAAAAGTAGAAACGAAAATCGAAAAACCATCTCTTAACCTTGAAGGCACGCTAAAGCTTGTTGAAGAACTGCACCGTAGGATGGTTCAAAGGGGCAGGTTAGTTCACACCATCGACAACCTTGATAAATTCGAATTGGAACAAAAAGAGGAAGCCGAAGACACAACTTCAAATTATTATCAGGGCTGCGAACTCGAGATCACGGACGATAAACGAAACAAGTTTTCGACAAAAAATCCTGTCATCATCAAAGCGGTAGCAACTTTTGTACGTGACCTGTGTACAAACAGACTTGGCGAAATCGAAGCCGAAATTACAATTCCTGCTTAATTATTTTTTGCCCTGTCCAATTCGGGCAGGGCTTAACCTAAATCCAAAAGCGATGTATGAAGCATTTTTTGAACTTTTAGACCAGCTGTACTGGAAAGGTTATGCCGAGGAATTGCTCGAACAAAACCCTGTGATTTTCAGATTCACTACAATGAATTCTTAAACGACTACCAAAATTAAAACACTATGAAAACAGAAGAAATATTTTTTATCGTCCGCATTGAGGTAAAGACTGAACACGGGCATATTGATGAAACCCTACAGGAAATGGAAAGAACCTCGAGGTTTTTTATAACCAATACACCAAAGGTTAAAGTCCTGACCTCCGAGATACTTTCCACAAAAACAAGAAACCTAAAAAATAGAAATCATGGCGCATAACCTCAATTACAATTCTGCAAACCAAAAACACAGCTTTTTTTCGGTAAAGGAAAAAGCATGGCATAGCCTGGGTACGGTTATCGAAGATTATCCAACAAGTGCCGAAGCCCTTTTATACGCTGGCTTGGATTATACCGTTGAAAAACGCCCTCTTTTTACTTTGGATAACCAAAACAGTAATGACTTTAAAACATCCGATAACATTAGTTTGGTAGATAATGTTAATGCAGGAATTTTAGTGCCTGATTATTATTCGACCCTTCGGACAGATACACAGGAAGTTTTGGGCGTGGTAGGCAAAGATTACCACGTCGTGCAGAATACTGAAGCTTTTTCACTTTTTGATAGTATTGTTGGCTCAGGGGATGGCATTCGTTACGAAACTGCTGGTGCACTCGGTAAAGGCGAAAAGATTTTCATTACCGCAAAACTGCCTGAATATATCAGAATCGGGAGGGATGATCTTTTAGAACAGTACATTTTTTTAACTACTTCGCACGATGGGTTTGGAAGCATTACTGCATCCTTCACGCCCGTAAGAATTGTTTGCCAGAATACTTTGAATGCAGCTTTGCGGAATTGCACCAATACCATTAAGATAAGGCATACCGCAAACGCCGCCGAAAAGCTAAAACAGGCGCACCAATTAATGAGCATCAGTAATGTATTTGCAAAGGAAATCGGCGAAATATTCAACTATTGGGCAAAGGTTCACATAACCGATAACGAGATAAAAAAGCTTGTTCAGATGGCAATGGCACCAAGTAAAGAGGTTCTGCAAAATCTCCATGACGGAAAAGACGACGAACTTTCCAAGCACTACAATAAAATTGTTGATGGCGTACTGGAATATTCAACAACAAGTCCAACCCAAAAAGAAATCACAACAAAAAACACGCTCTTTGGGACATATAATGCCGTAACAGGTTATTATCAGAATGTACGGAATTTCAAAAACGATGAAAGCAAGTTCAAAAGCATTATGTACGGCACGGGCTTGCAACGTGCGCAGACCGCATTTAATCTATGTGATGAATTCGCAAGAAAAGGCAGTCTGGTACTAAGCTAGATTAAGTGGCATAAAAGCCACTTAATTTTTTTAAAATCTGCGGGTCGCGCTCCGCGCCTTATGTCAGTATACAGCTCTGTTAATACTTATTCAATTTCTGGATTTCAGGATGAAGAGGGCCATCAAATAAGAAAGCCCACTGGGGTCAATTCTAAAAACCGTTTGATTTATGTCGACCTAACGAAAAGTGCTATGAACAGCAATGCAACGAACACAAAATTTATTTGATTGATACCTGAATTTTAAGCCAGTAAAAAAAACTCAAACATGACCACTCATTGGTTTTATTTAGCCAAACCGGAAGAAATTTTAGCGATATAAAGAAACTTATATTTTTTTAAAAATACTTATTTGTTTGATTAACAGTGTTTTAAACTGTTGGCACCCAATTTGACTTTCAATGGGAAAATAAAATCATGACAACAGTTTGGAAAGTAGATCCCTCACATAGTGAGGTGCAGTTTAAGGTAAAACATTTGATGATCACAACGATTACCGGCAATTTCGGTACTTATGATCTGGAAGTGGAAACAGAAGGCGACGATTTCACAAAGTCATCCATGATCAGTTTTTCTGCTACGGTGGATTCGATCAGTACAAACAACGAACAGCGTGACGGGCATCTAAAATCAGAAGAATTTTTCGATGCTAAGCGTTATCCGGCTATCTTGTTTGAGGGCCATAAATTCGAAAACAAAGGAGAAGACTATTCAGTCACAGGTGACCTTACCATTAAAGGAGTGACCAAGCCGATCACTGTTGATGTGGAGTATGGCGGAATTGCGGTTGACCCATACGGACAGACCAAAGCGGGATTTAGTTTATCCGGTAAAATTAGGCGAAAGCTCTTCGGACTGACCTGGGAAGGAATTACCGAGGCAGGAAACATAGTGGTCAGTGACGAGATCAAGTTTATTGCCGAGGTACAGCTTATTAAACAAAACTGAACAACAGAGAAATGTTAAAGCGACTTTTGCATAAGTTAATTGCCATATATATTTCCAGACAGATTGAAAAGCCTTGAACGTGTTCCATTAAGGGAATGAGGAAATCAATCGACTGAAGATCTAAGCAGATTTGAGAGCAATAAAACTCTCAATCTGTTTAATCTTTCCTCACCTCGTTGTTTGTAAGCAAATGACTGGGTTGCATATTTATCTTAATCCCATTTGTTCTCAACGCTTACTTTTAAAAAAAAGGTTTCTAGTTTCTAAAATTTATCTTTTACTTCTACCATTAAAAGTCCCTGAATACAAAGACATTTAAGGCACGACCCCGTCTTTTAAAATCGTAGTCTAAAACATTTTTATGTTCGAAAATGCTAATGGGGTTATCTACCAGCGACCTTGAAATAATACGGTGTTGAATTAATTTTCCCAATCGGTATCATGAATGTTGGAAACTTCAAGTTGTGGACAAAAACCGTCTCTATTAATTCGAAAAAAGAGGTAAATTGTATAATTATTTAATTTAAACAGATAAAATTATGGGTATCAAAACAGGACCGAAAAAGATCGCTGAATCTACAGGTCAACCGGACAAACGTCAGAGAGACAACAAGGCAACGCCAGGCAATACGCCTACCTTGAAACCTCATGATCATAAAAAAGGAAAGTAATCTAATTTCAGATTTATGGTCTTGTCAGGTAATAAAATACTGCAGTGTAAAAATGATTTTATCCTTGCGGTATTTTTTATCTCAGTGTTCCACTTGCCTGACCTCTTATTTAATAATATCCTTATTCACCCCTAGATCAGCCCAAAGTTTTTCATTAATTTTTCCTGTGAAAGCCGTTTGTTGATCCAGACTTATTTTTATCTTCTAAATCATATAAGCAGTCTCTCGCTTGCTCTGGGATAAAACCATGAAGCTCTGTATCTTGCCCACCAGGGGATTGGCTGAAATGTTTTCCCTTAGGAAATCGTTATATGCCGTCATATCAATAGTAACGATCTTGAGCATAAAGTCGAAGTTGCCCGTTACATGGTAACATTCCATTACCTGCGCATGCCGTCCCATCTCCTGCTTAAAAATGTCAATAGAGTCCTGACCATGGTTTTTTAACTGAACGAGGGGAAAAGGCGGTAAAAATATTTCTGATTTTTTGGATATTGATGATCGCAACCTTTTTCTCGATATAGCCAGCATCCTTGAGATTTTTTATACGTTCCACAATCGTGGACTTGCTTCTCTTTAATTTTCCGGAGATCTCTTTGTAGGTAAGTTCACCGTCAATCTGTAATAAATTCAAAATTCCTGTGTCAATCTAAGGGCTATGATGAAAAGTGAAGTGCCTACGGCCTCTTTCATGGGTAATCCCACTAAAATTACAAGAGTCGGGATAAGTAGAAAGCCGCCGCCGGCACCCAAAAACCCGGTAGCAAGCCCAATGGCAATACCGTATAGCAACAGTTTACCCAGGTCAAGTTGGGGTTTTTTGATTTGATTGCTACTATTTGCTCTTCCACCTTTAATCATCGCTGTTGCGGCGGCTACCATCAAAACTGCAAAGAGTACCATCATAAGCATGTTTTCTGTTAACTCAAAATCTCCGATTTTTATTATTGTTTTAGGGATAACGGGGATAATGAATTTACGGGTTAAAAATACAGTTGAGATGGATGCACTTCCAAACAGCAAAGCTGTTTTAATATTCACAAGCCTACGCTTAAAATTACCGACTGTACCCGCTAAACTGGTGGAGCCAACGATGAACAATGAATAAGAAGTAGCCAATAGCGGATTAACCCCAAATAGGTAAACCAGTACCGGCATGGTGAGGATAGAACCGCCACCGCCGATCAATCCAAGCGAAATTCCAATTAAGGCAGATGCAACGTATGCGATGATTTCCATTTCTGTTATTTTTTAACAAAAATCGGGTTATCATTTACCAATGTTGGTGACTTTTGTCACGCCCGTTATATTTTTAAGACACGATGCGTTTCGCAGTAAAAAATACCTCTGTGTTTTATTATGGTCTTATGATAAGTATTCGATGTAATTACGGTACATTTTAATTTCTCCGGCCTGCTCCATTTTTTTAAGCAACCTTGAAATTACTTCCCTGGAGGTGTTCAAATCAGATGCAATTTCACTGTGGGTAAGGTGAAGTTGTTTTTTATTTAAATCTCCGACTTGTTTTTTCAGGTAAAATGCCAGCCGCTCATCCATTGCCTTAAAGGCAATATTATCGATGACAAAGAGAAGTTCTTCAAAGCGCATGCGGTAGGTTTCGATGACAAAGTAATACCAATTTCTGTAATCCCGCATCAGGGTATCCATCAGGGCAATGGGAATCATGAGTACCTTGGTCTGTTCAATTGCCTTCGCCATTACCTGGCTGGTTTCCTGTTTGGTTGCGCATATCATGGAAAGTGCGCAGGCATTTCCTGGCTGGAGATAATACATAAAGAATTCCTCTCCATCTTCTCCCTCCCTAGAGAGCTTTACCATGCCTTCTATGATAAGCACTGTGGAGCGCATATTTTGCCCGGTATGCATGAGCACATCGCCTCGCTGAAAATCCCGAAGCGTGGCATGCTCGATAAGTATGGTCTTGAGCGCCGGTTCAAACCGGGGAAAAAGTCTATCGATTTATTCCGCAATGGTCATATCCTTAATTTTAGCTGTTTTGGATTTAAAGATAGCTATACTCCAGGCCAGCGCCAAAATTCTTTAAAATATTGATCGGAATATATTTTTGGATATAGAATCGAGCGCCTATAGAAAATCCCGTTAGTATCCTATTGGATAAACCAGAGTAATATTGGCCCCGTCTCACCAGCATTAGATGCATTTTAAGTTTTTGATTATCAGAATATTTGTAAATTAGCGAGAAGGGGTGAAATTTATTGATATGTTCAATATGATAGAAGATCTCTAATAATTATGCAAATATTCAACCCAGCGAAAAACCATATATGCAAATTCAGCATCTAAATGGCTTTTTGACTAAAACAAAAGGTATTTTGACTAAATCCATCTTTCAATCAATTCTAACCTTTGTATCAATTAGAAATAGAAATGTAGTCAAATGGAAAAAGTTAAGGTTTACAAGGCAGGCAGTCTTCCAAACATCCAGGCACCAGAAAATAGCTTCACAGGCGAAGTTTTGATTAGTAATTATTTTGAATGCGAAAACCCAAGCAAATTAATCGGCGCCACTGTTACTTTCAAACCTGGATCACGTAGCCCCTGGAAAATAAACCCTCTTGGCCAAACGCTTATCATAATTAGTGGTAGAGGTTGGGCACAATGCGAAGGCGAAGATGTATTTGAAATTAAAGCTGGAGACATCGTTCAATTTCCGCAAGGGAAGAGACATTGGGATGGTGCAATGCCTAATCAAACGCTTACTTACATCGCTCTTCACGAATCTAAAAATGAAAACGCTGTGCGGTTTTTAGAAAAAGTAACGGATGAAGAGTATTCAAAAGGACATACTCTTCTCAATCAAAATCCTAACAAGTAATTAATTAAAAACGAAAGATAAGGCTTATGAAAGCAATTAGAATTAGTGAATTCGGACTACCGAAAGTAATGGAATTAACAGAAATTGACAGGCCTGTTCCTAAAAGTGACGAAATTTTAGTGAAAGTTTATGCAAGCGGTGTAAATCCTGTGGATCTTGTGGTACGTGCCGGTAGCAATGCCGCGCTAAGCTATAATCTCAACTTACCGATGACACTTGGCTGGGACACGGCAGGAGTTATAGAAGAATTGGGAGAAAAAGTGACCGGTTTTCAAAAGGGAGATGCAGTTTATGGGGTGCCAAATTTTCCCGGCGAGGGAAGTTATGCAGAATATGTCGCTGCAAAAGCATCACGATTTGCACTTAAACCATATAATATTTGTTTTAATGATGCAGCAGGAGTTCCATTGGCTGCGCTTACTGCCTGGACTGCGATGTTCGAATTTGGAAAATTAAAAATGGGACAACGGATTTTAATTCAAGGTGCATCAGGAAGCGTGGGTGGTTTTGCGGTGCAGTTTGCAAAATCAATAGAAGCCTATGTCATAGGAACGGCATCTGCAGATAGCTTTGATTATCTTAGACAAATTGGCGCAGATGAATTGATTGATTACAAAACACAGAAATTTGAAGACTTAGTAAAGAAAGTTGATGTTGTGTTAGAGGTTTCGTCGGTTCGCGATAACAATGAACGGGAAAAATCTGTACAAGTTTTAAAAAATAATGGTATTTTGGTGAGTGTAAATACTGATTTTCCGTTTAATGAAGAAGTAATACATGCACTTGACAAGAAGAATTGTAGGGGCGAACTTTCCGCCAACCAGGCAAGAAAAGAATGGTTGGAAGAAATCGGAAAACTTATAGAGTCAGGAAAGGTAAAAGTTCCACAAGGTAAAATATTTGTATTACATGAGGCAGTTGAAGCTCATAGTTTGATAGAAAATAAATCTGTTAACGGAAAATTAATATTGCAGGTAAGAGAACAAGATCAATGAGGCATATTAGAACCATCAGTGAATTCCACGAATATACAAATCTCCCAAAACCAGACCATCCGCTAATTAGCGTCATAAATGTCGCAGATGCACTTCCGGATTCACACAGCAGCAATTCAGAGCAATTGGTATTGGATTTTTATTCAATTGCTGTGAAAAGAATGCACAATGTCAAAGTTAAATACGGACAGCAACCGTTCGATTTTAATGAAGGTATCATGTCTTTTATGTCGCCCAAACAAGTGTTTAGTATAGCTGCTGACAACAAAGATGAAGAAGTGAACAAATCAGGATGGGCTATTTATATCCATCCTGATTTTATTTGGAATACATCTTTGGCAAAGATGATTAACAATTATAATTTTTGGGATTATACACTAAACGAATCTCTGTTTCTTTCCGAAAAAGAGGAGGCATCCATTAACCAAATTATTCAAAATATTAGAAAGGAAACGCAGTCCAACATTGACAAATTCAGTAAGCATATTATTATATCGCAGATTGAAACTCTTTTGAATTACGCAGATAGATTTTACAGCCGTCAGTTTATTACAAGAGAAAAAAGTAACCACCAAACATTGGAAGATTTCGAGATTTTGATAAACGATTATTTCAATCGTGAAAATTTAATTGACCAAGGTTTGCCAACCGTTCAATACATTGCCCAACAACTGAATGTTTCTCCGAAATATCTTTCCAGTTTATTTCAAACGCTAACCGGACAAACTACGCAGCAACTTATACATGATAAACTAATTGAAAAAGCGAAGGAAAAACTATCTACATCACAACTTACGATTAGTGAAATCTCCTATTCACTGGGATTCGAACATATCCAGTCATTCAGCAAACTTTTTAAAACAAAAACAAATCTTTCGCCAAAAGAATTTAGGCAGTCGTTTAACTGAATAAAAATACAACATCTTATGCAAAAACCAATTTAATACAGTGCTGTTCACTGTCCGTGTGCAAGGGATTAAATTTATGGCTGCCAACTAAGTTAAGATTTTAGCCAAGCGAGAGAAGAGGTCAATAAGTCATATACTTCAAGCATGCTGTATGCTTAAATCTATATCATTTCTTTACTTAGATATATCATCAAAAAGCTATTTATTTTTGATATACTTTTTTTTGTTATCGGTGAGAAAAATTTATAGCTGAAAAAACATGGATAGTTCAAATGTTAATCCCGTTTTCAACACAGTAATGAACTTGGGATGTCAATAATTACCAGATTTGAGACTGATATAAAAATCATCAGTTCGAAATCGTTACCAAGGATCTGGGAAACCTGCTCGGCAGGAGACCAACCTACATCATAGAGGGATTGGAGGAGATTTACAATTCTTGACTGTCGATATTGACAAGCATCCAATTGAGCCATGACATGATTGCCACAGAAAATGCCTCCAGCACCGACCAAGGTAAATCTGAGGTGTGCGCCATAAGCTTTCCTCTAAGCAAGACGCATCCGGAATTGATGGTGGCTTGCCAAACATTTTTTAGAAAACCAAAGGTTCGAATATTTGTTCATTTAATACTGTATATAATTATTTCGACCGCTGTAAAAGAATATTAAAGAATCGAGCTTGCCAAGAAAAAGCCAGTTAATAATGCAAGTATGTTGGAAAGTAACAAAACAATCCTGAAAAGGGCGAACCAGGCGGTTGCTAAAGGTGATTATGAGGGATTTCTCCGATATTGTACCGATGATACTAATTGGACATTTATAGGGGACAGGGTCCTCAACGGGAAAGAGAAAGTACGGAATTGGATGTTGGACAGTTATAAGCAACCCCCGGAGAATATTGTAGAGAATCTGATCGCTGAAAACGATTACCTTACAGTAATCGGCCATATCTCAGTAATGAACCAAGATGGAATAACAGAAAGGTTTTCATATTGCGACGTCTGGAGATTTCGTGACGGAAAAATGGCTGAGTTGAGGGCATTTGTAATCAGATCTGATGAACGCGGGGGATGAGGTGTAACGAGGTTGGCAACATTAATTAAATACCGATATTGATTGGCTATAGAAATGGTTCGGGGCCTTGTGGGGTCAGATCGTGTGATGTTGCCGAAATGTACAAAATTTTTGATTGGTTTGCCGCTGCAATGTTAAAACTCTATCAATTATTTTCATCATTATCCATCCTGCTGCAAATCGCTGGTGAAAGACCTTTGATCCTTTCACTAGCTCAAGAAATTTTTAAGAAAGAGAGTTTAGTAATCAAGAACTTAGACAATAATACGATCACGAATGGTTCATTCCTTTTTAATGATAGGTCAGTCAAATATGGCGGGACGTGGTTTTCTTGAGGACGTTGATCCCATCTTTGATGAGCATATAAAGATGCTTCGAAACGGAAGATGGCAAACAATGGTGGAGCCCATAAATTATGACCGTCCAACAGCGGGAATAGGTCTTGCAGCTTCTTTTGCCACAGCTTGGCGTTTAAAAAATGGATCAGATGAGATTGGTTTAATTCCTTGTGCAGATGGGGGAACGTCTTTGGATGATTGGGGTATTCAGGGTGAACTTTTTGAAAACGCGATAATGCAGGTAGAATTAGCCCGAAGAAATAGCGTACTGAAAGGTGTTCTTTGGCATCAGGGTGAAAACGATTCAGCTCCTGAAAATGCAGGTTGTTATCTCGAAAAGTTTTCCCTGATAGTGAAATCAATCCGAAATAGACTAGATGCTCCAAATCTGCCCTTCATTTTGGGTGGACTTGGCGATTTTTTAACCAAGGGAGTTTATGGATCATATTTTTCAGCGTTTCCGATTGTTAATAAATCCTTGCGCGATTTTGCAGATGCAGATCCTGACTGTTATTTTGTGCCTGCTTCTGGGCTTACTGCCAATCCGGACCTAATACATTTTGATGCCAAGTCACAGAGGAGGTTTGGTATAAGGTATTTTGAGGCTTATGATGAGCTCAGGAATGCCAGGCATAACAACATCAGAGAGTAAGCCTTTTAAGCTAGGGCGCTAAAGTCACGCTTCAGCAAGTTGTGCCGGATGCAATTGTATGAATGATTGGTGGGCTATGTACCGATAGTCTGATTTATCGTCAATTGGGAAACCGCCATAGGGCAGCGATATCGAAACCATCGAATGAAAATAATTCTATAGGATGAAAGAAAACAAGGACAAATATTTGAATTTTAGAATACCTGTTCCACCTGGCTATGAAGAAATTTTTTCCCATTTTTATTTTGCTGCAAACATGACCGATGAGGTAGTTACCAAAACCTTGCTCCCCTCATACCAGACCATTTTGATTTTTAGTTTTGGAACGCCGGCTATCCTATGTTTCTCCGAAATAGGTAAAATAGAAACAGAGAAATGTCTGCTTTTAGGCCCCATAAAACAATCTTTTGTTTACTCACTGCCACCAAATTCAAGGATATTGGTTGCGAATCTTAAAGATGATGCTTTTTACCGATTTTTCGGCGATGCTTTGCTTGCGGAACATATGCCGATCAGTCCTGATGATTTGTTGAACGACAATTGTTTTAATACATTGTGGACACAACTCGACAAAATAGGCAGCATCCACCAACAGATTGATTCTATTGTTAACTTTTGCAAACCTTATCTAAAACTGAGAAACGAAATTATTGTCAAACTTACAACCTTCAGTGATGGAGCATTAGACCCAATCAAAACTGTCGCAAATCTGCATAATCAGACGGAAAGGAATATCCAACTAAATCATAAAAAATGTTTAGGGTATACAGCAAAAGAAATTAACCGTTATCAAAGGTTTTTAAAAGCTATTGAACTATTACAGGCTATAGCTTCGGCTTCTGCGAAAGTAGATTGGTCAGAGATAATTAACCAATGTGGCTACTATGACCAAAGTCAACTTATTCGCGATTTCAGACATTACATCAAAATCACCCCTACCGGATATCTCAAAGTTAAACAAGACATTTGCAATCCCAAGGCAGAATAGGCATATTTCGTTTTCTTACAATTTTGACAGGAATCGTTTATCTAGTTTTGTGTTATAAAACTAATAAATGATATACAATGAAATATTTAATCATTTTTGCCCATCCGGATCCACAGAGCTTGAACGGCCATCTGGAACGAACACTTTTTGGATATTTAGATAACAAAGGTCATGAAATAGTTGTTAGGGATCTTTATCAACTCAATTTCAATCCGGTACTCTCAATGAAAGATATTCAGGGGCAACGAGCGGGAAAAGTTGCAGAAGACGTCAAACTCGAACAGGAATTTATTTCCTGGGCAGATCATATCACATTTATCTATCCCATTTGGTGGACAGGAATGCCGGCAATTCTGAAAGGTTTCATTGACCGTGTCTTTAGTTACGGTTTTGCCTATCGTTATGACCAGGGAAAACAAAAAGGTTTGCTCACTGGTAAACAGACAACCATAATCAATACGCATGGAAAATCACAATCCGAATATGAAGAGATTGGAATGGACAAAGCTTTGTCGTTAACATCTGACCGAGGCATATTTTCCTATTGCGGTCTTGAAATCAACAGGCACTTCTTTTTTGACAGAGCGGATAGACCAGCACCGCAAAGCGTAGAAAACTGGAAATCAAAAATATTATCCACCTACACATTGGATTATCATGACAAATAAAGGAACCGGAAAATAGGTTTAAGTTTTGTTTCCTTCTTGGCAATTGCAGTAGAAATATTTGCCGCTGAAATATTCATTAACAAAAGACCTAAAAGATAGTCGTTCTGATTACGCTTTATTGGGATCTAACGGATCCTCAACAGTTCTTCAATTCGGTAGCGATATTCTTGATGGAAAAGTATAAGGTTCCATGGAATTACTCCTTTCACATCGATTAAAAATTGAACTTAAAATAATGAAACTTCAAAATCCTATTATTTCAATTAGTCCAATTTTATTAAGGGTACCAAACCGTTTGGCAGTATTGGAAATTAAAGTTACAGCGCCCGCAAGCGGTGGAGATCTTCCGGTGATTTTATTGTCCCATGGTCATGGGGCTTCAAATTTTCTTTCATCCTACCGTGGTTATGCACCACTTGTTGATTATTACGCATCTCAGGGATTTGTCGTAATACAGCCAACCCATCAGGATTCAAAAACATTAGCGCTTGAAACCAATGGACCGGAGGGTGCCTTATTCTGGAAATCGAGAGCAGAAGATTTAATTTTTATCATTGATAACCTCAAACAAATTTTATCAGATATTAAAGGTCTTAATGAGCGTACGAATATAAATAATATTGCAGCCGTTGGACATTCGATGGGCGGACATACCGTTGCGATGCTGGCAGGTATGCAGGTATATGACCCTGTTTCTTGCAAATTTGTAGGGATTGCAGAACCACGTATCAATGCATTTGTAATGTTCGGTACACCGGGCAACGGGGAAGATATCGCCGAATGGGCATCCAAACGCTACCCAATACTTAAGGGAACGGAATTTTCTAAAATGGAGCGCGAGGTTCTTGTGGTAGCGGGAGAGCACGATAGCAGCAATTTATTTTCCACCAGGAGTGATTGGCGAATGGATGCTTATCAAGCAAGTCCCGGGCCGAAAACCTTGTTAACTGTTTTTAATTCTGGACATATGTTGGGTGGGATTTCAGGTTACGATGCTTTGGAAACGGCTCAAACGAATGATGAAAATCCCGGAACGGTAAAGTTTGTAGGCGAAATCACATCGGACTACATTCGTACAAGATTCTATCCGGAAAATAAAAGTTGGGAGAATACCACTAATGCATTGTTAAAAAATGAAGATCCGAAGGGCAAAATTGATTCTAAACCGTCGGTTGCAGTGTAAATTGGTTGATAGTATATAACACGCGGAGCATAAAAACATAAACTTCATAATTGTATCCCATCCTCCCGTCATCACATGAAAATTCGTTTCTGAAACCGTCTAATAGAAATGATGCTTAGAAAAACCTTTTGTAATACAATAAAGTTTAAATAGCGTTAGAATTTACCTTTTTTTCTATCTTTTTATGAATCAGACAAAAAAGCTGTAACATTATTGGGGGTTATTCCAAAAGTGGCCGCATCTTTTTTTGCAAAGTGGCCACATCTTCCGCTCCAAAGTGTGCACTCCGTTTCGCTTAAAAGTGTGCAGTCGGCTGATTTTAAGGCGTTTTAAGACTCTGGAAATGCCTTCTGGACTCATCGTTCATTAGGCGCACTAAAAATAAGTCCTGGCTTTTCTAAGGGCTAAAATCGACAGGTCTTTTCGGCTGTAAGCTTACCTATATATATTACTGGAATATGATGTCGTTGTGAAGGCGATTCTGGGCTTTTGCGGAGCAAAAGCTCCTGGACGGGGGGTGTCCAATCTGGGGCCAGGCTATCCGATGTTGTCTCCGAAGGAAAGGCCCTAAAAAGAAAAAGCCCTGATCGGGCTGGACAGTTTGGAACGAAACAGGGTGGATACTTTTACCGAAATACACAAACAAGATAGAAATAAAACGTTAGCAAAATGCCTACAGAACAATAAACTTAAAAGAAATCGGCTGCTCACGGACTAATTCAATTATAGCATTTTAATGATCTTGTCACCTTTTAAGTACGGCCATTTACTGAAAAACACATTAAAAAAAACCGAATTTCCCGTCTTGAAGCCTACTAAAAAAGTTCTAACTAAAAATTGAAGTTAATTAAAACAAGATAATTAATTTTCTTTCTAATTGACTGTAATTGAAAAATTTACTGTTTTTTTAGGACTGAAAGAATTTCGGATTATTTTTTTGAAGACAGAAATTTGATGAGCACTTTTCGCTCATTTTCTGATATTTATTTGTCAATAAAGCCTCAGATGGCTTTGTTTTTTTACTTTCATGGAAATTTTTCGGAAATGAAAACTTATATCAAAATCATTGCTCTTGTTATTCTGGCACAATTCGTCAAGGCCCAAAAGAAACAAAGTGTTAGGGATACTCTTTCCGCTTCTGCTTTAATGCCGTTTGGACGGTCGTTACTCAAGTCAGATCATAAGTTGGAACTCATCAGTTCAGCAGTACATGTGGGCTTTAAATTCGAAGGAAATCAATGCGCTATTTATGCCTCTGTTAAAGATTCAAACAGCCATAATTATATTCAGTACGAGTTAGATGGGGTGTATCAAAAAAAAGTTCGCATTGGTGGAGATTCGGAACAACCAATTATTGTCAATGCAGTGGGTTATGGCTCACATATAATATGGTTGTATAAGGCTACAGAAGCGACTACTGGACCAGTAATAATTTCGAAAATTGTAGGCCGAAACATAAAGGCGGTACCAGTAACTAATGCACCTATAATCGAATTTATCGGCAACAGCATTACCTGCGGAGCGGCAGCAGACACCACCGACGTTCCCTGCGGGAAGGGTAAGTATCAAGATCAGCATAATGCATATATGGCCTACGGACCGAGAGTAGCGAGAAGCCTTTGCTTGAATTATGTTTTAAGCAGCGTGAGTGGAATAGGGGTTTACAGAACCTGGAATCTAGACGGCCCATCTATGCCTCAGGTTTATGAAAAAATCGATTTTCAGTTAAATAATCCAATCAAATGGAATTTTAATACTTTCCATCCAGCTATTGTAAGCATCGCTTTAGGCACAAACGACCTCAGTAACGGAGATGCAAAATCGTCGAGAAAACCTTTCGACGAAAAAATTTTTATTAAAAATTTTGTAGATTTTATCTGTTTAATCAAGCTTAAATATCCAAAAGCCAAAATTGCACTGTTGAGCAGCCCGATGGTATCAGGCTCTTCTAGAGAAATTCTTGAAAGGTGTCTTCTTTCTATAAAATCAAAGGTTGATGTTTTGTATCCCAAGGATAAGCCTATTGCAACCTTTTTCTTTCCATTAATGCAGGCACATGGTTGTACAGGGCATCCAAGTGTTGCAGACCATCTTATTATGGCTGAACAGCTAAAACCATTCTTTAGTAAGCTGGTAAAACAGTAAATATTAAAATACCAGCACTTTACTTACAGAAACCAAAAAAAATGCATCATCCGATTTTTCGCTCTAAAATATATATTGATAGTGTTGTGAATCTAAGGTTAAGTACAGCTGTTTTAATGGCTAAGTGAAGGTGATATAAAACATCACTGTACAGATGGATAAGATATATTTGTTTTGATATTTTAACGCGTATAACTTGCTAAATGCATGCTATTATGTTTTAGTAGGCTGATTTTAATTATAATGGGAAAAAAAAGTATATGTATTAATTTTCCATAATTATTGATGAAAACACTGATAATGATACTATTATGTGTGTTTATTGTTTTTTAATGTGTTTTTTAGATTATTATAAGTTAAAATACTATTATAAAAGCCCTTAACAATGCTGTTAAATTTGAGTTAATAAATAATAACTAAATATAAACATTATGAGTACAACTTTACGAACAGTAATTCTGTTTGTGATGTGTGTAGGCTTTCTAACCAGAGTCTCTGCACAAAATGCCTCCAAGGTAGTCACAGGAACAGTTTATGATGAAAAGGGTATAACCCTGCCTGGGGTAGGTGTTATGGTGAAAGGAACTTCCATAGCAACGAGTACCAACATTGACGGGAAATATTCAATTACCGTCCCTGCAAGTGGAACAGTTCTAGTGTATAGTTTTATTGGGTCTACTAGTCAGGAGATTACGATAGGAAGCAAAACGCTTATAAATGTCAATTTAAAATCTGCTTCAACTGCTTTATCTGATGTTGTTGTAATTGGTTATGGAACTCAAAAAAGACAGGATGTTAATGGTTCGGTTTCCTCCGTTTTAGCAAAAGATATCGCAAACGTTCCTCAGCCAAGTTTAGATCAGTTGATTCAAGGTAAGGCTGCAGGGGTAACCATTACGCAAAACTCTGGTGGCCCGGGTAGTGCAACTTCGGTACGCATCCGAGGCATTACTTCTTTTGGTGGAAGTGAGCCTTTATATGTAATTGATGGAGTACCGATTCAAGGTGATGCAACTAATAAAAGTGGAAACGGAAGATCTCCTCAGTTAACACGTACAGGCGGTGGCCAGGAAGAAACGGGTGTAAGTCCACTTTCTCGAATCAATCCGAGTGATATAGAATCTATCGATATTTTAAAAGATGCATCGGCAACAGCTATTTATGGTAGTCGTGGTGCAAATGGTGTGGTTATCGTAACAACAAAACGTGGTAAAAATGGTAGCGCAAAAATTAGCTACGATGGTTACTATGGTTTTCAAGAGCAGGGTAAGTTTTTGGATATGATGGATTTAAAACAATTTGCGAACCTACAAAATGCCTTAGCTGATAAATTCGGTCAGCAGAGAAGGGTTGAGTTTGCGGATCCAAGTATTTTAGGAACCGGCACAAATTGGCAAGATGCCATTTTTCAAACCGCTCCTCAACAAAATCACCAGCTATCTTTCTCTGGCGGTAAAGATGGAGTAGATTATTATGTTTCTGGTGGTTATTTGAAACAAGAAGGAACAATTATTGGAAGTGATTTTAAACGTTATTCTTTCCGTACTAATGTTAACGGGCAGGTGAAGGATTGGTTAAAGATCGGTAGCACAATCGGTGCGGCCAGAACCAATCAAAACATTGGTTTGGGAAGCAATACCGGTATTGTTTACAATGCTTTATCGAGTGCACCAGATAATCCAATCTATAATGCAGACGGATCGTATGCTGGCCCAACGCTTGATGCAGGTGGTTTGGCACAGGGAACGGTTAATCCGGTTGCGCAGGCGTTAAGTTTAACAAATACGTTATTGAGCAATAATATTAATGGAAGTGCTTACGCCGATTTAAAGATTTATAAAGATTTAAGTTTGCGATCGGAACTGAACGGCGATTTTAACTGGTCTGAAGCTCAAACTTTTAAGCCAACTTATCAATGGGGTGCATTTTCCAACCAAACCGCACGTTTAGATCAATACAACTCTAACAGTACCTATTGGGGCTGGAAAGAATATTTAAACTATTCGCATACTTTTGGTACTAAGCATAATTTAACCGCATTAGCTGGATATGAAGTTTGGCAGGCTACTTGGGGCGGTGTATCCAACAAAATTGAAAACTTTGCTTCTGGAAATACCATTCAAACTCTAGGCTTCGGCGATCAAACCACAGCTTTGATCGATCAGAATAAAGGTAGCCAGGTTATGGAATCATTTTTGGGAAGGGCAATTTATACCTACAATAATAGATATAGTATAACAGCAAGTATCCGCTCTGATAAATCTTCAAAATTTGCAGAGGGGCATAAAGTAGGTTATTTCCCTGCAGCTGCTGTTTCATGGAGATTATCAGAAGAATCTTTTATGGAAAGTACTAAATCTGTTATCGATAACATTAAAATTAGGTTAAACTATGGTGAGACAGGAAATCAAAATATCCCAAACTACTTATATGGATCATCTATAAAAGCTGTTGCTACTGGTTTAGGAACAGGTTTTGTAACCAATAACGTTGCCAACTTGGATTTAACCTGGGAATCGGCAATTCAAAAGGGAGCTGGTGTAGATTTTAGCTTATTTAAAGGTAGAATTGATGCGAGTTTTGATTACTATATTAAAAACTCTAAAAATTTCTTATTTCAAAAACCACTTCCAGCCTTTTTATTGGGTGGATCTGCTGAATATTCTGACGTTGCTGCAATTAAATCTCCTTACTATAATGCTGGCCAGATTGAAAATAAAGGTTTTGAATTTAGCATCAACACAAAAAATATTGTTAACCAGAACTTTAAATGGAATACGACTTTAATTTTCTCGAAATATAAAAACAATGTTGTTTCCTTAAACGGTTCGCCAGCATTAATTGGAAGTATAAACAGTAGTTTTATAAGTTTGCCAGTAACTAAAACTACGGAGGGTGGTCCTGTAGGCGAATTTTTCGGATACAAAGTTAAAGGGGTAATTAAAAACGCTGCAGATTTACAGTACATTGCTTCTCATCCTCAAAACGTAACTGGCGGAACATCTCCAGCGGTTATTACCAACGATCCGGCTATTGCCAATTCAATTTATCTGGGGGATTTAATGTATGAAGATACCAATGGTGATGGAAAGGTAGATGCGAATGATCAGGTTGCTTTGGGTAATCCAAATCCAGATTTCACGTACAGTATAACCAATAATTTTACCTATAAAAACTTTGATCTATCTATTTTCTTAAACGGATCTTATGGTGGCAAAATCTTAAATGCTTTAAATTATCAAATTGCAGGTTTATCAGGATTATATACCAACCAATTGGCTTCGTCAAGTAATTTTTGGAGCCCAAGTAACCCAACTTCAGATATTCCTGCACCAAAAGGTGGTATTGCAAATAACAATTTGGTTATGTCTGATCGCTTTTTGGAAAGCGCTTCTTTCTTAAGAATTCAGAATGTAAGATTAGGATACAATTTCCCGGAAAAATGGATTAAACATGCTAAACTAAGTCGCCTAAATGTTTTTGCAAGCGGTCAGAACCTATATGTATTTACAAAATACTCGGGTTTAGATCCAGAAATCGGTTCACTAAATCAAAACCCAATTTATAGCAATATTGATATGGGAAGATATCCGATTCCACGTACCATCACATTTGGAGTCAACGCACAGTTTTAATTAATAACGACATCGATATGAAACTTTATATAAAACAGATCATAACAATGGCAGCCTTGGTTGGAGTAACTACCTCTGGTTGTAAGAAAGAATTTTTTAATCGACCACCGGAAGATCAATACACGGTTGGCGGATATTACACTACCGCTGCTCAGGTTCAATCGAGCACAAATGCGCTTTACGCGGCACCTTGGTTTGGTTGGAATACCAAAGTAAGCTGGGCCATAACCGAGCTTGCAAGTGGGAATGGAAGAAGTGGTTCGGATGATGTTAAAGCATTTGGAAACTTCTCTGTATCAAACGGGAATTTTGAATTGAGTGCGGCATGGAATTCATTATTCACTGTTGTAGCCCAATCCAACGCGGTAATTTATAACTTACCTACGGTTCCGGCCTCGGTTCCTGTTTCGGTTGTTAATAATGCTTTGGGCGAAGCACATGTTTTACGTGCTTTGGCTTATTTTCATCTGGTAAGAATTTTTGGAAATGTTCCGATTATCGAGAATCCACTTGATTTTGTGGGCAGTCCTTCAACTATTCGTACAAATCCGGTAACCGATGTTTATAAGTTCATCTTAAATGATTTAAAATTTGGAGAAGTAAATTGTACTGCCAATGTTGCGGGTACAGGCCATGTTTCGAGCGGTTCTGCATCAGCCTTAATGGCAAAAGTTTATTTGTATATGCAAGATTATGCAAATGCTAAAGCTCAGGCCGAAAAAGTAATCAATAGTCATGAATTTGGTTTGTTCGGAGTAGATGTGGCAGGAAGAACTTATGCAGATCTTTTCAAAATAGCAAATAACAACAATAAGGAATCTATCATCGCCTTGCAATGGCTATCTAACGGTGGATATGGTTTTGGAAACGGAGTACAGGCTTCATTAGCTTATAGTTCTACCATTACACAAACTGGTGATGGTTACGGCGTTTTGGCACCAACTTTCGATTTAATTGATGCATATGCATCTAACGATCAAAGAAGAAAAGCGACCATTATGTTGCCTGGTGATTACTATCCAGAATTAAATCAAGCTGGTGGTGGTTTCACCGTTCCTGCCAATGCAAGTTCGCAAGGTACCCATGCTCAGATAAAAAAATATGTTGTGGGTTCTCCGGCAGATAATGGCGGTAAAAGCGCATTCCAATCTACCGGAATGAATACTTACATGTTGCGTTTGGCTGATATGTATTTAATTGCCGCGGAGGCAATTCTAGGTGCATCAGCAGGAAATAGTTCTACTGGATTGGCTTTATCAGCGACCACGAGCGATGCTACTGCAGTAAAATATTTAAACACAATAAGAAATAGAGCCGGGCTTGGATCAGTTTCTTCCTTCACTTTTCAGGATCTTTTAAAAGAGCGTAGGTTGGAATTTGCCATTGAAGGTGATTATTGGTTCGACTTATGTAGAATTGATGGATTTAATGTTACAGCACATCCAAAAGCAATTGCAATAATTAAAGCCCAGGATAGGGGAGATTCAAGTAATGATACACCACCTGTAAGATACGGCAATGGATATTACACGCCAACTAATGCAAATTTCTTATTTCCATATCCAGCTACTGAAGTTGCAAACGATCCTGCATTAAACCAGCCTCCAGTACCTTATGTTTTTAAATAAAATATGATTTACAGCATCTCATTTAAAAAGAAAGAAAATGAAAACATCAATTAATAAACAACAAAAAACCTTATTTCTGCTCTTGGTTTTAGCAGTTACCGGAATCACGGCTTGTAAAAAAGATGGTTCTGAGGGTGGAAAAGGTGCACCAACAATTTCGAGGGTACGCACCATCAGTAAATCATATATTGATAGTAAGTTAACGACAACCATTACAACATACGATGCCAATGGAAAAGCAACATCAGTAACCTATCCAAATACTACGCCACAGGTTGTAGCAATGGATTCTACCACAACAGATGGAAATTTACAAAACATGTATGCTATAATTGGTACAAACCTAGCCAGTGTTACAACAGTTTCATTTAATGGAGTTTCTGTATACTTTAATAAAGCTTTAGGTTCTGACAGCACAATTTTAGTTGGCATTCCGAAAACAACTCCAGCCGGACCAACGCAGAGCAATACTTTATCTGTTACGACGCTTTATGGCAAAGTAGATTATAAATTTTCAATTTTGCTCCCACCACCAACAGTTACAGATGTATCCAATTACAATTTTTCAAGTGGATCTGAAATAACCTTAATAGGTATTGGACTTGCTAGTGTTACCGATGTTCAATTGGGTACCTCGACAAGCAAAGCCTCAATTTCATCTAAAAGTGATACGCAGTTAACCATTAAAATGCCAACGTCTACCTTAACATCTACCACTTTATTGTTAACCTATCCGGGAGGGCAGGTGTCATTAAAACAAGTATTCGTTAATCTTGATTTAACATATAAATTCTTTACCGATGATTATGGAACAGATTGGAGCGGGAATTTTTGGGGTAGTGGAGAAGTTTCTTCAGCAACTGCAAAATCTGGTGTAAAATCTCTTAAACTTACCTATGCCAAAGGTAATTGGAGCGCTAATGGCGTTGCCAATTGGTATCCCGGGTTGCCGAGCACAGGTGGGTATACTTATTTGTCTTTCTATATAAAGGGAGGTTCTCAAGATTATACCTTGTACCTTACTGGCGATAAACGTGCAACACCTTATGGGAATGGAGATCAATCTACACCTATAACTGTAAAAGCCAGTATCTGGAATTATTATAAAATTCCACTTTCTACCCTTGGCCTTTGGGCTACAGGTTCACCTTCTAATACATTAGGTTTCTGGATTAAAGGGCCTGATGCACAGGATGAAAGCTTTTATATTGACGATTGGGTTCTTGTAAAATAAATCTAAAATAACCATAACCCGGTTCTCCATGAAACGAAAGTGATGAGCCGGGTTTTTTTATGTCTACAATAAAAATATGATCTATTTTTTTCAAAAAACTAAATCTCGAATTGTCTTTTCGATTGCGCTAATGCTAATGGTATTAAGTACTAATGCTCAAAAAACAAATTTTGTAAAATCGGCGGGGCATCAGTTTCTGATTAACGGAAATCCATACTACTACATTGGTACAAATTATTGGTATGGTGGCTTATTGGCTTTACAAAATGATCCAGTACGAGGTAAACAAAGATTGCTCAAAGAGCTTGATTTTCTGAAATCGAAAGGGATCAACAACCTTCGTGTTTTGGTTGGCTCTGAAGGTGAAGGAAAAATTAACGGAGTAGATCGGGTTAAACCCGCCTTACAAACTCAGCATAACGTTTACAATGCAGAGATTTTAAAAGGATTAGATTTTTTATTAATGGAAATGGCGAAGCGAAAGATGTATGCTGTTTTGTATTTAAGTAATAATTGGGAATGGAGTGGTGGCTTTATGCAGTATTTAAACTGGAATGGCCAAATTGATAATGATACATTAAAACGAAAATTAACTTGGGATGAACAACGGGATTATACCAGTAAGTTCTACTCATGCGATGCCTGCAAAATAGACTATCAAAAACAGGTGAAATTTATACTTCAACATAAAAATGTTTACACAGGTAAAAAATACATTAATGAACCCGCCATTATGGCTTGGGAATTGGCGAATGAACCACGACCAATGAGACCAGAAGCCATTGAAGCTTATAAAAACTGGATCGCAAATGCTACGACCTATATTAAATCCATTGATAAAAATCATTTGATTACCATTGGTACTGAAGGTTTTATGGGCACAGAAGAGAACTGGGATTTATTTAAAGAAATCCATGCCAATAAAGGCATTGATTATTTAACCATTCACATTTGGCCAAAAAATTGGGGCTGGTTTAAGGATGCTCCAACAACTGAGAATTTATCTACAGTTATAGAAAAAACTTCAGCATATATTAAGCAACACGAAAGTATTGCCCAACAATTAAATAAGCCTTTAGTTATTGAAGAATTTGGTTTGCCGAGAGATGGACATGCTTTTGATCCCTCGAGCATAACAAAATTGAGAGATGAATATTTTGGAAATATTTTCTCTATTTGGGCAAAGAGCAGAGCTAAGGGTGGCGCAATTGCCGGTTGTAATTTTTGGTCGTTCGGTGGCTCATCCAGGCCAATTGATGGTCAGCTATTTTGGAAAGATGGAGATGATTTTTCTGGAGATCCTCCGCAGGAAGAGCAAGGACTAAATTCTGTTTTTGATGCTGATCAATCGACTTGGGAAATTATTCAGACCTATTTAAAAAAGTAACCATCCCGATTTAAGTATACCAAACCATTCAGTTTATAAATTAAAATGAAAAAATATTTTTTAATAATCGCAGTTTTTGCTTCAGCAATAAGTTTAAAGGCACAAAAAGTAGATTTAAACCAAAAAAAGGTAGATGCTATTTTGGCGAAAATGACATTAGAGGAAAAAGTTGGGCAAATGACCCAAATTACTTTAGGTGTGGTGGGTACGCAAACAGATGGCGAAATTAATCCTGAGGCTTTAAAAAACGCAATAATTAAACATAAGGTTGGTTCAATTTTAAATGTTACTAACCATGCTTTAACGGTAGATGAATGGCATAATTTGCTTACTAAAATCGCCGATGAAGCCAAGAATACAAGATTAAAAATTCCAGTTTTATATGGGCTTGATGGAATTCATGGTCAAACGTATACTTTGGAATCAACGCTTTTTCCGCAAAATATTGGGATGGCTGCCACAAGAAATTTAGATCTCGCCAAAGCGGTAACCAAAGTGGCCGCTAAAGAATTAAGAGCAAGTGGGGTAAGATGGAATTTTGCGACCGTTTTGGATTGTGGCAGACAGCCTTTGTGGTCTCGCTTTCCAGAAACTTATGGAGAAGATGTTTTTATTGGCAAAACAATGGGCGCTGCGGTAATTAAGGCTTATGAAGAAGATGGATTAAACAAAACAACAGCCGTTGCAAGTTGTATGAAACACTTTTTAGGTTATTCTGCCTCAAGAAATGGCAAGGATAGAACACCAATATATCTGCCAGAAATAGAAATGAGAGAGTATTATATGCCTCAGTTTAGAGAAGCAGTAAAAGCAGGTGCATCATCGGTAATGATAAATTCTAGTATTATAAATGGGATGCCGGTTCATGCAAGTAAGTATTTATTAACAGATATTTTGCGTAAAGAATTGGGTTTTAATGGCGTTGCTGTAAGCGATTGGGAAGATATTAAACGTGTTTATGCATGGCATCATGTGGCAACTACACCAAGGGAAGCGGTAGCTATGTGCGTAAATGCTGGCGTAGATATGAGCATGGTACCAAGTGATTTTACTTTTTATGATCTGTTGATTGAAGCAGTTCAAAAAAAGGAAGTTTCTATGGCCAGAATTGATGAAGCTGTTAAAAGAATTTTAATGCTTAAAATGAAATTGGGCTTGTTTGACAATCCATATCCTGAAGAAAATGCGAAGGCAAATTTTGGCAAAACAGAATATCAAACACTTGCTTTGGATGCTGCGCACGAAGCGATGACCTTATTGAAAAATCAAGAAAATATTTTGCCTTTATCAAAAAGCAAAAAATATTTAGTTGTTGGGCCAGGTGCACAAAGTATTAGTGCATTAAACGGGTGCTGGAGTTATACATGGCAAGGGAAAGAGGAGCAATGGTATCCAAAAGATAGTAAAACCATTTTGCAAACCATTACGGCCAAAGTTGGCGAAAAAAATGTTCTAACCACAACAGTAAAAGGTTTTGAAAGCCCAGAAAATTTTGATGCTGATGCGCTTACCAAAGTAGCCAAGAATGCCGATGCGATCATTTTATGTCTTGGCGAAAATGCTTATGCTGAAAGCCCTGGAAATATAGCAGATTTAGCCTTAGATGAAAATCAGCAGGTTCTAGCAAAAGCAGCAATTGCAACGGGAAAACCTATTATTCTTGTTTTAACAGAAGGTAGGCCAAGATTTATCACCAATATTGAGCCTAAAATTAATGGAATTTTAATGGCCTATTGGAGTGGCAAGAAAACCGCAGAAGCAATTGCCGATGTGCTTTTTGGCGATTACAACCCAAATGGCAAACTTCCATTTAGCTACCCAAGAAGTAGTGGAGAAATAGTTTTATACGATAGAAAACCTGCGGAAGACATTAGGGAAGTTTTTAATGATGATGTGCACACAGGCTACAATCCATTATTTGCATTTGGTACGGGTTTAAGTTATACCACTTTTACCTACAGCAATTTAAAATTAAGCACCAAAAATCTAACTGGTGATAACAGTTTACAGGTATCTGTCGTGTTAAGCAATACAGGTAAAATGGATGGAAAGCAGACTGTAGAATTATATACAAGAGATATGCATGCCAGCATCAGTCCGGATATGAAGAGATTAAGGGCCTTTCAGAAAATTAATTTAAAAGTTGAAGAAAGTAAAACGGTAACCTTCACAATAAACAAAAACGATCTGGCTTTTGTAAATGCATCGTTAAAAACAGTTACCGAAACCGGAGCTTTTAAAGTAATGATCGGCGATTTAAGTGATGAATTTCAATATAAATAGCAATGAAAAAATATATCTATTCTTCGTTAATGATTTTGCTTTTTAGCATCAATCAAGCCTCTGCGCAAAAGAATTTGATCAGTAATGGTGGCTTTGAAGATGGTTTAAATAGTTGGGGAGCTGGCAATGCCAAGGTTACTACGGTAATTCAGAAGTCTGGAGAGGCAAGTTTAGCGCTCGTTTCTTACGTAAAAGGGAAATGGGAGGGGATTGACCAAAAAGTAAAGTTGCCCAAAAACTCAAAAGCAATTTTGGTTTCTGGCTTTTATAAAATGGATGAGGTGGAGCAAGGTGCAAATGCATGGAACACAGCTGTAATTATTTTAGAATTTACTAAGGGTGATGCAAAATTAGGAGATGGAATTCCAATAGTCGAGAAAACGGGGACAGAAGATTGGATTAATTTTAAGAAAAATTTAAGAGTGCCAGATGAAGCAACGGGCTTCAGGATAATGATTGCTTTAAGCGAATCTTCAGGAACTTTCTTTGTTGATGATTTAACCGCAAAGGTAATTTCTCTTGACGATTTTGAAAAAGAAACTGCGGTTTCAAAAACGAATTAATATGAATTTAAGAAAAATATTTTTTGGAATTACTGCATGCTCCATTGTATTCTTTTCCTGCAAGAAAAATACAGAGCTTGTTGAGCCTGTAACTCCACCGGTAACGCCTGTAGTGCCGGTTGTTACAACACCAACACTAGCCACAGTTAAAACTTGGCTGGTAGATAAAAATGCGACAGATGAAACAGCATCTCTGTTTTATAATCTGAAACAAAGTGCTAAAACCAATGTGCTTTTCGGGCATCAGGACGATACCAAAAGAGGTGTTACAAATGCAACTACACAGTGGGCCAATGAACAACAGTTTTCTGGAGTCTCTACAACGCAGAGCGATGTAAAAACCATTACCGGATCATATCCTGCTGTTTATGGACATGATTTTATCCACATGACAAACTTTGCAACAGGCAATTGGTTCGATTATGAAAAATCTATTGCCCGCACTTTAACTATCGAGGCCTACAATCGTGGCGGAATAAATACTTACTGCTGGCACTACGCAAATCCGGTTTCAAAAGGTGGATTTTATTGGTCTGATTCTCCGGTTACGGCTGTTAATCAGGTTTTGCCGGGTGGAACAGCAAATGAAACGTTTAAAGCTTCGTTAAAAGTTGTAGCTGATTATGCCAAAACGCTAATAGGTGCAGATGGAAAATTAATTCCGGTTATCTTTCGTCCTTTTCATGAAATGGATGGCAACTGGTTTTGGTGGGGCAGTGGGCACTGTACAAGTGCAGAGTATATTGCCATGTACCAATACACGGTTAAATATCTTCGAGATGATTTGGGTGTAAGAAACTTTTTATTTGCATGGTCGCCAGATCGGAATTTCAATTCCCAAGCTCAATATCTAAATTATTATCCGGGTGATGACTATGTAGACTTAGTTGGAACGGATAATTACGAAGACATGAAGGCTAATGTTTCGCCAGATGTTGCTGCATCTAAGTTTAAAATGGTTTCTGATTACGCGAAAGCGCATAATAAATTGGCTGCACTAACCGAAACCGGATTGCAAAACCTAACCAGAAGTGATTGGTTTACGCAACAATTACTTAAGTCTTTAAAGAATCAAAATCTCGAATTTGCATATGCTTTACTTTGGGCCAATACTAAAGATGCCTATTGGACACCCTATGCTGGCCACCCGGCTGCGAGCGATTTTATGACTTTTAAAAATGATGGCTTTGTGCTTTTTGCAGATAAAATGCCCTCAGTGTATCAAATTAAATAATTTATGAAAAGAGTTTTATTGCTTTCCATGTTCACTTTTATATTCAGCACCAGCTTTGCCCAGAATATTAATTGGGTTAATCGTAATGGCGCATTAAAAGTTGTTGGAGGAAAAATCTTGAACAGCAAAAATGTTGACCCTCAGCTCCGTGGCGTGAGTTTATCATGGAGTATTTGGGGCGGAAAAAAATATTATAATCCAAATGTTGTAAACTGGCTTCAGTCAGATTTTAACATCAGTTTACTGCGGGTTTCTATGGCGGTTCAACCAGATAGTGGTTATTTGCAAAATCCGGTTGAGCAAGAAAAACTGATTGCCAGAACCATTGATGTTGCAATTAAGCAGGGATTGTATGTACTTATCGATTGGCATGATCACCATGCAAATGAACATTTGGAGCAATCGAAAATATTTTTCGCCAAAATGGCTAAAAGATATGTTGGAAAACCAAATGTCATATATGAAATATTTAACGAACCCGAAAGGATAGAGTGGCAAACAGTAAAAGATTATGCTGTTGAGGTGATTAAGGAAATTAGAAAATACGATGCTGAAAATATAATTGTAGTAGGCAGTCCGCATTGGGATCAGGATATTGATATTGTTGCAAAAGATCCGATTAAAGGTTTCAATAATATTGCATATTCTTTCCATTTTTATGCCTCAGAGCCAAGCCATCAAGAACTTTTAATGAAACGTGCCGATCAAGCAATTTCTGCTGGTTTACCCATTTTTGTAACTGAATGGGGCGTTGGAGAAGCCAACGGCGATGGGAAATTTGATGTTGAAAAAACTGACAAGTGGTTTGCTTGGATGGAAAAAAATAAATTGAGCTGGGCAAACTGGAACATTACCGATAAAAAAGAAACCACCGCAATATTACAGCCAGGAGCATCTTCAACAGGAAAATGGAAACTCAATATGCTTACACCTGCAGGTCTTTATATCAGAACTCAACTCAAAAAATTTAATAAATAATATCTCAGTTTATGAAGTTTAGATTTCTTCTATTAATTGCTTTTTTTACAAGTTCGGTTGCTTTTAGCCAAGGAAATAATTATGTTCAGAATTATAACAAATTTGATGGTTTAGCATTAACGCCTCCTATGGGATGGAACAGCTGGAATAAATTTGCCTGTAATGTAGACGAAAAATTAATTAAAGAAACGGCTGATGCCATGGTAAGCTCAGGGATGAAACAGGCTGGCTATACTTACATTAATATTGATGATTGTTGGCATGGAGATCGGGATAGTCTGGGTTTTATTCATCCAGACTCGAAAAGATTTCCCTCTGGCATGAAAGCCTTGGCCGATTATGTTCACAGCAAGGGATTAAAGCTGGGCTTATATTCTGATGCCGGTTCTCAAACTTGTGGAGGTAGACCAGGAAGCAGAGGTTATGAATTTCAAGATGCATTAACTTATGCAAGTTGGGGCATTGATTATTTAAAGTATGATTGGTGCAACACCGATGGGTTAAAAGCTGAAGGTGCTTATAAAACAATTACCGCCGCCTTGCGCAAAGCAGGCAGGCCGATGGTTTTAAGCATTTGCGAATGGGGAACAGATAAACCTTGGGTTTGGGGTCCATCGGTTGGGCATTTGTGGCGTACCAGCGGAGATATTTTTAACTGTTTTGATTGCATTGAAGATCATGGAACGTGGAAATCGTGGGGTGTGATGCAGATTTTGGACAAGCAAGATGGCTTACGCCAATATGCTGGCCCGGGCCATTGGAACGATCCAGATATGTTAGAGATAGGAAATGGGAAGCTTACTGCAGGCGAAGACAGAGCACATTTTGCCATGTGGGCAATGCTTGCTGCGCCGTTAATTGCTGGTAACGATTTAAGAAACATGAATCAAGAAACGGTTGAAGTTTTAACAAATAAAGATATTATTGCAATTAATCAGGATGTACTGGGTGTTCAAGGCTTTCAGTATTCAAAATTAGATGGATTTGAAGTTTGGTTTAAACCTTTAAATCATGGTAATTGGGCGGTTTCGTTCTTAAATCGCGCTGGAGAAACCAAAAAAATCGATTTTAACTGGCAGATAGAAAAAGTTAAGGATGAAGTTTTTAAAAAAGAACTGAATGCAAACTCTATTTTGTATAAAATTAAAAATGCCTGGACGAGAAAATCTGTTGGAACAACAAAAAACGGTTTAAAAACGGAAGTTCCATCTCATGATGTTTTAACTTTAATTTTGGAAAAGTAAGTTAACCTTGGCTTTTTCGGTCGGTGAGGCACCAACCGATAGATGAAAAAACTAAATAAATTTGTTAGGCTAATTGATTGATGTCTCACCTACCGAAACTCTTAAACTCAGGGGGTATAAACTTTTATTTGATAATTAATCTTCTTCAAAAAACTAAATAAATACCCTCGTTCCCGAAAAATTTTCTCTAAACTCTTTTGGTGTACAATGCTTCTTTTTCTTAAATAATCGATTAAAGTTTGAAATGTTGTTAAAACCGCAATTGTAAGAAATCTCTGCAACTGAATGTGTAGTTTCAATCAGCATTCGCGTAGCATGTCCTAAACGAATTTCGTTCAAACTATCAATAAAAGTGTTTCCCGTACGTTTTTTTATAAATCGGCTGAAGGAAACTTCAGTCATGCTTACCAGTTTCGATAAATCCTTTAAGGTGATTGGCTTATCGAAATTAGCATTCATAAACTCGAAAGCCTTGTCAATTCTTCTGCTATTATAATTTAACACCTGATCATTATTAAAAGTCGCATCAGATAAAACCCGCATACTTTTCGAAGTTGATAAATCGTGAAGAATGCTCATCAGTTCCAAAACGGAATCAAATCCCTGCAATTGGTTTATCGCCAAAATGCGATTGTAAACTTTTTCGATGGTTTCTCTGGGAAATAAAATCCCTCTAACCGAACGTTCGAACATTTTACGAATAAAACTGAGCTGGTTTCTGCGCAACATTTTATCATCAAAAAGATCTTTGTGCCACTGAATCGTAACTTCAGTTATCTCCTCGCTTTTGCAATTGTGCGTTGTCCAAACATGAGAAAGATTTGGGCCAACCAACACCAATTCCATATCTGTAATTTCTTCAATATTATCGCCAACAATTCGCTTTGCACCCGAAGCATTTAATATTAAATTTAATTCGAATTCTTCGTGAAAATGAAGCGGGAAGTCAAAGTCTTTTTTTACTCTCGAAAAAATCGTAAAACAATCGTTTTGAGTGAGAGGCGTTATTTCTTTAATGATGTTATTCATAACTGATACGTTCGAAAAAAATATCTTTAAGATAAAAGAACATTGATGCAATGTAATAAAAATATATTTGTTTATTAATATATTAAGCCATAATTTATCATTAAATAATGTATATTATATACTAATTGGTTAAAATAGTATTATTGTTTAAGTTAATTACATCAGTATTTTAGATAATTATTATATGAGCCGAAACACTAGCCAAATTATATCAGAATGATTAAAAAAATACTTCCATTTTTCTTTGTTTTTTGTTTAGGGCTTGTTAACGTTTTTGGACAGTTGATTGATAAAAAAGCAACCTTAAATACTAAGAATTTATATAGAAACTTAATCAAGTTGTCGGGTAAGGAAGTGCTATTCGGGCATCAAGATGATTTGGCTTATGGAATAGGCTGGAAATATCAAAATGGTCGGAGCGATATCAAAGATTTAACTGGAGAATATCCTGCGGTTTTTGGTTGGGATATTTCTGGTTTAGAAACCGATAAAAAGCAAAATATTGATGGTGTTCCATTCGAAAAAATGAAACAGTATATTAAAAAAGCTTATGATTTGGGCGCAATAAATACTATAAGCTGGCATATGGATAATCCTTACAATGGAAAAACTTCTTGGGATACCAGTTCAGTTGCGGTAAAATCTATCCTTCCTAATGGTTTAAAACATGTGCTGTATAAAAGCTGGCTAGATAAATTTTCAGTACTTGTTAAATCACTAAAAGGTAGTGATGGCAAAGCCATTCCGATTTTATTCAGACCCTTTCACGAAAACGGCGGAGGTTGGTTTTGGTGGGGAGCAAAATCCTGTACCCCTCAAGAATATAAAGCTTTATGGCAATTCACTATTGCGTATTTAAGAGATAAAAAACAAATACACAATTTGATTTATGTTTTTAATCCCTGCGATTTTAAAACAGAAGAACAATATTTGGAACGCTACCCAGGCGATGGCTTTGTTGATGTTTTAAGTTTCGACTACTATCAATATGGAGGAGTAGAAAAAGGTGAATCATTTGCGCTAAATGTTGCTCAAAACTTAGCCATTCAAAATAAAATAGCCAAAAGAAGCAAAAAATTAAGTGCACTTGCAGAAACTGGATTTGTCGAAATTCCTGATGCAAACTGGTGGACTAACGTTTTTGCAAAGGCAATTCTAGAGCATAAACCATCTTATGTTCTATTTTGGCGCAATGCTGGTTATCGAGAAAAGGAAAAGGATAACCATTATTATGCTCCATTTCCCGGACAGGTTTCTGCTCCAAATTTTCTAGAATTTTTAAAAGGTAATAAAATGCTTCTTCAAAAGGGATTAAAAAAGTATTCGATTTATAATTAGAAAAGCATGAAAAAATATCTTCCCTTATTGCTTTTCTCATTTCTTGCCACGTTCGGGTTTTCTTATGGACAGAAATCTGTTGTAGAAAATAACACAATAGATCCTAAGGCCACTATAGAAACAAAAGCGCTGTTCTATAATTTAAAAAACTTGGCAGGAAAGGGAGTGCTTTTCGGTCAGCAAGATGCTTTAATGTATGGGGTTGGTTGGAAAGGCGAATATGATAAGAGCGATGTTAAGAGTATAACAGGTTCACATCCAGCGCTGTTCGGATGGGATTTGGAATCCATTGCAAAAGACAATTCAGATCTTCAAAGTGCCGAAAAACTTAAAAGTTATTGTTTACAGGCTTATAAAATGGGTGGAATAAATACATTAAGCTGGCATGTTCAAAATTTTGTAACAGGAAAGAATTTTTACGATACCACAAAATGTGTTACTTCTATTCTGCCTGGTGGCGAAAAACACAAGCAATTTATTAAAGCATTAGATAAAGTTGCCTCGCTAATTAAATCTTTAAAAACCGATAAAGGAGTTTTTATTCCAATTATTTTTCGTCCTTTTCATGAAAATACTGGCAATTGGTTTTGGTGGGGGAAACCTTTTTGTACGGCTCAGGAATATAAGGCTTTGTGGCAATTTACAGTTCAATATCTTCGAGATAAAAAGCAACTGCACAATCTAATTTACGCCTATTCTCCCGATCGAATTTCAGCGAATTTTGACCACTACATGGAGCGCTACCCAGGAGATGATTTTGTAGACGTTTTAGGTTTTGACAACTATTACGAATTTAAAGATCTAAACGATGAACGATCAATTGATTTAGCCGTTAAATCAATCGGACAGATTTGTAATTATGCAATTTCTAAAAACAAGATTGTTGCGCTTACAGAAACGGGTCAGGAGAAACTTATTCAGCCACAATGGTTTACAACGGTTTTTAATAAAATCATGAACGATGCTGAAGCTTCAAAAATCTCTTATTTAATGGTTTGGCGCAATGCGCATACCGGTCATTTTTATGCGCCATATCCTGGCCACTCGAGTGAAATCGATTTTAAAGAATTTTATAAAAACCCAAAAACACTTTTTCTTAAAAATATAGGGGATATGTACGACACTAGAAAATCAATAATATTACCTAACTAGATAATTTACAGAATAATAACCAAATATGAAGTTACAATTAATAGACGTTTTAATCATCATCCTCTACCTTGCAACAATGATTTTCATTGGCTTTTGGTATCGAAAGAAAGCCAAGCAGAACAAGGAAAGTTATATGATGGGCGGAAAATCTCTGCCTTGGTATAAGTTGGGTTTGAGTGATGCATCAGACATGTTCGATATAAGCGGAACCATGTGGATGGTTGCGCTATGCTTTGTGTATGGTTTAAAAAGTATTTGGATTCCATGGCTTTGGCCGGTTTTCAATCAGGTTTTTATGATGATGTTCCTAAGTAAATGGTTGCGTAGAAGTAATGCAAATACTGGTGCAGAATGGTTGCAAACCAGATTTGGAACCATTGGGAAAGGTGTAAAGGGCTCTCACGTTGTGGTAATCGCATTTGCATTAATTAGTTGCTTCGGATTTTTAGCCTACGGTTTTATTGGTTTGGGCAAATTCATGGAAATTTTTATCCCATGGGATTATGTAAAAGCTTATGTGCCGTTTGATGTTCCTGCCAAATACGTTCCTCATTTCTATGGAATTGTATTTACATTATTTGCCATGTTTTATTCCATTTTGGGCGGTATGCACAGCATTGTTCTTGGGGATATGATTAAATATGCCTTTATGACGATTGGCTGTGTTGCAATTGCAGTTATTGCCATGAACCATCTTCACGGCCATACTTTAAATGTTCCCAAAGGTTGGGATGATCCGTTCTTCAGTTGGAAATTAGATTTGGATTGGAGCAAAATTGCTGCAGATGCCAATAAAAAAATTGCTGATGATGGATTTAGTTTATTCGGGATCTTCTTTGGAATGATGTTATTGAAAGGTGTTTTTGCATCGCTTGCGGGCCCAGCACCAAATTACGATATGCAAAAGGTTTTGAGTACCCGTAGCCCGAAGGATGCAAGTAAAATGACAGGTTTTGTAAGTATCATTTTATTGCCGATTCGTTATTCTATGGTGATTGGTTTAACCGTTTTGGCGCTATTATATTACAACCAAATTTATTTGAAGGGACCAGATGGCGTTACCGATTTTGAACGGATTTTACCTGCTACCATAAATAATTTTCTCCCCGTTGGGATTTTGGGGGTCGTGCTTACAGGTTTGTTGGGGGCATTTATGGGTACTTTTAGCGGTACGCTTAATGCAGCTCAGGCTTACATTGTAAACGATATTTATTTAAAATATATCAATCCGAAAGCAAGCACAAAAAAGGTAATCAACATGAATTATATTGTTGGTATTGTAGTGGTTGCAATAGGTGTGATTCTAGGTTTTTTCGCCAATAATGTAAACGATATTCTGCAATGGATTGTTGGGGGCTTATACGGAGGTTACGTAGCGGCCAACTGCTTAAAATGGTATTGGTGGCGCTTTAATGCAAACGGATTTTTTTGGGGTATGGCCGTTGGTATTGGTGCCGCATTGGCAATGCCTTACGTAACGCATGGTTTACCGCTTTATTGGTGGCCACTGTTATTTGCGCTTTCTATGATCGGTTGTATTGTAGGTACGTATGCAGCACCGCCAACTGAAGAGGCTACACTGAAAACTTTTTACAAAACAGTTAGGCCGTGGGGTTTTTGGAAACCAATTCACGCTTTGGTTGTAGCCGATGATCCAACTTTCCAAGCCAATAAAGGATTTAAGCTCGATATGTTCAACGTATTGCTGGGAATAATTGCTCAGCTCTGCCTAACCATTTTACCGATGTATTTCATCTTGAGCATGCACACACCTCTTTTTATAACGATTGCCATTTTAGCGGTAATTGTATTCATCCTGAAAAGAACTTGGTGGAATAAATTAGAAGATTAAAAAAGATAATAAAATATTTTTATGATAGATTTTGAAAAAAGAAGACAGCAATTAGAGGAAGCACACCACAATTTAATTGCAATTAAGAATAAAAAAGCAGTTTTGGGAAATGGAATTTTTGACAGATATGAAAACCCTATTTTAACTGCCGCTCATGCGCCTTTAAACTGGAAATATGATTTCAATCCTCAAACGAATCCCTATTTGTTAGAGCGAATTGGAATCAATGCAACCTTTAACGCGGGTGCAATTAAGTTTAACAATAAATATATTTTAATTGTAAGAGTAGAAGGATCTGATCGAAAATCTTTTTTTGCTGTTGCCGAAAGCGATAATGGAGTAGATAATTTTACCTTCTGGAATGAGCCTGTAACACTACCGGAAACGAGCGAACCTGATACAAATGTTTATGATATGCGTATTGTTGCCCACGAAGATGGTTGGATGTATGGTTTATTCTGCACAGAAAGAAAAGATCCGAATGCGCCTGCACACGATCAATCTATGGCGGTTGCACAATGTGGAATTGTGCGCACCAAAGACTTAAAAACTTGGGAGCGTTTGGCTGATTTAAAAACACCATCTCCACAGCAACGAAATGTGGTTTTGCATCCAGAATTTGTGGATGGTAAATATGCTTTTTATACTCGCCCCCAAGATGGTTTTATTGAAAGCGGAACCGGTGGCGGAATTGGATTTGGATTGAGTGAATCCATTGAAAATGCAGTGATCGATAAAGAATCAATCGTTGATAATAAAAATTACCATACCGTTTATGAGGCAAAAAATGGAATGGGGCCTGAGCCAATTAAAACAGCGCATGGTTGGTTGTTCTTAGCTCACGGTGTAAGAAATACAGCCGCTGGATTGCGTTACGTGCTGTATATGTTTATGACAGATTTAGACGATTTAACCAAAGTAATTTATAAACCTGCTGGATATTTTTTAGCTCCAGAAGGAGAGGAACGGATCGGAGATGTATCCAACGTAGTTTTTAGCAATGGCTGGATTTTGGATGAAGACGGAACGATGTTTATATATTACGCCTCATCCGATACGAGAATGCATGTTGCAACCAGTACATTAGATATTCTGATAGACTATGTAATAAATACGCCTGCCGATGAATTCCGTTCTGCCACTACTGTCAATAGAATTATAAGCAACATTGAAAAGAATAAAGTAACTTCTATAATTTCGGAATAGGTTTGAAATTAGATTTAGCAAAATATAAAGAAGAATTAAGCTCAGAATTGGAAAATATTCTGAGCTATTGGAAAAATTTTACTGTTGATGAGGTTAATGGAGGCTTTGTTGGAAAGATTGATAATGATAATAACATTGATTATACAGCGCCGAAAGGAAGTGTATTAAATGCTAGGATTCTTTGGTCCTTTTCTTCAGCCTATAATTTAAATGGGAATTCTGATGATCTAGCAATTGCCGATCGAGCTTTCAACTACATAATAAATCATTTTATTGATGATGAATTTGGCGGTGTTTATTGGTTGCTTAATGCAAAAGGAAATCCAATCGATATAAAAAAGCAGATTTATGCAATAGCCTTTACCATTTATGCGTTTAGCGAATACTTTATTGCGAGTAAGAATGAGTTTGCTAAAGAAAGAGCTATTGAGCTGTACAAAAACTTGGTCGCCAATAGTTATGATATTGAAAGAGGCGGTTACTTCGAAGCATTTAGTAGAGCGTGGAAACCTTTGGATGATTTGAGGCTAAGCAATAAAGATGCAAATGAAAAGAAAACAATGAACACGCATTTACATGTTCTGGAAGCATTTACAACGCTTTATAAAATTTGGCCCAATGAACATTTGAGGCGAAAAATTATGGAGCTTCTTCAAAATTTTACCTCACATATCATCAATAAGGAAACTGGAAATTTAGTTTTGTTTTTTGACGAAAACTGGGTTCCAAAATCAGACATAATTTCTTACGGACACAATATTGAGGCCGCATGGTTATTGCTCGAGGCTGCAGAAGCGGTACACGATGAAGCATCAATCGAAACCATAAAATTAATTTCGATGAAGATGGCAAGTGTTTCTAAGCAAGGTTTAGATGCCGACGGAAGTTTATGGTATGAGGATGAGCCATCTAATAATCATATCGTAAAAGAAAAACACTGGTGGGTTCAGGCAGAAGCCATGGTTGGTTTTTTCAATGCATGGCAAATATCCAAAAACGACGAGTTCTTAGAGATTAGTTTAAAAAACTGGTCGTTCGTAAAAGATAGAATCATCAGTTATGATGAAGGCGAATGGTTTTGGGGAATAACCGAAGCTGGAGAAATTATGCCAAATGAGGATAAAGTAGGTGTTTGGAAATGCCCATATCATAACAGCAGAGCGTGTATGGAATTAATTAAAAGAATTGATTTATACCTCTAACAAGCAATCTCCAATATTATGATATAATATATCCATATTTCATAAACTAAGTTTTACAAAATATTTTCATAACATGCCAAATATTTGTGTTCTAAAATTCCAACTAAACGGGGCTGTTATTTTGGGTTTTAAAATGTTCTAAATAAATCCTTTGCTTTTTAAGTCATCAACAATCGGCTGTAATACCTTTAATAAGTCACTTAAGTGTTCAAAGTAATCTTCATTTAGGGTACAATAGCGGCAGCCGCGTTTACTTCCAGCCTTATGTTTACCATAGAGATATGGCAGGGCCTTGTGGTGATACCTTTGGAAAATCTTATCCTTCCAGCGGAAGCCTCGTAAAAGGAAATACCTATACCGTTCACCTTTACATCAAGAGTAATACAGGTTCAAATAAAAATGGATGGGTCCAGGTTATTATTAATGGAACTACGGTCCTTGACAAATCAATACGATGGACTACGAATGACGCCCAGCGCTTGATCAATAGGCTATCCTTCCACAATTTTAGGGGTGGGAAAGATGTTGCAGTATGGGGGTCAAGTCAGACCAGTTACATTTATTTTGATGACCTTGTTGTAAACAAGATTCAGTAAAAAAATAACAGGCATGTTTAATTCATGCCTGTTATTTTTGTTTAAATGCATATGAACATATCTATAGCAGGCAAAAAAATATTTCCTAAAGACCTTTTAATGCTTCACTTATTTAATTGTCGGTAAGGATAAAAGTCTTCAATATACATCAATGTATTATTTTCGGCTAAAGGCGCTTTTTTTGCCTCTTTCCAAATCTTACTGCAAAATCGGTAAACTGAATATGCATTTATATAGGTAGTATACACAACCGATGCGATTCCCATACTACTATCCAAATTCTCGTAAAACAATTTATAGTTACTATAGAATAGAAACCCTAGAGGTACTAATGCAACTATTGCGCCCGGTAATCGGAGGGCTATATGGACAGCGTTTAGCTTTTCAGATGCATCGTCTTTTGCCAGTTCCTGACTTAAAGAAAACGGCTGGATCAATCTGCTAAAACCCATATACCGGGATGGCATCAGGTCGAGTCTGGAAACTTCCCCATGGTTATAAATACGAAAACCAATCAATTTTGAGAAATGTATAAGTTCAGAAAGGCGGGAAACCAGTAAGGTGTTGAAAAGGAACATCGTGGCAAAAATAGGAGCAGTAACGAGTCCAAGAAGCTTTATGTTCTCCAGTTTGATTATACTAAATTCCAGTCCCGAAATGGCTGAAGTTTTATAGAGATAATAAATCACTACCGTGACGGTCATCCAAAAATAAAGCTTGTTTATTGAATGATTCGTCTCTTTTATATTTTCTTTAAGCTCACCATAGTAACTTGTCAGCTGTTCCTTGGAATTTTCCTTAATAAAAAGCGCGATGTCTTTTAGTTGCATATTTTAGGTTGAGAGTTTAAAACGTCTGTCAATTTGGCCTCATCGAAAAGAACTGGGGCATGGCCATGTAAAATATTAATCGAGCGAAAGTATGAATACTTTTTTTGGAATAGGTTCAGAAAAATAAGCACCAATAGCTTTTTGATTTTCCACGGTGCTTAATTCTTTTTTAAGCAACATCACAGGTGTACAGATATTTTCGCCTTCAGCATCATGCAGCCCAATCAACAATGCTGGAAAGAAGTCACAATCCTCGGGGTTGAGATCTTCGGTCGGCAAATGTAGGATAAGGGATAGGGGGGAGTGCTTTTTGGATGAAGAACGACTCGCTGTTTTTTTGGATAGCAGCTTGATAGAAACAATATTATCATCAGAACTTACTTCCTGCGCCGATACCCAAGTTTTCTTTTTTTCAATCCTTTTGGTGGTTTTATGGCTAAATTCAAAATGAAGAGCAAACGCATCTTCAAGATACTTTATTTCAAGTTCGTCGTTACTTAAATATTTTTTATCGGTTGGAAAAATAACGTCGTAGTTGCCACAGAGCTGTTTCATAAGGTCCTGGCTTTCTACATCAGCGCGTTTTTGCTCCAAAAAATCCTCCAGTTCTGCTAAATTCGAGATTATTGAATCAGGGAAACTCATTCGGTTAAGCTCTCTTGGATACAGGAATTTACGTATAGACGGGGCAATCCTTAAAAAATCTTCATCATTAGCTAAATACTCGTTAATACCAGGTCTTGGCATAGAAGCATCCTTTGATAAGTCAGAAACTTCGGTTATGATTTTTTCCATCACAACCGTTTTGGCAAGTAAGTGGCCGTATAATTTGGAATGAAAACAGAACATCCCCAATAGAAGGTTTTGTTTTTCCCATTCCGTTTCTTCAAGACGGAAACTCATGTGTGCACGCTTATCGTTTCCCTGTTCGAGTGAAAGGTTAAGGTAAAGATAGTCTGAAGCTGGATCTTTTGAAGCTATGCCTTCATAGCACCGAATAGTATTACCATTCTTGAAGCGCACTTCCACCAAAGTATATTTGCCCATGGTATTAAATTTAACCTCACCAACAGCAATACCCCACTGATCGTCTATCGGGCTTTGTTTTTTGCCGATACGTTCGTATAGTAGCCATCGGCTACTATCCAAAAATTCTACATTTGTATTCTGGCCATATATCTGTTCTAGTAAAGCCTGGGGATCCTTTACTCTTTCATAACTTGATTTTATATAATTTCGAAAAGCATCTAGATGCTCTGTTTGACTAAAAAGATATTTGCGGTGATGTTCTTTCTTTTTTACTTGTTGAATTAAATAATCCAGAGCTTCCAAATAACGTAAAGATATGCTTAGCTTCTCATTCTTCTGATAGGGTTCAAGAATATACTCCAGCATCATCGAAGAAGCAATCCGTTTTGCCTTTTCATTTGCCCCTTCTGTTTGTTCCTGACAAAATGCAGCTTGATCTTTTGGGGAGCTTAGCCCCTCAGTCGAAAAGATTTTAAAAAGGATTAAATCCATGAAGGCCTTAATGGCAGGTTCAGTTGGATGGAAATGTAAATTCGTTTGCCGGCTCATTTTGTTTTTGAGAGATTTAAATAGTTTTTGAAACTTATTAAAAACTTTTAACTTCTGAAAGTAATAAGCATTTTTATTTCAAAATGTCTTTTCAAATAGTCGTAAATAGCCTTCTTAGAAGAAAGAGTTTTAAAGTTATTCAAGAGCTTTAAAACTTTTTTTCACAATAAACAAAATAACCCAAGCGAGTAGCATTCAGCTTGCTTTTTTGTCTATACATTAGCTTTAATAACCCTGAAATGAAAGGTAAAACATACATGCATCACTAAAAGATAAATGATTGAACACTTAAGCATGCTGATCTAGATTATTAAATACATCGGTCAGCAATAAACAATTTTAACACTAAAATTTACTATTATGCTGACCATTCCAAATGTATTGGCCCGGTGCATTCCGGCCACACCCCAGATTCTTGAAAATAATAAAGGGCCATAAACTCAAGGCCAGCATCGGGCGTTTGTTGTCATTCAGCGGGCGCAGAAGGATTGGTATTTCAGGTGTAATGCTCTTAACACACTTTTCTTACGGAATGCCTACTCCAAAATCCTTAACAGAGTAAGTTCTATCCCCTTTAAAAATACAAACGATGTTAAAAATCATATTAAAATGGAGCATTACCAGGCTTTTGCCTCCACTTTCATTACAGCTAATTCAAGTTTTCCATAACATTCATACCATGGCATTGGCCATTGACCAAATGTTATATATTGTAATGTACTGTATTGCTGTGATGGTACTTTTTTTCGTAGAAATAGCAATAGAAACGCAAGTTTTCCTTTGCGAAAAGGATGTTTACAGAATGTTCTATGCTTTAAATTGGCTATCTATGGTATTAGGAATCAGTGCGAACATCTATTGTTACGAAATTACCCATAGCGGCAATATTCCTCGGGAACAATACTGGGTCGGTTTGTGTGGGATAGTTTTAATCTCTATCCTTTTTGATGTGTTGGTAAAGCTGGTGATCAAAATTATAAGCAAACTAAAAGAAATAGGCCTCAAAACATAATGCCAAACCAACTGAAATTTCTTTAATACAAAAGATATTTTACAGGGCTGATTTTTTCAGCCCTTTTTTATTACTCATTTCATGCAATCAATTTGCTTCCTGAATATCAAGGAAAAATCTTTTTTTTTATTAGGCTTGCTCACGTTAGTGATATGCAAATATCCAAGCGCACATTTGATAAGTTTCCTTCCAAACGAGATCATTATGAGAAAGCTGAAAATTGAAAAGATGCAGCCTGAAAAATTGGTTGAAATGCTAAACAAGAAGGGTGTAAAAATGTCGATAACTCATGCTAAAGAAGTCTTGGATTTATTGTATGTATTAGCTATTTTGGAAGTTGAGCAAGTATTAAAGACATGATTATAGCCGATTTATATATAAGAGTAAGTACTGATGAACAGGCAGATAAAGGTTATTCTCAACGCAACCAAGAGGAAGTTTTACAGCGCTATTGCTTTTCAAGGGATATTGCTGTAAGAAAGGTGGTGTATGAAGATCATTCGGCCAAAACTTTCATACGCCCCGCCTGGCAAAAGCTACTAACCGAAATAAAGAAAAAGCGGGGGCAAACCGATCTTGTTCTCTTTACCAAATGGGATAGGTTCAGTAGAAATGCCGGTGACGCATATCAGATGATTAAATTGTTATCCGATTATGGTGTAGAACCTCAGGCGATAGAACAGCCTTTAGATATCACAATTCCTGAAAATAAAATGATGCTGGCCTTTTATCTTGCTGCTCCAGAGGTGGAAAATGATCGAAGGGCCCTAAATACTTTTCACGGCATGAGAAGGGCAAGAAAAGAAGGGCGCTGGATGGGTCCCGCACCGATTGGTTATGCAAATAAAGTTACCGAGGACGGCAAAAAATATATCTGTCCGGTCGAACCACAGGCATCTTTGATGAGATGGGTCTACGAGGAATTGTCAACGGGTAAGTGGTACATAGATCAAATTTGGAAAGAAGCATTTGAAAAAGGGTTAAAAACTGGTCGAAAGAATTTTTGGCAGGTGATACGCAACCCTATCTATTGCGGTAGAATTCCTATTTCTAAATTTAAAGATGAAGAAGCGCATACTGTTAAAGGTCAGCACGATGCGATTGTTTCCGAAGCAGTTTTTTATAAAGCAATGGATATTTTAGATCGCCGTAATAAACCCAAGAAAACAACCATTGCCTCATTGGATATGTTGCCTCTGAGGGGTTTTCTGATCTGCCCAAAATGCGGTTATATGCTGTCCGGAAGTGCTTCCAAAGGTTGCAAAAAGCATTACCATTATTACCATTGCTTTTCTAAATGCGGGGTGAGGTACAATGCAGATAAGGTTAATCAACTTTTTATTAAGGAGCTAGAAAAGTATTCTATAGACCCTGTCCTAAACGAAGCCTACAGTATGATTCTCAAACAGGTATATCAAGCAATAGCTGGTGAAGATAATGACCAGATTTGGAATGTGAAAAAACAGCTGGAAGAATTTAATTCACGAATTACAAAAGCTAGAGATAAAATGCTAAATGATGTAATTCTTGATTTTGAGTATCGGAAGATTAAATCGGAATGCGAGAAAAACATATCAATCTTGGAAGGAAAACTAATTGACCTATCCAAAGGGAAAGAGAATATTGGTGATTTAATTGGAAAAGCAACTAAAATGATAACAAACCTTTCAGAAACCTATTTAAATGCAGATTCTGAAGGGAAACGACGAATAATTAGTTCGATGTATCCTCAAAATCTCACTTTTGACGGAATACAACATCGAACTATTCGAATGAATGAGGCAATCCGCGTTCTAGGTACTTTAAAGACGGTTTTCGAAGGCAAAAAAAAGGGGCAAATCAAACAAAAATTTGATTTGCCCACTATGGTAGCGGGGAGCAGGATCGAACTGCCGACCTCAGGGTTATGAATCCTGCGCTCTAACCATCTGAGCTACCCCGCCGGGTAAAAATATTTGCTTATAATATCAAATATTTAAGTGGTTATTTTTTGGAGTTGCAAATATAGAATAAATTACCTTTCTTTAGAAAAATAAAATAAAAAATTAGTCCGGAAATTTATTCTGGTAATGAATTAACATGGCAGAAAAGAAAAAATTTACGCTTGAGTACGAGGTTAAATCGTCACCACGAATACTGTATAGTTTTATAAGTGAGCCAAATGGCTTGTCGCAATGGTTTGCAGATGATGTAAATTTTCGCGATCAAGTATATACCTTTACTTGGGATGATGAGCAGCAAAAAGCTAAGCTCGTTTCCATAAAAGAGAACAAATTGGTAAAATTCAAATGGTTGGACGATGAACCGCAGTGCTATTTCGAAATGGAAATTGTACAAGATGAATTAACCAATGATGTAGCACTCTCCATAACCGACTTTACAACAGATGACCTCCTTGCTGAGAAAAAATCGATTTGGGACAACCAGATTGATTATCTCATAAGTGTTTTAGGTGCATAAAATTCCCCATGCATTGTTTACCTTTGTAAGGTGAAAAAAATACATCTTCTTATTATAAAAGCATTTATTAGGCCATTCATCGCTACCTTTTTTGTAGTGATGTTTATCCTGTTGATGTTTTTTTTATTTAAGTACGTAGATGATTTAATCGGCAAGGGATTTGAATGGTACACCATTTTAGAGTTGATGTACTATCAATCTATGGTGCAAATTTCAATGGCATTGCCCCTGTCCGTTTTGCTTTCCTCTATCATGACCTTCGGTACACTTGGAGAAAATTATGAGCTCGTCGCCATAAAATCAGCTGGAATATCCCTTCAAAAAGCCATGAGGCCATTAATGATACTCATTTTTGCCCTATCCGTAAGTTCCTTTTTCTTTTCCAATTATATGTTGCCTAAGGCCAACCTTAAGTTCTATTCCCTCATGTACGATGTTCGGAATAAAAAGTTAGCCTTTCTAATCAAACCAGGTGTTTTCAACAACAGCATTCCGAACTTTTCCATTCGGGTAGATCGGAAAGACCTAAATGGTACTTTATATGGCATCACCTTGTATGATCATAGAGGATCAAACGGCATCCCGAAAATTATAAAGGCACAAGAAGGGGAGATGAACAAAACCAGCGATGGTAATTATATGGTATTAAAGCTAAAAAATGGCGTTCAGTACGAAGAACAAGCCAATAACAATGGCATTTATAACCCTAGGCAAGTTTTAATAAGAAGCAGGTTTAAGGAAACAGAACCCAAATTCGACCTTTCCTCATTTAAAATGAATAAAACCGATCCGAATGCTTTCGGGAACAGTACAGTAATGCTGAATTTGAAAGGTATAGATCGGAAACGAGATTCCCTGAGCAAAGTAATCGATACCTTAAACCGCAACACCACCGCAAACCTTTCCAACAACTTCAGGCAGAACAATACCGCTAAAGGCTATACCAAAGTTAAAATCAGTCCGAAAAAAATTGGCGATCAAATTTTGACGAGTATTCCATCCGGCGCACGTAAGCAAGCTTTAGAAACGGCCAACGGCATTGTTTCTAGCATTGCGCAAAACCTAAGTAACGGCGCCCCACGCTACAAAGATTTAATGGGCGAACTTATTTTTACCAGTGTAGAGTATCAACGCAAATTTACATTGGCCGCATCCTGCGTACTCCTCTTTTTTATTGGAGCCCCGCTCGGTGCAATTATCAGAAAAGGCGGCATGGGTTTGCCCGTAGTAATTGCCATTTCATTCTTTTTAATTTATCACATTTTAACCACCGTTGCCGAAAAATCAGCAAGAGAAGGCTCTCTAAATCCAATTTTTGCCATGTGGATTGCCTTTATTGTGCTTACGCCGCTAGCCGCATTTTTAACCTACAAAGCAACGGTAGATTCGGCGCTTTTCGATGTGAATTATTACAAGCAGTTCTTCATGAAATTGCTTAGAATTAAGCAGAAAGAAGACTAATATCCTTTACTTCTAAATGATATTTTATTAATCAAATTGCTTAAAATAGGTTGTACCTTTGCATAAGCTAAATTGTTCCAGTTTATAGCCATTCGATTGAATAAAAACTAGCGACTCCAACAATCAAATATTAGTGTTTCCATAACATGCAAACAAAATTAAATACCATACCAGAAGCTATTGCAGATATCAAAGCCGGTAAAGTGATTATCGTTGTAGATGATGAAGGCAGAGAGAACGAAGGCGATTTTTTAACTGCAGCAGAAAACGCAACACCAGAAGTGATCAATTTTATGGCAACTTACGGGCGTGGTTTAATTTGCGCACCCTTAACCGAAGAGCGCTGTAAAGAATTGAACCTTACGTTGATGGTTGGTAAAAATACAGCAGCTTACGAAACCAATTTCACAGTTTCTGTAGATTTGGTTGGACATGGCTGTACCACAGGAATTTCAGCTAGCGATCGCTCCAAGACAATGTTAGCACTGGTTAATCCAAATACCGATCCGGAAGAACTGGGCAGACCAGGCCACATCTTTCCATTGATCGCCAAAGATGGTGGTGTAATCAGAAGAGCAGGACATACAGAAGCCGCAGTAGATTTAGCCCGCTTAGCAGGTATGAAACCAGCAGGTTTGCTTGTCGAGATTTTAAAAGAAGACGGGGAAATGGCTCGCCTGCCCGATTTGCTTAAAATAGCCGAACAACATCAGTTAAAAATTATATCTATCGAAGATTTAATCGCCTATAGGTTAAACATGGATAGCTTGGTTAAACCCGAAGTCACCATCGATTTGCCAACCGCTTGGGGCGATTTTAAAATGACCGCCTACACCCAATTGGATAATGGCGCAACCCATTTAGCCATTTCTAAAGGCGAATGGACCATCGACGAACCAATATTGGCCCGTGTACACAGTTCATGTGTTACAGGCGACATTTTCGGGTCATGCCGTTGCGATTGTGGGCCACAGCTACACAAAGCTTTAGAAATGATTCAGAAAGAAGGCAAAGGCATTGTAGTTTATATGAATCAAGAAGGTAGAGGCATTGGGTTAATTAACAAACTACGCTCATACAATTTGCAAGATGCTGGTTTCGACACCGTAGAAGCCAATATTAAGTTAGGCTTTAAAGGCGATGAACGCGATTATGGCGTAGGTGCACAAATTTTAAGATCAGAAGGCGTTTCTAAAATGCGCTTGATGAGCAACAATCCAACCAAAAGAGCAGGCTTAATTGGCTATGGCTTAGAAGTTGTAGAAAACATTCCCATCGAAATCGAAAGCAACGTACACAACGAGCGTTACTTAAAAACCAAAAGAGATAAAATGGGTCATTCCATCATGAAAGGATAATGATTTGGCAAGGCTAATCTATTGCCAAATCAAAGCTAGTCCAATTCAAGGCCTTGGTTCAGGATATAGCATACAGCGTGTTAAAACGCCACAACTATTATAAGAAGCTAGTATTCAATGCTTTAGCATTAAATTATTTGGAAATCAACGTTCAGTGGTTCTTGGCAATTTCAGTCCTGCTTTACCTCCAAGCCCAATGAAAAATTGGGGCTTTCCGTCCAATCAGGTTTAGGAACAAAGGTTAGCCCGCGTTAACGATGGAAGCGGCATCCTTTTTGGCTTTTTCAGCCAAAAAGATATAGCGGACAGCGTGTTAAAACGCCACAATTATTGGAAACATAAATTTCTATTCTTTAGTATTAAATTATTTGGAAATCCACGTTCAGTGGTTCTTGGCAATTTCAGTCCTGCTTTACCTCCAAGCCCAATGAAAAATTGGGGCTTTCCGTCCAATCAGGTTTAGGAACAAAGGTTAGCCCGCGTTAACGATGGAAGCGGCATCCTTTTTGGCTTTTTCTGCCAAAAAGATATAGCGGACAGCGTGTTAAAACGCCCAAATTATTATAAGAAGCTAGTTTCAATACTTTAGAATTAAATTATTTTGAAATTAACGTTCAGTGGTTCTTGGCAATTTCAGTCCTGCTTTACCTCCAATCAGGTTTAGGAACAAAGGTTAGCCCGCGTTAACGATGGAAGCGTCATCCTTTTTGGCTTTTTCAGGCAAAAAGATATAGCGGACAGCGTGTTAAAACGCCCAAATTATTATAAGAAGCTAGTTTCAATACTTTAGAATTAAATTATTTTGAAATTAACGTTCAGTGGTTCTTGGCAATTTCAGTCCTGCTTTACCTCGAAGCCCAATGAAAAATTGAGACTTTCCGTTCAATAAGGTTTAGGAAAAAAGGTTAGCCCGCGTTAACGATGGAAGCGGCATCCTTTTTGGCTTTTTCTGCCAAAAAGATATAGCGGACAGCGTGTTAAAACGCCCAAATTATTATAAGAAGCTAGTTTCAATACTTTAGCATTAAATTATTTTGAAATTAACGTTCAGTGGTTCTTGGCAATTTCAGTCCTGCTTTACCTCCAAGCCCAATGAAAAATTGGGGCTTTCCGTCCAATCAGGTTTAGGAACAAAGGTTAGCCCGCGTTAACGATGGAAGCGGCATCCTTTTTGGCTTTTTCTGCCAAAAAGATATAGCGGACAACGTGTTAAAACGCCCAAATAAATTTAAAATTTCTAAAGTGAACATACATACCAGGCTTCTACGCTAGGCTCAAAGCCCTTTATCATTACATGATCCTAATGGCTCAGTTTACCTTCTTGGGCCGCCCTTAGTTTGATTTATAATCGCATCCTTAGTAATCGCCTTATTGGTTTTAACCGGCTGCTCGGCCTGCTTTCTTTTTAAGTTTCTACGATAAGCACCAGAAAGTTTCTGAATAAACTCTGTAAATGTATCAAACTGCTGGGTGTAAACCAAACCAAATGAGGTTACGTTGGCCGTTGGGCTAATCCCACTATTTAAGAAAATACTCTGCTGTGTTGGCGGTTTGTTAGCCACCTTTCCGGTTAGGCTACCATCTTTCTTAATTAAAAATAAGGCTTCTACCTCACTACCTACATTTTTGGAAAAATCGATAATGGTTAAATCATTCAAACTGTTTCGATCTACAATACCAGCATTGATAATCAAACGATCGTTGAAAAACTTAAATGATGCATTCGCCTCACTCAACGATCTTACGTTTAAATCCACAAAATTTAAGTTCAGCGACGATAAAACATTGTTGAATTGGTTAAATACGAGCTCCGTTGCGGTACTCGACACCGTAGACTGTAATTGGTTTCCAATAGATTCGCCACCATTTCCTGGTGCAAAGCTTCTTCTAATAATTAAACTAAAGGCCTGTAAGTTCAGGTTGTTCTGGTCGCTGAAATAGGTTTGCAGCTCCTCTTTTATGGCAGGTTGAGAAGGAAAATAAATGTCTAACTTAATATCTGGTTTTAAGAGCAAGCCCGTTAAACCCATTTCAACTTCCGTATTTACCCTTTGGTTAGCATTACTACTCGCATCCCTATTAGCGGCCTTAAACAACTCATTTAAATTTGCCCTCAAGGCATAAACCGCTTTTAAATTGATTTGTGCTGCGGTTGGATTACCAGTCCACCTAATTGTGCCGCCCTGTCTAATATCAAATTTCTTGTTGATAACCTCTTGAGCCGTAAAATCGAAACTACCCGTTTCAATAATGTAATCTCCAGACATTTCAAAATCGCCCAAGCTGTTGATGTTCAGGTTAAGCTCTGCGCTACCTTTACCACTTAAATTACCCAGTGTAGTATAAATATTGGCAGTGGTATTCGGATCAATAGTAAGTTTAAACGTAAGCGTTAGACCTTCAAAATTCGTTTTCTTTTTAACCACGGTAGCCGAGTCTCTGCTGATAAAATTGATAAAATCTTTATCAGATACGGTTTCCGAGCTATTTAAAGGAAGGTTGAAAATCGTTCCCTTTTCAGTCTTCGCCTTGATGTCGATTTTCATTTTATTGGTGGGCCCTGTAAACTTAAACACACCTGTACCATACGCCTTTCCGTAATAAACAGAGTTGTCTTTGGCGGTAGTGTTTAAAGCCAAAAAGTTGTTGGCATTCAAAGTCACATCTAAATCGGGGTAGTTAATGTCGTTTAAATCAACCGATCCATTGGCTATGGCTTTATGCCCTTCTAAATCGTTCAGTTCAAAATCTTCCAAGCTAATGACGCTATTTTCAACCTTAACTTCATCGGTAATAACGTAGGTGGTTTTTAAATAATTAACCATGAGCTGACCTTTATCAAGCGAAAGTGTTCCGTTAATTTCGGGCTTATCAAATTTACCTTTAATCGTCAAATCTGAAGAGATGTTACCTTTCAAATTAGACACTAATTCTTTTACAAAAGGCTCAAGAACAGTCAGTTTGCTGTCGTTCATCTTGATTTCTAAATCGATGTCTTTCTCCTTTAAATCCAAATTTCCGGTGAGTTTAAAAGTTTCGTCTCCATCGGCCATAATTCTGGTGAAAACATTTATTTTATTGTTTTCATTATCGAAAGATGAGGTATCGGTTAAAGTGCCGATGTAAATGTTATTGAAGTTTAACGAATCTATTTTTAGATCATCATTTACCCTCGGCGACTTTAAAATTCCATACAAATTGGTTGTTCCATTCGCATTTCCGGCTAAGCTTACCCCAAAACCTTTGGTAAAAGGGTTAAGTGTTTTTAAGCTAAAGTCTTTAAAACCAATCTTCATTAAATCGTTAGGATCATCTGAAATTAAACCGTCAACGGTAATCTGCTGCTTGCCATTGGTTAAATCGAAGTTGGTGATTTGTGTTTTTCCATTATTTAGAACGATACGTACCTTTTCTTGGATGCGCCATTCTTCGCTATTAATTTTGAGGATGGATGGCAAAATACTCAACCGAGCGGTAGTGTCTTGGTTCTTTGTAAACTCTACCAAACCGTTCAAATCCAGTTGATTGGCATCATCAGAATTAGACATTTTAACGTTAAAGGCCAAGCTATCGTTGCGCAGAATGTTCGAAATATTCACATCCTTAATAAATAAACTGTCGTTAATTTGAACGCGATCGGAAGTAACAATTAATTGAAGCTGCTCTTTGGTGGTATTCTCATCTAAAATGATGTTGTTTACCACAACACCATTAAATTTTAAGGTTTTAACAAAGCCACTCAGAGTTGCCTTGTTGTTTCTGCTATCAAAATCGCCGATAAACAGGGCGCCATCGTCCAATTGTAGTCCCGGCGAAATGAATTGAGCCAATGGTTCAAAATCTTTAATTTGCAGGTTAAATTGAAAAATTTGGTTCTTATATTTAAAAATATCGGCTTTGAGCGATGGAACATAGGTTTTTGCAATGGCCTTATAGTAGGAGCCAATTGAGTTTAGATCATATTCGCCACTTACGCTGGCATCTAAAATGTCAGATTTGATGGTCAAATTCCGATTTGCGCCGCTTCCTTTTGCAAGCAGCTGCACTGAATCTACCTCGTAAACTCCTTTCGGGTTTTGAAGTCGTATTTCTTGAACTAGGAGTTTCCCTTCAATGTTGTTTAAGTTTGTTCCGGAGAAGTTGGTGCTAAATTTTGCATCAACCATCAAAGAATCTTTTAGCAGTTTAAGTGCCTTTAATTTTGCCTTAGTAATGGTTGCTTTAAAATTAAATACTGGAAGTTTTGGGTTTAAATTCACCCCTCCATCAAACACCAGTTTAACGTTTTTATCGTTGATGCTGAGTTTTCCATCAAAGTATTTTTTGTTAAACGTCCCATCAATTTTTACATTTCTATATCTGTAATTGTTAAAATCGATGTAAGTTACATCTCCATTAATGTTTTCAGATAAGTTTTTCAGTTCTGTGCCACGCCCTTTAACATATAGTGAAGAACTGATTCTGCCTAAGCTTTTTTCATCCAGCAAATTACCGATGTTAAAATCGTAGGTTTTGATATTTCCGGTATAGGAAGGAACATCATTCTTGTCGATTTTCATGTTCACATCCGATACAAAGCGGCCTAATTTCGTTTTGAACTCGCCGTAGGCGATAAAATCATTTTGGAAACCCGTAAAGCTTCCATTAAAATTGATATTGCCAAATTTGTTTACAATGCTTGGAATCAGTTTTTTCTTACTGTTTGTAATGCCTGCCAAAACCTCATCCAAATCGGTTTTGTTTGTTCCTGCCATTTCAATATTCAAATCCATAAAAGTTTCTTTCCATTTAGGAAGTCCTTTTATAATGAAATCGCCTTTGATGTAAGTGGCCTTGCCAGATTTGATAGATAACTTTTTAGCCTTCAGATTATTAACCAATCCCGTGATTTGCCCGTCTATATCCAAGTCCAACTTCATTTCGTTCAGTTCTGGAGCGAAGAAAGCTACATCTCTAGAGCTAAGGTGACTGTCCTTAAAAACAGCCTTCATCCTCACATTGTCGATGTATTTGTTAAAATCTTTAAAGCTATTAAAGCGCATTTGATAATAGTTTGTCAATCGGCTTTGGCTCGTTTCCAATAACAAATTTTTAAGTTCAATGGCATTGCTATCTACAGTGGTTAAAGCAGTAAGGTTTTTTAAATAAAAACCACTTCTTTCTTTTAGGGTTAGGTTTTTGATGTTGGTTTTGAATAGGTGGGTTTTGGTGTCTAAACCTTCAAAAATTCCGCTTAGCTCCTTAACATCAACATTATCGAAGTTTACACTTTTTCCTTGCGATAAATCTTTTGCCTTATAGTTTTTATATTTAAAACTCATTTTATTCAAAATGATTCGGCGGAAATCGATTTTATAAGGCTCTTTCTTCGGTTTCTTTACAGTAGGTTTACCGCTATCGAAGTAATTGATGATGAAATCAAGATTAGAAGAATTATCTTTGAAATCCTTTAGGAAAAAGTGTCCGTTGTTAACTTGAATGGTATTAATGTCAATTATCTTTTTATCTATGGATAACTGATTAATGTCAACCATAAATTGTGGGGTGCTTAGCAAGGTATCTTTCTGTAAATCGAGTACGAGTAAATCTTCGAGCACGATGGATTTGAAAGGCTTAATGTATAAGCTTTTAATTTTAATAGTGGTATTAAGCTCCTTTGATAAATATGCGGCTGCTTTTTGTGCAACATAAGTTTGAACTGGCTTAAATTGTAGGGAAAATATAATTAGCGCAAGCAGCAAAATTATTGATGCAATTACCCAAAGGAGTATTTTAAATAGTTTTTTAATAATTTTGCAGCTTAAATATTAATAATTTGTCTGTTATACTTGCTATAGAGTCCTCTTGCGACGATACTTCGGTTGCCATATGTAACAACGGCAAAATTACTGCCAATGTTATTGCAAACCAAACAATTCATCAAAATTATGGTGGTGTAATCCCCGAATTGGCTTCGAGGGTACATCAACAAAATATTGTGCCTGCTGTGCACCAAGCTCTATTAAATGCTAAAGTTACAAAACAGGACATTAACGCCGTAGCTTTTACACGTGGCCCGGGTTTATTAGGTTCGCTTTTGGTTGGTGTTTCTTTCGCCAAATCTTTTGCTTTAGCCTTAAATATACCTTTAATTTCTGTCAATCATATGCATGCGCACATCCTGGCGCACTTTATTGACGATCCGAAACCCAATTTTCCATTTTTATGCCTAACGGTATCGGGTGGGCATACTCAAATTGTTTTGGTTAAAGATTACTTTGATATGGAAATTGTTGGCGAAACTTTAGACGATGCAGCGGGGGAGGCCTTTGATAAAACGGCCAAAATTTTGCAATTGCCTTATCCAGGTGGACCATTAATTGACAAGTATGCTCAATTAGGCGATCCACAGAAATTCAAATTTGCTGTTCCGCAAATTCCAGACTTGAATTTTAGTTTCAGTGGTTTTAAAACCTCCATTTTATATTTTATCAGAAAACAGGAACAGGAGCATCCAAACTTTATTGCCGAAAATTTAAATGATATTTGTGCATCCGTGCAATACAGCATCGTACAGATTTTATTGAATAAGTTAAAAAAAGCTGCTAAACTATATGGCATTAATGAAATTGCCATAGCGGGTGGTGTGTCTGCCAACTCTGGTTTAAGAAATAAACTGCAAGATGTTGCTGTTACAGAGGGTTGGAAAGTTTATATCCCTGCTTTTCAGTATTGCACAGATAATGCGGGGATGATTGCAATTGCGGGCTACCAAAAGTTTCTTAAGGGAGATTTTGTTGGGCAAGAGGTTTCTCCAATGGCCAGAATGGAGTTCTAGTTGATTATAGATCTGGCTTTTTACATGAATTAATAATAGATTTTTTTACATATGAGTGGAGCATCGTTAGTATTTTGGATTGTTTGTGCCATCCCCCTAACAGGAATTTTATATTGGCTAATTAGAAAAGACAAAAACAAGCTCAAAGGAAGCTGGGGTATTATTGTACTCGGAGTACTGCTCGTTGCTGCACTGCTGGTGATTGTATTTGTGACTAAAGATTTTGATGCTGTATTCAGTCAAGATAAATAATCAGGCGTTTAATCTGATTGACGTTTCGAAAATCTATCGAAATATGGCTTAACGGACTGAAATTTAAATTTTAAATCATCAGAAGAAATTAAATACCAAAAAAGGCAATTTTCGTTATTGAAAATTGCCTTTTTTGATTCTAAACATGTACGCGGCAAATCTAGTCTGCTTGCCTCAAAGGCCGATGAATTTCATTCACAGTCCTTTCGTATGCTTTTGGAAATCTATTTTTCTTCTAATTTATCGCCTGTAACTTCGGCTTTAATTTTAACTTCTAATTCATCAGCTAATTCGGGGTTATCACTTAGCAGTTGTTTTACAGCATCTCTACCTTGCCCTAATTTAGTGTCTCCGTAAGAGTACCATGAACCTGCTTTTTTGATAATTCCAAAATCTACACCTAAATCTACAATCTCTCCATTTTTAGAGATTCCTTCTCCAAACATCACGTCAAATTCCGCAATTCTGAAAGGTGGAGCAACTTTGTTCTTAACAATTTTTACCTTAACGCGGTTACCAGACACTTCGTCAGAATCTTTAATTTGAGAAATACGACGAATATCTAAACGAACTGACGCATAAAACTTTAAGGCATTACCACCAGTTGTTGTTTCAGGATTACCAAACATCACACCAATTTTATCACGTAATTGGTTAATGAAGATACAGCAACATCCGGTTTTAGAGATTGTACCGGTTAATTTACGTAAAGCCTGACTCATTAATCGCGCATGTAAACCCATTTTACTGTCGCCCATTTCACCTTCAATTTCACTCTTAGGTACCAATGCGGCAACGGAGTCAATCACAATCACATCAATTGCACCAGAGCGAATTAAGTTATCTGCAATTTCTAAAGCCTGCTCCCCGTTATCTGGTTGAGAGATTAAAAGGTTATCGGTATCTACACCTAATTTCTTTGCATAGAACTGGTCGAAAGCATGTTCCGCATCAATAAATGCAGCAATTCCTCCTTTTTTCTGTGCTTCTGCAATAATATGAGTTGCTAAGGTGGTTTTACCTGATGATTCAGGGCCATAAATTTCAATCACCCTACCTTTCGGAACACCACCAATGCCCAAGGCTATATCTAAACTAATAGAACCTGTAGATATAAAATCTATAGGATCGATAGCGGTATCACCCAATTTCATTATGGTGCCTTTACCGTAAGATTTTTCTAACTTATCTAATGTTAATTGTAGGGCTTTCAGTTTGTCAGGATTCGCAGTACTCATTTCTTTTTTCATTTTGATTGCGCAAATATAATTGATTATCGGCTAATATGCTTTTATGTTTATAAGTATAATACTAAAATATTTAGCTAAGTTAATGGTTTTTTAACTAATGTCAATAGCAAAACGAAAATAATTTAAGCCGTGTGTTTATCTCGTTCATTTTGAGCTCTTAGCCGTTCAAAATATCTGCAAATATGGGTGATTTCGCAAACCGCACATTTCGGACTCCTAGCCACGCACACGTATCTGCCATGAAGAATAAGCCAATGATGTGCAATATGAATATCCTGCTGTGGCAAATGTTTAACCAAATCTTTCTCCACAGCCAAAGGTGTTTTTCCATTGGTTAAGCCTAAACGGTTGGCTACCCTAAAAACATGTGTATCTACCGCCATAGCAGGGGCATTGTAAATTACTGAGGCAATAACATTGGCTGTTTTGCGTCCAACGCCAGGCATTTTTTGCAAGTCATCAACATCCGATGGCACCACATCATTAAATTCGTTAATTAAAATATTCGCCATCCCCACTAAATGCTTGGCTTTATTGTTCGGATAACTGATGCTTTTTATATAATCAAAAACAATATCTGGCGTTACCTCTGCCAGTGCCTTTGCATTCGGGAAACGTTGGAACAAAGCAGGTGTAACCATATTTACACGCTTATCGGTACACTGAGCCGAAAGAATAACCGATACTAAAAGCTGATAGGGGTTATTGTAATGCAATTCGGTTTCCGCATCTGGCTGCTTGGCCGAAAAATGTTCTACAAAAAGTTTATAGCGTTCTTTTTTAAGCATTGGCAAATATAGCAAGCAAAAAGAAATCTGTTCGTTTTTTATTAGTCTGTGCTTTGTTGGTACCCCCCCGTTCTTTAGATGGTGATTGCTGGACTAAAATCAAATCAAATTTTATCATTTGGAAATGAACGTTCAGTAATTCTTTTGAAAATGCAGTCCCGCGCTCCGCTATATCCCCAATAAAAATTGGGGGATGCCGCTATGCTCTGGTTTAATAACAAAGGTAAGCCTTACACCAACCGTGAATAATAAACGCGATTGAAATGAAAAGCGCCCGATTCTTCATCGGGCCTTGTAATGAAAAGCGGGACAGCCGTAGCCGATGAAACACAAAACGTTCATTTCCAAAAATTTAAACGCTTAGCGCTCCGGTCGATTGCTGATCCACGAAAGCCGATACCCCTTGTAAATCTATTTTTTTAGGAAATGAACGTTCAGTAATTCATTTGAAAATGCAGTCCCGCGCTCCGCTATGTCCCCAATAAAAATTGCGGGATGCGGCTATGCTCGGGTTTAATAACAACGGTAAGCCCAGCACCAACCGTGAATAATAAACGCGATTGAAATGAAAAGCGCCCGATTCTTCATCGGGCCTTGTAATGAAAAGCGGGACAACCGTAGCCGATGAAACGCAAAACGTTCAGTTCCAAAAATTTAAACGCTTAGGCCTCAGTTGGTGGCTGACCCGCCAAATCCAATACCCTAGTAAATCTATTTTTTGAAAATGAACGTTCAGTAATTCTTTTGAAAATGCAGTCCCACGCTCCGCTATATCCCCAATAAAAATTGGGGGATGCCGCTATGCTCGGGTTTAATAACAACGGTAAGCCCAGCACCAACCGTTAATAATAAACGCGATTGAAATGAAAAGCGCCCGATTCTTCATCGGGCCTTGTAATGAAAAGCGGGACAACCGTAGCCGATGAAACGCAAAACGTTCATTTCCAAAAATTTAAACGCTTAGGCCTCAGTTGGTGGCTGACCCACCAAATCTTGACTTGATAAGACTTTTAATGTATGCCTACATACTCAGATTTTACAACAGAGGGATTGTTTTGTAAAGCTTTTGAACCATTTGTTTTAATTAACCATAATGCAAACATCGACCCAACAAGTGCCATAGCTGCACCTACATAAGCAGGAGATGTGTAGTCAAAACCATAAACTAGTGGCAGGCCACCAAAAAATGCACCTAACGCGTTGCCGATGTTAAAACTGGCCTGACTGGCAGATGCAGCGAGCATTTCTGAGCCTTTTGCAGTTTGGATCATTAACATTTGGATGGGCGCGGCGAGGGCAAATGCAACTGCACCTGTAATGAATGTCATTACGAGTGCCAATACCTGATTACCCGAAACAAAGTGTACAATGGTTAAGGTAATCACCATCACAATTAGTAGCGAAGCAGAAGCTTTTGCGGGGGAGTATTTATCGGCGAGGATTCCACCGATAAAATTACCCACCATCATGCCCAAGCCAGCCAACATTAAAATATAGGTTACATTTGATGCAGAAAAACCTGCAACATCTGTCATTAGTGGTGCGATATAACTATACCAGGTGAACAATCCGCCTGTGCCAATGGAAATCATGGCGATGATGATCCACGCTTCTTTCTTTTTAAAAAAGCTGAGTTCTGCTTTTAAATCGCGATTTTTTGTGGCCTCTAGTGCAGGAAGCCATAATTTTAAACTTAATAAAGTAATTAGGCCTACAAGAACGACAACAGCAAATGAGATTCTCCAAGAAAAATTGTGTCCGATAAATGTTCCTAAAGGTACGCCCACTACGTTTGCAATGGTTAAGCCCATAAACATGAGCGAAACTGCTTGTGCTTCTTTACCTTTTTTGGCAATGCGACTGGCAACTACAGAACCAACGCCGAAGAATGCGCCATGAGGTAAACCGGAAAGTAACCTGGCGATAAATAAGGTATCGAAAGTTGGAGCAAAGGCAGAAAACGCATTAAACACAGTAAACATAACCATAAGGGCAATCAAAATCTTTTTTGGAGGGTATTTCCCAGCGATCATGATGAGCAAAGGTGCGCCAATTACCACGCCAAGCGCATAGGCAGATATCAAGTGACCCGCTTGTGGGATGCTTACCTTCAAATCTTTAGCAATATCAGGAAGTAAGCCCATCATAACAAATTCTGTTATTCCGATGCCTAAACCTCCTAAAGTTAGTGGGATTAAATTTTTATTCATAGGGATGCTTAGTGTTAAAAATACACTATGTAAAGGTAACACTTTCTGAGCCCAAGAATTGTAAAATTCAAGCCATTTTGAGAATTGAGATATCTTTGGCTAAATCTGAAGGCCAAGCAAGATTTATTGGAGGAGCGTTGAGGTGTAGTTCATCTCCATGATAATAATCGTGATGGGTATAGGATGTTTTGGGACGATTGAGTGGGCATGGGGCATAAAAAAAGCTGTCTCACTTTGTAAGACAGCTTTGTAGCTCTTGTAAAATTACTTCGATTTGCTGTAAGCTAAAATCCTATTGATGGTTTCATCTTGAGGATTTGTTAACAGCCCATCTAACTTACTTTTGATTTGGTCGTAAAATAAGTCGATATCCGCATCAGATTCATTATCAGTTGTTGACTGAAACATGTTTTGGGTTGGTAAGTTTACATTTGTTTTTGATGTAGAGGTTTTTGTCATAAGCAACTAAATGTTTTTGTTTTATAAACTTAACGATAGTTGCTATGCTTTATTTCAATCGCAAAAACATTTTTTGTAACTTTTTTATTACCCCTTGTATGTCATTTCCTTAGTCTTGAGCATTTTGCGCAAGTTGCTCAATGCATAACGCATACGGCCCAAAGCGGTATTAATGCTTACCTCAGTTAAATCGGCTATTTCTTTAAAGCTTAAATCGGCGTAATGACGCATCAGAAGCACTTCTTTTTGCTCATCAGGCAATAAATGAATCATTGCTTTTAAATCTTTATGGGTTTGATCTCGGAGCATTTTTTCTTCTGCACTCTCATCATAAAAGTGTAGCATATTAAATACATCCATTCCATCAGAACTCGTAATTATTGGAGTTCTTTTCTCCTTCCTGAAATAGTCGATAACTAAGTTGTGCGCAATACGCATTACCCAAGGTAAGAATTTGCCTTCCTCGTTATATCTTCCTGATCGCAACGTATTAATTACCTTGATAAAAGCATCCTGAAAAATGTCCTCCGCCAAATATTGGTCTTTAACCAATAAGTAGATAGAAGTATAAATTTTGCTTTTATGTCTTCGTAAAAGTTCCTGCAATCCATTCTCGTCACCGGTAATGTATAACTTTACCAGGTCCTGATCATTATATGATTGTAAATTCATAGGTTTACCTACACTAAATCCCGTACTATTTGCTAAAAATTAATTTGTAGATGTTTAATTTCTATAGCTGATCTCCTATGTTTTTGAATGTTGTTAGTTTGGTTCTGAGGTTGTTAATATTCAAAGAAAGTGTTTTTTTTATCAAAAAACAAAAAATAAAATGTTAAAAAATAAATTAACCGTCTCAGTACCCTATTTTTGTATGTTTTTAAAACCCTTGTAAATCACTGGGGTTTATATTTATATTCTTGATAATACATGAGCAAAAACGAAGCCGAAAAAGATCCGCATAAAAATATAATCATAAAAGGTGCCCGCGTACATAACCTAAAAAATATTGATGTTGCCATTCCAAAAAATAAATTGGTGGTTATTACTGGCATGTCGGGTTCGGGTAAATCATCTCTTGCATTCGATACTCTATATGCTGAAGGTCAGCGTCGTTATGTGGAAAGTTTATCGTCTTATGCGCGCCAATTTATGGGGCGAATGAACAAACCAGATGTAGATTACATTAAAGGTATTGCACCTGCCATTGCGATTGAACAGAAGGTAATTACTTCCAATCCACGATCAACTGTTGGTACTTCTACAGAAATATACGATTACTTAAAACTTTTATTCTCCCGAATCGGGAAAACGATTTCACCCATCTCAGGAAAAGAAGTTAGAAAAGATTCGGTAAGTACGGTTGTTGATTATGTGGGTGCAATGCCCGAAGATACAACGGTTACCATTTTTTGCCCATTATATCCGCATAACAATCGAACAATTAAAGAGGAGCTGGCCATCTTATTACAGAAAGGTTTTTTAAGGGTTCTGATTGAGAATAAAATTGAGAAAATAGAAACGGTTTTAGATGATTCTGATTTTAAAGATGCTGAATTAACTGACGATAAAACGGTTCAAATACTAATCGATCGAATTGTAACTAATAAAGAAGAGGAAACTTTAAGCCGATTGGCGGATTCTACACAAACTGCATTTTTTGAGGGCAAAGGAGATTGTTATGTTGAAGCTGAAGGGGTTACGAAGCACTTTAGCGATCGGTTTGAATTGGATGGTATGCGCTTTGAAGAGCCTACGCCAAACTTTTTCTCCTTTAACAATCCATATGGTGCCTGTAAGCGTTGTGAAGGTTATGGAAACGTAATTGGAATTGATGAGGATTTAGTTATCCCAGATAAAAGCAAAAGTGTTTATGATAATGCCATAGCACCTTGGCGAGGAGAGAAAATGGGCGTTTGGTTGCAGAATTTTATTAAAGCTGCACCAAAATTCGATTTTCCCATACATAGGGCCTATAGTGCTTTAACGGAGAAGGAACAGCAGTTACTTTGGAGCGGAAATAAATACTTTGTTGGACTAGATGCTTTTTTCAAAGAACTGGAAGAGCAAACTTACAAAATACAATACCGTGTTATGTTATCGCGCTACCGCGGAAAGACCACTTGCCCAGATTGCAAGGGATCTCGATTGCGCAAGGATGCCTCATACGTAAAAATTGCGGAGAAATCTATCATAGATGTGGTGTTGATGCCTTTGGCAAAAGCGTTAATTTTCTTTAATGAGTTGCAACTGAATGAGAACGATGCGAAAATAGCTAAGCGATTATTAGCCGAAATTAACAATCGTTTCTTGTATTTGAATAATGTGGGCTTAGGCTACTTAACACTTAATAGATTATCAAACACGCTATCTGGTGGAGAATCGCAGCGGATTAATCTGGCAACTTCGCTGGGAAGTAGTTTGGTTGGTTCTATTTATGTATTAGATGAGCCTAGTATAGGCCTGCATCCTCGCGATACCAATAAGCTAATTGAGGTTTTGGTTTCGTTAAGAAATGTAGGAAATACAGTGATTGTGGTAGAGCATGAGGAAGAAATGATGCGTGCAGCCGATCACATCATTGATATTGGGCCAGAGGCAGGTACGCATGGTGGTAACTTGGTATTTAGTGGCAATTACGAAGCAATTTTAACAGATAAAAAGAGCTTAACTGGCAGGTACTTAGCTGGTATAGAGCATATTGCCATCCCAGAAAAACGAAGAAAATGGAAAGACCATATCTTAATAAAAGGCGCTAGGGAGAATAACCTAAAAAATGTAGATGTGAAGTTTCCTTTAGGGGTTTTCACGGCAGTGAGCGGGGTTTCTGGTTCTGGTAAAACCAGTTTGGTTAAAAAGATTTTATATCCGGCTTTGCAAAAGGCCATTGGCAATTACGCTGGGGAACAAACGGGTGCTTATGATGGCATCTTCGGTAATTATGATTTGGTGAGTGCTGTAGAAATGGTCGATCAAAATCCCATCGGTCGTTCTAGTCGATCTAACCCAGTAACTTATGTTAAAGCCTGGGATGATATTCGTGCATTATTTTCTAATCTAGCCTCTGCCAAAGCCGCGGGCTTAAAACCTGCTGCGTTTTCTTTTAATGTAGAGGGGGGACGTTGCGATGTTTGCCAAGGTGAAGGAGAGGTTAAAATCGAAATGCAGTTTATGGCTGATATTTATTTGCCTTGCGAAGCTTGTGGTGGCAAACGCTTTAAACAGCAGGTTTTGGATGTTACCTACAAAGAAAAAAATGTATCTGAAATTTTAGACATGACCATTGATGAGGCTGTTGATTTCTTTAAGGATGAACAAAAAATTCTGAATAAATTAAATCCGCTTGTTGATGTTGGTTTGGGCTATGTGCATTTAGGGCAATCGTCCAATACGCTATCAGGCGGTGAAGCGCAGCGGATTAAATTGGCCTCATTCTTAATTAAAGGGAACAACGCCAACAAAACGGTGTTCATTTTTGATGAGCCTACAACGGGTTTACACTTTCACGATATTAAGAAGCTCCTTAAAGCTTTAAACACTCTAATTGAGCAAGGCAATACCATTTTGGTTATCGAACACAATATGGATATGATAAAATGTGCGGATTGGGTAATTGATATTGGTCCGGAAGGTGGTGATGGGGGCGGTCATGTCGTTTTTGAAGGCGTTCCAGAAGACCTGGCAAAGGAAAAAAAATCTTACACAGGCAAATATTTAGCAACCCATTTGAATTTTAATCCATAATTTCGGCAATGCTTTTTTTAACGTTTTTCATAGGCATCATGCTCAATGCCATGGGCTACATCCCCCCAGGCAACATTAACTTAACCGTTGCACAACTTGCCATTAATAAAGGCATGCGCCAGGTATGGTATTTTATTCTGTCGTTTTCGTGCGTGGAAGTGTGTTTTACTTTCGGCATGATGCGGTTTGCCCGTTGGGCGATGAGTGATATTAATCCGAATGAGGCGGTGAGCGAAGTGCGATTGGGTACTTTGGTTGATTGCTTTATGATTTTGATGTTCTTGGTTATGGGAACCATTACCTGGCGCAATAGAAAAAAGGTGCCTAAAACGAGTAGCAAAAAGGAAGATAAGCGTAGTGGAAGTGTTTTATATGGATTGATTTTGGGGGTTTTAAATCCTGTTCAAATTCCTTTCTGGTTATTTTTTGGCAATTACGTCATCCTTCATCAATGGATTGAAACGGATTATCTATCGCTGGTTGTGTTCGCTTTAGGTTCGGGTTTTGGTTCTGCTGGTGCATTGTATTTATATGCTCATTTTGCAACCTACATACAAGAGAAATTTGCTTTAAGCAGCACATTGGTAAACAAATCGATAGCCATTTTCCTATTTGTTTTGGCTGCTTATTTGGTTGTAAAGCAGTTAATCATCATTTTGTAACGAGCGCTAAATTTCCAACGTGTTGATGTAGTTGGCGAGCTAACAATCCTAAATTACCTAACATCATTTCAGAAACTCTACATTCCATATTTTTTCAGCTTTTCTGCCAATGAGCCAAAAAGATGCGGCCAATACAGAGAAGAATAAAGCCTTATGCCAGCTGTCCCAAAAATATTCGAAATAGCGGGTGTACAGATTAATGAAAAGAAAAGTAATCCCGAATTCACGGGCAACATCGTCGTGATATTTTAACCCGAAAACGGTACTGATTACACAAATTGCTGCAGATAGCAAAGCCCAATAAAATAGGCTCAACTGCCTAACGTTGTACCATTCTTCTAAACTAGCAAAATTGCCAAAAACCGATAATGCCCAAAGGGATACAAATAGGTAAACCATCCCTGCCATATAGGTAACCTGAAAAAAATGTTGCGTTTTCGGCAGCAACTTCATAATAAAAGATGCGGCGGTTAAAATGGCGCCAAAAATTACAAATCGCAAAGGGTAGTTCATACCAAGGAAGTAGTAATTCCACCTACTTAAATATCCAGTTTCTGTGCCAAACCAAGCTCCCAGCGAAATCAGCGCGAAGATCCAAATCAATCTGGAGTTATAGAGATAGCCTAGGCCGCCATAGATAAATACAGAAATTAAAATCAATATGGAGAAATTGCCTGATCCATTATCCAAAACCTTTCCAAAGTAGGCTATTGCATTGGCTGTAAGCAGTATTGCAGAAAAGATAATGGCTTCGTTGCTCAATTTTAATTGTGCTAATTTTTTCTTTCTTCTAAAGCCAAGAATGTATAGCCAGGCAGCTAAGCATCCAGAAACGATTGCAATTACAATATTTGGTGTATTGTACACTCTTTTCAAATAATTCAAAATTGAATTATCAATCAGAAGTGAACCTAAAGCAATAAATCCGCAGGCCAGCGCCACCCAAAATGCATATTGTGCAAGACGAAGCCAGTCAAAATTTTTCGCCTCATAACTCTTTCGAAGCTTGCTGCTCGTTTCTTCATTAATTAAGCCATCATTTTGCCATTGCTCAATCATGTCATCAAGAAACTCACTCTTCTCTCTATCTATTCTCATAGCTTGTGTTATAAACGAAGATATAAATTTAGTTCCAAGATTAAAGCTTTCAATATTCTGCTATAGTTTGATTGAAATTTAATTTTACTGCTGCTATTGAGCACATTAAATAACGCTTTTGATTTTTTTGTTATTTCCAACAATCCAAATGATGTCGCCATTATCAAATACGAAATCGGACGAAGGATTCAGAATTTTATCGGTGCCACGCTCAATGCCAACAATCAGGGCTTGAGCCTGTTCTCTAATCCCTGCGTTTCTGATGCTTAAACCATATACTGGCGATTCTGTATTAACAACGACTTTTTGTAGCGTCATTTCCTTATCAGGGAAGCTTTTTTCAGATTCTGTTTCAGGGATATCTACCTCCAACAGGTTTTTTACCGATGCAAGCTGATCATCAGCCCCAATTAAAAGCAGTTTATCGTTAGGGTACAATCGCTCGTCTCTTCCTGGCGTTGGAATGTTATTTCTTCCACGCTCGATTAGGGCGATGTTTACCCCATATTTTTCTCGAATCATCAATTCAGCTAACGTTTTACCAACCACTTCAGATTCTGGAGAGACCGTTAATTCGGCCAAATGTGTATCCCAAGGCAATATCGCTGGCTTTTGATTTTCTCTGGCGTTTAAATTTAGCATGAAACGTTTCTCTAGCTTATCGTAAAACGATTGGAGTTTTCTAGAAAAAATAATCATTCCCAAGACAATGAGTCCGAGTGCAATTACCGCGGCAACCCAGGTATCGAAGAATTCGTACATTAAAAACCCTACAAAAAAGATTCCCAAGGCTATTCTAAAAAACTCGATTGCAATTAGTGGTCCACGGGTATATTTCTTATTTAACCACAAGTGTGAGTAGGCTGTTTTCTGAATTCGCCTAATGGATAAAGCCCATAAAAATGGCGACATCAGGATAAATGACACCACTACGCTGATGATGATTGAAGTTAGACTATTCGCAATGTTTTTAACGATGAATGGCTGTACATACCTGTAAGCCAAAAAGATAATGGCTATAATAATTACGGAATGAATAATGGTATTGGAGATGTAAGCGCGTAAAAGTATTTTCCAGTCGCTCAAAGTAGTAATTCCTTCTGTACTAGAACTGTATCGATCTATACCATCCAACCAACGTTGCGGAAGTTTTCTTTTCAAGAATTGATAAAATGGCTCGGATAATTTAATCAAATAAGGCGTAGTAAAGGTCGTAATGGCGGCTACCGCTACGGCGATTGGGTATAAGAAATCGCTGGTTACTTTTAATGTTAAGCCTAAGGAGGCGATAATGAAAGAGAACTCACCAATCTGCGCTAAACTCATACCCGATTGTACCGAAGTTTTTAGGGGCTGACCAGACAATAATGCACCCAGTATGGTGAAAATAATTTTACCCAAAATAACCACTAACGATGCCACTAGAATTGGAACGGCATATTTCACCAGCATGGCAGGGTCGATAAGCATACCTACAGATACAAAAAATACAGCGGCAAATAAATCCTTAACCGATTTTGTTAAGTGCTCTATTCGCTCTGCCTGAGTGGTTTCTGCAAGGATAGAGCCCATAATAAAAGCGCCCAAAGCAGGTGAAAAACCTACTTTATCTGCCAGTAAAACCATTACCAAACACAAGGCTAGTGATACGACAAGCATAGTTTCATCATTCATTAATTTTTTGGTGGCCTTTAAAAAAGAAGGCACCAAGAAAATCCCGCCTAAAAACCATAGCACCAGAAAAAATGCCAGCTTTAAAATGGAGTAAAGCATTTCGGTACCTGCAGATTGCTGACTAACAGCAAGCGTAGAGAACAAAACCAGTAACAAGATGGCAACTAAATCCTCAACAATTAAAACGCCAAACACTAAACCTGCAAATTTTTTATGCTTAAGACCAAGCTCTTCAAATGCTTTAATGGTTATCATGGTTGATGATATAGACAAAATACCACCTAAAAACAAACTATCCATATCTTTCCAGCCCATGCCCTTACCCACTAAATAACCGGCTAGGATAATGAATAGAACCTTTACAATGGCTGTAATGGAAGCAGAACCCCCAACTTTAACTAATTTTTTAAAACTGAATTCTAAACCCAGGCTAAACAAAAGAAAAATTACTCCAATTTCCCCCCAAATATTAATGCTCTTGGTATCGGTAACGGATGGAAAAAAGCTTAAATGTGAACCCACCAAAAGGCCGGCTAAAATATAGCCCAACACGAGCGGTTGTTTAATTTTTTTGAATATAAGTGTAGTGATTCCTGCTGCGGCAAGTATTAATCCTAAATCGGCTATTAAGTCTGGTAAATGCATTTATAAAAAATAATATTGTTAAGTAAATAATAGGGCGCAAGCTACAAATGGGCTTGTGTTTGTTTTGAAAAAATAAGACTGTGTTACAGTTTAAAAATCAAATTAATTACCAAAAAACATGCTTCGGATAAAGCATTTTGAATAAACACCAATAATTATATTTTAATCTTTTTATGATAATTTTCGGGTCGATTTTTCTTTTGATTATAAATAGAAAAACTAAACCCAATAAAACAAGAATGGATCCTTTAGAAATTTTTAATGGGCTATTGGAACTGAAATCTCTCTGCAACGACTCATTATCTTGCTGATTATTCAGATGAAATTTTGCAATTGATTTGGTGGAAAGGAAGCTTTCTTTATAACCTTTATTTAGGGCTGTAAGCTCTTTTTTCTGCATTGCTAAACTTGCAGAATTGAATGAAAAAAGAAAAAAAAGTAAAAAGTAAAAAAGCCTCATTGCCGTAAATATAACGAAAATGAGGCTTTTTTAAAAGGAAAAGGTGGTTTAAGTTTAGTTGGAAACCGAATCGAAGTAGTTTAACGTGGCAACCTTATCTTTTTGTAATTGGAGGGTTAGTGCTTCTAAGCCTGTAAATTTTACGTCGTGACGGAGAAACTTTAAAAAGTTCATTTTAATATCTTGCCCATAAATTTCTTGATTAAAATCGAAGATGTTAACTTCGATATTTCTAGTCATTCCGTTTATGGTTGGGCGTTGCCCGATGTATGCCATGCCTTTAAAGGTTGACGTTTTTTGACTGCCTTTGGGCAACTCTAGGGTCGAATTTGCTTCCATGTTCATTTCAACGGTAACCGCGTAAATGCCATCGCCAGGAATCAGCTTATAAGTTTCCTCTACAAAGATATTTGCTGTAGGGAAACCAATGGTACGTCCAATTTTATCACCCTTAATTACGCGTCCGAAAATGGAGAAAGGATAACCCAAATAATCGTTTGCTAAACTTACATCGCCTTCTAAAAGTGCTTGGCGAATTTTAGTTGAACTTACGGCAACATCGTGGATGTCTTGTTCCATAATTTCTTCTACGGTGAAGCCAAAATGTTGGCCTGCGTTTTTTAAATCAGCTAAGTTGCCAGATCGATCTTTTCCGAAACGATGATCGTAACCGATGATGATGTGTTTAGTGCCAATATTATCTACAAGGGTATTCTTGATGTAGTCTTCTGGTAACTGATTTGAGAAATCTCTTGTAAATGGGGTTATAATCAAATGATCGACACCCAAGTGCTCTAAAACTTTGGCTTTTTCGTTAATGGTATTGATCATTTTTAAATCCTGATTTTCAGGATCAATAATCAATCTTGGATGAGGAAAAAAGGTTAATATTACGCTTTCGCCGTGGTTGGCTTTAGCTTTTGCAACCAGCTGTTTGATTATTTTTTGGTGTCCGAAGTGTACGCCATCAAATGTACCAATGGTTACAATGGCGTTGTTTAGCTTCTTAAAATCGGAAAGGTTATTGTATATTTTCAATGGTGAATGTTATTTTAATGAATGGGTTTTCGCATGAGGGATGGTAGCGGTATCCTTTTTTGTTATTTCAACAAAAAAGATTTAGCGTACAGCCCGACCCCTTGCGTAGCTTGGGGGCATGCCCAAATTATAATGTTCTTTTTTTAATGTAATGCATGGCGCTTTACTACACCACCTTTTAAATCGGCTATTTGTTGTTGAATTACAAAGGCATCGGCATCTATTTGCCTTATTGCGGTTTGTAACTTGCTCATTTCTAATTTTGTAACTACTGTAAATATAATATCGATGTCTTTTTTCTCTCCATAGCCACCTTCGCCTTTATAAATGGTAACACCGCGTTTCATATCGTTTATGATAAACGCTTTTATATCGTCTTGGTGCTCGGAAATTATTGTAACGCCTGTATATTGTTCTATACCATTTACGATAAAATCGATGGTGCTGGATGCGGATAAATAGGTTAAAATTGCATACAGCGCGGTTTCGATGTTTAGGAAATAGGCTGCAAAAGCAAATATGATGATGTTGAGGATTAAAATGATATTTCCAACCGTTAAAACACTGTTTTTACTGATGTACAAGGCTAAAACCTCCGTTCCATCGATAACACAGCCCCCACGCATGGCCAGGCCAATGCCACCCCCTAGAAACAAGCCGCCAAAGAAGGCAATTAATAATTTATCATGTGTAATGGGCTGGAAGGGAAGCACTATTAGTGCAATTGATAAGGCTGCAATGGCCACTGCTGTTTTTATTGCAAAACCTTTCCCAATTTGCCTGTAGCCTAAAATTACAAAAGGAATATTAATGATTACGATTAAGTATGATAGTTTAAAGCCGGTTAATGTGCTAATTAAAAGAGAAATACCGGTTACGCCTCCATCTATAAAATGACTTGGCATTAAAAAGCTTTTTAAGCCAAAACATGCTGAAGTAACGCCAGCAATGATTAGAAAGAGTTCTTTTAGAAATCTGGCATTTCTGTTTTTAATGTGATTCATACTTGGGCTTGATTTTTAGCTTCTTCTTTCTTACTGCGAATATAATTAACGAGTTCTAAAACCTCAAACGCATTACTGAGCAAAAAGTTTCCGCTTCGTGTGCGAACGAGCTTGGAAAGATAGGCCCCATTGTTTAATGCTTTCCCAAAATCGGATATTAATGAGCGGATGTAAGTGCCTTTGCTACACACAATTCGGAAATCGATTTCTGGTAAAGCGATGCGTGTAATTTCGAAAGCTGGAACGGTTACAAAACGCTTACGCAGTTCTACTTCTTCGCCCAAACGGGCCTTAACATATAAGCGTTCGCCATTTACTTTTACCGCTGAATGTGCGGGTGGATATTGTTCTATATCGCCCGTAAATTGATTTGTTGCGGCGTAAATTTGGGCTTCGGTAATTTGGCTGATATCGAAAGTGGTATCCACTTCGGTTTCCAGATCGAAAGATGGGGTTGTTGCCCCCAAAATCATGGTGCCTGTGTATTCTTTTTCTTCTGCCTGAAAGGTATCTATTTGCTTGGTAAGCTTGCCAGTGCAAATAATGAGCAGGCCGGTTGCCAGCGGATCGAGCGTGCCAGCATGGCCAACTTTTAATTTTAGGGGTTTTAAAGAATTACGAATTTTGCCAACCACATCAAAGGATGTCCATTGGTAGGGTTTATTAATTAAAAGCAGTTCGCCTTCGGCAAAATTGAAATCTTTAAACTTTGAATTTTCTGTACTCACAAATCTTTTTTGCGCAAAGATACAGATTATATAATTTGTAAGTTATGGCCGGTGAGCAATAGGATAATAATGGCTAAGCCTGCTATAATTCTATACCAACCAAAAACTCTAAAACCATGTTTGTTTAAGTAGCCGATGAAACTCTTAATGGCAAGCAAAGCGACGATAAATGCAATTACGTTACCAATGATGAGCAAGTTAGTTTGTTCGTGGGTGATGGTATGCCCTTCTTTGTAGAAATCGAATAGTTTCTTGGCTGTTGCGGCAAACATGGTTGGAACGGCCAAGAAGAAAGAAAATTCTGCGGCTACTTTTCTACTTAATTTTTGGCTCATGCCTCCAACAATTGTTGCTCCTGAACGGGAAACACCTGGAATCATGGCTATGCATTGGAAAAAGCCAATTTTTAAGGCAGTTAAATAGGTTACATCTTCCTCTTCATTAATGGTTGGTTTGTTGAACCATTTATCAACAAATAATAAAATTATTCCGCCTACGAGCAATGAGATTCCAACGGCCATAGGGCTTTCTAACAGTTCATCTATTTTTTTGCTTAATAATAAACCAAATACGGCTGCGGGTATAAATGCGACAATGAGTTTAAAATAGAAATTGATGGATTTGAAGAATCGTTTGAAGTAGAGTACCAAAACAGAAAGGATAGCGCCTAGCTGGATGGCGATAGTGAATAGTTTTACAAATGGCTCACTTGCTATCCCCATGAAAGAAGATGCTATAATCATGTGCCCAGTACTGGATACGGGTAGGAATTCCGTTAATCCTTCTACAATAGCGAGGACAATGGCTTCAAGGTAGTTCATAGGTTAATTGGCTGGGACTAATCCCATTTTATCTTTATTTTATAGTTTTTTAATTTTTTATCTCGAGAGACTAAAACTAAGTTCTCTGCTATTGCTTGCGAAACAATGATTCTATCAAAAGGGTCACTATTGATGAATTCGAGATTTAGTTGCCAAGCGAGACTATGCTTAAAAAACAGGAATTGTTAATGTTTGAAATTTCCTTTTTGATAGAGTTTGGTAGTTGTATGTTTCCATCAATAAACCATAAGAAGGCGTGTGTATCTAAAAAGAAAGCCATTAGATATATGCTGAAAACATTTCTAAAGGTTCGTCAAAATCGTCAGACAGCTTAATTTTTCCTTTAGCGTAACCGAACTCTCTAGATTTTACTTTTTGCGTATTTTGATGTTTTATTTTTAAAAATTCAACAAAATCAGCAACTCCTTGCCTAAGTGCTATAGGTAAGGAGTTTATTTCTATCTGTAAGTTTGTTGTTGTCATTCTTAAAGTTAAAAAAATGCTTTAGTTGATGCAATTTATTTTTTCAGCACTGCATAAATACCAAAAGCAAAACCGAAAAGTACAACAAGAGGTGCCAACAGGGTTCTTCTGAAATCGTATATATCTCCAGTTGTACCCATCATTAAAATAAAACCAAGGGCTACAATTGCAATACTGATTAGTAATAACTGGTAGTTTTTTTTGGTAAAAACCAATTCGCCTTGTTTGCTGTCCTTAATAATCGGACTTGCTTTTTTTTCTGCCATTATCTGTAAAGATGATAAGATTTTAAACGTAAATATCTGCTCACTGCAAACCAGGTACTAATGCCTGTAATGAAAATCCCGATAATAATTAACCCTACAAACACAAATCCAAATTCTTTGTAATTGTTTAGGATAATAATTTCGGGCACTTCTTTGCGTGCGTAAATTAATGTTGCCAATAAAATAATAATTGCAATAAAGGCTGCAATTAAACCATGCAGCGCAGCAAATAATAAGAAAGGACGTCGGATAAAATTTTTCGTTGCACCAACAAGCTGCATGCTTTTGATTAAAAAACGCTGAGAGTAAATGGCTAGTCGTATGGTGTTGTTAATCAGCGCAATAGAAATAACCAAAAGCAGCAATGCAAAAGCTAAAATAATTAATCCGATGGTGTTGATGTTTTTGTTTACCATATCAATTAATGAGCTTTGGTAAACCACTTCTTTAACCACTGGATTTTTAGAAATGCTGGCTTTTAATGCATCAATACTTTTGTTATTGGCATATTCTGCTTTCAAATACACATCAAACGTGGATGTAAGTGGATTGTAACCTAAGAAGTTAACAAAATCTTCGCCTAAATCTTGCGTTAAATTTCTGGCGGCCAACTCTTTATTTACATATTGGGTTTGCTTAACGGCAGGGTTAGAATTGAGTTCTTTCTGGAAAGCCAAAACATCTGTTTCTTTGGCACCTTCATCCACAATGATATTTAAAACGATGTTTTCTTTAACGTAGTTAGATAGGTTTTTGGCATGTACAAGTACCAACCCAAGTAGCCCGAGCATTAATAAAACCAATGCAATACTAATAATAGTAGAGATGTAAACTGTTTTGGTTTTCTTAGATGCATCACTTACTTCGAATTCTTCCATGTATTTCAATTTTGTTTCTGCGAAAATATAAATTATACCTGATAAACACCAATTTAATGCGGGGTTAAATCAACACTAACGCCCAAGTTGAAGTTTTAGTTTGAACGGAAATCCAAATCAAAATTGGTCTTTTTTTTAAAATCGGTACGAAATTTGGTTAAAGGCCGTTATTAATTATATCTAATCCCTAAAATTTATCATGAAAAGACAAATTACATTTCTAAGCTTATTATTTTTAGTCACGACGGCCTTTTTATCTTGTAAGAAGGATACCGAATCCACCAAGGCTCGAATTATGGGCAAGTGGTCTGTAAACAAAATTGTTATCACGGGCAATACTTCTGACGCTGCAAATGGCACTTTCACTTATGGCAAAACTACTGATTATATGGATTTTAAATCTAATGAAGACGATCAGGTTGAGTTGGGTTTATCTGGACAGCGAACCATTGGTACGTATGAAGGAACTATTGACAGCTTTAATATGGCTTTCCCAGAAGAGGGCTCATCGTATTGCACCATCAACACCTTAACAGAAAACGTGTTGCAATTTACAGCAAAGGTTGATAAAACGAACATCGTGAAAGTATATTACTTGTCGCGTTAAAAATCTAATCCCCCGATTATTTGCTTGCGCCATTGGTTTTTACATCAATGGCGCATTTTTTTGAGCAAGTTTTTAAAGTGATGGGCCATTTGTTCTGTATTAATCTCATAAAATTTATGTTTCACTAAACCCCTTAATTTGCGTAATTTCGCCCCTTTAAAAAATTAATACTTGCAATGGATTACCAATTCAAAGAAATAGAACAAAAGTGGCAGAAGTTTTGGGCTGACAATCAAACATTTAAAGCCGAAAGCAATTCTGAAAAACCAAAATATTATGTGTTAGATATGTTTCCTTACCCGTCGGGAGCAGGTTTGCACGTTGGTCACCCACTGGGTTACATTGCTTCAGATATTTTTTCGAGATACAAACGCCTTAAAGGTTTTAACGTTCTGCATCCAATGGGTTACGATTCATTTGGCTTACCCGCAGAACAATATGCGATACAAACGGGCCAACATCCAGCCATTACAACCGAAGCGAATATTGCAACCTATCGCCGCCAATTGGATCAGATTGGTTTTTCTTTCGATTGGAACAGAGAGGTGCGCACCAGTGAACCATCTTACTATAAATGGACGCAATGGATTTTTATGCAGCTGTTCAATTCGTGGTACAACATTGAAAACGATAGGGCAGAAGACATTACCACGCTAATTGAAAAATTTAATTCATCTGGCACAGCTGATGTTAAAGCGGTTTGCGATGAAGATGTAAAATCTTTTATGCCTAGCGATTGGGCAACATTTAGCGATGAAGAAAAACAGTTAGAGTTGTTAAAATACCGCATGACTTACCTAAGGGAAAGCACGGTAAACTGGTGCCCGGCTTTGGGTACGGTTTTGGCAAATGATGAGGTAAAAGATGGTTTCTCCGAACGTGGTGGATATCCGGTTGAGCAAAAGAAAATGATGCAGTGGAGCATGAGAATTACGGCTTATGCAGATCGATTGTTGCAGGGTTTAGATACCATTGATTGGCCTGAGCCGATTAAAGAAATGCAACGCAATTGGATTGGGAAGAGTGTTGGTGCAAGTGTGAAATTCCAAGTAGAGGGAAGCGATAAAAAAATAGAAGTATTTACTACTCGTGTAGATACAATTTTCGGTGTTTCTTACTTGGTTTTGGCACCAGAACATGAGTGGGTTGCTGAATTGACCACATCAACTCAAAAACAAGATGTAGAAAATTATATTGCTCAAACTAAAAAGAAATCAGAATTAGACCGCATGGCGGATACTAAAACTGTTTCTGGTGCTTTTACAGGTAGTTATGTGATTAATCCAGTAAATGGTGAACGTGTTCAACTGTGGATTGCAGATTACGTGCTGGCAGGTTATGGAACCGGTGCTGTAATGGGTGTGCCAAGTGGCGATCAACGCGATTGGCTGTTTGCAACGCATTTTAATTTACCGATTATTCAGATTTTGGATGGACAGAAAGATATCGATTTACAGGCAGATCATACAAAAGAAGGTAAATACATCAATTCTGGTTTCATTAATGGCTTAACTTACCAAGAAGCTATTCCTTTATTAAACAATTGGTTAGAGGAGAATAAGGTTGGAAAGGCAAAGGTTAACTTCCGTCAACGAGATGCAATTTTTGGTCGCCAACGCTATTGGGGTGAGCCAATTCCGGTTTACTTTAAAGATGGGTTACCCTATTTAATCGATGAAAAAGAATTGCCTTTACTTTTGCCAGAAATTGATAAATATTTACCGACAGAAACAGGAGAACCGCCTTTAGCGAGAGCAGAAGGTTGGGTTCCTCCAGGGGGCGGGGAGTACGAATTAAGCACGATGCCAGGATGGGCAGGAAGTAGCTGGTATTGGTACAGATATATGGATGCCAATAATGATAGTGCCTTTGCCTCTGAAGAAGCGATTGGGTATTGGAAAGATGTCGATTTATATATTGGAGGTTCTGAACATGCAACAGGCCACTTGCTATACAGTCGTTTCTGGAACAAATTTTTGAAAGATTTAGGTTATACTAAAGAGGAAGAGCCTTTCAAAAAATTAATTAACCAAGGGATGATTCAAGGCAGAAGTAATTTTGTTTATCGCGTGATTGACGAAAATGGTAAGCCCACAAATACCTTTGTTTCTGCCGGATTAAGAAAAGATTATAAAACCTCTGCATTACACGTGGATGTAAATATTGTAGAGAACGACACCCTTGATCTAAATAAATTTAAGGCTTGGAGGGAAGAATATGCAAATGCAGAATTTATTCTTGAAGGTGGAAAGTACGTGTGCGGAGTCGAAGTGGAAAAAATGTCGAAATCGAAATTCAATGTGGTTAACCCCGATGATTTGATTGAGCGTTACGGAGCGGATACCTTGCGTATGTACGAAATGTTTTTAGGTCCATTAGAGCAAAGCAAGCCTTGGAATACGAATGGGATTGAGGGCGTGTTTAAATTCTTACGTAAGTTTTGGAGGCTATTCCACAATGAGGCATGGGCGTTTAATGTGTCTGATGAAGCACCAACAAAGGCTGAGCTAAAGACCCTACATAAAATCATTAAAAAAGTTCAGGACGATATAGAGCGTTTTTCATTCAATACTTCTGTTTCTAGTTTCATGATTGCAGTTAATGAGTTAACAGATGTGAAATGCAACAAACGTAGCATCTTGCAAGATATGGTGATCATTTTATCGCCTTATGCGCCACACATTTGTGAAGAACTTTGGGTTCAATTGGGTAATAAGGCAGGAAGTTTATCTTATACGGCTTTCCCAACTTTTAATCCAGAACATTTAGTTGAGGATGAATTTGCTTACCCTGTTTCTATCAATGGCAAAATGAAGATGAATTTGAATTTGGCTTTAACACTCGCTCAACCAGAGGTGGAAACCATTTTATTTGCGGATGAGCAATTTCAGAAATATCTGGAAGGCAAAACACCAAAGAAAATCATCTTTGTTAAAGGAAAAATTATTAATGTAGTGGTTTAAAAGATAAAAGACTAAAGCTGAAAGACTAAAGACCAAAGCTAAAAGACCAAAGCTAAAAGACCGAATTTGGAAGACCAAAGTTCAAGCCCGAAGTTGGAAGACCGAAAGCTTAAAGACCAAATTTTGTGTTCTTTTGTTTCTTTTGTGGTGAAAACCGAAAGATAGAAAGTGAAAACCATAAAGTTTAGGTCGCCGGCAACTCAAAATAAGCATCTGTTTTGCTGAATTTATTTCAACATCTTAATAAATATTAATTTGCCTTGATGTTAGTTCTTAGACCTTTACCATAAGTGAGGCTGTTCATTCTCATCTCCAAAAAAAGCGCAAATAGCGAACAGATTACAAAAAAACCGAGTTGCATTTAACAACTCGGTTGTTTATACCGTTAAAGCATTGATTTCTTCAAGCCTCAATCGTTTACTAGTTTTATGATACTTTTCTTCTATTTCCGCCAAATTTTCTCTGTGAACTTCCGTTGCGAGGCTTTCCACTCATGTTTCCATCACTGCGTTTAGCACCGCCTCCACCTTTTGATGGCGTTTGTGGCTTACGTTTAACCTGATTTTTAGCCATCATATTTTGCCACGATAATGGGTAAGGATGATCGTCAACAATTGGAAGCGTAATTTTAATCAGCTTTTGTATATCTAACAAATATTCATTTTCTTCGGCATCGCAAAACGAAATGGCAATTCCATTTGCACCAGCACGACCGGTACGACCAATTCTATGCACGTAAGATTCTGGGATATTCGGTAATTCATAATTGAAAACGTGCGATAACTGATCAATGTCAATTCCACGTGCTGCAATATCAGTTGCAACCAAAACGCGTATTTTGCGATCTTTAAAATCGGTTAAAGCTCTTTGTCTCGCATTTTGAGATTTATTGCCATGGATAGCAGCGGCTTTAATTCCAGCAAAACCTAAATCCTTAACAATGCGATCTGCCCCATGTTTGGTACGGGTAAACACCAAAGCGGTTTCTATTGCTTTATCCTCCAAAAGGTGAATCAACAATTTCTTTTTATCAGGCTTATCAACAAAATAGATAGATTGATTTATGGTTTCGGCAGTTGAAGATACTGGTGTAACTTCTACTTTGGTGGGGCTAGATAAAATGGTATTGGCTAACTTTTGGATTTCATCTGGCATGGTAGCCGAGAAAAACAAGGTTTGTCGTTTTGCAGGCAGCTTGGCCACAACTCTTTTCACATCGTGAATAAAGCCCATGTCCAACATACGATCGGCCTCATCTAAAACGAAAAGTTCAATAGAATTTAAACTGATAAAACCTTGGTTCATTAAATCCAATAATCGGCCGGGGGTGGCAACCAAAATATCCACACCTTTTCTAAGTGCTTCTACCTGGGAATGCTGATTTACACCACCAAAAATTACCAATCTACGTAAGTTCAAATTGCTTCCATAAGCTTTAAAACTTTCTTCAATTTGTATGGCAAGCTCACGGGTGGGTGTTAAAACCAAAGCTTTAATGTTTTTTGTTGCTTTAGTGTTGATGTGTTTTTCGTGCAGTAATTGCAACATCGGAATGGCAAAGGCTGCGGTTTTTCCGGTTCCGGTTTGTGCGCAACCTAATAAATCTTTTCCTTTTAATATTGTTGGGATGGATTGCTCCTGTATAGGCGTGGGTTGTGTGTAACCTTCTTTCTCAAGGGCCTTTAAAATTGGCTCAATGAGGTTTAATTCTTTGAATAACATGTATTTTTTTGTGTAATATTTATCGAAGAAGCTAGAACAATCATTTGTTGAAGGACTAACTTGCGGATTGCTTTAAATGATAAAGAAATTCTGCTTCGGTGGCAAAGATATGTAAATTAATTGTTTTTTGCTAAAAAACCAGTTGGTGTGCTTCAAAGTATATTGAAAATCAGTTCTTTAGATAAGTGAACAAATGGCTTTTGAGGATGCACTAAAGGCAATCACCATTCTGCGTAGTAACCGAAAAACTACACCATATTATTCTTTGTTTTCTTTAAATCTGCTGAAAAAGAGAAGTGCGATTAAACAAAGACCAAAGCCTACAACACCGTTTAACCTCAGCCCAAAATCGTTTCCTGGGTCTTTCCCATAAATGGTTAACATGGCGAAAATGGCAATACCTAAGGTTTGCCCAAGCTTAACAAAAAGGTATTTCACGGCGAAGAACATTCCTTCATGATTTTCTCCCGTTTCGATTGTGTCTTTTTGGGCAATATCTGCTAAAATTGCCGTCGGTAAAATACCCAATGCGGCTAATGGAAAGGAGGCAGAAAGTACCAATAGATAAATTTGCGTGTAAGGGCCAAATGGTAATTTGCCGAGGAAGAATATCGTTACAAATATTAAGCATAGCACCCCGAAGGCAGCCAACACAAATGGTTTTTTTCCAATTTTGGCCGATCCAAAATTGACAATCGGGTAAAACAGCAAAGAGGCCATCACCATTGCGCCCATAAATTTTCCACCTTCTGATTCTGGTAAGCCCAGCAGTACGGTGCAAAAAAACAATAATCCACTTGAGATGATGCTGAGCGCCGTGTAAAAGGCAAAATCAGAAATCAGGTAATATTTAAAATTACTGTTTTTAAAGGTACTCTTAATGGCAGGCCACAGGGGAACATGAGTAGGTTTGGCAACAGAAAATTGCTTCTCATCTATGAAAAATATTGGCAAAAGCATCACCAATCCCGATAATATGCACAAAGCCCAAATGGCAATTTGCACAGCCTCACTGCGATTGGCAACGTGAAAGTTATGCTGAACCAAATCGGCAAAATTGTTTGTACATGCCGATAAGATAATACCAATTACAAAGCCAACCTGCTGATAGCTTGATAATTTAACCTTCTGCCTGGGCGTGTTTGTAACTTCAGCGAGTAAAGCATTGTAGGGTATAATGTAAGTGGTTACCGAAACAAAAAACAAGCAAAGTGTAAGCGTTAACCACCAGGCATTATGCAAGCTTTCTCCTTTTTGTATGGGATAGAAAACCAAAGCACAAAATAGCATGGCAGGTAAAATCGCCACCTTCATAAAAGGCATCCTTCGGCCGTTAGGATTTGTACTGGCGTCGCTTTTAGATGCAATAAATGGGTCGAAGATAGCATCTACCAACCTGCCTGAGGCAGCAATAATCGAAAGGATGTTAAAGGCACCCAAAAAAACAAGTTGTGGTACTAGTGGAGGCAAGCCCGCGTTACTTGGCGGAAGATAAAAATAAGGCAGCATTACGATGATGATGTTGGTCATCGTACTCCAGCCAATCATACCAGCCGCGTAAGCAATTTCTTGTTTTAAGGAGAGTGTTTTATTCATCAATAAGATTAATGTTAGACTGTATTTATAAGGCTATAGTAATTTTTTATTCTTTTCTATTCATCAACCTCGAAATGAAATAAATGAATAAAAAGCCAATAAAGATATAAAGCCCATTCAACGCTGCATTAGGATCGTCTGCATAAATACTAAAAGCCACGAAAGTATATGCTGCTATAAATATTATTGGCAATATAGGATATAAAGGAACAGTATAAATGGTTTTTTTATCTAGATGCTGAGTCCGCTTTCTTAAAATGAAAAGTGTTGCTGCCGAACTGGCCATGCTAATACTTTCTAAAAAAATGGTGTAGTTTAAAATCTTATCAAAGGTTTTGGCAAAGAAGATGATTACAATAGCTACCACTGTAAAAACGGTTAGGCTTAAAGTCATTACTTCAGTTTTTTTATTGATTTTGCTGAATATTTTAGGAAGCGCCCCTTCTTCGCCCATAGCAAACATAGCCCTTGGGTTGCTGAGTAAATTAACATTTACGTAGCCCATTACTGAAATGAAAATGATTATCGAAAGCATGTTGAAGCCAACAGACCCGAATATTTTGGAGGCCAATATCGCAGCAATACTCTCTGCCGATTTTAATTCTTCGAAACCAATAACTTTAACGTAAACGTAATTTATGGCCAAATATAAGCTCACGATGATGGTAAGTCCGATAATAATAGCGCGTGGGATTACTTTTTTGGCTTCTTTAACTTCTCCGCCAAAATTTATGGTTTGAGCATAGCCTGCATAAGAAAAGGAAACGGCAATTAAGCAGAGCCCTAAGGCTTTGCCATAATCAGACCAAGTGGGTAGCCCACCATTTAAGGTTTTAAAAATCGGTGTTACAGTTTCGGCTGTTCCACCGAAAAATATGGCACATATTAGTATAAGTACCATTCCAATTTTGATAATCGTTAATACATTTTGGGTTTTGGCACTGGCTTTTAAGCCTAAAAGATTAATCAGATAAAAAATTAGAATGGTTGTAATGGCAATGGCAACACGATAGGTTTCGTTTTGTTTATCTATTGGGAGAATAATTTTGCTTAAATACTCCGCTCCAATAATGGAAATGGCTGCTACAGATGCGGCGCTGGAAATGAGTACAATACAATTGATTGCAAATGCAATTGAGGGGTGGTAAGCAATTGAAAATATCTTGTAATAACCACCCGTAACCGGATAGCGAGCGCCAATTTCGGCGTAAGTTAGTGCGCCACAAAAAGCAACAAAGCCGCCAATTACCCATGCCAAGTAAAATAATTCGGGTATTTGTGCCTTCGCCGCAACATTAACTGGTGTGCGAAAAATACCCATGCCAATAACCAGGCTTACTACAATCATGGATAAATCGAAGAGTGAAAGTTGCTTTTTTTGTTGCATTTAAGGATGTACTAAAGGTGGGATGAAGATAAGTAATTTATGAAGATAGCAGAGGTAACAGACTTGTAAAATGTTGTTTAAAAATTCGATATTAATGTTGTAATTTTTAGATGTAAACTAGGTTGCAATTTAGTTTGGAGCATTTGCAACCCCATTCGACATCGCAATTTCTAAGTATTTTGTCGATACATATTGTTTGTATGTTGAAATTTTATTTTGCTACCCTCAAAGAATAAAACTATTATTGTATAATAATTTTTGCTATTTGAGATTTGCGGCGTTAATTCCCCATTTCTCAGTATCAAATCATCTCTAAATACTTGTCATGTTGAACGTTAAAGCTTTCTGCGACCATCCTACGGCAGGGCTGCTTTGTTTTCGGAAAAAAACCAAAGTTCGATCAATCTGATAAAAACAAATAAAATTTATGGCAGAAGTAATTTATAACGACGACAGTATTCGCTCATTAGACTGGAAAGAACACATCAGACTACGCCCCGGTATGTATATCGGTAAGTTAGGTGACGGCTCTGCGCAAGACGATGGAATTTATGTTTTGTTAAAGGAAATTGTAGATAACTCTATCGATGAGTTTGTGATGGGTACCGGAAAAACCATCGAAATTACACTTTCAGAACAAAAAGTAAATATTCGCGATTATGGCCGTGGGATTCCACTCGGTAAAGTTATAGATTGTGTAAGTAAAATTAACACGGGTGGTAAATATGACAGCAATGCCTTTCAAAAGTCGGTAGGCTTAAATGGAGTAGGTACGAAAGCTGTAAATGCGCTATCAACAAATTTTGTAGTGCAATCTTACCGAGATGGTAAAACCAAAAAGGTTGAGTTTTCTAAAGGAGAGATTGTAAGCGAACAGCCTATAATTGATACCACCCAAAGAAACGGAACTGCCATTACTTTTTACCCTGATGAAAGCATCTTTAGGAATTACCACTACATTCCTGATTTTGTGGAAAGCATGGTTTGGAACTACGTTTTCTTAAATACGGGTTTAACCATCAATTTTAACAATCAAAAGTATTTCTCTGAAAGAGGTTTATACGATTTACTATCTAAGTTTAACAAGCCTGAAGAAATTCGTTATCCAATTATACACATGATTGGGAACGACATCGAAATTGCCATGACCCACGGTCAGCAATATGGAGAAGACTATCACTCTTTTGTTAACGGACAGCATACCACGCAAGGCGGGACACACCAAGCGGCATTTCGTGAGGCGGTGGTAAAAACCGTTCGAGAATTTTATAAAAAAGAATTTGAAGCGTCTGATGTTCGTTCGTCAATCATAGCCGCGATTTCTGTAAGGGTGCAAGAACCTGTTTTTGAATCGCAAACGAAAACCAAATTGGGTTCTCAAAATATGGGTCCTGAGGGGCCATCGGTTAGAACGTTCATCATGGATTTTGTAAAGAAAGAACTGGATGACTACTTACACAAACATGCTGATGTTGCCGATGCGCTTTTAAAAAGGATTCTGCAATCAGAAAGAGAAAGAAAAGATATTGCGGGCATTAAAAAATTGGCGAACGATAGGGCAAAAAAAGCTTCGCTACATAATAAAAAACTTCGCGATTGTAAAGTTCATTTTAATACCACGCATGAAAAGCGTTACGAAACCACTTTATTTATTACAGAGGGTGATTCTGCGTCAGGATCGATTACGAAATCTCGTGATGTAGATTGTCAGGCTGTATTCAGTTTAAAGGGGAAGCCATTAAATTGTTATGAGCTTACCAAAAAAGTGGTTTACGAAAACGAGGAGTTTAATTTATTGCAACATGCTTTAAATATTGAAGATGGCTTAGAGGGCTTGCATTATAATAATATTGTAATTGCTACGGATGCCGATGTGGATGGAATGCACATCAGATTGCTGATGATGACTTTCTTTCTTCAGTTTTTTCCTGATTTAGTAAAAGCAGGACACGTTTACATTTTGCAAACTCCGCTTTTTAGAGTTCGAAATAAAAAAGAAACCATTTATTGTTACAGTGATGAAGAGCGCCGAAATGCGATCGAGAAATTAGGGAATAAACCAGAAATTACACGTTTTAAAGGATTGGGAGAAATATCTCCGGATGAATTTGGACTGTTTATTGGGAAAGATATCAGGCTAGATCCTGTTATCTTAAAGGATCAAACCATTAAAAGTCTTTTGGAATATTATATGGGTAAAAACACCCCAGATAGGCAACAGCACATCATCAAAAATCTGCGTGTAGAAAAAGACGAGGTGGAAGAGGAACCCAAAATTATTGATGAAGTAGCATAAAATTCGGCGTTGATGTAATCTAAAATTAAATCAACGCATTTTGAAACCCACAAAAAGTTCTGCAACCAAGTATTTACTAGTTGTATTTTTAATTCTCATAATTTTCGGTATCACCGTTGGATTATTTGTGAATTTCTCCAAGATCCCGCTGTTAAAATCGGCGTCTAAAATTGTTCAGGTGCAGAGCGATTTTACGAAATTGGATAGCTGTATTTTCAAGCTTTATAATGCTGAAAACAGTTGCAGAATGTATATTGTAAGCGGAGAAAGGGTTTATTACAATCAGTTTGCTGGTGAGATTAAAGAAATTTCTTTAATCATGGATACCATCGAAAGGCAAAGTCAAAATGAAAAGGCATTTTCCGTGGAAGCCTTTGACAATCTGATTAAGCAGAAAAAAATAAGAACTGCTCAATTTATACAACTCCGTAAACTTTCGGATAGCTTGATTAATTTTTCGATTTCGGTAGATCAGGATGTAGAAAATATCAATCCAAAAAGTAAGCTTTTCACAGCAAGGCAATTTAAAAGTATTCTAAAAGTGGATACCATTAGGCCGGCAGTTGCGGCTAAACTGAAGAAGAAATTTTTTGGTAGAATATTCGATGCCATAGGCGATAAAGGTAAAAAGGCAATTGATAGTTCTAAATCTACCTACGTTAGAACGGTGATATCTGCTGACACATCCTCTTTAAATGTTGCCTATAATAAGAAACAACTAAGAGCCATTAACGATTATTATTTAAAACTGTATCGAATCAATCAGAGGCTAAAAGATAAAGAAAGAGAGCTTTTGGATGTTAATCATCAGTTAATCAATAGTATTGTTAATGGGTTAAAAGCATACAAAGTAAATGAAAGTAATTACTATAGTACGGTTCAAAGTTTACTGGGTAGCTCTACCATGAGCACTTTACAAAATTTGGATCTTTTCACTGTGATTCTTTTATGTTTAGCAGCAGGGCTTTTGGTTTTCGTTCTCTTTACGATTTACAACTTTTATAAAAACGAAAGGGCCTTGATTAATTATAGCAACAAGGCTTCCCTCTATGCGCTATCAAAAAGTAGGTTTTTAGCCAATATGAGTCACGAAATTAGAACACCCCTCAATTCTATCGTTGGTTTTTCGGAGCAATTGCAACAGGTACATCTCGAATCTGAACAAAAAGAGCAAATTAAAGCCATAAGAAATTCTTCTGTGATGTTGCTTGATGTGGTTAACGATATCTTAGATTTTTCCAAATATGAAACTGGAAAAGTATCTATGGAGCGAATTCCATTTTCTCCCAATTTAGCCATTCAAGAGGTTTTTGATAGCATGCAAATTCAAGCCAGCAAAAAGAAGATTGGTTTTAAAATTGACATGCCCATTGATAAAGACCTTTATATTTTAGGCGATCCGCTGCGGTTGAAACAAGTTGTAATGAATCTTTTAAGTAATGCCATTAAATTTACCACTAATGGTGGTGTTACGCTGAATGCAAGTCTTGTAAAAAACCAAGGCGGCAATTCCACATTAAAGGTTAGCATTTCAGATACCGGGAAGGGTATAAATCCAGTGGATCAGAAGATCATATTTGACGAGTTCGCACAGGTTTATTACTCATCCACCAAAGAAAAACAGCAGGGTACAGGCTTAGGATTGGCAATTTGCAAAAAAATTGTGGAGTTTCAGGGCGGCAAAATTAGGGTGAAAAGTGAGGTAGGCAAGGGCTCCACCTTCTCTTTTGCGCTCCCTTATGAAACAACGAGCAAACCTAAAGCCAGCGAACTTCCTGTTGATAAACTAAGTGGAGAGACCAAGAGATTAGAAGGTAAAAAGATTTTATTGGCTGATGACAATACCCTTAACATTTTATTGGCCACTACTATTTTAAAGAAGTATAAAATTGTTTTCGATACAGCGTACAATGGCATGGAGGCATTGGAGCTCTTTAACGATAATCAATACGATTTGATTTTAACGGACATTCAAATGCCTGAAATGGGCGGCATTGAATTGACAAACAAAATTAGGAATGGTGAAGATCTTGCAAAAAGGAAAATCCCAATTCTAGGTATAACGGCAAATGTGTTGCAAGAAGATCGGGAGCGTTACCTTGCTTCTGGAATGGACGAATTGGTGCTAAAACCTTTCCTGGAAAAGGAACTGCTGGAGAAGATTTTGAGGTTTGTTAAATAACGGGATTCTTGTCTTTTTGCTCGGTGTTGGGCACATATTTGGTGCCGCAGATTCAAAAATAATTCGCTAATTTTTTTCCTTGACGCAAAACTTATTGAGCTTAATGTTTTGCACGTTGATGTTATTATTAACTTCAATCAATCTTAGGAGCGTTTACTGTATCTTCTGGATGTTGAGGCGGCAGTACATCCACCTTTTTTTCAACTATTGTAATTTTAGTGAACACGGCATATTTGCTTGGCATAATCCCGCCATCATATTTTTCGGCATAGGCCTGCGTAAATTCTGCGCCAAAATATAAGATGATCGAAGTGTAGTAAATCCAAAGCAGAATCACAATGATGGAACTAGCTGCACCAAATGCAGAGCCTGGATTTCCTTTTTCGATATAAATCCCAATTAGATATTTTCCTAAGCTAAATAAAACAGCCGTAAACAAAGCCCCTATAATGGCTGATTTCCATTTAATAATCACATCTGGAAGAACTTTAAAGATCACAGTAAATACGGCTGTAACCGCGGCTAGTGTAATTACATTATTCAAAATGTAAATAATTAACGCCATTGTATCATCTGCAACAGGAACAACTTTATCAATTTGGCTTCTCGAAAGCAATGAAATCAGCTTATCTCCTAAACCAACAACAATACTGTTAATCACTAATGAAACCAAGAGCAAAAAGCCCATAGAAACAATAAGCGAGAAAGAAAGCAATCTATTGGTTAGCATTTTTAACCAACCCTTTTTAGGGATTGCCTTTACCTTCCAAATGATGTTAATGCTGTCTTGAATTTCGATGAATATGGCCGTTGAACCAATTATTAGTGTAGCTACGCCGATGATTAATCCAATTGTTGATTGGCCAGATTTATTAGCATGTTCTACAAAACCCTGGATTTGAGTTGCCGCATCCTTTCCAACCATTTCATTTACCTGAACAAAAAACTTATTTCTGGTGTCCGTATTCATCTTATCGCCAAAAAATAGGGTAGCGGCAGATAAAATGATGATAATCAGTGGTGTTAAGGAGAAGATTGTATAGTAAGCCAATGATGCGCTCAGCTTGGTAATTCTGTCTTCAGCAAAGCCTTTCCCTGCCGCTATAAAAAGATGGTACAGTGCAATAAAAAAATTCTTGATCTTGTTTATTATTTTCATTTGAAAATTTAAAATGGATAGCCAATCCCAATATTAAAGATTAAGTTTTGTTTTCGCCAATCTTTATTTCCGAAAGCAACTTGGTCGAGTACCCAGCGTTGTCCATCAGGCAGGTAAGGTTTGCGCACTGGAAAGGCAACATCTAACCGAATCACAAAAATGGTTGCATCTACGCGTACGCCTGCGCCAGTACCCACGGCCAATTCGTTAAGTGCGTTGCTTAGTTTAAAGCCCGATCCTGGTCTACCAAGATTTGTGGTTCCTGGTACACCCAAATCTTCTTTTCTCAACCAAATGTTTCCTGCATCTACAAAGAGTGCTCCATAAAGAATACTTACAATTTTAAATCTAAGTTCGGAGTTTAACATTAGTTTTATGTCTCCACCCTGATCCGAAAATATTGCATCATCTGGCACTTTATATGTTCCGGGACCTAGTGTTCTCGCAGCGAAAGCGCGGATGTCGTTACTACCACCTGCAAAAAACTGTCTGACAAAAGGTAGCGAGGTACTGTTTCCATAAGCATAGCCGTATCCCAAATTCAAGCGGTTGGCCCAAATGAGGTTCCGGTTAATTTTATAATAATCTCTAAAATCAAGCTCTGTTCTTATAAATTGAGAAAGTGGAACGTTAAAGAGTGTGCGTTTGCCCACTTCATTTTTTGGAACAAATGCACCCCAAACATTGCCACCAGTTTCTAAACCGCCATAGAAATACATATTATTTCTGCGGCTATTTTCCATTTGGTTGGTGTAAGTAAAATTATAATTGCTGCCGATGATAAACTGATTTTCTAGGGTAGTTCTTAGCAGAGGATTTTCTGCATAGAGTCTCTCTTGTGTATCCACATCTGGAAAGCTTGTAGAAATGTAGCTTACTGAAATTGGATTGAAATTATGTTCTTTGTAAATGTTTTCCTTAAAATTATAACCAAATTCTGCTTTGAATGCATTTAGCGTATATTCCGAGCCACGATTTAGCATCTGATAGGAGAGGGATGCAATGGTTTTTGGAATAAATGCGTTGGTGCTATTTGGCTTGTAAAAAGGAACGATAAATCTTGGAAAGGTTAATTTTCCTTCCGCTGTTAGCGACAAGGAATTTTTGCCTAATGAGGTACCCGAAGTTTGTGTTTCAAATCCACCACTTACGCTCACATCAAGTTGCTCTGCACCCCTAAAAAGGTTTCGGGTAGTTTGCGTTAATTTCACTTCTGATCCCACAAAATTGTTTGATTTGCTCGTGCCTGTAACGGAGAATGTTAATGAATTTTTCTTCAGTGGGGTTAAATAAATATTAAGATCGAGTTCTGCATTTTTAGAACTGTCTGGCAGAAATTCGGCCCTCACATCTTGAAAAGCGCCAATGTTTACCATCCTATTTAACGATTGATTGTGATCTCTACGATTATAGGGCTCACCTTTTTGGAAAAAAACCAAGCGATCGAAAAGCCTTGGCTTAAAGGTATTTTTATCGTCGTAAATGTTAAAGTCGTTATATTGAAGCGGCTTTAAATTTCTTAAAAGGCTATCTCGTCTCAAGGAATAGTTGGGATAGATGTTGATGTTTTTAATGGTATAGGGTTTTAAGCCAGCATCTGGAGCGATATCTTTAATCTTTACTGAAATATTAACTAGATTTTTTCCGATTGTGCTATCAACTTGCATGATCAAATAATCGGGGCTGAAATAGAAGTAACCTTGTTCTTTAAGGTCGTTATCAATTCTAATTCGTTCATTTTTATACACATCGAGATCGTAAAAATCGCCCGTTTTTAAGAGCGTTTTATCTTTGTTGGCATTGATGATTTTTGTTAACACCCCTGTATCTGGTGGAAAATTAATCTTGTTAATTTTATATCTATCACCCGTAACTGCCGTGTAAATTGCCTTACCCTTTTTATCCTTCACAACGGTATCGCCCGTAACTTCAGCCTGTAAATAGCCTTCACTTAATAAATAGCTTGTTAAAACATCATTATTGTATTTTAACTTCACTTCGCTAAGCAAAACAGGTGGTTCGCCTTGTTTTCTCAACCAGTTTTTAAATCCTTTTGGTTTTTTAGGTTCTCCAGCAAGATTGTAAATGCCTAATTTGTATTTAATGCCTAAGATGGATTTGTTAGGGCGTGGCCTAGTTTTACTTTCCAAATCAGATTTAACTTGTTTCTCATCATCAATTTTGCCAGAAGAATCTGGATTAATTTTCACTTCGGCACCTGTATATAAAATTTGCCCAGGTTTTAGGGATTTCGTACTGCTACAGCTTGCCCAAACTAAACAGGCCAATAAAAATAAAAAAGGTCTAGTTAGTTGTCTCATTTTGTGCTTTTTGTTCAAGGTTTCTGATTCTTCTTATTCTTTTTTTCTGGAAAATTTCTTTGAATTTATTGTAATCGACAACGAGTGTAAAGCCCAAGCCAGTTTCTATAATTTGGCCCTGAACAATTACGTCGTTTTGATTTCTGCGATAGGCTCTTAATCGATACCTACCATCGGCAGAAAGTGCATATTCAACATTAACGTTTCCAGCAATGTTTGTCGATTTCTCTCCCGGTGCCTGTGGCCCTTCTAAGGCGAAAGAACTTCCAACGGTTACGGTTAACCGATCATTTAAAAGTTTTTTAGATAGTCCAACTTCTAAGTCGGTTTTTTGTTGCAACGAGCCGGTAGAGTAATCTTCGGATGAATTTACGCCAAAGTTTAGGTCGACACCCTGAATTAAATCAGATGTTAAATTATTCAACTGCTCAGTTAAGAGTTTGCTTACACTTGCACGTGCCAGGGTAGATACTCCACCACCGCCACCAGCTAAACTTTGAAACGGATTATTGGCTATAAATCTATTCAATGCCAATAGTGCAAAAACTTGTTTGTTAAGCTCGCTTTCATCGCGATTTACATTGAGCAATTTGGTGTACACAATGCCCTGTAATGCATTTCGCTCGTTTTCAGGTAAATCCAATTTAAAGGAAATGATTGGCTTCAAAAGCTCGCCTTTCATCATTAAATAAACTTGGAAAGGAAGTTTAGTTTTCGCCTGAACGTTAGTCGGATCATTAATCAAATCGATAGGCGCTGCATTAACTTCGTAAAGTGCGCTTAAATTCACATTTGCTGTAGTGGGTTCGCCAGTCCAAATAATGGTGCTTCCTTTTACCAGTTTGAAGGCTTTTTTACCTAAGGGGCCAACGGATAAATTGTACGATCCATCAACAATTTCATAACGACCTGTTAAGCTAATTTTTCCGCTAGGATCCACTGTAGCATTTAAGTTTGCATCGCCTTTAACATTTAGAGCATCGCCATTTGCAGGATCAACTACCACATTCAATTCGGCTTCAGGGTCTATAGTGATCGCGGCCACTAAGTTTATGCCCTTAATAGGCGACTTACTTACACTATCTACCTTTAAAGCTCTTTGTCCGTTAAAAGGAGGTGCATCAGCATCTATAAACTGAACAATTCCATCTTGATCGATGACAGAAGGATCGCTTGAAGGTAAAGCGAAAAAGAATTTTGTTCCCTTGTTGACCTTGATGTTCATGTTAACGCTTGGCTGGTTCAAATCTCCACGAACTTTAATGTTACTCGTGATAAAGACTGTTCCATAAATCATGTCGTTATCTGCCGCGGTCGAGTTAATCGCCCTGAAGTTGTTCATATTTACATCTAAACCGAAACGATAATTTTTATAATCGGTGGTAAATACGTTCCCATTGATGGTTGCTTTTTGATTCAAGGAATCTATCAAAGTAAAATTGTTAAAACGTATTCCTTCATTGGTAAACGAAATTTTCTCGTTAGGCATGCGGAAATAGGAATTTACGTACGCCACTTTAATGCCAGCATTGTTGAAGGTTAAATCGCCCAATATCCTAGGCGCGGTTAATGCACCTTTAACAGATAAGGCTCCAGTTAGGGTACCTGTTCCATTTTTTAACTGACCTTGCGATAGACTTTCGATGTTTTTCATTTCGATTTTATCGATGTTAACCGTTAAATCCAATGCACTTTGCGGCGCGGTGTAATAGAAACCATTTACCCTTAATTCGTGCACGCCCGTTAAGGCTACGTTAACTTCAAAAGCGTTTTGGGTATTGTTGTTTACCGCAACACGTAATGTTCCTAGTTGATCTTTTTGATAACGCAATTGATCTATCGTTAAGTTGGCTTCGAATTTTGGATTAGAGGCCAGATCTTTAACATTTGCCGTTCCATTTAATTTGCCACCAACTAAAGTAGTATCGGTTTCTGCAAACTTGGTTAAGGTTTCCAATTGGAAATCTTTAAATTCAACAGTTAGGGGTGCATTCGGCGTAGTTGGATTGCTATTTATGGATAATGATTGCCCACTATTGCTGATTTGAAATTGATTGACCAAAATTCCCGATTGCCCAAATTGGATATAGTTGTCAGGCGAAACCACCCATTTCTGATAGTCTAAAAGCAGTTTCTGAGGGTCTAAACTGAATTTGAAATCTTTGTTGATGGACTGGAAAATACCACCAATTCTATATTTATCTTTCAGCTGTCTATCTCTTAAAAATATGTTCACCCCTAGGTTGTTGTTGGCCGCATCCCCACTTACTTCTGTATTAAATAGGGCAATGGAAGGACTTTGCAAGCTTTTAACGGTTAGGGCATAAGCAAGTTTGTTATTATCATTGTTGATGTTTAAAACCGTTGTATCAACCTTAAAATCGCCATAAACAACCTGCGGAAAATTGGCTTTAATTTGCAAGCTGTCTTTCTGGGTATCAATTAGGCCATAAAACTGCGATTGCTTAAACACTGTGAGTTCGGGTACAAAATTTTTCAATAACTTAGAATCGTACACTTGTACAAAAAACCGCAAGCGTTGATCGGGGATTTTAGTTACCTGGCCAAAAGCATAATATTTATTAATTTCATTGATGATGGCGTTGCTAACTTTCGTTAGCTGATATTTTCCATCAATTTTAGCAGATAAAATTTCTGATTTAAGTGTGAGTTGGTTTTCTGTAGCGGTAGATTTTGCTCGAACAGAAATGGTATCAACATTAATTCGCTGTGCATCTTTTACCAGTTGTAAGCCAGTAACATCAACCGATCCATTTAAGTAATCTGCATCAGCCGTGCTTAAATCAACTTTTATTAATCCAGCGGCGCTTAAAACCGTTGGGCTAAAATTTAAAGCCTGAAGATTGAGCTGTTTTAAGTTTAAATTGGCTTTTACCGCAGGGTATTTCCCCGCAAGATTTACTTTTGCATCCAAAGCAAAATTTGCATTGCTATCTGGCATGCTGCTTTTTATATTGATGTTTTGTCCGCTGTAATTTCCGGCTACGTTTAAATTGCGATAGGTGTATTTGTTATAGTAGGCGCTTAAAACTTTCGCATTAAATTTTGCATTGATTTTTTTAGGGTCCAGTCCCGTTCCAACCACATCAGCTTTTGCAGAAACACGGCCCAATTTAGGTTGCATTTTCAACAATCTGCCCACGTTAAAATTATTTAAACTTACATTGGCCTTGTAACTTTCTCTGCCCTTCGGTCCATTCATACCAGCCACAACAACTGCACCACCCATATCCGTTTGAATATTCAGGTTGGTGTTAAAATCCGTTATCGAACCTTTGAAATTACCTTTTGCTTGTATCACGTAGGGCAGTTCAATACTTGGGGGCAAAGATTTTTTCGGTACGGCAACTAAAATATCGCTTTTGGTTATGTAGAATTTTTTAATGTTTAAGTCTAGAAAGGTTTTCTTAATATCTGGCAAGCCTTTGGCTTTTCCACTAATGTCAATTTGGGTGTTTCTTAATCCACTAATTTGCAAGCGCGGGATATTCAAATCATTTAAATATCCGTTTACGTCTGCGTTGAGCTTAATTTTTTGATTGCGATAATTGGCCGGAATAGCATCACTAAAATAACCGGCATCCTTTAAGCCAATTGTGGTGTTTTTAAAGTTGAGGCTTAGCTTAACACGTTCAGGATGCTTGGTGAGGTCATCCATAGAAGTAAAGTTGAGCTCGGTTGCATTTTCTATCGTTGTATTTGGTGTTTTTAAAACAAAGTTGCTGAGCTTAATCAATTTATCGTTGTAAATTGCATTACCCCTTAACTCATTTAAAGCAAAACCACTTTTCTCTGTTAACGAACCATTTTTAACATTGGCTTTTATTCCGGCAGCGCTATAGTTTACATCACTCGCACCCAAGGTTAAGCCTTTAATGTTTAGGTGATTAAAATCCATACCTTTCGGCGCAGGCTTTGCTCCAAGGTTATCGAATTTTACGTTGTTTCGATTTAAACTGATGTTTTTGATGACTAGTGCAAGCGGCGATTTCTCAGGCACGACTGTATCTTTTACTTTTTTTAAATCGTTAGATGGCGCAGGCTTAAAGGCAAATAAGATGTTAGATTGATTTAGCTTAGCATCATCAACCGTATATTTACTATTGGTTAAATCTACTTTCAAGTTTACCAAACCAAGTTCATTTACATCGGCAACGGCTTTTGTAGTCGAAATTTGATCATCGTAGTTTACCTTTACATTGTTGAAGGCAAAATTTTCCACTTCGATTAAAGGTAGTTTTCCTTTTTCTTTCTCACTACTATCTACGCTATTGGTAATGTGCTGAACCAATTGGGTAAGCGGTTTTTGCTGTAAATACTTTAAAGAAGTGTTGTTTAAACTTAATTCTTTAATTACGTAGTGTTGGTTGGCTAAATCGAAATCTTTGATTTTTGTTTTAAATGCACCGAGATACAGTTTCACATCATTTCCAGCAACATCATCACGGTAGGTTATGCCAATATCCTCAAACGAAACCTTATCCACAGAAAATTTTAGTGTAGAAGTGGTATCCTGATCGACTTTCTCTTTTGGTTTCTTTTGGTCGCTCATAAAAGCATCCACCAAAAAAGAAAAGTTAAAAGTTGTATCGGGATTTATGCGCTTTACATTTGCGCGTATATTTTTTAGTTCAATGTTGTTAATCTCAACGGTGTTTTTTAATAATTTAAACAAGCTAATATCTACGGCTAGTTTCTCTGCATATAATAGCGTATCACCTTTTTTATCTTCGATATAAAACTTATTTAAAACCACATCCTTTGGTAGTGCGATTTTAATGCTTTCTAAACTAACTTCTGTCTTCGTTTTGTTTTTCAGGTAGTTAATAGCCTTTCCCTTAACAAAATTCTGTACTGCTGGGATGTTTAAGGATAAGGCTATACCTACAACGAGGATGATGATTGAAGCAATTACCCAAAGTAAAATTTTGAGACTTTTACGTACGTATTTATTCAAAGCTATGCGAGTTTGGTGTTTTACAAAGGCTATAAGTATGCCATTAAAATTAATTAACCGCACAATTTTATAATTAATACAAAAAATAACCTAAATTGTTCGCCCGCTATAAAAATTTAACAATGGCGGTTTTGTAATCCCTTAAAAATGAAATCAGTAAACCTAAATATTAGTTTCGAAAAATACGATGGTATAGAAGAGTTGGACGAGCAGGATAGAGCATTGTGCCAACTTGCTGAACAGGCCCTAACAGGTTCGTATTCACCCTATTCCAAATTTAAAGTGGGTACGGCAATTCGTTTGGCATCTGGCGAAACGGTATTGGGCAGCAATCAAGAAAACTTAGCTTATCCATCTGGTTTGTGTGCAGAACGGGTAGCCCTTTTCACCATTGGTGCAACTTATCCCAAAGCTACGATTGAGCGCATGGCCATTACGGCACAAACCGATGCCTTTGAAATTTTACAGCCCGTAACTTCCTGCGGAGGCTGTTTGCAGGTAATGGCAGAATTCGAGCGTAAACAAAACTCATCAATAGCCGTGATATTTTATTGTCTTAATGGTGAAATTATGAAAATACCAAGTGTGCAGAGTTTATTGCCTTTCGCCTTTGTAGAAGATCGATTAACTGGGGCTAAGGCTTAACTTTATCGCTTAACGTTGATTTTAATGTAGCAATCTATATTTTTGGGTATTGAAATGTGAATAACCTCACTTCACACTGTGAAATCATTTTTATTATATTTACAGCTGCCAATTTTTGTAAATAGATGAGTGAAGAATCAGACCAAAACTTAAATCCAAACGAAGAACATAAGCATACCATAACACCAATTAACGGTTTATACGAGAACTGGTTCCTCGATTACGCATCATACGTAATTTTGGATCGGGCTGTGCCGCATATTCATGACGGTTTAAAGCCGGTGCAGCGTCGTATCATGCACTCGTTAAAAGAGATGGACGATGGGCGTTTCAATAAAGCGGCTAATGTGATCGGTAATACGATGAAATATCATCCGCATGGCGATGCCTCTATTGGCGATGCTATGGTGCAAATTGGTCAAAAGGATTTACTGATTGACATGCAGGGAAACTGGGGCGATCCAGTTACTGGCGATAGTGCCGCTGCACCTCGTTATATTGAGGCCAGATTATCAAAATTCGCAAACGAAGTTGTTTTTAATGCCGATACCACGGTTTGGCAATTAAGTTACGATGGTAGAAATAATGAGCCTGTTACTTTACCCGTTAAGTTTCCGTTGCTGTTGGCGCAAGGAGCGGAAGGTATTGCAGTAGGTTTGGCTACCAAAGTAATGCCTCATAATTTTATCGAGCTTTTAGATGCCTCTATTGAAGCCTTAAAGGGTGTGCGCCCTAATATTCTACCCGATTTCTTTACCGGTGGTATGGCCGATTTCACCAACTACAACGAAGGGCAAAGGGGTGGTAGAATTCGTGTCCGAGCCAAGATTACCGAAAAAGACAAAAAAACACTGGTGATTACCGAGGTGCCCTTTAGCACTACTACAGGTTCTGTAATTGATAGTATCTTATCGGCTAATGACAAGGGTAAAATCAAAATCAAAAAAATTGAAGATAATACCGCGGCCAATGTAGAAATTGTTGTCCACTTGGCTCCGGGTATTTCACCTGACGTTACCATAGATGCGCTCTACGCTTTTACCGCTTGCGAGGTTTCGATATCGCCAAATACCTGTATCATTCAAGATGATAAACCACATTTTTTAAGTGTTAACGATATTCTGATTGAGAATACCAAGCATACTAAAAGCTTACTTAAAAAAGAACTGGAAATCCGCTTGCACGAGTTGCAAGAGAAAATTTTCTTCAGTTCGCTATTAAAAATATTTATTCAGGAGGGCATGTACAAAAATCCTGAATACGAAAATTCCAGTAATTTCGATACGGTTGTAGAAGTATTGCACCTACTTTTCGAACCTTTTAAACCTTCTCTTTACCGCGAAATTTTGCCAGAGGATTTTAAAAAACTGATTGATAAGCCAATGAGTAGCATCACCCGTTTTGATGTGAAAAAGGCCGACGAACAGATGAAAAATCTGGAGGATGAAATTAAAGTGGTTAAAAATCACTTGAAACACCTAACCGATTACGCAATAGCTTGGTTTCAACGTTTGAAGGATAAATACGGTAAAGGACGTGAGCGTAAAACTGAGATTCGTTTATTTGATCGGGTAGAGGCATCTAAAGTGGCACTAGCTAACGTAAAACTGTACATGAACCGTGAAGATGGTTTCATCGGATCGGGCTTGCGTAAAGATGAATTTGTTGCAGATTGTTCTGACATCGACGAAATTATTGTTTTCCGTGAGGATGGTAAATGTATCATCACAAAAGTTGCAGATAAAACCTTCGTTGGCAAGGGAATTATTCATGCCCAAGTGTTTAAGAAAAACGATGAACGTACCATTTATAATTTGATTTATAAAGATGGTGCAAGCGGTACCTCATACATCAAACGCTTTGCAGTGGTTGGCGTAACCCGCGATAAAGAATATGACTTAACCAAAGGATCAAAAGGTTCAAAAATTCTATACTTCACTGCCAACCCTAACGGAGAGGCAGAAATTATCAATGTTGCTTTGAAACCGCATTCTAAATTGCGTAAGCTTCAGTTCGATCAAGATTTCGCAGAGGTTGCAATTAAAGGTCGTGGTTCGCAAGGAAACATCATTTCAAAATATCCAGTTAAAAAAATTACACTAAAAAGTAAGGGCGTTTCTACCTTATCGGGCTTAAAAATTTGGTACGATGATTTATTAAAACGCCTCAATGTGGACGGAAGAGGTAAGTACTTGGGCGAATTTGATGGAGACGATCGCATTTTGCAGGTGCATAAGGATGGCTACTACGAACTAAGTTCTTTTGAGTTGAGCAATCACTTTGATGATGGATTGATACTCATCCAAAAATTCGATCCGGAAAAAGTATTTGCTGCGGTTCATTTTGAGGGTAAGGCACAAAATTATTTCATTAAACGTTTTGTATTTGAGCTTCAGTCTATTGGGCGCAAAACCATTTTCATTAGTGAAGAACCAAAATCAAGGTTGTTGTATTTAACCGCAAATCCAGCATCAAAAGTTATTGTTGATGTTTTAAAAGGGAAAACTCAAATACCAGAAACCTTGGAGCTTACTTTATCTGAACTGATTGATGTGAAGGGTTTAAAAGCAAACGGAAATAGATTATCGCCGCATGATGTTCAAAAAGTAGTTTTGGAAGAGCCAGAGGCGGCTATTGAAGAATCTGAGGAACAGGAGTCTGGTGGAGCGGATAACTCGATAGACGAAAATATTGATACCGAGAGAGAGGCGGTAACTGCGGAATCCGTGGCAGAAGAAATTAAAACCGTAAAATCTGAAGAAGAGATTATTGAAACCATACCTGCGCCTGCTGTTGAGCCAGCAAAGACTAAGCAAGTTGTTGAGGATGACAAGCCGATTGCAAAGAAACCAGTGGAAACTTTAAAACCCGAACTTGTAAAAAAAGAGCAACCTCAAGCAGCCGAAAAGCCAGTTGAGGAGAAGCCAGCTAAAAAAGTAGATTTCGAGATTACCAATCCAGACGACATTGATATTGATGACAAAGGGCAATTGGGCTTGTTTTAGATTGGAGCGCAGCTGCCTTAATCCGTCATCCCGACTGCAGCGCGGCGGAATGGAGGGATCTTTGAACCAAAAACAGAAAACATCCTTTAAAAGATTTCTCAACTAAGGTCGAAATGGCGGATAAGGTATTTACATAAAGTTGTGATTTGCATGCGGGGAAAATCAAGGGTTGGTTTTTAGAGTCCCTTAAGCTTTAGAACGCCCCAAATTTTAATCTCACCCAGCTCAATTAAGCGGAAGCAGAATAAAAATTCGAATCATTAAGTTAAAAAACTATATTTGCCTTACTCAAAGGGGTGCTTTTTAAGCTTGCAATTTCTGTTGCACTTAATTGGCTGAGATTATACCCAAAAAGAGGTAGCTGTCTAATGGCTAAGGTGTGGAAGATTAATCTTTCTGCTTTTACGCAAATTAAACCACTACCTCATACGACCTGATTCGGATAATGCCGACGTAGGGAAGAGGTTAATTTTACAATGCTGTTTCGCCCTGAAAGCAGTTTCCAATTTTATGTATTGGCTTTTAGCAAAAACGATTGTAAATGAATTTTCAAGATTGGATTAGGCTTTTTCAAGAGCAGATTTTAAACACCTCAATTATCGAATGGTTGGCCGTAGGCTTTGGCGTATCTGAAGTATTATTGGCCAAAAAAAATAACATTTGGCTCTATCCAACCGGAATTGTCTCTATTTTATTGGGGATGTTTTTACTTTTTAAAGCCAATCTTTACGCAGAAATTATTCTTAATTTTTACTACCTCATTATGAGTGTGTATGGCTGGATGATTTGGAAAAATAAAGAGAACCATCATCACAAAGAGGTGTATGCTTCAACAAGGAAGGAATGGATTATTGCCATATCAATTTCCATCATTGGCTTTGCCGTGTTCTATACGCTATTGATTAACCTGCCCGAACATTTTATCATCAATGGAACCGATATCTACTTTACAAAATCTGATGTGCCATTTGCTGATGCCTTTGTATCTGCCTTTGCATGGGCAGGAATGTGGCTATTGGCAAAGCGAAAAATCGAAAATTGGATCTTTCTGAACATTTCCAATATTGTAGCCATACCCTTGTTGATTCACAAAAAATACATCATGATGGGCTGCTTAACCACCTTTTTGTTTATCGTTGCCATTTTTGGATACCTAGATTGGAAGAAAATCATCAACAACAAAAAAATGGCAATCGCTAATTAAGTTTTCCAAATTCAGTTAATCGGAACCTAAATTGAAATTATTCCCTAAATCGAATATGCAAAAAACCATCGCTCAATCTTGGCAAGAAAAGGTAAAAGAATTTGCAGCAGCCTCAGAAGAACTGGGGCAACTTCATCCCGAAATTTTAGAGGTGGCCTATCAACAGCAATGGTTCAAATTATTTGTGCCCAAAATTTATGGTGGACCGGGGAAGAAATTACCCGAAATTTTAAGACTTGAGGAAGCACTGGCAGAAGCCGATGGCAGTTTGGGTTGGACAGTTACCCTTTGTGCTGGCGCGGGTTGGTTTGCAGGATTTCTTGATGCCGACTTGGCCAAAGAAATTTTTGCCGATAGGACCGTTTGTTTCGCAGGAAGCGGGGCAATTGGAGGTACAGCAACTAAAACCGCCAATGGATATTTAATCAATGGACATTGGAAATATGCGAGTGGAGCCTTACATGCTACGATTTTTACCGCCAACTGCACATTGCAAAATGAGGATGGCTCAGAGCTATTAGATGAAGCGGGAAATCCAGAGGTAAAATCATTCATCTTAAAGAAAGATGAGATAAATATTTTGCCTGGCTGGTCTTATTTTGGGCTTATTGCTACAGGTAGCCATGCCTTTGATGTGATTGACGTGGAAGTTCCGAGCAATAGAACCTTCAAAATAAACAACACTATCGAGGTTGCCGATGAAGGTTTTGATTATCCATTTTTACAATTGGCAGAAACTACGCTCGCTGTTAATAATCTTGGTATGGCAAACCACTTCATTAGCTTGGTAGAAAGTGCTTTTTATGCCAGATCGGGTTTGAAACGCTATACCGAAGCCCAGATTGCTTTTTTCGATCGCGAGTTGAAAGCAAGCAAACAAAATTTGGCAAAGGCCAAAGCAGCATTTTACGCCGTATTTGATGAGTCTTGGGCGGAATTGACGAGTAATAGAATTGTTCGAGAAAGCCAGTTAAAGAAGGTTAGTTTATCAAGTAGGCAATTGGCACATCTTTGCAGAAAAATTGCCGATTCTTTATTTATTTATGGTGGTTTGGAAGCTGCAAGAAAGGAAACCGAAATCAATAGAGTTTGGAGAGATTTACACACATCGAGTCAACATGCCTTACTCACTTTTGAGTCTTAAATTTATTCAGAATCATCAGGCTTAACCATATCTTTAAAATCTGATATAAATTTATTCAGTTTTGGCTGGATTACAAATGCGCAATAAGGCTTTCCCTGGTTTTGGAGGAAATAGTTTTGATGGTAATCTTCAGCTTCATAAAAATCAGAAATCGGGCAAACTTCAGTAATAATGGCTTTTTCGTAAACCTTTTCTCTGGTCAACTCGTCAATCATTTTTTCAGCTTGTTCCTTCTGCTCTTGATTTGCATAAAAAATAATCGACCGATATTGCGTTCCAGTATCATTTCCTTGTCTATTCAGCGTGGTTGGGTTATGTGTTTTGAAGAAGATTAGCAACAGTTCGTTAAAAGAAATTACTTTCTCATCAAATTGTACTTGAATTACTTCTGCGTGTCCGGTGTCTCCATTACAAATTTCCATATATGTGGGATGTTTTAGTTCCCCACCCATATACCCAGAAACCACTTGTTTTACGCCTTTTACGGTTTGAAATACCGCCTCAGTGCACCAAAAGCACCCTCCCCCAAAAATTGCTGTTTGCATATACTAAGTTAACGAAAACCATGCCATTTCAGTTTTTTTAAAACCCAAAAAAACCTCGCAAAACTAAATTCACGAGGTTTTCAAATTGGCCTAAACCAAAATGTTATTGATATTGAATGTAAATTGGCTTAGGCGTTAGTTTTAATAATTCTTCTGGAGTCATTAAACGCTTAGGCTCTTTTTTCAAATCATTTTTATAGAATAATTTAAAGCCTGTAAATTGAACAGGTTCTCCATAAATGAAATGGCGATAAGTTCCTTTTTTCAATTCAGGTTCTCCCCATCCATCCATGTGCATAACCACCTGAACTTCAGGGCGTAATTTGATATTTTGATAATTGGTTACCATCTTTCTGGTGAAGCGGTGTAAAGTAAAAACCTTTGGAGGTAAGTTGTGCTTTTTAACAATATCAGCTAAATATCCAGTTACATAGTTAATGTCTGCCGCATCGTAAGTTCCAATTTTTTTGCCCGGAAGTGTTCCGTCTTTCATCGAAAATTCAGGATCAATACCTAAATGAACATAAGGTAGCTCTAAATATTTTTCAATGTGTGGCAATTCTGCCTTTATCGTACTCAATGCAACTTGCAAGTCTAAAAATACAATCGTTCCAGGTTGCATTTTCGCGATTTTTAGTACCGAGTCGATTTGTTTGTTGCCCATTCTGTTTATGTACTTACCATCTTTTCCAGGAGTACCGCTCGCTACTGCAGCGATATAATGTAAGCCTGGCTGTACTGGGGTAGATGGATCTGCCTTTTCCCAATGTTTCACCTCAGCATTTAAGCGTTGCCACATCTCTTTTGGCGCATATTCTCCTAAGGCACCCATTTTTTTTGAGTGCAGGTTGCCATAATAAACTACAATACGTTTAAATGGTAAAATTGCACCAGCCAATGGGTATGGTTGTTTTTTTACTGGCCATTTTCCTGTTGTATCTCCATTAGCCAATTTGAGCACTAAAGAATCGTAAAGTTTAGGATCTACAGGCTTCATTACATTGGCTGTAGAATCTGTTTTCTTCTTTGTGGTGTCGGAAGAGAAGATTTTGCTCACGCCGCCTTTACCATCCGAATTGCAGTTGGCAAATAAGCTAATTGCAGCAAAACCAAGCATTAGTGTGCCCGCTAATTGAGGTATTTTCATAGATTATTATAGATTATAGTTTTAAACAGGTTTTCCGAATCTGTAGGGTATTAAAGTAGGCTGGAAAACTGGTAGCGCAAAATAAAGTATTCAACATTTAAACATTGCAAAACTTACCAAAAACACCCAGTGGAAGTTTAATGCCAGCAGTGGCTTGTAAATACAATTCTCCAGTTTCTAAATTTTTAACATTTGGGAAAGATGTTCGAATTAAGTTCTCCACAATAACAGAAGAGAAGCCTAAAGAATAGGTGTTGAGTATTAAAAAATGCTCTTTTTCATCTAAAAGTTGAACAACATCCTGCATCATTTCTTGAATGTGATCTTCAAGTTTCCATTTTTCGCCATTTGGTCCGTGGCCATAAGCGGGTGGGTCTAAGATAATCCCATTGTATTTTTTACCCCTTTTTAATTCTTTTTTTACAAACTTTAAGGCATCTTCAACCATCCAACGGGTATTTTTCAATCCCGAAAGTTCTTGGTTTTCATTCGCCCAAGTCACCACTTGTTTAATAGAATCAACGTGAGTGGTTTCTGCACCCGCTGCATTTGCAATTAAAGACGCAGCTCCGGTGTAGGCAAAGAGATTTAAAACTTTTGGATTGGGTGTAGTAAACTTTTTAATTGATGATGATATAAAATCCCAGTTAACAGCTTGTTCGGGAAAAACCCCAACGTGCTTAAAAGAAGTTAATCCTAAGCGAAGTTTAATGGCTACTTCGTTATTTTTATATTCAACATGCCAACGGTCTGGTGTGCTTTGGTTTTTCTTTACCCATTCGCCAGAAGTTGCCGAACGACCTCTAAAGGTAATCGTGGCCGTTTTTTTCCATTCTTGTTCGGATAATGTTTTTTTCCATACCGCCTGAGGTTCCGGTCTGATTAAAATAACATTTCCAAAACGTTCTAATTTTTCGAAATCCCCGCAATCAATTAGTTCGTAATCTTTCCAATGGGTTGGGGTAAGTAATTGTATCATTTATTATAAATATTACTCGCAATTACCTAGCTAGGTGCCAATTTAAAGCGAGCGTTGTTATGGTTGCTTAAAATTTATCTTTCGCGGCTTTCATAAAGCGGCTGGCAAAAACAAAGTCGTTAAGCTCTTGAATATCAGTATGGGCAATTTCTTTATTGCTGCCTTCCCAGAATTTTTTTCCTTCGTGCAAAAATAGAATATAATCGCCAATTCCCATTACCGAGTTCATATCGTGGGTAACCACAATGGTAGTGGTTTTGTATTCCTCGGTTAATTCTTTAATCAATTCATCAATTACGATGGATGTTTTTGGATCTAAGCCCGAGTTTGGTTCATCACAGAACAAATACTTCGGATTCATGGCAATTGCACGGGCAATACCAACCCTTTTTTTCATCCCTCCCGATAATTCTGATGGAAACAATTTGTTTTTGCCTTCCAGGTTAACGCGTTCTAAGCAAAAGTTTACGCGATCAAGTTTTTCGCTTCGCGTTTGTGTAGTAAACATGTTTAAAGGAAACATGATGTTTTCTTCAACCGTCATACTGTCAAAAAGTGCAGAGCCTTGAAAAAGCATACCGATTTCTTTACGGACATCAATACGTTCTTCGTAACTCATTGGTGTAAAGTCTCTTCCATCATAAAGCACCGAGCCCGAATCGGGTTGGTGTAAACCCACCATACATTTCAACAATGTTGTTTTTCCTGATCCGGAACCTCCAATAATTAAATTGGTTACCCCTTCTTGAAATAATCCTGAAATGCCTTTTAAAACTTCATTTCCCGAAAATGATTTATAAATATCTTTTATTTCAATCATTATAATAACAGTTGAGTAACCAAATAATCGCAAACAAGGATAGAGATACAGCTAATTACAACTGCTCTTGTACTTGCCAGAGAAACTTCTAATGCACCGCCTTTAACATAAAAGCCTTCGTAAGCCGGTACAGAGGTAATGATGAAACCAAATACAAAAGCTTTAACCAAAGCAACTGTAATGGTATATGGATTAAAATCAGTTGTAATCCCTTGAATGTATTCTGCCGGAGTAACTGCACCAGAGATTGATCCACCAATGTATCCGCCAGTAATACTTAAAAACATAGAAATAATAACCAACATCGGTACCATTGTGATGCCCGAAATAATTTTCGGTAAAATAAGATAGCCAGGCGCGTTGATACCCATAATTTCTAAGGCATCTATTTGCTCGGTAACCCGCATCGATCCAATTTCTGATGAAATGGCAGATCCAATTTTACCCGCAAGTACAATTGCACTAATGGTGGGACTCAGTTCTAAAATACTCGAATCGCGATTTACTGAACCAATAATTGTTTTTGGGATAAAATCACTTACCAACTGGAAAGCAATTTGTAAGGTCATTACCGCGCCAATAAAGGTAGAAATGATTGCGATAAGCCCTAATGAGCCTACACCTACATAATCCATCTGTTTGGCAATTTCCTTAAGATATATCTTGAGTTTTTCCGGCCGTCTGAATACAGATTTGAGTAGCAGGATGTATCTGCCGAAATTGGTAAAATTCATTCCGTATGTTTTTGCTTAATTTAAATGATCATTCTATAATACTACAAAGAAACAATAAAAAAGTTGTAGCCTTTGGTTAATTGCAGAAATATTCGTGGTTTTAAATATAAATATGGTTTTTTGCTTACAAAAATTAAACCACAAAAATATGAAAGCGGTAATAACAGGAGCAACAAAAGGAATTGGTAGGGCAATAGCCATTAAACTTTTCAATGAAGGTTATCACCTAGCGCTTGTAGCCCGAAATTTAACAGAACTTGAACAACTTAGGGATGAACTTTTTTTAATTGGTCGCACAATTTTAATTTATTCGGTTGATTGTGCAGTAAAGGAAGAAGTGTATCGTTTTTTACATACTGTTGAAAAAGATTTTGGTGATGTGGATGTGTTGGTAAACAATGTAGGAGCCTTTTTGCCAGGTTCTATGCTCGATGAAGAGGATGAAATCTTTGAAAAACAGCAAAATATAAATGTAAATGCAGCCTATTACATTGGTAAATTTTATGGTAAAAAAATGCGCTCGCAGAAGCATGGTCATATTTTCAATATCTGTTCGGTTGCCAGTAATGCGCCAGTAAAAAATGGCGGAAGTTATAGTGTAACAAAAGCAGCGATGCTCAGTCTTAATCATGTATTGCGGCAAGAGTTAGCACCCCATCAAGTTAAAGTAACTGCTTTTTTGCCGGGTTCAACAAAAACCTCATCATGGGAAGGCACAAGCATTCCAGATGACAAATTTGTACAACCCCAAGATATTGCAGATACGCTATTTACCATTTTAAACTTAAGTAAAGGGGTAAATGTTGATGAGGTTTTAATTACTCCGCTCGATTTTTAAACACAAAATGAACACGATTATGGAAAGGAAGCTTTTTAGAAATGAACACGATAAGATGATTGCCGGTGTAGCTTCGGGCCTTGCAGATTACATGCAAGTGGAGGTTACCATAATTAGATTATTGTTTGTATTATCGGCTATTTTTATGGCTGGCGGAGGCTTACTGGCCTATATCATCATGTGGATTATTGTTCCAGTGAATAATGATCCGGCATCTAAATTTTCAAAATTTAACGATTACTTTAACAAAAACAATCCAAACACACCTCCTTTTGGCATGGCCGATCCATTTGCAAATACAAATCCGAACTGGAGTCAGCCAGTTAACGAAGGGTTAGGAAAGAAACCATTTGAAACGCAACCCGACTTTAGCAAGTTTAACAAACCGAATGATACTGGGCGTACCGTTGGGGGCCTACTATTATTGGTAATTGGCTGTTTCTTTTTGATGCGCGAATTGGATTTTATCCCTGATTGGTTCAGTTTTAGAAACCTGTTTAAGTTTATGTGGCCTTTGTTATTTATTGCTTTGGGTATAAGCATTATCGCTAAATCGAAACGTAAAAACGAATGGAATGCTTTTCAAAATCAACAAGCAAACACGGAAGAGGAAGCTAAAAAGCCAACCGATTTCTCTGAAGCCATTGTTGTGGAAGATCAACCAGTACCAAAAGATGAAAACAATCAGTCCCCTACAAACCCTCAAGCATAAAATATTATGAAATTAGATAGATTAATTTGGGGTATTATCTTGCTTTTTATAGGCGGAGTACTCTTACTCGAAAACTTTGGCGTAATTGATTTTTATTGGCGTAACGTATGGAGCTTTTGGCCACTATTGCTCATCATTTTTGGCCTTAACATGCTGTTCAATAGAAATAATTCTCAAACCGGCAGCATGATTTCAATTGGTGTTTTGGTGGTGGGATTAGCGTTTCTTTTCTACCGTGGGCAGCAGCCACCAGAACATGGATGGTGGGGAAACAATCGCTTCAACAAAGATATTGATATTAATTTGGGCGACGAGGATAACAATGATGGCGACGATAATAACGATCGGGATAGCACATACAGCAATCTGAATCTTACTCAACCCTTTGTATCAACAGAAAATGCTAAAAAAACAGTTTTAAATATTTCTGGGGGTGGTATATCTTTCAATTTAGATGGCGAAACAAGCGAGTTGATTAATGCAGATGTTCATAAAAAACATGGTAATTTCTCCTTAAATAAAGTAGTTACAGATAGCGCAACCGTGTTAACCTTTAAAATGGATAATAAGAAAGGCAGATATAATTTCGGCGATGGAGGCAACGATGTGAACTTTAAGTTAAATAAGGCGCCAAATTGGGATGTGATTATGAAGTTAGGTGCAGGTGAAGCCGATTTCGATTTTGCTGATTATAAAGTGCGCACTTTCCGTTTTGATGGTGGAGCGGCTGCGCTGGACATTAAGTTTGGCGATTTATTGCCGATTACAGATGTGGTTGTAAAATCGGGCGTAGCCGATGTGAAAATCCAAATTCCAACCACTTCGGGCTGTAGAATAAATACAAAAACAGGTTTATCTGCAAAAGATTTCGAAGGCTTTGACAAAATAAGTGATGGCGTTTATGAAACTTCAAACTATAAAACCTCAGCAAAAAAAATCTTTATCAATTTGGATGGGGGATTAAGTAACTTTGAAGTGAGCAGATACTAAAAGGAATAAGGTTGAAAGCTTAAAAACCTCCTGTTCGCTTTAATCTTAAATACCCAATGAATCTCGATCAATATACAGTAGTTATAAATGGTAAACCTAAAGGGCCTTATAATTTATCCGAGCTTAAAGATTTAAACCTAACGCCGAATACATTTATACGAAAACCCGGAATGGACGATTATAAAGAAGCTCATGCAATTCCCGAATTGCGTGAGCTTTTGGGTTTTAGCTTTCAAAAAACGGCCCCTCAATATTTTGCAGCTTTTGATCAACGATTATTGGCTTCGGTAATTGATCATTTTATCATCTTCGGCATATATATCTTCATCATTTTAATCAGCTTTATGTTTATAGAAGGCAAAGATCAAAGAATAATGGCCTTTGCTGTTCCGCTTCCGTCTATTTTTATCTTTAAATTATTGTACGGAACATTTGCAGAATCATCTGTAAAACAAGCGACTATTGGCAAAAGGTTAATTGGTATAAAAGTTAGTGATTTGGAGGGGAGCAGGGTTTCTACCGGGGTTTCTTTTGTTCGGAATTTTTCTAAAGTCCTATCGGTGCTGCCCGTTTTTTTCGGCTATTTCTATAGCTTTTTAAACAAGAAACATCAATGCTGGCACGATATAGCCGCAAACACATTGGTGATTAAAGATAGATTGATATAATTTACAGCATTCCAACATTCAAATTCACGCATTCAAAATTCAATATTGTATCTTTGCATTCGCATGGAAAATTTATCGGTAAAGCATGATTTAGATGGCGGATATTGCAACAGTTTAACGCGATATTCAAGGTTTTTAACCCGCGAAGTTAAAATTGGAGATATAGCATTGGGTGCTCATAACCCCATCCGCATTCAGTCTATGACCACCACTGATACCATGAACACCTTGGCAACGGTTGAGCAAACCATCCGCATGGTAGAATCGGGAAGCGAATACGTTCGCATTACTGCCCCGAGCATTAAAGAAGCAGAAAACCTGGCCAATATTAAGAAAGAACTTCGTTTTAGGGGTTACGATGTGCCATTAATTGCCGATATTCATTTTACGCCCAATGCCGCTGAAATGGCTGCACGGATTGTAGAAAAGGTGAGGGTAAATCCCGGTAATTATGCCGATAAAAAGAAATTCGAAAATATAGAATATACACAAGATACGTATGATGCAGAGTTGGAAAGGATTTATAAAAAGTTTATTCCGCTCGTAAAAATCTGTAAAGAGTACGGCACGGCCATGCGCATTGGTACCAATCACGGTTCGCTTTCTGATCGGATTATGAGCCATTATGGCGATACTCCTAGAGGAATGGTAGAATCCGCAATGGAATTTATTCGCATGTGCGAAGACCAAAACTACTACAATTTGGTTATTTCCATGAAAGCCAGCAACACGCAAGTGATGGTTCAGGCCTATCGCTTATTGGTAGAAACTATGACCAAAGAGGGGATGAATTATCCTTTACATTTAGGCGTAACGGAAGCAGGTGATGGAGAAGATGGACGAATAAAATCTGCCGTCGGCATCGGCACTTTGCTCGAAGACGGACTCGGCGATACCATTCGCGTTTCTTTAACAGAAGACCCTGAGTTTGAAGCACCTGTAGCTAAAGCACTTGCAGATCGATATGTATTGAGGAGTAAAGAGGCTAAAAATGATACTCAGGTTTCTGAAGATGCCGTATCTGTTTTTCATCATTCAACTGGTATTAAAACCTATTCACCGTATTCATATTCTAGAAGAAATACGGAAACCATTCAACACATTGGTGGGCATCACCATCCAGTAGTGATGATTGATGTATCTAAGGAAAACTTAAAAGACCCTTATTTCTTGAGTGCTGTGGGCTATAATTACAGTGCTGGTTTAGATAAGTATAACTTGGCAGATCAGGCTTGTGATTTGGCTTATTTGGGTGATAGTTTACCCTCGTTTTCTTTTCCAGGAAACTTAAAGCAGGTTTATAATTTTAAAACTTGGTTCGGTTTAACGGATAAAAATAATTGCCACCCTCTGTTTTCTTTTGATGAATTTAGAACCTCAGATGTTCGCGACGACTTATTGAAGTTTGTACAGATTGATGCCAAGCAATTTGATGCATTAAACATCGAGCAATATAAAAACACGGTACTAATTTTAGAAACTTCTGCGAGTCATGGAATGGCCGAACAAAGAGCGTTTTTTGTTGCCTTGCAAGAGAAGCAGTTGCAAATTCCTGTAATTATTAAGCGCAGCTATACAGATTTGGATGCAGATACTTTAATGCTTTATTCTGCAACCGACCTTGGCGCGTTGTTTACAGATGGCTTTGGTGATGGAACTTGGATTGATGCACCTGCTCAGAATTTGGCGCTAATCAATTCTACCAGCTTTGGTATTTTGCAGGCAACCCGAACACGAATTAGTAAAACCGAATATATTTCTTGCCCAAGTTGTGGCAGAACGCTTTTCGATTTGCAAGAAACCACTCAACTTATTCGTTCGCGTACCGATCATTTAAAAGGCCTAAAAATCGGCATTATGGGTTGCATTGTAAATGGTCCAGGCGAAATGGCTGATGCCGACTATGGCTACGTTGGAACCGGCCCAGATAAAATTACACTCTACCGTGGGCAGGAAGTCGTAAAGAAGAACGTAAATACTGCTTTTGCTTTGGATGAGTTGATTGATATTATAAAGGGAGATGGAAATTGGGTGGAGAAAGCCTAGTTCCTTTTATTTAGGAGTGATAAGCCTTAAAAATTTAAATACCATGAGTTCGGGCTAACAAAAATAGCTTTGAATCAAAAAGGCAGGTTGAATGATTAGTCCAAATTCACAATAGCGAACAAAATCTTATTTTGAAACACCTGTGATGCAAAAGGTGGCAAAGGATGCAAACGGAAATTCACAGGCAAAAATTGAATTTAAAATCATTTTGCTTTTTGTTGCAAACTGTTATTTGGCAATTTAAGGCGTAAATTGAGTGAAGAAACAGCCTCGATTTGTTATAAAATCTTTTAAAACTCGTCCGGCCTGTTGAATGTATTTCAGCACCTTAATCTGTTTGAATCGCTTTAGTCCTTATCTATTAGGACTTAAATGTAACTCAGGTTAAACTCAATCTTTGTAAATCACTCATTTTTTCTAACTAATAATTCTTAAATTACCTCTATGAAGATTCCAGAATTCCAATCCATATTTAATGCGCTTAGAAACTGGCTAATTTGCAAAGATCTTACAGGTAGCGAACTTGTATATGCCTACTTTTTTATAGGCCTAATTGGGGTAACCTTGTTTCTGTTTGTAACCATATTTTTAACCAGACAAGTTTTTATTGTTGCCGTAAAAGGGGCGAAAACCAAATCCAATTGGCAAACGGCCCTTTTCGAGTTTAGGGTTTTTAGGGCTTTTGCTTTAATTTTTGGTGCTTACATCATTTATAATGCCGTGCCTTTTGTGTTTATAGATTTTAAAAACTGGTTGTTTTATGCCTTAATTTTTTCTAAAATCTACATTGTTTTGGCGGTTATGTTTGCGGTAAACGCATTTCTTAACGCTTTGGTTTCCATTATGGAAGCCTCGAAGAAATATGCCGATAAGCCCATCAGAAGTTACAAGCAGGTTGCGAAGATTGTATTTTATATTGTTGGTTTCGTTCTGATTCTTTCCATTATTTTAAACGAATCGCCTTTGTATATTTTTGGTGGATTTGGGGCGGTGACAGCGGTTTTTATTTTGGTATTCCGAGATCCTATTTTGGGTTTCGTAGCTTCCGTGCAGATGAGCGCCATTGATTTGGTTCGGGTTGGCGATTGGATTACGGTAGAAAAGTATGGTGCTGATGGGGAAGTGACTGAAATAAACTTAACCACCATTAAGGTTCGAAATTGGGATAAAACTGTTACCATTGTGCCGAGTTATGCCATTGTTAGCGAGTCGTTTAAGAATTGGCGGGCAATGGAAGAAAGTGAAGGTAGAAGAATAAAACGCCACATCAATATCAAAATCTCAAGCATCAAATTTTGCGATGAAGAATTAATTAACCGCTTAAAGAATATTGATTTTTTAAAGGATTATTTAAGAGAAACCCAATTGCAAATTGAAAAATTTAATGCCGAAAATACGGTAAACCCCAATAGTTTGGTTAACGGAAGGCACATGACCAACATTGGTACATTTCGAGTTTATGCAGAGAAGTACTTGGAGAGCAACCCTTACATCAATACCGATTTAACTTTTATGGTACGGCAGCTACAGGCTACTGAAAACGGACTTCCGATAGAGATTTATGTATTCTCTAAAGAAAAAGGATTAAAGAAATTTGAAGAGGTTGCCGCCGATATTTTCGACCATCTTCTGGCTACGGTACCTTATTTCGATTTGGAGATATTCCAGAGTCCAAGTGGTAGCGATATGCGAAGTTTTGTGCAAAGGGGTATTGATTAGGTCAACTTCTTTCTAAGACAATCCAACGCCGTGCATTCGGTAATTCCAAAGCAATCTGCTTATTTTGTTTTGCCATTGAAACACGGAATTCTTGGAAGACAATCCAGTTCCGTGCGTCCGTGGCAATTTTATTTCCTATAATAACTGAATGTTATCCTTCACCCAAAAACAGCAAGCATTTCTCGCATACTTTAAATAAAAGTGGGGGTAGGGTTTCATTTTGATAGGGTTGAGTTGCGCCATAAACATGATTTGCGCCCTCAATTTTAATCAACCTGCTGTTTGAATTTGCATCGGCTAATTTTTGTGCATGTTCAAACGGAACGTTTACATCATCATCGCCCTGAACAATAAGCCAGGGAATATTAATCTGTTTAGCGGCCTTCAAAATATTGAATGTTTCTGCATTATCTTCAAAATCTTGCAGTAAAGTAACGTTTAAAGGCATCTCCTCTTTAGTCCTGGCATTGGTAACGGAGATTTTCCCTGTCCTCTTCCATTCACTTTCTTGTTCTTTTTTCCAAAGGCTGTTAAAACTCGAAATGGCACTCCAAGTTATTAATTTGTTGATTCTTACATCGTTAGAGGCCTCTATTATTGCTAATCCGCCTCCTCTACTGTGTCCAATTAAATTTATTTTGGTTTCTTTCCCGTAGGCTTTTTCGATAAAATCGAGTACAGCATTAACGTCAAAAAGTTCTTTCGAGATGGTATTGCTGGCGAAGGCTTCCATGTCAGTCACATCCTTTGGATCATTGGCAGGGACGCCACTGTGCGATAAATTAAATTTAATGTATCGGTAGCCGTTGCTTGCAAAATGCCTTGCTACTAGATTGTGAGCGCCCCAATCTTTGAAGCCCTTAAAGCCGTGAATGAAAAGGACGATTGGCGTGTTTGGGTTTTTCTCATCAAATGTAATATCGCCTACAATGATTTTTCCATCTGCACCGGTTAGGCTAAATTCACTTTGTGTAATCATAATTTAAGGAATTGGTTCAAATTATAAACCTACAAAATTCAAATTTGTTGTGTTGGAGGGTTTTGGGATGGCATATGTGGCGGTTTCAGCCACCATTCAATTAAACGATAAAGATTTCGCTCGGCTCGCCGCCGCCGAGGGGTTCGTTCTTTTGACAACAAAAGAAACAAAATTGCCAGCTGAAAATTTTTCTATTAAAGTTTGGAGCAGGGCTCGAACGGTGCTTCCCGAAAAATTTGTTAGGCTGGGGATTACGGTAACGGAGAAATAGTGCTGTGGCCTAGCTGGGTGGAAAAGCTAAACTGAAATTAAGCGCAAATAATGGTTCTGGGTTATGGATACATGCCTTAGGTTTTTTAGCAGCGGCTTGAGTGCTTCAAACCCGATTGAACGGAAAGCCACAATTTTTCATTGTGCTTGGAGGTAAAGCGGGACTGAAATAACAAAAATGCACAGAACCCTGCTTTCCCAAACATTTGTGACTTTAGGAAATAGATTTAGGTGATAGATTTGTCTAAAGATCTTGCTCGGCTCGCCGCCGCCGAAGGGCTCATTCTTTTGACAACAAACCTGCGAAGCAAGCATGAACGCCAAAAAACAAATAACAGCGCGTGAAAAACACCAAAATTGCCAGCTGAAAATTTTTCTATTAAAGTCTGTAGCAGGGCTCGGACGGTGCTTCCCGAAAAATTTGTTAGGCTGGGGATTACGGTAACGGAGAAATAGTGCTCTGGCCTAGCTGGGTGGAGAAGCTAAAGTGAAATTAAGCGCAAATAATGGTTTTGGGTTATGGATACATGCCTTAGGTTTTTTTTGCAGCGGCTTGAGTGCTTCAAACCCGATTGAACGGAAAGCCACAATTTTTCATTGTGCTTGGAGGTAAAGCGGGACTGAAATAACAAAAATGCACAGAACCCTGCTTTCCCAAACATTTGTGACTTTAGGAAATAGATTTAGGTGATAGATTTGTCTAAAGATCTTGCTCGGCTCGCCGCCGCCGAGGGGCTCGAGTTATGCATCTCGAAAAATTTGTTAGGCTGGGGATTAGTGAAACGTGGATTAAGTGCTCGGGCTTAACCGGGTGGAGAAGCGCATTGTCCAACCATTTTGTGGCTCAATATCCTATGATTAGTTACTCATTAACCAATTAATGAAACGATTAAGATTTCGCTCGGCTCGCCGCCGCCGAAGGGCTCGTTCTTTTGACAACAAAAGAACCAAAATTGCCAGCTGAAAATTTTTCTATTAAAGTTTGGAGTAGGGCTCGGACGGTGCTCCCCGAAAAATTTGTTAGGCTGGGGATTACGGTAACGGAGAAATAGTGCTTTGGCCTAGCTGGGTGAAGAAGCTAAACTGAAATTAAGCGCAAATAATGGTTCCGGGTTATGATACATGCCTTAGGTTTGTTAGCAGCGGCTTGAGTGCTTCAAACCCGATTGAACGGAAAGCCACAATTTTTCATTGTGCTTGGAGGTAAAGCGGGACTGAAATAACAAAAATGCACAGAACCCTGCTTTCCCAAACATTTGTGACTTTAGGAAATATATGCATGTGATAGATTTGTCTAAAGATCTTGCTTGGCTCGCCGCCGCCGAAGGGCTCGGAAGGTGCATCCCGAAAAATTTGTTAGGCTGGGGATTACTGTGACGGAGAAATAGTGCTTTGGCCTAGCTGGGTGGAGAAGCGCATGACCCAAACATTTGTGCCTTTAGAAAATAGATTTAGGGCCCAGCCATTTAGTGGCTTAATATCCCTTGGTTGGTTGCTTACTAACATTAAAGTAAAATTTCTGTTTAGGGTTTTTGAAGTAATACCAGGCCCAACCCATAAAAAGTAGTTGAAAAGGTAACCTAGCCCAGGCAATTAGCGGAGTAACCAATATTTTTCCGAGCATAAAGGGCGCCATTTGAATCATATAAATATGAGCCGGCATAAAGGCAAGCAGCATTAAAATAATGCATAAAGCAGATTGCTTTCTGGTTTTTGGAAATAACAATAAAACGCCTAAAATTATTTCTATTACGCCCGATAAATAAATTAAAAATTGGTGTGCGGGCAACCAATTCGGCATTATTGCGTAGTACCCTTCAGTAGAGAGAAAGTGATTACAGCCCGCAAGGATGTAGAAAACGGCATAAATGATTAGAAATATTTTATAGGGCATGAAGATTTGTTATAGAATTCTATTTATTTAAAACCGTTCTAAATTGATGTAAATTACAGGTTAATGACAGTCACATGCCCTAGCCATGTTACTTTTGTATCCCGACAATAGTTAATAACGGAAGCACTTGGAATATTTAAAAGTAATCGCTTTTACACATCACCACATCGACCTAAAATCTTTAGGGAAGTTAGTTATTTGTGATGAAAGTTTGGACAACAGATTGAAGAATATTCAAACCGTGTTACCTGTTAGCGAGATTTTTTACATTGGTACCTGTAACCGTGTAGAGTTCGTTTTCCTTACCAAAGAAAAAACAGATAAAGAATTTGTAACCAAGTTTCTTACCGTTTTGGACATGGGCTTACCTCCAGAATTTATGGAGCGTTTCTTAGAAAACGTAACCGTTTACGAAAACGAAGAGGCTTTTAATCACCTACTCAGAACATCTTGCTCTTTAGAAAGTTTAGTTGTTGGCGAGAAAGAAATTTTAGCTCAAATACGTAAAGCTTACGAAAATTGTAGAGATGCGGGTTTTACTGGCGATTACATGCGTATGATTATGGATAGGGTGGTGAAAACGGCTAAAGAAGTTTATACGCACACCAATATCTCAAAAAATCCAGTTTCTGTTGTTTCTTTGGCTTATCGCAAACTCAAAGAATTAAACATGTGTGGTAACTCACGCATTTTAATTATTGGTGCAGGAGAAACCAATCAAAACATTGCAAAATACCTCAACAAGCATAAATATTCTAACTTCTCAATCTTTAATCGTACACTCTCTAAAGCAGAGAGCCTTGCTAGCGAATTGAATGGAAAAGCCTATCCGTTAGAAGCCTTGGAAAACTTTAACGAGGGTTTTGATGTAATCATCACTTGTACAGGGTCTACAGAGCCTATTATTACTGAAGCGCTCTACGCTAAATTGCTTCATGGCGATACAGGCAAAAAGGTAATTGTTGATTTAGCCATTCCGAACGATGTAGCACCCGCGGTTGTTCACAATAATCCAATCCATTATATTGAGGTAGAATCGCTCAAAGAAGTTGCCCGGAAAAACATTCAGGAGCGTTACAACGAACTCGTTCATGCTGAAGACATTATCAGCGCAAACATCACCGAGTTTTTTACCGTACTCAAACAGCGTCGAATTGAATTGGCCATGCAAGATGTACCCAGAAAGATTAAAGAAATCAAAAATACAGCTATAAATGGTGTATTTGCAGAAGAAATTAGTCAGATGGATGAAGCCTCTCGCGAAGTGTTAGAACGTGTAATGAACTACATGGAGAAAAAATACATCAGCGTTCCAATGATTATGGCCAAAGAGATTTTGGTAAAGCAATCTTAGAATCTTCTTGATATTTGCTTATCCACAAAGCTAAGCCACAGCATTTGGCTATCGCTTTTCTTAAATCGTAAATAATTATGTAAAGCAGGTTTCTGTGCTTTTTTGTTATTACAGTCCCGCTTTACCTCCAAACACAATGAAAAATTGTGGCTTTCCGTTCAATCGGGTTTGAAACACTCAAGCCGGTGCCAACAAAGCTAAAACCCGTATCCATAACCCGGAAGCATTATTTGCCCGTAGTTCCGGTTTTTGCTTTTCCACGCAGCCAGGTCACAGTGCTATATTTTATTTACAGAAATCAAGTTTGGTGTTTTTCACGTGCTGCTATTTGTTTTTGGCGTTCAAGCTTGCTTCGCAGGTTTGTTGTCAAAAGAACGAGCCCTTCGGCGGCGGCGAGCCGAGCAAGATCTTTAGACAAATCTATCACCTAAATCTATTTCCTAAAGTCACAAATGTTTGGGAAAGCAGGGTTCTGTGCATTTTTGTTATTTCAGTCCCGCTTTACCTCCAAGCACAATGAAAAATTGTGGCTTTCCGTTCAATCGGGTTTGAAGCACTCAAGCCGCTGCTAACAAACCTAAAGCCTGTATCCATAACCAGAAGCATTATTTGCGCTTAGTTTCAGTTTTGCTTCTCCACCCAGCTAGGCCAGAGCACTATTTCTCCGTTACCGTAATCCCCAGCCTAACAAATTTTTCGGGAAGCACCGTCCGAGCCCTACTCCAAACTTTAATAGAAAAATTTTCAGCTGGCAATTTTGGTTCTTTTGTTGTCAAAAGAACGAGCCCTTTCGGCGGCGGCGAGCCGAGAGAGATCATTTAAACCGATAGGTTAGTTGGCCATTAACCAATATTAAAAACTCTAAATTTTTTCGTCAGGCACTCTCCGTTCTATTGACCGCTGCAAGCCTAAAGCAATATCCGTTCTAACACCATACAATACCCACTCTGTAACCTCACTGTCTCATTTTTAAACATTTTACCAGATAAAGCCGTATTTAGTTAGATTTGCAAATCATTTAAAAACACAGTGAAGAAATTAACCATCGGAACACGCGGTAGCGACTTAGCTTTATGGCAAGCCAATCATACAAAGGATGAATTGGCTGCAATTGGAATAGAAGCTGAAATTAAAATTATCAAAACGCAGGGCGATAAAATCCTGAATTTACGTTTAGATAAGCTAGAAGGTAAAGGCTTTTTTACCAAAGAGTTGGAAGAAGAGTTGTTGGGTGGTACAATTGATTTGGCGGTTCACTGCTTAAAAGATTTGCCAACAGCACATCCTGCTGGCTTAACAATTGCCGCCATTCCCCCTCGCGAGGAAGCAACCGAATACCTTTTAATTTTAAAAGATTGCGTGGATGTATCTCAAAAACTATCCTTAAAAAAAGGCGCAATGGTGGGTACTTCTTCAAATAGGAGAAAAGCCCAGCTTTTGGGTTTACGCCCTGACTTAGAAATTGAAGATTTACGCGGAAACGTTCCAACACGCATTCAAAAACTTAGAGATGAAGATTATGATGCAATAATGCTGGCAAAAGCGGGCATAAAGCGTTTAGGATTGGATGTAAGCGAATTTCATGTCGAAGAATTAGAACCTACTGAATTTGTACCTGCGCCTGCTCAGGGTGCTCTTGCGATTCAGATTAGGGAAAATGATACCGAACTTTTTGAAGCGCTACAGAAATTACACGATCCGGCAACGGCAGAGGAAGTAGGTGTAGAGCGTAAAGTGCTCAATATTTTTGAAGGCGGTTGCCACATGCCCCTAGGCTGTTACTGCAAAAAAGAAGATGGTGTTTTTGAAGTGTGGACATCAAAAGCTGAAACTGCCGAAGATTTTCCAGAACGCTTGTTTTTACGTTCGGAAACTACAGAAGGACTCGCAGAGAAAATTGTGGCTAAATTTAGTGCAGATAGGAAAAAGCCAGCTAAAGTATTTATCTCGCGTGAAATTGGCGAGCATAGCTATTTCCGTAAAGCGCTCGAAAATAATAATATAGAAATTGAAGGGCGATCGTTAATTCGTACTTTTCCTATCGTAACTGTGCTCGATCAGTTTATATTAAAAAACATTGATTGGATCTTCTTTAGCAGCAGAAACAGCGTAGAGTATTTCTTTAACTTAAAGCCTCAATTACCAAAGAAAACACAGTTTGGTGTAGTGGGTAGAGGATCAGAAGATGCGCTCCGTAAATATGGTCATTTTGCAGATTTTGTGGGTGCAAGCGGCGACATTACCGAAGTAGCAGAAAACTTTGCAAAATTGGTTTCGGGTAAAAATATTCTGTTTCCTAGGGCACAAGATTCTTTACAATCCATTCAGAAATCCCTGCCTGCAGATGCCAAGATTATAGATTTACCCATTTATGAAACCGTAATTGAAGAAGACATTGATCAGAGTTATGCTGATGTTTTAATTTTTACCAGTCCTTCTAATGTTGATGCTTATTTCGCCAATAATTTGTTGGAGCCTGGGCAGCAGGTAATCGCAATCGGTAACTCTACGGGTAAGAAATTTGATGAAATGGGTGTGCGTTATGCTTTGCCTTACTCGCCCGATGAAATAGGATTAGCTGAAGCCGTTTTTGGAATCGAGATTAAGTAGAAAGACAAAGAAAAAGAACGGTTCGTGGGGCATGAGCCATCCTGGCACCAAACAAGGTGATAAAATGGTAAAGTTTAGGTTTTAACTACAGGCCACGCTACCTAAACCTGATTGAAGTGGAAAGCTTTTTAATGTGCGTTTGAGCTTGCCGAAAACCATTAAAAACTTGAAACGAAAAGCAGGACTGCTGGTACAAAAGAACTACTGAAAGTGCTTTTCTAAACCTGATTAGATTCCATTACGCTACATTACAGCAGCTTTTAAGTTGTTGATGTTTGATAATAAATAATTGATACAAAATATGTTACATCGTCCGAGAAGATTGAGGAAGAACCCGTTGGTTAGAGAGATGGTAGCCGAAACCCGACTATCGAAAGATATGTTTGTGTACCCTTATTTTGTGGTACCTGGAACGAACGTTACCCATGCGATTGATGCCATGCCAGGTGTTAACCATTATTCGGTTGATGCCTTGGTAAAGGATGTGGAAGCGGGGATGAAAAAAGGCTTAAATAAAATTATGCTTTTTGGTGTGGGTGATGAGAAATCTGCGGATGCAAAATCTGCCTATCATGATCATTCGTTAGTACCTACTGCCGTACGAGAGTTGAAAAAACAATTTGGTGAAGATTTATATGTAGTTACAGATGTTTGCGTTTGTTCTTATACCACCCACGGACATTGTGGTATTTTGGAGAATGATTACGTTCAAAATGATAAAACAGTTGATGTAATTGCTAAAATGGCCCTAACCCATGCACAGGCTGGGGCTGATATGTTTGCACCATCTGACATGATGGATGGGCGCATAAAAGCCATGCGTAATCTTTTGGATGAAAATGGTTTTGTAAATGCGGCTATTATGAGTCATGCAACAAAATTTGCCTCGGCTTATTATGGTCCTTTTAGGGAGGCCGCAGATTGTGCACCCAGTAAGGGCGATCGGAAAGCATATCAAATGGACTTTAGAAATCCGCTTGAAGCACTTCGAGAAGCACAACTAGATGAGCAAGAGGGCGCTGATGTACTAATGGTTAAACCTGGTTTAGCTTATTTAGATATTATACAACGCCTTAAACAAGATACCAACCTGCCTATTGCGGTTTATAATGTATCTGGAGAATACTCGATGGTTAAAGCTGCTGCAGAGCGTGGCTGGATTGATGAACAGAAAGTAGTTATGGAAACGATGCATGCCTTTGCGAGAGCTGGTGCAAGTATAATTACCACTTATCATATTAAAGATATTTTAAACAACGGTTGGATGTAAGAGAAGACCACAGGTGAAAGAGACCGAAGACCAAAGGTAAAAGTCTAAAGACCAAAGACCAAAGGGCAAAGGTCAAAGTCCAAAGGCTAAAGGTCAAAGTCCAAAGACCAAAGTCTAAAGACCAAAGGAAAAAGTCGAAGGACCGAAGACTAAGGTCCAAAGACTGAAGCCTTAACTGAGTGAAGAATATCAAAGGACACAGAATAGAGGATAAAAATTAAAGGGTATAAACAAAAGGAAAGAAATATAAAATAAAGATTGATGACTGAATCCTAAATTTGATTTTGCTTTGAGCTTAGTTCTTACAGTTTGAGTGTTTCAGCTTTGGTCTTTAAGCTTTAGTCTTTCAGCTTTTAGCCTTTCAGCTTTAGCCTTTCAGCTTTCAGCCTTTTATTCAATAATAGCTTAATAAAAATGTTAGATTCATTAAAAAAAATGTTTTCGGGTAACGAAGCCGATGTACCAGTAAATACAGGAAGTAAACCTGATATTTCGAGGGTAAAATCTGCTGAATTGTACGAGAAATCAAAAACGTATTTCCCAGGTGGCGTAAATTCACCAGTAAGGGCTTTTAAGTCGGTTTACGGTACACCGCTTTTTATTGAAAAGGGTGATGGATGCTACATTTGGGATGCTGATGGAAACCAATTTATTGATTTCTGCGGAAGTTGGGGACCTTTGATTTTAGGACATAACAACCCTAAAATACGTGAAAAGGTTACTGAAGTGATGCAGAACGGGATGAGTTTTGGAGCACCAACGGCCTTAGAAAATGAATTGGCAGAATTAATTATTAAGAACAACCGTTTTGTTGAAAAAATTCGTTTCACAAGTTCTGGTACTGAAGCGGTTATGTCGGCCATTCGTTTGGCCAGAGGTTATACGGGTCGAGATAAAATTCTAAAATTTGAGGGTTGTTACCACGGTCATAGCGATTCGCTTTTGGTTAAAGCGGGATCTGGATTGGTGACTTTCGGAGAAACTTCATCAGCTGGTGTTCCAAAATCTTTTGCTGAAGAAACCATCGTAATCCCTTTAAATGATATTAACGCAATTGAACAAGCTTTCGAGCAGTTTAAAGATCAAATTGCAGCCGTAATTATAGAAGGTATTCCGGCCAATAATGGCCTAATTATGCAAGATGAAGAATACATCCATGCTTTGCGTAGAATTTGTACCGAAAATAACGCTTTGTTAATTTTTGATGAGGTAATTACCGGATTTAGAGTGGGTTTTGAGGGTGCAGCAGCTTATTACAATGTTAAACCCGATATTGTTACCTACGGTAAAATTATTGGTGGTGGTTTGCCTGTTGGTATGTATGGCGCATCTAATGCAATAATGGCACACATTTCTCCCGATGGTGGCGTTTACCAAGCCGGAACTTTATCTGGAAATCCGGTGGCAATGGCCGCAGGTATTGCGACTCTAACGGAGCTGAATAAATCTGGTTTTTATAAAGATTTGAATAATAAAACACAAGACTTTGTGGCAAGCATCCAGCGTTTTGCTACCGCGAGGAGTTACAAATTTAAAGTGTTTACTGTGGGTTCTATTTTCTGGTTTGCATTTACCGATAAGGCTAAAATTCAAACCGCTGATGATATTGATGCGAGCAGCATGGAAAAATTCAAGGTGATGCATCGTGAGTTGTTAAATAGAGGAATTTATTTAGGCCCATCTGGTTATGAAGTTGGTTTCGTATCTTCAGCACATACTAAGATAGAACTCGAAAAGGCCAAACGAGCAATTTTTGAGGCTTTAGATTTGGTGTTTAAAAAGTAGATGGTTTGTTGGTTCGTGAAGACACGAAGCAAGGCAGCATTAAATAAACTATAAATATAAAAACCCTTTTGGGGGTGGCATACATGAAGAAATCCATTATCATATTTTACGCATTATTGCTTTATGCACTAATTCAGCTTGTTTCTTGGGGAACCTTAGTGGTTCGTTTGCAACCAAGTCGAATGACGATGATTATGGGGGAAGGATCGGTGTTTCTGTTTCTGCTTTGCATTGGTGGCTATTTTTTACACCAATCGCTTAAGCGAGAAGATAAATTAAGAGAACAACAGCAAAATTTCTTGATGTCTATAACCCATGAGCTGAAATCGCCTTTGGCGGCAATAAAACTTTCTATTCAAACCATTGTTAAGAGAGATTTGGATAAAGCCCGCCAAACTTCCTTGCTGAATAACTCCTTAAAAGATATTGAGCGATTGGATGATTTGGTGGAGAATATGTTATTGGCAACCAAGATTGAAAATCGATCATATACCTTTCCGAAAGAAGAATTTAACTTTTCGGAATTGGTGTATAAAATTACAGATCGATTGCAGGTTCACTCCTGCGGAAATGAGCAATTGATAAATGCCCAAATTCAGCCAAATTTGCAGATAATGGGTGACAAGTTTGCCTTATCGTCAGTAGTAACCAATTTAATTGAAAACGCAGTTAAATATTCCAGTCCGTGTGATGAGGTAAATGTGCATTTAAACGAAGTGGATGGACATATTCAATTGAGTGTAATAGATAAAGGCCCTGGCATTTCAGATGCCGAAAAAATGTTGATATTTGATAAGTTTTACCGCGTTGGTAATGAGAATGTCAGGAAAGCGAAAGGAACAGGTTTAGGCTTGTTTATTGTGAAAGAGGTTTTACAATACCATGATGCAGATATTACAGTAAAAGACAATTTGCCTCAAGGAAGTATTTTTGAAGTAACATTTAGTTAATCTCAATTATGTCACAAAAATTAAGAATTCTATTGGTAGAAGACGAGGATCACTTGTTAGATGCTATCAAATTAAACCTAGAACTTGAGGGTTATAAAGTTCACGCCGTTAAAGATGGCAAAACCGCTCTTAAAATTTTCAAAGAAGAACGCTTCAATCTCATTATTTTAGACGTTATGTTGCCAGAAATGGATGGCTTCCAAGTTTGCGAAACCATTCGTTTGGAGAATGCAGAAGTTCCGATTATGTTTTTGACTGCTAAGAACACATCAGAAGATCGTGTTTTAGGTTTGAAAAAAGGCGCTGATGACTATTTAGTTAAGCCATTCAACTTAGAAGAATTAATTCTTCGTGTGGGTATTTTGGTGAAACGCAGTTTAAAATCTGACGATTTAAAAGAATTAAATTCTTACAAAATTGGCGATAAAACAATCTATTTCAACTCTTTCGAATTGAAACATGATGATGGTACCATTACACCGTTAACCAAAAAGGAAACGATGTTGTTAAAGCTCTTAATTGAACGTAAAAACGATGCGGTATCTCGTGAGCAGATTTTAGAAACGGTTTGGAATTATGATGTTTATCCATCAACCAGAACCATTGATAACTTCATCTTAACGTTCCGTAAATATTTCGAGCCGGATCAAAAGAATCCCGTTTATTTCCACTCTATTCGTGGTGTAGGCTATAAATTTACTGATATTCATTAATGTACAATAATAAAGGCAGATACGCTTTAATGGCCGTTTTTGCGCTGGCAGGCTTGGTTTGTATTTTCTACAACCAATATCAGCTCGCGGCGGTTTCATTACTATTATTTGCTTTTGTTATTTGGAGCCATTTTAAGCACAGTTCGGTGCTTATGGCCTCGAAGCATTTTAAAAATAATGAGTTTGAGAAAACCAAAGCCCTATTGGCAGAAGTTTCAAAGCCTGAGCGTTTAGCCAAAAGCAGGCGGGGATACTACGAGTATATGCAAGGTAAAATAGCCATGCATGAGAAAAATACCGATAAGGCCGAATATCATTTTCAGCTGGCCAGTAGGTTTCCTTTTGGCGGTAAAAATGAGAAATCGTATGTACTCATTTATCTTGCCACCATCGCCTTGCAAAAGGAAGATAGAGAACGTGCAGAGGCTTACACCAAATTGGCTAAAGAACTTGCAGAAACTCAACGATCAAAAGACATTATTGCCAAAATTGAAAAAGAAATAGGCAAAATATAATATTCGTATTGTCATTTTGAAGAACGAAGCACCGGTTTAGGAATAAAATGGTACTTCGTTTTTTTTTTATTTATACATTTGCGGAATTAAATTTTTAGCTCAATCGTTATGCTGATTTTGTTCAGCTAGCTTTATAATTAACAATAAAAAATTTTAAGGTTGACGACGATGGAACACAACTACAAAACATGAAAAATAATTTATTTTTAGACGCTGCATTTTCGAAACAAACAGAACGCCCACCGGTATGGATGATGCGTCAAGCGGGTCGGTTTATGCCACAATATTGGGAGATCAAAAACAAATACTCTTTTCTAGAGATGTGTAAAACCCCAGAAATTGCGGCTGATGTAACCATGTTGCCAGTTGATTTATTGGGTATTGATGCGGCCATTTTATTCTGTGATATTTTGGTAACCGGAGAGGCCATGGGTGGCGATTTGAGTTTTACCCAAGGTGTTGGACCTAAGTTTGCCAATCCTGTGCGTACTGCTCAAGATATTGATAATTTGAATGTTGATTGTTTAGATGAATTACAATATGTTGCTGATGCCATTCGGGTTATTCAACAACGTTTGGATGGAAATATTCCTTTAATTGGTTTTGCAGGTGCACCATTTACTGTAATGAGTTATTTGGTAGAGGGTGGTTCATCAAAAGATTTTAAGCTAACCAAACTGATGTTGCACAACCATCCAGAGTTGGCGCACAGGCTTTTGGCTAAAATTGCCAAGGTAACTGCCGATTATTTGAATCTACAGATTGAAGCCGGTGTTAATGCCGTTCAAATTTTCGACAGTTGGGCACAGGCTTTATCGTGGAGCGATTATCAAGAATTTTCACATCGTTACATACAAGAAATTATAGCCAACCTAAATAGAAAAGATATTCCGGTTATTTCCTTTTGTAAAGGAAGCTCTGTTTTTGCTCCCATTATGGCAGAAGCGAAACCAGATGTGATTTCTGTAGATTGGAATGCCGATTTGCTGAATATTAAGAGCGCTTTGCCGGCAGGTATTGCTGTTCAAGGAAATTTAGATCCTCACATTTTATATGCTGATCAACCTGTAATTAAAGCACAAATTCATAAACTTTTCGAGCGCATGCGTGGTACAGAAGGATTTATATTTAATTTAGGTCATGGCATTATGCCTGATATTCCTTTCCAGAATGTAAAATATGCTATTGAAGTGGTAAAGGAATTTAGGTACTAGTTACTCATTTAAGCCATTATAAGCCTCGATTTTTAAATATCTCCTTCTAATGATAGAATTTTTTCAGCCATATTACACTTACTTTCTGGCGGTACACATTGTATTCGTAATTAGTTGGATGGCGGGTTTATTCTATATTTTGAGTCTTTTTATTTATCATACTGAAGCAAACGAAAAGCCAGAACCTGAAAAAGGTATCCTCAAGCAACAGTTTATTAAAATGGAGGCTACTTTATGGAAAATTATTGCTGCCCCTGCAATGGTCATCACTGTTTTGGCTGGTGTTTCTATGCTCACATTAAATCCTGCGCTCTTGCAACTGGATTGGATGTTGGTTAAACTGGGTTTTGTAGTTGGTTTACTGATTTATCACTTCGTTTGTCAAAACATCGTGAAACAATTAAAAAACGATCAATTTAAGTTGAGTAGTTTTCAGCTTCGTTTATGGCGAGAACTGGCCACTATTTTTATGATTGCCATTGTTTTCATTGTAATATTAAAGAACGCACTAAACTGGATTTATGGCTTAATTGGAATTATGGGCGTTGCGCTGGTGATTATGATTGCGGTTAAACTGTATAAAAATTATCGCCTTAAGAAATAATTTAAAGCTTCAAATCAGACGTACATTTATTGGTGTGCAACATTTTTTTTACAGGAAAATCTCTATAAATTTGGCCGTTAAAATCAAAGCTCATGTTTAACATAATGAACCTCAAAAGGGCCTTAGTCTTCATATCATTCCTTACAAGTTTTTATTCCGCCTCGGCACAGTTTAATCAATCGGCATTCGAAAACAGGATTCGTCCGGATAGCAGTTTAACAAACGAAGTTCACTTTAACTTCTATAATTTGAATTACGTTCGGAACTACGAATACACCAACGACTTTCATGATGGTTATACGCTTTACGGAACGCAACTACAGCCTCAGATTGTGTATTACGCACATCCAAATTTAGCCATTACGGCTGGTGCCTTTATCAGAAAAGACTTTGGCAGAAATGGAATCTCTGATGCGAAGCCTTTATTTAGTGTAAAATATCATAAAAGAAATTTAACCTTAATTTTCGGCAGTTTAGAAGGTGGCATTCAACATAAGTACATTGAGCCGCTGTACAATTTTGAGCGCACCATTACCACACCAATTGAATATGGAACACAGTTATTGGTGGAGCGCAAAAAGTTTACGTTAGATGCCTGGATTGCTTGGCAAAAGATGATTTACAAAGGCGACCCAGCTAAAGAGGAAATTATTGGCGGTTTATCTACTGAAACCACTCTTACCGAAGATAATGGGTGGAAATTAAGCTTTCCTGCTCAGTTCCTGGCTTTTCATCAAGGTGGTCAAATCGATGTGTTAAAGGAAATTCCAATTACCACCATGTTTAACGGTGCAACTGGATTAAAACTCCATAAAACAATTGGTTCAAACATTAAACAGGTTTACACAGATAACTACCTTGCTGTGTATAAAGATTTTTCTCCAGATAAAAGGAGGGCTTATCAGGGTGGCTTTGGATTATGGTTAAATGCCGGCGTGGAGAGTAAATGGGGCAGTTTGGTTGCTTCGTACTGGAAAGGAAATAACTTCATCTCGATTAAGGGAATGCCTTTGTACCAATCTGTCTCTGATAATTTGTATAGTGCAGGCCTAAAGCAAAGCAACAGAAATATTGTTTCCTTAAGATACGCCTATCAAAAAGAGCTTATCCCTCATTTATATCTTGATGTTCGTTTTGAGCCACATATCGATTTGGATCATACCGATAAACAACTTCAGTTTAACCATTCCTTTTTCCTTACCTACAAACAGGATTTCAAATTATTCAAGGTTAAAAGACAAGTAGATTAGTTTCTGCTGTTAGGCTCGTTTTTAACAAGATAATTCTCCCATAATTTATTATTGGTTGCTTACTTTTGTTGCAATAAATTAAGCATAACCATGAGAAATCAAATCACCGTAATCGCTTTTGATGCTGATGACACACTTTGGGTAAATGAGCCGTATTTCCGCGACACCGAGGAGCAGTTTGCAGCTTTGCTAGAAGATTTTCTTCCTCGTCATAGCATCTTAGCCGAGCTTTACAAAACGGAAATTGCCAATTTGCCATTGTATGGTTATGGCATTAAGGGCTTTATGTTGAGCATGATTGAAACGGTTTTAAGAATTACCGAGGGCAAGGCCAATCCGTCCGTTATAAACCGAGCCATTCAATTGGGGCAGGAAATGTTAAACAAACCGATTGAACTTTTAGATGGGGTTGAGGATGTTTTGAAAGCACTACATGGAAAATATAAATTGGTTGTAGCTACCAAAGGCGATTTGCTAGATCAACAAAGAAAATTAAATAAATCTGGTTTAGATCATTATTTCCACCACATCGAAATTATGAGCGACAAACAGGAACAAGATTATCAGAAACTCTTGAAGCATTTGGATTGTCCGGCAGATCAATTTCTAATGTTGGGCAACTCCTTAAAATCAGATGTTTTGCCTGTATTGGCTATTGGTGGGCATGCGGTACATATTCCTTACCATACTACTTGGGCCCACGAGCATATCGATCATACAATAGAACATCAAAATTTTTATCAAATGGATAGCCTTATGGAGGTTTTACCAAAATTAATCGAATGAAGAAAAAAATAGATATTAACACTTGGGTAAGAAAAGATCATTTTAATTTTTTCAATACATTCGAAGAGCCATTTTTCGGTGTAACAGTCGATGTAGATTGTACAGCAAGTTACAAAGAGGCGAAAAACATAGGTGTATCGTTTTTTTTGCTGTATTTACATAAATCGCTCTTGGCTGCCAATACAATTGAAGCTTTTAGATATCGAATTATTGAGGATGAAGTTTGGTTATTTGATGAGGTGCATGCTTCGGCAACCATCAACAGATTAAATGGTACATTTGGGTTCAGTTATATAGATTTCTATAAGGATTTCAATGAGTTTAACACTCAGGCTAAAATCGAAATGGAGAAAGTGGAGAATGGCACGGGTTTATTTCCATCAAGTTCCGGAGAAAACGTAATTCATTATTCGGCTTTGCCGTGGTTAAACTTCAAGTCGATGTCTCATGCGCGCAAGTATTCTTTCAAGGATAGTTGTCCAAAAATCTCTTTCGGGCAGGTGAGGGATGAGGGTGAACGTAAGATTATGGCCATTTCCATTCACGTAAACCATGCTTTGATGGATGGCTTTCACGTTTCACAGTTTGTAGATGCTTATCAAAAATTGCTCAATAGTTAAACAATTGTGATGATAACACCGTAATTTAACAATTAAGTAATAGGCACATTTTAACTTGGGTTATGTTTATAGCCTTTGTTATTGTTCCGATTTACATTTTGGGGTTTATTGCAATGTTTTATATGCAGTCGTTTTACAAAGCGTTGATGCTGTTGTTAACCATGCTTATTGCAACTTTTATACTTTTTCTGTTCATCACTTACCCTTTTCAATCGGCAATGGTGATTTGTTGTTTAATTGCTCTGTTTAATTTGCGCATAAAGATTAATTAACATTTGCATTAGAAAAACAAATTGCTATTTTTGCTGCAAGTTTTAACATTCAAAAATGGGGGATTAGCTCATTTGGCTAGAGCGCTTCGCTGGCAGTGAAGAGGTGATCGGTTCGAATCCGATATTCTCCACCAAGTTAATTTCAGCCTTTAGATTGTATTCTAAAGGCTTTATTTATGCAATAATGGTTCTGAAAGGTATCAGTTTTTGATTTTTTAGGACTGTATTTAATTTTAGAAAATAGTTCGATATCTTTTATTGTGGTGTTTAGCAACTATTTCTAACCTTTTCAAATCATTTATTTCACTTGCTCGTAGTTCTGTCTGTTCCTTTTTTATTAATTTTTTAACTGGTGTATCTGGTTTTAATACTTCTTTTGCCAAGGTTTTAATGTTTTTATCTCTCCATTCCAGCCCGAATCTTATCTTTTCTGGCTTCATCCAATTAAGTACTCAAATCCAATAATTAAAGCTTATGTTCAATCTCCTTCCTTAGCTTTTCCTCTCGGATCTTTTGCACTTAATCTTAGAAACCTTTTCTATTAAGATTTTTATCATTTTCCATAATGTGAAATATTCGAAATCTGAAAATAGGCTATGGAAAAAAAAATGATTAACCTTATTGTAATATAAATGTTACAAATTAACTGTATCTTGCCATCGCTTTATTAAAATATTGTTATGGTAGATTTTTTGAAAGGTTTGAACATGGATAAGTGGTATGGCGTTGTTCTATACTTAGGTTTTGCCTGTTGTGCAGCACCATTCTTCGGAAAGGTGGTTTTTATAGATCAAAAGCATTTATTTGGAGTGGGAGTTTCCTTGTTGCTTATAAGTCTCTCTTTTTTCATTGCAGATAAACACGTTTTTTGGAGGGAGGGCGCATACTTAGTTCAAACTAAAGTAATAAAGCATTCATTATTAACCTATATGATTCTATCGATAGGAATTTTGATGTTGATAATTTTTTTATTTCGAGTGGTTATTGGGTTATTGTGATACTGTCAGATATAGATGGTACTCCCTCAGCTGGCGCACGCATGTCGCGTGTGCAAAATGATATAATTATAGCGCAAGCCCAACGCTGCAAAGTTGTTGGGCTTCATTGTTTAAAATAACTGCCTCATTAGCTGTGAATTTCATATCTACCAGTTCGTATACGTATGATGGGAAAATAGCAAATTTGGACTATTGTTAAGTGCAACTTTCCCAGCTTCCCACCAAGGCATACTAATTAACTTTCAACTGGTAAAGGATATAGGCAAGTAATATTAAAATCAGCTGTACCGATACTGCTCCAAGAATACAGCATATTATTGCTTTAACATAATTCATCAATTTTCTTTCGCCAAAAAATTGCCCGATAGACCAGAAAACGTAAAAATATGATACAAAAATACCGACCGCCGCTATTGATTTATTTGCAAATAAAATTGATGTTAAAGCAAATAATGTGATCAGTAACAGACCTTGGCCAACCGAATAGCATAATAAGATAGTGATTTCAAAAACATTATAGTTATGCTTTTTGAAAAATAAACTTATCCATAATGCAATGAAAAACCCAGTTATGAGTGAAATATATGCGATGTGAGTATTGGTCCAATGATCAATAGTGTTGTTTCGCAAAGATTCATTGATGACTCTGGAGTTTTGATCAAATGAAAAAAAGATATATTCAATCTTAAAAAAATGAAAAACTAGGGTAAAAATTGTCCCGGAAAATATTAAAAATATTAAAGGCTTGGTAACTTTACTTCTGTCTTCCAAAATAAAACGTCTGACCATTTTTCCTGGCCGGAGGGATAGTTGTCCTACTGTATATAGGAAACCACTTTCAATGTGTAAAAGATGCTTTATTTCGTGAAAAATATACGATAAATCAATTCGCTTCGGCTTGTTTGTTTCTAGCATTTAATTTCAATCTGCATTTTTTGAATTACTATTGCACTACTTTCTAGAGTTCCAAAACTACGAATTTGAGCGCACATTTTACTCATTTCGGATACACGATAGCATTTGAGTAATTTATATTTCCTTTCTTCAACACGTTATCTTACCTTTCAAATTCGAGTGGCGTTGGAAGTCGATATGGTGCATAAGCGGAGATTAATAGTCTTATCGAAGAATGGTTTTTTTCTGGAAAAGTGTTCGATTAATATATCGATCCTTTTTTATTCTTTTCTTCCAAACTAAGCAAAACTTCTTCATTTTCCATCTGTTGATAGACTATGGAAGAACATAAAAAATTTATGCAAAAGGCAATCTCCTTATCTGAAGATAACCTTAAAAGTATGAATGGCGGCCCTTTTGGTTGTGTAATTGTAAGGGATGGTAAAATATTGAGTGCGGAAGCGAATTCTGTTACCCAGGATTGCGACCCCACAGCCCATGCCGAAATTAACGCCATTCGCGCTGCATCAAAGAAGATTGGGAAAGCCGATTTAAGCGGATGCATTATGTACACCAGTGCCGAACCATGCCCAATGTGCTTGAGCGCAATTTATTGGTCAAATATAGGTCAGGTGTATTACGGCAATACCAAAAGAGATGCGGAATGGGCGGGATTTGGCGATCAATTTATCATGGAGCAATTACAGAAAAAAATAGAAGATCAAGACATTGCCTTTCAACGTATCTCAGCGAGTGAGGCAATTAAAGCATTCGAAAAATGGGTTGAAGCAGGATCAGGTGTAAAAGAGAAAATTAAGGACGGGTCTATGTAAAGGTGAAATAACTTTCACCAACACCTCCTAAGGAATTTGTTTTACCGAATGTTACAGCAACTTATCAGGCGTAATTGGTAAATGCCTAATCCTTTTGCCGGTTGCGTTAAACACTGCATTGGCAACTGCTGCGGCAACACCTACAATACCCACTTCCCCAATACCTTTAACGCCCATTTTATTGGGTATTTTGTCTTCCTCATTGATGAACATGGCATCTAGCTTGCCAATGTCAAAATTAGTAGGCACGTGATAATCGGCAAATGAGCGCGTGGCAAAGTTCCCCCATCTAGGGTCGATTATGGATTCTTCGCTAAGCGCCATCCCGATGCCCCAGATGTTTCCCCCAATGATTTGAGAGCGAGCAGTTTTGGGGTTTAATATTCTTCCTGCGCCCGTAACTGCAAGAAAACGAGTTACTTTCACCATTCCTGTCAAAGCATTTACCCTTACTTCCGCAAAATTAGCGTTGAAACTGTGTGCAGAGTATTGGTCGGCTTGTGTTGGTGCTTTAGCATCGGCACGTGTTTCAAATGCAGAAACGTTTTCAGAAATCATCAAATCTTTTGCAGTTGGGCGTACAAAAAATTGCTTGCCCGATTTCGCCAAAAGTTCGTCGGTAATTTTGGTACAAGCATCGTTCACCGCATTTGCAAAACTTGCCGCACCTACCGAACCTACCGACCCTGCTGCCGGGGGTAGATTTGAATCTCCCAGTTTAACGGTAATATTTTCCATCGCTAAGCCAAGCCCATCTGCGGCCGTTTGCGCAAGAATGGTATTTGTGCCTGTACCCAAATCTGATGCAGCAATTTCTACGGTAGCATTAACATTGTTCCCCTTTTTTGTTAATTTAATAACAGCAGAACTGTCTCTTTGTCTGGCCGGATAAGTACCACAGGCTACGCCATAGCCAACCAAATCATCTCCAATTTTATTGGTTCCTGGTTCGGCTTTTCTTTTATCCCAACCGAAAGCTTTTGCACCTTCTTTTAAGCATTCTACTACTTTTCTTGATGACCAGGGTTTTCCATTAGATGGGTCTTTCTTTGGCTCATTCTTTAACCTAAGTTCAATGGGATCGATGTTGAGCTTGTAAGCCAATTCATCCATTGCCGATTCTAGGGCAAAACTCCCTGTCGATTTTCCAGGGCCACGTGTATAGGTGGGTAGAATAACGTTCATTGGTACTACTCGATAGGAGATTAAAGAATTGGGCACCTCATACATAATTTTAGAACAGTCGCCACAAGGTTCTAAGTATTCGCTATCCACAGCAGTATGACTCGTTGTTTGGTGCGATAAACTCTGTAAAATGCCATCTTTTGAAGCCCCTAGGCTTATTTTTTGATGATTTCTTTGGCGAAGCCCAACGGAGTTAAACATTTGCTGACGGGTTAATGCCAGTTTTACTGGTCTGTTAACCATTTTCGCAGCTACTGCCGTAAGAACAAGATTTGCCCATTGACCACCTTTTGATCCAAAGCCACCACCAATAAATGGCGATATAATTCGAACCTGTTCTGGTTTCAGATTTAAGGTTGAGGCTGCTGCGGTTTGAGCACCGTTAATAATTTGTGAACCGTTGTATAGCGTGAGCTGTTCACCTTCCCAAACGGCCACGGTAGAATGTGGTTCCATTGGGTGGTGATGTTCGATTGGGGTTTCATAAATTTCTTCAACACGAACCGCAGCATTTTCGAAGGCGGCTTTCGCATCACCTCTAACCAAATCTGCCAGTTCTTTTCCCTTTGGCATTTCTGCATTCGGAAGCAGTTTATCAAAATCAGTTTTTCCTTCTTTCTTCTGGTATTCAACATGAATCAAATGAGCGGCATGGGTAGCTTGCTCAAAGCTTTGTGCTACAACGATTCCGATATGCTGACCATGAAATAAAATTTCTGGACTTTGGAGCAAAGCCCCTCCACGCAAGCCACCTTTAAGATTAAGTTTTGGCGCATTTTTATGTGTGATTACGGCGAGTACACCTTGTGATTTCTCTGCCGCTGATGTATCTAAACTGGTAATCGTGCCTGATGCGATTGTACTTTTGAACAAGACTGCATAGGCCATATTTTTAGCTGGATAATCGGTTGCGTAGGTTGCTTTTCCGGTGATTTTTAAAATTCCTTCTATCCGGCTAACGCCTTTACCTATTGCCTTATTTTTCTCTTCCATATCGATAAAATCTTGATTATCCTGTTTTTACGTTCCTTTTGTAGCCATGCTAAGCGCACTTACGATGGTATTTTTGCCCATAGCAACTTTAAATTTATTTTGTGCCAATGGTTTGGCCTGCTCCATTTCTGCCTGTGCAGCCAATTCGAAATTGGCTACGGTTGCCATTTTACCCTTCAATAGGGCCTCTGCTTTTCGCGCCCGCCAAGGTTTATGTGCAACACCGCCCATGGCGATGTGTGCAGACACAATTCTGTTTCCATTGAGTACCACGCCTGCCGCTACAGATACCAAAGCAAATGCGTAAGAATTTCTATCCCTTACTTTTATGTAGGCCGAGTGGTTGGCAAAATCATTTTTCGGAAGTTCAATGGAGCTGATTAACTCGCCTCTTTTCAGTGTATTATCGAGTTCGGGTTGCTGCTCCGGCAACCTGTGAAAATCATGGATGGAAATGGATCTAAATTTTCCGTCGGGTTGAATGACCTTAATATTGGCATCAAGAGCAGAAAGAGCAACTGCCATGTCAGACGGATAAACCGCTACACATTCTTCCGACCAACCAAAAATTGCATGCATTCTGTTGAAGCCATCTTTTGCAGCACAACCACTTCCAGGGTTTCGCTTGTTGCATGGCATAGCCGTATCATAAAAATACGAGCAACGGGTGCGCTGTAGCAAGTTGCCACCGTTGGTTGCCATGTTTCTGATTTGTGCTGATGCACCCGCAAGTATGGCTTTGCTTAATAACGGATACTGCTCACGAATCATAGGATGATTGGCAGCTTCTGTATTTTTGCCTAAAGCGCCGATGGAAATGCCATTTTGACCCGTAGGCAGGAGAGCAATTTTTGTCAGTGCCAATCGGGTTAAATCAATCAGCTCGTTCGGTTTTTCTACATCCTCCTTCATCAAATCAATTAAGTTGGTTCCCCCCGCCAAGTAGCTGGCATTGGGGTTTTTGATCAGGAGGTTTATGGCATCACTGCTACTATTGGTATTGGTGTATTTGAATGGTCTCATTGCTGGATTTGCTTAAAATTTAACCTGCAAAAAGCCAGGTTTGTTCAATATCTTTTCCGGTTTGCGCTTCTTTAATCGCAGCCACAATATTTGGATAGGCGCCACAACGGCAGATATTTCCCGACATCCGTTCTGCAATTTCCTCGTCTGATAATATGATTGAACCTTGTTGATTTCTAATGTTTTGAGTGAGGTAACTGGCTTGGCCTTCTTTGGCTTCTTTCATCAGTGCTACCGCAGAACAAATTTGTCCAGGCGTACAATAACCACATTGAAATCCATCGTGTTTTAAGAAGGCATCTTGCATTGGGTTTAACTCATTGTCTTTCGCCAAACCCTCAATGGTAATCACTGATTTACCCTCACAGCTTGCAGCCAGGGTGAGGCAAGATAGCACTCGGTTTCCATCAACAATTACCGTACATGCACCGCATTGGCCATGATCGCATCCCTTTTTAGAACCGGTGAGTTCCAATCGCTCGCGGAGTGTATCTAAAAGCGTCATACGAGAATCGATAAGCACTTTTTTGTTGATGGAATTGACGCGAAAACTTACGTTTACGCCATTTTCAACGGCAATAGCGGGAGGGTCTTCAACATCAACATCAACATCAACATCTACAGCCCGAGCAAAAAGTTGTTCAGCCCCAATTAAATGGCTAGCCAGCAAACCCGCTGAGGCGAGACTCACCAACTTTAAAAAATGCCTTCTTTTTAATCCCGTTTGAATTACCTCGTCCAACTCATCTGGCATCAGGTCTCCGAAAAGTTTTTTCTCCTCTTCTGTAAGTGGGGTATTGTTGTGGGCCATGCTTTTAATTTACTAGTTAAGCGTTTGGTAATTTGTAGAATACAAATAAATGAACAGGCCCGCCGAATTATGGTTTCATAAGAACAGAAATATTACAATAAAAATTGACCTCGTGGATTTCTCTATTTCCAAACGAGATTCATCAGGCTTACATTATTTTTTCGAGAAGAACTTACGGCAATGGCCTTACTTTCATCATCTGTAAGGGTAAAGCCTTCTAGTTCATCGGCCTTGTCGGTATCAATCACTTTAAGTACTTCTTCATGCCCACTGGCTATAGATTTTTCCAGATCTAAAAAGGTTAGTCGCCATTTTCTACCCTCTATCTGGTTTTGAATCAGTATCAAAATTCCTTTATCAGCAACGAAATGTAAGTTTTGTACCCAAGGAGAGCAGGTAAACTTTTTGTAGAGTAAGCCTGCTTCGCTTGTTTTAGCAGCTTTGGCAAGTTTGCCTGCATGGTACAATCGCACTTCGTTTGCTTTGTTACCATAATCGGCAGTGGCCATAAACCATTTGCCTTTGTGCTTTACATATTCGGGCCGTGTTCCTTGAATACAGGCATCATCTTCTATGGTATTTAATAGATTTCCATCTAAGGTTTTGCTTTTTAAAAATCCCTCCCATTTAATGGAATAAATCATCGCTTTCCAAAGGGTTCCTTCGGGGTTTTGGCGTACAGAATTGCCAATAAAGGTGGGCATACCTGGTTTAAAAGCAATCCCTGTGGGGTGCTTAATTACATTTTTGCCTTTGATGGTAAAGCGATACTCTTTATTTTGATCAATTAAAGAATCGTTTTTTAAAGTGTAGGCCCTCATCACGCCGATTTCCCTTTCGCCATATAAAAAATAGGTTCCTTTTTGATTGGATATGCCTTGACAGGCACCCAAAGAATCTAAGGTAAAAGATTTGGTAATGTTTCCAGATATAGGCTGGTAATCGAGCATGCTCATTGCAAGTCCAGCCAAAATAATTGCACTAAAAGTTTTCATGTTAAGAATTTAATAGATCGTCTCAATCAATCTTCGATGCATCATTGATGACGGTATGTTCATTAAGGAATTTTTGGCAAACTAAACAAGTGCTATTAAGGCAAGATTAAACACGCATTAATTCTAGTTACTGTATTGTTTTGATCATTAAGATTTTATGGGTTGTTGAACGAAATGATGCATAGAGATTTGCCTTTTAAGCAGTTTTAATGTGGCGAAAGCAAAGTTAATCGAAGGTTAAGATTCGAGTTCATGTTAACCTATTGATAATTTAATCTTATATTGATGTTATTTAACTTTGCGCAATGAAATTCCCTTTGTACCTCTATTACGAAATCCTTATCCGTTTGGAAGAATTTGTGCCCAATATTGGAGATTATTTATCCGCGCTAGAACAAGAAAATGATTGTTTAATTAAAACGACCACAGGCCAATTACGTATTTCAAAAGCAGTATTGATGAAGCAATTTAACGATCCAAATTTGATTTCTAAATCAGAATTGGCCGAGTTAGGGCAAAACTTTGAATTGGGAGGACGGCTATACAATAAAGCATAACTTTAGGTTGACGAAAGAAACCAATTCCCTCCTAATCTGATGGCACCGAAAGTTTCGAGACATACGCGCGGTTGAAAAGCGGGAAAGGTTGATTTTTTTAGTGCACAATTGGGATTCTTCAACACGATGATGGCAATGGTTGTTTACTGCAAACTCGTTTATATGAAAAATCCCAATCTTTATCTGCATCCAAAACGTACTAATTTTGACGTTTTCTGGCTAAAATCCTTAAATGATAACAGTTATATGTCCGCTTTAGCCAGTAATTTCCAGCGATTGAATCAGGTCATGCTCAATAACTAGATTAAAGTTAAGCACAGCAGGGCTACCTGGAAATGTTCCAGCAACTTCGGCAGTAAAAACAGCGCCATTTTCATCTTCTTTATAGGCAATTGGTTTTAGGGTAGTTTGATACTGTTGGTTAGAATTTTCAATCCATTTTTGTATTGCTGCGTTTCCAAGATGATGCTTGCCTTCATCAAATACCGTTGCATTGGCAGAAAAAAGGGAAGAATAGGCTACAGCATCATGGTTATTTTGAGCTTCAACTAAGTTCTCTATTAATTTTGGTAAATTCATGATTTTGATTTTTTAAGATTAAAACTGTTATACAAATTTCGGTCGTACGCTCGTGATTCACAATTAGGGCATTACGATTCGAATAGGGAATAATTTATCCGTATTGTTTCATTATTGGCGCAAGCCTATCTTTGTTAGATGTATGAGAAAAAAACCTTTCCGAATTTGAACTGTGGTCTCGATTTAGTTGGAGAGGTGCTTTATGGCAAATGGAAAATGCGTTTGTTGTGGTTTATACATGAGGGAAACCTGCGCCCCAGCGAGTTGCAGCGCAAAATTCCCGATGCGAGTCGTAGGGTAATCAACATTCAATTGAAAGAGCTAGAAGCACATGAGTTGGTTGTAAGAAAAATCTACCCCGTAATGCCGCCTAAAGTAGAGTATTCACTAACCGATTTTGGCAAAACTTTAATTCCCGTAATTGCTGCCATTGGTAACTGGGGAGATGACCATCAAGACAATTTAAAACGAGTTATCGCAAAAGCCTATCCACAATTGGACTAATCTTTAGAGGCGGATGTGGTTAGGCAATAATGTCTGGAATCAAATCAATCTAAATTGATCTTGCAGAGTTTATAAAAAAAAGGAGTAGAAACATCACGATTCTACTCCTTCCAAATTAGCAATACATTATTTACCAGCCTGGGTTTTGAGTTAGGTTTTGGTTTTTATCGATCTCGCCCTGGGGGATTGGCCAGAGGGTATGTTTTGGCGTTGTTAATCGGGTTTGATTACGAGAGCTGATACGTTTAGCCGCACTTGCCGTATAATCGGGTATGTCGTTGAGGTCTTTCGTTCCTGCCGTAAAGGTGGGTATTGCAGGCACATCCGTAGGGATTTTCGCAGCTCCAACAATTGGGCCATTCACTGCCTCATTATAAATTCCCCAACGTATCAAATCAATATATCTAATCCCTTCCATAGCAAATTCTACACCTCGCTCACGCCTTACCAATTGTCTGTATGAATCTTGTGAGATAGCCGAAAGCGCAGGCTGACCAGCTCTAGTCCTAACCAGATTTATGGCCGAAGAAACGGTTCCATCAATTTGATTCAATTCTATTTTAGCTTCTGCATAAGTAAGCAAAATATCTGCGTAGCGCATCAATATGTAGCCCGATTTACCTGCAAATGCATTTTGTGCAGGGTCGATGTATTTTCTCCAGCAATAGCCTACACCACCTACCGATCCGGTTGATCCAAATTGCCATACACTATTACTTGATGATACGTAATCGGGGTTTCCAGCCACATTTACAAATGTGTTGGTGGTCCAGTTGTAACGAATAACCACATCTGTATAAATATTATACTGTATGCGTTGAACTGGATTTTGGTAAGGAAGTGAAACATTAGCACCTGTTGCAACATTCATTTCATCACCGGGCATAAATATGGTCCAACCCAATCTTTTATCTCTGTTTCTAGACGGATTTGCAGGGTCGTAAATTGGAGATTGATCAATCCGTTTACCATCAGTACACTCAAATTTATCGATTAGTGCCTGCGTTGGGTAATTGTTTCCTGATGTACCCAGCACTTGTCTTGGCAGTAAGCCTATTTGTAAATAACTCAGTGGGTTGGCGTTATCAGATGGAAGCTGTGTCATAAACAAAATCTCATTTCCAGCATTAGCATTCTGGCCAGCTAATGAGAATAAGTTCATGAAATTTGGATTCAGGCTGTAAATATTTGCATCAATAACTGCTTTTGAAGCTGCAGCCGCAAGTGTATAGTTTTTTGTTAACATGGCTATTTTAGCTTTTAAGCCATAAGCCACCCCTTTATTTACCCTACCTCTGTCGTTTTGTGCCGGAAGGTTGTTCCAAGCCTCATCAAGATCGGCGTAAAGTCTATCTGCTATCGTTGCTTTTGCTACTCTCGTTTGTGTTTCATAATCGGAAGGCGCAAGAGGAGCGGTAATAAATGGAACATCACCAAACCAAGCCATCAAATGATAATAAGACCAGGCTCTTAATACGAGGGCTTCTGCACGCATTCTGTTGTATGCAGCTGCTGGCGTTGCTGCTTGCCCGGCTTTGATGCCTTCTAGAAAACTATTGGCTCTTGAGATTAAGGTGTAGGCATTGCTCCAAGCCGAAGTTGGTATTCCATTTCCATTCACAAATGGCCCATTGTCTCCCAGTGCCATAAGATCTTCTTGATCACTTCCCTTTCTGGATAAGCAAAAATCTGTAGCAGCCTCAATTCTTTTTAATAGGGGCGTATTTGTTGCTCCATAATTCCATTGGGCGCCATTGTAAACCCCCGATAGTCCAAGTTTTATTTCGGCCTCATTTGTTAAAAAATTTGTTGAAGATACTGTGTCTAAAGGTTGTAAATCAAGCGTCTTTTTGCAGCTTGAAAAACCAAGACCAATTATGATGATTATATAAAAAATCTTTTTCATGTAAGTGCTTTTAAAAGTTAACATTAATGCCTGCCGTTACTGTTTTCATCAGTGGGTAAAACTCACCGTTCTGGTTATTTACTTCAGGATCAAAGCCTTCCCAGAATTTCGTAGCCGTAAACAGATTCTGACCGCTCACAAATACCTTTGCATTCTTGATGTGAAGTTTTTTCATCAGCATGCCTGGAAGTCGGTAAGCTAAGTTTACATTTTTCAATCGCAGGTAAGCCGAATTTTTCACCCAAAATGACGATGTTGTGCCGTTTACACCAATGGCTGGTAATAATCTAGGAAATGTAGCATTTGGATTATCTGGAGTCCAATAATCTTTATGTACCTCTAACAAGCCTGGAATAAAATCTGCTGCATAGAATGGATAAGCGCCTGTGCCAGAGATGTAATTCTCTTTTTTGCCAACACCCTGGAAAAATAATCCCAACTCAAAATTTTTAAAACTGAAGTTTGCGTTTAAGCTATATTCATACCTTGGGAAGTTGTTTCCAATAAAGGTTCGGTCGTTCGGATCAATTTTACCATCACCATTTAGGTCTTTGTATTTTATATCTCCTGGTTTTGGTACAAAGAAATGGGTAGGAGAGGCTGCAATGTCTGCATCTGATTGGAAATAACCATCAGCTTCATATCCGAAATAAGAAAACAGGGGCTGCCCAACCGCTGATCTCACAGAGCCACCATCCAGATACGGAACACCAGGCAAACTTGTTACTTTATTTTTTGAATCGGCAAACAATCCAGTAATGTCGAAGCCAAAATCGCCCAGTTTTCTTTTAAAGTTAAGCGTTAACTCATAACCTTTGTTTTCCATCGTGCCCGCATTTACATACGGAGCATTTAAGCCAACGTAAGTAGGTATGGGTTTAATTAGTAATATGTTGCTTATTTCTCTAATATAATAATCGCCAGTAAACGTAAAATATTTGGCGAAAGTTAAATCAAGACCGATGTTTTTTTGTTTCGATTTTTCCCAAGTGATATTTGGATTAGGCGCATCAAGTAATGCATAGCCTGCATTGGTAACGCCGTTGAAATAAGCATTTAAACCAGAGGTATAATTGGCTGCAAAGGGATATATGCTGGATAAAGCCTGATTGCCAAGGCTACCGTAAGAGGCCCTGATTTTACCAAATACGATGACGTTGTTTAACCCTTCAAAAAAACTTTCTTTACTGAAAACCCAACCTGCAGAGGCCGAAGGGAAGAAACCCCATTGTTGATTGGCAGCTTGAGAGAATCTTGACGAACCATCATAACGCCCATTCAGTTCTAAAAGGTATTTCTCACGATAATTATAATTAAAACGGCCATAAAAACCAACTATCGCAGTTTGGTAGGCGCCACCAGCATTGGTTTGGTTAAGCGTACCTAAGTTTAGGTAAGGCAAATCTTGATTGGTAAAGTCTGTTCTCGCCGCGCTGATGCCTCGGTAAGAAAACTGTTCGTTCTGAACGCCAGCTAAAAATTTAAAATTATGATCTTTTATAGATCCGGTATAAGAAGCTTGCGCCTGATAGGTGGTTCTGATATTGGTAGAATACGATTCGCTTAAACTATTGGTTCCAGGCCATTTGTTAACCAAATCATAACTTTGGTTTGCCACATTTGGTTGATAAATATCTACGTTTTTAACCTGCGTTTTGGTATTTGGTGTCCAAGATTCGCGAGCAACAAAAGCTTCAACATCTATATTTTTAATGGGTTTATAGGTAAAGCCAATTTTACCCAACAAAGATTGTGTAATGGTGTTAGACGTTCCTGCGGCCTCGGCCTGAGCAAGCGGGTTACGGTTGTTGCTTTGCCCGGCATTTCCATACATGCCTTCGCCAAATTTGGCTCCACCAATTGGGATAAGACCTATTGCTTGACGAATAATAAATTCTGGACTATTGGTTGAAGGAATGGTAGTGTTGTTTTGAGTAAAATTCAGCACTGCGTTAAAGCTCAACTTATCATTTACCCTTAAGTCAGGATTTACCCGAATATCGGTTTTTGTATATCTGGTGTTTGGGATTAGTCCGTCTTGACTTAGGTAAGTTGCAGAGGCGAACAATTTAAGGTTATCGCCACCAGCAGATACGTTTACATTCTGATTTTGCATAAAGCCCGAATTTGTGAATAATAGTTTGACCCAATCATTGTCAATTACATCCAGATTATTTGGTGGCGTGTTGGCATATTTATCAATCAGTGCCTGACTGTAAACAAATGCATTTGGGTTACCTGTACTATTTTGCTGTGCAACATTGCTCAACTTTAAGAAATCAAGCGCACTTGCTCGTTCAGGTATGTTCGTAGCAAATTGTTTAGTAAAAAAAGAATTGTAGCTGATATTAAGCTCTTTTCCTTTCGCCCTTTTCGTACTCACTAAAATTACCCCATTTGCTGCTCTTGAACCATAAACGGCGGTAGATGCGGCATCTTTAAGTATGGTAATGGTTTCAATGGCATTTGCATCTAGGTTATCCAAACTCGAAACCACACCATCTATAAGGATAAGCGGACCCTGACCTGCATAAATGGAGCTTAAACCACGAATATTGATGGACGCTCCATCGCCACCAGGTCGTCCTGATTGCTGCGTAACAGTTACTCCGGGTGCTAAACCTTGTAAAAGGTTGCTTGAGGTAGATACTTGCCTTTTAGTAAGTTCTTCGTTTTTAAGTGTGGTTATTGATCCCGTTAGGTTTACTTTTTTTTGGGTGCCAAAGCCTACTACTACAACGGCATCCAAATCGTTTGCTTTACTAATTAAAGCTACCGACATACTTTCTGATGTAACGGGAACTTCTTGAGTGGCATAACTTACCGAGCTGAAAACCAATAAGGCCCCTTTGTTTGCTCGGATGCTAAAAGTACCCGTTGCGGAGGTGGTTGTTCCCGTTTTTTGTTCTTTTACGGAAACCGAAATGCCTTCCAGTGCTTTTCCTGATTGGCTATCCACCACTTTTCCTGAGACGAGCACTTCCTGTGCACGAAGAGAAAATATGCCCAGGATAGACATTAAAAATAACAGTACATTTTTCTTCATAATATAATTTTGTTGTTGGTTAGATTATTTGGCCCACCCTCAGCCCAGAATATCAGTGCTCCAGATGATAGTACTAAGTAATAAATTTTTTTAATAATAAAAAAGTATTTATTAAAAAATATTATTAAGTTGACTTGTATTATTTTAGTAAGTTTTAGAATTTAATTTCCGGTTGTTTATCTCAGAGTTGCTTTAATGCTTGTTTATAGCTTTAATATGCCCATTTTTAGAAATATTTTTAAGTATTTTCCAAAATTTATAATTATTAAAAAATATTAATAACTTTAGCTCGAAAAATATAAACAAGTTATGAGACTTAAAACTTTACATGTATTACTCTTTTGTTCGGCACTAACGGTATCCTGCAAGAAGCAGATCGATACCTCAAAAAATTTTGTGGATGGAAAATTCAGAACGAGTTTGATTGATCCGACCAGTTGGACCATTGGCCCGCTTACATCGAGCACTGATCCGGCTGCTCAAATTCTACCCAATGCAGAGCTGCAACCCTTAAACGTGGTTTATGGTGGCAATAAAATATTCAAGTGCAATAACCCTGAAATTTTTACGGGAAATGGCTGGCTGATGCAAACCTCAAGAACAGATGCGAGCAGGGGTGGAAATGTTTATCCAATAAATGGAAACGCAACAGCCTATATGTTCCACATTAACCAAAGTGGTTTGGTAAAGTATTATCACTTAATGGTTTCTAATCCTGGCACAGCGCCAATAACCTTAACCAGCAAAGGTTCTTATTATAACAATAGCGAAAAACCCCTAACCGGCTCAGGTACTGGTCCGAGTTATTTTGTAGCTAAAGATTGGATAAATAATACTTTGCGCAAAGTTCAGTCTGAGCCAATAACCATAGCCCCTTCACAAGCAGTAGAAGTATTCAAGGTTCAGGCGAATGTGAGCAATATGATTGATGCGCGTTTTGAGTTAAACACCTCTGGCAATGCTTATTATTATACGGTTGTTACCTCAACGGGTAATCTCGACGATGCAATTAATGCTACCCAAGGCGGGCCTGCTGCTGGTACTTACCTCACTGAATCGACAAATGCTTATGGGCGTGAAGCTGGCGTTTATCAATATTCAGAAGTTACTGCCGACAATAATCTCGATATTCCAAATCGGGCAGCCCATATCGGTTTCGCGCTAAATACAAGCAATAAATTTGCTGCTGCAATAGAAAATCAAACGGCAGCTAAGTTGATGAACTTGACCGGTTCTTCCTCAAATACTTATGGGAATTATGGTCATAGGTATTTGGTAAAGTTTCATTTAATCAATAAAAATGCAACATCAAAAAACGTAAAGCTCTTTTTTGCGTCTAATTCGGTAAATGCTGCGCAAAGTAATGCAACATGGAATGGCCCAATAAAATTAAACGGTACTGTGATAGATGTTTATACGCAATTGAATAATCCGCGAAAAGAGCTTGCATCTTGGGTAATTCCTCCAGGGGTATTTAATGCAACCATAGAATTTTATGTGCCGGGATTAATAACGGCCAACCAACAACTCATCTTCGATTCTAATTAAAATGATAAGAAAATTCCCTCTATTTTTTTTAGTGCTTTTTTCGTTCCAAAGTGTTAATGCACAAAAGCTTACAGATCTTGTTGATCCTTTTATAGGTACAGGTGGGCATGGGCACACTTATCCAGGTGCAGCGGTTCCTTTTGGTATGGTGCAGCTTAGTCCAGATAACGGGCGCTCGGGATGGGATTGGAGTAGTGGATACCATTACAGCGACTCAACAATTACCGGATTTAGTCATACCCATTTAAGCGGAACAGGTATTGGAGATTGGTGCGACATCTCGGTAATGCCTTTTGTAAATTCCGATACCGATAAGAAGGCAACTTTTAGTCATAAAAATGAAAAGGCTGCGCCTGGCTATTATTCAGTTAAAATGAGTAGCGGAATTTTGGCATCGTTTACCGTAACGGAGCGTGTTGGTTTTCATTCATATGCCTTTCCGGAAGGCGCTAAGCCAATGATTCAGTTTGACTTGGGTTTTCATATTAACTGGGATAAAACAGAGCAGGGCTATGTTAGTGTGTTGAATGATAGTACGTTAATTGGTTATCGCTATTCTACAGGCTGGGCCAAAAATCAAAAAGTGTATTTCGCGGCGAGAACTTCAAAAGCTTTTAGTCTGTATAAACTTTATGCAGCGGGTGGAGTTGTTGCGGGAAATAAATTATTGGATACAGCTGCAAGAGTTCAGCTTTTTTTTCCTGATGCTGCAGGAAAAAAGGTATTGCTAAAAGTTGCGCTATCCAGCACAACTGCAGAGAAAGCGCTTCTAGCGCTTAATGAAGTTAAACATTGGGATTTCGAAAAAACCAGAAAAGATGCTTCTGCGAAATGGGAAGCCGAACTTCAGAAAATCAAAATTCAATCTTCAGATCAGGCTTTGAAGAAAATTTTTTATACAGCGCTTTATCATACCTGTTTATCGCCTGTATTGTATTCTGATGCTGATGGAGCTTATCAAAACGCAAAATCAGCCCAATTAAAAATGGAAAAGGGTGCTCAGCGATATACGGTATATTCCCTTTGGGATACTTTCAGGGCATTAAATCCGCTTTTCACTTTAACACAGCCCAAAAAATATCCAGACATATTGAAAAGTATGATGGCATTTTATCGTGAAAATGGTTTGCTACCTGTTTGGGATCTGAGTACTTGGGAAGCCAACACAATGACCGGATACCATGCAGTTCCGGTTCTAGCAGATGCGGTTTTGAAAGGCGTTCCGGGGCTGGACATTAAGGAAGCCTACCAGGCAATGAGGGCGAGTGCAACACAAACTTCAAGAAATGTTCCCGATTACATGAAGTATGGCTATTTGCCACAGGATAAAGGTGGGTGGAGCGTTACGGTTACATTGGAATACGCTTTTGATGATTATTGCATTGCGCAAGTGGCAAAAAAACTCGGTTTGATGGATGATTACAAGCTTTTTATGGGAAGAGCTGTTGCCTATCAGCGCTTGTTTGATCCTGTAACGGGGTTTATTAGAGCCAGAAATTCGGATGGGAAATTTACGGTTCCTTTTGATCCTTATTTTTCCGAGCATGAAGAAAAGGCCGAATACATTGAGGGTAACGCTTGGCAGCATTCTTTCTTCGTTCCGCAGGATCCACGTGGATTGGCAAATGAACATGGTGGATATGGGCAATTTGTAAAGAAATTAGATTCTCTTTTTTCAGTGAGTTCTGTTGTTAAAGGGCAAAATGCCTCTGCCGATGTGAGTGGGCTAATTGGTCAGTATGCACATGGCAATGAACCCAGCCATCATATTGCCTACTTATATAGCTACGTCGGCTCTGCCTGGAAAACACAAGAAAAAGTAAGAATGATAGCCGATTCTATGTATCACGCTAAGCCAGATGGCTATGCGGGCAATGAAGATTGTGGGCAAATGAGTGCCTGGTTTGTGTGGAATGCGATTGGGTTTTATCCTGCAAACCCTGTTAGCGGCCAATACGTATTTGGTTCGCCGCTTGTAGATCGGGCTGATTTGCAATTGCCTAACGGAAAATCACTTCATGTGGAGGTGAATAACAATTCAAAAACCAATAAATACATTCAGAAAGTGTGGTTGAATGGGAAAGTGCTCTCTGCAGATTTTATTAGCCATAATCAAATTTTAAGTGGCGGAAAACTTGTATTTCTGATGGGGAGTAAGCCGAACCGCAACTGGGCATCAAAACCAAAAGATTGGCCTTCTTCTATAAATTGACCGCCTTGTGCATTTGATTAAGGTTAAAGATCTGAAAGGGGAAAGGAAAAAGCTGAAAGGGGAAAGCTGAAAGGGTTAAAAGGGAAAAGCTAAAAGTCAAAAGTAGAAAGAACACTAAAAGGATCTGCTACATTCAATCGCCATGGTGCTTGTCTTAGCGGCGCATTACGGGCGTCGCTTTTTTTAGCTTAAAGAAAAAGCTGAAAGGAAAAAGCTTGTTTAGTTATTGTTTCTTTGGTGGTTCAAAATTAAATTTTGCTAGAGCTGATTTTGATCCCACACCCTTTTCTTTTTTTAATTAGTAGATAATAATCTGTTTCTAACCAGGAAACAAGCTCCAATTACGCCAGATTGTTTGCCGAGTTTTGACATGCGGATTTTGGTGTCATTATTCACCAAACTTAGGGAATATTTGTTGAGCGCACTTTTTATGGGTAGGCGTATGTGTTCTCCTGTTTCACCAAGGCTTCCACCAAGAATAACCAATTCGGGGTTAAATATATTGATTAGGACGGCAATGCCCCTGCCTAGTTTTTCGCCCATCGAAGCAATTTCCTCTATCGCAAGTACATCATCATTCAATGCTGCGTTTATAATGTGCTCAAAATTTATATCGTTAATATCCATTTCAGATAAAATAGACGTAGATCCCGATGTTAGCTTTTCCTTAAAAATACGTGTTAATGCAAGTCCAGAAACTTCAGTTTCCAAACAGCCTTTTTTGCCGCATCGGCACATAATTTCGTTGTTGAAGCTGGGTATATGGCCAAATTCGCCTGCAAAGCCAGATTTTCCATAATAAAGCTGACCTTCAATCACAATCCCAACGCCAAGTCCATAATCCATATTGATAAAAAGAATGTCTTTTTCTTCCCCAACAATCCCTGCAGAGTATTCCCCGTACGCCATTGCCCTGGAGTCGTTTTCTAGAAATACCCGCATGCCCAGATTACGCTCTAGTTTTTTGCTCAATGGTTCTTCGTCAAAATTAAAAAAGCTGTAGCTGTAGCCGCTTGCATGGTTTATCCTTCCAGATAGATTAAGACCCATTCCAAGAATTTTGTCTTTTGGTACGCGGCTTTCTTTTATGTATTGATTGATGACGTGGTATAGTTCTGATAGAGATTCGTTATTGTTTTGCAAATTAAAAGGGCGTTCTAACGATGTGTGGACAATGTTTTTTTCCAAGTCGATGATCCCCATATTCAAATGGTTCTGTTTTACATCTACGCCCAAGAAGAATCCCGATCCAAGCACCAATCCGTACAAGTTGGGTTTCCTACCTCCTCTTGATTCGATTTTCCCCAGGTCCTGAACAAGTCCATCGTTTATGAGTTCATTGAGGATGGTGTTAATTTTAGGTGCACTTAGGCCAACTGTGGCGCAAAGGTCGGCAATGGTGCAATTACCGTTTTTTACAAAATAGGATATTATGGATTTTTTTAATGTTATGTTCTTGTAGGCTACTCCAGAGAGGCTTTCCTCGTTTATCTCTTCAAAAAATGTCATGCTTGGTTTATGTGTTTCAAATAATTTGTTTTTGGAACTTCATTTTCTAAAAATAATAAAAAGGTTTTGGATGCTGCACAAAATGTTGATAAAATTTATTAAAAAATAAATTCAAGTTATTAAATTTTTTAAAAAAGTTATATATTTACAACTCGGGCAATTCTAACAATATCCCTTATGCTATCAAACTTTACTAAGCTAGTTGTTTTTTTTCTGCTATTTCTAGCAAATACTCCGGTTCGTGCACAGCAAAAGCTCACTACCGATCTCCTTATTATTGGTGGTGGTGCAAGTGGTACTATGGCTGCGGTGCAGGCTTCGAGGATGGGGGTTAAAACAATATTAATTGAAGAAACTGAATGGCTTGGTGGAATGCTCACTTCTGCGGGTGTTTCTGCAATAGATGGAAACCACAATTTGCCTTCTGGTTTATGGGGAGAGTTTAGAGAAAAGTTATATCAGCATTATGGTGGGCCCAAAAAAGTAGAAACGGGTTGGGTAAGCAATACTTTATTTGAGCCGTCAGTTGGCCAAAAAATTTTAGTCGAAATGGCTAAAAATCCAAATCTCCAAATCATCTACCAAACTGTTTGGCAAAAAGTAGATAGAACTACAGGTGGCTGGACTACACAAATCCTAAAGGCAGGGCGCAAAACCCAAATACGCTCTAAACTTATAATAGATGCGACAGAACTGGGCGATGTAATGGCTTATCTTAAAGTTCCTTATGTAATGGGGATGGACAGCCGAGCGAGGACAGGAGAAGCGTTTGCGCCAGAAAAATCAAATGATATTGTTCAGGATTTAACTTATGTGGTTACCCTGAAAGATTATGGCAAAAATGCCGATAAAACAATACCAAAACCAATCGGTTACAATGCTAAAGATTTTGAATGTGCATGTGATGTTTCCGATCCGTCGGCCGATCTACAACAAGCCAAAAATGATTGTGCCAAAATGCTGGCTTATGGCAGGCTACCAAACGGTAAGTACATGATTAACTGGCCAAAATGTGGTAACGATATTTACATGAATATTGTTGAGATGAGCAAGGTAGATCGTGAGAAGGCTTTAAAGGAAGCTAAGTTGCACAGCTTACGGTTTGTTTACTACATCCAAAAGGTTCTCGGATATAAAAACCTCGGCTTACCTGATGATGAATACCCAACCGCCGATGGCTTGCCCATGATGCCCTATTATCGGGAATCTCGAAGATTATCAGGTAAGGTTAACTTTACCGTCAACGATTTAATGAATCCCTACACACAGCAAACCGCATTGTATAGAACTGGGATTGCAGTTGGTGATTACCCAATCGATCATCATCACCTTAAAAATCCAAATGCACCGAAAATAGATTTCATTAAAATAAAAGTTCCATCCTATTCTATCCCTTTGGGTAGTTTAATCCCTGCCAATACCGATGGTTTAATTGTGGCCGAAAAGAGCATCAGCGTTTCCAATATTGTAGCGGGTACCACGCGTTTGCAACCGGTTGTACTCCTTGTTGGGCAGGCTGCCGGAGCGCTTGCGGCTACATCCATACTAACCAAAATGGAACCTGCTAATGTGAATATTAGACAGGTGCAGCAGGCATTATTGAATGGCAAAGCCTACCTGATGCCTTATATCGATGTTAAGCCAGATGATAAAGATTTTGCTTCAATACAGCGAATTGGCGCTTCAGGAATTATAAAAGGAACGGGCATAGCGTATAAATGGGCAAATCAAACCTGGTTTTATCCCGATTCCACGCTTGAAAAACGCGAACTTTTGGACGGGCTATCTATTTTATATCCGGCAAGCAAAAAACTCACCGTTGCTACCGATTTGGTTGATGCTGATTTCTGTTTCAAAGTACTATCAACCCAAAAAAGCACAGTTACCAAAAATGATTTTAACGGCTTTTTAAAATCGCAAGAAATTGCGCTGACAGGCCCAATAAAGAGGAGGATGATCGCTCGCATAGTTGATAAATTCCTCAATCCGTTTGCTGTTAAAATGGATTTCAATGGCGCTTATCAAAACCCTTAATCCAATATTAAAAGAAAACACTGTGGATACCATACAGCCTAAAAAGATAAGTCCATTTTATTGGATTCCAACAACGTGGTTTGCCATGGGTTTACCTTTTGTAGCCCTCTCTGGCGCAAGCGCCATTATGTATAAAAATATGGGGGTTTCGGACACAAAAATTGCCTTCTGGACTTCCTTGATTATGTTTCCTTGGACAGTTAAGCCACTTTGGGGGCCATTTTTGGAAATGTATCGTACCCGGAAGTTTTTTGTTTACATCACCCAAATGCTTACCGGAGTGTTGTTTGGCTTGGTAGCCTTGAGTCTTCAAGCGGATCGTTTTTTTAGTTTTTCTATTGCCATGCTTGGTTTAATTGCCATCAGTGGCTCTACCCACGATACCGCGGCAGATGGTGTTTACCTAAACGAACTTAATGCTAAGGAACAGGCTAAATTTGTGGGTTGGCAGGGCGCTTTTTACAACATCGCAAAAGTTTTGTCTGGCGGTGTGCTCGTTTATTTGGCTGGAGAACTTGAAAATAAAATCGGAATCACAAACGCCTGGACGGTGGTTATGTTTCTTTACGGTGTCATTATGGTTTGCCTAGGGCTTTACAACATGAAAGTAATCCCAAATAGCAGTGAAGCGCAAAAGATACACACACTCAAAAGTGGCTTTGCAACGCTTAAAGATGTGATTATCACTTTTTTCCAGAAAAAGAATATCTTGTTTAGCCTCTGTTTTATCGTTTTTTATCGCTTTGCAGAAGGGCAGGCCATCAAAATTACGCCACTGTTTTTCAAAGCATCGAGAGCAAGCGGTGGGCTTGGACTTAGTACTTCCGAAATTGGCTTGCTGTATGGTGTTTTCGGTTCTATCTCTTTCGTACTGGGTTCTTTAGCGGCGGGATATTTCATCTCCAACAAAGGCCTCAGCAAAAAAACCTTGCTCATCCTTTGTGCATTTTTCAACTTACCTTTTGCTGCATACGCTTTTCTGGCCGTTACCATGCCTACAAGCTTATTTGTTGTTGGTACAGCTGTAGCCATAGAATATTTTGGGTACGGATTTGGGTTTGTTGGGTTAATCTTATTTATGATGCAGAATATTGCGCCTGGCAAGTATAAAATGGCACATTATGCCTTCGGAAGTGGTTTGATGAATCTCGGCTTTATGATTCCTTCTATGATTAGCGGTGTACTGAGCGACTACTTGGGGTATAAATCGTTTTTCATTTGGGTATTGGTTGCCACTATTCCAGCTTTTATAGTTACATGGCTTGTTCCGTTGCAGCCCGTTCAAGAAGATAAAGAAGAAAATATATGATGAAGATTTTAAACTTGCTTGTCGTTTTAATACTCGGTTCTGTGCTGTTCGCACATGCACAAGCCTCTATCGATTCGGCCTTTTTAACCCCTAATTACAAGCAACGCCGCGAAATTTTCAATAAAACGCCAACCGTTGGTGGGGAAGTGGTTTTTATTGGGAATAGCATAACCGAAGTTGGCAATTGGCAAAAACTCATTCCGGATGAGCGTGTTCTTAACCGCGGCATTAGTGGCGACGTAACCTTGGGCGTATTGGCCCGCGTTGCAGAAGAAGTTGCCAACAAACCCAAAAAAGTATTTGTAATGATTGGAATAAATGATTTGAAAATCGGCGTTCCTATTGCACAAATTACCGCTCGGCAACGAGAAATCATTCAGCTTATCCGCACAAAGGCGCCCAATACCCTGCTGTACATGCAGGCAACACTACCAGTAAATGAAAAAATGCTTGCCAAAATATACAGCAGGCTTAATAACAAAGATATTTTAAAAATGAACAAAGCGCTAAAAGCCCTTTGCCGTGAACTCCATGTTGGCTACATCAACTTACAGCCAATTTTTGTAGATCAAGATGGACAGTTAAAAGCTGAATGGAGTACTGATGGACTTCATTTGAAACCTCAAGCCTATGAAGCATGGGTAAAATATCTAAGAAAGAAGGGTTTGATATAACCTTAACGAAAAGCAAATCAATGAAAATAACAGGCACTTTTATCGATGAGATTTCTCACGACATTCCCCATCAAAATTGGGGTGCCCAAGAGTGGGAGCAAGATTTTCTATACATGAAAGCTATAGGGATTGATACTGTAATATTAATCCGGAGTGGTTATCGCAGATTTCTTACCTACCCATCCGTTTACCTGCAAGAAACTTTTGGCTGCTATAACCCGCCTGTTGATTTGGTGGAACTGTTTCTCAACCTCGCCGATCAACTAAACATGAATTTTTATTTCGGACTGTATGATAGCGGGAAATATTGGGATACGGGTAATATGACACACGAAATTGATGTAAATCGATATGTTGTAGATGAGGTGTGGGCAAAATACGGCCATCATAAAAGTTTTAAAGGTTGGTATTTAAGCATGGAAATCAGTAGAAAAACAAAAGGTGCGACTGAAGCATTTAATACGCTTGGCTTGCAATGTAAGGGTGTAAGTGGTGGTTTGCCTACACTAATTTCTCCATGGATTGACGGTAAAAAAGCGGTTATGGCAGCCTCATCAAACTTGATTAAATCTGATGCTGTATCGGTGGAGGAACATGAAAAAGAATGGTCGGAAATTTTCTCTGGATTAAAGGGCTCTGTAGATGCAGTTGCTTTTCAGGATGGGCACATCGATTACCATGAACTTGAACATTTCTTTGCTGTTAACAAGCAAATGGCCGATCGTTTTGGCCTCTCTTGCTGGACTAATGCCGAAAGTTTCGACCGGGATATGCCCATCAAGTTTTTACCCATCAAATTTGAAAAGCTAAAGCTTAAGCTAGAAGCAGCAGCTAAGGCTGGTTACGATAAGGCCATCACTTTTGAATTTTCACATTTTATGAGCCCACAGTCTTCCTATCTACAGGCAGGGCATCTTTTCAATCGCTACCAAGAATACATTAACACACTACTTTAACATGAACGTCCACCACAACATTTACAAAAACGAACTATTAAATCATGTACTCCCATTTTGGGAAGCGCATTCTATTGATCAAACTCATGGAGGCTATTTTACTTGTTTAGACAGGGAGGGGAAAGTTTACGATACCGATAAGTTTGCATGGCTTCAGGGCCGCCAAATCTGGACATTTTCGACCATGTACAAGCAAGTAGAAGCCAAACAAGAATGGCTGGATATGGCTAGGCATGGGGCCGATTTTATGAAGAAGCATGGCAGGGATAAACTAGGTAATTGGTATTTTTCTTTCAATAGAAACGGAAGCCCACTGGTTCAGCCCTATAACATTTTTTCGGATTGTTTTGCCGCTATGGGCTTTGGTGCCCTGTATAAAATTGATCAGCAGGATGAGTATGCAGATATTGCAACAAAAACTTTCCAAAATATACTTCACAAACGAAACAACCCCAAAGGGATTTACAACAAGGCATATCCAGAAACCAGGCCACTAAAGAATTTTGCGCTGCCTATGATTCTCTGCAATTTATCCTTAGAAATGGAACATTTGCTCGACAAAAGAATTGTAGATGATCTTATCGAAGAAGTTATCCACGAGGTGATGGACATTTTCTATCAGGAGGAAAGCGGGCTTATTCTGGAAAATGTAGCACCTGATGGCAGTTTTGTAAACTCTTTTGAGGGGCGCAGCATTAACCCTGGCCATACCATTGAGGCCATGTGGTTTATTATGGATTTAGGAAAAAGGCTCCACAATAAAAAGTTGATCGAGCGGGCAATTGAAATTGCGCTTCATACCCTTAAAACTGGATGGGATACGGAAAATGGAGGCATTTTTTATTTTCTGGATGTAAAAAACAGTCCGATGCAACAACTCGAATGGGATCAAAAACTTTGGTGGGTACATATCGAAACCTTAGTTTGTTTGGCGAAAGCATACGAATTAACGGCAAACGAAGAATGTAAAAAGTGGTTTAAAATTGTTCACGAATACACATGGAAGCACTTTAGAGATGAGGAGTATGGCGAATGGTTCGGATATCTAAATCGGGAAGGTAAGGTGCTCATCCCAGCCAAAGGGGGGAAGTGGAAAGGTTGTTTTCACATCCCAAGAGGATTGCTACAAGTGTATAAAACACTTGAAAAAATTGAAGAAAAACAGCTTAAAACCATCAAATTTTAAATACATGAAAAATATTGTTCTAGCGTTATGCTTGGTAACAGCAATGGTTCGAGTAAGCGCTCAAGAACCAATAAAGGGAGTTTGGCTAACCAATGTCGCCAGTCAGGTTTTAGATTCGCGTAAAAATATTGTAGATGCGGTGGCCCTTTGTAAGCAAAGTGGAATTAATACCATATTCGTTGTGACTTGGAATAGGGGAAATACGCTCTATCCGAGCAAGGTAATGAAGAAAGCGTTTGGCGTAGAAATCGACCCACGGTTTAATGGAAGAGATCCCTTGAAAGAACTGATAGAAGAGGCCCATAAGAAAAGCATTAAGGTACATGCCTGGTTTGAGTTTGGCTTTTCTTCATCATACAAAGATAATGGAGGCAATATCATAAAAAAGCGTCCAGAATGGGCAGCCAAGAACAGTCAAGGTAAGTTGGTGAGTAAAAATAATTTCGAGTGGATGAATGCATTTTTGCCTGAAGTGCAGCATTTTGTTAACTCATTGATAATGGAAGTTGTACAAGGATATGATGTTGATGGGGTTCAAGGAGATGACCGTTTGCCAGCACAACCTTCAACCGCAGGTTATGATAAATATACCATTGCTGAGTACAAAAAAGAACATGGCGGAAAACTTCCCCCTACAGATTATAAGGAGCCTGAATGGGTAGATTGGAGGGCAAAAAGGCTTAACAGTTATTTGAAAGAACTTTATCAAAACGTAAAGAAAGTTAAGCCTAATATGCTGGTCACGATGGCGCCCAGTATTTATCCATGGAGTAAGGAAGAGTATCTTCAAGATTGGCCAACATGGTTAAAAGATGGTTATGTAGATTATATTTTCCCGCAGATTTACCGCTACGATTTAAAGAAATATAAGTTAGCACTAGAGGCAACTTTAAGCTTTATACCAGCCGATAAGAAACGGCTCTTTTACCCAGGCCTATTGCTAAAAGTGGACGATTATAGCCCCGATGCAACTTTTTTGAAAGAAATGGTTAGGTTAAACAGAGAGAACGGTGTGAAAGGGGAGGTGTTTTTTTTCTATGAGGGCATTAAGCTCCATAGTGAATTCTTTAAAGCTTATGCCGAACAGCCATAATGCAGACCAAACTAATGGAATTTAAGAAAACCTACAAATAAAATTTACCATGAATATTGTTATTGGTGCAGATATAGGTGGCTCGCACATGAGTGCAGGATTGGTAGATCTTTCTACAAGAAATCTTTTAGATGGTACATTCCTAAAATGCAAAATAGATGCTTCTTCATCCAGTGAGGAAATTCTAAGCTCTTGGTCAGCTTTGCTCAAAGAACTTATTGCTTCTTATAAAGGAAAAATTGAACACATAGGGCTTGCTTTGCCTGGCCCGATGGACTACCAAAATGGCATTATGCTGATTAAGGACCAAAAAAAATTCAGGTCGTTATACGGAATAAATATCAAAGAGGCTTTACATAAGGCAATTAATCGATTCGACCTATCCATCTTAACTGAAAATGATGCCCTGTGTTTTTTAAGGGGTGAGATATTCCACCGTTTTATTGAAGAAAATGACTCGGCCATTGGGCTTACTTTAGGCACTGGCTTTGGCAGCAGTAGTTATGTAAGGGGCGCTTACACCGATATGAAACTTTGGTGCATGCCATTTAAAAATGGCATAGCCGAAGATTATCTCTCTACTGGCTGGTTTATAGAGAAGTATTATCGGATGACAGGCAAATACATTAGAGGGGCAAAAGATTTGCTCGAAGCGGATAAAAACCCTGAATTGGTTGCCAACATATTTGAAGAATTTGGCGATAACCTAAACAGTTTGCTCAAGTCCACCATGCAAAATCAGGAATACGGTCATGTATTTCTGGGTGGGAATATTTCAAACGCTTTCGAATTATTTAGTAAACAGCTCACAACTACAAATGCTATTATACATAGATCTGAATTGGGAGAACGATGTGCGATTTTAGGCGCTGCAAGCTTGTACTCCATATCTAATTATGTTAAAGAAATATAAGACTTATTCACAACGCATCCGCTGATGATTTTTGTTTGAATTGCATCTCCATTTTCGATGATCAATTGGTTTATACAGGCTTTTTATTGAAATTAACCTGATTACAAGGCAAATAGGATAGGTCGTATTTAAGAGCTATCCTATTTGCACTTTGCATTATTTTGGAAGTATTGGTGGGTTAATTTTATTTACTCTTGTACTTATCGATCTTAAAAAAGCCTCTAAAGCATTTTGTTCAGTTAAGTTAAGATTCAATTTGCGTAACATAGTCGATTTTGGCGTTTTCAAGGAATCGGGCACTTTTAAAGCCCTTTGTTCTGCAATTGGGTTACCAAGGTTATAAAATTCGATTACATCTTTTAGCGAAGGGAAATTTCCATGATGCATCCAAGGACCTGTAATATTGGTCTCTCTTAAAGAAGGCGTTCTAAAAGCCCCTACATCTTTTAGGTTTTTGGTTACATTGTATAAGCCAAGATCCTCAAATTTGGAGCCCAACAAGGCTTGTCCATCATTATGGAATTTATTGTCGCTGAAAAGCGGCGTATTGTGGCAATTAATACATCTGGCTTTTGTTCTGAAAAGATGTAAACCCAACACCTGTTCGTCTTTTAAAGCCGCTTTATTACCTCTAACGAAGGCATCGAATTGGCTGCCCGTGCTTACAATACCACGTTCGAAGGTGGCAATGGCCTTTTGTATTCTATCCAAATCGATTTGTGTTGAACCAAATGCTTTGGCAAATAACGATTTATAGCCCTCAATTTCGCTAATATTTTTCACCATCACCGATAAATCCTGATTCATCTCTACATGGTCTTTTACAGGGAAACCCGACTGGTGTTCTAAGCTGGTGGCTCTTCCATCCCAAAAAAGTTTCTGGTAAAAAGCGGTGTTCAAAATGGTCATGGCATTTCTTTTGCCATTTTGCCGATCGTGACCATAAGCCACTCGCTTTCCATCGCCCCAACCGAGTTCAGGATCATGGCAAGATGCACAGGCAATTTGCTTGGAAACCGACATTCTAGGGTCGAAGAAAAGGATTTTGCCCAGTTTTTCTTTTTCGGCAGAGTAGGGGTTGCTTTCCGGATATACAGGTCTGCCTAAATAACCAATATCTTTAAAACCTGGTTTAGCCTCAGCATCTAAAAATGGTTTTGGCCATTTGGAAGCATCACCGCTATATATCTCTCTGAGTTGTGCAATGGTATAATCTTTATCTTGTAAAAAGGCAGTGCTGAAAACAAAAAATACCAGTACCGTGGCAATTAGGGTTATTCTTTTCATGTGTTATAAGGATAATGCTGTTGGACTTAACTTATATGCAAAGGTTCTTGTAGTTGCACCGATGCTGGCTTCGTTAAAGGTTATGGATAAATCAATCACTTTTGTGATCTCGCTGTAGGTTCCCGATCCGGTTATGCCTATTTTAAAGGTGCTCGCATCTGCTTTGGTGAGCGTTATATCTTGTGGCTTAACCTTAACAACTCCAGTTTTTGAGCCAATATAATCTGGGAAAAATTGCAATACTTGATCGGCATTTATTTTTACGGTTTTTATGTTGGTTGTACCCGTTTGGGTGGAGTATAATCTTACCATATCAAAAAGAGGGACACCGCTATCTGCTACATAGGGGTTTGTAAAACCTAAAAATGATGGATCAGTTGAGGATATGGTCGAGAAGTGACTGGCAATTCGATTCGTCCAAGCGTTTGCAACTGGATCGAAACGGTAAACAAACATTTGATAAAAAGAGGTATTGGATTGAAATGTAGCCATTGCACTTGATGATGGAACCGTTGCTGGTTGGTCTGGATATAAATCTGTTTTATCTTCTGGTTGATCTTTTTTACAACCAGCAGCCATCAAAATTGCCGTTAGGATAATGAATATCTTTTTCATGTCTTTTAAATTAATAATCTTTGTTCTGGATAATCGAGTTGTTTGCGATAATGGTATTGGCAGGCAATGGCATCACCAGCCTTGTGTCGTCAGCATTTAGGTTGCAGGCGTTTGCATTGCAATCACTTCTCGCAATATTCTTTTTACGACGCGCCAAATCAAACAGTAAGTTTCCTTCAAAAGCCAATTCCTTCCTGCGTTCTAATAAAATAGCATCTATCAAATCAGCCTTAATGGCAATGTTCAAAGTTGATGCGGCGGCATCACCACGCTTTCTAATCAAGTTTAAGTCGGCATTTGCGGTTGTAAAATCAGGTGTCGATTTCTCTATTGCAGCCTCTGCCCTGATTAGATAGAGTTCTGATAGTCGAAGCACTTTGATAGGTGTTTGGGCGGTGCCGCCTATTGCATATTTCTTGCTGAAAAAATAAGTTGTCCCGTTAATTGAAACGCTATTAAACATGGTTGCAGCTCTTCTTACATCTGTTGCCGAGTAGAGGGATGTAATATCGCCTGTGGCAGCATATTGCCTATAGGTTGTATTGTTTACATCGTAATAGCCGCCTAATCCAGTGCCAGAAAATGTAGTTTCGATGGCAAGCTCAAATATCGATTCGCTAGAGGGTACACGTCCTGTCCAACTTGAAACGTAATTTGCATTGCTAATTAAGCTGTATTGGTTGCTTTTTATCAAATCATCCGCTGTGGTAAAGGCCTTGTCCCAGTTGTTTGCATTTAAATAAACTTTAGCCAATAGGGCTTGTGCAGCTGTTTTGGTGAAATAATTTTGTTTACTGCCACCACTTAAAATGCCCACATTGTTATTATCAAACGTGTTAATGGCATCGGTTAAATCGTTTACAATGGCTTGATAAGTTTGCGCTACAGTTGCTCTTACAGGTGCTGCATCGCCATATAATTGGGGTTTTAGATTAACCACAATGCCGATATGTGATCCATCAGCGGTAAAACTAAATGGCCTTGCGAAAGCCCGTACCAAATCGAAATGTATAAGTGCCCTTAAGCATTTTGCTTCGGCAATAATTTTGGCTTTATCTGAATCAGATCCAGCAGCAGATGGGGTATAGCTAATGATGTTGTTTACATTATTTAATTCTGCGTATAAACTTGTATAACTATCATTCATTGAAGATAATATTGCCGTTTGGTTGGCATTGTAAATATCTTCCAGTCTATTATTAACGGTTTTACTATATTTAATATTACCCGCCAGCAAATCAGGGTACACCATATAGTTTTTAGAATAATGATTTTCGCTTAAAAGATCATGGTAGGCACCCGATAGTGCTGCTTTTGATCCCTGTGTATCTTTAAACAAATCGGCGATGGATATTCTGTCTGTAGGTTCCTTATCTAATATTTTTTCGCACGAACTGAACATGAATAATACCATGATCAGAAATATGGTTGGGGTTGAATTTTTCATATTTTAAATTTTAAAGTCCGATTCTAATTCCGGCAGTAAATGCGCTGGTTTCGGGTGTTGTAAATCTTTTTTCAGCAATTCCGTTTCTTCCTTTAGTGCCTGCATCTTTATATACATAAAACAGGTTTGTTGCGTTTGCAAACAGCGAAAAATTTTGCAGCTGTAGTTTATTGGCCAATTTTTCGGCAATTTTATAGCTGAGCGATATGTTGGATAACTTTAGGTAGCTTACATCGTACAGATACCTTGACGAATTGGAAACAATTGACCTATTAATGAGCAACTGTGGAACATCTGTTATGTCTCCAGGTTTCTGCCATCTATCTATCAAATTAACACTTTGGTTGCGGTTTTGGAGGTTCCTCCCATCGGCTTCGTTAATGTAAAATATTAGTTTATCAGCACCATAGCTGTATAAAATATTGAACGAGAAGTTAAAACGATAAAGGTTAAAAGAGTTGATTAACCCACCTTGAAATTGTGGTAAACGATCGCCCAAAACCGATACGGAAGATATTGGCAGTGCATTAATTTCTGATGCGGTGCTGAGTTTTCCATTGTTATCATAAAACATTTCCATACCCGTTTGTGGATCAACTCCAGCCCATAAGTAGCCATAAATGGCGCTGGTGCTGTTTCCTTCTCTAAGCGCTGCGGCATCATCTCTCGAACTGTATAGAGTGCCCAAACCTTTGTTAAAAGAAATGAGCTTGTTTTTATTGGTGCCAAAGTTATAGGCCAGATTCCAACTAAAATTTTTATTGTTGATGATTTGGCTACTTATAGTTAGTTCAAACCCTTTGTTTACGGTAGTACTGGTATTGGCTGATATGGTTTGAAACCCGGTTTCCAGCGGAACGAGTGCGCTCGATATCAGATCGGTGATCTTATTGTTGTAGTATTCGGCGGTTACATCTACTTTTCCGAATAGATTAAAATCCAAACCTAAGTTAAACTTGTAATTTTTTTCCCAGCCCAAATCAGGGTTTGGTGCGGCGGTACCATCTGGCGTGGCGGCTATATTTCCGTTGTAGGTGGTGCCAGACGAGGTACCAAAATCATAAAGCCCTTTTGCAGAGTAATTTCCGATTCTGGAGTTCCCCGTTGAACCATAGGTTGCTCTTAATTTTAAGAACGTAAGTGTTTTGTTATCGAGAAGGAAATTTTCTTTGGAGATAATCCAACTTGCCCCCACCGAACCATTGAAGGCGACCTGTTTGTCTCCCCCAAAAATGGATGATTTATCTATCCGACCATTAAGGTTTAAATAATATTTTTTCTCAAAATCATAACCTAATGATGAGTAATAAGATACCGTAGCGTTTTCTGAGGCCGATGAAGCCGAACTTCTCGTACCTGCGGCACTAAGCACCCGTAAGCGATCAAAAGTAAAGTTGCTTCCAGATCCTCTTAAAAGTTCAGTTTCTTTATTTTCGATTTGTGTACCTAGTAAAAAATTTAAGGTATGTTTTTTAAATGTACGATCGTAAGCAGCTTGTACAAAGCCAATGTAGCTGGTATAACTTCGATCAAAAATCTCCAATCTTCCGTTTGCAGTTCTTCCTGTTGCATTTAAGGCCGATAAATACTGTAATTGTTTGTTTTGGTAAGCATCGGCACCTAAAGTTCCAGAAAGCGAAATATGGTTGGTAACCTTATAACTTGCGTTGATGTTACCCAAAAACTCAAAACCCTTGTCGCTATTTTCATTTTGATCAAACACAGCCAATGGGTTAGGAACACCCAAAAAATCGGTGTAGGTGCCATTTGTATAAGGCTCTAAATTTGGAGGCAGGGTTACTGCACCATAATCAGAAAGTGAATTGCTTCTGCTAAAAGTCGGACTTAAATTAATGCCAACTTTAAATTTATCGCTAAACTCATGTTCTAACCTTAACCTAGAATAAATTTTCTTCAAATCATTAGTTAAGGTGCTAGACTGTTGATTTCTATAACCGCTTGAAAAACGAAAGGTCGTTTTTCCTGTTCCGCCCGATACTTCTAATCCGTAATTTTGGTAAATGGCGTTTCGCTGTGTAAGATCAAACCAATCTGTATTGGTTGTTTTGCTGCCAGAAAGCTGTGAAGCTTCAGTTGCGCTTCGGCCTCCATTTATATAGGCTTCTCTTAATAAACTATAATATTGAGGGCCGCTTAACCATTTATACTGATTAATAAAAGTTGCCACTCCGGCATCAGCGCTGAGGTTTACAACCGTTCTGCCTGCTTTCCCATTTTTTGTAGTGATGATGATAACACCGTTTGCACCATTCGCACCATACAATGCCGAAGCGGTAGCATCTTTTAAAATCGAAATGCTTTTAATATCGTCTGGATTAACATTAGAAAGGGGATTCAAATAGCTTTCTCCATTAAAATTTATGTTTTCATCGCCACGCTGCTGTTCATACATCGGGATGCCATCAATCACATATAAAGGCTGTGTCGAACTACTTTTAGAGGCTCCGAATGAAGGTAAAGAGCCCAGTCCACGTATGTTAATTTTAACAGGGGTGTTAAGTTCTGTGGTGGTTTCTACCTGAACACCTGCTACTAGCCCCTCAAGCATTTTATCGAAACTTTCAATAGGTCGGTCGGTTTGGAGCTGTTCTGCACTAACTTGTGAGATACTTCCTACCACATCTTCTCTACGTTTATCTTTTGTGTACGATCCCGTTACCACAACCTCGTTCATGCCAAAAGATTCTGTTTCTAGGTTGATGTTAAAAAAAACTTGGCTTCCTATTTTTATTTCCTTGGTTTTCATCCCAATGTAGCTGAAAACCAACACCGTTTCCTCTATCTTATCAGCAGTTACTTTATAAATAAATTCGCCATTGCTGTTGGTGAGGGCCCCCTGTCTGGTTCCTTTTACAAAAATATTAACGCCGGGCATTGGCGTTCCTGTGTCTGTATCTCTTACCGTACCAGTTATTGTACGGGTGGGTTTTGGGCTTTTCCTTGCGGCTTTTCTTATCGATATGGAATTGCCGTTAATTCCAAATTCCAGATCCTGCTGTTCAGCAATTATATCCAGTACACTACGCAAGCTTCCTGTAGTTTTTAAGGAAATTTTCTGATCCAGTTTAACCATATTCTGGTCGTAATTAAAGGTATAGCCAGTTTGTTGTTCAAGAATCTTGATCACTTCCAAAATTGGCCTGTTTTGAATATTCAACTTTACGCTTATGTTGCTTGGGTTCTTTTGTTGCGCAAAGGCACCCGGCTCAAAAAGCACAAAGCAGGCTAATGCAAAGAGACATTTGAATAAAATTTTCTTCATTTTTTTAATTTAAGTTCTATAGTTTGATTGGTTTGTTTAAAGTTGAGGTTTTCGGCAAAGCAGATACTTTTTATGATGCTGAGGTAATCTGTTTTTACAAAGTGCCCAGAATAGTTCCAGTCTTTTTTGCCAGATTGGTCGATAAGGACAATTCCATAGCTGTTCTTAAACCTTTCGGAAATATCTTGAAAGGTGGCATGATGAAAAGTAATCTGCCCAGTTTTCCATGATGAAACTGCATCTAGATTAAAAGCAGTGCGTACAAGTGTTTTACTATTCTTCGAAAACGTAGCCATCTCCATAGGCCTTAATCGCATTTTATCTCGATCGGCATTGGCAGAAAATTCTACACTTCCCTCCTGTAGCGCAACTTGTATATGGCTACTGTTGCCATATGCAGAAACATTAAACTTTGTACCCAATACAGTTGTTTTGGTGCCATTAGCCTCAACAGTAAAAGGTCTCGACGGATCTTTGGCAACTTCAAAGAAAGCTTCTCCAGTTAAGGAGACGTCTCTTTTGTCAGTGCCAAAAACCTCAGGCAACTTAATGCTACTGTTGGCATTAAGAATTACTTTGGTGCCGTCGCTCAAATAAAAAGATGAGATTTTACCATTGCCATTATGCTTGGTAATGTAGGTTAGGCTTTGGTTAGCAGGACTGAAATAGAAAATAGCAAAAATGACCACTATTACCGAGGCTGCAATTGCGGTGAGGATAGTAGAATGCCTGAAAGTAAATTTTCTTTTCGTCGAAATCTGTTCTGCCGCAACAACGTTTAGAAAATCATCAAATCGGCTGGATTCCGACTGGAATTCCTCATCGGGTAACCGAAGATACATCAGTGCAAGTATTTGCTCTGCATTAAAAATTTCGTCGATTTTTTCAGGATGATGACTAATCCAGTCTTCCCAAAATTTTATCGCATTGACGTCAGTTTTAAGGTAATAGGCTATAAAAGATTCATCCGTAGCAAAATCTTCTGCCAGATATAGGTTGTAGTTCACAATAATAATTTAAAATATGTTGGTTTTTATTGGCTTCTTTCTATAAGAGAAAAAGATTGCCTGTTTTTACCAGATATTTTTTAATTATTTTTTTATGAATACCTTTTCATACTTTCAAAGCGGTTTTCAACGTATAGATGGCTGCGTAAACATGGTTGTAAACTGTTCTAGGTTTTAACTGAAGTTGTACGGCAATTGCTTGATAGCTAAGGCTTTCGTAAAACTTTAGCGAAATAATTTGCCGTTGCATTGGGGTTAATTTGTTGACGGCATCCCAGATCTTTAATTTCCTTTCTTCCAGGTACTGAGATTCGATAAGCAACTGTTCGTATGAATACACGCTCATTTCTGAGCTTTCGCCAATATTATCTAAGTTCTCGGTATGGCTGTTTTGTTTAATTTCTTTAAGAATCCGGTTTCGTACACAGGTTTTTAGATAGGCTTCTATGTAGGCTATATCTCCAATATGATTTCTTTTTTCCCAGAGTTCGCAGAAAATTTCATGCAGACAATCTTTTATCTTTTCTTTATCCGGTAGCATTCTGTAGGCATGCACATACAAATTTTGATAACATTCTCGGTAGAGTGTTTTCATTGCTGTGGCATCACCATTTTGAATATCTTTCCAAATGTTTTCCTGCATTCTTGTAACTAGTTTTTTTCCAATATGCCCTAATGCCAACCGTGATCATGCCGCATAGCTACATGCTTAGGATAATAACCTGTTCGATTCTGTAGGGAAGTTTGTTTTGGATATGCTAATATACAATCATTTAGCTTTATTGATGCTAAAAAATGATATGTATATAAGTTGCAATTCAGATAAATGGAATTGAAAATAATTAAAAGACTCTGGGTTTTTTATGCTTCGCAAGTATTTCCCGAATTGTGCTCTGGCCCAAAGAGGAAAATCTTGGCAAAAACGCTTCGCTTCAAATACCTGTGTTCATTTTAAATGGGAAGGCTAAAAAGAAATGTCGATCCCTTGCCTGGTTCGCTGTCTATCCATATTTTGCCATCATGCCTACTAATTATTTCTGCGCAAAGGTAAAGTCCAATTCCAAAGCCAGAAATGGTTTGAGGTTGGTTGGTTGCGCGGTAGTAGCGCTCAAACAGTTTTGCTTTATCTTCATCACTAATGCCCGCGCCCTCGTCGCTTACGGAGGTAATGGCTTGGTTTCCATCTACACGGCAACTGATGGTTATGGTTGTACCCGCAGGCGAGTATTTTACGGCATTGCTGATAAGGTTAGTTACAACATGGCCAATCTTATCGCGGTCGGCATTTACTGAAATGTTTTCTGTAGGGTTAAAAATGATCGTGTGGCTGGTTGAAGTAACCATAAATTCCGTTTTCATTTCCTGCGTAAGTTCCACCAAGTCGAAGTTTTTACGCTCGATGTGGATTTTTCCAGATTCCAATCTAGATACGTTCAGAAAACTATTAATCATATTTGCCATTTTTTTGAGCTGATAATCAGCCTTCTCCAAAGCATTATTTGCAAAGCTATCGCCGCTTTTGCGGGCTTTTGATAACAAAATCTGCACGTAACCCGTAAGTGAAGTAAGCGGGGTTTTAAGTTCGTGGCTCACCATGCCAATGAAATCATTTTTTCGTTGCTCATCAGCTTTCAACTCCGTAACATCGGCTAATATGCCAACCATTTTTATCGGTTTGCCCTCGCTGTTGTACCTTGCTCGGCCATGCGCACTAATCCAATGCAGCGAACCATCGGGCCACCTAATTTCGTACTCACCCTTATAAATACTGTGGTTTGCCTTAGCAATGCCAACCAGTTCTTTAATCTTTTCTCTATACTGCGGAAGCATGGCTTCAAACATATCTGTATAGACGAAATTCTCATCAGGCTTTTTCCCAAACATGCGCCTAAACTGATCATTATATTTCATTGTCCCGGTTTCAAGATCAACCTCGGTAGAGCCTAATGATCCCGCTTCCATAGCAATGTTTAATCGGGTATTCATCTCCAAGATTTCCTTTCTCGCGTTTACCTGTTCGGTTACTTCGGTTACCACTTGTAAAATGCTTCCTATTTTGCCATCTTCTTCTGGTATGGGCTGATAGATAAAATCAAAATGACGTTCTTCGGGCACACCATTTTTAATGAGAATTGCTCTGCTCTCATGACCATGATACGGAATGCCCGTTTCCAAAACGCCTCTCAATATGTTGATGAAAGGCTGATTTGCAATCTCCGGCAAAGCTTCGGCAAAATGTTTGCCTTCAACGGCTGCCGTCTTATTCCAGATTTCGAGCATCCGCTCATTCGCACTCTCAATAATAAAATCGGGCCCTTTAAAAACATTAATTGCAACAGGAGCTTTCTGAATGAGTCTTCTAAATTTCCGCTCGCTTGTAGCCAAGTCATCAATTAGCAGCTCCATCTTTTCGTTGATGGTGAAGAGCTCCTCATTGGTGGCCGCAAGTTCTTCGTTAGAAGCTCTGATTTCCTCGTTTGATGCCTCCAGTTCTTGGTTTAACAAAGAAATCCGCTCTGTCCTGTCTTTAACGAGTGCATCAAGTTTACGGTTTAAGTATTCAAGGCTTTCTTTTGTTTTGTGTAGGTGTTGATTGGATGAACCTAATTCTTCAACAACGGCAGAAAGTTCCTTATTTTTCTTGGCAAGCTGCTCATTTAGGGCTAATTCGGTTTTTAGAGAACCAGATTGTTCGGTGGCTTGCTGTATGGCCATCTGCTTTAAATAGCGATCAGTTACATCGGTAGCACTATGTAAAATACAGATGGTTTTACCGCTTTGATCCAGAATGGCGCGATATTCAAAATCAAAATAAAAGGTTTGTTCTACACCACCCACAACCAATTGCGCAGGCGTGTCTGCACCAGAAATGGTTATCCCATCCCGCCAAACTTGCGCAAACATCTCGATGAAAGGTTGTCCCTTAAGCTCAGGGAGCGCATCCTCCAAAGATTTGCCGATTACAGATTTATCCTTGTCCCAAATATTCAACATCGCATCGTTAGCGAACTGAATATAAGCCTCTTCACCAACATGCAGTGCTGTGGCCGTTTTTGTATGAGCGAAAATTTCTATTACCTTAAGGGCATCGAGGAAGGGCGGATTAATGGGCATGGAATAATTTATAATGCTGTAAAGTTAATACATTGCTCGCTGAAAAACCTGAAACAATAAACGCCTGTATGTAGAAATAGTTTTAATTTCTCCTACTTTCGGCTTGGGTTAAATTGGCGTTTTAAGTGAAAAGTTTATTAAAAGTAATTGGCCCAGTTAGGCACGTGACAGTTCCCGCAGTGACTTAACCCTGTTGGTTTTGATAATAATACCAAAGGCTACAAACGATTTTACAGATTAGCTGTTTCATTATCAAATAACGATATATTGGAAAATTCACGCCCCAACGATCTGGCCCTTTTGGTTTTGAACAAGCTGCGTTTAAGCAGGAGCAGTTCAATGCTTCCCGAACTTAAAGTTTTAGAAGATCTATTTGATTGCCTTTTCTATTCGAGTATGTGCAAGGAGGAAAGTGAGCTGATAAAGGTTACCGTTACATTTATCGATCCCTTAAATCCTGATCCTGCACCTCCGGGCCATATCGTGCCAGAAAGATGGAGTTGTATTTCTTTCGATCAACGGGTACCCATGACTACCAAGTCACTTGCAAAACTTTCAAAAGCAGCAGATCCGGCAAGTTCATCTCTCGCCGTATATTATGATGAAAAAGGCTGCATTTACATTTGGGGAATGATTGATCAGGCCATGCACTATCAGAATTTTCTAAATTACGAGTCGGATACAGGGTCAGAACAACCCGGATTGTTTCAAGTCTCAATCAGCGATATCGGTACTTTGAACGTACTTTTTGATTATGAACTTTTGGCTACTTTGAAGCATAATGTTTTGGTTAAGCGTTACCTCGATGTACTTACCATTGGGCCAATTTCAAAAATGCTGAGAAAGAACGCAGATTTTTTAAAGATTGCCCTGCAAGAATATATCGAACAAATTCACCCAGGAGAACTGTACCTCGATTGGGAAAGCTTTTTGGATGGGTTATGGATACAAACATTTTCCAGACTACTGCTCAAAATCCAAAATTATCAGCATGGTGGCGCCATCTTAATTGCGGATGACAGTGTCGATTTAGACGTTAAATACAGAATTCATTACGAACGTTTAACATTAGCTATGGTAGCGCATGCAAAAGCCTCAATAGATAACTTTTTGGCTGAAAGCAAAATACAAAGGGATTTAGATGGGAAGAAAAGATCGGTAAGTAAATCCCTTTATCTCAAGGAAACAGGTTCATTTTATAATAAGCAAGGAACGGCTGACGAGATTAAAGGTGCCATTAGTTTTATTGCCTCTCAAACTTGTGTGGATGGGGTGGTACTATTCAATAGAAACATGGTGAGTAATGGTTTTGGTGCAGTGCTTCGGGCAAAGAAAATGCCCCGTAAAATTTATGTTTCCTCAACCGCTACAGCAACGCCCAAATCTCTTGAACCGCATGATCCGCGTAATTACGGCACTCGACATCGTTCTATGATTGCTTATTGTTGGAATCATCCATCGTCCTTAGGTCTCGTCATCTCACAAGATGGAGATATAAGAGCGTTCTCAAAGATAGAAGATAAGCTGATTATGTGGGAAAACATCAAAACACAGCAGTATTTAACGAGCAGAAATCAAAAGCACAGGAAAACGTAAGTCTTATCTTCAAATGGGTGAAGCAATTGGCGGAGTTTAAAGGGAGTTTGTTTTATTCTCGGAATTCACCAGAATGTTGAAGCAGCATTTTTATTGTTTTTGTGAGCTTATGGTAATCGAAGGGTTTAAGCATAATGGCATCTGGCAGGCATGGCACACGTGGAATTTCAGACTCGAGCATGGCGGTGATGAGCAACATTGGAATATGCCAGGTATCAGGGTTTTCTTTTAATGAATTGCAAAAAAGTCTTCCATCGCCTGTACGCAGCAAAATGTCCATCAAAATCAAATCGGGAGGGAAGTGGTTGATAGACTGAGCGATAAGCCATGGAGTATTGATACTCTCTACTTCAAAATGCTCCTCTTCGAGCATTTGTTTGATCACGTCAGCATTACTGAAGTCATCTTCGACTACCAGGATTCTAGCCATTTTCAATGTCGTTAGGTAAACTAAGTTAGTGAGATATTTTTTAAAATGCTTTGCGAAATTTAATTTTAATATTCATTCGGTAAACCACGCCTATTTTAGCCATTATTGACCGATTTTGAAACACTGATAAATTGTAGCGAATGAGGCCTTATCCGCAGATTATTTTAAATTGATAACAATTTTTAGCTAAAGTACATCCGTTAAATTTTGCCCGATTTCATTATAGGTGATCAGTCGGATTTTCGTTAGGCGCTGGGTGCAGATAGATTTCTTGTTGTTTGAACGGTATTTTAATGTTATTTTTCTTGAATGCTTCGTTTATGGCGATGATGATGTCATTTCTGGTGGGGTTATTTTCGCGTAGGTGATGGGTCCAGGCCAAAATTCTGAGTTCGATAGAACTATCACCAAACAGTTCGAAATTAACTGCCGGTTTGGGGTTTTTCAATATGCGATCTTCAGCCTCCAAAATTTCTATAACAATGGCTCTACATTTTTCAAGGTCTGCCCCATAATCTATACCGACTACCAAAGATAAGCGTTTCCGATTTCCTGAAAGTGTCCAGTTCATTAGGTGTGAATTGAGCAAGTCTCCATTTGGCATGACCAAATCTCCACCATCCCAAGTTGTAATTACACTGCTTCGAAATCCGATAGACTTTACCGTACCGCCTTGACCATCAACATCGATAATGTCGCCCACATTTACTGGTTTTTCGAAAGCGATGATGAGCCCACTAACCAAGTTGTTAACCAAGGTTTGCAAACCAAAACCAATGCCCACACCTAGCGCACCAATGATGATGGTGATGCGTTCCATCGGTATCCCTGCGGCGGCAATGGCTAAAAAAAGCCCTGTTGAAAGTATGCTGATGCGCAACAGCAATACCCAGCTTCCCAAACCGCGTTTCGTAGTATTGTCGTTCTTACTGCCAACCAAATGATCGTCGGACGTGAAAAAAGAAACGATTTTAGACAGTATGACCGATATGGTCATAATCACGAAAAATAACAAGACCCCGTTTATGCTAAAGCTAAAATTTCCAAGCGTTCGCTCCTCGCTCATAAAATCAAGTACTGGTTTAGAGTACAAATCAAATACTGGGAAATTATGTCCCAATAATACAAACCAGCCCACTACTAGTAAAAAATACAAAAGCCCAGGTGCTTTACTGCCTACCTTACCAAAATTTAAATAAAACAACTTTCTGTCTTGAACGGTATAAACCTCAAAGGCCAATAGCAATCCTTCATTGATTAACCGCACTACCCAAAGAAAAAGGATGGCAATAATTACGTTTAGAAAACCCACTAAAAAGAGGGTTTTAGCGAGGTTAAATCGACCGTAAATATTTAGAATTATGGATATTAGCTCAAGGAGTATCATGATGATGATAGAATAGGCTATCCATTTCTCTTTGAGCTCGCGGTTTCTTTTTTGCCGGATGATGATTGTGCCTACTATTGCGCCAATTAATGCTACCACAAGCATATACCAACGCTCTACACGCGATGCCTGCAATAATAAGTTTCCTGCTGATGCAAATAAAAAGAATACAACCATCAATAACCAAACCCGCATCCAGTAGGTGGTAATGAAATTCTTAAATACAATAGTTAAACACACACAGCAAATTATCCAAATACAAAAACTCAGCAAAAATGGAGGGGATATCAGTAAAAATTGAAATAGGCTAAGCACAATCAGTGCAGCTGACAATGCTGGGTAACGGATTGCAAGTTGGCCATTCATTTCTTTATTGATCAATCCCTTTTCACGATAAATTTTCTGGAGTGCGTTCAAATAGATAAAAGAACCCAATACAAGCAAAATAATTAGGAAAAGTCTACCAGCATTATTTAAAACATAAAATTTAAAAGTTAAAATATTTTTATTGAGCGAAAACTTTATTATATCCGTAATTGGCCTGAAATGAAGCTGTTTCTGCCATATGTTGGGTACTTCTCTGGCCAGTGTTTCGTTGGCCATTTGTCGCTCAAAAGTTTCTACCTGCTCTACAGCATTTTGCAACTCGCTAATGGTGAGGTTATAGCTGTTTAAAAGTTTTTGAACTTGGATATTGGAGGTTTTTAATACAGAATCTACAGGAGCAGCCTCAACCGCAACTGAGGCCAGTGTACGGAAATAATCTACGGTTTGGACTGAATCTTTAGGGAAGATAAAAAGTTCCGGTGCCGTAGAAAGAGAGTCTATTTTAAAATGAAAACCTGCTAAGCCTTTTTGCTTAATCTCTAATAAGGTTCTTATTTTTTTGGCATCCAAAGATAGTTCCCTTAATACCCGTTTTGTTGCAGCCAAATTTCTGTACGTTTGAGTGGTGCCTAAGTTTATAAAAACCCCGTCGGAAGCAGTATGGTAGTCATCTTTTAACCTGGTCATTCTTTTCTTTATCGTAACCGTGTCGATACCATTTTTTAGAAAGCCCTTGGCTTCTTGAATGGTTAGCCTGATTTTATTGATGACTTCTATCTGTATCATGGCCACCTGATCTGCCTTGAAGTCTTCAATACTTTCTTTGGCAGATTTCTTCGAAAAATCCTGAATTTTAGCCAGAAAGCCTTTTGCTTTGGTTTTCCCTGATTCTACTTTCGTCGTATCTTCAATTTTAGTTTGCCCTAAGCTGGTGTTCGCCGAGAGGACAAAGCTTAAAATAACAACAGTAATCCAAGGGAATTTGATTTTCATGCCACACACTCTATATTCAATATTAAATAAAATTCAAAATGTATCCAAATTTCTAACATCTATTCAATCCATAAATAAAAGACGCACAGTTGCAACTGGCACATTTGTCGGCTGTATTTTGGGAAATACGCCCTTGTAATTGATTTTCATAACTTTTTGGCTTTATTTTTAATCAAAAGAATATTTTTTTAATTTTATGGGAAAGACCAGAAAACCCATGAAAAAATTCTCCCTATTTTTTATGTGTCTGATGATAGCTGTCAGCACATACGCTCAAAATCAGAGCAATCAAAAAACAGATGTAATCAAAAAATCAAACGGGGAGGAGCTGAAAGGCAAAATTATCCGAATAACAGATACGGATGTATCCTTTGTTTATGCTGGAGAAACGGCTGAATATGTAATCAAAAAAGACGATATCTCACAAATTATCCATTCTAGTGGGCGTGTAGAAAACATCACTCAAGTAAGTGCACCAGCTGAAACCCGGCAAAAAGATCAGGTAGCCATGACGGCAACCCCCGCAGATCATCATAATAAGATCGCTATACTACCCTTTACATTTTTAATGGACAATCAACCGGGTGCCGACCAAATTGGCCTGAAGGCACAGCAAGACGCCTTCGCATTGCTTAATCAGCATTCGGCAGGATATACCATTCTCGATCCACGTACAACCAATGCCATGCTGGTACAAGCAGGTGCTACCCGCGATAAGATGATCGGTTTTACGATGAAAAATCTTTGTGATATTTTAGGCGTAGAATATGTAATTGATGGCACAGTTACCCAAAACAAAGGTTACCAAACCAGTTACACTTCAGCTAGTGACGATACGAAAGTGAAGCGTGATGATGCAGATAAAGTTAAGGGCGTTTCCAGTTACGGTTCTTCGAGTAGTAGTGCTGTTCAGCGTTACGATGTAAGTGTGAGTTTGCAGATTTATATGGATAACAATGCCAGCATTTACAACGAAAATCATAAAGCTTTCTTAAGCAATACCGATGGATCTTACAGTGGCCCCTTGGAGTACTTGCTGAAAAGATGTCCGCTGTATCGAAAATAAACTAGGCTCCATATTACGAGATTAATCCCATCAATTTTTGTCCTAGCTATTTTGGTGTTATGCTATTATTCGTAAAAGGCACATCTATTTTTTAGGCATCGGGCTTGGTTTCAATTTACGAAGCGATCTTTCAGCACAAGATGCGACAAACATTATCATTCGGCCTTTGTTTTAACAATCGATAGCGAAGTGACAGCAGAATACGCTATAATACACAGAATAAGTAATCGTTAATTTCCTAAACTTTAATGTGCACTTTAGCACAAAGAATAAGAAATTATACAATCCATTAAACAATTAATTTATGAAAGCAATCGGTTTTAAAACCTCACTTCCGATAGAAGAAGAGGAGAGTTTTATCGAATTTGAAATAGAAAAACCCACTCCCACACAAAGAGATATTTTGGTAAAAATTTTGGCCATAAGTGTCAATCCGGTCGATTTTAAAGTGAGAAAGGGGAGTGCGAAAGATAAAAATCTAGAGGTACCAAAAATAATAGGTTGGGATGCCTGTGGGGTAATTGACAGGATAGGAGATGATGTTCGAAATTTTAAAGTGGGCGATGTGGTGTATTATTCGGGAGATCTCAATAGACAAGGTTGTTATGCAGAATATCAGCTCATAGATGAACGTCTTATGGGCCATAAACCTGATAATCTATCTTTTGCTGAAGCTGCGGCCATGCCACTTACCTTGCTAACCGCTTGGGAAATTATTTTCGATAGAATAAGAATAGGCGAAAGAGATAAGGGAAAATCAATCTTAATTATTGGTGGTGCTGGGGGTGTAGGCTCTATCGCAATACAAATCGCTAAGAAACTCGCGGGCCTTAAAGTAATCGCAACAGCATCACGGCCAGATAGTAAAAATTGGTGTTTAAACTATGGGGCAGACGTGGTGGTAGATCACCGAAATCTAATTGATGAAGTTAGGCAGGCCGGCTTTGAGCATGTAGATTATATTTTAGATTTTGTAGATGTAAATCAATATTGGGAAGCCTTCGTGCAACTCATTAAACCACAAGGCCATATCGGCTCAATCAGCGATCCAACAAATGAAGTAAATCTTCGACAGTTGAAAAGCAAGAGTGCAAGTTTCCATTGGGAGTTGATGTTTACCCGTTCAATGTTTCAAACCGAAGACATGGGCGAGCAAGGAAATATTTTAAATCGAGCCAAGAAATTGTTTGAAGATGGCATATTGAAATCCACTCTGAATACTGTGCTTGAAGGATTCGATGTAGCCAACATTAAAGAGGCACACCAATTATTGGAAAGCGGAAAAACCATCGGTAAAACGGTTATTTTGTTTTAGAATACCCTTAAAATAAACAAAGATTGAGTAGAATTTTGAGCGCATCAAGAGCCTTAGCGTTTTTGATGCGCTTTTATATTTGCTAAATTAATGCCTTTCCAGCTCCATTAAGAAAATCAAATTACGCTTGCCATTTAGCGTTAGAAACAGATTTATCTTTTTTTCAAAAAAACGGTTATGCACAAAAACCAAATGCCCCTGATTTTAGTTTATATACCTTAATAAGATATAATACTGGGCAAATTAATTGTTTTTTAACTTCTGGTCTCTTTGAATAAAAGTCAATGATGAATCAAGGTTTTCACTCAAAGCATGGATATATTGAACAAATTTGATAATGGGGAATTTGCATTTTCCAAAGATGACATCAAGGCAGATTTTAAGCTTCTGACCAGGGCATTAGATGCCTCTTATTCGGGTATTATCATCACGGACAATCTCTTACCTGATAATCCAATTATTTATTGCAACGAGGCGTTCGAAAAAATGAGCGGTTATCGTCGCTCAGAAATCATAGGTCACAACTGTCGTTTTTTGCAGGGTGCCGATCGCTCACAAAGGGCTAGGGCCATCATTAGAGAAGCGGTTGCCAATGGCGAAGTGTGTACCGTAGATATCAGGAATTATCGCAAAAATGGCGACTTGTTTTGGAATGAATTATTCATTTCTCCAATTGTAGGGGATGATGGTAAGGTAACCAATTTTATAGGCGTGCAGAATGATATTACCCGTCGCAAGAAATCTGAGCAAGACCTCCGTGCCCAAAAGGATTTGATGGAAAAGCAGGTTTTAGAAAGAACAAAAGACCTGAAGGAAAGTCAAGAATTTTTATACAGTATTATACAAACCGTTAGAGAAAGTTTGATTGTTATCGATCCTGATTTTAAGGTAGTTAGTGCTAACGATCATTTTCTCAAAACTTTTAAAGTTTCACTAGAAGAAACCGTTGGCACTGGCCTTTACGAGCTGGGTAATCACCAATGGGATATTCCACAATTGCGCAAGCTACTAACGGATATTCTGCCAACCAACAACCCTGTAGAAGACTTTGAGGTAGAGCATGATTTTCCGCACATTGGGCGTAAACTGATGCTCTTAAATGCACACCGGATTGAGCTGGAAGGCCAGTATAAAGATCAAATTCTGCTGGCCATTGAAGACATTACAGAACGCAGAGAAATAGAGCGCAGAAAAGATGATTTTCTATCCATCGCCAGCCATGAACTTAAAACCCCATTAACTACCATTAAAGGGTATGTACAAGCCATGGAACGCATGGTGCCAAAAGATTCTGGAGCACGCTTCTTAGGCTTCCTTTCTAAAACGGCAAAATATCTCGATCGTTTAAATAATTTGATCGCTGAACTCCTTGATGTTTCCAGAATCCAAACCGGGAATTTGAAGCTGCACAAAGTTCCGTTTGATTTTGATAAAATGGTTAAAGAAACCGTTGAAGCCATACAAACCGCAACACAAAATCATAACATCATTATAGAGGGTTTTTCGGGTGTTCAGGTACCAGCTGATGAATCGCACATTGCGCAGGTGTTAACCAATTTACTCTCTAACGCCATTAAATATGCACCAGAATCTGGCCAGGTACATGTGTATATTTCTAAAGTAAGCAATTACGTAAAACTCTCTGTAACCGATTCTGGCATTGGCATTAGTCCCGAAGATCAGAAAAAAATATTCGAGCGGTTTTACAGGGCGGGAGATATTCAGCAGCGTTTCCCAGGAATGGGCATCGGCCTTTACATTTGTGAGCAAATCATCAAAAACCACGATGGAACACTTTGGGTGGAGAGCGAAAAAGAAAAAGGCTCTACATTCAGTTTTACTTTACCCATTCAAGCAAAAGAAGATAATGAGCAATAAGAAAATTCTGATCTGTGATGATGATGAAGGGATCTTAGATATGCTGGAAATGGTATTTGAAGATAGTCCTTATACCGTAATACCTGAAAAAAATAGTCTTAATATTAAAAGTATTGTGGAGCGAGAATCGCCTGATCTTATCCTTTTGGATTTGTGGATGCCAGTTTTATCTGGAGATCAACTGCTCAGAACGTTGAGGAAAAATCCTTCTACTATTGGGCTTCCTGTAATTGTGATATCTGCCAGCAGAGAAGGCCGGCAAATAGCATATGATGCAGGAGCTACCGGATTTATCGCTAAGCCTTTTGATTTTAGTGAATTGATGGGTATGGTTGATGGGCTTATGGCTTAATCACAGATTTGTCTGGGTGACATTTCGATAACTTATTTTGGTTCTTCTGTTTGAATTTGGTTTGGTTGTTATATTCTGCTGAGTATCACTCTCTTCTGCTTTCTACCGTGTACACAAAACTGTCGGCTTTGTAATAGCCAAGATTGTATTCGATTGGTCTTTCTTCGATATCATACACAAATCGTTTCCTAAATAAGATTGGGGCGCCAACATTTGTTTCTAATTTGTCGGCAATAAACTCGTCGGCAAGCAACGCACTGATTTCCTCTTTAGAAATCATCGCAACAACTGAATGTTCTTTTTCAAGCATTTCGTATAAGGGAGCTTTGTAATCTTCCTCACCTGTAAGGCCCACATTCGGATGAAAGTACGATTCGAAATAAACGAATGGTCCTTCTGGGCGGCCTCTTAAGCGCACCAGCTTCAAAACTTTCTTATCTTCTTTGATCTGAAAAAAACTAGCCAAACGCTTTTCGGGATAAACCCAGCTTACGTGCAATTCAAAATTTCGGATTGGAATTCCACGAGCACTCATTTCCTGAGAAAAACTCATCCAGTTTTTTGATTTTGAGCTCAGCGATTTTGATTCTGCCACTTTTGTACCCACTCCTTTTTTACGGATGAGTAAGCCATCATAAACCAACTTGTTGATGGATTGGCGCAAAGTAGTACGCGATATGCACAATTCTTTTGATAGCTCCACTTCGTTAGGGAGCAATTTGCCGCCAATATATTCAGGACTTTCAATCAATTTTCTCAACAACGCTTCCGCCTGAACATGCAAAGGTACCGGACTTTTATGGTCTATCGTTAGTTTCATAGTCAATGCAATAATATAAAAATTTTGGGTGATTTGCATTATGTACATACATTGTATGGGGCGAGATCACTGAAGTGGATTTTGAGTTGGTCAATTTTTCTGTGTTTAATTGTTGTGTGGTGTATAAATTTTCCCGCAGATTAAGGTGATTTTCCCGCAGATTCTAAATAATCTAACTTTCCGCGGTTTCTGTGTTTAAATAGTGTGTGATGTATAAATTTTCCCGCAGATTAAGGTGATTTTTACCGAGATTCTAAATAATCAACTTGCCGTGGTTTCTGTGTTTCAGTGATGTATGGTGTATAAATTTTCTCGCAGATTAAGGTGGTTTTTATGCAGATTTCAATAAATCAACTTTTTCATGCTTTCGTGCTTCGATGGCAAATAGTGTATTGATTATCCCGCAGATTTTTACTAACCAACCTTCCGTGTTTTCTGTGCTTCCGTGGCTAGAACGATAAAGTGCACTTATAATTTAAAAATATTTAAACAAAAGTTTGGAAGTAAATTTTTTAATAATACATTTGTATATACATACTAAAGAATGTATTGTCTAACCAGATTTTTTATTTCAATAGCCGAGTTTTGCATGATGATGAGCCGAAGCCTTTCTCTTTTTAAGTCTATATCAGTTTCTATTCAATTTTAGCCCTATGAAGATGATTAAGGCTTCGCTAACGAGACAGGAAGTTTTCTTTCTTTATGCGTAAAATATCAAATGCAAGAACATTGTACAAACATGGACCAATTTCAAAATAACATTTATCAGAATCCTCATATCGATATGTCAATAGAAGAACCGATGCGAAAAACCGAGCAAGAAATTATGCCGGCATTTAGGAAAGAAATCAACAAGCCGCAGGGTTATGATATCTACCCATACTTTACGCTTGGCGAAAAACAGATTTTCAATGGCTATGCAACCTTGGCTGAGTACATCACTGCTCAAAAAACCGTTATCATTGATGGTTATGTTGGCGTGTATTGGAATCTTTTGATTAGTTCCCTAAAAAAGGAACTTGCTTCAAAAGGCCTGCGTTTAAACGTTATAGAAACCTCTGCATTTTTAAAGGATGAAGATTGGATTGATGAGATTACAGCAGAGTTTTTGGGTGAGAGTGGAGCCGTATGGGGAAAAAAGACCACTTTGAGTTTAGCTGATTTCCTCGATCTTGAAGCACTAAAGAGTGTTCAAGTTGACGAAAAATACGATGTAAACCTGATTATCGGTTGTGGTGCTTCATTGTGTGGATGGGATGCAGCTCTAATTTATGTTGATTTACCAAAAAATGAGTTGCAGCACCGTATGAGTGCTGGAGCAATCTGCAATCTGGGTAAGTCTAGTCCGCAGGAGCAAACAGAAATGTACAAGCGTTTTTATTTTGTTGATTGGGTTGTACTTAATACTCATAAAGAGCAATTGGCAAAGAACGTGGCTGTTTTTGTTGATGCACAATGGGAAGAAGATATAAATTGGGGTTACGGCGAGGCGGTTCGGGCAGGGCTTAAGCAAATGTCCACGTCAGTTTTCCGTGCAAGGCCCTGGTTTGCGCCAGGTGCTTGGGGTGGCCAGTGGATGAAACACCGTATGCCGCAACTCGATCAAAATGAAGTGAATTATGCATGGTCTTTCGAACTGATCGTTCCCGAAAATGGGTTGGTATTTGAAAGCAATGGCCTGCTTTTAGAAGTTTCTTTCGATTTGTTAATGTTCGAACAGGGAGAAAATGTACTAGGAAAGCATTATCAGCGCTTTGGATATGAATTTCCGATACGCTTTGATTTTCTAGACACCTTTGATGGAGGTAACCTTTCTATACAATGCCACCCTAGCCTGAATTATATCAAAGAGGAGTTTGGTGAAAACATCACCCAAGATGAAACTTACTACATCCTCGACTGCGATAAAGATGCAAGTGTATATCTAGGTTTTCAACAAGATATTAATCCAGAGGGATTTAAAAAAGTGTTGGAAGATAGCAATGAAAATGGGGTAGAGCTTGATATTGAGCAATATGTGCAATGCCACAAGGCAGAGAAACATGATTTATTTTTAATCCCTAACGGAACCATTCATAGTGCTGGGGCACAAAATCTGGTGCTGGAAATTAGTGCAACACCATATATTTTCACTTTTAAGATGTATGATTGGTTAAGACTAGATTTAAATGGCAAACCTCGTCCAATAAACATCGAACACGCCTTTAAAAACCTCGATTTTTCTCGTAAAGGCGAAAAGGTACAACAAGAACTCATTTCTAAACCGAGCATCCTCTTCCAAAAGGATGACTTAACCTGCTATCACCTGCCTACCCACGAGGAACATTTTTACGATGTGCATCGCTTGGATTTTGAGTCAGTTGCGGAGGTTGAAACGGAAAATGTTTGCCACGTACTGATGCTTGTTGAAGGCGAATCGGTTACTGTAACCACTGCCGACGGATCTACCATGAGTTTTCAGTATGCTGAAACCTTCGTCATTCCGGCAGCAGCCAGAAGCTATAAGATTGTAAACAACGCTAACCAGCAGGCCAAAGTAATCAAAGCCTTCTTAAAATAAATCGCCATGATACATAATACACAAATCGATATTAAAAAAAGCCGTTCCTATTTGTACTTAGTTTGCTTGGTTGCAGCTTTGGGTGGCTTTTTATTCGGCTTTGATACTGCTGTAATTTCTGGAACAATAAGTTTGGTTACAAAAGATTATAGCCTTAATGCAGTAAGCGAGGGTTGGTTTGTAAGTTGCGCACTTTTAGGTTGCATTATCGGGGTAATTATCTCAGGTAAACTCAGCGATAAGTTTGGAAGAAAAATAGTTTTAATACTATCGGCATTCCTTTTCCTCACCTCTGCGCTGGGCTGCATGTACGCAGGGTCTTTCTCTTCCTTAATTGTGTTCAGGCTAATTGGCGGAATTGGAATCGGAGTTGCCTCAATGGTATCCCCACTTTACATTTCAGAATTTGCGCCGTCTAGACTTAGAGGAACAATGGTTTCCTTGTATCAGCTTGCTTTAACCATTGGTATTGTGGTGGCTTATTTCACCAATGCATATTTGGCAAGTCATACCGGAGATGCTTATGCGAATGCAGATGTGCAAAGGATCTTATCTGGTGAAGTGTGGCGTGCCATGCTTGGCTTGGGCGCATTACCAGCGCTGATTTTCTTATTGGCATTATTTGTTGTTCCCGAATCGCCTAGATGGTTGTTAACGATGGGCCGTAAAGAACAAGCAGCGCAAATACTCATCAAAATTGATGGAGAAGCTGCGGCAAGGAAAGAATTAGAAGCTTTTTCAAATCGTAAAATTTCAGAGGAAGAAGGTTCATTTAAAACACTTTTTAACCCAGTGTACCGTAAGGCACTGTGGATTGGGCTTTTGCTTCCTTTCCTATCTCAAGTTTGTGGCATCAATGCAGTAATTTATTACGGACCAAGAATATTAGAACAGGCGGGCTTTACGCTAAATAATGCTCTTGGTGGACAAGTAACCATCGGCTTAGTAAATGTGGTATTCACCTTTGTGGCCATTTTTACGGTTGATAAATGGGGAAGAAAGCCATTACTGTATATCGGTGTTGGAGGGGCGGTAATCTCGCTTATCATTATCGGTATGCTTTTCCAATTCGGCATAATCTCTGGTCCATGGATCCTTATTTTCATCCTTGCCTTTATCGCCTGCTTTGCCTTCTCATTTGGGCCGGTTTGTTGGGTGGTTATCGGAGAGATCTTTCCAAACGGTATTCGCGGCAAAGCCATGTCTTTGGCAACGCTAACCCTTTGGATTGGAAATTTTTTCGTTGGGCAGCTTACACCAGTTATGCTTCAGGGCTTGGGCTCATCGTGGACGTTCTGGATTTTCGCCATTTGCTGTTCACCAGCACTGCTCCTCACCTGGAAACTCATACCCGAAACTAAAGGACGTTCGCTCGAAGAAATTGATGAACACTGGCAAAAAAGCCACCAATTAAACAAGTAATAAACACCAAAAGAACCTAACCATATATTTCAGATGTTGCAAAGCATCCTAATCAATCACAATGTTATGAGACTAAAAATTTACCAAACACAAAAATTTAAGCGACTGTCTCGCAGGCAGCTTGCCTTGCTGGTGTCGGTACTGGTGCCCTTTATGCCTGGTTACCTCGCCGCTAAACCCTTCGCTTTAACACCAGTAGAGCAGGGCACAAAAAACATCAACGTAGGTGGAAAAGTAGTGGATGAAAAGGGCATCGGCTTACCTGGGGTAAGTGTTCAAATCAAGGGCACATCAATAGGTACAGTTACAGATGCCAACGGAAATTACAGCATTTCTGTTCCGGATAATATGATTTCTTCAAGCCTAACCTTCTCTTACGTGGGTTATGCCAGTCAAGAAGTTGCTATCGCATCTCAAAAAACAATAAACGTGAAGTTGGCGCCTACAGCAGGTAATGCCCTAAACGATGTTGTTGTGGTGGGTTACGGAACTCAAAAAAGGGTATCGATAACGGGTTCAGTAAGTACAATTGACGCGAAAAATATCGAAAACAAACCCGTGCTAAATGCTTACCAAGCCCTACAAGGTGAGGCACCCAATTTAATTATCCAACAAACCAACCTAAACCCAGGAAGTGATGTTACCGTTAACATTAGGGGCGTAGGTACCTTGGGCGATAACACGCCTTTAGTGGTTGTAGATGGTATTGTTGGAGGAAATCTGAACACCATCAACCCCAATGACATCGCCAGTGTATCGGTATTGAAGGATGCCGGTTCTGCCGCGATTTATGGATCGAGAGCAGCAAACGGGGTAATTTTAATTACCACTAAAGCAGGTAAGCTGAATCAAAAAACCACAGTTTCTTACAATGGTAGTTATGGTATTCAAGATGCCAATGTGTTGGTACATAAGGTTCCTGCTTGGCAAAATGCGTACTATAAAAATGAATCATTAGTGAACTCGGGCTTAAGTCCAGCTTATACGCCAGATCAAATTCAACAGCTAAAAGATCAAGGAGACGGTACTTGGGATATTGAACACCTCTTGCGTACCGCACCGCAACAGTCTCATAATATCAACATTGCAGGTGGGGGCGAGAAAAGTGCGTTTTACATTTCAGCAGGTTTTCAAGATCAGCAAAGCAATTTCATCGGCAACGGTGGCGAGGGGTCAAAATTCGGCTATCAGAAATACAACCTAAGGTTAAACCAAACCAATGTTGTTGGGAAATTCCGTACCAATTTTATCTTGCTTTATACCAAAACCCGAAACAAAACCAATAGCGTAGGCGATAACAATATATTTGCCGATGCCAACAGGGTTCCACATAATTTCAACTGGCAAGATGAAAATGGCAATTACTTAACCAATCCTTTTGCTTCACAATACAACGAATATGGTGTGTTGGAAAAAGGTGGATTCAATCAGGCAGATAATGATGAAATTTTCGGATCATTCAATGGTCAGTTTAGCATTACCAAAGATTTGAAATTGACCGGTGAGTTTGGTGGTACACTGCAAAACAATGGTACTTTCTTCCGCCGTACTCAAGTAAATTATTTGCCTTCTGGTGTTTATGGAGATGATCGCTCGGTATTAGATGCCAATAGCAAATCGCAACTTTTCAATACCAAAGTTTATTTAGAATATGGAAAGAAAATAGCAGAACACGATTTTAAAGTTCAGCTAGGTGCCTCAAGCGAAAATTTTTCGCAACGTGGCTTCCAACTTCAAAAAACATTAACAGATCAATTATTGGGTACGCCAACAACAGGAACGATTGTCGATCCAATCAATTCTAACAACAGTATTGCCGTTAACTCCAATAGCTTACAATCTTTATTTGGTAGGTTAAACTATTCATTTAGAGATCGTTATTTGCTTGAGGCAACCGCACGTTACGATGCTTCATCAAAATTTGCCAAAGGCAATCGCGGAAGTTTCTTCCCATCGGTAAGCGCCGGCTGGTTGATTTCTCAAGAATCTTTCATGCAAGGTATAAAGAATACAGTAAGCAACTTGAAACTTCGTGCATCTTATGGTGTACTGGGAAATCAGAATGTGGGTAACTTCCAATATCAAACTACCTATTTCAACTATGCAAGTGCTTACGGCTTCAACAATGTACCAGTAGGTGGTGCAGGTACCTTGCTATCCAACAGAGATCTAACTTGGGAAAAAGCATCAACCTTAAACATTGGTTTGGAAGCAGGATTTTTCGACAATACGTTAACCGCTACTTTTGATTATTTTAACAAGGTAACGAGAGATATTCTTCAACCAAGACAAGATATTCCAACCATTTTTGGTGCCGCTACGCCCGATTTCAATGTGGCGAAAGTAAGAAGTAAAGGTTGGGAAGCTTCACTAACGTATAATTTACGTGGAGAGCAAGTAACCCAAAGCTTTAGCCTCAATGTTGCAGACAACCAAAACAAGTTGCTTCAACTATCAGGCGGAGCTACCGAACAAATCATCAACCAAGATGTATTCCAGTTGCTTAGACGTGTAGGTGAACCGATTACTCAATATTACGGATATCAAACCAATGGATTCTTCCAAAATCAGGCAGACATCACCAACTCACCTAAAATTGCTGGAAATGCAGTTGTACCGGGCGATGTTAAATTTAAGGATTTGAATAACGATGGCGTAATTGATGCAAAAGATAAAACGGTTTTAGGCAATCCTTTCCCACGATATACTTTCGGCTTCACATATCGTTTAGCAGTAAAAGGTTTCGATCTTCAATTATTTATCCAAGGGGTAGGCAAACGCGAAACTTTCTTACGTGGAGAGCTTGTTGAGCCATTCCACTATGGTTATGGTGCAACCGTTTATGAGCACATGACTGATTACTGGAGCCCAGCAAATCCTGATGCACGTTATCCAATTTTTGCAAACATCGGGTCGCCATCCAACACCAACAACTGGAGAACAGGCTCTGATCTTTACAAATATGATGCAGCTTATGCACGTTTAAAAAACGTAAACATTGGCTATACTTTGCCACAAGCATTAACACAAAAAGCAGGTATTCAGCGCCTAAGGGTTTCACTAATTGGACAGAATTTGTTTACGCTTTCAAAACTTAAATTTATTGATCCAGAAACGTCAGAATTCGGAAATAACCTGAGCACTGGATCAAGCTCAAACAGTGCCCGCCAATATCCATTGCCAATTTTTTACGGAGCAGGATTGGATATCACCTTTTAATATTCACGGATAGATTTACTCATATGAAATTTTTAAATAAAAACCTCATCATCGCTTTAAGCTTCCTGGCACTCGCAGGATGTAAAAAGCTCGATATTGCGCCAACGGATCGGTTTTCAGATTTAACGTTCTGGACCGTGGATGTAAACGTAAACAACGCGCTTAATAACAATTACAGCTTGCTTTACAACAGCTCCCTGTACTTTGAACCCGAAGCACTTTCTGATAATGCTTACTCACCATCGGGAGATCTTAACCTAATTGCCAGCGGAAACGCAACTTCACTTACGGCAAAGTTTGCAGGAGATTGGGCAAGTTACTACAGAACCATAAAATCGGTAAACATATTTTTGGAGAATATCGACCAAAATAAAACCCTTCCGGCCGCAACAATTGCCAGAATGAAAGCCGAAAATCAGTTTATGAGGGCGTTTGCCTTGTTTAACCTAAGCAAATGGTATGGCGATGTGCCCCTTCCAGATCACAACCTTACACCAGAAGAGGCTCAGGTAATTCCACGTACATCAAAGGCAGCAGTTAGCGATTATATTATCGCGCAGCTGGAAGCGGCTATTCCAAGTCTTCCAAGTAAAGATCAGCTTCCCGCTAGCGAAAACGGCAGGATTACAAAAGGGGCAGCACTTGCATTGCAAATGAGAACACTGCTTTATCAAGGCAATAAAATGGCCGAAGTAGTGGCGGTTTGCGAGAAGTTAATCAACAATCAAGCAACTTATGGTACCTATTCTTTAACACCAAATTATAGTGCTTTATTTAGCGATCCAGCAACCAACAAAACCAATAGCGAAAGCATATTGTCTCTACAATACGTTCCAACCGTTAGAACTTGGCAAAACTTCTGGGATTTCGCACCACGAACAGTTGGCGGAAGGGTAAGTGCCATGGCACCTACACAAGAATTGGTAGATGATTATGTAATGCTAAATGGTAAAGGCATTAAAGAAGCAGGTTCGGGTTATGTAGAAACTAATCCTTATGTAAACCGCGATCCAAGACTTACCGCAACCGTAGTTTACGACCGATATACATGGGTAAATCCGAACAATACCACCAAAACAATTTACATCAGACCAGGTTCAGATCCTGTTCAACCAGGCTTGGATGAATATTCGCCAGGTTCGCAAAGTGCTTCTGCAACAGGGTATTATTGGAGAAAATATTTCGATCCAATTGCATTATCAAGCTTTGTTTCTGGTAATAATTTACACCTGTTTCGCTATGCGGAAGTGTTGTTAACCTATGCAGAGGCAAAAAATGCTCTAGGGCAAATGGATGCCACAGTTTGGGCAAAAACAATTGGTGCACTGCGTGCAAGGGCTGGTTTTACAGATGCAGCAGCTTTGAGCTTTCCTGCAGGCGACCTAACGGCCGTTATTCGTCGCGAACGCAGAGCAGAGCTGGCAATGGAAGGTTTAAGAGTAGATGATATTAGACGTTGGAGAGTGGCAGAAACAACCATGAATGGCTTTGCCCATGGAGCAAAATTTGCAACCGATCAAAACATAGATAATGGCTACATCAGAACCCAGCAACGCAAATTCAATCCACAAAGAGATTATTTATGGGCAGTTCCATCAAGTGAGATAAGCCTAAATAAAAATTTAACACAAAACCCTGGTTACTAAACCTCATTAGGATATGAAAAATTTTAAAAAATTATTCGCCATGGTGCTCGTTGTATGCACCGCTGCAATTTCATGCAAAAAAGATGAGAAAGCACTCAATGAAAACATTAGCCCAATTGGAGGATTAACCTTACCAGCAAATCAGGCAAGTATCAAACTAACTCCATCAAATGCATCTGCCTCACAGCAATTTAAATGGACAGCCGCAACGCCTGAAGATGGAGGGCTCATCCTTTACGAAGTAGCCTTCGATAAAGAAGGCGGCAATTTTACAAACCCTGTTTTTAAAGTGGTTTCAGATGGTGGAGGGGTGCAAGCCCAAGTAACCATTTCACATAAAGACCTCACCAAAATTGCGGCATTGTGTGGCATCAATTCTTCCTCAACGGGTAAAGTAAACTGGACGGTAATTGCTTCAAAGGCCAGCAGTAAAAAAGTAGGACAAGAAAGCAGATCGCTTCAACTCGAACGCCCCGCAGGCTTCGCCGAAGTACCAACCGACCTTTATTTAACAGGTTCGGCTACAGAAAGCGGCGATGATGTAACCAAAGGGATAAAATTCAAAAAGCTTGAAGATGGTGTTTATGAACTATATACCTCGCTAAAAGCCGGAACTTATCAACTTACCGACAAACAAACCGCTGCGGGAAGAAAGTTTTATGCTGATGGCACCCTGTTGAAAGAAGGCACATCCGCAATTACCGTAACTGGGGGCACAAAAGTTTATTATTTAAAATACGATTTTAATGTGGCGAGTGTAGTTGAAGTGAGTGAAATTCAGAGTGTAGGACTTTATATGTCTGCTTATGCTTCTGAAATTGGCCAGTTAAGCTATACTTCTGGCGGCACATGGCAATCTGGAGTAATACCTGTTGTATTCTATCAGTTTTCTTGGGGTAGAGATGAGCGTTACAAGTTTGCACTCCACACTTCGGCAGGTATTAAATACATGGGCAGCAGTAATGTAAACAACGTAAGCCCTGTAGGGCAAGCCGCTTCGTATTTCTACCTAAATGCCGTTACCAACGATCAATGGAACAATACGTATAAATTCAATCCTTCTGCCGATAATAAAAGCATTAAAGCAACGGTTAATTTAGGCGCAAGCGGACCATATACGCATAACATTGTTACCCAATAAGTTAAGCTCTACCACCGGTGTGTTGCCGGTGGTTTAAACCTATTTTATGAAAGCAATACTCAAATACACAGTACTACTTTTCGCCCTCTTCTTTGCGGTTTCCTGTAAAAAAGGAGCTGATCCTTCTCCAGTAACCCCACCACCTGTAACCCCTCCGGTAGTGCCTGGTGCGCCAGTTAATTACCTTCAGTTGGCCAAAGAAACCCATAATTTTACAGTAAACAATCTGCTTACAGGAAGTTATAGTTACCGGGCAAATACCACATCCAAAGCTGCAAATTGCTTTGAGTGGTATAACGTAAGTCAGATTTATGCAGATGCCGCCATGGTTGCAGCAGGAGAAAGTAGCTATTTAGTTTACATGAACAATACTTTTAAGTTCATGGAAAACATGTGGGATAAAAAGGATTTGCGTGGTGGTTACTTTGCCTCTGTTAATTTGGATGGCAGCGGTGCCGGCGGCGATAAATATGTAGATGACAATGCCCTAAGTGGGATGGTTTATCTTGAAGCCTATGAGGTTACAACAGGCGCCGATAAGCAAGCCTATCTTGCAAAAGCTAAGGCATGCGCCGACTGGCTAATTAATAGTGGTTTATGGGATAATGTTTATGGCGGAGGCTTTTATTGGAACACACTGAAACCAGAAAAACCAACACAAACCAACGGACTTACACTGCAACTATTTGCTAAACTTTATGGCTTAACAGGAGAATCGATTTACAGAGACTGGGCAAGGCAAGTTGATGCCTGGTTAAGTGCAAAAATGTTCGATACAAATACGGGCCTTTACATCTGGAAGATAGATGGCGCTGGAGAAGGGCTAAAACATACAGAGAAATTTACCTATGATAATGCCATAATGGTAGAAGCCTTCTTGATTTACAGCAAGGTAATGAATGATCCAGCATATTTAACCAAAGCGCAGAATTTAGGCAGGGCCATGAATACTACCCTTTGGAATGCTTTGTATAAAGGCTATGTGTTTAACACTGCCGAAAGCAGAATCAACCCGGCGTGGTGTGCTTGGGGCTCACAAGCTATGATTCGACTTTACGAAGCCGATAAAAATGAATCTTGGCTCGTGTACGCCAAAGAAAACATCAACCGACTGAATATTGCCAACAGAAATACCACTAACTTGGGTTATTATTTTTTCGCAGGTTTTGATGGTCAAAATCGCTCAACAGAAATGGAAACCGTAGATCAAGCTTGGATGCAAAGGCTACAGGCAATGCTCTCAAAATATTAAAAATAGATCCCAATTATATGAAAATAGGTCATAAATCTCTAGCCGTTCTCCTCGTTTTAATCTTGCTTAATGTTGCAGCCTTCGCACAAGATGTGTTGAGTTTTGTAAATCCCAATATTGGTACCGCACACAGTAGATGGTTTTTTTACACCCCTGCGGCCGTACCTTACGGAATGGCAAAACTTGCCCCATCAACAAATGGCAGCTACGGAAACTTGCAAGGCTGGGAAGCCGTGGGATATGACACCCGCCACACCTCTATCGAAGGTTTTGTGCATTTTCATGAGTGGCAGGTAGGAGGGATAAGCTTTATGCCAACCGCTGGAACGCTGAAGGCCGTGCCGGGCGAGCTCGATAAACCCGGAAGTGGCTATCGATCCAATTTCTCAAGAAAAAATGAAATTGCCCAGCCAGGCTACTACTCGGTTATTTTAGACGATTTTAAGATCAAAGCAGAACTCACCGCAACAAAACGAGTGGGTTTCCACCGATATACCTTTCCAAAATCAGATAGTTCTAGGATTATCCTATCCATAGGAAATGTTCAGGGTGAAAGCGGACCAGTAACGGATGCCTCAGTAGAAATGATTGATGATACACATTTTCAAGGCTATGTAATTACCTATCCCAAATATGTTAAAACTTACGATGAAGGTGGACGCGTGGCGATGTATATTTTCGGCGAGCTTAGTAAAAAACCACTTACAGTAGGTGCCTTAAATAATGAAAAGGCTACAGCAAACCAAAAAACATCAAAGGGCATTGGTGCAGGCCTGTACTTGGGTTACAACACGACTGAAAATGAAACCGTTGAAATTAAGGTTGGCCTTTCTTACACCTCAGTAGCCAATGCAAAACTCAACCTTAAAACGGAAGCCGAAAAACTTACTTTTGCTGGTGCCAAAGCAGCCGCACAAAAGGAGTGGAGAGCCTCCTTGGGCAAACTTAAAGTAACAGGTAAAGACAATGCCGATAAAACAAAATTTTACACCGGCCTTTATCATGCCCTTTTGGGTAGAGGTATTGCCAGCGATGTAAACGGAAACTTTCCGCGTCACGATGGAAGCATTGGGCAGTTGCCGAAAGATCCACAAGGCAAATTCAGCTATAATTTTATGAATACCGATGCCATTTGGGGCGGTTTCTGGAACCTTACCCAACTATGGGCACTTTCATATCCAACACATTACAGTGATTTTGTGCACACCCAGCTAGAAATTTATAAAGAAAGAGGCTGGTTTGGAGATGGGATTGCCAATAGCAATTTCGTATCTGGCGTGGGTACCAATTTTGTGGGCCTTGCCATTGCAGGCGCCTATCAGGCAGGCATACGCGATTACGACCTTAACCTAGCTTACGAAGCCGTAAAAGGAAATGAACTCGGCTATAAAAATCGTTTGGTAGGATCAGGTAAAATGGATACGAAAAGCTTTGTTTCAAAGGCTTATGTTCCTTTTTTAGATGCAGATAAAACAGATTCAACAGGATCTCACTTTTCAGGCTCTCATACACTAGAATACAGTTATAGTGCCTTTGCAGCCGCACAATTTGCTAAAAGATTAGGTAAAACAAGCGATTATCAGCAATTTATTCAGCTTTCAAATGGTTGGAAAAACATATTCGACAGCGAGTTAAAACTGGTGCGTCCGAAAAAAGCAGATGGAACATTCATCGATAAATTTGACCCACTAGAAGCTTGGAGAGGTTTTCAAGAGGGTAACGCAACACAATATACATTTTATGTGCCACAGAATCCTAAAGCATTGATTAGTCAAATCGGCGAAAACACCTTCAACACCAGGCTAAACGAAATTTTCGAAACCTCCAGAAAAAATGCCTTTGGCGGTGGCAAAACCATTGATGCATTTGCGGGCATACAATCGCTTTACAACCATGGCAATCAACCCAATCTACACATCAGTTGGCTGTTCAACTATTCTTCAGCACCTTGGCTAACTCAAAAATGGACAAGAGCAATATGCGACGAATTTTACGGAACAGAAAGCATCCATGGTTACGGCTATGGGCAAGATGAAGATCAAGGTCAGCTTGGTTCATGGTATGTCATGTCATCGCTCGGCTTGTTCGATGTAAAAGGCTTGACAGATTTTAGACCAACCATACAAATTGGAAGTCCGGTTTTCGATCAATCAACCATCACCCTTGGCAATGGTAAACGCCTCACCATAAGCGCACTTAATAATTCAAAAAGCAATGTTTATGTGCAATCTGCAACCTGGAATGGCAAGGTGCTCAATCAGGCCTGGATTTATCGCGATGAATTGATGCAAGGCGGAACACTTTTATTGAAGATGGGCAATAAACCCAATAAAAACTGGGCTACAAAGTTAGCCCCGCCATCAGTGCAATAAGTACAGATAGCCATTCTAAAAATGTATATGAGAAAAATCATTTATGTACTGATTCTGCTTTTCTCTGCGAATACCTATGCTCAGAAATCTGCTCAAAACAAAAGCCATCAAGCAAGAGCTGAAGAAATGTTTGCCAAAATCTGGAAGCACTATCGAGTAGAAGGTTATACGGGGCTTTTCAGCGAAAATTATCCATCCGGTACAACCGTTAACCTCGATTATTTTCAAGGTGCTGGCGTTAAAGAAAAGAAAATAAGCTTTTTATGGCCCTTTTCAGGTATGTTTTCAGCCGCCAATGTGTTGGTTAAATATCCAGAATTAAAGGCCCATTATACAGAATATTTAGATTCGCTAACAACAGGTGTTTTAGCTTATAGAGATACATTGCGCAGTCCTGTTGGCTATCAGGCTTATCCCGTGGCACTAGAAAAAGCTGATCGATATTATGATGACAATGCGCTGGTGTGCATCGATTACATGGAAGCCTATTTTAATACCAGAAACCCCCAATACATCACCAAAGCAAAAGAAGTATTCCGTTTTATAGAAAGTGGTTGGGATGAAAAGCTGCAAGGTGGAGTGTATTGGCTAGAAGGGCACAAAGATCAAAAGCCAGCCTGTAGCAATGGAATGGCCACCTTAGCAGCGCTCAAACTTTATCAAGGCACGCAAGAAAAGGAATACCTCGATTGGGGCAAACGGTTTTACAGCTGGATGCATACTAAGCTCCGAAATCCAAAAGGAATTTATTACAACGACATTAAAATGGATGGTAAGCAAAATCCAACATATTACACCTATAACACAGGTTCTATGCTGGAGGCGGCAGTATTGCTTTATCAATTTACCGATGAGGAAGCCTATTTGAAAGAAGCAAAACTCGTTGCAAAAAATGCCTTTGAATTCTTTTCCGTTCAAGAAAATGGAACATCTCAATTAAAAATCGATTTGCCATGGTTTGTTACCGTTTTATTCAGAGGTTACGAAGCGCTGTATAAAGTCGATCAAAACCCACGTTACCTAAAATCCATCACCGCTCAACTTAATCAAGCATGGGAACTTTCTGCCGATCAGTATGGTTTCCTCACTGCAAAATGGGCAACGGATATGCAAAGCAAAAAAAAAACAAAATGGTTGCTCGACGAGGCTTGCATTGCAGAACTTTACGCACGATTGGGATTACTGAACATCAAATAAAAAAAGAAATGGAAGAACATATAAGCCTAGGCGTTGATATCGGTGGTACACACATTACAGCAGCTTTGGTTGATGTAAAAGCAGGTACTGTAATCCCTGAAACAACCAAGAGATCAAAAATAGATTCAAATGCAAGCGCATCCCAAATTGTATTTGACTGGTGCAAGGTAATTGCCCAAACCATTCAAGGTACGAACTATTCAGGAAAAATGGCGATTGCTATGCCTGGTCCATTTGATTATGAAAATGGCATTTCGCACATGACTGGCATGGGTAAATACGAGTCTTTGTACGAACAAAACGTGCGATCGCTAATGCTGCAGCAACTTGGACAAAAAATCAGTCGAATAGATTTTTTTAATGATGCCGCTTGCTTCCTGCAAGGAGAATTAGCATACGGCGAGGCGAGTGCACATCAAAAAGTTTTTGGACTTACCCTAGGTACAGGCTTCGGAACCGCACTTGGAACGGCGGGTGTAGCAAAAGATGCTGATTACTGGCGTCATCCGTTTATGGGCGGGATATGTGAAGATTTCTTTTCCTCAAAATGGTTCACCAGCCAATATGAAAAATGCGCTGGCCGTGCAGTAAAAAATGTAAAAGATTTAATTGATCACATTGAAGTGGCTAATCCGCTGCTTCAAGTTTTTGATGAATTTAGCATCAACCTCAGTACTTTCCTATCTCGAATTCATAAAAAAGACCAATTTTCATGCGTCGTAATCGGTGGAAACATTTCCAACGCCTCAAGCCTTTTTCTACCCCAGTTGAAATACCATCTGCAAAGCATGAATACTCCGGTTAGCATTTACATATCCTCGAAGGGAGAAGATGCCGCATTAATTGGTGCAGCAAACTCTATCTAGGTTGTTGGTCTCAATTCGAAATTGACTAAAAAAATTTAATCTGTCTTTGATTTTTTTAGCGAAACCAAACCTTCAGCTAACTCTTGATTAAACCCGCCGATACTCACATTGCTAAGCATCAATGTAATATCGTTTCGGATTGCTTTAAACTCATTGTGCAGCGGGCAAGGATGCAATTCAGAGCATTGTTTAAGCCCAAGACCACAACCCGTAAAAAGCGCATCTCCATCAACGGCCTTAACAACTTCAATTAATGGAAGCTCGAGCATTTCGCTTGTCAAAAAAAAACCACCATTTGGGCCCTTGGTCGATGTAATTAATCCTTTTCTACTCAAATCCTGAAGTATCTTGGCCAAATAAAGTTCAGGAGAATCGATTTCTGCAGCAATATCCTTTATACCACTTTTCATACCAGATGCGGATTTTTGCGCAATGTAAAATACCGCACGGATTGCATACTCACAGGTTTTCGAAAATATAGCCATGCATCAAAGATAAGAAAAATAATAAAAGATATTTTTATCTTTTATAAGATTTGTTTTATATTTGCTTAATAAAAGATAAAAACATCTTAATATATTTTAATATGAATTCAACACAACAATCTCTAATTCTTGCCACGGTTCCAATTTTGAAAGAACATGGCATAACCTTAACCAAATACTTTTATCAACGGATGTTTAATGGAAATCCTGAGTTGCGAAACATTTTTAACTTGGGAAACCAACACAGTGGCAAACAACAAACTGCGCTGGCATTGGCCGTTCTGGCTTATGCAGAAAACATTGCAAACCCTGCTGTTTTAATGCCGGTATTGGATAGGATTGGCCACAAGCATGTGAGTATTGATATTCGCCCCGAGCATTATGCAATTGTTGGCAAGCATTTAATTGGCTCTATTGAAGAAGTGTTGGGCGATGCGGCAAGTCCAGAAATTTTAGATGCATGGGCAGCAGCTTACGGCGAGTTGGCCGCAATCATGTCTGGGCACGAATCTGATATTTACGCTTCGAAACTACAGCAAGAACATGGATGGATTGGCTGGCGACCGTTCACCATTAGTCAGAAAAAGAAAGAATCATCCGAAATTACATCCTTTTATCTCGCTCCCGCAGATGGTGGTTTGGTGCCTAAACACCAACCAGGGCAATACATTAGTTTAAAGGTGTATCTTCCAGAATTGGGCATTAACCAAATTCGGCAATATAGTATATCAAACGAACCCGATGAAAAGCACTACCGCATCTCAGTAAAAAAAGAACGGAATGCAGAAATGAATGTAGATGGCATGATCAGCAACCATCTGCATAATCAAATGGAACAGGGTGATTTGGTGGAAATTACCGCACCATCTGGCAATTTTATACTTCCGGGGCAATTGAATAAACCCATTACATTCATTAGTGGCGGGGTAGGGCTCACGCCATTCATCAGTATGGTAAGCAAGTTGGTTGCCGAAAAGCATACTCATGGCATCACTTGGATTCATGGTTGTAGGGGACGTGAAGTGCATGCATTTAAATCAGATATTGATATGCTAGCCAATGCGGGTACAAGTTTTAGTAAGTACATTTTTTATAACCATTGCACACCAGAAGATAAACTAGAGGGAATTATGGAAGGGTATTTAGATTTGAAGACCTTAAATTCAGTTCATCATCAAACAGAAACCCAATACTTTATTTGCGGTCCAGGCGCTTTCATAGAAAAACAGCTTCAAGATCTTAAAGCTTTTGGGGTTCCATCCAATCAAATCTTTTTTGAAGAGTTTGGCCCAAGCGTCCTTAGTGCAAACTAAGTGATCAGAGAGGCCTTTTTCTGGCTCATAAACAGGAGACGAGATCTAAATTTGGCTGTCTCTCATCTAGATATTTCTAAAATGCCGATCCTATGCAAGCGCTTAATGGATCGGCATATTTATTGAAAAATCAACCCCCTTTCATCAACCAAGTTTATGGTGGAACAGGAATTTGTTAAAAATACCAAGAGAATATTTGGCATTAACCAAAACTGAAGATTTTAGATATTTTAAGCTGGCAATGGTAAAATCGCTCAATCAGCTATCTCCAAGAGCAGGACATAATATTGGAGAAGTAGGATTCTTAGAAAAATAATATCGACATAGCCCTAATATTAATCATCAGCAATTCTTATTTACAAAATGAACACCCCAAAACCAATAGGTTTGGGGTGTTTTGTTTAAAACTAAGAGCATCAAAACAAAGAAATTGAGTAAGTCTATTTGAGTTGAATGCCTATTTGTTATTTGATTTTGTTTCTGGTGGTCTGTAGTTTTTTGGGGTTTTTTTTCATCGTTTTGAATTCCGTAGCTCAAGCGATTTCCCCAAAATACCCAAAAAATTGGCACTCTAGTAGGTGTAAGCTACTTCCGTTACTTTGGCTTAGTTTTTGGTTTCTCCGACATGCCATAGGAAGCTTTTATAGTTTTTCAATACCTATGGTATTTTCAGTTTAACATCCAAATATTTAAACTGTTTGTTAATTTAGGTTCATCATTAAGTAGCGTTAAGGCTTATACCAATTTACCAATTGGTACAATGCTAAAGCGCTATCTTAATGGTGTTTTGCTATCTGGACAGCATCTGCTCCAGTTGGCAACAAGCTTGAAATATTTTTAAATCGAGTTCAACTTGCGTTTGGTTTAAGATCCAGGCTTTAGAGGCCAAGGCATGGTAATATCCATTAGGATACCGAAATGAATTCAGCTTGGCGAATGGGGATTTATGAGGAGCCCTCCTGAATATATTTCAGGGTCTTAGTTTTTTTAAAGGTATTATTTGTCCGAACCTGCGTTATTTTAAATTGTTGAACAACATCATTATTTGTTGTAACTTCAAGATAATCATAAACTTGTATAGAAAACTGTTGAAACTTTGTTTTTAGCATGGTTATGTGCTATTTTTGTTTTTTTATAAGCTGGCTTCCCTATCCAGTTTCGCAACATCCCAATTTATTTTTAGTCATATACAATGAAAAAGGAAATTGGAAAGGGTGTGCCTAAGCAGCCCCTCGCGGAAAAGACAGCAGCAGATAATAGCATCCTGTTTATTTTTCTCTGTTACGCACTAATTGAGTTTATGCCATCTTTCAATTGTCGCGAACATGTGATGCCTCAATATTTGTACTTAACTTTTTTAAATACCATTGTTCTTTTCTACGGGCGTGCGAGGGATTTATATCCAATTTACCTATTCAATTTCTTAAAAAATAGCTGGCTGGTTCGGATGTATATGGCCTTCTTCGTTTTATGCGGCCTGTCCATTGTCGTGGCCAGAAACTTTTCACTCTCTGTTGTAGCAATCGCTCAGATTGGGGTTTTGGTTTCTGCCCTAATTAATTTGCTCGCCCTATTTTATCATCGCTTGCATTTAATCAAAAAGGTAGCCTTTATGTTGGCTTTAATAGCAATTTTACAGGCCTTATATGCATTATTGGCATTTAATCATTATTCTTTTCTTGAAGCACTTTCTTCTAACGATTTTAAAGGCAGTACCGATAATATCAATATTTTTTCAATGAGTTTTTTGATTAAAATACCACTTATTTTTATTGCCATCATCCAAACTTCCGATTATAAAAAGTGGATTTTTAGTCTATCGCTGGGTTTATCAGCTTTGGTAATATTTTTAATTAATGCCAGAGCATCTCTTTTAGCCATCATTTTGATATCAATCATTTTTTTTATTTATTATTTAAAAATAGAGGGTTTCAAAAGAGTTGCTTTTTTAAATGCGTTGTATGTTTATCTTCCAATATTATTGGCACTGGGCACCGCAAATATGATTTTCAAATCATCAGGTATTGTGCAATCTAGGTGGTCATCAACTGCAAGCCGTTTTACGGCAGCCTCTAATGATGGATCAATCAATATGAGGTTAATGTATTGGAAAAACGCCCTCAAAATGACCCAGAAACATCCCTTTTTAGGTATCGGATTAAACAATTGGAAAGTAGAATCCATTCCTTACGAACCCCTTCAGGAAAAGATTTTATCAGGGCATACGCATAATGATTTTCTGCAGTTTTTTGCTGAAACAGGGGTAGTTAATGGCTGTATTTATTTATGTATTTTCTTTACCATTTTTGTAATTAACCTGAAAAGGCTGCTTAAGGCAGAATCTCCACAATCACAAACAATTGCAGTAGTAGCCTTAATGATGTTGATTGTTTTTGGTATCGATTCGACATTTAACTTCCCTTTTCTATTCCCCGTAGTACATGTGCAGTTTTTCCTTTGTATTGTTTTCACATTGCTCAACACGCATATAGAAAGATTGCCCCATCTATCGCAAAATAAATTAGTGCTGTATGGTTTAATCATTATGGCAATTCTTCCCTTGTATGTAAATTATAGAGTTTTGAAAACAGCTCAGTTGGAACGATTGATTATTGAGAAGGACATAGAATTTACAAAAACAAAAAGTACCTTGAATATGCCTACTGGTGATGAAGTAATTGCAGGAAGGCCTTTTTACCCCAATGTAATGGCAGATGCCCTCATTCCATTTGTTGAATATGCATCCAGTTTATACTTGCAAGAGAAAAAAATCGAGAAATCTAAATTACATTTAGACGAAGCAATTTCTATAAATCCTTATTTTGGATCTGGATATTTTTTGAAAGCATATGGGGCCGCCAATAATGGTTTAGTAGATAGTGCGTACTACTATATAAAAAAGGCAATGGCAATAAGGCCAAATAACACTAGGAATTTAAACTTCGCGTTGCAACTTGCCGAAATCAAAAAAGATACGGCAGGTGCGCTAAAATTTTACAACCAAGTAAGTAAATTAATAAAACGGCCAGATTATTGGATGGATACCTACACGGTGTTAAATAATATGGGCTACAAAAACATTGATCGCTTTTTGAAACAAGGTTTTCAAGACTTTCCAAAAGATAGCACGGTTTCAAGTTTGAAAACTCAAATTGTTGTAAACAGGTGTTTGTCAATTGCCAAAAAGCAATTTGAGCAAAAGCAGTATTCGGCGGTATTTGCTACGTGTAACGCAGGCTTAAAGGAAGCGCCAGCAAATGTTTACATATTACAGGATATGGGATTTTACGCCCTTAATCTTGGTAAATTTGAAGATGCGATACGGTACTTAGAGCAAGCCGTTGGTAAACCTGGTTTAACAGATGGAAAGGCTGAATATTGTTTGGGTTATTTGTATATGCGTGCTAATGATCACACACAAGCCTGTAAATACTTAGCCATAGCCTCGGCTCGGAAATATCCTGATGAGATGATGCTCTACAACAAATGCATCATGTAAAAACATTAAGCACTTCGTAAACAAAAATTGATATTTTAATACGCTGGCCCCCTATCCAGTTTCGCAACATCCCAATTTATTTTAGTTATACAAAATGAAAAAAAAAATTGGAAAGGTTGTGCCTAAACAGCCCATCGCAGAAAAAGCAGTAGCAGATAACAGGATCCTGTTTATTTTTATATGTTATGTATTTGTTGAGTTTATCCCTCATTTTAGAAGCCACGATCGGACAATGCCCCAATATTTGTATTTAACCTTGTTAAATATAATTGTTCTTCTTTATGGGCGATCGAAAGGTTTATATCCTATTTCCTTATTTAATTCATTAAAAAGTAGTTGGCTTGTTCGGCTCTATCTAATGTTTGTATTGCTTTGTGGAATATCCATTTTTGCGGCAGAAAACTTATCGCTCTCTATTGTTGCCATTGCTGAAATCGGGGTGCTAGTTTCTGCATTAATCAATTTGCTCGCCTTGTTTTACAATCGCTTGCATTTAATCAAAAAGGTGGCTTTTGTGTTGGCCATAATTGCAATTTTACAAGCTTCTTACGCTTTACTGGCATTTAATACCCATTCAGTATTGGATGCGATTTCATCCGAAAACTTTAAAGGAAACTCTGGAAACATCAATATTTTCTCCATGAGTTTCTTAATTAAACTACCACTTATTTTCTTTGGTATTATTTCTTCTACCGACTACAAAAAATGGGTTTTTAGTTCAGCGCTTTGCCTGTCATCTTTGATTGTATTTTTAATCAACGCAAGGGCATCTGCTATCGCAATTATCTTGATTTCAGTTATTTTCATTATTTATTACATCAAGATAAATGGCGCCAAAAAGCCCGCATTCTTCAATTTGCTTTACCTGATTCTGCCACTATTGCTTTCTCTAGCAATTGCCAACATGGTTTTTAAAGCTGGAGGAAATAATCAACAGAGGTTTTCATCTACCTTAAGTCGTTTAAAGCAAACCAAAAATGATGCATCAATCAATGCTAGGTTAATGTACTGGGAAAATGCAATAAAGATTACAAAGAAATATCCAGTTATAGGTATCGGACTAAACAATTGGAAAGTCGAATCTATACCATACGAATCTACACAAGAAAGTATATTTTCTATCCATACACATAACGACTTTCTGCAGCTTTTTGCAGAAACGGGTGTGTTAAATGGTTGTTTGTACCTATCCATTTTTGTTTTGATTTTTTTGATAAACTTGAAAAGAATTTTGAAACCAGATACCCGAGAGAAGCAAATTATTGCGCTTTTGGCCTTATTGATGTTGATTGTATTCGGTATTGATTCCACCTTTAACTTTCCCTTTTTGGTGCCAGTTATGCAAGTTCAATTTTGCTTGTGTATCGTACTCACTTTACTCAACACCACTGATGGAAATTTGTCCGCTCAACCTCAAAATAAATTATGGGTTACTGGTTTAATTGTAATTGCGGTATTGCCACTATATATAAATTACAAAGCATTAAAAACAGCTCAATTTGCACAGTTGATTATCGAGAATGATCAAAAAATTAAAGAAACAAACAGTATTCAAGGAACATTAACAGGAGATGAGGTTGTGGCGCAAATGCCATTTTACCCAAATGTAATGGGCGAGGAGCTTGCCCCATTTGTTGAATACGCTGGGGCATTTTACATGCGGGAGAAAAACTTCGATAAATCTAAATTCTATCTTGATCAAGCCATCGCAATTAATCCATATTTGGGTACTGGTTATTTCTTAAAAGCCTATGGAGCAGAAGGTAACGGTTTGGTGGATAGTGCTTACCAATATGCAAAACAATCAATAGCGATAAAGCCCAATAGTACAAGAAATTTACATTTCGCGCTGCATATGGCCGAAGTTAAAAAAGATACACTTGGCGCTTTAAATTTATATAATGCAGTAAGTAAGGTAGTAAAAAAGCCTATAGACTGGATAAATACTTATACCGTGTTAAATAATATGGGCTATAAGGGCATAAAAGGTTTTATTCGAGAAGGAATAAAATACTTTCCAAAGGATAGTGCAATTGTTGATTTAACCACGCGAATTACTGTAGATAGTTGCCTATTGCTTGCACAAAAGCAGTTCGCGCAAGGCAAATATGCAAATGTGGTGGCAACCTATAAAACTGGACTAAAGGTGGCTCCTAATAATGCTTACATACTACAAAATTTAGGTTTTTTCTATTACAACATTAATAAAGCTGACGATGCGATTAAATGCTTAAAGCAAGCCATTGAACAAGGCGTTTTAATAGATGGAAAAACAGAATATTATCTGGGCTTTCTATACTTAAAAAAACAGGATAAAATAAATGCCTGCAAATATCTTGCACTAGCATCCGGACGAAGTTATCCCGATGATGTGGGGGTCTACACAAGTTGTAAATAGCTGCGTTATGTTACTTGTACATCAAATTCTTACATTTTATTGAGAGAAGCATAACTTATTTCTATCGCATAAAACATTAATAACTTTCAAAATCTCCTGAAAGACTTTTTTCTATTGGTTTTTATCAAACAAATATTTAAATGAGACTAAAATTTATTGTGGCTTCTTTAATGTTGCTACTCACTATTTGTGCATCTGCGCAAAGAAACTACACCGGGGTTATTTCTTTCCCTGCCATCGGAGTATCTTATAAAATCGACAACTCAGATAACTTCGATACGGATGAGGTAGATGAGGGGGAGCGGTATCTTTATCATCTCGTAAAAGCGGCCTATGGCCTTTCGCCATCACTCTATTGGTATAAAATTGAAAATTCTGCAAGAAGCCTATCTGGAATTATTATCCAGCCCTTAAATCAGGCATTGAGAAATCCTTTACTAAAAGACCTACCAACGGATATGGGCGATATCGTAATCTATGGCAAAATAAAAGGATCGAGATACAGAGCAACAAATCTAGTGGCGGATATACGAATCATTGACGTTGATCATTACACTGTTTTCGACCCGGAAACAGGCGCTATAAAAAAGATAAAGCCGTTTTGGAAAACAAATTGATTAGTGTAATTATTTACCCAAAATTTAAGTTTTCGGTTTTCAATCGAGTATATTTTTCCCCGATGTAGCTTTATTCTACTCTTCATATCGGCAGCGTTGGATTAAATCTATCTTCTTTCTTATTGATTATTAGGAGATAACAATTTTTTTTCTCGTTTACGGAAATAATCAAATTCTCTGGCTTTTTTTTTGGCTATAGCGAGTTCATATAATATTTAATATCAGTTAAAAATTAATCAATTATCACATGAAAAAAATTTTATTATCATTAATTACAGTAGCAGGATTAGCTTACGGTGCAAATGCACAAACAGAAAAAGGTAAAGTTATCGTTGGTGGAAACCTTACTTTATGGTCAGCAAAAACAACAAGTGCACAAAAAGCCGATGTTACATTTAACTTGGTTCCAAGTGTGGGTTATTTTGTAAGCAATGACTTAGCATTGGGTACTGGTGTTGGATACATGTCGCAAAAAATGGTTAGCGCACTTACTTTAAAAAATGGTTTCGAAGTTAGTCCATTCGCTCGTCACTATGTGAAATTGAACGACCAATTCAAATTTTTCGCTGAGCTTGGCGTGCCAATGGTGTTTGGAAAACAAAAAACTGTGGCTGCTAACGGAGATGTTCAAGCCAAAGTTGCTGATTTAACCATGGTTGGTGTAAAGTTAGCTCCAGGTTTTGCATTTTTCCCAAATAAAAAAGTAGCTATCGAAGTTTCTGTTGACGGTATTGGATACCAACATGAGGGAATGAAATCTGTTGCTGGAGTTAAGACATCAACCAATTCTTTTGGAATAAATGTTGATACATTTATGCCAAAGTTAGGTTTAATGTTCCACTTTTAATAAGTAAAACATTAGTTCTCGTTTTAATTTAAAGTTCGATAAAATCATAGTCTTTTATCGTTAGGGCAATTTGAAGGTTACGTTCTATAACACGAACGTAACCTTTTTATCTGCATACAGGCTTCGCTAAATTACTTTAATAAAAACGAGAATTTCCTCACCAAAATGTTTACGCTAGAGTATTCCTATTGGTTTGATTATATGTTGCCAGGCCTAGAGCGGATGAGTCTCCCGATTCCATTGGGGGGTACCAGCAATCATTTTGTAACGGAGAAATTAAGAGAATTGGGTAAATGGGATCCTTTTAATGTTACTGAAGATGCCGATTTGGGCATAAGGGCTTTTGCTAAAGGGTATAAGGTGGCACTTTTAAATTCTACTACCTATGAAGAAGCAAATAATGAATATTTTAATTGGATTAGGCAACGCTCTCGATGGATTAAAGGATATATGCAAACCTATTTGGTGCACATGAGAAACCCCTTTAAGCTGATTAAAAAAGTAGGTTTTAAAGGTTTCTTTGCTTTTAATTTCTTTATCGGAGCTATACCCGTAACCTTTATTGCTTACCCAATTTTAATTTGCTTATTCATTATCTATCTATTTTTTGATGGAGCCAGCATTAAAGAGATTTTCCCCCCTTGGGTAATGTACATTTCGCTCTTTAATTTCTTCGCTGGCAATATGCTCATTGTTTATATCAACATGGTTGCGGTGTTTAAGCGAAGATATTATGGCCTTATTCTCTTAGCTACTTTAAATCCGGTTTATTGGTTATTGCATTCTATCTCGGCATATAAGGCGCTTTGGCAACTCATTTATAATCCTTTCTATTGGGAAAAAACGGTTCATGGTTTAACCAAAATTGGTTTCAAAGAAAAAAATGTCTGATTCAAACAAAATAAATAAGCGATTTAGCTTAGAGCTGAAAGGTGCAGTGCTTTTATTTTTGTATTATTTGGCTATTGCCTTAGTTGTTTTTTCGAAGGGCATTCTATCTAGCGAGTGTTTGTTTTTTTTAGGAAAGGCGAGCTTGTTGCAAATACCAGAGTTGGATAAGATTAAGATATTTGGTTTAACCTTTCCACAGGTGCCCTTTATTTTAACCTCGTTTACTGCGCTTTTTAAATTTCGGTTCGGACCAATACTGGTTTCAATTTTGGGGACAAGCATTTTGTTTTATAAAGTTACAACGGCTTTAAAACCAAGAAGATTTTATTCTAAACTGTATTACTGTATTTTAGCAACTTTTTTGCTCCACCCACTTTTTGTCTTTTCGGCCATTTCGGGTACAAGCCTTTATGCATCATTACTTTTCTTTTACCTTTTTATTTACAATCTGCTAAAATTTCTCAAAACAAGTGCTACTTATAATGTATTCGTGGCCAGTTTATATTTTAGCCTATTGGTGTTTAGCTGCCATAAATTTATTTGGCTCATTTTACTTTTAGTACCGATTATATTCCTTTTTACGGTAGAAACTTTGCCCATTGCTAAGGATAGTTTTTTCAATAAACTCATCATCATTTTTAATACCGTTTCTTTGCGGCGAAGGTTTGCAAACAAGTTGCTGGCGCTGAATATGGTACTTTTTGCGCTCCCATTGGGGCTGATGGTAATTTACAGGTTGCTTAATGAGTTTTACACAGGGAGCTCTAATTATTATTTAGATCACTCTTTTGAAAACCTGTTTCCAATTTTCCAATTTAACGATGCCAAGCTTTCTTATTTTAAACAGTTATATCCCATCGGTTTTTATTTGAACCATTATACGCTGCTCAAAACGTTTATCATAGCACCATTGCCATTTTTTTATCTGTACATTTCTAGGAATGTGTTTTTAAGCGTTCTTATATTTGGTGTTTTAATTTGCTTGGTCGAGTTTTTATCCATCCGATATTCAGAATCTTTCGTGGCCATTCAATTCATTGCGGTTTTTATTCTTACGGGTTGGGCTTTGCTATCGGCTATTGGCACTTACAATTATTCAAATTTTTACAGCAATGCCTTGGTTGTAATCACCGTTTTGCAAATTATGACAGGCGTATTTTCTTTTGTTTCTGGAACCATAGCTGATGATAAAAACTATATCAATGCGCTTGTATCTTTATGTACGCCAGAAGGTTATCAGCAGAAGGATGATGATTTAGTTTTCGCGAAATTTGTTTCGAGATTGCCCACTAATGAGGTGCTGTTGGCTGATGATGATGTAGCTTACCGCATATTTGCCATGACGGAATCTAAATGCCGGGTGATTACGCAACAAAGTGCGCTTTTTACAGATGCCTGTACCGACCCAAAGCAGTATGTTAATTATATTTTAATTCCGCAAAAGGGGAGTGTATTAGAGAAATATAGCAAGCTCAATCATTATTCCTTATTATCAGTAAATGCCCGGCAGGTAAACTTATCAGAAGTTCTATCTAATAAAGATTGGGTAATGTTTAAAGTGATCAAGTAAAGCTGTGCCAAATACCAAACTCGATTTTTTAAAAAAAAAAAATGAAAGAAACGGTTACATTTTTTTAAACAGATGTTTCTAATTATAAGATGGGGCAGCGCAGATGGCAAAACTGCAAAGCGTGGCCTTGTTTTGGAAGAATTTACGTGTTTATACTGAAGATGTATCTTGATAAAATATTAAACATTATTGCTTAATTTTGAGTCTTGACAAGCCAGTGATCTAACCTAATTTATACACCCTAATATGTTGGTTAAAAATTACAAGTCGGCGTTTTTTTATCTTTCACTGATGTTGTTTCTAGGTGCTTGTAAAAAACAAAGCAGTTCCATTGAAACGCCAGTGGATAATATTCAAAAAATTTATGCCGACTCTGTGTTTTACATGCAGAACACAGATGTGGTTGCTAAGCCTATTAAAGCATCATCTGGTAGTTATGTGTCTTTACCAGAAGGTTTAAAAATAGATAAAAAAACGGGCTATATTGATGTGAACCAAAGCGAGTCGGGGCTTCGTTACCTGGTTTTGTTTACGCCTGATGGTGCTACAGAAAGCGTAAAAGGATATGTAACCATCTCCGGAATAAATTACGCTGATAAAATTTTTAATCTTTCACAGGGCGATTCTATTGCAGAGCCGATATACAACGCCAACGCCAAATTAGCCCTTCCAAATCCCGGAAAAAGCAACCTTTTTGATGAAACTGGGGGTTGTAAAAAGGCAGGGATTGTAATTAATGCTGAAAATGGCAGAATAAACCTTGCGCAATCCGTTCGAAATCAAGCCATTGATACAGGCGCTACAGAGCAGGTAAAATTGACCTACCGAATTAACGATGGCAGTAACAAAGCCGTAAATGGTTTAAACGTGAAGATTTATTTCTATCGAAACTCGAAAGAAATACCTAAGTATTTAACTGATTTGTTGGCTACTAGGCAAACAACCGTTTTGGCGGCGGGCACCAATACCCAAACCACCAGTTTAAGCACCCAAAATTTACTCAGTTTTGCTTCTCGAACTGGAAGTATTGCAAGACCAAGGCCGCCCTGCATCATTGTTGTCGGAAATTAAATGTTTAAAAAAGGTATTCTTTTATTGTCGCTGTTTGTCCTTTCAACAGTTGTTCAAGGTCAAGTGTCTGAGTATAAAAAACAATATGCTTTGGCAGAGCATTATGCAAATGCAGCGAAACCTACGGATGCTACGGATGCACAAGCCCTGAAGCATTATCTAAAGGCCATTCAAATTTTATCTTCAACCCAAAAGGATAACGTCTTTCTTTTTAAAACCTTTGTTGATGTGGGTGCTTTTATGCAGGTTCTGGATCGGCAGGATGAGGCAATCCATTTTTACAGACAATCTTTCAAGTTAAAAAATCGAATTATTGGTTTAAGCGATTCAGTACTTTTCGCACCTTATGTATATTGCGGAAATGCTTATTTTAAAAAAGACAAACCCGATTCTGCGCAATATTTTTATTTGAAGGCCAAAGAAATAGCAGAACAATTTCCTAAAGTAGATGAGCAAGAGCGCCTATTCAATACGCTTGGGGTGATGGCTTATGCAACAGGAAATTATAATAAAAGTGTGCCTTACTACGAAAAGGCCATTTCTGTATTAAATAAGAAAAGCAATTTCGATAAAAGTTTACTGCTAACCTATCAAAGTAATTTAGCCTCTGCTTTAAGAAAGTTAAAACGTTATGATGAGTCTTTTCGGATGTATAAGAGCTTGTTAAACTATGGGCTTGAAATGGAAAGTATAAACCACAACATGGCTTCAGCCTATTTGGCGGTAAATAAGCCAGACAGTGCCCTTCTGTATTTTTCTAAGCTTAAAGTTAGAAACCCTAAAATGCTAAACGATATGGCTCAAGCTTATCTGGCTAAAAGAGATCCACTCAAAGCACTTCATTATCTTGGTTTAAGCAAAGAGATCTCAAAAAAAAATGGCCTGAACAATGTTTATGGTCAGGCGCTTAAACTTACCGGCGATGCTTGTATTTTAAAAAAGCAATTTAAGCGGGGCATCTCTTTTTATCAGTATGCCATACAAAGTTTTAATCCAAACTTCAATCCGAAATATCTAAATCAAAGTCCAAAAGATTTTTCTGGGGTATTCAACACGATAGATTTACTGGAAACTTTTGTTGCCAAGGCAAATGCTCAAAGGCTGATGTATCAGCGAAGTCATCGGATGGAATATCTTGTGGGTTGCCTCGAAACCTATGATTCATTTTATGCACTTGCTGACCGTGTAACTAAATTTTATGATAATGATGAGGCTAGATTGTTAATTGGCAATCGGAAATATACGGTGCATCAAGATGCAATTGAGGTTTGCTTGAGGCTGTTTAAATTAACAAAGCGCGCAAATTATCTCGAAAAGGCATTTTATTTGGATGAGGGAAACAAAGCCTCCGTGTTAAGTCTATCTAAGGATGAATTGGCGTCAAGAGCGAACAGCAAAGCACCAAAAGTGCTTTTATCTCTTGAAAATCAGTTGAAGAATAACATCACACGCATTTCGCTTATGGCATCTGCGGAGGTGAACCAGAAGAAGTTAAGCGATTTTAAGCAGGTTTTAAATGACGACATCATCAAACTGACCAATGTACAACTGAAAATTAATCAGGCAGATCAACGCACATCCACCACGGTTGATGGTGGAAAAATAAACCTTCAAAACTTTCAAAAAAGCATTCCGAGCGATGCGGCCGTGCTATCTTATCATTTCGGTAATACTCAAATTTTATGCTTTGTTTTAACGAGAGATAAATTTGAAGCGTTTACAAGTCCGATCGGCGCAAATTTCAATTCAAATTTGGCCCAGCTAGCGCAGGTGCTTCGCTTAAAAGAGGGGAATTATAAGAAAGCAATTGAGCAATCGAGCAGGCAAATCTACAGAGCACTGATTGAACCCGCCTCAAAACAGTTATCTGGTATAGAAAATCTATACATCATTCCAGATGATCGGCTGAATCAGCTTCCATTTGAAATTTTAATAGATGGCGATGGTGCACAATTGATTGATAAATTTGCAATCACGTATAATTACTCTTGTAAAATTCTCCAAACGGCAAAAAATGAGCCGGCTAGTAATCGGGTTAAAACCCTAGGTTTTGCTCCATTCAATTCATCTGGTAGCAAAATGTGGCCTATTTTAAGTCGTTCGTCTGAAGAAATTCAACGTTCAGATGGCTTGAAGTTATTGGGGAAATCTGCAAGTAAACAGCAGTTTCTTAAACAAGCTCATCATTTCGAAATCATTCATTTGGCTACACATGCCATAGCGGATAACGTTCATCCAGAGCATTCCTACATCGCATTTTACCCCAATAATGCCGATTCTACTCTACGCACGCGATTGTACCTGCCCGAAATTTATAACTTAAAGTTGCGCGAAGCGAAACTGGTTATTTTAAGTGCATGTGAAAGTGGGAATGGGGCAGCAGTAAATGGAGAAGGTATCATGAGCTTGGCCAGGGCCTTTTCTTATGCTGGATGCAACAACATTATAACCTCCATGTGGAATGCGGATGATGCATCTACGGCCGTGATTTTAAGTCAATTTCATCAACACTTAGCCGATGGACAATCTTTTGCATCTGCGCTAAAACAGTCGAAACTAGATTACATCGCTGATAGCCAAATATCTCCAGCACGAAAAAATCAAGCCTATTGGGCACATCTTCGTTTTATTGGAGGCTTTGAAGTGGAATCGGAAACAAGAAAAATCTGGGTGTATTTTCTGATGATTCCATTCTGTATTGGGCTAGCCTTAATCTCCCGGAAAATGTTTAAGAAATTCCGGGAGGCTTAAGATCTAGTTATTTTTATGAATGTCCAGGACCATCATCATTACCATTTTTGTGTTTGCTTTCTACTTTAGCTCCGGTAATGTTTTGTAAATTAAGCTTTACTTTGTTTAATAAAGCGGTGTTCGATGTGCTGCTGATTACAATTTTACCTCCAGTTTTGGTGGCGGCGCTTAAATCTGCTATGGTAATGCCCTGAAGTATTTTGTTAAGGCCAAGCACAAAAGTGGCTTTTAGGTCTGTTGAAGGGTCTATTTTAATGTTTTCTACTTCCACCTTTACAATCAAATCCTCGTTTACGTTAATTTCAATCGGGGTTAAGGTGCCATCTGCTGCGGTAAACGTTCCTTTAAGGGCTAGCGGAATGGCAGAGGTTGTAGATTTAGTCAACATCAATTTCAGCTCAATTTCTTTGTAAGTACCGGTGTCAATTACCGATTTTACCGCGGCCGGATCAATCGCAAAAAGATTAATGTTGGTTAAGCCACTCGTTTCAATCTCTTTCTTAACATTGCCTTTTTTAGCTTCAAACTTAAATTTGCTCACATTTGCAATGGCATCTGTCCAGGTTATGGCGGGGCTTGTTGTGGTTCCAGCTGGTGTACTTAAGCCGCTAATTGCATTAGTTGTAGCCAATAAATCTGCCTTTACGCTAAAAGTGATTTGAGAGTCTTGATTTAGGGAAGCAACGCCATCTTTTTTACAACTTCCTAAGCTTAATAAGGCTAATCCAATTAGTCCGTATCCTAAGCGTGTTTGTTTTAAAATTTCCATAATGTCTGTGTTTTTATTGATTGGTAACCACAGATGGGGAAGTTGTAACCAGAAATTTAATTTATTTTTTTAAAGCCAATAATTTTAAATCGAATAAAGTACCTAACGACACTTTTTCATGGTAAACGTGCGATTTGTCTTGATAAATTTTTTCAAAAATTTTAAAGGTGGCGTTGTAGTCATGTTTCCACATATAAGCCAAGCCGAGGTAGTATTCCGCATCATCATGAAAAGGACCTTCATTACCTTCTGTTTGAAGAATATATTGCAGTATGATGATGGCGTTTGTTAAATCGTTCAGTTTAGAGTAAGCTTGTGCCGCTAAAAACAGTTCTTTTGTAGAGGCTTTTTTAAGTTGCTTGTAAACGGCAATTACGGCTTGGTAATCTTGATTCTGGTAAGCAATTTCTAAGGAATTTGTGTTGGCATTTCCTCTATCTATGCCGATTGTATAAGGGATGTATTGCTCCTCATATATGCGTTCGGGATTAACGGAAAAGAACTTGTAAGAGAGTGCTAGAAATAAAATTACAAAAATAGATGCTGCTATTTTAAAGATGTTTGGTAACCACTTAAGCTTATGTACTTTTAAATCATTGCCTTTAATTGCATGCATCATGTCTTGATGTACAGCAGCAACATCCGCCTTTAATCCATAGTGTTTCAGGCCTAATTTAGCAGTTTTAAGGTTCTCGAATTCCTGTTGCATGGCTATATTTGATTTAAGGCTTGTCTCGAAACTAAGTTGCTCGGCCTCAGTTAATTCGCCGTCAAGATATTTCAAAACAAGCTCGGTGTTTTCTTCAGAATTATTCATAGGTTAGGGCAGCTTTAAACTTTTTGGCGAGTGATGGATCCTTAGCAAAAAGCTGTTCCAAACTCTTCATACATTTATATTTTTTATTTCTTAATGCCTGTTCACTTTCAAATTCTACCAGCTTTAAAATTTCTTTCATGGTTAGGTTTTCATAGTAGTAGGCCAGCAGAATTTTTTTACAAACCGCCCCCAATAAATCAATCGTATTGGTTATTATCGCTTTATCTTCTCTGTTTATGATAAATCGACTCACGTCGGGTTCTATTTCACCCATACCTGTTTGGTAGCTGTTCTCCCGTAGTAATGATTTATTTCTCTTTCGCAGTTCGTTTAGCCAAGAGAAACGGTTTAGGCTAAATAAAAATGTTCTGATACTAGATTCTCCACGAAATTTCCCCGCCCTAACAATTTCTATAAAACGCACAATCACCTCTTGAAAAATATCTTCAGCATCTTGCTCCGAACCTTGGTTTTGCAGAATATAGCCACTCAAAACGGTAAAATTATTAAGATATAAGGCCTTAACGGCTTCATTATCAAAATTCTGTTTGCTCAACAGATCTATAATTTCAGCGTCGGTAAGTTTCGAGGATGATTTGCTCATCTTATATAGCTAAGTAAATACTAAAGGTAATTTTGTAACCAAGTTAGGTTAAACATTTTCTCGTACAAAATAAAAATTTTGAATCTTATCGTATTAAAGGAATGAAAACTAGACTAATCCATCCCCAATCATTCATTCAATCAATCAATCAATCATTCAATCAATCAATCAATCATTCAATCAATCAATCATTCCTTCACTCAATCATTCACTCACTCACTCATTCCTTCACTCAATCATTCCTTCACTCATTCATTAATTCATCCAATAAAGTAAAATCGCCTTCTGTGTTAGTAATACTATCATTTGTAATTATTTTGTAATTATTAAATTAGTGATACTATTTTTCTTGATGTTGTTTTATTTTTGAGTTTAAACTTTGATATGGAAGTATTACTTAAATTTAAGTTAAGCGAGCATCTTTATCTTCGAGACCCAGAACAAACGGAGATTGGTAAGGCCATTGTAAGTAATGCCATTGTGCTCATTTTTGAAATTGGTTTTGAGCAGTTCACGTTCAAAAAGCTTGCTGTAAAAATCAATTCAACTGAGCCTACCATTTATCGATATTTTACATCGAAACATAAGTTGCTTACCTACATTCTTAATTGGTATTGGAGTTATCTGGAGTATGTGTGTAAAATGCGTCTGGCTGAAATAAATGATCCAACCAAAAAAATGATGTTGATTTTGGAAATCATCACCCATCATGCCGATCATCATACTCATCTGCACGATTACAATCTCGATCATCTTCATCACATTGTGATTTCTGAAAGCAGTAAATCTTATTTGGTTAAAGAAGTGGATGAAATCAATAATGAGATGATGTTTGCGCCTTTAAAGAGTTTGTGTTTGTTTATTAGTGAGGTATTACTAACGCTGGCCCCCAAGTTTCCATATCCAAAATCTTTGGCCAGCACACTCTTGGAAACGGCTCACGATCAGCAATTTTTTTCTGAACATCTGCCAAAACTTACAGATAATAAATCCAGAAATAATCATAAAGATTATGTGCTGAAATATTTAACCCGATTAACTTTTTCCACGATAACCGATCCTTAATATGTATAACACTAAAGATTATAAGGTAAGTACTTCTGAACTTTTTAAGTACATAACCAAAGAAAAGAAGGATGTTACTGCCATTTACATGTATGCCATTTTTAGTGGCTTAGTGCAGTTAAGTATTCCATTGGGTATTCAGGCTATTGTTAGTTTTGTAATTGGAGCTACAATGGTAACCTCACTTTATTTATTAATTGGCTTTGTGGTTTTAGGCACATTTTTGGCTGGTTTTTTTAGGGTTAAAGTGATGCAGCTCATAGAAAAAATACAACAGAAAATATTTGTAGAGTACGCCATTGCCTTCGCCAACAAAATACCTAAAATCGACTTAACCTCGGCCAAAAAATACTTTCTTCCAGAATTGATTAATCGTTTTTTTGATGCCCAAAATTTGCAGAAAGGCATCTCAAAAATTTTGTTGGATATTCCAACAGCCTTAATTCAAATCAGCTTTGGTATTTTGCTTTTGTCGTTTTACCACCCATGGTTCTTGGTTTTTGGTGCGTTGGTTATCATCATCGTAATTTTTATATTTCGATTTACCATGAATTCGGGCATTTCATCTAGTTTAGAGGAAAGCGATAAAAAATATGAGGTTGCCTCTTGGCTGGAAGATGTGGCAAGTGCCATTAAAACTTTCAAAACCAACTCTAGAGCAAATATGCACCTTACGGGTACAGATGATCGTGTGGATGCCTACCTCAAACATCGTACAGATCATTTTAAAGTGCTGGAGTTTCAATACAAAACAATTATTGGTTTTAAGGTTGTAATTACGCTGGTGATGTTGGCCATTGGTACGTACTTATTGGTTGATCAGAAATTGAATATTGGTGCATTTATAGCAACTGAAATTGTGGTGCTTACTATTATGAATGCGGTAGAAAGTTTAATTAAGAGCTTAGAAAGTTACTATGATGTAATTGCGGCACTGGTTAAACTGAATAAGGTTACCGAATTAAGTGAAGAAAGTAGCGGTCAACTCGTACTAGAGAACAACAACGGAGGTTTGTCGCTTATTTTGAAAGATGTAAGTTTTGCCTTTTCCGACGATAAACAGATTCTTAAAAATATCAATTTTGAAATTCAGCCCAACACCATTAATATAATATCTGGAAGTTTAGGTGCTGGTAAAACCACATTGCTCAATTTGATGGCAGGGTTTTACGAAACTACATCTGGTGTAATTATGTTCGATAAAATCCCGATTAAAAACCTGAACAAGATGGCGTTGAGAGATCGATTGGGTTTATACACGCAAGATATGGTTATTATAAAGGGAACCTTATTGGAAAACATTTTGCTCGGCAGAAATGACGTTTCTACAGAAGATATTTTAGAGCTATGCGAACAGATTGGTTTAGATGATTTTTCGAGCCAGTTTAGTAATGGTTTTGATACCCAACTTAGTGAAACGGATACTGAAGTATCATACAGCTCGAAAAAAAAGATTACCCTTTTGCGTGCATTGTTAGGTCAAAATAGATTACTCATGTTAGAAGATCCGCTATATGGGATGGACGATAAGTTTAAGCAAAAAATTGTGGAGTACTTTAAAGCCATCAAACAACATACTACCATTGTCGTAATATCGAAATCAAAAGAGCTACTGGCTATTGCCGATCAGAAATTGGTATTAACTAATGGCACAATTGCAGTCGATCAAATTTAAATTTAAGGCATCATGAAAATTAAATCGTTTGATAATATTTATCATATCCATAGAGATTCTCGTGTGAAACGATGGTTTTACATATTTATAGTTGCAATGGTTGTTGTACTTTTTATACCATGGACACAAAATATCCAGCTTAAAGGTAATGTAACTGCGCTTTACCAAGAACAGCGCCCTCAGCAACTCAACTCGCCAATTCCTGGCCGCATTACTAAATGGCACGTAAAAAATGGTGATTATGTTAAAAAGGGCGATACGCTTCTGCAACTCGCTGAGATTAAGGAAGATTACCTAGATCCTAAATTGCTGCAACGTACCAACGACCAAGTTGTGGCTAAAAAGGGGGTAAGAGATTATTACCAGGCAAAGGTTGGTGCCACTAACATACAATTGCAGGCTATAAATGCAGCGAGAGAGTTGAAATTAAAACAACTCAAAATAAAAATTGCCCAGCTAAATAATAAGGTTGCTGCAGAAGAGGCCGAGCTTGGGGCGGTAAACAATGAGCTGAAGCTTAGCGAAGACCAATACAACAGGCAGAAAAAAATGTATGATGATGGATTGGTTTCTTTAACCCAGTTTCAGCAAAGAAGCGTTTCTTACCAAAATGTGCTGGCAAAAAAAACTGCCATAGAAAATAAATTGGCTCAAACACGTCAAGAAATTACAACCATTAACATCGAGCAAAATGCAACCATCCAAGATTATATGGAGAAGTTAAGCAAAACCGAAGGAGATCGATTTTCAAGCTTGGGCCAAATTCAGGGAAGTGCGGGCGAAATTGCCAAATTAGAAAACCAAGCCGCCAACTACCAAGCTCGCCAAGGGCTATATTCGGTAGTGGCCTCACAAGATGGGCAGGTGGTGCAATTAAACAAAGCTGGTATTGGCGAAATATTGAAGGAAACGGAAAGCATAGGCACTATTGTACCTAAACAGGTAGATTATGCCGTAGAAATTTATGTTAAGCCGGTAGATTTACCCTTACTAAAAATCGGACAAAAGGTAATGTGCATCTTCGATGGCTTCCCTGCAATCGTTTTCTCAGGTTGGCCAAATTCTAGCTACGGTACATTTTCTGGCAAAGTAATCGCAATTGAAAGTAACATCAATGCCAACGGACTTTTTAAGGCTTTAGTAATTGAAGATAAGGGTCAAAAAAAATGGCCGCCTCAAATTAAAATGGGTGCCGGTGTAAAAGGGATTGCTATACTGAATGATGTACCAATTTGGTATGAGATATGGCGAAATATCAATGGTTTCCCGCCAGATTATTATGCTTCTAAGACAGAAAAATCTAAATCAGCAGATGAAAAAAGTAAATAGAATCTGGATCATTTTAGTTTTATGGAGTATTGCCCAAGTTTCTGCTGCGCAAGATACTTTAAGGCTTTCTCACGGCGAATTTTTGTCCATCGTAAAAAAATACCACCCTCTTGCGTTTAAATACAGACTGCAAAACAACATTGCAGAAGCTGAAATATTAAAGGCCAGGGGAAATTTCGATCCGATTTTAGATGTTAAAAAAGGGTCTAAAACCATTGATGGTACCAATTATTACGATCAAAATAATTCCGCGCTGGTTATTCCAACTTGGTATGGTGCAGAGCTCAGCGGTAGTTATAACTATATTGATGGTCAACGTTTAAATAATAGCGATACTCGTGGTGGCTTATATCAGTTCGGATTAACCGTTCCATTAGCCAAAAATCTGATTTATGACAAACGCAGGGCGATGCTTGACCAGGCAAAATATGCACAGGTGATGACAGAAGCTGAACAGCAGGTTTTAACCAATGAGTTGTTTAGAGATGCCGAAAATGCTTATTGGCAATGGGTTAAAAGCTACGATTTATTTTTAGTTCAGCAGAGGGCCGTATCGATAAACCAAAAGCGTTTAGAATTAACAATTAAAACCTTGCAGTATGGAGAAAGAGCATCAATTGATACCACAGAAACGCTCTCACAATTGCGCAGTTTTGAATTGGAACGAGAGGATGCCAATTTGCAATTTGTAAAAGCTACTATGGATCTTTGTGTATATCTGTGGAAAGAAAATCAAGAACCTTTTGAACTCACCAAGCCAATTTTACCATCCGAAAACATAAACGCTAGTGCTGCCTATAATGCGTACACCTCGCTAATCGCTAAACTAAATAATCAACCCATCAACAACCACTTATCACTCATTTATTATCAGCAAAAGCAAAACATATTGGAGAGTGAACGTAAATTAAAATGGCAAAGTTTTTTACCAAAAATTGATTTTACCTATAATTTTTTTAACAAAGAAAATTATAAAACCAATCTTTTTCCGCTCTTTCAAAACAATTATCAATATGGCTTAAAGTTAGAAATTCCCTTGTTTTTAAGGCAGGCTAGGGCTGATTATCGTCAGGCTAACCTTAAGCTTACTCAAAATCGTTTGGATAGTGATTTAAAGCGCCAATCGCTTAATGCCAAAATTAACAGCTATACCAATGAGGTACTTAATTACCGTAACCAAATTAATATCGCGCAACAAAATATTGGCAATTATAACCGCTTGTTACAGGCAGAAGAAACAAAATTTCAGAATGGGGAAAGTTCTTTATTTCTGATTAATAGCAGAGAAAATAAGTTGATTGATGCACAAGAAAAAATACTTGAACTTCGGTATAAGTTTCTAAAAAGTTATAACGAGCTCAAATTTATAAATGATAGTTTTGCCAATCCGTTAAATTAAATACAGCCTAGGCGGAAAGACTAAAGAGGAAAGACTAAAGGGGAAAGACTAAAGAAAAAGGCTAAAGCTGAAAGACTAAAGTGGAAAGACCAAAGGGGAAAGACTAAAGTGGAAAGACTAAAGGGGAAGGACGGAAAGACGGAAGTCCGAAGTTGAAAGACCGAAGTCCGAAGTTGAAAGACTAAAGCTGAAAGACTAAAGGGGAAGGACGGGAGACGGGAGACGGAAGTTGAAAGTCCGAAGTTGAAAGACCGAAGCTCAAAGAATAGGCAATGGATGAATTTTTGTGTTCTTTTGTTTCTTTTGTGGTGAAGGAAAAAGCGGAAAGACTAAAGCTGAGAGACTAAAGCTGAAAGACTAAAGGGGAAGGACGGAAAGACGGAAGTCCGAAGTTGAAAGACCGAAGCTCAAAGAATAGGCAATGGATGAATTTTTGTGTTCTTTTGTTTCTTTTGTGGTGAAGGAAAAAGCAGAAAGACTAAAGCAGAAAGAAAACTTTAGTTGGTTTATTTTCTTCGTTCCCTTTATTCTCGTTTCTGTGGCAAAAGTAGGTAGTTCCAAATGTTTTACAAACTACGATACAAAAGCAAAAAAGACAAAATTGCCGTGCAACAATTAATATAATTTGATAATGTTTTCTTAGGACACCGACCTCGGCGAGCAGAGTTTTAGTGAAATACAACTTAGGCAAAAAATAAAGGGCTCTAAATGAATTTTTTAATTTATAAGCCTTATTTTTGCGCAAAGTAAAAAACACATCATAGGCACAAAAATGAACCAGATATGCTTTCGATGAATCAACTCTATTAAAAAAACAAGATTAACCGATGACAAACGACAAAAAGGAAATATTTGACAACGTTGCACAACGTTTAAAAATTGAAGGTTTTAATGTAGTAAACCGCGATGAAACTCGCCCATGGGGTGGTTTCTTTGTAATTGATGAAGCACAAGCACAGCAATTTGCAGATACTTATTTTGATGGCTTAGATGTAGAAAGTCTTAAAATTGGCGGAAAATTAAGTCCCAAAATTTTAATTGTTGCACCAAATACGCGTCTATCTTGGCAGTATCACCATCGCAGAGCCGAAATTTGGCAAGTAGTAAATGGCACAGTTGGCATTAAAACCAGCCAAACCGACGAGGAAGGTGAAGTGAAACAATACGGCCCAAAAGATCAAATAAAATTACAACAAGGCGAGCGTCACCGTTTAATTGGCCTTGAAGATTGGGGTGTAGTTGCTGAGATTTGGCAACATACTGATGCTTCAAATCCATCAGATGAAAGCGACATCGTTAGAGTTCAAGACGATTTCGGTAGATAATATCCTAATTCAGAATCCTGCTCCATACTTTAGGGCAGGATTCTTTTGTATTTATAATGTTAATTTTCAATACTTTAAAGCCACTCGAAAACTAAACGCCCTCAAATTTCGTTTATAAAGCATACACATTTTACATGATTATCCTCATTTTCTTTCTTTGCCATTGGTTTTTATCCTTATTCAGCCAAACATTTTTTCTACACCGTTACTCATCGCACAAGATGTTTAAAATGGAACCCTTTTGGGAGCGATTTTTCTACTTGGTTTTGCTAATTTCTCAAGGATCATCTTTTTTAAACCCAAGGGCTTATGCCATTTTGCACCGTATGCATCATGCATATAGCGATACAGAGAAAGACCCACATTCACCTCATTTCTTTAAGGACGTATTCGGGATGATGATTGCAACCAAAAACATGTACATGAATTATTTGCATTTTAAAATTCAGCCAGAGCCCGCCTTTCAAGGTAATTACCCAGAGTGGCCGCTTGTTGATAAAATTGGAAATTCATGGTTATGGAGAATAAGTTGCGGTTTGTTTTATATCGGCTTCTATGTAATATTTGCAAACCATTGGTGGTTATTTATTTTATTGCCTGTACACTTTTTAATGGGTCCGCTACACGGCGCTATAGTAAATTGGTGTGGGCATAAATATGGTTATTCGAACCACGATAATGAAGATCATAGCAAAAATTCTTTGCCTTGGGATTTCTTATTGATGGGCGAGTTGTTTCAAAATAATCATCATAAAAAACCAAATAGCCCTAACTTCGCAAGTAAGTGGTGGGAGTTTGATCCAACCTACCCAATGATGAAGGTTTTGCACTGGATGAAAATTATCAAAATTAGAAAGGTTTAGGTAGTCTTGGCTTAGTGGCCCAACAAATAATGTACAATTACACTTGGTAAGGTAGCTAATCAATCACAATAACTTAGGCTTTGGAACAGTTTTATCCATTTGCAATGCTTTGAGTATCATAAACCTGACAAGAGCGAGCACGAATCCCGATTTTTTTTATCGGGAGGAGTAAAGCGGATGGCAGGGCTATCGTGACCGATTGAAACTGGTACCGCTTTTCCAATAAAATTAAAGGCTATATGATGATAAATTTTCTAAAAATCGTTTTCTCTGCACTTTTGGTTTTTATGTGCTACAAAGTGATTTCTACTTCGCTCGAAAGCAACCTTTTTGAGCAATGGGATTTTTTGGGTAGCATTCCGTGGATGCGCGCCACACTTTGGGATTTCTACGCCAACATCTTCATTATCACCTTGTGGATGTTTTATAAAGAAAAAAGTATTATTCTTAAAATCTCTATTACAGTTTTGTTCGTATGTTTGGGTAGCATTGCAACGCTAGCCTATGTTTTGGTTCATTTGTTTAAACTAAAAGAGGGCGAAGGCTTAAAAGAGTTGCTGAGTAAGGTATAGTAGTTTTACGCTTAAGCTATCTTACTACAGTTTCGGCTCGGTAAGTGCGGCTAATGCCTTAAACCATTACATATTTTACTTTATGCCTTTTCAAACAGGACATGTACTTTTAATCGCATTAATTTCATTAATAGCTTGTTGCCTAATTATGGCGCTGGTTTGGCTTTGGGCAAAGCGTATTAAAAACGCAGGTGTGGTTGATGTTTTTTGGGCACTCAATTTTCCCGTAATTACTGTAATTACTTTTTTTTTCTCGCATGGATTTGAGCCTCGAAAAATTTTAATTTGTGGGATGTTTTTACTTGCCGAATTGAGATTAGGCATACACTTATGGCAAAGGGTTATTGGTCATTTAAGCGAAGAAGAGGGTAGGTACCAGCAACTTCGAAAGGAATGGGCCAATCAAGCCGATCGAAACTTTTTCATATTTTTCCAGTTTCAGGCCATTTCAAATGTGATTTTGGCTGTTCCGTTTTTCATCGTAACGGCCAATACCGCTCCAACAATTTCAGTTTTAGAATATATCGGTTTAGCGATTTGGATTATCGCCTTTTTTGGCGAAATGGTTGCCGACAGACAACTTGCTGCTTTTAAGAGAGACCCGAAAAATAAAGGTAAGGTTTGCGATACCGGTTTGTGGCATTATAGCAGACATCCCAATTACTTTTTTGAATGGCTTACTTGGATGGCTTATTTCGTTTTTGCCCTGGCATCGCCGTGGGGCATATTGGCCATTATAAGCCCTGCTGTAATTTTATATTTACTCACCAAAGTTACGGGCGTTCCAAATAATGAAGAGCAGAATTTAAGAAGCAAGCCTGACGCTTATAAGAAATATCAACAAACAACCAGTTCCTTTTTTCCATGGTTTAAAAAAGCTGTATAGCATTAAACCCATAACTTAAAACTTTGCCTTACAATGTGGTACGATAAACTTTTAGAAAACGATAAACTTCCAGATACAGCGCTTCGCCTTGGGATTAGAAAACTTTGCAAACAGCGCCTAGACGATGAAACGCTGGGTGATGAGGAGTTACAGCAAGAAAAATTTATGGATTTGGTTGCTGAGCTCAAGCAATCGCCAATTGCCGTAAATACTGCCGAAGCCAATGAGCAACATTACGAATTGCCGACGCAGTTTTTTCAATATTGTTTGGGTAAGAATTTAAAATATAGCAGTGGCTATTGGAAACCAGGCGTTAAGGATATCGATACCTCAGAAGACGATATGTTGGCCCTAACCTGCAAACGGGCTGATTTACAAAACGGGCAAAACGTTTTGGAATTGGGTTGTGGCTGGGGTTCGCTTTCCTTGTACATGGCCGCGAAGTTTCCGAAAAGCACTTTTACAGTGGTATCAAACTCTGCAACACAGAAAATTTACATCGATGACACTGCAAAGCAAAGAGGAATAGCAAATTTAACGGTATTAACAGCCGATATGAACACCTTCACCATTGCCGACACTTTTGATAGAATTGTTTCTGTAGAGATGTTTGAGCACATGCGCAACTATAAATTTTTGCTAAACAAGGTTGCGGGTTTCTTAAAAGCTGGTGGAAAACTGTTTGTGCATATTTTTACACACAAAACCTTAGCGTATAAATTTGAAGTAATTGATGAAACCGATTGGATGAGCAAATACTTTTTTACTGGCGGTATTATGCCTTCAAATCATCTATTTTTCTACTTTAACGATGACCTTAAAATTGATAAGCATTGGGTAGTAAATGGAACCAATTATGGCAAAACATCAGAAGCATGGTTAAGCAACATGGATAAGCATAAAAAAGAAATTATGCCCATTTTGGAAAATACCTATGGCAAAGATCAAGCAGTAAAATGGTGGGTGTATTGGAGATTATTCTACATGTCTTGTGCAGAATTGTTTAACTACAATAAAGGGAATGAGTGGATGGTTTGCCACTATCTTTTCGAAAAAGTTTAAATCACCTAGGAGATCAAAGTTTTAATTTACAGGCTTTTTGAAAGTGATGCCGATTAATTTGGCATAACGATAAAATTAATAAACATGCAGACACTAGCCATTATTGGTTCAGGAATAGCAGGAATGGGTTGTGCCCATAAATTGCAACACAAATACGACATTACCTTGTTTGAGCAAGCCGATTATATTGGCGGGCATACTAATACCGTTACCCTTCAAGAAGATGGAAAACCCATTTACTTGGATAGCGGCTTTATGGTTTTCAATTATCAAACCTATCCTAATTTAACGGAAATGTTTGCCGAAATAGATGCTCCTGTGATCAAAACCGACATGTCTTTTAGTGTGCAGTTTTTGCCTAAAAAATTAGAGTATAGCGGTTCTAGTTTAAATCATTTGTTCGCACAGCGGAAAAATTTATTTAACATTTCTTATTTGAAGATGTTGATGCAGATTAACCGTTTTAATAAGCAAAGTGTAGAGATTTTGGATCAACCGCAATATCAAGATTACTCCATTGGACGATTTTTTAAAGAATTTGGATATAGTGATGACATGCTTTGGCAATATCTGATTCCGATGAGTGCTGCGGTTTGGAGTGCGCCAATGGAACAAATTTTAGATTTTCCGGCGGTAACGTTAATTCGCTTTTTCAAGAATCATGGTTTTTTAGGTCTAGATACACAACACCAATGGTACACCTTAGAAAATGGAAGTCAGTCTTACCGGGAAAAGTTGATTGCCCCTTTCCGCGATCGCATTAAAATCAACAATAAAATCGTAGCGGTAAAGAGATTGGAGAACGGAAAAGTAGCGGTCGAAAATTCGATGGGGGAGAAATTTGAGTTTGATAAGGTTATTATGGCAAGCCATGCAGATGAAACCTTCGACATTGTAAAAGATAAGACAGTGTTAGAAACAGAACTTTTATCGAAATTTAAATATCAACTTAATAAAGCAGTTGTGCATACCGATGAAGCCCAAATGCCCATAGCCAAATTGGCTTGGAGCAGTTGGAATTACCGTGTAGAAAAGCATGGCGACAAGTTGTTGCCGAGTACAATTTACTGGATGAATAGCCTGCAAGGGGTTTCTAAGAAAACCAATTACTTTGTATCGATAAATCCAACAGAAACTTTAAATGCGAAAAAAATCGTAAAGGAAATCGATTACCACCACCCTTTATTTGATGTTCCAGCAATGCAAGCGCAAGAGCGTTTACATGAGCTTAATTTAGATGGTCCAATTTACTATTGTGGCAGCTATTTCAAATATGGTTTCCATGAAGATGCTTATAAAAGTGCCGTAGATTTGTGTAAAGGACTTTAAGTGTTTCGATAATTTCAACCGATTTGCATTTTTGTGCAGCGCCAAACATTAGGCAAAAAATATTTTCTTAATTTGTAAAACTAATGCCAACGAACTCTTACATATATACTGCGAAAGTGATGCATCATCGCATAACGCCCAAAAAGCATGCTTTTTGGTATAACGTGTATATGTTTTACATCGATCTAGATGAAATAGATGCTTTGGCAAAAGAACTTCGTTGGTTTAGTAGAAACCGGTTTAATCTGTTTTCTTTTAGAGATAGAGAACATTTGCAATTGCCAAAAGATCATCCTGACCAAACAAAAAATACGCGCCAACATATCGAAGATTATTTGAAAGAACAGGGGGTTGATGGCTCCAATTTAAAAATTAAGCTACTCACCAACCTAAATGTGCTGGGCTACAATTTCAATCCGGTATCTTTTTATTACTGTTTCGATGCGCACGAAAACCCAGTTTGTTGTATAGCCGAAATCAGTAATACCTACAGAGAAATGAAACTTTTTTTCTTTGGGAAGGCCGAATTGGAGGGTGATACTTTTAAAAAAATTACGACAAAATACTTTTATGTTTCGCCGTTTATAGATCATGATGATTCTTTTGATTTTAGTTTGAAAGTACCCACCCAAAAATTGGATATTAAAATAGATGATATTGATAAAAGCGGTAAAAAGTTCTTTTACACCACTCTAAAAGGCGATAGAAGGTTAATCACCAACGGAAGCTTACTTAAAAGCTTTTTTTCTATACCCTTAATTCCTTTACAAATTATGGGAATGATCCACTGGCAAGCTTTGAAATTATGGCTAAAAAAACTATCTTTTCATCCTAAGGCCGAAAACCCTGAACTCCAACGCAACGTATATAAACCATATAAACCATAACATAACGCTCAATAGAATATGAATTCGCTAGTCGCTACCAAAACATCCACTAGTTTTTTCGAAAGAATTGTAATCAATGCCCTTTCTAAAATGACCTTAGGTAAATTGGAAATTACTTTACCCAGTGGTGAAAGCCTTGTTTTTGGCAATGGTGAACATAAGGTAGAAGCGAATATTCAAGTGAATCACCCGGATTTTTTTAAATCGATTGCTTTGTATGGCGATATTGGTTTTGGCGAAGGTTATACCGATGGACTTTGGGAAACCTCGAATATTACAAACGTAATCAAATGGGTGATCTTAAATATTGAGAATGCACCATCCATTACAGGAAGCAAGGTAAATTCTGTTGCGCTTAATTTATTTAAATGGGTAAATAAGCTTACACACATCCGCAGGGCTAACACCTTGGCCGGTTCGCAGAAAAACATTTCAGCACATTACGACTTGAATAACGATTTTTTCGCGACGTTTTTGGATAAAACCATGACCTATTCAAGCGGGTATTTTAGTCCTGACAGTTTAAGTTTGGAAGAATCTCAATATGCAAAATACGATAGATTGGCCAAACAACTCAAAGTAAAATCAACCGATCATGTGCTTGAAATTGGAAGTGGTTGGGGTGGCAATGCAATTTTCTTAGCCAAGAATTATGGCTGTAAGGTTACTTCTGTAACCATTTCGAAAGAGCAGCAAAAACTTGCCGTAGAGCGCGTTAAAGCAGAAGGGTTGGAGGCTAAGGTTTCTATCATCATTCAAGATTATCGTAAAATTACGGGTACCTTTGATAAGATTGTTTCCATTGAAATGCTAGAAGCTGTAGGACATCAGTATTTGGAAACTTATTTTGAAAAGTGCCATCAGCTTTTGAAATCAGACGGGATTTTGGCTTTTCAAGTGATTACTTCGCCAGACTGTCGTTACGACAAACTCAGAAACGGAGTAGATTGGATTCAAAAACATATCTTTCCCGGATCTCTGTTGCCATCGGTTGCTGCCATAAATAAGGCCATTAATAACACTGGCGACCTCACCATGGTTGATTTAAAAGACATGGGCCTAGATTATGCCAAGACACTTCATCTCTGGTTTTTAGAATTTAATAAAAATTTAGATCAGGTTAAGGCTTTGGGTTTTGATGATAAGTTTATCAGAAAGTGGAATTACTACTTAAACTACTGCGAAGCTGCCTTTGGCATGAGAAATATTAATGTAATGCAAATGGTTTATTCGAGGCCAAATAATATAAATAGATAATAATTAGGCATAGCCCGATATGTAATTTTACAATTTGTGTGCTATTGAACTTTCAAGTCCTTTCTGTTCCCCTTTTTTTTAGTTTTTTTTTAATCCTATTGTTTTTAAGTCAGTTATAATTTTTATCTGATTTAGAAATTATATCCTTTTTTTTCTGATTTGCTATTTTTTTACCTAGAAAAGTCAGACCTTTGCCGACCAAACAACCAAACTCATGTAGAAATGATTTTACACATATGTATGTGTAACAAAATCCTTTTTGCGAAGACTAAAACTAAAGACTAATCAATTATGAAAAAAATTATACTTCTTTCCCTCATCCTAGGAACTATATTAACTGCTCAAGCCCAGTTTCCGGCAGGGGGTTTTGGTGGGGGAGCGAAAAAATCTACAGTAACGGGTCGTATAACCGCTACCATATTAGATTCCCTTACAAAAAAGCCGATTGATTACGCAACAGTATCTTTAGTGAACGCTAAAGATAGCAAATCTGTAAACGGGGGCGTAACGGATGAAAAAGGAAAACTATCTCTACAAAATATATCACCAGATTCATACAAACTGATGATTGGTTTTATGGGATACAAAACCAAATCGGTGGCAGTAACTACTACACCAGCTAAACCTGATGTAAACTTGGGTACCATTTACATTTCTTCTACCGCAAATGCTTTGGCAGATGTTCAGGTACAAGGCACAAAGGCTGTAATTGAGAACAAAATCGATCGCATGGTTTACAACGCTGAAGCCGATGGTACAAATGCCGGTGGCGATGCAACGGATGTAATGCGTAAAGTGCCAATGCTATCCGTAGATATGAATGGAAACGTTCAACTTCGTGGTGGTGCAGTTCGGGTTTTAATCAATGGTAAGCCCTCGGGTACTATGGCAAGCAGCGTAGCTGATGCTTTAAAGATGATTCCTGCCGAACAAATTAAAAGTGTTGAGGTGATTACAAGCCCATCCGCTAAATACGATGCGGAAGGTTCTGGTGGTATCATCAACATCATCACCAAAAAATCTAACGCACAAGGTGTTAGCGGAACGGTTAATACATCAGCAGGTACGCGTCAAAACAACGGTTCCTTTAATTTAACGGCAAAAACAGGTCGTTTGAGTTTAAATACTGCTGTAGGTACCAATCTTTCTTATGCTCAAAACTCTAGAGTCGTTATCGTAAGTAATACTCAATTGAATTCTGGTGGTTTTAATAATGTAACACAGGATGGTTTTTCTAAATGGAGCCGTAACGGATTAAATGGAAGTTTAGGTGTTGATTATGATTTTAATGCTTATAACAACATCAGTTCAAATGTAAAATTTAATCGTTTTTCTAACGGAGGGCCAGGTCAATCCGAATTCATCACCAATGGTGTAATCAGCCAAAACATTAATGATATGGATATGACCTTTAACAATATGGACTGGAATGTAGATTACAAGAAAACCACCAAGACAGAGGGCGAAGAATTTTCCATCTCGGCACAGTTATCTACAGGACGCACACCACAAAGTTTTAGCAATACATTCATAGCTCAGGGTGCTACAACAGGCAATACCTTGGTAGCAAGCAACACCGGTAAAAACAATGAGTACACCGCGCAAACGGATTATACCTATCCATTTAATAAGAAAACAACTTTAGAAGTTGGCGCGAAAGGCATTTTCCGCAACATTAAAAGCCAATTTGATAACTCCGCCCAGGATTTTAACTATAACCAAAATGTGGGTTCGGCTTACGGTGTAATCAGTTTCGATTTAACTAAAAAAATGAAACTTAAGGGTGGTTTAAGAGCAGAATACACGCAAATTGACTTCAATACACAAACCAGCGGAATTCAGAAAAATGATTATTTTAATTTATTCCCAAGTGTAATCCTATCTCAAGCGCTAAAAGGAAATGCAACCCTTAAATTAAGCTATAACCGCAGGGTGCAAAGGCCAACCCAATCTTATTTAAATCCGTTTCTTAACAGCAGTAACCCTGTTAGCCTATCGCAAGGAAACCCTTTCTTAAGTCCTGAGTTGAGCGATAATTACGAGCTTGGTTACAGCACTTTTATTAAAGGATCAGTTATCAACGCATCTGTTTTTTACCGCCGTACGGGTGGAGTTATTGAAAGTTCCCTTACTACCTTAGGAAACATTCCGCTAACCACTTACATTAATGTGGGTACCGCTCAAACTTATGGTTTCAATATTTTCGGATCTTACAATCCAAAACCAAAATGGACATTGATGAGTAATTTCGGTTTAAATACTTACGGCGTAACCAATAACATTACGGGTGTAAGTACCGGAACCTATATGAATTACAATATATTTGCCCGTTCTGCTTATGGATTTGGTAAAGGTTTTAATTTCGAACTTTTTGGTGTTGTAAACTCTCCACGTAGAACCTATCAAGGTAAAACCGATGCACTTTTTTTCTACGGAGCTTCATTTAAAAAAGAGGTGTTAAATAAAAAAGGCAGCTTTGGGGTAAATGTATTAAATCCTTTCAACCGCGATTTACACATTCAAACCGTTAACAATTCTGTAACCGCAACAGGTTCAGTGTTTCAAAGTCAGAATATTTATTACCCACTCCGTTCTTTTGGTGTTAATTTTAGTTACTCTTTCGGTAAGCTTAAATTTACGGAGAAGAAAAAAATTAAAAACGACGACATTAAGCAAGAACAGCAACAAGGTGGCGGTGGCATGGGCGGCGTACAAAATTAAACCCAATTCTACTCATATACATTTGAAGCCTTCTAATTTTTATTGGGAGGCTTTTTCTTTTAATAATGAGGCAACTTAACATCCATTAAAATGCCGAATTTAGTCTCTTTACGTTTGTATTTGGCTTCCAAAGCTTTTAAACTACATTTTTTGGCCAAGGAATCACAGAACATAAAAATTTGGTGAACCGAAGATTTAGATGCCCTTTGCATTATATGTTCTTAGGTTGCTTAGTCGGTTCAATTTGATTTTGTTTACTACAACTATTTTTTGATGAATGATACGCCTCCTTAGTTTTTCAGGTTTATCATTATTATCGCAAACACCTTAACTTAGTCTTTTAAATATTTGAGATGAAAGAAAGTGCTGGATTACTGTTATACCGCCGAGTTGAAAATGATCTAGAGTTCTTCTTGGTGCACCCCGGGGGTCCTTTCTTTGCCCGGAAAAATGAAGGGTTTTGGACAATCCCGAAGGGAGAACCTCTGGGAAATGAAGATCTATTCCTCACCGCCCAAAGAGAGTTTGAAGAAGAAACTGGCTTCAAGCCGAACGGGAAATTTATTGAGTTAAATCCAATCATCCAGAAAGGTGGCAAAAAAGTGACATGCTGGGCATTGGAAATGGATTGCGACCCGTCTCAACTGATTAGTAATACTTTCGAAATTGAATGGCCACCCCGCTCGGGTAAGATGAAAAGTTTTCCTGAAATAGATCGTTCAGAATGGTTTAATTACGTAGAAGCCGTTAAGTTCATCAACGAGAAACAAATCGCCTTGCTTGATGAATTGAGACAAAGCCTCGAATTGTAAAATTCTTATACACATCCTCAACTATTCTTTAGAATTTGGATATTTACAGATGGATTGCATGCTCTAGTTGTTTTGAATTTAGAACACGAGCTTAGGCAAGATTCCCCCAAAGAGTTACAACAAATCAAATGAATATGACCAGAATAGGTTGGATTGGGCTAGGCAATATGGGTATCCCAATGGCAGAGCAATTACTAAATGCGGGTTACCCCGTAGTGGTTTACAATAGAAGCAAAGCTAAGGAGGCTGCCTTAAAAAACTTAGGTGCCGGCATTGCGCCATCTCCAAGAGCGTTGTTAGAAGAAACTGATGTCGTCATCATTATGGTTTCAGATGACAAGGCCATACAGGATATTTTTGATGGTGAGGATGGTTTGCTTTCAGCTAAAACATCCAATAAAATATTGATTAACATGAGTACAGTTTCGCCTAAAATTTCGAAAGAAATGGCCGAACGTTGCAAATCTGTTGGAAGCTTTTATCTGGATGCACCCGTATCAGGAAGTGTTAAACAAGCAGAAACTGGTCAGTTGGTAATTATGGTAGGGGGGGAAGAGCAAGTTTTCCAAAAAGTTAAGCCAATTTTAGACAAACTTGGAAAGATGACACTGCTTGTGGGGTTAAATGGAGCAGGAAATACGGCAAAATTAGCCATAAACTCGTTGCTTGCACTTTACGCACAGGGTTTGGCAGAAACCGTTATTTTCGCCAATAAAAATGGTATCGAAACTTCAGATCTACTTAACCTGATTAACAACGCAGCATTAGGTAATATTTTTACAAAAATTAAAGGCGAAGCCATTATCAGCGACAACTATAAAGCAGCCTTTGCGTTGAAGCACATCGTTAAAGACCTCAGCCTAGCTAGAGATGAAGGCATTTCTTCTCCATTGGCTAAAACTGCCTTTGATACGTTTAAAAGTGCTGAACAGACTTATGGCGAAAGCGACATCATCGCCATTATCAAAGCGCTTGATTAATCAATCATAAAAAGCCTTTGAGGTCGCCGAATAATATTTTGCAACAAAAATCAAAATGATCTTTAAAAGTTAAATTACGCTTGAGGGTATTGCATCGCTGCTTTTATGCCCTTTTGTTACTTATGTGGTTCAAAATAAATTTTGCTCGCTACTATTATTTTGGTTTATGATGCAGCCTCAAAGTGGATTATGCACAAACTTTTACTACACATTCTTGTTAAATTTGTTTACTAAACTGAATAAAATCAATAAATTATGAACGTTACATTAGAGCAGGCACAACAAATCATTAAAGCAGCCCAAGCCAAGGCCGCAGAAATCAATACCAAAATGAACATCGCAATTGTAGATACTGGAAGTAATCTGGTTGCTTTCGCCAGGATGGATGGAGCATGGTTGGGTTCAGCAGATATTGCACAGAAAAAAGCAAAAACAGCCAACTGGTTTAACATGGATACCAAAGCATTAACACCATTGGTACAACCGGGGCAGCCATTGTTCAATATCGAACATTCCAACGGTGGTTTAATTACCTTTCCAGGAGGTGTAATTTTGAAAAGCTCATCTGGCGAAATTATTGGCGCAATTGGTGTTTCAGGAAGTACAGTTGATGACGACCATACAGTGGCCACAGCAGGAGCGGAAGCTTTATAAGCAGATAAAATCATTTTGTCAAAACCCTCATCAAGGATTTAAAGTGCTAAATCCTTGATGAGGGTTTTCTTTTTTTGGAGCAATTTGAAAAGGTTGGTTCTATTGAGCAATTTCTCATGTTCCTTTCTTCCACAAATCGATTCCAGTATGACATTTTGCCGCAGGATTAGAACCCATAGATTGAATCCACTTTATGCATAATCCACTTCACAAGAGTTCAATAACGTTTTCAATATTATTTAAATAAAAATAATAAAAAAAAATAGGCTACCCATTGTTTCGTACGAAAACTATCGTACCTTTGAAATATGAAAAGTAATTCTTCAGAAAATAGTTTACCAGAACCGACCAAAGCAGAGCTGGAAATCCTTCAGATTTTGTGGGAATTTGGGCCATCAACGGTAAGATTTGTAAACGATAAGTTGAACGAGCAAAAGGAGGTGATATACACTTCCACTTTAAAGCAAATGCAAATCCTTACCGAAAAAGGCATTTTGACGCGTGATGAAAGTCAAATGAAGCACATCTACATTCCGGTTGAGGCAGAAGAGAAAACTAAAGGTCAGTTGTTAAATCGTTTTGTGAACACACTTTATAAAGGCTCAGCTTCTCAGTTAATGATGCAGATTTTGGGTAACGAGAAAACCTCGAAGGAGGAGATTGAAGAGATTAAAAAACTTTTGAATGACATGAATTAATTAAAATCCCTGAAGAACCACAACTATGGAATTTAAATTTATAGATCTTCTGCCCGAAAATTGGCTTCACGCCTTGGGTGCCACCTTGTTTCATTCCCTTTGGCTTGGTGTTTTGTTGGCTTTGGCAAGTGGCTTGGTGATGTTTACAACAAGAAAAGCAACCGCAACCTTGCGTTACAACTTGCTAACCGTTTGTTTGTGTTTATTTGTTGGAGCTATCGTACTTATGTTTGCACTGCAATTGCAAAAACCAATTCAGGTTACAGATCATCATCCTAACAATCCAGTTGCATCGGCCGTAAATCAGCAAGGCGTATCGGCATTACAAGTAAATGATGTTCAATATAACATGTCAACAGCTTTGAACGATTTGCTGGCCTTGTGGAATACTTACGCTTATCAAATCGTTCTGATTTGGTTTTTTATTATTTGTATTAAAAGTATTCAGCTCTTGGTGGGCTTGAATGGCATCTTTTACTTAAGAAATAATAAAGTTTATCCAGCCGGAAAAAAATGGGAAGAAAGGGTTGAAACATTGGCTGAAAAATTAAAAATCAAGCAACAAATTAAAATTGTTCAATCGGGTATTGCAAAAATGCCGATGGTTGTTGGAAACTTTAAACCATTGATATTAGTCCCCTTAGGTTTATTGGGTGGCTTATCAAATGACCAGATAGAAGCCATTTTAGCACACGAATTGGCACACATCAAGCGAAGAGATTATTTGGTGAACATCTTGCAAAGCTTTATCGAAATCGTATTTTTCTTCAATCCAGCAGTTCTGTGGGTATCCAATTTAATTAAAACAGAAAGAGAACATTGTTGTGATGATATGGCCATTGGCTGTGTTAACGATCGTAAAAATTATGTTCAGGCACTCATCTCATGTCAAGAGTTTAACCAAAACGCGCCTGTATTTGCAATGGCGATAATGGGTAGAAAAAATACTTTATTGCACCGTGCAAGCCGAATGTTATTCAATACAAAATCAACCTTAAACAAAATGGAAAAAACAATCTTAACCCTCGCATTAGTCTCGGTAGTGGTTTGTACAGCCGCATTTAAAAATGTTGGCCGGGCAACAAAATCTACTGAAAAAGGAATTATTAAAACCTACCAAGTTTTTCAAGACACCACGAAGAAATCAGCCAAAAAGAAAGTAGATCAAGCCTCTGATAAAAAGGTAGGCGCAATTGAGCCTTCAGAAAATCGCTCAGACGATTCGATGGAAAAGGCGATTGAAGAAAAGATGAACCGAACTGAAAAGTTATTGAATCAAAAAGAAAAGGCGCTTTCAGTTGAGGATAAAAAGCGGGTGGAAGAAGACGCCAAAATTGCCATAGAAGATGCAAAGCTTGCAAAAGAAGATGCTAAGTTGGTAATAGAAGACAAAAAGAGAGCAGAGGCGGATAGAAAATGGGCAGAAGAAGAAAGGAAATTCAATGCCAACCAAAATAATTCGCAACGACGTAATCAAGATGCGGCCTATAAAGCTGCGCAAAAACGTTATGAGGAGGATGCGAAGCGGTATGCAAAATCAGCCGAAGCTTATGCAAAACGTGCACAACAATATGCTAAAAGAAGTCAGGTTTATGGCACAGCCTTACCTCCAATGCCGCCAGCTCCAGCAGCTCCTTTAGCCATGCCAGTGCCACCAACCCCAGCTTTGCCACCATCGCCACCTGCACACACCTCTACACCACCATTACCTCCGGCCCGCAAAGCCAAATCAAGTTCAAAATCAGTTACCAAAACAGATTCGGAACATGTTGTTTCTACAATAACCGAAACCGATGGAAACGGTCGTGATTACACAGCAGACATTAATCAAGATCTTTTAAAAGATAAAATCATTACAAACACGAATAAGCTTTCCTATCAATTGAACAAGAATAGTTTAGTGGTTAATGGCGTTAAGCAAAGCGCCAATATTCACCAAAAGTATAAGTCCAAATATTTGAAGCAAGAAAGTCATTCGTTAAACTATAACTACGAGATAGATCGTCAAAATTAACTGAAAAAACGAGATACACTGCTAGTCTGGAAAATCCAGATTAGTAGTTTTTGCGATTTGGAAAATTGTCGTTGCGTTGAAAAGGACCCTTTAAACAAAGTGATTTAAGACCATAACGCCCACCAATCCTAAAACAGAAACGATACTTTCCATGGCTGTCCATGTACTGAACGTTTGCTTCAAGCTGAGATTGAAATATTCCTTAAACATCCAAAATCCAGTATCGTTAACGTGCGAAAACATCAGACTTCCGGCACCTACAGATAAAACCATCAATTCTGGCGGGGCATTAGGTCCGATTAATGGAAGTACCATACCTGATGCCGTGAGCGCAGCCACCGTTGCCGATCCGAGAGTTACCCTTAATGATGCAGTGATTAGCCAAGCGAGCACCAATGGCGACATATTAAGGCCTCCTGTTAATTGTTTTACAACTTCGCCCATTCCACTATCTATCAAAACCTGTTTGAAAGCACCGCCTGCTGCGATAATCAAAACAATCATAGCAATACTTTTTACCCCTTCTGCACAAGATTCCATAGCTTTAGCGATAGGCGCATTTTGTAGAAACAAGGCGATGGAAACAGAAATTAACAATGCCGCCGTAGGGTCGGCGAGAAAAGCAAAAACAGGCTTAAAGGCGAAATCAGCTGTGAAGCTGTTGCCAATGGTTCCGGCTACGATTAAAAAAACGGGTAGTAAAGCGGTAACAAAGCTTTTAATTCCAGAAGGTAAATGTTGTTCTTCGCTTACAGCGAAGTGAGGATTCGCAATTGCATCTTGTTTTTTAAGGATTAATCGGGGGAAGTAGATTCCAGCAATAGTTGCAATGGGCAAACTTAAAATTAAGCCATAAATTAAGGTTTTGCCAATGTTTGCGTGGAAAATTCCAGCCAAGGCAATAGGCCCGGGGTGTGGAGGCAAAAAGCCGTGCGTTACAGATAATGCAGCAGCCATCGGAATGCCAATGTATAGTTTGGATAAGCCAGTTGTTGAGGCAATTGCAAATACCAACGGAATCAATACAACAAAACCTGCATTATAAAATAAGGGAATTCCAACCAAAAAGCCAGTAAGCAAAACCGCCCACTGTATGTTCTTCTGCCCGAATGCTTTAATTAAAATAAAAACGATTTTTTTGGCTGAGCCACTATCCTCAATCAATTTACCCATCATGGCACCCAAAGCCAGCACCATAACCATGCTGCCCAAGGTACTGCCAATTCCGTTGCTGATGGATGCCATTACCTTATTGGTTGGCATTCCAAGTAATAAACCCGTAATAATCGCTACTGCTAACAGCGCAATCATTGTGTTAACCTTTTTAAGGATGAATACAAACAGTAGAAGAATCCCGAAAAGAAGCGTGAGTAATTGCATAGCAGCGGCTGATCCTTATTTCTTTACGGTGATGGTTCTTCCCGTTACCAGATTAAATTCATAGACACGATATAAGCCGTCATCACTAATGTCAATACTTTCTACCAAACCAGTTTTGCTAAAAGTATCGGTAACCATGCTGCCAATTTTTACATCTTGTAAAATTTCGCTTGGCGTAGCGTTATTCAATCTAATCATACAATAAAAGTAATCAAATACTTGATTAATCAGCCACCACAAAAATTAGTCGTGCTTGGTCCAAATCAAATCTCCGGTTTCGTACCCGAGCTTTCTTGCCGTATCTAAATAAACAGATTTTATGGTGTCGGGAATGGTTTTCGTTCTGGATAAAATCCATAGGTATTTTAAATTATTCCCTGCCACCAAAGCATATTTATAATCAGGATCGATTTGTATCACATTGTAACCAGCGTAAAAAGGTCCAAAGAAGGATACTTTTAACCTAGCCTCATCTTCATCCTTTACAAATTTTGCTTTACCAATGCTTTCTTTCCATTCTTTCTTGATGTATTGGTAACCCTTATTGTCAACCTTTATCGATCCATCTTCATTTAAAGAATAAGTAGCCGTAACATTATTCAGATTTTTCTCGAATTTAAAATCCATTCTGGCAATTTCGTACCATTTTCCAAGATATTTATCTTTTTTAAAAGGCTTAACGGCTTTTGCACCTTTTGGAATAGATACGCAAGAAATGAGATTTACCGCAACGGCGCCGATAACCAAAGCAATAAGAATTTTATTGTATTTTGAATTCATGTTTTTTATTAGAGAAACATAGTACAGCTAAAAAAGTTTAGTTCTGGAATTTTATAAAGGCGCTTTAATTTCCTTCATTCCTTAATATTTTTAGCGGAGGTTGGTTAAGCACACTCCTGCTGCTTAAAACACCTGTTGCTACAACAAGCAGAACCACAGATCCAAAAAGTAATAGGGTAGGTAGCAAGGGCGGGATAAAAGCAGCGTCAAAACTAAATTTAGCCAAGGCCCAACTTCCTGCAATCGATAAAATTAATCCAACTGCCGCGGCAAAAGTGCCCAGAAAGAAGTACTCTATCGCATTAATTCTTAAAATTTGCTTTCTACTGGCACCCAAGGTTCTTAATAAAATGCTTTCTTTAATTCGTTGATTTTTACTGGTGAGCACAGCAGATATTAAAACAATCCATCCAGTTGCCATGCTAAAGCCTGCCATAAAGCGAATTACGAAACCGATTTTGCTTAAAAGTTCATCCAATAATTTTAAAACCAAATCTAAATCAATTACCGAAACATTAGGGAATTTTTGAACCACACTTCCCTGAAATTTTGCAGATACTTCGCTTGATGGTACTCTGGTCATTAATACATGAAACTGTGGCGCATCTTCAAGCACACCTGTTGGAAAAACCACTCTGAAATTGGTTTGCATTCGGCTCCAGTTTACTTCTCTCAAGCTTCCTACCACGGTATTGATAAGCATTCCTTGCACATTGAATACAATTTTATCGTTTACACCAACCTTAATTCTTTTGGCAAAACTTTGATCTAGAGAGATGTAAATCGTCTCATTCGGATTAACTTTGCCAGTCCATTTTCCCGCTGTTATTTTCTCAGCCGCCGTTAGAGTGTCTTGATAAGTCGCTCTGATCTCGTTTCTAAAAGCACCTCTATTGGTACTATCTGTGCCTGCCTTTTTGCCATTAATTTCTTCAATTCGCATGGTAATCACTGGAACTTGATTCATCAAAGGCAATTTGAATGATTTGGTAAGGCTATCCAAACCTTGAGTTTGCGTATTCTGAATATCGAATAAAACCATATTCGGCTGATTATTGCCAGAAGACAGACTTACCCGATTCATCAATATCCCCTGCACAAAAAACAGTGTACAAATAAAGGCTGTTGATAATCCAATGGATACCGTAAGCATTAAGGTTTGATTGTTAGGCCGATATAAATTTGCGAAACCTTGTCGCCACAAATAGCTAGATGAGTTTGGAATCAGTTTTCTGACCAGAAACATCAAAACTTTTGAAAGAATAATGAGTACAACAAAGGCAAATGCAATACTCAAAGTAAACGCAAAGGTTTGAACCCAGGTTTTCATTTGCAGATACGTAAACCCTAAAACAAAAGCACCCATCAGCAAGTAAACTAACCAATTTAGGGGATCTCTCCTTCCAGCCGATTTTTCAAAGGAAGCCCGAATGGCATTTAAAGGTGAAATTTTTCTTACGGAAAGGAGTGAAGGTAGAGCAAAAAGGATGGAAATAATTAAGCCCAACAAAATGCCTTGCCCAACAGCCAGCCAAGAAATGCGCATGGTAATTTCAACAGGTAGAAAATCTTTTAGCACCAGCGGAAGGAGAAATTGAATGCCTGTGCCCAAAACGGCACCAATTAATGATGCAGTTAAGCCAATAAAGAAAATCTGGATTAGGTAAATTAAAAATGCATCTTTCGATTTTAAGCCCAAGCATCGCAATGTGGCTATCGCATTAAGCTTTTCTTGGATATAAACATGTATTGCACTACCCACCCCAACACAACCCAGCAATAAGGCAATAAAACCTGATAAGGCTAAGAAACGATTTACATCCTTAAACGATCTTCCGGTTTGTTCTTTTCTCGATTCAACCGTATCTGCATCAAAACCTTCTTTTTCAAGTTTGGGTTCGAGTTTTTTTACTAGGGCTTCAACCCCAGCTGGGTTATTGTATCTGTAATAGAATTTACTGCTAATTCGGCTGCCTGTTTTAATCAGATTGGTTTGATCTAGAAATTGAAGCGGAATGTAAACCGTTGGTGCCACGCTAGATGAAATGCCCGTTTGGCCGGGAGCTTTTGTTAATGTTCCGGCAATTTTAAATGTTAGGTCGCCAACTTTGATCGAATCCCCCACCTTAGCATCAAATTGAAGCATTAAAGTTTGGTCTACCAATGCGCTCTTGCCTCTTTGAAAAGTTTTAGCCGCACCAACAGGAATGGTTTCTATTGTTCCATAATATGGATAATTGCCTTGCAAGGCCTTCATTTGCACCAATCTACTGCCACCACTTTTTTGGAAGTAAATCATAGACGCAAAGGTTTTCTCTTGTGATCGCTCATCTCCCAGCGTATCAAGTATCTTTTGCATGGCTTTGGTTACCCCTTTTCTGCTTTCTAAAACCAAATCGGCACCCGTAAGCTCTTTTGCTTGGCCATCAATATCTCTTTGCAGATTATCTTTAAAGGCATAAACCGCCACGAGTGCAGCAATACCTAAAACAATTGAAGAAATAAATAACAACAACCGCGATCGGTTTTTGCGACTGTCTCTCCAAGCCATTTTAAAAAGCCAAGAAAATTGGATATGTGGGTTTGGTACGTTGTTTTTAAACATAATTCTGGCTTTCGTCTGATAGAATGGTACCACCTTTAATTTTTATCGTTCTGCCTGTTTTAGCCGCCAAATCAAGGTCGTGGGTAACAATTACTAAAGTTGTACCCGCATCTTTGTTTAAATCGAAAAGCAATTTGATAACTTTTTCGCTGGTTTCTGCATCTAAATTTCCCGTGGGTTCATCTGCAAAAAGAATGGCGGGTTGATTAGAAAATGCCCTGGCCAAAGATACGCGTTGCTGCTCACCACCAGATAATTGAACGGGATAGTGGTGAGAACGATCGGCTAAACCAACCTTATCTAACAAAGAAAGCGCATGTGCCTTAATATTTTTTGCCCCCCTCAACTCTAACGGCACCATTACATTCTCTAAGGCAGTTAGGGTAGGCAAAAGCTGAAAATTTTGAAAAATAAACCCAACATATTCATTTCGTACAGCGGCTCTTTGATCTTCGTTTAATTTTTCTAAAGCAATTTGATTCAGTTCAACCGTCCCACTACTTGCACGGTCTAAACCCGCACATAGGCCAAGAAGCGTTGTTTTGCCACTGCCTGATGGGCCAGTTATGGCCACTGTTGAGCCAGCCGTAATAGAGAAGTTAATCTGATCTAAAACCGTAAGTGCCCGACCAGCACTTTGGTAAATTTTGCTTACATTTCGAATGTTTAATATGCTTTCCAAATTAGAAATTTTTTAAAGGATTTGCGTTTTGAGGATAACCAAACATAAGATAATCAATTATGTTATAATGGTTTTAATTAGAGATACAATTTATAGATATGTTACGAAAACGATTAATAGGCATATTTGTTTTGGCCGCGATGTTAGCTGCATGTGGAAACGGACAAAATAAATCAACGAACGATAAAACGTTAGATTCGGTTGACCATACATCAACTCATCCCGAGGTTAAAATGAAAAATATCCTCTTTTTTGGAACGAGCTTAACCGCTGGTTACGGACTAGATCCAACGGAAGCCTATCCGGCTTTAATTCAAAATCGGATTGATTCTTTAAAATTAAATTATAAGGTGATTAACGGAGGTTTAAGTGGCGAAACCTCTGCTGCCGGAAAAGCGAGAATAGATTGGCTGCTAAAACAGCCTATAGATGTTTTTGTACTAGAGCTTGGTGCCAATGATGGCTTGCGCGGATTGCCAGTTGCAGAAACCACAAAAAACCTGCAAGATATTATCGACCGAGTTAAATCTAAATACCCTGAGGCCAGATTGGTGATGGCTGGCATGCAAGTTCCGCCAAACATGGGTGCAAAATACGCGGCAGATTTTAAGAATATGTACCCTGCATTGGCTTCAAAAAACAATATGCAGTTGATTCCTTTTTTGCTGGATAAGGTTGGAGGTGTTCCGAAGTTAAATCAAGCTGATGGAATTCATCCAACTGCTGAAGGCGATAAGATACTTGCCGAAAATGTTTGGGCCGTGCTTAAGGATCTGCTTAAGTAAGTAGATCTTATAAGCTTTATTACCACCTAAGGATGCTAAGACACCTAAGATTTGGTAGAATTTGTATTGCTACATTTGTAAATTTGTCCTTTAGCTGGTTTAAACCAACAAGATTTAGGTAAATCACTAAGTTTAGATCAAAAGCAAATCAATAGCCCTTAAGCTGCCGAAATAAATTGAGCATGACAAACGACTTGTAGAAAATGGTTATAGGAGCTTTGAATCGACATGTTTATTTTGATGGCGAATACCTATATTATTTTCCACAGATAGTCTGCCATTTCCTTCTATCAAAAAGCAAATCAATCCTGCTAATACAAATGCAGAAAGCCAAAATTCAGAATAGGGTTTAAAAATGCCTGGAGATAAATTGATAAAGAACACCGCACCAACCAATACGGGTAAATTTAGCAGACAGAAAAGACGTGTATGTGTGCCCAATGCAATTGCCAAACCACCAATTAAATGCAGCATAATAATTAAGTGTGCGAACAAGCTGATGGAAAGTGCGGTGCCTAATGGTGCGCCTCGCATTAAGTGATTAAAAGATTCCAGATTTGTAGCGAAAATTAATCCTTTCCAAATCAAAATAAGACCTAAAGTAATTCTAACATAATCAAGCCAAATTGGATGATGCAAGTCGCCCCAATCTTGGATTTTCTTTAAAACGCTCATAACTTTAAATATTGGTTATGAGTAATTTACGAAAATTATAAAGAAATATCAATTACATAATTAGATTATTTCAAAATTCATTGAATTTGCCTTGTTAATGATAGATTATCCTATTGCAGATTTAAAGGCATTTCCGAATCGGAATATACTTCTGGTTTATTTTTTCTTGCTGTTTTTAGTTTCTTTAATTTAGGCATAATGAACAGGATGCCGAAGGCCAATACCGACATTACCAATTGCATCACCACGTTAACCTTTGCTATTGGATTAACATTGATGTTATCGATGATGTAAACTGAGCGGTACACACTTCTAATGAGCAAGATGATCATCAAATAAAGACTCCATGCAAATCTTCTTTTAATCATTACCGCAAGTACGTAGCGCAAAACCAATACCACGCCAATCATAATAAAATCAGTTGTGCTTTCTGGGTCGTAAACGAAGAGATTGGCAATTCCGATGATGAAAGTGCCGAATATTAAGTTGGAAGATATGGTGTAATTATTCCTCAGAAATTTCATGATATTCAAAGCATCGGTTCTTTAACGACACAGATAGACGGTATAAATATCGCAAAATAATTCTTTTTAATACTACAAAATCGTTCAGTTGAAGGTGATTTTCGCACTTTTTACTTGATATAAATCAAGTTTTAAAGTAACATATTTAGAAATTTGAAAGGGAAAGTATTTATAGATGGCTTCTATAAATCATATATAACTTAAGTTCGGGATAAGAAAAATATCTTTGAATAGCTTAACCCCTGAAATAGATCTCTGGTGGCGATGTCTTTTATTATCTGTTACAATTCGTGCGTCCTTCTGAATTGCGCAATTCTACACAATAATTACGCGTTCCTTTATAAATTGAGCAGGATTACCTTGATAAATAGAATAGGCATCGAGGTTTTTGGTCGCAACACTTCCCAAAGCCAAAACAGAATGACTATAAAGCGTAACACCTGGGCCAACCTTTGAAGATGCGCCCACCCAAACCCCGTCCTCTAAAGTTATTGGTTTCACTAAGAGATCGAAATTTTTCTTACGGTAATCGTGGTTACCTGTTACAAGCATAGCCTGCTGGGAAATGCAACAATTCTTACCAATTTTAACCCAATCCAGATTTTCAATGTAGCAGTCTGCCAGCCAAGAATAATCGTCAATGCTGAGTTTCCAAGGATATTTGATGTGAATGCCAGGCTTTACCCGAACCTCTTTACCAATTTTGGCACCAAATAAGCGCAAAATTGCAACCAAAATAACACTAAAAGGAATTATGCCGCTTTTAAAGAAAAAAACAGAGGTGTAATACCATAAAAGTTGTTTCAATTTAGAAGCACCAATTTGGAAGCTCCCCGTATTAAAAGCTTTATGTAATTGCGTTTTTTCCAAAATATTAGGGCACTAATGGTTGTTTTTTGATTTCATTTTCTGACGCATTGGAACCGGTATTCTTTTTAATCCAAAGGTACAGCATCACGAAAATACAGATGTAAACGATTACGTTAAAAATCTCGTGGTGATAGGTGAAATTATTTCGTTGAGATTCAAAGAAGCCAAGCAGTACACCTAAACCTGCAATTCGGCACACATTTAGAACAAAAATGGTGATTAAACCGATTGCCATCATTTTGAAGGTGGCTTTCCAACTCGCAGGAAAGGCTAAAACGAAGGCCGTTAAAAAACTCATTACCCCCAGGCCCAAACAAGAGTAGTTAACTCGTAAATATGGCCCAGCCACCACCATCACATCAGATTTGTTGTAGATAACGTAAAAACCAAATAGCTTGATGATCCAAACCGCACACGTAATCAAGGCAGTTTTTAATCCTTGTATGTAATTAAAATGCTCAGCAATAAATTCATTATAAAATCGAGAACCGGGACTTAAAACACTATTCATAAACAAATTTCCTTGACTGAAAAAGATGTAAAGGATGAATAATGAAATAATAAATTTAAGCGCTTTTTTATCTGCCTGTTTTTTCGCTTGTTTGAGTTCGATTTCGTTCATGTCAAATTGAAATGGCTAAGATAAGTTTAATTTTGTCGTTTTTTCGGATTCAATTCTTGGTTTAAAGAACTGAGATTAACGTAATTTAATCAAAAATTGACGCTCTGAAAATTAAATTTTCAGAGCGGTTTTAAGCCTTTTTATTTTCCGATCAACCAAACGCCTAAACCAAAAACCCTGCAGGTAATGAAATTTCATTCCAGTTTTTCCATCTAGGATACCCAATTTGAAGATTATACGATAGCTAAAATAAAGGTATGGCCTAAGGCCCAAGGGAAGCTTCCACCATAATCTTTTAAGCCACGCACGCTGTTCATCTGGGTTTCCGAGTAGGGAAGGTTTAAGGCTTTGAGCTTTAATGTTTTTAATTCGATCTAATTCTTCTTCTGCTACTAAATCGCTATAACGCTGGTGTTTGGCAATCCAAAAGTTGATGTCGTTTTCCTTTAAATTTTCTTCGAGTAAATAGCCATTTTTCCAAATGATGGTTTTTCCGGGTGCCACAAAGCGATGATCCATATTTTCATTTAAATCAGAAAAACCTACGCCATTGCGAAACATTTTAAGTTGATAAAACGGAAAGTAGCCCCCAAATCGAATCCATTTGCCTTGGAAGAAATTTTTTCTGTTGAAGTATATGCCACTTACCTCAGCATAATCATCGGTATTAAAATCGTTAAGCAATTGAAAAAGCTGCGGAGTTACGGTTTGATCGGCATCCAAGCCAACAATCCACGGTGTTCTAATATCAAAATGATTCAGGGCAAAATCCCATTGTTTGGGGTGATTGGTAAAAGCATTTGTTGCGGTTTTAGCACCATATTGGGCAGCAATGGATAGCGTTTGGTCTGTACTTCCACTATCCAGAATAAAAGTTGGAGCTTTTAAATTTTTTATCGATTCCAGGAGCCGTGGCAAATGGATCTCCTCGTTATACGTTAAAATGATGAAACTAAAATTTTTATTCATTTTTCGGGAAACAATCTAAATCCTTGCCTTGATGACCATAGATTTCCATAGAAAAGGAAAACGACCACAGCCTATAAAATCAGTAATGTTGAAACCCTGCTCCTCTAATGCAAGCGTAAGCGTTTTCCTCGACCATAATTTAATATGCCCGCCATCCCAAAGCGGATTTGCATGTTTATCCCACTGACCAGCCAGAGCCAATGTAAGATTTTTTAAATATCCGTGATAGGGGGTACTCAAAATAATCTCTCCACCACCATTTTTGTCCAACACATTTTTGCAAAAAGTGATAAATTTCCGAGGATCGTATAAGTGTTCAATTACTTCGGTTGAAATAATGGTATCGAAATGGATACCCTTTAACGGAGCTGGAAGATGATCGGAGGATAAATCTTGTACCGCAAAGCGATTTGGATTGGTTTTAGAAGCAATTTCTATCCCGGTTTCAGAAGCGTCTGTACCATAGGCGTTAAATCCTTTCTCCAGTAGAACATTAACTAAGGCACCATTTCCACAGCCCAAATCTAAAATAGCCTTATTTTTTTGTCGATTGAGTAAACCCAATATCGGTTTGGTGATATACCCATGGGCATGTGTAGCCTCATTGTTCGAGTAACCATAATCTTTATAATTAGCCATTTACAATGCTTTGGTATAGTTTGAAATATTGTTTAACAAGCGTATTGTCATCAAAATCGAGTGCAATTTGGGCTGGCGCATGCGCTCGAATGTAGCCTCTTTTAGCTGAATCATGGTATGACAATTTAATTTGTTCTGCGATTTCAATCGGATTTAAGGTGCTAATCCAACCTAAATTTTTTGTGGCAACATAATCTGCTAAACCAACGGAGTTGGATATTAAAACGGCTGTGCCCACGCTTAAGCTTTCTATAACTACGTTGGCAAAATTCTCATTGTATGAAGTTAAAACTGATAGATCAGAAACAGACAGTACATTGAATTTATCCTCATTTGAAACGTGCCCCAACCATTTTATTCGATTGGAAATACCCAAGTTTTCTGCCCTATTCTTTAAATAATTTACATAATGTGCTTTTCCTGAACCTGCAATTGATAAGGTCCATGTAAAATTCAAATAGGACAAAGCCTCAAACAGCAGTTCCAAGCCTTTCTTTTCTTCTATTCTGGATAAAAAAATCATTTGAAATGTGCTAATCACCTCATTATTTCCATCACTTTCTATTTGATACTTCCTACTCAACGCCTGCTCTTCAATACTCGTTACTTGATACTCAATACTCGCTACTTGATACTTAATACTTGCTACTTGATCCTCAATACCCTTACCTTGATCCTCTACACTCTTCACTGGATAATCAACTAAATTCGGAATCGTCGTAATGCTTTTGGGTTGAAACATTTGCAGTATATCGGTTTTTTCCTGCTCGCTTGTGGCGTGTAGATAAACATACTTTAGCAAATTCTTGCCCATAAACTGGTGAAGCATTTTTTTTGGAAAAGAATTTCGATTGTGCATGGTATAACCCGTTAGCATGCCTCTAGGTGAGAGTATCACAGGGATTTTATACCATTTCGCCATCCAACAACTTAAGATGGAAGCCAGATTCCACCAAGCGTGAATGTGAATAATAAGGTTTTTCCCCTTATTATTTTTCAGCCTTTTTCTAAGCGCTAGTAACATAGAAGGGGAGAAATGACTGTGATCTTTTGTCCACCTATTGAAATAAGTAACCGGAACACCATCCACAATTTGAGGTTTTCCGGCCTCCATATCGAGTTCGAATCTACCATTAGCGGTTGTAGTAAGTACCTCAATTTCAAAAGGCTCATTTTCAAAGTTATGGGGAGAATTTTTTTCAGTTGCTGAGCATGATTTCTTTATTGCTTCACATAACTTCCCTACAGATTGTATCGGGCCACCATAAATATACGCTGGTTTGTAAGATGGGGTGATGTGAATAATTTTCATTTCAATAACTACTTACGAAAGTTTAAGGCTTTTCATCAATATCATTTCGGAACTTTAATTTTTCAATGGTAATATTTGTGGGCAAATTGTTGCATTTATAATGCTATAATAAACCATCGCTCATTCAATTTAATCATATACAGGTTTTAGTACCTTCAATGTTTTTAATAAATAAAATAGCCCCCACATAATTAAAAAGCCATAAAAAATGTTGTTGATCATAAATTCGAAGTTGTTTCCTCGCCACAGGGTTTGAAAAATACTATTAAAAATGATTACACAGCCCAGTTCATATCCACCGAACATTTTTTCGGCCACATTGCAAAGGTATTGGGTGATTAGCCCATAAATCAGCATACAAAAAAACACACCTGGAATTCCAAAACTGAGATAAGCATCTACAACAGGACGGGTTTTGGCTGATACAGATGACATTTTATAGGCTACTCCAGCATCATAAACCCGTTGCATGGATACGGTTTCCATATTGGGTTTTTCGGGCCAAATGGCACGCGGAATCAAAGCCTCAAAAGAATCATTGATAATCTGCCATCCATAAAAATCGTGATGCTCGGGAACAAAATCTATAAATCTTGTAAACATCCCAATCTCACTCAAACGGCCAGTAAGAAAGCCCCAATTGGTATCTTCAATTTCTTCCTCGTTATTTACATTGAGCGTTTCGAAGGCTTGCGATTGTGCTTCTTCTGCACTAATTTCTCCATTCCAACTTTGACGTACGGTATTATTGTACGTGGGTAAAAAGTAAAGTAAAACATAACCCACAGGCAATGCGAGGTACATAATTGTTTTTTTATAATAAGGGAAAAAAACACAGGCCAGCACGATTATGTTGATGATTATTGGTTCTTTATAGCCTGATAGTGAGGCGTGTATAAAATTTAGGATAAAAATTGTTGCCCCTATACCTAGATAATTTACGTTTTTGAAAAGGACACCTTTTACGAAAAGTACAGCCGCACAGGAAATGCCGACGGTGGTTAGTGGTATGGCAATTTGGCTTAAACCAGATATTTGTTGACAAACAGACCCAATTCCAAACACGATAATGCCAAGCCAAATTAAAAAATCGTTATTTTGAAATGCTTGAACGTACTTAGCCTTTTGCTTTCCTAAATTCATGGCGAGTATTAAACCAGTTGTAATGGCTGCGTGTGCAAGCAAACTTAAGCGTTGTGCTGTGGCAATAAAATCGGTTTGTTCACTTTCTTTGAATTGTGCACCATAATTTAGTTCGGTTAAGTAGCGATAACCCAAATGATCCAAAAAATAGAAAATAGAAGTACTGCACATAAAACCAGCAAAAATAAATTGCGTTAGAAAAATTGGTCGCATAATTTGCTTGTAAATCGGAACCGTATGATCAAAATATGCAGCAGGCGAAAACCATGTAATGTAAAAAATAAATAGAGAGCCAGCCCATGCTATAAAGTAAGATATAACCGGACTGCTTACCAAAAAATAGGAAAAAAGGACTGGGATATATAGAATTAATATAGTTTGAAGCGGGTTTTTGGGTTGCATGCTTATGAATTAAAAACCTCTAGAAAAGAATTTACTTGCTTTTCGAAAGACCAATCTTGTATTATTTTTTTTGAAGCTTCTCCGTAATGAACAAGCCTCGTTTTATCACCCAACATATTAATCAATTTATTTCTAAAATCCTCGGCCTTTTCAGTATTAAAAATTTCTCCATTTAGGCCAGGTTTTAGTAAATCTGTACTGCAACCAACTTTATCCGATATTAAAATCGCTTTACCTGCTGCCATAGCCTCATTAACGGCCAACCCCCAAGTTTCTCCTGGGCCTTTGGATGGTAAACAGAATAAATCGCAGGATTGATAAATTGCTGGCATTTGGGTTTGGTTTTGAAAATCCATAAAATGAACTCGGTTATCTTTTGCTTTATGACCCTCAATTTCAGCTTTTAGTTTACTTTCTAACGGTCCGTTTCCAACAAATAACAGGTGTGCCTTAGATAAATTCAAATCAAAAAATGTATTTAACAATAACGCTGGATTCTTTTTCGCTTCTAATTTACCCGCAAACAAAATCAACACGTCATCATTATTGAGTTTGAACTGTTTCCGCACTGCAAGCGCATCGGTCTCGTCGTTGCTAAATCTATCATTATCAATTGCATGAGGTGCAAATATTAACTGTCGATTTGCAAGACCAAAGTGTTCGAAATAAGCCCTATTTTTCTCGCCCACATAAAAGGCAACATCAATATGCCGATATACCCACGTTAGAAAAACTCTTTTTAAAAGTGTTCTAATGGTAGGTTTATCATCCATCAGCGTAGAATCTCCTCTAAAATATAGTGGAATTTTACCGCTAAAAAATCTAATTATTTTTAGGTGACTACTAAAAGCCCAACCATAAATTAGGATTGCATTGGGCTTAAACTCGTTTATACGTTGGATTCCTTTTGGATTTACTATTCCCTTGAAATGGTGTGTGCCAGCATCGGCCGAACTGTTTTCTAAAAACTGATAATCGTAACCATCTAACAAGGGAAGGTCCCATTCAATTTTTTTATTAAAACCCCTATCAAACTGATTAATTAATTGTTCGCCTCCGGTGTAAAAAACCTTTAATGTTATCGCTTTTGCCAATAACTTAAATACTGGGGCATAATATTGAATTGGATGTGTGGTGATAATGGCAAGTCTTTTCATATCAGATAGACTCATCAAAAATGTGAAACGAATCGGAAGTAAGCAAGCGTTCCTGCACAAAATTCAAATCTTTGATGTAGATAGTATTATATCCCCCATATGAATTTAAAGGAAGCAATTCTCTTTTAAAAGGAAGATACCGATAGGGGAAAAACAAATGATCTGTTAAATGCTTATGCAAGTTTTTTTCGTTGTAGCCATATCTTGCCCCGCTACCATTTAATTCTATAATTATGGCCTTTAAGTTATCATCTTCTAATAGTTGCGATGCACCATTAATCACTTCAGTTTCATAACCTTCAACGTCAATTTTTATAAGTTTAGGCTGATGGGCTGGGTGCAATGAATTTAGGGTTAGCATGTTTACCACACTTACATGGTTGCTGGGGGAAACCACCATATGGTTGGTAGTATCCTCATTATTAGTGAAATATAAATCTCTTTCTTCGCTACCAACCGCGTTGTTTTTACATATAACCAAATCTTGTAAATGGTTCAGTTTTACGTTTTCTTTTAAAATATCATAGGTTATTTTTATCGGTTCAAAAGCAACTGTCTTAGCTCTTTTTATGCCAGAAGCCAGAATGGTGTAAGAACCGACGTTGGCGCCAACATCAAAAAATACATCTTCCGAACGAAGGAAGTGAATTAAAAAAGACATGTCCTCAAACTCATGTAAGCCCGTATAAATATTTCCTGTAATTCCGGTTAAGCCTTTTTTGGCAAAGAACTTTGTGGCCTCCAGAAAAGGCACCTCTATCAAATTTTTGGATGTTCTTGATTTAATTTGCCACCACAAAAATTTACTGTATGCTTTTAACAGATGTCTTTGTGCTAAGGGATGTTGATTAATGAAGGTGAATGTTCTTTTTATCGAAGTAATCATTAAAATAGATTTGGCTTGGCAAAAACATTGCACGATTTAACTTTTTTCAAATCAAACTCAACTAATCCTTTGTTCGTTACCGCAAAAAAAGAATAGCCCAATGGTGTTAAAATGTCAAAAATATGAGATGGAGGAAGTCCAGTTTTTTGTTGGTAATTGCGGTCGAATTCGAAGATAAGGTAAGGCTTATGTTTTTTGATGGTTTGTTTTAGCCCCTCAATTACGAAACTCTCGTATCCCTCTACATCAATCTTGATAAAGTTAACATGTTCATTGTTGAGCACGTCATCACCTACTTCGCACTTTACCACTGTTCCTTTACCCGTTTCAAAAAGGTTAAAAGCACCAGGGTTAACGCTATCTTCATTAATGTGAATGCTAATTTCTTCTGCCTTATTGCTTAAGGCTACGTTATGCGGGTGAATGTTCGCAAACTTGTTCAAGCTGATGTTGTTTAGCAAGGATTTGAAATTGTACTGAACAGGCTCGAAAGCAATCACTTTACCCGTATTTCCTGTCAATTCCGCAAAATATAAGGTGTGAAAACCAATGTTAGCACCTACATCTATAACTGTATCACCTTTCTTGATATAAGCTTTAAAAACCGATTTCAGTTCGGGCTCATAATCTCCTGTAAACCTAATTTTTGCACCAATCCACGTTGAGGTATCGCAATTGATTTTGAAATTGCCATTTAGTGGGGTGGCCATTTGGTTGCCTATGTTTAACTTTTGCCTAACAAATAAATAATTAAACAGCCGATATTGCCCTATGAAGGATGGTCGTCTCAATATTTTTGTTAGGAGGGATTTTTGAATCATTAACTCTTGCTTTATGAAATGATTTTATCAAAAAAATCGGTTTGCCTTTGGGTCAGATAGGGTGCTGTGTAAGGCTCAAATGCTTCCCAATTGGTATTTGGCGATAAATTGCTTTCAACTTTGATTAGGTATTCTTTAAAAATATTGTAGCTCAGGTTTGGGTCTTCATCATGCAGCATTAAATCTCCTGCAGCACATGTGCGTATCGTTTTTACAATACTGCTTTTCGCATTAAAAATTGCCAAAAGTGGTCGTTTGGCAAGCACATAAGGCGATAATTTTGATGCAGTGTATGCGGCTTCATTCGAGCCAATAATGATTAAGCCATCAGCAGATTCTAAATTTTTGATGCTTTCGTAAAAACCAATTCTATTTGTTATTTCAGTAACATAGGAATCAACGCCGAGTGCTTTTGCAATTGGCGCAATGGTTTCATTACCCTCACCACTTGGTGCATAACTTGTTCCAATAAAATAAAATCGAAGTTTTTTGAATAAATTTTCATTTGCGTCTAAGCCTTTTTTGAAAGTTGAAAACAGAATCTTGAGGGATTTATCCATATCGTAGCCACCTCTACCCACATATACCAGATTGATTAAATCTTGCTCTAGTTTGTAGAATAGTTTAAGCTGATCTGTATTTTGTTTGGCAATCTCAAAATCCACCTCCGACGCACCGAATGTAATCACCTCATTAGGTATGGAATTTAGATGTGGATATCTTGCCCTTAAATTGGTAATGTAATTTTCTGAAACGCTAATGATGCCCGATACGCCCTTCATTGCGATGGGCTCTAAAAATTTATGCATTCTGTAAGAAAGCCAATATTTCTTTGGTCGTTCTGCCTTTGGCTTGCTCTCGTAATAGTCAGAATACCAAGGGTCTTGCATGTCAATAACATACGGTATGCCAAATTTCTTTTTCCAATAGGCGCCTAAAATACAAAGCGGAAATTCTGTGGTAGAAAAATAAATCAGATCAAATTTGGTTTGCTTTAAAAGCTTATTTACATAGGCCTTGTAGAAATATAACGATCGAAGGGCTAAACTACCCAAACCTATTTTAGTGGTCCACTTTTTTGAAAAGGCCTTTACTTGATGAATCTTGATCCCGATTGGAACAGATTGCAGCAGCAAGGGGTCTTGAGTTGATTGGTAATACTTTTGATAAACGGTAACTACTTCAACTTCATAATCATATTCTTTAAAATAAGGTAAACTCATTCTAATTCTATGCATATCTGCCGCATTACTTGGCGGAAAATGAGGAGAAATAATCAGTACCTTTTTCAATGGATTGGTTTGGGCTTTAATAACCGATTTAGTGCCGGCTGTAATTTCTTTTCTAATAAAAACGCTATTCCAAATGTGATTACAACGAATATAGCAATTCTCAGCAGGAGTGGAATGGCGGTAAGTTTAGCCAGTATAATCAAAATTGGGTTGTGAAATAAATAAATACTATAGGATAGAAGGCCGATGTATTTGAATGGTTTCAGTAATATAAATGTATAAAATCTATAAATTAATTTTTTAAATGGTACGATAAAAAGGATGGCAATGGGTAAACAGATGTATAAAATTCTACTTGTTAAAGGATAGGTGAAATCGTTAAAAATAAATAACAAACTGAGCAAATAGGTAATCGAAATTAAAAAAATACCTAAGTAATTCGATAGGAAATTAGTGAAATGTTGCCCCTTTTTATGCTGAACTAAAAACAGAAATAGCGGTACGCTACATAGGGCAAATAAGACGTTCCGTATCGGGTCGTAGTAGTTGTCGGTAAAATGGGCTCGCGAAACAATTGGTAAACAACAAAGGGCGAGCATGGCCAGCGTATAGTTAGTCCGAATGGTATTTCTATATTTCCAAATGTAAAAGCCAATAATCCACACTGGCGAGTAAGCAAGCATCAATAGGAGATAGTTCAAGATGATGCTTTCAGAAATCGGATGGTAATAGAAATAAATGCAAAAAAGTCCAAGAAGAAACCAGATGGCTACATTTCGATTGTGAATGTGATCTTTTCTGATTACAAAAAGTGCAAATATAACATAGAAGAACATCTCGAAACTTAAACTCCAAATTACCGGATTGCTGTTCCAAAATACATCTAACAAGCAGCCTTGCATGGTGCTCACAGGTATTAAGTTTCCAATAATCATGCTTGTGGATGGAACGTTGTTAAACATATAAATTTCCAATAAAATACTTACCATTACGGCGATGAAAAGTATTGGATTGATGCGTATAAACCGATCTATTAAAAACTGTTTGGCCGATTTATGCTTTGCCTCAACGGATGAATGAATTACAATGCCTGATAGTACAAAGAATATGAGCACCGATTCTGTTGCCCAGTTTCCAATTAAATTAGTGAAGTGATTTTTGTGTTTGGATATTTCTGGGAACTTGTTGATTAAATGTCCAATCACGACCAAGAATGCCGCCATTCCGCGGATGACCTCCAAATGAACATTTTTCGATGTATTTTTCAACTATAAAACGTTTTTAACTATAAGTAAAAATTTGGATTTCTCGTTTTCCCAATTTAATGTTTGGTTGGCTAAAGAAAGTGAATTGAATTGAGCTTCTTCTAAACGTGTTCTATCATGATAGTAATTGCTGATGATGTTTATTAAAGCTTCAAGATTACCAATTGGATAAACGCTGCCTATTTGCGGGTATTTTTCCATAAATGCTTTTTGTGCCGATGTATCTGTTGCGATGACGGCTAAACCCGCATTTAGATAAGTAAATAGTTTGTTGGTTAAGCACAAATCTCTGTTTCTGGGTATTCCAATTTCTGTGGCCAAGCCAATATCAAAAGCGCTGGCAAATCTCACAATATCATCAGGTGGGATGGGCGAATGAAAAATTATTTTACGGTCATGGAGGCCTAATTTTTCTCCAGTTACTTTGATTGAGGATTGGCTTTGCTCGTCGGCGTTTCCAAGTAGATGCAGTTCGATATCCAGATCTTTCAGTTGAGCAAGGGCCTTAATCACGTCTTCTAGGCCTCTACCCGCACCAACCGTTTGCGAAAACCAAAATAATTTTAATCCATTCCCAATTTTATTTGGTGTGTATTGGGTTGTGGGAAAGACATTTAGAATGGTTATCGGGTTTAATTTCGGATAAATGGATTGATAGGCAAGACCGATTTGGTCGCTGGAGGTCGTTAAATAATCAAGTTTGTTTAGAAAACGATTTTCTATTTCCGTTTTAAGCTTAACATCAAAACGATCTTGTCCATCAGCTACCTCATTTCGATGGAAATCTTCTGCATCAAAACCACATTTTGCATGGTGTTTTTTGGCGGCAATTACCGCTGCTGGCAACGCCGCTAAGTTATGTGCAATGTATAAATCGGCCTTAATATTTTTTGCTTCTGCAATTAACGATGGTGTTGCTCTACCAATGGCTGATAGGGGCAACCCCCATCTAAAACCCAGCTGTGCTGATAGCGCTTTTGAAATTTTATGCGCAATTTTCGATTTGAAATAGGCTATTTTATCTTGATTAGGATCTCCACCCACCTTTATCGCTTTCCATCTTTTTGTTTTCAAAAGTACCTTATCGAGTTCGGTAGCCCAATGGCTGTAATATTGATAAAGTACAACCACCTCATAGCCTGCTTCGGTAAGTGCATCAGCTTCTTTTACCAAACGCGGATTGGTAGCTGGTTGTCCAGAAGTTATTAAAACTATTTTAGTTGGTTTCAAGGATTGGAGGATAATCTTTGATTTACGAAATCTAAGTTATGTACAGCAAAGTAATTTTCTCTGTTGGCTGTGTAGCTTATCGGATGTAAACTTTTGCGATCCACATGATAAGCACAAAGCCTATAATCGTGCTGACGTAAAAGTTCTAGAATATCATGTACGTCGTGGTTTGAGTTTTCTAAGGTAATGTTAATTTCGAGTTGTAAAATATCAATTCTTTTCTCGTTCAATAGCTGTTCTGCACCTTGTAATACACTAAATTCAAAGCCCTCCACATCAATTTTGGCATAGCTAATGTGCTGAATGTTGTTTTCCCTTGCATAGTCATCCAGCTTTTTAGCTTTTACTGGAATACTTTGGGTTGAGTTGTTTAAATTAATGTGGTTTCGGCCGTCAAGACCTTGTGTAAATGATACCAAACCCTCCATATTGGATAAGGCCGTGTTGTTAAGCCTTGCAATTTTTTCGAGATGATTCAATTGAATGTTACGTTTAAGTTTGTCGAAGTTGGAAGCGTCTGGCTCAAAACAATGTATTTCGCCTTTTTCGCCTATAAATTTCGAAATCCAAACCGTGTAATAGCCCATGTTGGTGCCAATATCCAAAACGGTATCAGCTGGTTTTAAGTAATCTTGAATCAAATTAAACTCCTCCCAATCTACGATATAATTGTACATCAGCCACATGCTATGGAAAGATCTTCCATCCAATAAAATTTTCCTATCGCCCCAAAGTGAATACTTTACTTGATTCAATCCGAGCAAGCGAATGGTTTTCCACCCTACAAAACGGCAGAAGGCGAAAAAAACATGTTTCTTGTTGTATTCGTTTTGGTATAAATTTTTAAGGGATTTAAACATACTTCATCAAGATTTATAGGCGATACATTTTGAATAGTATGAAATGTAATCTCTTACAATTTTTTCACTCGAAAAATTTTTCTCTGCCCTTGCCCTTACTTCGTGTCTGGATATTTCTTTCAGCTTACCAACTGCATCACATAACTCCGTGTAATTATTTACTAGAAAGCCATTTTGGCCATGTTCAATAACTTCTGCTACGGCACCTTTAGGGTAGCCAATTACGGGTGTGCCGCAGGCAAGTGCTTCAGCCATAACAATGCCAAAGGGTTCGTTCCAGCCAATGGGCATCAGCAATGCCGAACAAGTGCCCAGTAATTTATTTTTTTGAACATCATTTACCGCTCCAACATATTCAATCTGTTGACCTAAATAAGGTCGAATTTGTTCGTCAAAATAATTTTGGTGTTCGTTGGTAACATTACCCGCGATGATGAGCCTCCTATTGGTTGCCAATGCAACTTTTACGGCCTCATGCGCGCCTTTTATAGGCTCTATCCTCCCTAAAAACATCAATGGGGCATCAGCAGCCACTTCTTTTTGAAACTGATAGATGCTAAGGTCAATGCCATTATAAATGGTTTGCGTACTTGCATAGGGCAAAATCTTTTGATTAATGTAGTGACTACATCCAGTAAAGAACAAGGTATTTCTCTTGGATAAATAAACGGCTTTTTTTATTTGAGAAATGGTCGGCTCTCTTTGGTATGACATGATTTTGGGGATGTCTGTTCGCAAAAATGGCATTAAGTATGCAAGCCTACTGAAACTATGAATCACATCTGGTTTCCATTTTTTTAACTGCCTTATGGTTTGGATGTTTTTTAGGTGTGCGATCATCCCTTGCTGATTGGCTGGATAACTTAACAATTCAGCTTTGGTTATGGAATCTTGATGCGCAACCAAAATAACTTCATGCCCAGCCTCAATTAAACCCTCCACTAAAAAGTGAATCATACGTTCTATGCCTCCATAGTTTTGAGGAGGGACTGGAATAAATGGATCAGCTGTTATCGCAATGCGCATGAAGCTAAAGGCGAATTAAGTTGGACATACTACACTTCAGTTTCGTAAACTTCATCTATAATTTGGAGCATTCTTTTAGCACTTTTGGCGAGTGAAAGATTTTCAATAACATACTGCCGTGGCTGATATTTGCCGCCTACCATACGAGATAAAAACAGGGGGAGTTTATCTTTAAAAGCTGCAAAATCGACAAATGTTTCCCCACAATACGCATTGAAATAAGGTACCGATGATGCAGGGATTGGCATGTTGTTATTCCATTTGCCCAGATTTGGATCAAGCCAATAGCCTTGATTCCAAGCTAAAATAGGAACATTCATAGACATGGCTTCTTGGTAAGCAAAACCTTGGCTTTCATGTTCAGACAAATAGATCATGGCTTTACAATCACTCAATAAATTGAAATATTCTTTCTCTTTGTAATGGCCGTAAATGATTTCCTTAAATGTATATCCCTGTGCTTCCAGCTGGTTTTTGATGGGCATAAGCAGATCCGCATCATATTTCGATTTGATTTTATTGTATATCAAAAAGTCAAACGCTTTATTTTCGTTTACTGGTGGTTTCCATTTTTCAGTCTCAATACCCGCAAACCAAACGTCGCAAACTTTTTGGCCATAGTATGAAATGTAAATCGCTTCTGCCCATGCAGAATGCTGTAAATATTTAGCTATTGGATAATCTTCGAGCATTGTTGTCCACTCCGACGGGTGGCTAACTAAAGCAATTCCTGCAATAATTTGGTTTGGCTGCTGATATGCGTTAAGAATATCTTTACCAATGCCCAAAACAATCACCTTGTCTTCAGCTTTGAGCGACCTGAATTTTTGATTCTTTTTGTAGGCAATTCCCATTTGATCAAAACTCTTGCAGAGATTAATGAACACTTTTTCTATTCCACTCACCCTTTTGCCTTTCATTAACTTTTTAAGAAATGGTATTAGATACCGATCTCCAAAAAAATACCTGTCTTTTAAAGGCAATGGTTTAAAATAAATATGGATCATGTGACACTAATTTTTTTTGACCATTTTAAGGCCGTTCTTTCAAAAATTATATAAAACATGGAGGCGCCAAATATGCAGCCTAAAATCAAAATGATGAAAAGCAAATAGGGATTGATGGTTAATTTGCTCAAGATAATTAAAATTAGATCGGCGGTTAAGATATGGGTGAGATAGAGCGAATAGGATATCTTACCCAGCCATTTGGAGAAAATAATTTTAAAATTTAAGTGGAGTATGGCCACAGCAGTAAGATAGCCGATTAAGCCAGTTACAATTGCCACCTTGAAACAGAGAAAAAGTGTTAAGATAACTAACATTGCATGCCCCTCTACCAAACTTATTTTTTTCTTTTTAATTAGCAACACCAGCATTCCAAAAACAAAGTAATGTAGGTTGTGCACCAACAGCATATAACGCTCGTCCAGTTTCAAACAAGGCCCTAAAAACCCTAAGAAAATTAGAGTGCTCATTAAAATGTATTTATTGCCGTTTCTGATGTAATAAAATAGCAAACCAATTAAAATATAAAATTGAAATTCTACACCAAGTGTCCAAAAAACGGAAGAATACCATTCTGAATTCGTAAATGGAACCAGGTAAAATAGGTTGTAAATGAACTTCAGGATGCTAAATTGAGGTTCAAATATAGCAAATGTGATTACCGTGATCGAAAATGGTATTCCAATTCTAATCAATCTTTTTTCAATAAACCTGAAAAAGTTGCTGGTTTGGTAATTAACATTCCACAAGGAATATGGTACTACGAAGCCTGAAATGACGAAGAAAATTGGTACGCCTTGTTGTCCATAAGCCAACAAGTTATGGATTGGATAATGCTGCAAGTCTGTAGCCAAACTCATGTGTACAATGCACACGCTTAGGCTTGCAAAAGCTCTTAGGAAGTCAAGTATCGGAATATGATCGTCAGACCTTACCATCATAAACTCTGCATTAATTTATTTAGGCTGTTCGGAATACAGTGGTCTTGTAACGCTCTCTTCTGCCCATTAATTCTCAATTTCTTTCTTAGGCTTTGATCGTCATTAAGCGCTTTTATTTTATCGTTAAGCGATTCTTCATTACTAAAAACTTCGATTTCCGTTCCTATTTCATACAATTCATCCAATCCTTCTGCCCACTCGGTTAAATAACATGCGCCTAACATTGGGGCTTCGATATCTCTTAACCTTGAGTATCGGTTTGGATTCAACATTGGGTATTGATAACTCGGATAACGGTTGATGCCAAGGGTGATATTACTTTCTCTAGTGATTTGAATATATTCTTCAAAGTTAGGTTTCGGCTTCAGTAGGCCATTCAGTTTATGGTTATTCGTAGGAATGTATTGCCTAGACTTTAATTTGTTTACGAAAGCTTTTACTCCAAATTTATGTATAAAGTCGATTTGATTGAGGGCTTTATCGGTAAGAGAAGTTTTTGCATCCAATATTTTTTCTGATCCCACCATCCAATTTGCGCCATATATGTCGATTAATAAATTTGGGCATTTAACCAGTAACTGCTCGAAAAATAACTGCCGTTGTAAATCTTTTGATCCAATAAATGAAACCTTGCCATTTTCTACATTACCGGGTTTTCTGTATTTGGGGTCTATCCACATGGGCATGGGTAAATGGATGTGGTTGAAGCCCGCTTTTTTATACATGGCCAACGCTTGATATTCTGGCACCCAATTTTTATCGAATACACCAAAAATTTTTGGTATTTTTTGAAAGTTTCTTACGTTATCGCAAAAGAAGTTAACGCAGGGAATGCCCATCTTCTTAATCTCTTTTATAGCCTCTTCATCTATTTGATTGGGATACAGATAACTTAAAAAAAGATCAACCGGGTTGTTTTTTAAAAAATGCAGTGTTTTTTGCCATGCATCTGATTTCCAATTATCTAAGCTTTCTTCACTTTGTGGAACTAGCCCATAAGCCCAATCAATATCTTCAGCTTCAAGCCAATCGTGGCCAGCTTCTGTAATACCATTTTTTATGTAGTATTCCCAAAATCCATAAGCTGAAATGGGATGCTGTATTTTAGATTGTAAAAAGGAAATGAAGATTTTCACAGTTTCTGTCTAATCATTTTTCTTCGGAAATGCAATAGTTTTTCAGTCCATTCAAAGCCTAATGTACGGTACGTAAAACCCAAAAATCCCTTTGTTGGCATACTGAAATTTGGATCTAAACTTTTTATCCAATTATACACAGTGGTGGCTTTTTGTAGGTCATGTTTAGCAATCCAATGGGCAAGTGGCCATAGCATTTTTATACTTGCTTGTATTCTTCTTGGCGTGAGTTCGTTTTTAGCTTCCAAAACTTTTAAGGCTTGCCTATAAATTTCTAGGCTTGCAAGGTTGTTTGCCACTGTTGCTGTGTCATCCATGTTTTGCAGGCGATTTTTTGTATGGCTGCGGTGTGCAAGCGTTCTTTCCGTAATGAAAGTGGTTTTAGGATGTTTTAAAGCAACCTCAATAAGGAATTGGCGATCGTCTCTAGCGCCAAATTCCTGTCTATGCGGAATGTCTGCACTAAATGATTTTCTAAATAAGTAGGCCGAGTAATGTGAAGAATCGCATTCTCCCAATTGCTGGGCTATAAAATCATCGCATTCAATCCAATCGCCCTTGCGGATAAAATTTTCATGCTCATCATAAACTTCATATCCAGCAGCCACTACATCAGCTTGTGTTGATTCTGCCGCTTCAAACAATTTTGTTGTAGAGTTTGGTAAAAACCAATCGTCCGAATCTAAAAACCGAATGTATTTTCCTTGAGCAAGATGAAATACATTATTGATGGCGTGATCTTTACCTTGATTTTCTTGATGAACAATCAAAATGTTTTGTTGAGTATTTAACCACGCCAATGTACCGTCTGTACTTCCATCATCAACAACAATAACTTGAATTTTTAGTGGGCTTTCAAAGCATGAAGCTATCGCTTTGGGCAAACTCCACAAACGATTAAAGGTTGGAATGATGATGGTTACATCCATTAATCTATAATCCTTTCTGATTTTGCCACTGCCCTAAATCCAAATAAAAATCTATATACCGGCCTAAAGATGTTGGTTAACCACAACTTAATGAAGTATGGAGTGCTTACCCCGAAAAGGGTAATTAGCTTTGCCAGTTGCTGATGATAACCCTTCGCTAGTAACTGCAAAATTTTCACTTCTTTGATGTATGGATATAATAAGTTGTAATGCCCGAGGTAGTGGACAATTAAGGGCTCGGCTTTTTCGAGAGGCCAAGATTTTTGATAACTTTTCCGGGTTGGCGTGTTGTATAAAATCACTTTTCCCTCCAATAAGTTTGAACGAACACCCGATTTAAAGTTCACAAATTCGGCCATGATGGACCCATCTTCGGCAATTGGCACCTGCTTGTGAAGTGCCATGGCTAAAGCCATCAACACTTCGTCATTTGGTCGGTTTCTGAGCCTAACAAATCCAATTTCATCATATTTCATTTCCAGCTCACGTGCGGTTTGATATACCCGTGCAGCGGCCTCGCCATTTTCCAAATAATATACGCCACCGTTAAATTTTGGTAACCGTAAAACATTAAATTGCCGACAAATGTGATCGATATTTCCAAACCATTCCCCTGTATCAATATAATTTCCAATTACGGAAACCTGATGGTTCTGGAATTTTTCAAACACCGGTGTTAAATTGCCATATACCAAGCAATCGCTGTCGATAAAAAGGGTTTGGCCATCCGGGGCGAGTTGATCTAAATACAGTTTTGGTGTGAACCCTTTGCCAAGCGCATCATTTTCAACCTCAATAATTTTGGTGAATTCCCTGATGTCTGCCGGCAGAAAATGTGCCATATCGGTAACCAAATAAAAAGATATGTCTTGTTTTGCATTCCAATACCAAAAAGATCGGGCTAGGTTTACCGCTAAATCCAAATAGAGTTTCTTGCCCATAGCAATGCTTAGCACATTCTTATTCATTTAGACACAAGAGATTTGTTGTAAACAGGAACTTAAATCCCTAGCCATTTGTATGAGGTTTAACAGCATACTTCCGTCTGAGATTGAAAAATGGCACTTCAATAATTCGATAACTAAAATAGCAAACCAAAGGAATAAGAATAGTACCGATAGCCATTAAAAGTATATATGAGTTGTTGTTTAGATATTTATGGATTAAAAAATTCTTAAACAGAATTAAGGGCATGTGCAATAAATACAAACTGTAGCTCGATATGCCAATGGCTAGAGGTATGGCGAGCCATTTTTTATAGTGTTGAAAAAATTTTTCTGATTGAAGGGTTAGGATAAATAGGGGAGCCCAAATTAATATGTTAATGGTATTGTGTACAATGAGTTCGTTATCAAAATGGTAAATCTGTAAAAGAACAAAAAAGCAAAGGATAGCCCCAACTATAAAAATCCAATTTTTCGATTTGAAGAAATCAGGTTGTCGATGATATTGATCACATAGCCAAGCACCAAAACACCACCCAAACCATAGATTAGTAAAGAAAAAAATCACGGAGATGGATAAATTCCGGAAAAAAAGGAAGCAAATTAAGTTGCTAATTAAACTCACAAGAAAAGAAAACAACAAAGCTTGATTGATTCCTTTCGTTTGATTGATGCGATAGTAAATTGGGTAAATGATGTAAAAGGCAGCTTCAACAGTTATCGTCCATAAAACCAGGTTAATACTATTAAAATATGTGGAGCTAAATCCTTGTCCGACAAATAAATGGACAATCAGGTCTTCTAGCGATGGCTTTTTATCATAGCTTACATAGTTTACCATTACGGAAAAGAGCAACGCAAATAAATAGGCGGGATAAATTCTTAAAAACCTATTGAAGTAATATTTTTTCAGTTGCAAGGGTTCGCCAAGCTCTTTTTGTTTGAAGCTCGATAAATGAATGCAATAACCACTTAGCAGGAAAAACAATGGAACGGCGTAAACGGCTCCAATCAAATCGGTAGAGGTAAACCAACTTAGGCCGGTAAATTTAGATATTAGGCTACCGATGTGTTGGTGACTGTAAAAAACGGAGAAAGCGGCAAATCCTCTTAGTAAGTCTATTCCTAGTAACTTATTCATTATTGGCGACTTGTTTCAGTAGGTCAGAAAACAGGTGTGGATTAAAGCTCGTATCACCCCAATTTACTTTTGCAGCCTTTTCACCAACTAAGTACCAATAGCGTAATTGCTTCAAGCTGGCTAAGTTGTAATAGCAATCTGTTCTAAAATAATCTGGCGAAAACAACTCCAATACTTTACAGTTTTTGGGCACAAATAATAGATTGAATAGCGATGCGCCGTGGAAAGCGACTACAATTGCTGCACGGCTAAACGTAACTTTCTGTTCTTCAAAAGATAGTTCGCCCGAATCCACAATAGTAAAGCCATTTGCTTTTAAAATAACTATCAACTCCTCTTCATTAAGGATGGCTCTTGTAGTAGATTTGCCTCTCCTTAAATAAAATTTCTCTGTTCCAATCTGCGGTGCTGCTATCCTAAGCTTGTCGTTCAGGTACGCTAAATCTTTCTGACTGCTTCGCCCTTCGCTGCCGGCAAGACTACTGATGTAAAGGTATTTCAAATGAAGTTTCTCATCACCTTTCACCCTAACAATTTTATCTATAGGAATTGAAAATAGAGGTAAAAGATCAATAAAGCTTTGTGGTACAGCATCCGAAATTAAGAAATGATCAATTTGGTCGATTACGGGTTCGTAAAATCTAATTCTTGCCAAAACATCAAAAAACCAATGGTACACATTTGCAGGCTCTGGACAAAGAAGCGAAGCTGTGGTACCTGATAGGGGTTTAATGTTTAAAGAGAAATTTTGAAAAGGCTTATTAAAATGGTTCCCCTTTAAGGATGAGATATTAAAATGATGGGCAAAATCTTCGTAAATATAATTCCGATTGTTTGCCGTAATGCCCTCATTTCCAGTTATAAATGAGTCGGGCAAGAAAAAAAGATACTTTTCAGTGGTTTTATAGGCTTGGTTTAGGGTAAAACCACTCAAATACTGTGGCTGCAATCCATTTGGTGGCGGCAAAAAGTAGGTTTCTCCTTCATCAATTAGATAATATTGTGCTGATCTATTTTTTGAATACAGCTTATCCTTATTGATTAACTTTTCAATGTGCAATTTCGCAGAACGAATAAAACCCTTCGGATAGATGTATGGAAACTGTTTTAATATGAATTTTAAATTTTCTTTATTCATTGGTTATAATCATCTCATTCCATAAAAATGTGGGTTTGTAATTTTCTCCTGCATTATCTGTCTCTTTTTTTCCTGTTTTCGTGGCAATTATTTAAATGTAAAATTAGCTCATCGTCCATTTTTAATGTAACTCAACCATGCCGACGTTTTCCAGCCAAAGTACTTGGTTATGAGTCTATAAAATTTGGTATGGGTATAAAATCCATCTACTTTGTCTTTACCTAATTGCACAGCAAGTTCTTTAAAAAGCTTTAAATATTTTGGGTATAGTTGTATGGCTATTCCCCAATACAGTCGCTTAAAAATTTTATCTGAAAGCTGTTTTTCTATATGTGGCTGAAGATGCTGATGCTTTAATTGAGTAGATTTTATTGAACTTCTAAATGCCTGCTCCGTAGCTATAGAACTGAGGTTTTGGTTAGATGCAAATTTTCTATAATAATTGATGCTGGTTGGGGCATAAAGGATGCTTTTACTCGCAAGCACAACTCTGCAAAAATATTCTCCATCATCATCTAGGGTCAGGGTTTCATTCCAAGCACCCGCCTGATCTATTATGGATTTTGGTACTAACCATGCATTCGGTTGAATCATTCCGCCATAATTTTGGCCAATTAAATCTGCTCCGTAAAGCTTGGTAAGAAAGTCTATGGGGTTATTACTCCCTGCACTAAACCATTCATGTGTAAAAGGGGTTGTGAAAGGATCTTGTCCATCTTGGAAATAAACTGTTGGGCCAAGTACGAGTATATCTATCTGATTCCTAATAAGTTCTATTTGATGTTTGATTTTATCTTTTCCAAGAAAATCATCTGCATCTAAAAATTGGATATATTCACCCTTAGCAAGCTTTAAGCCTTCGTTTCTTGCGGCACTGGCACCTTTGTTTTGCTGTTGGATAAGGGTTACTCGATTAGATTGATACCGCCTTGCCACTTGAAATGACTGGTCGGTAGAACCATCATCAACAACAATAATTTCACAATTTTGGTGGGATTGATTAATTATACTTTCAATTGCAGTGGCTATATATTTTTCTGCATTAAAAAGGGGAATAACAACCGATACTAATGGCTCCAATTTAGCGGTGTTTTTTTCTTAAATCTGGTTTAAAAAATCTAATGAATTGTTCTCTCAGGTAAAGCCCAAAATAGGGGTCTATTTTTGCAAGTAATTTAAATAGCCTTGATTCCTGCTCTGGCGGAAACTTTCCATTCAGTTTTGTGGCGAGTTTTATCGATTTTTTTGCAGTATCCCAATCGGAAAAGCTGGCAAGGGCGTTTGCATTCGCCCACAATTTATAAGCGATTTCTTTTGTATAAGTATTGCCTAGTTTATCTGCATTAATTTTCATCACTTCATAATGCGCTTGGGCACATTTGAGTTGATTTGAGGCTGACATGGAATTGTTCATTCGCCAGTTGATAATTGAAATTTCTTTTTCTGCGGCAAAAGTTAAACCAGCAATAGCCAATTTACAATGGAAGGCTACATCTTCATTGTATAAGATTTTTGCATCTACATCATAACCACCAATTTCCCGCAATCTATCCACTTTATACAATCCACAAAATGGATTGATTTGGTTTAAAATCGTGTATCGAATGGGGTCTTCCCTCAATGCTGCGTCGTTAAAATCGGATTTGCTTAGGAGTTGTTTGCGCTCTTGATCTCGCCATTCAAAATCAAATAACACCACATCCGGACAATTTCCATTATCTATCCATTGATGCGCCAGATGCGTGAAATTGGGCAGGAGCTCGTCATCTGCATCATGGAAATGGACATAGTTACATGAGGTTTTATTTAAAAGCACGTTTTTGCCTGCTGAGCACCCAAGGTTGCGCTCGCCGTTGATGACTGTTGCATTAAATTTTAAAGCAATTGCTGCGGTTTCATCTGTGCTGGCATCGTTATATACTAGAACTTCATCGAAAGGAATCTCTTGCGCTTCCACCGATTTTAACAATCGGCCTAAATATAGCGCTGCGTTGTAGGCGGGTATGCAAATGGCAATTCTATTCACTGTCGATTGTTTTAATCGCTTGATTTATAATGCTTTCTAATCTCTCCTGAATTTTGTCAGGATTAAAAATGCCAGCCGCCAATTGCCTCTGTATGCCAAAACATTGATCCACAATCATTAAGTTGTTTAAATTTTCCAATTGCTTGGTCATACTTTCTGCTGTTGGCTCACCAAGCATGAATGGCCAATTGTGGTCGGTCAAGAAGCTATGAAACGGACTGTCCTTCGGTGCCGAAGCGATTATTGGAATGTTTAAATGTACAAACTCGATAAACTTGCTCGGAAAACTATAAAATGCGTCTGGATTATCCGCTTCGCTTAGTCCATAATTTACCAAAATTGCTGAAGCGTTGTCAGCGATAAAGCCCATCGCTTCGGTATTTGATGGCAGTGCTTGTTTTGCGATTAAGTTTTTATGTGTTTTGGTGAGCGTGTTAAGCTTTGCTAGCTCATTAGTAATCACCAAAAGCGTATAATTTTTTAAGGCAAGAACCTTTAAAATCTGATCAAATAATTGGATATGATATTGATTTACGGAACCCGCATACACAATTGTTTGCTTTGCCCCCTTTTCAGAAATACCATGATATCCTTCAGGAATTGGAGGGAAGATCTCACAATTTGAAACGGAATCTTTCACATAATGTTCAACCAAATGCTCGGTTACGGAAAGTACATAACTGCTTTTGCTGATGGCTTCTGCACCATATTGAAATCGAATTTGTTGTGCGCTTTTATCGGCGGTTTTGTTATCCCACCGATCGTGCAAAAACAGAATAGAAGGCAATTTAATTTTGGCGCAAAGCTGTGCAAGCGCAACGCTGTAAAAGTGATACAAGACTGAAATTGCCACATCTGGTTTTACATCTTTAACCACTTTTTCAAACGATTGTCTCATTAAATACAACCTGATTTTTACCAAAAGGGCATTATTTTCTCTAAACGGCGGCCACCAGCTTTGTCTTAATTTAAAGGTATGAACGAAAAAGTTTTTAGGGTATTTACTAACTACATCCACATTAAAACTGTTTTCGGGAATTAGGAGGTGTATCTCCCAGTTTCTTAATCGTTTAAAATGCCTCAAAAAGATAACCATTCCCGAAATTCCTTCTGCGGGCAATCTATCATGTATAAAAAGTAATTTTTTAGGCTTGTTCAATCAGCTGTTCTTTCAAAATTTCCGTTACGCTTTTGCCAGCTACTTCCCAGTTGAGTTTGGCCTGGTAAGTGGAAAACGCATTTTCACTTAGCTTTTGATACAGCGTTTTATTGGTAAAATGCTGTTTTATAAAGGCCACATATTCAGTTGCTGAGGCATTCAGATCGAAAGTTTTTCCATTAACCCCATCTTCAATGATGGTGGTAATTCCGCCAGTTTTGGTGGCTAGTGCTGGTAAACCGTATGCATTCGCTTCGCAATATACTAAGCCATAACATTCTGCCTGCGAGGGCACAAGTAGGAAATGGGCATGAAGAAATAGATTTTGATATATTTTTTTCTGCTCTGGATTTTTTTTTGACAAAAAGCCCATCTGTTTTACAAATGGTGGCACTTCATCGTCTGCAAATGGTTTACATCCAGTTATTGTGAGTTGTGCTTTTATGCCCATTGCGTTAAGTTCTTGGGTAATCTTTAAAGCCAATGGGCCACCTTTTCTATGCCAATCTACGCCTGCAAAAAGCAATTCACAAGTATCGAACGACTTTTGATTTAAGTTACTTGCAATGTCGGCTGCGGTTAAAGCTTCGTTGAGGTTTGCGCCAAATGGTACCACTTTTATTTTGTTTTCGGGAATATTATAGTGAGTTCTTGCCATTTGAGCGGCCCATTCCGAAGCGAAAAAAACTACAGTAGCGGCATCATAAGCTTGTTGTTCAAGCCGATTACCATGTTTAACGGTTTCCGGATGTAAAATCGAAAACTCTGGATAATAATTTAACATTCCCGCGAAAGAAGCATCTACCCAAAAAGCCTTTGGTAAGCTTGTCGGGGCGGCAGCAATCAACTCAGAAGAATCGCTAAAAATGAAATCCAGCGAAGATTCTTTTTTCAATGCTTCGGCAAATGGTTTGGTGTATTGCTTACAATAACTTTGGTACCGATTGGCTTGCAAGAATTTTCCGGTTAGTTTAGGAAACAGTTTCTGTTTGAGTTTTAAAATGAAACCAATTTTAGGTTGAATGGATTTTACATAAACCAATTCGTTACCGGCCATTTTTAGTGATTGGGCAATAAAATGCGTTAATCCAGACCAGCTGTGCACATCTTCAGGATCACGATTGGTTAGATAGGCAATCTTCATTACCAGTTTATTGCTCTTAAAAGTTTATTAATCAATTTATTATGAAAGGCAAATCTGTCCGCCTGAGACGTTGCCAACCATCGATGCACCAATTTATCTAACCAGCTTCTTGGATCTTTAATGTGTGTTGCATCTCGATGTAAGGTATTGTAATAAATGCTCGCCCAATTTACATTCCAGATGGCAATTTTTTTGAAATGCTTTACACCGTAATCATCAAACCATAAGCAAACTTGTTTGTCCCACCAATAGTTTCCGTCATCCTTGATGTTTGTGATGTAGATTTGATTTTCCTGCATTCGCTCAAGCCAGAGCGGATTCATTTTTTCGATTTTTTTTATAGGTAAATCAATGTGGTGGTATTGCCTGTATAGGTCGATATTGTTTTTAAGGGGGTGTTTTAGTTTTTCAAAGCACTCATACCAACGGTGTTTGCTCCATAATCTTTCCTTAAAGGCGTATTGAAAATGGAGTATTTTTAAGTTTTTAAAAACCACCCTTTTCTCCGTCAAATCTGACGGCACCCTTGGACTATGAATCGTATTGCCTTTATGCTCACGATTATCATTAATGTAACCAAAAAGCATTTCCCCGCCAGTTGATGCATAGTAATGCTCAAAATCAGGCAGTACGTTTAGCCAAGGCAGCCAGATTGTTGTACCAGGTTCTTCGGCTTTTAGGCTTTCCCATTCGGGATTGTTGTGGTAATTTACCAATAATTCGTCCGCATCAAGCGCAATAAAAATGTTATTTTCCCCATCAATCTTCCTTGCTTCGGCTAGGAGTTGAGCCTGCCTTTCTGATTCGTTATATTCCTTCCCCAGATTTTCAATTAAGGTTACTTTATCGAAGGATTTTGCAATAGCAACAGAGTTATCTGTTGAGCCCTGATCTGACAAGATGATATGGTCGGCCCATAAACTTGCCGCTTTTAGAAATGTTGGCAAGATCCATGCTTCATTTTTAACTGGTGTAATACAGATTACTTGTCTTTTCAACTAAAAGAGTTTTATCATAGCATGAATTTGATCGCCAGTACCAGGTAAAATGCTGGCACATTTCGATAACCAGTAATTGTTGTGTTCCAACGTACTGTATTCAATTTCTATAGTTTTAAGATTGATGGTCTGCGTTAAAAATCGAATGCCTTTGGCTGTAAAATGCGTAAAATGTTGATCTGGAACCCAAGCATACCAATTTTGCTTTTGTTTTTGAGGAACTAAGCCCTTAAAGTTTGTTTGCACCAACAGCAAATAGGCATTTTTATTTAAGCTCGAAATTTGTTGCAATAACTCCAGTGGAGCTTCTACATGCTCTAAAACCTGAGCCATGATGATTAAATCAAACTTAACTCCATCAAAGTTTTGCGCAGGGTAATAGCCGGTTTTAACGTTTAAACCCTTACTTCTGGCCACAGCCGATGCTTTTACACTTGGCTCAATGCCATAAACTTGATAGCCTTCTTTTTCCAACTGTGTTAAAAACAAGCCCTGACCACAACCTATTTCTAAAATATTCGCATTTGGATGAATGTATTTCTTGATGAATTTGATTTGTTTTAATACGCTATTTCTCCATTGTTTGGGTAAATCAGCTATGGTGGTAAATCCAAATTGCTCATGGAAATCTTCTTCGGTATAGGCTATTGTTTGGGGTGGAGGATCGGTAAAACCATTTCCACAATTTTTACATGTGTAAATGCTATGCGAGTCATTCAATTTTAAATGTAATTGAACGTGGTTGCTTTGGCAAAGATTACAATAGGGCACCATTGGTAACTTGAGCAAGTATATTTTCGAGTTGCTGATGAATTTTAAAAGGATTAAAGCTTTTCGTGTGCAATTCAGCTATGTTTGAGGCCAATTCCTTTCGGTAGGCAGCATCTTGAAGCATCAAAAGCTTATCCATAATCAAGGCTTTGTTCAATTCATTGATGTAGCAAAAGGTGTTTGGGTTTTCTAGCGCCACCCTTGCTGAACTGCTATAATCTGGCGATAGGATTAAAATTGGCAAATTAAATCCCATCATGTCAATCAGTTTAGAGGGGAAATTGGTTTCCAAGAACACCCTATTTTCTGGATCAAAAGATTGAGCCACCACACAAACATCAATATGTTCATCGATGTAGTTAAGTAATTCCTCACGCTCTTTAAAAAAACCAATGTTTTTAATGGTTTTATGTGTTGTAAATGGGCCGCTATGCGGAAATCCTGTGCTGCTGATGTGCAATTCGGCATTTATTTCTGCTAAACAATCGGCTAAGTAAAGCAAGGGAATGTGTCCGTTGCTTATTGATCCAAAATACCCAAATATGAGTTTCTTATCCTGTTCTTTTTCTTGTTTGGGAATTTGCTTTTTGCTTAGGCCTCCAATCGGATATAAAACATCTCCCCAAACGCCATATCTTTTATAAAATTCTTCATTCATTCCACTCGCTACACACAGTCTGGCTTTTGCAAATTGGTAGAATGTTTTTAGTCTTCTTCTTTTGATGAAATTATTGATGGGATCGGAAACGATTTGATTTTCGAGATCATCATGGCAAAAAATGACTAAGGGGATTTGATGTTTTTTAGCCAAACGATGTGCACTTGGAAGGAGGTAATCGCTCCATGTAGTTAAAATTACATCGGGTTTTTCTTCATTAAATTGATGTTTAGCCTTTAAGTAAAGCAGATAGGAAACAATTTCTTCTCCAATCCACCTCAAGTACTTTCTAAAAAATATTCTTCTAAAAAATTTGATGGCTTTGGTATGTTCGAGTTTTACCGTTTCCCATTTTTCATTCGGTTGGAAGCCCGCAAATTGGTGCGTAATCACCTTTAAATGATGCCCTTGTGCCTCAAAAAGCTTGAAATGCCTGTAAATAATCAGTGGTCCTGCTACATCATTTACGGGCGTAATGCTTCCAATTAACCAAATTTTCATTTACAAGCCAATATTAGTTCCCCACTTTGTTGGAGCGTGAAACCGTGTTTAACGAGCGTGATCATAATCATTTCTCGGCTATTAAATTCATCGTGTATCTCGATAGCGATACATTTGGTTTTAGACAAGAAAAAGCTGGCATCTGCCTCATCTTCAAAGAGGTATCGTTCGGCACCTTCAATATCGATTTTGAGGACATCAATTTCAGTGATTTGATATTCCTTCATCAATTGTGCAATCGTGATTGCGTACACATCAGCATCTTTTTCAAGCGCAACTTCTACAAGAGCTAAAGACCAACTTTCCCCATCCCGAAAGTCTTTTGTAATTTTTAAGAATGCATTTTTGCCCCAAATACCCTTGTTAATCAGTGTAGTAGCGTGCAGGGCATTTAATTCTGTATTTTTTGCTGCACAGGCCAAATTTTCAACATCGGGTTCTACACAGTAAATTTTGGCAGCTGGAAAGGCGTTTTTAAGATAGGTAGTGGTGTAACCTACATTTGCCCCACAATCTATAATGGTGTTTACTTTGATGTTATTCTTTTTAAGCAATTTCACTAATGGGGCATATTCTTGATCAAGGAAAATTTGCTTGAAAACATAACCATCACTGGAATTCTTTCGAATGAAAGATGATATTCCTTCAAAATCTTCTACAATAAATCCATTAGGTGCTTTTTTAACTTTGGCTTTAAGGCCATATAATTTCTCTACTAAAAATCTGGAATGAATCAAGTTATTTATTTTCCCTGTTGGGTGAACATACATTTCCTTGAGAAGTGATGCGATTTCCTTTAATGAAAAAACACTGAACGACTTTATTTTGTCAATCGTTATGCCCAATTTTTTCTAATTTTTAATACTTTGAGGAAGGTTTTTTCAAGGGCTTCCATTGCACTCGCGGTGCTAAATTTAGTTTGATGTGGAAAAGGTTTTTGTTCGGAAATAGCATTCACTTGTAGCCACATCTTTTCAGCCAGATCTTCAGCATTTAGCGGGTCGAAGTACGTTGGGTAATCACCCATTAATTCTCGATGTCCTTCTAAATCACTTAACAAAACTGGGCAACCCAAGTTTGCGGCTTCGAGCGGGGGCATGTTTGATGGGCCTAAAAATGTAGGCATTGTTAAGGCAATCGCATTTTTGTAAAAAGTGTAGAGTTCTGCATTGGAGACAAAACCCAGCATTTTTACGTCCCCTTTTAAATTATTATTGTTTAGGTAAAATTTAATGTATTCGAGATTACCTTTATCTGATCCCGTTAAAACGAGTTTTAAATTGGGTCTTTTGCTCAATAGAAGTTTAAATGCGTCTATCAAAGTAATGTGGTTTTTGTGCGCCCAAAATTGTGCAGGATAGATAAAGAATTCATTTTTATTTAAACCATACTGCTGCAATATTAAATGCTGTTCAGATTGCTCAACATGCTGATTGATAATGTTTCCTGGAAACATGGGCATTACAGAGATACGATCTTTATTGAGGTTGGTGTATCGGATCAGTTCTTTCTTCCCAGTTTCGGTTTCAGTTAAAATGGCTAATGCCTTCACAATAACATGGTTGTAGTAATTTTGTCGTGATTTCAAACTTTCAGCGAATTCTGGAAACATATACGTCGATTCATGCCCAATATCCCAATGGGTGGTTATAAAAGGATAATTGAAGGTGTTTCCATCTGGGTTTGCATAAAATAGTAATGCAATGTTGTTCGATCTTAAATTTTTAACGATGTATTGATCTCTCGCCCCGGCATGTAGGTGTTCGATGCGGTTGATGAGATGTTTAAAAGGTCTAAATCCCAGCTTCCGCAACACCAACAATATTGTTTTTCTGATGAAATCGCTAAATCCGGCATTTTTGAAAGGATGAAAAGACAGCAAAGATTGGTTAAAGGTGAGTTTAGTTTTTCCGGTAAAATCTAAAAATACGATTTCGATTTCATCGTTAAATTGGTAGTCGTCTATCGCTTTTAAAAGCTGAGTGGTGTAAGAAAACCCACCACCAGCATTTGGGGCATAGTTCTCATTGAAGGGAATGCCAATCTTTACTTTATGCATGCTTGTTTAACAAATTCTTTTTTGTCGGTGTTACTTTGAATAGATTAGATATTGTAAATCAATCTATTTGGCCCAGCGATGTTAATTTTAATTTCTCCAGCGATAACCTGTTCAAATACATCAATATCCGATGCGCTAAAGGCTGCAATATCGAAATAAGGTATTGTAGCGTTATAGTTAGATATGTAATAATGAATTTGTTCAATGGTATTTGCATTATTTACATTCAAGGACAGCATAAACCTACCCGTGTGATCGTAAAGAGCCAAATACTCATACCCAAGTTCTTTAAGCAGATCGAATAGCAATAAACCATTTTCTCCAACCTCTCTTAAATGGTGCTCAGAATATTCAAAAAATATTATTGGTGTTTGTTGATTAATAAAACGAGCTGCACCTTTCAATACTTTGAAATCAAAGCCATCAGTATCAATTTTCAAAACTTTAGATCTTGCAAACGTGTTTGGATTTTGGTCAACTAACGAATCTAAAGTCTGTATTGTTATTTTTTCATTCTGTCTGGACACGTCGATTTTTAAGGTGCCGCTGTCGTGGTTTAACGCGCCGTGAATAACTTCATTCTTCTCTCCCAAGAAAGCTTTAAAGAGCTGAATCTTATCAAACTGTTTAACGTTCTCATCAAGAAGTTTAAAATATTTGTCATCTCCCTCAATGCAAACAATTGGCACGTCGTTTAATTGCTTGATAATGGCAACACCATCACCAATATTAGCGCCTACATCAACCACACTTAAATCCGGAAATTTTTGCTTTACGATTTCAACCAATCTTGAAAGGTTTTGGTCATAATTTTGATATAGGAACTTAGAATTATGGATATGACTGTGGTTCATTTTCATGTTAAACCCACCAATATTTCTTTCTGTAATCTGGTTAGGGTCAGTTCGATCCGTTCTGGAAATTTGAATTCCTATTGATTTTAAAATGTTCTTGAGTAATTTTTCAATCATGAGTTTTAAGCCGAAGGCTTAATAGGTAAAAAATTGTTTAATCCTAAATGCCGTTTTTCTTAATCTATCTTTAAAGTAGCGAATGTCTTTCTTTATTTTCACTTTGTTTCCATAAAAGTCGCCCCGCCCACTATATCCCAACTCCATAGCCTTTAAAATTTCTGGTAGAACCACAGCATCCAGTTTCTTTAGTTGGAATCTTTGTGAAAGTAAAGGTGGGCGTAAATTTGTGGTGTTATGTGTTGCGCTGCCCAGATATAAATGTTGTGAGGTTGATAGATTTGGATAAAGGGTAACCCAACTGTTGAGGATGCATACTGCCAGCCATTGTATATCCCAAGTATTAAATTGATTTTTAATTTGCGCTGTTAGCATGCCTTCCATATCAGCGCTGTTATTCAGATTAAATTTTTTCATTAATCCTTTTTGTTTTAGCTCCGTTAACAATTTTTCGGCATCATATTCATACTTATTCCACCTATCTGCCCAAGTTGCCCAACCCCAACAATCGGCAGCTGGCGCAAAAAAAGTTGGTGGAAATTTTGGTCCATTTGCAAAGAAATTACAAGAACCAATTTGCCCCACACGTTTATCTTCCTGATATACCTGCAAAGCATCGTTCATGTAAGACAGAAAATACGGGGACAAATTAAGATCGTCTTCTAAAATGATGGCTTTACCATATTTGTTGATGATTTCTGTAACCCCTTGAATGATAGATGCTGCCAAGCCAATATTTTTGTCTGATTCATTGATTATCACCTCTCTACACCACTTCGAACTTCGAATGAGATCTCTTACTTGTTGTATGTCGTTTACTTCTTTTTTAGAAGCATTTTCCTGTATTCCATCAGCATAAATGTACAAGGTAGATTCACTCGCCAGCTCATTTTTTGCCAAAGCATTTAACAGAATTTGGGTATTTTCAAATCGGTTATATACAAAGAGTACAATGGGTGCTAATTCCATGTGATCGCTTTTTGAATCCAGTTTTTCAATAAAATTCCTTTTGGTTCTTCCGTTTCTGTGCTAAAACCACTCCAGTATTTTGGGGCAATTACTGTTGCCTTCTTTTTGTTTAAGTAAGCACCCCACCAGCTAAATGAGCTATTGGCGATGATGCAGACATCCGAATGGATTAAAAATTGAAAGTCGGTAATCGCATTGTGGTTTGAAATGTACTTATTCTTGATGTAATGAAACTCATTTTCTACAAATTTTGGATCATCAGAAACAAAAACAAAGAAGCTTTGATCTGGGTTGATTTCAGAAATTGCATCGTGGTAATAAGAAATGGGCAATGCAAAGTTCATTTCAAGGTAATCCGTACGCCGGATGTGAATGGCTATTATTCTTTTGTCTTTTGGGAAGTTCCCCGCAATTTTTTTAAACGCTACTTGATGATGATTTTTTACTTCAAAAAGTGTTTTAATTTCTTCTTTTGATGAGGCAAAATAATCTTCTGATTGAAAAAAGCCTTGAAACATCAATTGGTCTTTGATTTTAAACTTTTGGATTTCGAAGTCCAATTCATTTGAAAACACTTCAGTTTTTAACCCGAATAAATTTTTTAAATTTTGGTAAAATATGGCTCTTAAACGGTAGCTAAAGAAATTTTTATAGCCTTTGATTCCAAATAAGTACGTGTCAAAAAATTGAAAAGCATCTTGTTTAACATTAAAAAAATCGATTAATAGATAGGTTTCTATACTCTTGTCTAGATAAAATTTAACGCCCAATTTTTTGGCAGTGGCATAGGCGAAAGCATATTGAAACAATTGATTTCCCATTCTGCCTTCAATTCTTACTGCAATCAATTTTTTGTTTTTTTAAACCAAAAACAGCCACAACCCCAATTTTGAGCATCAGATTGTTCTTTGGTTGCATCTTTTATAATCCCTACACCGATATGGTCATCTGGAATTAAAGAAAATTCTATTAATTTCAATTCCTTAAAATAGGAAAGGATTTGCTCGTATGAATAAATTCGATGGGCATTATAAGCGATCATGGCTTTGCCAATAGGAAATACAACAAGTAAGTCTCCATCTTCCGCAAGCACTCTTATTAATTCTGACATGGCTTTCAAATCACCATCATAATCTATCGGATCGCCATATCTGCCTAAGCCAACATGTTCTACGGTGTGCATGCAGGATAGGGAAGGAATCGAATTTGATTCAAAATGCAAGTTTGTTAAATCGGCATGTGCTGATTTTAAGTTCGATAAATGGAGGCTTGCTGGCCTGTAATCATAAAACTCGAACGGAATGAAGGCAGAAACAAGCGTGCAAAAGTTTAAAGTAGAGCTGATGTCAACATGTTTCATCGGCTTCGTTTGTGCCAAAATTCTTGCCGCCCATGCCGGGTGGTAGGTATAGTGCGGTTCAATATTGGTAAAGGAAGTTTTATCCGTTAAGATGGGATAGGCTTTAAAATTGCCATCAAATCTTTTATTACTTAGGGCTTCACTTTTCTTAAAATCTTCCAAATCTTTTTTGAATTCTTGATGGTACTTCTTCTCGGTTAAGAAACTCTTGCTGGCTCGGTAGAAATGAGATATAACTAATGATTTTTTGATAAATAGCTTAATTTTTTGGTTCATTTAAATTACAGGGATGTCTTTCAGGATTATTTAATAAATTTTTGGATTAGATTTTTGAGGTGACTTTTAAAAGGGGTTTGGTTTTGCTTTGACGAATTAAAAATTCCATCTTGTTTTGTTTTGCTCACCAAACGAATGGGTCTGCTATCCAAATCATCAAACCAGGTACATCTATGTTTGTTACTCAGTATGTAATCAATATCTCGATCTTCTATTTCGTCAAAAAACGGAATCAACAACTGAGTGGCCCTCAACGATATGGATTTTCTTCGGCTCCAGGCATCTCTCAAGTAATAAGAATCATTAATTAGCCGATGGTAGTAATAACTGTTTGCTAGCACCACAACTTTTGCGCCTGTTAAAAGTTGCCTTAGGCCGAAGCCCCATGTATCCAAAGCCCCAGCAAATTCTGGGTAACCACCAGCTTTTACCCAACTGTTTTTAGTGAAAAGATAATTTCCACCAGAACCAGGCGTAAATGATGTGGATAAAGCCATTTCTTTTTCAAAAACCCCACTGGGCAAGGTCCAAATCGTGTCGGTTTCTGTCTTAGTTTTCGAAAAATAATAGTGGTGCTGAAATGAAGCTACATCTGCTTCTGTTTCCTGAAAATGGCTTAATAATGGCGCAATGCTATTTTCTTCTAAAACATTGTCGGCATCTAAACAAAACAAAAGCTCGTTTTTGCTGGCTTCTATTGCAGTGTTTCTTGCGGCACCGCCCCCTTTATTTCTGCCGTGTTCGATAACTTGTATTGTAGGGTATGTGCTTTGAAGCCCGATTAAAACAGTTTGCGTATCATTCGTTGATCCATCGTTTACGATAATCAATTCGTCGCCATTTTTAAAGTTGGTATCAAGGATAGAACGAACAGCTTCCTCTATAGTTTGCGCACAATTATATGCTGGGATAAAAAATGAAATCGCGGTGTTCATCTATGACGCTAACATTGGAGTTTGTTTGTGTTTCAAATAGAGTATTTTCTTCTCAAAGAATTGATAACTTAAATGAGAGATTCCAATCACTACAAATAAATACAAAATGAAGGTAAATACCTGTAAAATAGGATGTTCGTCTAGATTATTTAATCCAAAAGACTGAAGTGCGATAATCAAAAATGCGATTATAGGATTGTGAAAAATATATATCCCGTAGGATATTTTTCCTAAATAATCCACAAACTTAAACTTAAAAAATTTCAGAAAAATGGGCTTATTCTTCACAAATGGCAATATTAATGAAACGGCTAATACATTAATCAGTGTGTAAGAATAAAATGCTCTAATGTTCACAAAGAGATATTTTGTCTGCTGTACAAACCAAAATGCAGGAAAATTAAAGCCTAAACTTTTTCCTTCAACCAAAAAATAGCCTGACTTTCGAAGTGCAATTAAATTGATTATACCTACAGTTAAGCAGATCAAAATCATTGAAAAAAGAAAGAGATATGGTTTTACCAATTTAAAATTGAAAACAGCAAGTGCGGCTCCGGTAGCCAGCGCATCGGCCTGACAAAAGGTGTTGCTGTATATAAATTCTCCTAACCAGTACCGATCTTCAAAAACGTGAATGCCATACAAGGCAGACCATAACCGAATTAATGGACAAATAATGAGTATGCCTATGATGATGTGTTTCAGCCTTTTTACGGATGCAAAATAAACAACGAAAGGAAAAATCAAGTAGAATTGCTCCTCAACTGCTAATGACCATAGATGCCCAAAAAATTGATTTGAACTATCTCCTAAATCTAAAAGGTACCGAAAATTGATTTTAAGATTATAGGTATAAGTGAGGTAATAAGGCATATCCTTAGTTACTGCATTATAGCCCCCTTTAAACGTTTCATTATTGAGTAGGGAAGGTATATTTAAACTCAAAATAATCAACACGCTAAACACGCCTAAAAAAGCGTAGTAAAGTGGGAAAATTCTAAGCGAGCGTTTATAATAAAAGTTAGCCAAATATTTTTTGAGGCTAGTGTCTTTCTTTTCTTGCAATAGTATTCTGGTAATTAAAAAGCCAGACAACACAAAGAAAATATTCACACCAATCCATCCAAATTTTAAGGAAAGCAGGTAGCCTGGCCAATGTGCTGAGATGACCAGGAAGGCAGATAATGCCCTGATTCCATTTAGTCCTTCAATGTAATTTTTTGGATTAATTGGAGTGGTCATTTAGTTCTTTAACTACATATTTACACCATTTTTGATAGTATAAATCGTTGTAAAACAGTGCTTTTGCTGCCTTGCCCTTTTTTTTGGCCTCTTGCGGATTCAGATTTTCAACTAATTCTGATAATTCCTTAATATCCTTCACATAATAGCTGTAATCATCCCAATTGATGTATTTCTGAAACGGCCGTACGTCTAAATCACCTATTAGGCACGGGGCTACACCAAGTTGCATGGCTTCAAAAAACCGAAATGAATTAGCGCTGGTGCCTCTCGGGCAAAGCGCTATGTGCGATGCCATGATGTTTAGGTTAAATTGTTTCCCCTGAATCCACCGTTTATAAAATCTAGTAGGTAAGTTGCCACCTAAGTTAATTTCAGGATTATGCTGATAAAAATCGAAAAGCTGTTGCCTTAAAGGATGAGTTTGTACAGATCCATTAAATGAACCAATATATTTCTTTTTGATCGGGAAAAGCGGATGCTTGTGTAAAGCGCACAAGATCGGAATATCGATCCCTTCATTGGTCGTTCTTGCAGCTGTAAACTCCAAGATATTTGTAGCGGTTAATAGCGTTCCTCCATCAAATTGTGTTATCGTAAAAGTTTTTTCCGAATCAATTAACACATTTTCCACCATTGGGTTTAAGGCATCCAAACCATCGCCGTTTTCTGCAAAATTGTGGTTGATGTGCCACCTGGTCCAAAATACGGGCAGGTAATGCCAATCCGCAGCCTTAGCGTCTTTTGTTATCAGTTGAGGGTTTTTATTCAGGTAAATCAGGAAGTCTTGTTCTACCCCATAATCTATGTTATGATTTGGATAAACAAAGCTCTGGCTTGGGGGTTGCAAATGCTGTTCGACTGGAAGAATATAAATCTTCATTTTATTTAATCAAATCTGCAAAAACATTACTGTCACTTGCCGGCCGATCTTCAAAATTTGGTCTGTACTCCAATGGCAAATGCGCTTTTATGATGCTCTCATTTTTATTGTTAAAAATAATTTCTGAGAAGCCCACTAGGTTTGCCATTTCCTTTAAAATTGTTGGCGAAACAACATTGTAATGGTGCCACTGGTTCCATTCTTGAGTATATACGCCTGTTTTTCCTTTCTTAAAATCGGAATGATCTCTCATACTGGCCGAAATATTTGGGGTATTAATTCTTTGTACGGCCCCTTTTTTCATTACTCGAAAGGTTTCTGCTAAAAAAACAAATTGATCGCGTTGATTAAGATGCTCGAAAAAATCTTCATGGAAGATATAATCTACACAATTATCAGGTAAGGCCAAGCCTTGCGTAATGATATCGATGGCGTAAAAATCAGCGATTGTACCTCGCACTTCCTCATTAAAATGGTGTTGGTAATGCTGCAAATAATTTTCAAAGGGTTCAAAGGCTAAATCTATGTTAATCCAGTTTTTTAGCACCCTCGGGCCACAGCCGAAGTGTAATTTTAGTGGGTTAATGTTTTTATGGTTTTGACTTAAGGATAAATTGTTATTGAGTTTGATGTTTTTATACTTAGTATATGGATATTTTTCTACCCTAACCAGCTCATAACCCACCAAATTTTCTATCTGCTTTAAAATCTTGAATGATCTATTCTTGATGCCGTTTCGAATATAATTTACGTTAAACTTTGGCATAATTAGATTGAGTTTTCCCTTTTTGCGTTAAATGGAACATTTATTAAACCCTCATTAGCAAAATCATTAGTGTGGCTATATTCTTCTGCAACGGTGAATGATGCAACATCTTTACCAAAAATCCAATCGTTTCCCATTCCAAGGTGATTGCCATCATGGCCACCAATGGAAATAAAATATTGTCCTGGTCTTAATAGGTTAGATGGGATGTTAAACACAGACCTAAAATTGCCTACCCTGGTAAGTAATGGTGTTTGAGCATCTTGCATGGTGAAAATTCTTTCTCCTTCTTTAAAAATGGATAAGGAAACTCTGAATTTTTCCAATTCGCTAATGCATTTACCTTTTATCATTATCGTAATGTTGTCTGTTGGGAGCAGCTCGTTCTGAAGAATTTCGCTATCGTTGATGGAAACGCTTTCGAATATTATTTTGCCTTTTAATGTTCCATCAATTGTGCGGGGCGAAAGTGCCGCTTGTGCTTCGTTTAGATAGTTTGTAATGGCAAGTTTGGTTGGCCCCATGTAACTTAATGCACCATTTTTAAGCACAATTCCTTTTTGGCAAAGCTGCCTAATGGCGCCCATATTGTGGCTCACAAACAATACCGTTCTGCCCTCACTTTTACTAACGTCGCCCATTTTACCAAGGCATTTTTTTTGAAATTCGGCATCTCCAACGGCAAGCACTTCATCTACAATCAAAATTTCAGATTCTAAATGGGCTGCAACTGCAAAGGCTAAACGCACGTACATGCCAGAACTATAGCGCTTTACGGGTGTATCTAAGTATCTTTCTATCCCCGCAAAATCTACAATTTCATCTAGCTTGCGTTGAATCTCTTTTTTCCGCATACCCAAAATGGCCCCGTTAAGAAAGATGTTTTCTTTACCACTCAATTCTGGATGAAATCCTGTGCCCACCTCTAAAAGACTTGAAATTCGGCCTTTGCCAGAAATTTTTCCAGTTGTTGGGGCGGTAACTTTGCTCAAAATTTTTAATAGGGTACTTTTCCCTGCACCATTTCTTCCGATGATGCCAACTGCATCGCCTTGCTCAATTTCAAAGTTGATGTCTTTCAAGCTCCACACCACATTGCTTTCGCTTTTGCTATGCTGATCGTTACTTTCTCCTATGCGTAAAAACGGATCTTCTTTACCGCGAATACGGGCATACCAACGTTCCAAATCGCGACTAATTGTTCCTGTACCAATTTGCCCGAGCTGGTATGCTTTTGATAAGTTTTCTACTTTAATTGCAACGCCCATCTTGATAATCTAAACTGTATCAACAAAATTCCGTTCTACCTTGTTAAATATTACGATACCCACTATAAAAAGAACAGCAGTTATACCGGTTGCATAGGCCAAGCCATTCCAGCTAAAACTCCCTTCTCCTAAAAAGCCATATCTAAAGGTTTCTATAATGGGTGTCATCGGATTGTATTCGATAATCCAACTGTATTTAGGATATTTTTCTATTGCGGTAGATAGTGGGTAAATCACAGTGGTTGCATACATCAACAATTGAACGCCAAAGCCAATTAAAAAAGCAAGATCTCTGTATTTGGTTGTCATGGCAGAAATAATCATGCCAGCGCCTAAGCCTAAAAAGGCCATTAACATTAACAATAAAGGAAACAATAAAATGGCCCAAGAGATTTGGATGTGGGCCCCAGAAAGATAGTAATAGCCCATGAAAAGTAAAAACAACATCAATTGCACACCAAACCTCACTAAATTACTTACCACAATACTTAGGGGCATAATTAATCTTGGAAAGTAAACCTTGCCAAAAATACCTGCGTTGTCTTTAAAAACTGATGACGTTTTATTTAGGCAATCAGCAAAGTAATTCCAAGCGGTTATTCCTGCCATGTAAAATAAGGGTTTGGGCAAGCCATCAGTAGAAATTCCAGCTAGGTTTCCAAATATAAAGGTGAAGATGATGGTGGTAAATAAGGGCTGGATAAAGAACCATAGCGGGCCTAGGATGGTTTGTTTGTAAAAGGAAACAAAATCTCTACGAACCAACAGCAACAAGAGATCCCGATAGGCCCAAACTTCACCCAATTTTAAATCAAATAGCGTGGTTTTTGCTTCAATCGTCCAGTCGTGTTCGTGCTCGTTCATTGGGTTAGTCATCGCTGTTTTAGGCATCAACAAATTTTTTTCCGGTGGTTCCGGTAGAAATTAATGACGATATTGCTTTTTTATATCTACCATAGTTAAACACTTCGATACAATCACACTGTAAGTTAAGCTTATCCGCTTTCGTTTGTGGGTGATCTAAAAAGTATTGTATTTTCTCTTCTATATCTTTCAAGTTATCTGGATCTACCAAAGCACCCAGTCTTCCATTTCTCAACGCATCTACACTGCCATCTTTATTGCCCGCAATTACTTGTAATCCGCTTGCAATGGCTTCTATAAAAACAATTCCAAAACCCTCTTTCTTACTCGGCATAATAAACATATCAGATAGTAGGAAATGGTCGGTTACTTCTGCTTCATCAACAAAGCCAATAATCCGAATTCGTTTTTCTAGATGATGCTTTTTTATCAGTTGGTCTAGTCTGCGCTTTTCGAGATTGTCCCATTTGCCTCCTAATAAGTAAATTAGGTCTGGGTGTTTTTCCAACAGGGAGGGAAGGAGTTCGATATTGTGATCGTATCCTTTGTATTTTTCTGATGATGATAATCTGGAAAGCGAAAATAAGATGATATTTTTTTCGCTTAAGTGGTATCGATCTAACAAGAATTTCGGTTTGTCAAAATTTTTTGAGATGTAATAAAACGGATCCAAGCAGTTGTTTAAAACTTCCAACTGTGCCTCGGGTATGCCGTGTATATTGTGGATTTTGCTTGCTGTAAAATGACTTACGCAAATAATCTTATCTAAACTTTTAAGCACACTCAGTTTTGCTTCTGGCAGTGTTCGCCAAATTTCTATGCCGTGGGCAATGAGGTAAACCCTTTTTTTGGGTTGCAGTTTTTTAATTAAATAGCCTACATTGAGCAGGTTGATGTGGCTGAGCACAATCACATCAGATTGTAAACCTCTAATTAAGGCCTTTAGTACAAAATATTTTCGATTGAAGTTAAAGCCCCTAAATTGATTCTTACTTAGGTATCTAGAGTCGCGTTCGGAGTTTCGATCGTACATGGAATACACACAAGGCTCTACCTTTTTTTCCTCACTCAAATCATAAAAAACGCGACATAGGGTACGACAAACCTTTTCTATACCGCCCGTAAAGCCAAATGTTTTTAAAGTTAGAAAGAGAACTTTAGCTTGCATGAAAGATTCGGTAAAGTGCAAATGCTGAAGACCAATGCAGATTATTATCGCCAAAGGTTTGCATTAAGCCCTTAGCTCTTTTGTTTGTGTAGCGATCTGGATCGGAAATATCTCTATTTTTTCGCATCCATTCTTGAAAAGGAAAAGTAAATCCCATTTTAGATCGGTTCCAGGTTTCAACAGGCAAATCGTCTTTGTAAGCTTCTACCAACAGTTTTTTCTTTTGTTCGTAGCTAAATTTAATCTCATTTGAGATGGAGAGCACCAAGCTCACAAAATTACGATCTAAAAAAGGCACCCTAACTTCAACACCATGACTCATGCTCATAAAATCGGTATCCTTTAAAAGCTGATTTTGCATGTACATATTAAATTCGAACCAACTGGCTCTCGTTTCGTTGCTGGTATTTTTTATGTGTGCATTTATTGGAATATTTTCCAGACACTCGATAACGCTTTTCATGTCAATGTCTAAAAGTTCGGCAATTACATCTGGCGAGTAAACACCCCGCAAACATAAGTATTCACCAATAGGGGAGTCTAGGCTGAGGTAGTAAAGGCGTTTAAGTTTAATGTTTTTAAAGTAACGCATACTTTTTAAACTGCTTTTACTTAACCAATTTAAATTTTGAATTTTATGAATTCTATCAAAAGATGGGTATCCACCAAATAATTCATCGGCACCTAAACCCGAGAGTACCGATTTTATGCCATTTTCTTTGGCGGCTTTGCAAACAAACCAAGTATTAATGCCATCGTTTGTAGGCTGATCCATGTTTTGAATTACTGTATCAAAATTTTGAACAAAATCTCGATAGGTGATGAGCTGCTCGATTTTTGTTGCATTGATTTTATTCAATAAACCCGTTCTCTGCTTATGCTCCGAAAAATCGATTTCATCAAAATTGGCAGAAATACAGCTTAGGTTATCTTGGCTATATTGATTGGCTAGCACCGTAATAATACTAGAATCTAATCCGCCACTAAATAAAACCCCAATATTTGCATCAGATATGAGTTGATGTTGAATAGATTTGCTGAGCTCCTCTCTAATTCTCTTTATTGCATAGTTTTCGTCGGTAATGGAAGAGGAACTTTCAAACTCAAAATAAGAAGTAATCTCGCATTTTGCCGTTCTTAAATCATATCTTAAATAGCTTCCCTTTGCAAAACTGTGGACATTTTTTAATGTGGTATAGGGTTCTGGAATGTGGCCGAAGGCCAAGTAATAGATTTTCCAGTTTTCATCCTCTTGCGTTATGTTTGCATACTGAAAAGCTTTCACTTCAGAAGCGAAAGTAAGCTGACCATTTTCTAGGTGATAATAGAGCGGCTTGATTCCGTTAAAGTCTCTTACCAAATAAACGCATTGTTTGTGCTTATCAAAAATGCTAAAAGCAAAAATGCCATCTAACTTTTCGAAAGATTTTTCGCCCCAGTGTTGATAGGCATATAAAACAACTTCTGTATCGGTTTGCGTTCTGAAGAGAAAACCCTGTGCGATAAGTTCTGCCCTGATTTCTTTAAAGTTATAGATTTCGCCATTGTAGGTAATGGCAAGATTTCCATCTTTGCTTTCCATAGGCTGATGCCCGCCCGAACTTAAGTCTAAAATGGCGAGTCGCCTATTACCCAAGCAAACATGGGCTTCTAAATCGGTGTACACGCCTCCGTCATCTGGTCCACCATGTTGCATACTGTTGCACATGCCTTTAACTCGATGAGCAAGGGTTTCTACAGATTGATTTCGATCAATAATTCCAGCTATACGACACATTTTGCTTTATGATGAAGCCAACTTATAATACTCAACAATTAAAATTTTATCTGGTCTGTACACAGCTTCGCCCTTTCAGTCACATTTTCTTTTAAAAATAGACTTATCTATTATAGGCCACCATTATTGATGGACTAATCACTTCCTTAAATACAACCCACTTTTCAACCCCAGAATGCCTTAAAAACAATCTTTAATTTAGCTCCTAAATGTTTGTGGTTTTAGGGGCAAAATAAAGAAGCTTATTGCAAAGTTTCAATCCATAAGCTACCAATCCATTCGCATTAAAATTTCTCAATAAAGCCCATTGAAGTGTTAATTTCAATGGCGTAACCCATATTTTGCAAACGTAAAATAATACGTTGCTTGTTGTGAATGGAAACCAATTCTGCCAGCATGCCTTTAAATGGGCCAGCTTTTATGATGACCTTTTCGCCAGTTTTGATTGCAAAATCGAATACCTCCAAATCATCTTCAGTAGCCAATAATAATTTTAAATCTTGTATTTGTTTGTCTGGTAAGCTTGCTATATTTCCGGAGAAATAGATAAACCGAGCAATGCCATTAGTCATTAAAACTTCTGCATGCTCCTTGGCCGAAATATACACAAACAGATAAGATTTTATGAGCGGTTCTTTAACAATTTTTTTACGATCGCTCCACTGTTTAAGTGTCTTTTTAAGAGGTAGATAGGCAATAATATCCTTGCGGAGCAGTTCATCGTAAGCTTTTTTTTCTGCCCTCGAACGCGTATAAACTGGATACCACCTATAATTATTGTCAATCATTTTTAAGAAAAAATATCGATTTCAGTTTAGCTTATCTATTGTGCAATTGCTTCGTTTCTTGGTTCATCAACTGAATCTTTGTACTCCTTTTTATCTGCCCGATTTTTTTAGGGTAGGTGATTACTTTTTCCAAAACTCCCACCAACGTTTATCATGGTCGTAGTAACCGCTTCTGCCGTAGCCTGTATAATTAGAGTAATAATAAGTGCCCGTATTACCATAAGCATAATTGGTGGTATAGATATTAGAGTGAAGCTTTTCGTTGCCAAAAGAATTCAGAATAATGGCAATGTTATTTAAACTGTACTCTTTTGATAAGCGATCGGGAATACTGGCAGCTCTATTTTTAGAAACTCCAGAACGTATGATAAATAAATTCACATCGGCTTGCCTAATCAAAGGAATTGAATCAGAAACCAATCCAACAGGGGCAGTATCAATTATGATATACTCATATTTAAGTCTCAATTTGGCGATAAGCTCCTGAATTTGATTGCTGTGCAAAAGTTCAGACGGATTTGGAGGTACAGGGCCAGAGGTGATGTAATCGATGTTGTGTTTTTCGTCACTATGGATAACTTCCTCCAATGTATTTTGTTTGGCCAGATAGGTGCTTAGCCCGGTTTTATTATCAAAACCAAAGGCTTTATGGAGTTTTGATTTCCTTAAATCTGCAGCAATTAAAATAACTTTCTTATCAATTATGGATAGTGTGCCTGCAAGATTTAAACTGACAAAGGATTTGCCTTCTCCAGAAATTTCTGAAGTAACACAAATTACTTTCGTTGCTTTATCGCTCGCCATAAAGCTTAAATTCGTTCTTACTGATCGTACGGATTCTGCAAATATGGATTTTGGCTTTTCGATAGATAGTACGCTTTGATGCTCGAAATCTATTTTTTTAGGATATTTTAAAATCACACCGATAATGGGCGTAGCAGTTATCCCTTCAATCGTCTCAATATCATATAAATAAGGGTTTAACAATCGTGCTGCTAAGATTAATCCTAAGCCTGCAAATAAGCCCATAAACATGTAAGATGAGTAAATTTTACGGGGGATAGGAGAAATGGGATAAAATGACGGTTGTGCCTGCCCAATAATTGTAGCGCCAGAAATTACAGCTGCAGAACTGATCTGTGCAGAGAGTTTACGCTCAAAAAGCATCGAAAACATCCGCTGATTAATGTCGAAGTTGTTTTGCAATTTTGCAAAATCGTTTTGCTTGGATGGGATGGTGCTTAAGGCTTGGTTGGCACTATTAATTTGCCCATTTATGTAATTAATCGTTTTCCGATTTCTTTCGTGAAGCAAACGAATATTGGTGGTAATGGCTTGCTTAATTTCGTTAATCTGACGTTCAATGTCCTTTACCGGTTGTGCTTCTGAATTAAAGTTTTGTAATTTATTTTCTCTTAAAATGATTAAAGCGTTGAGTTGAGAAATTAAAGTTGACACCAGTGTGCTATTGGTTCCTTCAAGATTAAGATTAAACTGAATCTTTTCCTTGTTGTTTTTAATCTGCTCTTCGAGCTGTTGAATGCCCAATTCTTGCAATTGAAGTTGAGCGACTTGCTCTTGTAACTGAGAAAGTTTTGAGCTATTAATCTGCTTATCCGTTACCGGATCAATCACTTTATTATTGGTTTGAAAGCTGGATAATTTACTGCCTACCTTATTCACTTGTCCATCTAAAAAATCAATCTGACTGTTTAGATAATCAATAGTTTGCTTTGCAGATCTTTTTTTAAGTTCAGCATCGTTTTTAACATATTGTTTAATAATCTCATTCAACACATCGGCAGAAAATGTAGGATTACTATCGGTATGTGTAACCCCCATAATATTGGTGTTTTTTTCTTGCTCATAAACGTTTAAGCCAGCCGATGCTCTGCCATACAAATCTCTGATACCGTTAAATTTAAAGCTGTATTTGCCTATTGATGGTATGGCAGATTTAATGGCAAATACCATATTGCCCATGTTAATGGGTTGGTTGTACTTATATTTTTCTTGTGTTTTAAATTGATTGTCACTTGTAGAAATTTCAAATGTGTTGGCATCAAGTGGCTTTACATTATAAGTGGCTCGACTAAAATTTACCGAATCTTGGCTGATGATTTCGACTTCGAAAGGCTTTTTTGGATACAGTTCTGAGGTTCTTACACGGCCTTCCAAATAATAGCTAACCCTATAATTTAGGTTCTTCAAAGCATTTAAAATCACGTCTTCCGAACGCATGATAATGCCCTCTGTTTGAATTTGATTGGTTCCAAAACCTCTGTAAGCCGCTGGAGCACTGGGCAACACATTCATTTGCTGATCGCTGTTATCCAACTTTAGCGAGGCAGAGGTAATGTAAATTGGGGTGATGGTACGTAAATATAGCCAGGCTATTATAAAACTAATGAGCACGCAGCCGGCAACCCAATACCATCTGCTTAAAAAAATCCGTAGAATTTTCCAATAATTAATGGTTTGGTTGGCGAGCTTATTTTGTTCGTTTGGACTATTCTGATTCATTAACGGGTTAGGGTAAATATTAAAACGGCCAAATTAATTACAACGAGGAGCGGTTGTATAACATTGTTGGCGCGTTGCAGTTTTTCGCTCATCGCTTGCGATTTGGTTTGCTGTAAAACAACAATATCATTGTTTTGCATAATGAGCTTTTTGCTGGCCAGGCTATTAATGTCATTTAGATTTACATAGATAATTTCAGGGTTACTTCTATCCCCCCTGATAATTTTTAATGATTTCGGATCGGCAGTTTTGTTAATTCCTCCCGCTTCGCCAATAATATCAATTAATGTTGTGTTGTCTCTTTCCAATAAAAAATTTCCCTGTTTTGCAAACTCGCCCAGTAGTGTAACCTTGAGGTTTACAACGCTAAGTTCGATAATTGGATCTTTTAGGAGTTTTTGTTTATACACATCCTGAATTTTTAAAGCCGCCTCTCTTCGCGTTAAGCCCGCAACCTCAAGCTTTCCAATGGCAGGTAAATTTACCGTCCCATCTAAATCTACAGCATATGAAGAAACATTGCCGCTTGTGCCACTTGATGCTGTTGCTCCAGGAGAAATCGATGCCCCGAATTCGAAATTCTGAACGTTACGAACCGCCAATTGATCGTTCACCTTGATTTTATAGTATGCATCACTAATGCCTTGGTCGTTTACAACATAAACTTGTTTAATCGTATCTGTAAATTGATCTGTTGGGGAATAAAATAGAGTAGATTGCTTGCGGACTGCGCAGGATGAAAGGATACACAGAATAGCTATAAAGACATAAATTATGTGTAGTTGTTTGGTCATAAAGATGACAGTTTAGTTTGATTTTGTAAAGTACAAAAATAGCTTTTAAATTATCTAAAAAAGAAAAATAAAGGCAGTTGTCATACAACTTTGTCTTAAAATATCACGAATACGTTGATAAAAGTCAATACTTATTAGCTTTTGATTGCGTGTACGCTTAACATGCAATGGCCTTAACCTCTTTTCCCCTTCTCCAAATTATCAATATACTTTCTGCGGTTGAGCAGTTGTTCTTAAATCGATGGGATGGGATTTTAGAGCGCAGTTCAACTCAATAAATGCAAAGCGTATGAAAACTTCTATCAGCCAATTATTATTGTTGATAAAAGTCAACACTATTATTCCTCATTTAAATCCATAGAATTTGAAATAGGCTATATTTGATATCACATCCTCCTCAACCTTTCAATTTATTAAGTAATAAAAGGTCAATTTCCAATAGATGAGGAATTTCAAATCTTTTTTGGTGTTTGGTTTAGTTTTTCTTCTGAATCGAAACGCTTCCGCACAAACTGGTTGCATCGGGAGTATAACTGGCGATTTATATCTCACCAATACCACGGGTACAAATTACAATTATGGTGGTACCGTGATTGCTAGCGCCAATATTTATTCAACGTACTGTATCACATCCATCGGCGCAAATGGAACTTGCACGGTAGTAAGTGTTCCATTTTTTGGCTCCGTATCGGGATCCTTAACTACGTATAGTTTGCCTGCTGGATGTTCGTTAGATGGTGATGAATATGTCTTTTCAGGGTTTTCTCTTTTGGTTTTCTGTTTCATCGGAAGACGTGCAAAAAAACGACTCCCTAGTGAATGTTAACGCGTAAGTTTAAAATAGGCATGCTTTTGTAGTATTAATCATATTAGTTGGTATTCTGAGCTGATTTGGGTAAATTTGCATCAAAATCATTTCAATCCCTGTTGTATGAATGTGCTGATAAGAAATATTCTCCGTATTTCGCTTCTATTTTTGTGTTCTATCCCGCTCCATTCCTTTTCTCAATCAGGTACAGGCTGTTATGTTGCCGCCCAAAATACTTTGTATCTCAATACTGGAAACGTTAACAATTGTTCTTTTTACAGAAACTATTGCCCAAATGATGATCCTCAGGGAGAGGTTGTGGCCATATCGGGGTCGAGTACAACCACATGTAATTTTTGTTATTTACAGTCGAGTAGTGGCGTAATTCGCAACTACGCAGTTTATAATTGCACACTAGATGATTACGTTTGGGTTTTACCTGTGATTTTAGGCGCTGCGGGATTTTCGATCTTAAGAAAGAAACTGATTTTCTCCTAAATTGTATCTTTTAAACACGAATGTTTTATCATTAACATCTCTTTATTCATGTAAAAATTATTGCCTTTGCTTTAAGTAAGTGAGCTAAAAATCAATTATATTTACTCTAAATCCTCCTTATTGTTTCGATTATTTCCATGATTAAATAAGCAACTTTTTAATCGATGGGGAATTTCAAGAGTTTTTTAATTATGGGGTTGCTTGCTCTCATGACTAAAAGCGCCTTTGCACAAACCGGTTGCATTGGGAGTATTTCGGGCAAGTTATATACAACCAATACTACTGGTACAAATTATGATTATACTGGAACTGTAATTGCCAGTGCCGCCATTCCTACAACCGTTTGTATTACCTCTGTTGGGGCCAATGGAACATGCACAATCGTAAGTGTTCCATTTTTCGGTACTTTATCTGGCTCTTTAACAACATATTCTGCGCTTTCTAATTGTCCACTAGATGATTATGTAGGATACCTGTTTGTTTCACTTTCCCTTCTTGGCTACTGGTTTATTCGAAAACAATCATATAGGGATATCTGTAGCTAATTAACTTTTTTTAAAAACGAAAATCCAACGGAGCTTTTCTTTCGTATTGTCTGAAGAAAGCCAAAATATTTCTAAAATTAGAATAAAACATTTTAATTTTGAATATTTGCTAAAAAAAAGTAGGATTAAATTTACCATTGTTGTCTGTTTCTTTATGAATAATTTTAGGCTGAGTCTATTCGTGGCTTTGTTTTTTATAACTTTCCATTCGAATGCTCAAACCACTGGGTGCTTAATTAGTAATACGTTTTACACATCTTATTTAGGTATGGTCACCTCGTCCCCAAGTGATAATTCCTTCTCTGGATCTCCAAGAGTTTACGATTTAAATGGAAACAAGTCAGATATCAATTATCAATCCTACGAAATTTGTAATACGGTAAGTTCAAGCAATAATAGCATAACACGATCTGGGCCACTATGCTTCGTAATGTCGAGTACTCAATATAATTCTTATCCGGGTGGGGTTGCCCCAAGTTATCCTGGTAACAACGGAACATTAGAAACCTACACAATAACCATGTGTCCGTTAGATGATTATGTTTGGTTGATGTTGGCTTTGTTTTCAGGTTTGGTTTTCTATCTGTTTAGAAGCAAAGTTGAAATGAACGCCGTACTTCAGCGCTAGTTATAAGAGCTGAACTTGGTTTTAAGTTTATTTATTTTCCCTTATACTGTTTAATTACAGATACAACTCTTTCCAAGTCGTCATTTTCCAATCCTAAGCCAGAAGGTAAGTAGAATCCCCTTCTCGCCAATTTTTCTGCATTTGGGAAAGATTCTTTTTCGAAGAAACCCATTTGTTTAAAAATAGGTTGTTCGTGCATACACCAAAAGAAGGGTCGGGTGGCAATTTTATTTTGATTAAGACAATCTATTAAGCCCTCTTTTTCTTTTTCTGATGGGGCCACCAAGCCAAATACCCAATAGATATTTTCTGCCTGGGCACTTGATTTTTCGGGAAGTAAAAAGCCTTCATCCTTTAAAAAACTTAATTCCTTTTGGTAAAACTCGCCTAACTGTCTTTTTTTGCTTAGGAATGAATCTATTTGTTCGAGCTGGGCAAGGCCGAGCGCAGCTTGCAAATTGGTCATTCTGTAATTCCAGCCCAATTCATAATGTACAAATCTTGGCCCTTCAGGTTCAAAACATAAATTTCTCAATTTTTGGCAGCGCTCGGCAATGGCTTGATTGTTGGTTAAAATTATGCCGCCTTCACCTGTGGTAATATGTTTGTTTGGATAAAAACTGAAGATGGAAACATCACCAAAACACCCACATTTTTGGCCATTGTAGGTTTGCCCATGCACTTCAGCCGCATCTTCAATTATTTTTAAATTATATTTTTTTGCAAGTGAAAGAATAGGCTCTATATCAACCGGTAAGCCATACACATGCACCACAATAATGGCTTTTGTTTTGGCGGTGATTTTACCTTCAATCTCTGTCACATTCATGTTCCAATCTGTTAAACTGCAATCTACTAAAACAGGGATTGCGCCAGCTGTAACTACAGATTGTGCTGGCGAAATGATGGTAAAGGTGGGCATAATTACTTCATCACCTGTACCTATGCCCAATGCTTTTACAGCAATATCCAGCGCGGCAGAGCCATTGCTAACTGCAACGCCATATTTTTGGCCAATATAGGCCGAAAACTTCGTCTCAAATTCTTTTATGAAAGGGCCTTCACTACTAATCCAACCTGTTGTAATGCATTCAGTTAAATATTTAAGTTCGTTGCCATTTAACAAAGGTGTATTAACAGGTATAAATTTCATAAGTACATTATATTTTTTGAAGAACGAAGCACACGCCCCAAGTATCTGCGCCAGGTTGTTTGGCCGTTAAAAATTCGTGATTGGCCACTACTTTAAATCCAGAAACATCAGCCAGTAGTTTAATTTCTGGAATACTGAAATGACGCATTTTATGGATTTCATCAAAGTAAGTGCTCGTGTTCGTCATTTTATCCAATACTTCAATGTGGTAGTTCACATCAATTACGTTGCTGTTCCAATGAATTTCGGGTGTGGCATGCCTAAGCACTTTAATTACTTCGTTTTCAATTGATTTTGTTCTTTTTTCTGGTAGTTGGGTTAAAACCGCAGGGCTGTACCAAATGTCGAATATAAAAATGCCACCTGTTTTTAGACTGTTATTTACGTTTGCGAATGCTTTTTTTAAGTCTTCGTTTGTGGTTAAATAACTCATTACATGGAAAAGAGAAATGGCGACATCAAAATGTTTTAAACCGTTGTAACTTTCAATAGAAGATTGAACAAAGGAAAGATTGGATTTACTTTTGGCGTTTGCAATTTTAATCATCTCCTCGCTTGGCTCTATGCCTACTACGTCAAATCCTTTGGATGCCAATATACTAGCATGTTTTCCCGTGCCCGATCCAAACTCAATAATATTTGTTGTGTGATCTTGATATCGGTTGATCAAATCTAAAATATAATCTACTTCTTGTTCGTAATCTTTGTCTTTGTACAGTAAGTCGTAATAAGAACTGTATATATTAAAAACATCTGGCATGGCTTAGGATTTGAATCTTACTTTATCTTCTTCGCCAACATAAGGCCCTTGTTTAATTTCGATCATTTCCGAATCTTCAAGCATTTCGAAACCATGCCCGCCATTGGCCAACAGAATGACATCGCCAGTGCTTACGATGCGATTTTCAAGATAGCGTTGGGCCTCATCGTAAAAGTTGACCAGAACCTTGCCACTTTTGATATATAGTACTTCTTGAGTTAACACCACTTTTCTTTCTATCAATTTATGAATATGGGGTTCGATTAGGTAACCCTTTTTTCGATTCATATAACCCAGTTGCTGCGAAAAATCATTGGGTGTAAAAAAGCTGATGCCATCTTTTTCATAGTTGGCCCTAATGATAATTGCGAGTAAAATACCCTGATGTTCTATTTTTTCAACCATATAAATCGTTTGCTGATCTGTTTGTAAAAATAGATATTTCTTTTAAAGAATCGTCTGATTGGTTTTTATCTGTTTTAAGGTCAAATCTTAAAATGTAATCGCCATCCCAATACATGTAAGCCATCTCAAAAGTACATTATCCTTAATGTTCATTTTCAGCCTTTTAAGCGATTTTTTACCCTCGTTAACTTGAACAAAACGAACGTAGGTTGTAAGCCTCATAAGCTGTTTTTTTGTTTAAAAATGGTTTATGAAAATTTTTGTAATCTTATTGATTTTCAGTTTGTTTAATTTTGTTTTTATGGATAAGGCCAATAGTCAAGAGTGCCTAATCACCCAAGCGGGGCCTGCGTATAATCGGGTTTATACCTCGCCAAATGTTAATGTGTTAGCTGGTGGATATGCCATGTACAATGCTACGCCTTCAATGTATAGCGAATGTGGTTGGACACCCGTTGGTATTACTGGAAAAGCTTGCGGAGTTTGTAGTTTTTTAGGTGTTTGTGTTGGGGGTACTTGTGCTTGTTTAGGGACAATCTACACGGGTTACGAGGCATCAAGCTTTACAATTATAGATTGCCCGATTGACAACTATACCTGGGCATTCGCCTTATCTTCTGCTGTTATGGGTGTTTTTATGGTTAGGAAAAGAATTGTGTAATTTAAAACTCAATTTTATATTATATTTTTGGATTATTATTTTTTTGGCCAAGGATAAATTTGAATTTAACGATCTCACCATTGCAAACTCATTAATAATAAGGTTAGATTTAGCTTTAAACTTAAATAGCCGTGCCACCGTTTAAATGAAGATATCATTAGTTACCGTTGTGTATAATGGAGAAGCATTCTTAAAGAACTGCATCGAATCTGTTATTGCTCAATCTTATACAGATGTGGAATACATTGTTATCGATGGAAGCTCGGTTGACAGCACCTTAGATATAATAGAAGCGTATCGGCCGCACATTCATAAATTCGTTTCAGAACAAGATAGAGGGCTGTACGATGCTATTAATAAAGGAATTAAGATGGCTAGTGGAGATATTGTGGGGATTTTAAATGCGGATGATATGTTTGCTTCAGATGCTGTGTTAAAACAGGTTGCGGAGGCTTTTATTCAAAACCCACACATCGATGCAGTTTATGGCGATTTGAATTATGTTCACCCACATACTTTGAACATCCTCCGTACATGGAAATCCCGTCAAACCTCTTGGATAGACATTGGAAAAGGATGGATGCCCGCACACCCAACCTTATATTTGAAAAGAACTTTATTTGAAAAATTGGGCCCTTATGCCTTAGATTTAGGAACCACAGCCGATTACGACTTGATTGTGAGGTATTTTTACAAACATAAAATTGTTGCCCAATATCTTCCAAAATTGATGGTGAACATGCGCACTGGCGGGCTAAGCAATAAATCCTTCAATAGTAGATATTTAGCTTTCAAAAATGATTATAAAGTATTGAAAAGAAACGAGATACCCAACCCAATGATCACTATTTTAAGAAAAAAATTTGGCAAACTCTTGCAGTTTATCTAATCATTTAACAGTCATCAGGCGGAGAATTTTTCAATTCAATGAATTTAAAAATGGATAATACTAGTGAACAACATAAAGTACTGCTAATTTTCTTTGATTTATGTCAACCTGTATTATAGCCAACAATTAATGTTTTATGCCTTATTGTTTTATCTTTGACTATCAAACATTCTATATTGCTTAAGGATATTTTAAATACAAACCCAGAGCTATTTTACGGAGCCATTTTTTTTATGGCCTTTGGGATGGTTATGTTCAGCATACCTTCAGTAATCTATACCTCGTTAAAATACAGTCTTTTCGATAAGAACGATTTATATCGGAAAAACCACGATAGAAACATTTCACGTTTAGGGGGCTTGGCCATTGTAGGCAGTTTCACCATTAGTATTCTGCTTTTTTCTACCCTAACCAATTACAAAGAGGCTAATTTTTTAATAACATCTTGTATTTTGCTTACAGCATTAGGGTTAAAAGATGATGTTTATGGCACCAACACCAGTACCAAATTTGCCATTCAAATTGCGGTGGCTGCAATTTTGGTGTTTTTTGGTGGATTCCGGTTAACCAGTTTATATGGCGTACTCAATATTGGCGAAATGAATTTTTTATGGGGCGGTATTTTTTCTTTAATTCTGATTATTTTTTTAAACAATTCTTTCAATTTAATTGATGGTATTGATGGTTTAGCAGGTGTTATCGGTATCATTTCTACACTCACTTTTGGTGTATTGTTTTGTCTTATGCATCAATTGCCTTATGCCTTTATCGCTTTTGCACTTGCTGGCGCAATTGGTGGCTTTTTAAAATACAATTGGTATCCAGCAAAAATTTTTATGGGCGATACTGGGGCGCTCATCATTGGCTTGGTTTCGGCTGCATTGGCCATCAAGTTTATCGAACTTAATAAATTTACCGGGGCAAACCATCCGTCATTTTTTTCTGCTCCGGCAATTGCAGTCTCCATCTTAATTGTTCCAATATTCGATTCGCTTAGGGTTTTCTGCATCAGGCTTTACCATAGAAAATCACCTTTTAAGGGCGATCGAAATCACATGCATCATCGCTTAGAAAGATTGGGTTTAAAACCCAATAAAATAGTGGCCTTAACCGCCAGTCTTAATGTACTCACCATTGGTAGTACGATTGCTTTTCAAACATTGGGTAATTTTTTGCTCATCATCATTCTATTCGGGCTATGCGCATCCTTTAATCTAATCATCACCTTGCAATTGTCTAAAATAGAATCGAATAAAAATCAAGCAAGATCAAATTCAGATGTTACATCTGTCAAATCATCTGCAATTGCCAGTTAATGTGCAGTAGTTCAATGACTAACATCGCAAGGCAAATCTATTTACTTTCACATGGGATTTAACCAATTTCCTCATCCATCAAATATGAAAATAAACACTAATTTTGCGCTCTAAAGTATATAAAATGAGGCTCGCAATTAATGGTTTTGGTAGGATTGGTAGAACATTTTTACGCTTGGCTTTGGCTCAGGGTTTTGATGTTGTAGCCATAAACGACCTCGCTGATGCTAAAACCATGGCTCATTTATTTAAATACGATTCCGTACATGGGGTTTTCCCCGATTCGGTATCAGCGATGCCAGATTGTTTGGTTATTGGGCAACATTCCATTCCTGTTTTCTCAATTAAAGAGGCTGATGAGCTGCCCTGGTCGGCATTGAGGGTAGATTTGGTTGTAGATTGTACAGGGAAAAATTTAACTGTAGAAGCAGCAGAGAAACATTTAACTTCAGGTGCCAGCCAAGTGCTCATTTCGGCCCCCGCGGCTGATGAAATTCCGATGGTTGTTTTGGGTGTGAATGATGATCGTATTGATTTGAGAAGCCCCATCCTGTCTAACGCCAGCTGTACCACCAACAACATCGCCCCGATGATTAAAATTTTAAACGACAATTGGGGTGTGGAAGAAGGTTACATCACCACTATCCACTCGATGACGGGCGATCAAAATCTTCACGACAGTAACCACAAAGATTTACGCAGGGCCAGAGCCGCATCTTCCTCCATTATTCCAACCACAACGGGTGCAGCCAAAGCCATTACCCATATTTTTCCAGAATTGGATGGTAAATTAGGCGGAGCAGGCATTAGGGTTCCGGTTTTAAATGGTTCGCTTACCGATTTTACCTGCTTGTTGAAAAATAAAACAAGCATAGAGCAGATTAATTTGGCTTTTAAATATGCCTCAGAACATGCGCTAAAAAATATTTTAGAATATACAGAAGATCCAATTGTGTCAATTGATATTATAGATAACCCACATTCTTGTATATTTGATGCCCAGCTCACCTCTATTGTTGGCGATTTGGTTAAAGTAGTAGGCTGGTACGATAATGAATATGGCTACAGCAGCCGTTTGATTGATGTTGTAAAAAAGATAGATGCATTAAAGGCCTAGGTCACTCGGTTAAAATTTAATAAACATGATTAAATTTATTCTTCCTGAAGAAGTTCTTCCTTTAAGAAGTTTGGTTTTACGAAACGGTAAGCCATTTGATCAATGTGTTTTTGCTGGAGATGTGGCATACGATACTTTTCACTTGGGCTATGTTGAGCACGATAAGATCAAATCGATAGCTACTTTTATGCGGAATGATTTCTTTCCGGATGAAGGGGAAGGCTATCAGCTTAGAGGAATGGCCACGCATCCCGATGAAGGAGGGAAAGGATATGGAGCAGCCCTGATTAACTTTGCTATTGAATACCTGAAAGAATACCGTACAGATTATTTGTGGTGTAATGCCCGTTCTACCGCTGCCTCGTTTTATAAAAAATTAGGATTTACAACCGATGCTCCAGAATTTGACATTCCCGGAATTGGTTTCCATTACGAAATGAAATTAAACTTAAAATATAATAATTAAACATGAAAACGATTGACCAGTTTAACTTTAAAGATAAAAAAGCATTAATCAGAGTAGATTTTAATGTGCCGCTCGATGATGATTTCAAAATTACCGATGATAAAAGAATGCGTGCTGCATTGCCTACAATCGAGAAAATATTAAACGATGGCGGTTCAGTAATTCTAATGTCGCACTTGGGTCGTCCAAAAGATGGACCAACTGATAAATATTCTTTAAAACATATTCTTGGCGATCTTTCTAGGATGTTGGATTTAGAAGTGAAGTTTGCCGACGATTGTATTGGAGAAAGTGCTGTAAACCAAGCCAATAATTTATATCCTGGCGAAGTTTTGTTGCTAGAAAACCTTCGTTTTTATAAAGAAGAAGAAAAAGGCGATGTTGCATTTGCAGAAAAATTATCCAAGCTAGGCGATGTTTATGTGAACGATGCTTTCGGTACGGCTCACCGTGCACATGCATCTACTTCTATCATTGCACAGTTCTTCCCAGATGCCAAATTCTCTGGTTATTTGATGGCTGGCGAAGTTGCAAACGCAGAAAAAATATTAAATCACCCAGAAAGACCATTCACTGCCATTATGGGTGGTGCTAAAGTATCTGATAAAATCCTTCTGATTGAAAAATTATTGGATAAGGTAGATAACTTAATTATTGGTGGCGGTATGGCTTATACTTTTGCAAAAGCACAAGGCGGCGAAATCGGAACTTCTTTATTAGAAGCTGATAAGCAAGAACTTTCTTTAGAATTGCTTGAAAAAGCTAAAGCCAAAGGTGTTCAACTCATTTTACCTGTTGATACCGTTATTGCAGATAAATTTGCAAACAATGCCGATAAAAAGGATGTTGATTCCGGTCATATTCCAGCAGATTGGATGGGCTTGGATATTGGTCCAAAATCAGTTGCTTTATTTCAAGAGGTAATTAAGAACTCAAAAACCTTATTGTGGAATGGGCCTATGGGTGTTTTTGAGATGGAAAACTTCGAAGTAGGTACAAAAGCAGTGGCAGAAGCCGTTGTAGCAGCCACCAAAGAAAACGGGGCTTTCTCCTTAATTGGGGGTGGCGATTCAGCTGCGGCAATTGCAAAATTTGGCTTCGAAGATGAAGTAAGCTACGTATCAACTGGTGGTGGTGCTTTGTTAGAGTATATGGAGGGTAAAGAATTGCCTGGTGTTAAAGCACTTAACGACTAAAAGTGGAAAGGCTGAAAGAATAAAACGATCGTCACCCTGAATTTATTTCAGGGTCTTAGTTGTTTTGGATAGATTTTCGGAAACCCATAAACTTTTATATATCCATTAAGATGCTGAAATAAATTCAGCATGACGGAGCTGTGTTTTAGTCGATTCAGCATGAAGGATGACTTTAAGAGATTTCCTAAAACAATCCTTACCCTGAGTTCATTTCAGGGTCTTAGTGATAACGAATAGACCTTAAAAGTTCTTCATAAAATTCACTGTTAAACGGCAACATCGAGCCAATTTTTTGCGCTCCGACTAAACAAAACCTCGCTGGTTACTAAAACCTGCGAGGTTTTTTTTTGCGCTCAATTTAGAAAGTGGGATTTCCTTACACATGCTCATAAATTCATCGTAAACCCCTTAGTTATCAGTAAATAAGGCGTTTTTTAATTTTCTGTTTGTGTACTTACTGTTACTTGATAAAGCCTAAAAAAAGAAATTTAGGGTGTTGAAAACTTTTTTGTGGTAAAAAGTGGTAAAAAGTGGTAAAACTCTTTACTTTTACACTAGATAAAAAGTGTAAATACCACTATGACCCAACTTTTAGGAGAATTCGATTGTAAACTTGACGCAAAGGGACGCCTTATGGTGCCTGCTGCGCTTAAGAAACAATTGCCTGAGGCTGAGAAAGATGGGTTGGTGATTAACCGTGGTTTTGAAAAAAATCTGGTTATTTATCCGAGAAAAGTTTGGGATGCAATTCTTGCAGACCTAAACAAATTAAATATTTACGAGAAAAAGAATCGTGATTTTGTTAGAGCCTTTACTCGTGGTGCAACGGAGCTTAGTCTAGATGCTGCCGGCCGTGTATTGTTGCCGAAATCTCTTGTTGAATTTGCTGGAATCGGAGCTGATTTGGTTTTGGCTTGCCAGTTAGATAAAATTGAGGTTTGGGACAAAAAAGCATACGAAGATTTATTTGATGATGTTCCAGAAAACTTTGCAAATCTTGCGGAGGAAGTAATGGGCAGTAAAAACAGGAGGGAAGATGGAGAATAATTACCATATTCCTGTAATGTTGCAGCCCTGCATTGATGGCTTAGATATTAAACCTGATGGTGTTTATGTTGATGTAACGTTTGGCGGCGGTGGGCATTCGAAAGAAATTTTGAAGCACCTAGGTCCGAACGGTACTTTGATTGCCTTTGATCAAGATCCTGATGCACAAGCTAATATCCCCAACGATAATCGTTTTATATTTATCGATCAAAATTTTGGTTTCCTAAAAAATAATCTTCGCTTAAAAGGATTTAAGCAAGTAGATGGCATTTTGGCCGATCTTGGGGTTTCTTCTCATCAATTTGATGTGCCTCAACGCGGCTTTTCTATTCGCTTCAATGCAGATTTGGATATGCGTATGGATCCAAACGGAAAGTTAACCGCGGCAGAAGTTTTAAATACATACAGCGAAGACAAACTTCATAAATTATTTGGCATTTATGGAGAAGTTAAGAATGCCAAGACTTTAGCGCGTGCTATCGTTACTGCTCGGTTAGAGAAATCTTTTACCGATATCGATAGTTTTAAAGCCGCCATTTCCGAATATATCCCGAAAGGAAAAGAAAATAAGTATTTGGCTCAAGTTTTTCAGGCCTTACGCATTGAGGTTAACGCCGAAATTCAAGTGTTAGAAAATTTCCTTCAACAAGCAGCAGAAGTTTTAAAGCCCGGCGGTCATTTGGTGGTGATGTCTTACCATTCTTTGGAAGATCGGCCAGTTAAAAATTTCATGGCTAAAGGTAAATTTCAGGGCGAGGTAGAAAAAGATTTCTTCGGAAACCAACAAAAGCCATTTAATGTGATTACCCGCAAAGCGATTATTGCTTCTGATGAGGAAATTGCTCAGAATAACAGAGCCCGCAGTGCGAAATTAAGAATTGCAGAGAAAATATGAACAGGTTTAGAGCGGATATAGAAGAAGAAGAGATTGGGCCTGAGCCAGAATTAAAAGCTGCGCCTAAAAAACCGAAAACTGCTGAAGAGAAAATGGACAGCAATTCATTCATTAGCAAGCTGTTTAATGATGGGTTGGTAACCAAAGATGCCGCAACTAATGCATTGCCTTTTTTATGTTTTTTGGCCTTGTTGGGTATGGTTTACATTGCCAACAGCCATTTCGCGGTAAACAATGTACGCCGAATTGATAAGTTGAACAAAGAAGTGAAAGAGTTAAGATGGGAATATAAATCTTTAAAAGCCGACCTCATGTTTAAAAGTAAATTAACGGAGGTGGCTAAAAAGGTAGATACACTCGGAATAAAAGAATTAATTGAACCACCAAAAAAAATAATTGTTAAAAGCGATGAATATTAGAGCAAACATCTTGCTTCGTGTATATCTGGCATTTGGCTTAATTGTGCTTTTTGCTTTGGCGGTATTTCTCCGCCTTGGTCAGGTGCAGTTTGTACAGGGGCATAAATGGAAAGCTATGGCAGATAGTCTTTCTACGCGTTATGTAAATGTAGAAGCCACACGTGGAAACATTTATTCGAATGATGGGAGTTTATTGGCTACTTCAGTACCCGAATACGAGTTGAGGATGGATATGTTTGCGGGCGGTATTGCCGATGATAAAGTTTTTAATGAAAAAGTAGATTCGTTGGGTTTGAAATTAGCTCAGCTTTTTGGCGATAAAACACCAAAAGAATATGCTCGTTATTTGCGCATCGGTCGCCAAGATAGTGCGCGTTATTTATTAATTCACCGCAAGGTTAGTTATTCTGATTTAAAGGTCATCAGAACCTTCCCGCTGTATAACATCGGTAAGTTTAGCGGTGGTTTAATTGCTGTTCAGCAAAACAAGCGCATTCTTCCTTTTCAGGCTTTGGCTGCACGTACCATTGGTTATAAAAACGAAAATGTAAAGAATGGTGTAGGTTTGGAAGGGGCTTACAATGAGTACATTAACGGTGAAACGGGCAAGCGATTGATGCAACGTATTGCAGGTGGTGTTTACATTCCTGTAAATGAAGAAGCGGAGGTTGCACCTAAAGATGGCGCGGACATTATTTCGACCATCGACATTAACATGCAGGATTTGGCTCAAAGTGCATTGGAAAAACAATTGATCAAAAGCCAAGCCGATCATGGAGCGGTGATTGTGATGGAAGTGGCCACTGGCGAAATTAGAGCGGTTGCCAATTTTTCGAAAGTAGAAGAAGGCGTTTATAAAGAAAAATTTAACTACGCAATTGCCGGTAATCAAGATCCTGGATCAACATTTAAGTTGGCCTCTTACATGGCTTTGCTTGAAGATAAAATTGTAGATACAGGTACGATGGTGGCAACAGGGAATTACCAAATTCCTGGTCACTTAATTAAAGATTCTCACGGCAGTATTGGTGTAGTGAGCGTAAAAAAGGCTTTTGAGCAATCATCAAATGCAGCCGTTGCGTATTTAGTAAATAATGGCTATCGCGAGGATCAATCAAAATTTACAGATCATTTGTACGATTGGCACTTAAACGAAAAGTTAGGTTTACAAATCCCAGGTGAAGCACAGCCAGTGGTTAAAACGCCAAAAAACAAAAGCTGGAATAAGAATATGACCTTGCCGCAGATGGCTTACGGTTATGAGATGCAACTCACACCTTTAAAAATGCTTTCGTTTTACAATGCTGTTGCCAATAACGGGAAATACATTGCGCCAATTTTTGTAAAAGAGATTAGAAGACTGGGTAACCCAATCGAGCAATTTCAAGCAAGAGTAATTAACGAAAAAATCTGTTCGGATAAAACCTTAAGCAAAGTTAAAAAGATGCTAGAAGGTGTGGTAACAGAGGGTAGTGGTAAACAGGTGGTTTATAATCCGCTTTACAAAATTGCAGGTAAAACCGGTACGGCACAGGTTGCTGACGCGAATAAAGGATATAAGGCTAATAAGCAATATCAAGCATCGTTTGTGGGCTATTTTCCTGCTGATAAACCTAAGTATTCGATGATTGTGGTGATAAATGATCCTAAAGGGAACTATTATGGTGCTTTAGTTTCAGGACCAGTGTTTCGTGAAATCGCAGATCGTATTTATGCCAGCGATATGCAAATGTATGATGATGTGCCTACTCGTTTAGTGGGTAATACAGGCAATCCACCAACCAAAGCAGGACAAAGTAAGGCTACCCAAAAAGTTTACAAGGCCTTTGGATTTAAGCCGCTATTTGCTTCTAAATCTGAATATTACAATACCATTGATACCAGCGCAGGAACCGTATTTCAAGAAAATAATGAGCGTAAAGGCATAATGCCAAACGTTGCAGGTATGGGTTTAAAAGATGCCCTTTATCTTTTAGGAAACGCTGGTTTAAAGACAAAAGCGATTGGTGCTGGTAAAGTGGTGAGTCAATCCATTCTTGCCGGAACAAAGGTAGGAAAAGGTATAGGCGTACAGATAGAATTACAATAGGTAATGTGAGGATGAGATAATGTGATAATGTGAGGACGATGGAATGAGAGAATGATGGGATGAGGGAATGATGGAGTGATTGAATGATAGAATGAGGGAATGAGAGAGTGATGGAATGAGAGAGTGATGGAATGAGAGAATGATGGAATGAGAGAATGATGGGATGAGAGAATGAGGGAAGGATAGAATGAGAGAATGACGGAATGAGAAAATGATAGAATGAAATAAGGAAAAAATGGAGAATGTAGCGATTGCAATTATCATTCACTCATTCAAAATTCATTCATTCAAAATTAAAATTCATTCATTCAAAATTTACTCATTCAAAATTCACTCATTCAAAATTAGAAATTCACTCATTCAAAATTCAAAAAGTTAATAATTAAAAAAAATGCAACTACAGGATTTACTTTATGGCGTAACCATTAAAGAGTTGGTTGGAAAAACCGATCGGGAGATTAACGCCCTAAATTTTGATTCGCGTAAAGTAGGCCAAGATGATGTTTTCTTTGCTGTAGTGGGTACAGTTGCAGATGGCCATCAATTTATAGAACAAACCATTAGTCAGGGTGCAGCTGTTATCATTTGTGAAAACTTGCCGGAGATAGAGGATTTTACCCTAACCTACGTAAAAGTAGAAAACAGCTCAGTGGCTTTAGGCATTATGGCGGGCAACTATTTCGGTAATCCTTCTGCTGATTTAAAATTAATCGGTATAACTGGAACAAATGGAAAAACCACCATAGCAACCATCTTGTATAAACTGTTTAGAGATTTAGGGTACAAAACAGGTTTGTTATCTACGGTTGAAAATTACATAAATGAAGTTGTTGTAGCAGCAACGCACACCACACCAAATCCAATCGCCTTAAATGAATTGTTAAGGAAAATGGTTGATGCAGGTTGTGATTATTGCTTTATGGAAGTAAGTTCACATGCAGTTTCACAGCACCGAATTGAGGGCTTAACCTTTTCTGGTGGTGTTTTTTCAAACCTTACGCACGATCATTTAGATTTTCACAAAACCTTTGATAGCTATTTAAAAGCGAAAAAAGCTTTCTTTGATGGCTTGCCGAAAAATGCTTTCGCCTTAACCAATATTGACGATAAAAACGGGGCGGTAATGTTGCAGAATACGAAGGCGTATAAAAAAACGTATGCCCTAAAACAAATTGCAGATTTCAAAGCTAAAATAATCGAAAACCAATTTAGTGGTTTGCATCTAGACATCGATAATGAAGATGTGTATTTCAAGCTGGTTGGCTCTTTTAATGCCTACAATTTATTAGCCGTGTACGGCACAGCAATTTTATTAGAGCAGGACAAACTCAAGGTATTAACCTTGTTAAGTCGTTTATCGGGGGCTGAAGGTCGTTTCGATTATATCGTTTCACCAGAGAAAATCATCGGAATTGTAGATTATGCACATACTCCAGATGCTGTTCAGAATGTGTTGAGTACCATTGCCAACATCAGAAAAGGTACAGAACAGGTGATCACGGTAATTGGCTGTGGAGGCGATAGAGATAAAACTAAACGCCCGATTATGGCGCAGGTAGCTTGCGATTGGAGCGATAAGGTAATCCTAACATCTGATAACCCAAGAACAGAAGATCCTCAAGCCATCATCAACGAGATGGAGGCAGGTGTTTCACCAACAAACAAACGTAAAACCATATCTATTTTGGATAGAAGGGAAGCCATAAAAACGGCATGCCATTTAGCGCAGAGCGGAGATATAATACTTATTGCAGGGAAAGGTCATGAAAAGTATCAGGAGATTAATGGCGTGCGCAACCATTTTGATGATAAAGAAATTTTAAGTGAACAATTAAACGCAAACAGCTAATGTTATATTTATTATTCGAATACCTGCATAAGCACTATGACATTCCTGGATTAAGGTTGTTTCAATACATCACGTTTCGTGCTTCTATTTCCATAATCCTGTCGCTGATTATTACCACAGTGTATGGCCGTAGAATTATAGATTTCTTACACACCAAGCAAGTTGGCGAAACAGTGAGAAACTTGGGTTTAGAAGGACAAATGCAAAAACAAGGTACGCCTACAATGGGTGGAATTATGATTTTGTTGGGGATTCTAATACCGACAATTCTGTTCGCAAACATCGCTAATATTTACGTAATCTTAATGATTGTAACTACAGTATGGATGGGTGCAATTGGCTTTTTAGACGACTACATTAAAGTTTTCAAGAAAAATAAAGAGGGATTAGCAGGACGGTTCAAAGTTGTTGGACAGGTTGGTTTAGGCTTAATTATCGGCTGGACCATGTATTACCATCCAAATATTGTGGTTAGAGAAACCGTTCAAGATGATGTTAAAAATACTTCTTCTGTGCCAATGGTTTTACGCCAAAAAGGAGAAACCTTTTACTATACCCAAGATGTAAAATCGACTAAAACCAACATGCCTTTTTATAAAAACAATGAGTTTGATTATGCAAAGGTGTTGAAGTTTTTGGGCAAAGACTATCAAAAATACGCCTTCATTATCTTTCTGGCATTTACCGTTTTTATCATCACCGCGGTATCTAACGGTGCAAATATTACGGATGGTATTGATGGCCTTGCCACAGGTACTTCGGCCGTAATTGGCACTACGCTGGGCATCTTGGCCTACGTATCTGGTAACACTGTAATGGCTGATTATCTGAATATTATGTACATCCCGAATTCTGGGGAGTTGATGATTTTCGCTGGAGCTTTTGTGGGTGCTTGTGTAGGTTTCCTTTGGTATAATTCATATCCAGCTCAGGTTTTTATGGGAGATACAGGCAGTTTGGCCATCGGTGGTATTATTGCCGCCTTTGCCATTATGATTAGAAAGGAATTGTTAATTCCGATTTTATGCGGCGTGTTTTTAATTGAGCTGGTTTCGGTGATTATGCAGGTATCATACTTCAAATACACCAAAAAGAAGTTTGGCGAAGGGCGGCGCATTTTCCTAATGTCTCCACTACACCATCACTATCAGAAAAAGGGCTATCACGAAGCGAAAATTGTAACCCGTTTCTGGATTATCGGAATTATGCTCGCCATTATGACCATTGTAACACTAAAACTGAGATAATACTGAATAGCATCAAAATCAACAAAACATAAACAAAAACCATGAACACCAATAACTCGATAACAAACCCAAATATTAATGCCAAGTCAGGATTGACAGGGCAGGGGCGTGTCGTAATTTTGGGTGCAGGCGAAAGTGGCGTAGGTGCGGCACTTTTGGCACAGCAAAAGGGTTTTGATGTTTTTGTGTCCGACTTCGGTGTAATTGCAGATCATTATAAAGCAATGCTCGAACGTGCTTCAATTCCTTTTGAGGCTGAAAAACACACAGAAGAAAGTATCCTTAATGCCGTTGAAGTGATTAAAAGTCCAGGTATTCCGGCAACTGCGCCAATCATTAAGAAATTAGTGGCAAAAGGTATTCCCGTAATTTCTGAAATTGAATTTGCCAAACGATACACCAACGCAAAAACGGTTTGCATCACTGGATCAAACGGTAAATCGACCACGAGCTTGCTTACCTATCACATCTTGAAAAACGCAGGTCTCAATGTGGGCTTGGCAGGTAATATTGGGCAGAGCTTTGCCGCTCAAGTAGCTTCGGAGAGCTACGATTGGTATGTGTTAGAGATTTCGAGCTTTATGTTGGATGATATGTTTGAGTTCAAGGCAGATATTGCCGTTCTACTCAACATTACACCAGATCATTTAGATCGCTATGATTATAAATTAGAAAATTATGCCGCATCCAAAATGCGCATTATTCAAAATCAAACAGCAGATGATGTTTTCATTTATTGTGCTGACGATGAAGAAAGTTTAAAAGCACTTCAAACCAAACAGCCCTTGGCAAAATCTTATCCTTTTTCGATTGTGCAAACCGTTGATCAAGGTGCTTATTTAGAGAACAATACCATACATATACTTACAGAACCAAATAACGAACTAACCATGTCTATATCAGATTTAGCCCTACAAGGCAAGCACAACATTTACAATTCTATGGCTTCGGGTATTGTAGCGAAGGTTTTAGAGCTCAGAAATGAAACCATTCGCGAGAGCATGGGTAATTTCAAAAATATTGAGCACAGATTAGAGCATGTAGCCAAGATTTCTGGTATCGATTTCATTAACGATAGCAAAGCAACCAACGTAAATTCTACCTGGTATGCATTAGAAAGCATGACGAGCGATGTGGTTTTGATTATGGGCGGCGTGGATAAGGGTAACGATTACAACATGCTGAAAGATTTGGTTAAAAGTAAAGTTAAAGCCATTGTTTGTTTGGGGAAAGATAACAAACGCATACACGATGCTTTTGAGGATGATGTGGATGTGATTGTAAATACCTTTTCGGCAGAAGAAGCTGCACAAATTGCTTTTCACTTAGCTAAACGTGGGGATGCCGTATTGTTATCGCCAGCCTGTGCGAGTTTCGATTTATTTAAAAATTACGAAGACCGCGGAAATCAATTTAAAGCGGCAGTTAGAGAATTATAATAGGAGGCTTAAGATATGTTTCAAGCACTACTTAATAAAACAAAAGGAGATAGATGGATCTGGTTGATCATCATTCTGCTTTCACTTATATCTGTTATGGCAGTATATAGTGCAACAGGAACGCTGGCTTATAAAAGGGGTGAGGCTGTTGAAAAGCTGTTTCTCTTTAAGCATTTTATTTTCGTTTTAATGGGTATCGGGATGATCTACATTGCCCATTTACTCGATTACAGGTATTATGCGGGAATTTCAAAAATCTTGATGATTATAACCATTCCGTTGTTGCTTTATACTTTGGTTTTTGGTGCTAATGTGAACGATGCATCACGTTGGGTTAAAATTCCGGTTATTGGCTTAACTTTTCAAACATCCGATTTGGCTAAACTAGCACTGATAACCTTCTTGGCGCGCATGTTAACCAAGAAACAAGAAAATATTAAGAATGTAAAAGAGTCTTTCATTCCGATAATGGGCTCAGTTTGTGTGGTTTTCGTGTTAATTGCGTTAGCCAACTTATCTACCGCTTTAATGTTGTTTGGTGTGAGCATTTTGCTGTTAATTATTGGTAGAATCAGCATTAAGCAAATATCCATTGTATGTGTTGGTGGAGCAATCTTATTGTTATTTGTTGTGTTTTTGGGTCCGAGGCGTGCAACCTATGCCTCAAGGATAAAATCTTTTATTCATCCAGAACAACAGCATTCAGATAAAACTTTCCAGGCAGATCAAGCAAAAATTGCATTGGCAACTGGTGGTGTTTTTGGTAAAGGTCCAGGTAATAGTACGCAGCGCAACTTCCTCCCGCATCCTTATTCTGATTTTATTTTCGCCATTATTATTGAAGAATGGGGAACGTTTGGAGGACTTGTGATTATGATACTTTATCTGGTGCTTTTATACCGATGTATAAAAATTGTAACTCGAGCACCCAAGGCCTTTGGTGCACTGCTTGCCGCCGGACTAAGTTTTAGTTTAACCATTCAGGCTTTCGCAAACATGGCGGTTGCGGTTGGTTTGGGGCCGGTTACAGGTGTACCCCTTCCATTGGTAAGCATGGGCGGAACCTCAATGATTTTTACCAGTGTGGCATTCGGGATTATCTTGAGCGTAAGTAGAGATGTTGAAGAAAACCTCGCCGGAAAAGAAACAACCGAAAAAATTAAAAATAATAAAGTAATTGTTGGAGAAATACCAGCTATGGCTTAATGATTGAATTAATGAATGATTCAATTATTGAATGAAAAAATGATAAAATTAGGTGTAGCTGCAAAAAAAATAGTAGCATAAGAAAAGTTGAAGCAATCATCTAACTCAGTTAACATCCCAAAGTTGAAAAAAATAAAAAATCACAATGGAGCATGTAACTAAAATAGATTTTGTAACAGGAATTAAATTAAGGACAAAAAATTTTGTTTTGGAGTCGATTAAATTTTATCAAACACTTCCACAAACAGAAGAGGCAAGAATAATTGGAAGACAGTTTATAAGATCAGCATCGTCCGTTGGCGCAAATTACAGAGCTGCTTGTAGAAGTAGGTCAAAAGCCGAGTTTTTTGCCAAACTAAGTATAGTAGTGGAGGAGGCAGATGAAACAGCATTTTGGATAGAGATTTTGACTGAATCCGGAATTACGGATAATTTGAAAACTCAATTTCTGCTAAAGGAAGTAAACGAGATTTTAGCCATAACAGCGAAAGCTAGGAAAACAGTGAGTAATAATAAATGAAATAAAAGGTAATTTATAGAAATGTGGAATGTAACGTTTGCACTAAACATTCAAACAATTAATCATTCAAAATTCAATAATTAAATAAAAATGAATAATTCCCCAAAAATTATCATATCAGGTGGTGGCACCGGCGGGCACATTTTTCCCGCCGTAGCCATAGCCAATGCCCTAAAACGCATTGTTCCAGCCTGTGAAATCTTGTTTGTGGGCGCAACAGGCAGAATGGAAATGGAAAAAGTTCCAGCTGCAGGATATAAAATTGTAGGCTTAAACATTAGTGGCATTCAAAGAGGCTCAATTGTAAAAAACCTTGCCTTGCCCTTTAAAGTAATTGGAAGTGTGCGTAAGGCCATGCAAATTATTAACGAGTTTAAACCCGATGTAGTGGTGGGCGTAGGCGGTTACGCATCAGGACCACTATTGTACGCCGCATCATTGAAAGGCATACCCTATTTAATTCAAGAGCAGAACTCTTACGCAGGGGTAACCAATAAATGGTTGGGTAAAAAGGCTTCGAAAATTTGCGTAGCCTTTGATGATATGAATCAGTTTTTTCCGGGTGATAAAATCCTGAAAACTGGAAATCCGGTACGCAAAGAAGTCATCGATATTAAAGGGAAACATTTTGCAGGAGCAGAACTTTTAAAACTCGATCCTCAAAAGAAAACGATTTTAGTAACTGGCGGAAGTTTAGGTGCAGGAACATTAAATAAAAGCATCGAAAAACATCTTCCAGAAATTATAGCGCAGGATGTGCAAGTAATCTGGCAAACCGGAAAATTCTACTACAAAGGAATTATAGAACGTTTGGGGCCAGATCACCATCCAAACGTTAGAATTTTGGAGTTTTTAAATAAAATGGACTTAGCTTACGCAGCAGCAGATGTGATCATCAGCCGAGCAGGAGCCGGAACCATAGCAGAACTTTGTTTAATTAAGAAGCCTGTTATTTTGGTACCATCACCAAACGTAGCAGAAGATCATCAAACTAAAAATGCAATGGCATTGGTTAAAAATGGTGCTGCTCTTTTAGTAAACGATCGCGATGCAGAAGAAACGTTGGTAAAAGAGGCGTTGGCGCTACTAAAAAACAAAGAACAGTGCGATTTACTTTCAGCAAACCTTGGTAAAATGGCCTTGCCACAAGCAGATGAAATTATCGCAAATGAGGTGTTGAAATTGATGAAGTGAGACGGAGACGGGAGATATGAGATGGGAGATATGAGATATGAGACGGGAGATAGGTGACGGGAAGACACGAGGCATGAGATATAAAGATTAGTGTAAGGCGTAAGTCTTGATCTCACATCTAAAATCTCAGATCTAGTATCTCAGATCTCTAAACTAAAATAAAAAGAAATGGAATTAAGCAAAATTAACAGAGTGTTTTTCGTGGGTATCGGTGGTATCGGTATGAGTGCGCTTGCTCGTTATTTTGCTAAGCGAGGCTGTGCAGTTTGCGGTTACGATAAAACCAGAACCAAACTAACTGAAACGTTAGAGCAAGAAGGCATCCTCATTACTTACCTGGATGAACCAGCAGCCTTACCCTGTGCCTTTTTAGATCGTCACGATGACAGCCTAATTGTTTACACCCCCGCTATTCCAAAAGACTCGAAAATATTAAGCCACTTTAACGACAAAGGATTTAGCCTTAAAAAACGATCAGAAGTTTTGGGTATCATCAGCAAAGGAATGTTTTGCATTGCCGTTGCAGGTACACATGGAAAAACCACTACCTCATCAATAGTGGCTCATCTTCTAAAAGATACCGGTTACGATTGTACTGCCTTTCTTGGGGGCATTACAAGCAACTATAACACCAATGTATTATTTGGTAAAAATAATGTAGTGGTGGTTGAAGCGGATGAATACGATCGCTCGTTTTTAACCTTGCATCCAGATATTGCAGTGGTAACTTCTATGGATGCCGATCACTTGGATATTTATGGAGATAAAAGCCAGCTTGAAGAATCCTTCAAACTATTTGCAGGACAGCTAAAAGAGGGTGGTACACTGTATGCCCATGAAGGTTTGCCTTTGGCCAATGGCATCAGTTATGCAGCCAGCACCACGGCAACAGCAAAAGCTGAAAATTTGAGAGTAGAAGGGTCAAAATTTGTTTTCGATTACGTTGATCAATCACAAAGCATTAAAAATATTAGTTTAATGTTGCCCGGAAAACATAACGTAGAAAATGCAACCGTGGCCATTGCCATTGCTTTGCAACTTGGTATTGATGCAGAAAAAGTAAAACAGGCTGTTGCTAATTTTAAAGGCGTAAAGCGCCGTTTTGAATATATCGTAAATAACGGACAGCAGATTTATATAGACGATTACGCCCATCATCCAGAAGAATTAAAAGCTTGTTTTGATGCCGTAAGGCAGCTGTATCCAAATAAGAAATTGACCGTAATTTTTCAGCCGCATTTGTTTACACGCACCAGAGATTTCGCAGATGAGTTTGCGAAAGTTTTAAGCACTGCCGACGAATTGATGCTATTGGATATTTACCCAGCGAGAGAATTGCCCATTGAAGGCATCAACGCTCAGTTTTTATTGGATAAGATTACTCTAAACGATAAAAAAATATGTGGAAAAGATTTTGTCATTCAACAAGTTAAGAATACAAAACCTGAGTTAATTTTAACAGTTGGTGCCGGCGATATTGATACTTTGATTGAACCTTTAAAAAACACATTAAACCATGCTTAAACGAGTAAACTGGAACGCCATTTTAACAGGCTGTGCTTGGCTAATTAGTCTAGCAGGTGTGGTGGTGCTTTTAAGTTTTATCAACGTTAAAAAGCAAACCGTAAAATGTACCGACGTTAAAATTCTAATTCCAGGCGCAGATAATTTTATTGAGAGAGAAGAAATTGATGCGATTTTAAGACAAGATCAAGGCGTTTTGTTGGGTAGAAACATCGAAAAAATTAATATCCACCAAATTGAGAAAAAGCTAAGGTCCAATCCATACATTGGCTTTGCCAAAGTATATATGGATATGGATGGTGTGATGCACATCGAAGTAAAACAGCGTCAGCCCATTTTGAGGATTATGAATGCTGGTGGACAAGATTTTTACATCGACAACGATGGTTTAAAAATGCCTATTTCATCAAACTTCACGGCAAATGTGTTGGTCGCCACCGGAAATATTACTGAGGTTTTTGGTAGTCGGGTAGATACTTTACACACGCAATTGGCAAGAGATCTATACAAAACAGCCTTATACATCAAGAAGGATACCCTTTGGGATAATCAAATTGAACAGATCGAGGTCAATGCAAAAAATGATATGGTACTAATCCCAAGAGTTGGCGATGAAACCATCATTCTTGGTAATGCAGATTCGCTTGATGTTAAAATGAGAAATCTTAAAGTTTTCTACCACAGGGCATTGCCACAAGTAATTGCCCGACGTTACAAAACCATCAACATTAAATACAGCAATCAGATTGTTTGCGAACGAAGAGACTCACTAGAATTGGCACGAAAACCCAAAACAATTTCATCGGCTGATAGTTTAAGATTACATCAAAAAGTGTCTGATTCGTTGATAAATGATGTAATTGGAGATATTGTTGAAGCAAAAACAGTTGCAGCAACTACGCCAAAACCAGAACCTAAAAAACCTGAGGCCAAAAAAACCGAACCCCAAAAAACAATACCAAAGAAGGTAGAGGTAAAAAAGCCAGAGGTTAAAAAAGCCGTTACAGCAAAACCAGAAGTAAAGAAAGAAAAGGCAGTAACAGCAACCAAGCCAACGCTTACAAAAACAGAAGAAAAAAAGGAAAAAACAACAAACACTTCGAAGCCTAAAAAAACGGAAGCCGAGCTAAAGTTAAGCCGAGAAAAAGAAATAAGAGCCCTAGAAAAACAATATAAAACTCAACAAAATTAACGAATATGGACAAGGCAAAATTTACCAGTCAGTCGCCAATTGTAGTAGGATTAGATATCGGTACTACAAAAATTTGTGTCATAGTTGGTCGTAGAACACAACACGGCAAAATCGAAATCTTAGGAATAGGGAAAGCAGAATCAGCGGGAGTTACACGTGGGGTAGTTTCTAACATTCAAAAAACGGTGCAAGGTATTGCTCAAGCAGTAGAAGTAGCCAGCGGACAATCCAATGTAGAAATACAAGTGGTAAATGTAGGGATAGCTGGGCAGCACATTAAAAGTTTGCAGCACAGAGGGATTTTAACCAGAAGAGAATTAAACAACGAAATCGGTAAAAAAGACATCGATAAGTTAATTGATGATATGTTTAAATTGGTGATGCCTCCAGGAGAGGAAATTATCCATGTATTGCCACAAGAATTTACCATCGATAATGAACCAGGCATTAAAGATCCAATTGGTATGGCTGGTGTACGCCTGGAAGCCAATTTCCACATCATTTCCGGACAGGTAACGGCGGTAAAAAACATCATCAAATGTGTAAATAATGCAGGGTTACAAACTCAAGATTTGATTCTTGAGCCACTAGCATCTTCAGAATCGGTGTTGAGCGATGAAGAAAAAGAAGCTGGTATTGCATTGGTCGACATTGGTGGGGGCACAACCGATATCGCAATTTTCCACGAAGGGATCATTCGCCACACGGCCGTAATTCCTTTTGGTGGCAATAGCGTAACGGAAGATATTAGAGAAGGATGCTCTGTAATGCGTAATCAAGCTGAGTTGTTAAAAACACGCTTTGGATCGGCATTGGCAGAAGAAAATAAAGAAAATGAAATCATTTGCGTTCCAGGATTACGCGGTCGCGAGCCGAAAGAAATTTCTGTAAAAAATCTTGCCTATGTAATTCAAGCCCGTATGGAAGAAATCATCGAGCATGTATATTATGAAATCAAATCATCCGGATACGAGAAAAAATTAATCGGTGGTATCGTTATTACAGGTGGTGGTGCATTATTAAAGCACTTAAGTCAAGCGGTAGAATATGTTACCGGTTTAGATTGCCGTATTGGTTATCCAAATGAGCATTTATCTAAATACGAAGAAATGCCAAAGGCGATTTACGATGACTTAAAAAGCCCAATGTATGCAACCAGCGTTGGTTTGTTGATCAAAGGCATCCAGAAAGCAGAAGAGTTGATTGAAGAAATGAAACAACCAGGTGTGTTTGTAGAGAAAGCAAAAGTGGCGAAGGAAAAAGAAAAACGCGGACCGGGTTTATTCGATAAGTTACTTGCAAAAACTAGAACTTTCATTCAAGATGATATGAATGTAAGTGATGAAGATTACTTGAAAAGTTAATTATTTTTCAACAAAATAAGAGTTTTCCACATTATGAACACTTGTGGAAAACGTCTGTGGAAAAAGTGTTAATATTACGTTGAGTAATGAACAGAATTTAAAAATTTTTAAACAACTGATTCATAAAGATATGCAGTTCGAAATGTTAAAAGATAAGTCATCCATCATCAAAGTAATTGGTGTTGGTGGCGGTGGCGGCAACGCAGTGAATCATATGTACCTGTCTGGTATTAATGGTGTAGATTTTATTATTTGTAACACCGATGCTCAGGCTTTGGAGTTTAGCCCTATCCCTAATAAGGTACAGTTGGGTGCTAGCTTAACCGAAGGAATGGGCGCAGGATCTATCCCTGAAGTTGGTAAAAATTCAGCAATAGAGAATATTGATGACATTAAAGCCATGCTGGGTAGCACAACCAAAATGTTATTTATAACAGCTGGTATGGGCGGTGGTACAGGTACAGGTGCAAGTCCGATTATTGCCAAAGCAGCTAAAGAACTTGATATTTTAACAGTTGCAATTATTACTACACCTTTTTCTTTCGAAGGAAAAAGACGTAAACTCCAGGCCGACGAAGGCATGGAGGAACTTAAAAAATACGTTGACTCTTATCTGGTGATTTCAAATGACAGATTGCGTGAGATTTTCGGAAACTTAACACTAGGTTCGGCCTTTGGCCAAGCAGATGATATCTTAACGACTGCGGCTAAAGGTATTGCAGAAATCATCACGGTACCAGGTTACATCAACGTTGATTTTAAAGATGTGCGTACCGTAATGAAAGATAGCGGTGTAGCCATTATGGGTAGCTTTGCAGCAGAGGGCGATGATCGTGCTTTGCAAGCTGTAGAAGGTGCATTGGCTTCTCCATTGTTAAAAGATAATGAAATTGAAGGTGCGCGTTACATCTTATTGAACATCAGTTCTGGTGTAAGAGAGGTAACCATGGATGAAGTATCAATCATTACAGATTTCATACAAGAAAAAGCAGGTTTATCAGCAGATTTGATTTGGGGTAACTGTTCTGATGAATCGCTGGGAGATAAACTTTCGGTAACGATTATTGCTACAGGTTTCCAAACTTCAGAACAACGTGTAAACGAAGAGAAAAACAAAAAGAAAATATCATTATTAACGCCAGAAGAAGCGCCATTGGTTCGCCCTGTTGAGCCTGTAAATTCATTTATACAGCCAAAAACAACGCCTTCTTATGAGCCAGTAATGAAAGCAAAAGAAGAAATTGCCCAAGCCGATTTATTTGGCGGTATGTTTGCCAACAAACAAGAAACTCCAAAAGTTCAGGAGCCAGAGAATAATATCGTTCGTCATACCTTAGTAGAAGAAGAACCACAGGCAGAGCAACCACAAGAAACAGGTTTCGAGTTTGAGATTAAATTGGCCGAAACAGAATATGTTTTTGAAACACCTGTAGCAGAAATTCCTGCTATTCCAGAACCTGAACCAGAAATGCCAGTTGTAGGTTTGGATGATGATAAGAATGATGAGTCCATGGAGGAGCAATTGAAAAAATCAAAAGAACGCATTTTGCGCCTGAAAGATTTGAGTATGAAATTGCGTACCACAAACGGATTACAAGAATTGGAAAATGAGCCTGCTTATAAACGCAAACAAATGCAATTGCAACAAGTTCAGCATTCTTCAGAATCTCAAGTGAGTCGCTTTACGCTAAGTAACGATGAAGAAGGTGGTACCGAAATCAGACCAAACAATTCTTTTTTACACGACAACGTTGACTAGAATAAACCAAATATAGAATTAGAGCCCCGAGGTAATCGGGGCTTTTTTGGCGTAAAATTGGAGTGTTAAATTAAGTTAATTGACAAGCTTAGGATGAAGCGAGTTGATTATAAGCGTAATAAACCGTAAATTCGCAAAATTTTAGTACAATAAATACATAATACATTGGATATATTTGATAAGATAGCAAAGCACATGGGGCCACTTGGGCAACACCAAAAATGGTCTCATGGATATTTCTCATTTCCAAAATTAGAGGGAGAAATTGCGCCACACATGCAGTTTAAAGGAAAAGAGCATTTGGTATGGAGCTTAAACAATTACTTAGGCTTAGCCAATCACCCAGAAGTTAGAAAGGCTGATGCAGAAGCTGCTGCTCAATTCGGTATGGCTTACCCAATGGGCGCCAGAATGATGAGCGGTAACTCCAAATATCACGAACAGCTGGAGCAAGAGCTGGCTGAATTTGTAGGCAAGCCTGATGCATTCTTATTAAACTACGGTTATCAAGGTATGGTGTCTATTATCGATACTTTGGTAGATAGAAACGATGTTATTGTTTACGATGGTGAATCTCACGCCTGTATTATTGATGGCTTACGTTTACACATGGGTAAAAGGTTTGTGTATCAACACAATGATATTGATAGCGCCAAAAAGCAATTAGAGCGTGCTACAAAACTAACCAATGAATCGGGAGGCGGAATTCTTTTAATTACCGAAGGTGTATTTGGAATGAGTGGAGCTCAAGGTAAGTTAAAGGAAATTGTTGAATTGAAAAAAGATTTCAATTTCCGTATTCTGGTTGATGATGCACATGGTTTTGGCACAATGGGTAAAACCGGAGCAGGAACGCACGAAGCACAAGATTGTATTGAAGGTATTGATGTTTACTTCGGAACCTTTGCAAAATCAATGGCGGGAATTGGTGCTTTTGTTGCCTCAACTGAGGAAATCACAAATTTCTTGAGATATAACATGCGTTCTCAAACCTTTGCAAAAGCATTGCCTATGCCAATGGTAATGGGTTTATTAAAGCGTTTAGAATTGCTAAAAAGCAAACCAGAATTAAAAGATAAACTTTGGGAAATTGCAACTACCTTGCAAAAAGGATTGCGGGACCGTGGTTTTGATTTAGGAGTAACCAATTCGGTGGTGACCCCAGTTTTCTTAAAAGGAGAATTATCTGATGCCACTGCAATCACTTTTGATTTACGTGAAAATTACAGCATTTTCTGTTCAATCGTGGTATATCCGGTTATTCCAAAAGGAATGATCGAATTAAGATTAATCCCAACTGCGGTACATACTTTAGAAGATGTACAACGTACATTGGATGCCTTTAGCGAAGTGGCTACCAAGCTAGAAAATGGATATTATAAAGAAAATTTGTTTGCAACTGTTTAAGTAACAAACAAATCATAAAAGCCCTTTAAACTTGTTTAAAGGGCTTTTGTATTTTATGGATATTTGTAAAGAACTGATTAATAGCGGTTTATTTGGTTATTTAAGCTTTAAAATGTTTATAAAAGCACGAAATGTGGAAAAAAACCATTTTAAGGGCTGTTTTTTCTAATGCTAAAAATTTTTTTATACCGTTAAACCGTTTAAATTAGAGTAAGATAATTAAAACTTAAACATTAAAAATTATAGGAGTAATTAAAAATGAAAAAATTTGAAGAAGTAAAAAATTTAGTTTCAGCTTTGGAAGCTGACGCAGATAAGTTTTATAATAAAGGGAACAGCGCTGCTGGAACCCGCGTTCGCAAGGGAATGCAAGATTTGAAAAATTTAGCTCAAGCGATTCGTTTAGAAGTGCAAGACACTAAAAACAAAGCTTAAACTATTGATATAATATTTGAACCAAGCAAAAGGCTTTTAGAATTTTCTAAAAGCCTTTTGCTTTTGAGGATAAATGGTTTTTTTGAAAAATGGTCGTCGCTTAAGTTTAATCTTTAAGCAAATTGGCTTTGCTTTTCAATTTCGGTAACGATTGCTTGGGTTAATGCCGAAGATGCTTTTACCAAAGGAAGTCTAACCGTATCACCACAAATATTCAAATGCTTTAGAGCGGCCTTAACGCCAGCAGGGTTGCCTTCTGCAAATGCCAGCCGGGTAAACTCTACTAAACTTAAATGCGCAGGCAAAGCAGCTTTAAAATCGCCCGCCAGGCATTGTCTAATCATATCAGAGAACTGTCTTGGTAAGGCATTTCCCACAACAGAAATAATTCCTGAAGCACCAAGGGCAATCATCGGTAGAGTAATTGGATCATCGCCAGAAATCAAAAGAAAATCTTCAGGTTTATCCCTCATAATCTGGTTAAACTGGTCAAAATTCCCGCAGGCATCTTTAATTCCGATAACGTTTTTGAAATCATGTGCCAAGCGGCAAATCGTTTCCGAACTCATGTTACTAGCCGTACGCCCTGGAACGTTGTACAACAACAAATCTAGTGGAGAGCTTTCAGCAAGATATTTATAGTGCTGATAAATACCCTCTTGAGTAGGTTTATTATAATACGGACTAACCGATAAAATGGCACTATATCCAGTGGCGTCAAATTCCTGGATGTCGTTTGCAACGGCCACAGTGTCATTTCCGCCAATTCCAGCAACAAGCGGTAAACGGTTATTGTTAATTTCAGCAGTAAAAGCCCACACCTTCTTCTTCTCCTCTTTGGTCATGGTAGCGGTTTCGCCGGTTGTACCTAAAGAAACGAGATAATCTATCCCTCCATCAACCAAATGATTAATTAGGTTTTTTAAGCCATCATAATCAACTGATCCATCTGTGTTAAACGGTGTAACGAGCGCTACACCTGTACCCTGAAATTTGTTCATTATATATCAATTGTTTTTTGCCTGGAAGCCTTTGAAGGCAACAAGGTGTTTATCTTTTCTGAATTATAAAACTAATTATAGTTCAACTTATTCTTTTATATCAATCGCGAATTAAATAAGCTCATTTAACATGAGTTCGGGATGACAAAACGAGCTTTAAATAGCTAAGGCCCCGAAATGAATTCAGGGCGACGAACGGTTTATAGCGATTTTTTAAACTAACCCACCATGCACACTTCCGTCATGCTGAATTTATTTCAGCATCTTAAAGGATATTAATTTCCTTTGGTCATTCCCTTTTTTTAAACCACAAAAGCAACGAAAGAAAACAAAAGTTTCATTCTCTTGCTTTAAACTACTGCCTTTAATCTTCCCGTTTTAACCTTTCCGCTTTATTCTTTCCGCTTTAACCTTTCCTCCTTTAGTCGTTCCCCTTTAGCCTTTCCTCCTTTAGTCTTTCCTCTTTTAGCTTTCCCCCTTTAGTCTTTCCGCTTTAGTCTTTACGCTTTAACCTTTCCCCTTTAGCCTCTTATTTAATCATTTCCAATAAATCCGCGTCGCTTATAATCGGCACGTTTAGTTTGGTAGCCTTTTCCAATTTAGAGGGACCCATATTATCTCCAGCAACCAAATAATTCAATTTTCCTGAGATACCACTCAGAATTTTACCGCCATTCGCTTCAATCAAATCTTTCAATTGTTCACGACTGTAGTTTTCGAAAACGCCCGAAATTACGAATGTTTTTTCAATAAGTTTATCACTCGCCAGCTCAATTACAGTTTCTTCAATTTCAAATGCCAATCCAGCTAATTTTAGTAATTCTATCTGCCTCATATGCTCTGGATTTCCGAAATACTCAACGCAGCTCTCCGCTATCCGTTGCCCAACCTCGTCAATGGCAATTAAATCCTCAACTGTTGCTTTGGATAGGTTATCGATATTTTTAACTCCAGCAGCTAATTTTTTGGCAACCGTTTCGCCCACATACCGAATGCCTAAACCAAACAGCACTTTCTCAAAAGGCATTTCTTTCGATTTTTCTATCCCGCCAAGCATGTTTTCTATAGAGCGTTCGCCAAAACGATCAATTGTTTTCAACTGATCAGATTTTTGGTATAAGGTATATAAATCACTAATGTGGTTAATCAATCCACGCTTAAAAAAAGTTTCAATCGTTTCGTCACCAAGTCCATCAATGTTCATCGCTTTGCGAGATATGAAATGCTGAATTTTGCCTACAATTTGTGGAGGGCAACCCTCATCATTAGGGCAATAATGCACTGCTTCACCCTCTTTTCTAACCAATTCAGTTCCACATTCGGGGCAGTTGTGCAAATAATGAACCTTGCTTGAGTTTGGCAAACGCTTATCCAAATTAACCTTGATAATTTTTGGAATAATTTCACCACCTTTCTCTACAAAAACGGTGTCGCCCTCATGCAAATCTAAGCGCTCTATTTCGTTTGCGTTGTGTAGTGTTGCCCGCTTTACCGTTGTACCCGCAAGTAAAACAGGTTTCAAGTTTGCAACGGGCGTAACAGCACCAGTGCGCCCAACCTGATAGGTCACTTTTTCTAAAACGGTTTCTACTTCAGCAGCCTTGTATTTATATGAAATTGCCCAACGTGGCGATTTCGATGTAAAACCCAATTCTTGTTGCTGGGCGTAGCTGTTCACCTTAATTACAATGCCGTCAATATCATAACTTAATTTAAAGCGCTCACTTTCCCAATGGTGGATGAAGTGAAGTACATCATCAATTGTATTAACCAATTTGTTGTGCTCACAAACATGAAAACCCCAATCTTTTACCGCCTGTAAGCTTTCCCAATGGGTTTTAAAATCATTATTGTCGGTATATAAAAAATATATAAAACCATCTAAAGGCCGTTTCGCTACCTCCCTGCTATCTTGCATTTTAATGGTGCCAGATGCAAAGTTTCTTGGATTAGCATATTGGATTTCGCCAAGTTCCTCTCTCGCTGCATTCAACTTTAAAAAAGCAGCCTTATGCATAAAAATCTCCCCACGGATTTCAAAGTGCTCAGGTGCCTCCACCGTTTTAATTTGATGGGGGATGGTGTGGATTGTTTTTACATTATTAGTTACATCATCGCCCTTAGTACCATCGCCACGCGTAACCGCCCGAACAAGTTTGCCATTTTCATAAGTTAAACTAATGGATAAGCCATCAAATTTAAGCTCACAAACGTATTGAAAATGATCACCTATCGCTTTGCGAATGCGTTCATCAAAATCCCGTAAATCCTGTTCATTGTAAGTATTCCCCAGCGAAAGCATTGGGTACTTATGTTTTACAGTTATAAAGTTTTTGGTAATATCGCCTCCAACACGTTGGGTAGGGGAGTTAGGGTCGGCAAACTGAGGGTTGGCTTTTTCCAGCTCGTTTAAATGTGCCAGTTTTTTATCAAATTCATAATCTGCAATGGTCGGCATGGCCAAAACATAATAATTATAATTATGTTGGTTAAGCTCCGAAACCAAGGCATCCATTTCATCTTTTACCGTTAATAGCGACATACAACAAACTTAGATAAAAATGTTCTTTTTTCACTTATACAAGTGCGAGTTTTAAGTGCTTTTTCTGCTTTTAAATGGATTAAACCGTATTTAGTAGCCTGTTATGGTTAAAAAAAATAAACATTTTGTAAATCTACGCTCAGCATTTTATTGGTATCTATAGCCCTTCTTTCCGCTCCAATCTTTTTTGCGAAAAACAAAAAAGGATTTCGCTGCAATAAGGTTTATGAATAATGGCATCTGCACTACCCGCAGGTTTTCAGGCAAACGATTAAATCAATTTGCTTTCAATTTCGTCGAAAATATCCATAAAATCTCGTTCCAAAATATTTTTGAAAATGCCGAGTTGTAGGGTTAGTTCATTTAGCTTTTCCTCCTTCAAACTTTCTGGCCATAAGCGCATGCAAATTCTATTTAAGGCATAACTCAAGTTCTCCAATTTTTGGTAGCTTAATAAGTATTTACTACTAATAAAGCGATCTAAAAAGGCAAAAAATTGAGCTGGATTACTGAGATTACAGTGTTCAAGAAAATCGCTCAAAGAATCCGTTTTAACGGCACTAAGCTTATCATAAAAATGATGAACTTGGATTAAATTATGTTCAATCAAAAGGTGATCCAATAAAAGTTCGAGGCCTATGTGCGCCAAAAAAGAAGGTCTAACTGGCGTGTGCTCCACAACAGGGATAATCAGAAATTTTAATTCTGTAGTTTTTTCCAAGAAAAAGTTTGAGGAATGAAATAACAAATCTACAGCCAAATGCCTTTTCCATCCATACAATAAACTTTCCTCATCGGGATTTCCTGTAAACAGAAATTCATTTTTTTGAGGATACAAATTGGCCTCTTTCGATGCGTTCTTAATCAAATCTGGAAGAACAGTTCCCATTACAACATGTGCATCAGCATTTAATCGATCGAAATAGTAATGGGACAAAAAGTTCATGTTGCAAGGTAATATTAAAATCAAATGTAGAAAACCCCTCCTTAAAAATATTAGGAATAGGTATGAGGAGAAATCCTTGAAGTTTGATGTATTCACAAATTTAGTTCTAATTTCGAAGATCTCTCCATTTCGCTGCGCTTCAATTAAGAGGACGGATCCTTTGCACGTCATATTGACCATAGTTTAGGAATTACAGAATGTAGCTGGATAACAAATACAAAGTTCAGTACTTGGGAAAACATTTCCGAAGAAGATGGGATGCATCTTTACAAATAACCTCATTTACATCCCAAACCCCGCCAAAGCTGATGTAAAATCCCGATTAACTAATTTTGCTATAAACTGTGCTAAAATTTTATCTTTGCACGCACAATAATTAATGTGTTTGTACAATGACGAATTTTGTTGAAGAGTTAAGGTGGCGTGGCATGCTGCATGATATTATGCCGAATACTGAAGAAAAGTTAAATGAAGGTATGACCTCTGGTTATATCGGATTTGACCCAACCGCAGATTCGTTACATGTTGGGCACTTAACCCAAATCATGACCCTTATCCACTTTCAAAATGCTGGCCATAAGCCTTATGCGTTGGTTGGTGGTGCAACAGGAATGGTTGGAGATCCCTCTGGGAAATCAGACGAACGTAATCTGCAAACGCCGGAAATGGTTGAGCATAACCTTGCCGGAATGAAGCGCCAGCTGGCTAAATTTTTGAAATTTGAAGATCAGGGCAATGGCGCTGTAATGGTTAACAACGCAGATTGGTTTAAAAACATGAATTTTTTAGACTTTATCCGTGATGTTGGTAAACACATTACCGTAAACTATATGATGGCAAAAGATAGCGTTAAAAAACGCTTGGAAGGCGATACAGGTATGTCATTCACCGAATTTTGCTACCAGCTTGTACAGGGCTTCGATTTCTACTACCTATGGAAAAATCACAATTGCATGGTGCAAATGGGTGGTTCGGATCAATGGGGCAATATCGTAACTGGAACGGAATTAATTAGGAGAAAAGACAGTGGAACGGCTTATGCTATTACCACACAACTCATAAAAAAAGCCGACGGTACAAAATTTGGAAAAACGGAGAGCGGAGCCATTTGGTTGGATCCAGAAAAAACCTCACCATACAAATTCTACCAATTTTGGTTAAATGCATCAGACGATGACGTTAAAAAATGGATCAGAATCTTCACCCTAAAAAGCAAATCAGAAATTGAGGCACTGGAAGAAGAGCATAATGCAGCTCCACACCTTAGGATTTTGCAAAAAGCTTTAGCAGAAGATATTACAGTAAAAACGCACTCTGTAGAAGCCTTAGAAACAGCCATTAAAACATCAGAATTTTTGTTCGGAAACGGCTCCTTAGACTTTTTAAAAAGCCTTTCAGAACATCAGGTTATGGATATTTTTGAGGGAATTCCTCAATTTAAAATTGATAGATCGGAATTGGATGCTGGAATTGACGCCGCAACATTGCTAGCCGAAAAATCCACCGTTGCCTCATCAAAAGGTGATGCCAAAAAGTTAATTCAAGGTGGTGGCGTGGCAGTTAATAAAGAAAAAATTGCAGAGCCATCACAGCTTTTCAACGCTGAACATTTATTAAATGATAAATTTATTGTGGTACAAAAAGGTAAGAAAAACTATTTTCTACTCATTGCCGAATAACCTTGTTAAAATTTTTATCCTAAAGCCTCGATTTGATTGAGGCTTTTTTTATTTGTTAAGGATATTGAATTTTTATTGCTTAAAGTTCCCTCAACAGGGATTGAGGATGAATGTAATTTTATAATAAAATGTGAATCATCCTTTGGTTAAGGAACTTAAATTTTCGAGGTTAAGCCTTTCAGTTTTGACAATCGGCTATTGTAATTATTGAACTAACAAGTTACAGCCTCTAATATCTGCATTATCAAAACGGCCTAAAACTTCAAAACTCCCATTGGGATTAATTCTACCTAGATCTTGTGTTGCAATAAACGAACAAGAATTTACATTAGCCAAATCAATCACGTTGATGCCACCAGTTTTACCGTTTGGAATTAAGGTTAATGGATCATTCACGTCTCGAATTAAAACTTTCATCCACTTTGGACAATTGAAAACACCCTCACCTAAAGAATAAGCTTGAGAAAGAAGTTCCGTCATGCCATATTCGCTGTGAATAAATTTGATCCCGAAACCTTTAGTGAGCTGTTCGTGTAGTTCGGCCCTAACCATTTCCTTGCGCTTTCCTTTCATTCCACCAGTTTCCATAACAATCAGATTTTCAAAATCTACGTCAAATTGTTCAATAAAATCCAGCAGAGCATAAGTAACGCCAATCAAAACTGTTTTCTGATTCTTTGATTTAAGTTCTTTAAGGGTTTGTAGCAGGTCATCGTGATTATACAGAAAATAGCCGCTTTTTGGGTGCTTACTTTTTTCAATTAAATCATTTACCATGTATATTAAGGAAGAACCAGCCCTTTGTTGGTAGGAGGGGAGTAAAGCTAGGAAACAATAATCTTCGATGTTGCCGTAAAACGCTTTAAAAGCCTGTAAATAACTTTGTTCATATAATTTTGCATCGATTACTTGATGCTGACTTTGAATCATGCCTGTTGTACCAGAACTGCTGAACACCACTTCAACAGGCTTGGTGCTGCTTAAAATGGTATGGCTCTTAAAAAAACCAATCGGCAGAAAGGGAATTTGTTCAATTTCAGAAACCGCTTCAATATTGATATGTAAATGATGAATATATTCTTTATAGACAGCGCAATGCGCTGCTTGGAATTTGAATATTTCTAGTGCAAGTCTTTTAAACTGCTCATCATTATCGATAGAAAAAATAGCTTCAGCGGTTATGTTCACAACACAAAAGTACGAAGGCTTATGCTATTTTCTCGTCAGTTTTTTTGATTAGCATCGCTTTGCGGAATTGGTAGCCACAATAACCACTTATGCCCGCTGCTAATCCGCTTAAAATTCCAGTTACCAGAAGTAATGCCCACCATAATTTAACGCCCGTCATTACCGCCACTCTGCTGGCTAGCACATTATCGTTAGGTAAACTTTTGAAAAGTGCATAGCCTATCCACAGTAGAAATATGGCTAGGAAGGATTGCCAAAAGGCTATTTTACCCGTTTTACCAATTATGCCACAAGTAGCAAAAGCAATAATGATGATAACCCACCACGGCGCAACCATTTGAAGTAGGAAACAAATAATTAATATAACGATGAATACCATTTTGCTATTTTGAAATTTTTAAACGTGAAATAATTGTACCCAATTGATCATCAGCAGATTGCATATAAAACAAATCGTAAAGTTTGCCATTGGCCCAAGTATCAACCATATTATCATAAAACTTACTTCCGGGATTGCCAGATTGACCACCAGGATATACCCCATGGCCTTTTGGTTTTTTGCCCAATTCGATGACCATTCTCCAAGAAGGGCCGTTGGTTTCGCTCAGCGCGTTAATGGTGCTTTTGGCACCACCAATCAGCAATACTTTTGACCCAAAGCCAGGAATTTTTGCCAAATGCGGAACATTGGTTTGTTTTACATTTGCCCAATTCCAATCTTTATTAATTGGCCCAAAGCGGCGTTCTAGGCTGTCGCAACTATACTTAAACGCTTCATTTACCAAATCGGCAAGGGTCTCTTTTTGACTGGTTTTGGTATTGTCGTACCATTTTGAGTTCGGTTCGTTGATGATCATTTCGACTGTACGATCTCTGGAAGGGTAGCGCATTGGGATGCCCTCAACCTCGAAATCGTCATTCCAAATATCAAAGCTTAAACGTTTAGTCCAAATTTCAAAAACGCTCGCCGCAATTTCTTTTGCATCATATCTTTTGTTCCACTTGCTTAGGTAAGAAAATGCTTCCTTTTGAGTGGCGTTAAGTTGTTCTGTATTAACTAAGGGCATTAGGGCTGGCAAAGCATTTTGAGCCATGATGCTATAGTTGTCGGTTTGCATTAGCCGGATGCTGTCTAGGGTGGCCTTAGTCATTGCGCTAAGTCGGTCGTTTATTCTCTTACCACGTTCGTAGGGTGAAAATTCCCAATTGATGTAATATGGATAGGTTTTATCGGTAGAGGATTGATTTGCAGAGCTCACAAAGCCTCGCGGTGGATTTTTAACTGTTGGATTTTGGTTGGGCGGAATCCAGCCCTGCCAGTCGTAAGCAGGATCTGTTCCATCTAAAATGAATTTACCCTGATCTTTCCATTTTAATGGGAACTTACCGTTCGGTGTGATGGCAATATCATTATCTACACTGGCGAAAACAAAATTTTGTGCAGGAGCCGTATAGAAAGTAAGGGCTTTGCGGTAATCATTGTAGTTTGTGCCACGATTTAAATAATAGAAGGTCATGAGTTCGTTCGATTCATCATGCGCAATCCATCTCAAAGCATCACCTACCGGAACATTATTGGCTTTTGAGTATTTTGGTTTCTGGAAATATACAACTGGGCCATGATGTGTATAATAAACAGTGTCAATCTCGTCTTTTCCGCCCCGTATTTTAATCGTTTCAAAGCGTTTAGTGGTATTGTTCCATTTATTGTTGTACCAATATTCGTTATGGGAGGCATCTTTAAATTTAATCTGATAAAAATCAAGCACATCTGCCGCAACATTCGTAACACCCCAGGCTATTTTTTGATTGAAACCAATAATTACCCCAGGTGCGCCTGGAAGAGAAACGCCATACGTATTAATGCCAGGTGCATTCAGTTGAATTTGATACCAAATAGAAGGCAAAGTTAAGTCTAAATGCGGATCGTTAGATAGTATCGGAAAGCCCGACGCCGTTTTAGAACCCGATAGTGCCCAGTTGTTGCTGCCAATTCCTTCTACTTTTTCCTTAGTTCTTACTTCGCCAGTTTGTGCATTTGTAAAACTTTGAGGCGTTTTCGGAATGGGTAGCGGAGAAAAATCCCACTTCGTTCCGACAGGAATGATTGGATCTTCGCGGAAAGGATAATCAGGGAAAAGGTCTTTAGTGATTTCAGGACCAAACTTTTTGAGGATGTTAGTCATATAAAATTCATCAGAGCCCATCGCCAAAACGGCCGACATTTGTTTCAAGAGTAGGGCGCATTTAACCGGTGTCCAATTTTCGGGCTTAAAATCCAGTATTTTGTATTCTATTGGGTAATTTGCATGTGAAAGGGTTTTGATGTAGGCATTAATTCCTTCCGTGTAAGCCAAAATCATTTCTTTAGATTTGGCATCTTTCATCATCCCCTTTAAAGAATTTTCGGCACCATAAACCATACCCATTCTGCGTTGATAGCGATCTACTTCAATAGCTTTTTCTCCAACTACCTCACTAATTCTGCCAGCGGCAAAGCGGGTTTGGAAGTCCATTTGCCAAAGGCGATGCATGGCCGTTACATAACCTTGCGCCAAATAAAGATCATGATCGTTCTTGGCAAAAATGTGCGGAATCATTCGGTCATCGAACACAATTTCAATTTCATCAATGGCGCCTTTAATCTTTGCCTTATGGTTAAACATAAAGTGGTTATTTTCGGCATTTTGCCAAAAACCCATAAAAGGGTTTAGAAATTTGAGGAGGGGTGGCGTACTTCCGATTTTTGTGTTAAATAGAAAAGCTATTGCTATGGGTATTATGATACAGAGAAGAGCCTTGATTTTATTCATAATGGTTAGCTAAAGATCCAAATCGTTTCTTTTTGAAGGATATATGCAAATTACAACAAAACTGCCTATCAAGCAAAATTAAAAATTTCAATAAAATTATTATGCAAACATAATTTGTTTAATTAAAAAAAAGCATTTAAGTTTATATTAACTAAATAAACAAATAACCAAACTATAATCATTTATGAGCAGAATGTTAACACAGATCATCTTTGTGTTTTTATTTGTATGCGCAACTTTTGTTGTGGTGCAGGCACAGAGCATAACGGTAAGTGGTACCGTTAAGGATAAGCAATCTAAAGAAGCGCTTGCCGGCGTGAGTATTATTATCAAAGGCCAATCGGGTGGAACTTCTTCAAATGGGAGTGGTGTGTTTACGTTTACCACTACAGCTAAGCTTCCCTTTACGCTGGTAGCATCTTCAGTTGGCTTCGGCACGGCAGAGCAACAAGTTACGGGAAGTGCTACTGGAATTAACATTGAGCTCGAAACTGCGGTTGTTTTGGGTGGTGATGTTGTGGTATCTGCTTCCAGAACACCAGAGCGTATTTTGGAATCGCCTGTTTCTATCGAGCGAATGAGTGCAGCCACGATAAAGGAAATTGCAGCACCATCTTTTTACGATGCTTTAAACAATATGAAAGGTGTAGAAAGCAGTATGCAAAGTTTAACTTTCAAATCAATTAATACACGTGGGTTTAATTCAAATGGAAATACCCGTTTCAACCAATATATTGATGGAATGGACAACCAAGCACCAGGTTTAAATTTTTCTGTGGGCAACATTGTTGGAATTACAGAACTTGATATTGATAATGTAGAACTTCTGCCCGGCGCATCTTCTGCTTTATATGGCGCTGGTGGTATTAATGGTACCTTGTTAATGACTTCCAAAGACCCTTTCAAATATCAAGGCGCAAGTTTTCAATATAAAACAGGTGTAAATCATGTAAACGACGACAATAGCAGCGTTCAGCCTTTTAATCAGTTGGATGTTCGTGTGGCAAAATCGTGGAATAATAAATTTGGGTTTAAGGCAGCTTTTTCGTTTTTACAGGCTAAAGATTGGTTTGGCAACAACTATTCCAACTTTGATCGCGTAGCAAATACCGTAAAACCTGGCACACGGGCTTCAGATCCAGGTTATGATGGTGTGAACGTGTATGGCGATGAGGTAAATGAAAATTTGCAATTTGTGGCAAGGGGTATTTTGGCAAGCCAGCCAGCCGCTGTTGGGGCATTTAATAGCCTCATTAGTTTAGGCCTAACCTACCCGCAAATTGACAACTTGGTGAGAACGAACCCTGCTTACATTGCTTTACGGCCAGCCCTGCCATTATTAGGGGTTGCCTATAGTTTAAATAAAGGTACCACGTCGAATCAACAAGTTTCCAGAACGGGGTATAATGAAGAAGATTTGGTTGACTATAATACTAAATCGCTTAAAACCTCGGGCGCTCTATATTATAATTTCACCAATACCATCCAACTAACCGCTCAGGCAAACTGGGGCACAGGAACATCGGTTTACACTGGATCAGATCGTTATTCTCTACGAAATTTCAGCATCGGACAGTACAAGTTAGAATTAAAAGGGCAAGATTTCTACGTCAAAGCCTATACCACTCAAGAGCGCTCAGGTGATTCATATATATCTTCAATTTTAGGTAGTTACATAAATGAAAAAGGTACTTCATCAAGCAGATGGTTTCAAAATTATACACTTGAATATTCTGCTGCAAGAGCTCAGGGGGCTTCAGAAGATGCTGCAAATGCCTCTGCTCGGGCAGCAGCCGATGCAGCAAGAGCACTACCGGGTTCAATGAGTTTTAATACCAACAAAGAAACCATTAAAAATACAAATATCAGTGCCACAAACTTTGCGACGGGTGCTTATGGAGCCAGATTTGATGATAAAACCAATCTCTATCATTATGAAGCTATGTACAATTTTACCAATGCACTTAACAATGTAATCGAATTTCAGGTGGGTGCATCGAGTAGGTTATATCAACTTAGATCAGGAGGAACCATTTTTGATGATTTGAATCGCAAAATCGATATTAACGAATATGGCGCTTTTGCACAGGCAGGGAAAAAGTTTGGAGCGTTCTTTAAACTTACTGTTGCCGGCCGTTATGATAAAAGCACCAATTTCGAAGGACGTTTTACACCTCGTATAACTGGAGTTTTTACGGTTGCCAAAAACAACAATATCCGTTTATCCTACCAAACTGGCTATCGTAACCCAACCACCCAAAATCAATACATCGATCTTTCTGTAGGTGGAGGTTCGCAGAGGTTAATTGGTGGTTTACCAGAAAGTTTGGCTAAATATGGTTTAGGTACCGAAGCCACTAAAGGCTATACAGAAAGCAGTTTCCGTGCTTATAAGTCGGCTTTATCATTGGGTGGATCTACCACAGGTATTTTACAGAAATATACTTTTGATAGCAGAGGTGTGAGACCAGAGAGTGTACAAGCTTATGAACTTGGTTACAAAGGTTTGTTGGGTCCAAAATTGTTGATAGATGCTTATGGTTATTATAATCAGTACAAAGATTTCATTACCGCAGTAAATGTTTATCAGCAAGTTGGAGCAACCACCAATTTTGTAAAATACGGTGTGCCTGTTAATGCAGAGGGTAAAGTAACCTCTTATGGCGCAGCATTAGGTTTAGATTATTTAATTGGAAAATATAACATCAGCGGAAACGTATCTTACAATCAAATTGGCGACCTTCCTGCCAATTACATTAACGATTTCAACACACCGAAAATCCGTTACAATTTGGGTTTAGGCAATAAGGAAATTGTAAAAAACTTTGGTTTTAATGTTTCTTATCGCTGGCAAGATCAATTCTACTGGAACTCATCATTCTCTGCAGGGCAAGTACCAGCCTACAGCACTTTAGATGCTCAGGTAAGTTTAAGAATCCCTTCAGTAATGTCGATCGTTAAATTGGGTGGATCGAATATTTTAAACAAATACTATTTCACCTCTTATGGAAACCCTCAAGCAGGCGCCATTTATTATTTAGCCTTTACGTTTAACCCCTAAATTGAAAAACAGTATTGCCAAAGCCTTTCTTGCTGCAAAGCGGGGAAGGCTTTTTTTATGATTTATTAGGGCGCTTATCTAAAATATTTGTATTATAGTGCTTTCTTAAGCACATCCCAGTTTAAGGAGTAATTAATATTAAATTTTTTATAAATAAGGATGGAAGCGCAAAACGATAAGCCAAACGAGGTTAGCGATCTAATTGAAAAAGAACAAGAAATACAGCATTTAAACAATCCAGTTGATATATCTGTAAAGCCAATTGTAAAACAATATCTTGGCTCAGTTAAAGAAGTTAGTAAAGACGGAAACAGGTTTTATTTTTCGGATGGGGATGCAAGGGTAGAAATAAGAGTAGTAAGTGATGATATTATCCGCGTTCGGCTTGCGCCGCACGGTGTTTTTTTAGATGATTTTTCTTACGCCGTACCAGAAGTAGATCAAAAGGTAACGGTATTTAAAATGCAAGAACATGAAGATAGTTACACCGTATCTACCCACTCCGTTACCTGCAAGATAGAAAAAGCAAACTTTCATGTTTCATTCTCAGATAACATAACCAATTTGGTTATGGTTGATGAAGCCAACTCCATGCACTGGGAAGAAAACACAGATTTTGGCGGATACTATATTTTTGCTACCAAGAAATGCCACCCCGAAGAAAATTTCTTTGGTTTAGGCGATAAATCTGGGAACTTTAATCTTCGTGGTCGCCGGTTTGAGAACTGGAATACCGATGCCTATTCTTTCGGATGGAATCAAGATCCACTTTATAGAACTATTCCTTTCTACATTGGTTTACACAACCAAGCGGCTTATGGTATATTTTTCGATAACACCTTTAAATCGTATTTCGATTTTGGTGGTGAAGATGTAAACAAAACCAGTTTTTGGGCAGATGGGGGTGAGTTGCAATATTATTACATCCACGGTCCACACATGATGGATGTGGTTAAACGCTATGCAAGTTTAACCGGTACCCACCCAATGCCTCCAAAATGGACTTTGGGCTATCAGCAATGCCGTTGGAGTTATTATCCAGAAACGAAAGTTAAAGAAATTGCAAAACAATTTAGAGATCGTAAAATTCCATGCGATGCCATTTACTTGGATATCGATTACATGGACGGTTACCGCTGTTTCACTTGGAATAAAAAATACTTTCCCGATCCACGGAGAATGATTAAAGAACTTTCTGACGATGGATTTAAAACCGTTGTTATGATTGATCCCGGAATTAAAGTGGATGATGATTATTGGGTTTTCAAAGAAGGAAAAGAAAAGAGATATTTCTGTCGCCGAAGCGACGATTATTATATGGAAGGGCATGTGTGGCCAGGACGTTGCCAGTTCCCAGATTTTACCAACCCACAAGTACGCGAGTGGTGGGGCGATTTATACAAAGAATTGGTAGATATGGGCGTAGCGGGGTTTTGGAACGATATGAACGAACCAGCAGTATTTGGATCAGGCACTTTCCCGAACGATGTGCGACACAACTACGATGGTTTCCGCGGTTCGCACCGTAAAGCACACAACGTTTATGGCATGCAAATGGTTCGTTCTACGTATGAAGGACTAAAAAAACTTATGCGCAATAAACGTCCGTTTACTATCACCAGAGCAGGTTATTCGGGAATGCAACGTTACGCAAGCGTTTGGACAGGTGATAACATTGCCACATGGGAACACTTAAAAATTGGTAACATTCAATGTCAGCGGCTATCTGTTTCAGGCGTTCCTTTCTGCGGAACCGATATCGGTGGTTTTAGTGGTGAGCCAGATGGCGAATTATTTACCCGTTGGATTCAATTGGGAACATTCTCGCCATTTATGCGAGCGCACTCTGCCGGAGATACCGCCGAGCGTGAACCTTGGAGTTTTGGAGATTTCTTTGAAGACATTAACCGAAAATTCATCGAATTGAGATACCGCTTAATGCCTTATCTGTATTCTGTTTTTTGGGAACATCACCGTTATGGTTTCCCAATTTTAAGGCCATTGGTGATGCTAGAGCAAGAAAACATCAGCAACAGTTTCCGCCAAGATGAGTTTTGCTATGGCGATAAATTATTGATATGCCCTGTTTTAGAGCAAGGCGCTATCTCAAGAAAAGTTTACCTTCCGAAAGGTACATGGTATAACTATTGGACAAATGAAGTTTTGGTGGGTGAAAATGAATATACCGTTGACGCCAAAATTGACAGCATGCCTATGTTTGTAAGAGCAGGATCGGTGATACCAGAATACCCAGTAATGCAATATGTAGATGAAAAAGCCATTACAGAAGTGGTGATGAATATTTACAGCAGCGATTACGAAGTAAACTCATTTATGTACGAAGATCATGGCGATACCTTTGCTTTCGAACAAGATATCTATTTAGAAAAGAAATTCACCGTTAAAGGCGATAGTCAACTCTTAAGAATTAATCAACTTACAGAAGGTCTTTATACCCCGAACTACGAGTTTTATGCTTGTAACGTAATGGGTGTATCTTTTCAAGTAAAAAAGATCATTGTTGATAATAAAGAAGTAACAGATTATTACACAGACGATAAGAACTGTTTACACTTTAAGTGCAATAAAAACTTCTCAGAAATACAGATTTTAAGTCTGTAACAAATAACCCCAAATGCTGTTTAGTGTTTGGGGTTATCACTATCTAGCCAAAAATAGCTATGCCATCTACAAAAAAAGTTCCTGCAAAAAAAGCAACCGTAACCAAAATTGATCAAAGCAAATCGGTATGGGCCTACAGCCTGTTTTCAGATTACGACATCGATTTATTTTTGGTTGGCAAACATTTCCGTTTGTACGAGAAAATGGGTTCGCATTTGGTAGAAGTAGAACAAACGCAAGGCACCTATTTTTCGGTATGGGCACCCAACGCCCATCAAGTTAGCGTAGTGGGGAATTTTAACCATTGGGATAGAACAGCACATCCACTCAACAGAAGATGGGATAAATCAGGAATTTGGGAAGGTTTTATCCCCAATATTGGCAAAGGCGAAGTTTATAAATATTTTGTAAAAGGATTCGACCATTCTGAACACGAAAAAGGCGACCCTTATGCACGCAGGTGGGAACATCCACCACAAACCGCATCCATTGTTTGGGATACCGATTACAGTTGGAAAGATAAGGCCTGGTTAAACAAACGTCCAAAACTGAACCATATCAATCAACCCATTTCCGTTTACGAAATTCATTTGGGCTCGTGGCAACGCGATCCAGATAACCCAAAGCGGGTGTTAAATGCAAGGGAGGTTGCGAATACATTAATTCCGTATGTGTTAAACATGGGATTTACCCATGTGGAACTAATGCCTGTAATGGAATTTCCATATTCGCCAAGTTGGGGCTACCAAATTACCGGCTATTTCGGTGCCAGCTCACGTTACGGATCGCCACAAGATTTAATGTACCTCATCGATGAGCTTCATAAAGCCAATATTGCAGTTATTTTAGATTGGGTACCCTCACACTTTCCGGGCGATCGGCACGGACTGTACGAGTTTGATGGCACGCATTTGTACGAGCATGCAGATATGAAGAAAGGCTTTCATCCCGATTGGAAATCGTACATTTTCAATTACGATCGGCCAGAAGTACGGTCCTTCTTAATCAGCAATGCCACCTTTTGGATCGATCAATACCATGCCGATGGCCTACGGGTAGATGCCGTAGCCTCTATGCTCTACTTCAATTTCTCAAGAGAAGATGGAGATGCAGCCACAAATGAATACGGCGGAAGCGAAAATTTAGGCGCCATTCAATTTTTAAAAGATTTAAACGAAACCCTTTACGGAAACTTTAAGGGCGTGCAAACCATTGCCGAAGAGAGCAGTACCTTTGATGGCGTAACCAGACCCGTGTATGCAGGCGGCTTAGGCTTTGGCATGAAATGGATGATGGGCTGGATGAACGATACCCTAAAATACTTCAAGGTAGATCCTCTAGGTCGAAAACACCACCACAATCGCCTCAGTTTCAGCATGACTTATGCCTTTACCGAAAACTTTATGTTGCCCTTTTCGCATGATGAAGTGGTTCACGGTAAATCGCCCATGTTGTATAAAATGCCGGGCGATGATTGGCAAAAATTTGCCAACTTAAGAGCCCTGTACGGTTACATGTTTACCCACCCAGGGGCAAAGCTATTGTTTATGGGTAACGAATTTGCAGATACAGGCGAGTGGAATTTTAAGCAATCCTTAAACTGGCACCTGTTGCAATATGCGCCACACAAAGGGATGCAAGAAACCGTTAAAGCACTTAACTTCTTATACAGGAAAGAGCCCGCACTCTACCATTTCAATTTTAGTTACGAAGGTTTTGAGTGGCTCGATGCAGATAATGCAAACGAATCTGTTTTTGCTTACATCCGCAAAGGCCCAAAAGCAAAAGATACCCTAATCGTTGTGCTTAATTTTACCCCAGTAGTTCGAGAAAATTATAAAGTAGGCGTACCCTTTAAAACTAAATGGAAAGAAATTTTCAATTCCGACGACATCATTTATTACGGAAGCGGAATCAACAACAGAGGAGACATTAGCCCATATTTGGAAGGGTATAACAACCAACAATATTCCATCAACATTACCCTGCCGCCTTTAGCCGTAGTTGTTTTTAAAAGTAAATAATGCGTACACGCAGCGCATAAAATCATATACGCTGTGTGTTTGCTTTTAATCCTGTAATATCCCTTTCGTCATACTGAATTTATATCAGCATCTAAATGGCGTAGGTTTGCTTTAGCCTTTGCGCTCAAACCGAACCCACAGTAGTTATCCAATCCCGCGCTAAATAAGATAAAGTTTATCTCCCCTTTGCTCAATCTGCATCAGCAAAAAAAAACATTCTATCCAATTTTTTATATGCTTTTTGCACACAAAACAAAGGGGATAATTGTTTAAGCCATTAGTTTATAGGTAAATTAATGATTGAAGACAAAATTTTACTCACCGCACGTTATGTAGAGGGCGACATGAACGAAACGGAAAGAATGGGTTTTGAGATGCGTGTACAATACGAACTCGATTTGCAAGAGCATTTAAAAGATTATAACGAAATTCATCAAAGCCTAAAAATCCATCTAGCTCCCAACCAAGATGACGATTTATTTCGCGATACCCTTTATGCTTTCCATAAACAACCTTTCGTAGAAGAAGCCAAGGTGGGTACACTTAAGCCCCTTTTCAATTGGTTAACAGGTGTTTTGGCCACACTGCTCTTAGTTTTTCTAATTTGGGCACCTTGGCGAACCAATTTATACAATCAATACGCCGACGGACGTGCCATGAACATTAGCCCAAGCAAGGGCATTAACAATAACGATTTAGAAAATGCTGCGCTCTATTACAATCAAAGGAATTTTTATGCCGCAAAACCGCTATTACAAAAGCAGTATCAAGCCAACCCAAAAAACGCCATGCTGGCCTATTATTACGGCAATTCACTAATCGAAACCAACAATTTAGATCAAGCCAGAGCCATTTTAAATCCTATTTATGCAGGTAAGTCGGCCTTCAAGTACGATGCAGCTTATGCCATAGCGCTCAGTTACCTAAAAAACGATCGGAAGCAAGACACTAAAATTTGGCTTCAAAAAATCCCGGCCGATGCTGTGCAACACAAAGCTGCGGTTCAACTCATTAATAAGCTATAAATATTGCTTTGGCTGCCTGCTGACTTTAAACTTTAATTAGAAAAACAAGGCTTCGGTAATGCTTGGCAAGAGGTAGTCCCGTTTTACGCTAAATCCCCGATAGAAAAAATCGGGGGATACCGCTTCAACCGGGTTTAAAATTTAAGGCACAAGCCTTTGGCCCATGTTACCTGCCAACTTTTCAAATAATGGCCTCATCAATCACATCTGTAAACCCTACGCGCTCAAATCAATTCCAAATAATATTGCCTAAAAAGCGATTTCAAGATTACATTCCTTTTAGTTGTTCGATTAAAAGCCAAACCGCAGAACAATAAGCGGTTACTGCTGTTAAGCCCTTATAATCGTAATTAACAAATGCAACTATCTCTAACCAAAACGAAACTTCACCAAGAGCAAAAAACCTTTAAAACTTGGGTGAGTGGACAAGAGATTACACTGCAAAAAACAAAAATGCAAGACATTCAAGCATTTAAATTGCTGTACAAGCAATATTCTCCACTGCTTTATGGCACCATACTCAGAGCCGTTAACAATCAAAGCAAAGCAGAAGCCATCCTTCAAGAAACCTTTCTCGAAGCCTGGGAATACCTTCCAAGCTATCAAGAATCTCAATGTAAAATGTTTACTTGGTTAAGCAGAATTGCGAAGCAGAAATGTGTTGATTGAGAATTTCTTCTTATTAATATTAATACATCTATAATTTTGTAGGTAGCTTACTAGGCACGCTTTTCTTAGTTTGCAGGTAACGAGCAGTTTAGGTGTAGATCTTTACGGGTTCCCGTATTGTATCTCGATAATATTTTTATATATTAGTGATAATTAATTACGCTCTTATTTCAATAATATTTCTCTCCCGTAAGTATGTGAACGGATATAAACGTTGAACATCGTTACATTTTGAACCTGAAAAAAGCCTTTTAAATTATTAAAGCATCTTTTTGGGCGAACGAGTTGCGATATTTATGGGTTATGTGGCATAGCAGGATATTAGACATGAGATTTATATTCACACTTTTGATTGCATTATTTCTTGCTTCTTGTTCTGATAATTATGAACAATATTATACCGACTATTTAAGTTTCAAGAAATCATCAGCTAGACAACAGGGGTGGTTTCCAGAGATTTTGGGACCGGACTGTTTTGACTTTAAGGAAATTCATAATTTAGGAAACAACAATTCATATGGAACTTTTGCATTCGTTGACGAAAAAAGGATAAATTCTATACTTGCGGACACTAAGAAGTACAAACAGATCAAGAAACTGGAAGTTGATTCAATCTTGAATAAAATAGTTTCGCCAAAAAGACCTAAATGGTTTATAAAGGACATTTCCTTAAATTATTTTGACTTTTATATACAAGATTTAAATTGCATAATAAAAGACGGTAGGAATAAAAGAATTTACTTCCTATATACATCATTATGAAAACAACCTCATATAGGAGCACATTTACGATGCGATTTTTCTGGAACACTAAATGCACACGCGGCATGCGTGCGCCAGCAAGGGGGATTTTGTGTAGGGAAAAGAGAAATTTCTTAAATCATTAAACGCAAAGTCTTTACACATGATAGCAAATGAAATTTGTGAAAATCAAACGTAAGTGTTAGCTTAGTAACAGTTAAGCTCTCATCCTATTCGAACATTCTATCTGTAACCTTCTTCTAGGGAACGCTTTAACGTAATTTTAAAAATATTAACCTCTCAAACTTAAGGTCATGGCAAGATGCACGACACCAAGAAACGATTATCGAACCGACAGCGAAGCGGCTTCGTCTCCCAATCGCGAAAGCAGATATCGCACTGCTTATAATTCTTCTAAATCCATTCATCAACTTATTGTGATAGGCACTCGGGAAGTAATAGGAATCCAAGGAGTTAATTCAGGAGTATCAGATCACGTTGGTCAAAACCAAAATCCACTATTTTTTAAACTTTCTCACAAATTGGAATCCTTCCTCAAGTCCTCGAAAGGGTGGTAAAGGTAAATTCTTACAGATTTGAAAAATGTTTTTTCCTTGGCATTTCGGGCTATTAGCATAGGTCGGAACTTGATCTTTCCGAACTTTTGTAATCGAAAACATATGTCAGTTGGATAGTTGACAGAGATATAAGATTCTCACAACACATCCACGAGATGCCTTTTTCCAAAATCACTAATATTGATAGGGCACCATTAAACTTTTATCACTTCATCATAAAAAAAATTAACGCTAATTATGAACATCAAACCAGAATTTTTGCAAATTATTAAGGATATCAAAGAGCAGAATATCGATATTCAACTTACAACAAGAGACTTTCTAAGATACTTTAGTTGTGAAAAACGAACTAAAGGTAATAAAGGGAGAATTGACGTATATCTAGAAGAACAAAATCTAGAGACAAGTCCTAACTATGCGGAATTGTGGATCGATGGTACTCTTATTTTAAAGCACAAGGCTAGAGCCAAAAGTAAAGCGTCAACTAGCCCCATTCAAAAAATAAGTATATTACCCGCAGCGAATAAGCCACCCATCTCAATTTCAAGAGATGCGAAGTTAAGTGATGCAATTACACAAATGATGATGCATAATTTTTCACAGCTTCCCGTTATGAGTAATCCTCGAAGCGTTGCAGGCTTCATTACATGGGAAAGTATAGGTTATGGGATAACTAACGGCAATAGTTCCAATGAAGTTAAGGACTTTTTAGACACTAACGTGACTATTGTAGACCTTGATAAACCACTTTTAGATGCGATTAAAATTGTGATAGAAAAGGACTTCGTATTAGTTCAAAAAAAGGACAAATCCCTAAGTGGCATCGTTACAATCGCTGACATCAGTACTCAATTTTTATTGCTTACTGAGCCCTTTCTTCTTCTGGAGCAGATTGAGAATCTTATCAGATTGCTGCTCGATGAAAAGTTCTTAGTTCAAGATATAAAATCTTTCTGTGAAGAGGAAGAATTTGAAAATACGATTGAATTTATTGATGACCTTACTTTTGGTCAATATATTCGATTAATTGAAAAGCCAGATAACTGGATTAAATTAAATTTGAAAATTGACAGAATTCCATTTATAAATCAACTAGATTCCATTAGAGAGATTCGGAATGATATAATGCATTTTGACCCTGAGGGTATAACCCCAGAGCAGAAGCAGTCCCTTGTTAATATGGCTAAATTTCTCACAGAATTAATAAAGTATAAATAAGCTTGTGATTCAGTTGCTTAAAAATGTAACTCGATGTGTTACTTTAGCGAACTTAGCTAGAGTGTCCACGTGTTACGAACGTTGTAGTGAATGAAATCACAAATAATTTTCATTGAAATTAAGGTAGATACTTTTCAAAATGATATGAGTAAGAAAATCAATAAGCTTACCGAAAAGGTGGGGCTACAAATCTTTCAATTAAAAAATTAAGGTAGAAATTAATCTTTTTGTCGCCAGCGCAATTGTTTTTGAGAGAGTTTCTCTATGGTATTAAATTTAATAAAAGACACGCTTTCCTCGTCAAGCGTACATCACTTTCATACGTAACTACGCAAGTATCCGGTAAACATGGGACATAAAAAAATAGAAATCGCTCATATGGCACAATTTCTGAAGCTTCAGAATTTACCTGTCGTGTTTGATGAATGTCCAGAGCCACAACCCGACTTTAAGTTCAAAATTAGTGATGATAAGATAATTGGGGTTGAACATACAAGAATGTTTTTGCCCAAGGATGCTAAGGGTGATGATTTAACCAGGCATTATGTAACAGCAAATAGAATTGTTGCGTATGCCCACCACATGTTTAAAACTACTAATAAAGAACGGTTATCCGTATATGTCGATTTTGTTTCATCATATGGTTTAGATATGCCGTCAAGGATGTTGACAAGGAAGGATGAAAAAACTTTGTCGAATTTCCTTTTAGAGTTTGTCAAAACCAATATTCCTACGCTAAACACGAACGCTTCTTTCGAAAATTTTAATATGGACACTGGAGAACATCAATTACCTGACCCGATTGGGCATATATCAATTTACAATAAATATGATTGTTGGGCAGTTGTCGAGGCAGGCATGGTACCTAATATTAAAGGCGATGTTTTACAGGAAAGAGTAAAAGCAAAAGATGGTAAACTAAAGAATTATTCAGCTTTGTATGGCGAGTTGTGGTTGTTGCTAGTAGAAGATCAATGGAGTCCTCTTAATTATTTTGATTTTAGCTTTGCAAAGCTAATAGATGTTTCAAGCCGATTTAATAAAGTATTTATTTTAAGGTCAGGCAACAATATAGTCCATGAATGTAATAACCTTTGCAAAGAAGAAAACCAATGGAAGGGAAAAGATTTCAACCCTTAGAATAGTCTTGGACTTTTGTTGAGTAACGTTAAATTCAACACTACCACCCGAATCCCCAAAAATAAGAAAAGAGACAATCTATCCAGACTTGTCTCTTTTTTCTAACCAAATATAAACCTGTTATGAGCCAGGCTTTGTCTTTAATTTTCCATCTAAACCGAAGTTTTTCAAGAAAATGATTTATCTTTTTTTGTGGTGATAAACATCGTTCCGTTTATTACTCTACAAATATAGGAAAAATTTTGATAGTGTAAAAAATACACTAAGAAATTTTTAAGTATTTTTTTTGTCATTTTTTATTTACTACACTTTTTATAGAAGGATTAGGGATATAAAATGACTGTATTGCAAATATAAAGCAAAAATATGTTAAGCAATTGTTAAATATTGTCAAAAATCGGTATGATATAAGCAAATTGTATCAGTTTTCCCCGAAATAGGACAAATCAAAAAATATTACGCCTCATAATTGTAAATACTCAGTTAAAACGTATAAATATGATAGGTTGTTTTAATTATTTTCAAATAATCAATTGAAATAAAAATTAATTTCACTGATGAGCATCGTGTTTAAAACAAAAAGGCAACATTGCGTAACAATGTTGCCTTTTAAAATGTTAAAAATCAGCCTTTCGGCCATTTTATTTATAAACTTGCGTAGTATTCTACGAATTTAGCTAATGCAGAAGAATATCCCCATTCGTTGTCGTACCATGATACCACTTTAACAAAGTTATCATTCAATGAGATACCCGCTTTAGCATCAAAGATAGAAGCGTGGTCATCACCGATAAAGTCAGAAGAAACAACTTCGTCTTCAGTATAAGCCAACACGCCTTTTAATTCACCTTCAGATGCAGCTTTCATAGCCGCTTTAATTTGCTCGTAAGTAGCTGGTTTTTCTAAGCGTGCAGTTAAATCAACAACAGAAACATCGGCTACAGGAACGCGGAATGACATACCCGTTAATTTACCTTTTAATTCTGGAAGCACCATACCAACTGCTTTAGCAGCACCTGTTGATGAAGGAATGATGTTAGAGAAACCACCACGGCCACCTCTCCAATCTTTAGCGGATGGACCATCAACAGTTTTTTGAGTTGCAGTTACCGCGTGGATGGTACTCATTAAGCCTTCAACAATACCGAAGTTATCGTTTAATACTTTAGCAATTGGCGCTAAGCAGTTTGTAGTACAAGATGCGTTAGATACAATTGTTTGATCTGCAGTAAGTTTATGATGATTTACACCCATTACGTAAGTAGGGATATCGCTATCTTTAGCAGGAGCAGAGAACACTACTTTTTTAGCACCAGCGGCGATGTGTTTTTCAGCATCAGCACGAGTTAAAAATAAACCAGTAGATTCGATTACCACTTCAACACCTACAGCATCCCATTTTAAATCAGCAGGATTTCTTTCGGCAGTTACGCGAATCGTTTTACCATTTACCACTAAATTACCATCAACCACTTCAATTGTTCCATCGAATTTACCGTGGGTAGTATCATATTTCAACATGTAAGCCATATAATCCGGCTCAATTAAGTCGTTTATAGCTACAATATCTAATCCTCTTTTCAAAGCAGCTCTGAAAACCAGTCTGCCAATACGGCCAAAGCCGTTAATTCCAATTTTGCTCATTGTTTTGTTAATTAATGTAATGTTTTAATAAATTTAGTATAGGTTCTTTAATAATCGTTTTAATTTCTAGGTTGTACTTTTTTGCGGTTAACAGCAGTCGATCTTCCAATTCGGCAGCTACCTTACCCACAATGTGTATGTCTTCGTTTTTATATTTGGCAACCATGGGCAGCACGTAAATTTCGAAGTACTTTTCAAATCCTTCATCAATCAGCTTGGTGATGTATTCATGTTGGCTGTTTTGGGTAAAGAAATCAAAAAAAGAGGTTAAAAATATATTCGCCTGTGGCTTATTGTAAATGCGTTCTAAAATTTGAGGGCGGTCTAAATTGTAATTGGTAATGAATTTAGTTTCAAGGTCTTTAGGAAGTTTTTTGCTTAAAAAATCTTTCAACAAAACTTTTCCAAAATAGTTTGATGAACCTTCATCGCCTAAAATATAACCTAATCCAAAGTTATTGTTTATGGGTTTTTTGCCATCAAAGTAAGCACAATTTGCGCCACTGCCCAACATTCCCACTATTCCCGTTTTATCAAAGCAAGCGGCCTTTGCGGCACCAAACAAATCATTTTCTACAATGATTTTACTGTATCTAAAAAAAGAAGATAAAGTATTGGATAAGGCTTCTTTACGATCGGCAGAGGAAGCTCCCGCTGCAAAGAAATAAATTTTCTTTATATTTTCTGCATTGTTTACCAGAACAACTTTCTTATTTAAAATTTGAAGTATGGTTTTAGCATCTACAAAACAAGGGTTTATGCCCGTTGTATTGCAATGTGCCACCACTTTTCCATTTTGAGTAAGTTTCCAAAACGCCGTTCTCGATCCGCTATAAACAACTGCTATCATGTTATATGGATAGCACTTCAGTCATTTCCATTAAATCAGGCTCTAGTTTAAAGCTATGTGCGGTTAAGGCTTCAACAATGCTGGTTAACTTAATTTCGTTGCCTTTTAGTCCAACCATCTGTTCGGTTTGCCCGGCAATAAGAGCATTTACCGCGGCAAAACCAAGTCTGCTTCCTAAAATCCGGTCGAAACTGCTTGGGCTACCGCCACGTTGCAAGTGCCCTAAAATGGTTACTTTGGTATCGTAATGATCGAAAGTTTCTTTCACTTTTTTCGCAACATCATACGCACCACCTTGCTTGTGCCCCTCGGCAACAATTACAATGCTCGATGATTTCTTGGTAGCTGCACCTAAAGCTAATTTTTCAATCAATTCGCCTACACTGGTTTCCTTTTCAGGCAACAACACGGCTTCTGCGCCGCTGGCAATTGCACTTCTTAAAGCAATACAGCCAGAATCCCTACCCATTACCTCAATAAAAAATAAGCGATCGTGGGCATCTGCCGTATCTCTAATTTTATCTATGGCTTCAATAACGGTATTAATGGCCGTATCATAACCTAAAGTAAAGTCAGATCCACCTAAATCGTTATCAATAGTTCCTGGAATGCCAATTACTTTAACGCCATATTTTTCAGAGAAACGTCTGGCACCAGTAAAAGTTCCATCGCCACCAATAACCACAAGGCCATCAATATCGTTTTTCTTTAAATTTTTATAAGCTATTTCCTGTCCTTCGTCGGTTTTAAATTCTAAGCAACGGGCAGTTTTTAAAATGGTTCCGCCTAAATGTAAGATGTTACTTACTGAACGGGCGTCCATTGGTTTTATATTGTCGGTAATTAGGCCTTGGTACCCCTGCATAACACCAAACATATTGATGCCATGGTATATTCCGGTGCGTACTACAGCTCTAATCGCAGCATTCATTCCTGGGGCATCGCCTCCAGAAGTCAATACAGCTATATTTTTAATATTTGGCTTCATCTTTATAATACGAATATAGTGTGTAATTTTTACACTAAGTAATTTTTTTTATTTTTTTTACTTAATATTGAAAGTCATACCTTTATCTGCTTAAAATAACTAAATTTTACCTTGGAACAAATTTTACCTCATTTAGATTCCGTATTCTCAATTGATTGTGTCCTATTTGGATTTGATGGCAAAGAACTAAAAATCCTCCTCATCGAAAGAAACGAAGAACCATTTAAAGATTGGTGGGCATTGCCTGGTAACATCGTTGGGCCTGATGAAAGTTTGGATCAATCGGCCTCCCGCATTTTATACGAACTTACCGGTTTACGTGGCATATTTATGGAGCAGTATTATGCTTTCGGCGATCCCAACAGGCACCCTCAAGGACGTGTAATTACTTTAGCCTACTATGCTTTGATCCGTTTAGGCGGCGATAAAGAACTACGGCCAGTAAGTAATTATGCAAAACGTGCCAACTGGCTGCCCATTACCGATTTGCCAAGACTGGCCTTCGATCACCAGAAAATTTACGATAAGGGCCTCGAAAAAATAAAGCGCAGAATAAAACATCAACCCATTGCTTTCGAACTTTTGCCCGAAAAATTTACGCTGACCCAATTACAGCATGTTTACGAATTGATTATCGGTAAGAAACTGGATAAGCGAAACTTTAGAAAGAAAATTCTAGGCTTTGGTGTTTTAAAAGAATTAGATGAAAAACAAAAGGGCGTTTCTTACCGAGCGGCTACTTTATATCGTTTTGATAAGCGTAAATACGCGAAGTTATTTGGTAAAGAGATCTCTTTTTAACCTAAGTATTTCGCAAAAAGCAATCATAAAAAAAGTCCCGGTTTGGTTTACAAATCGGGACTTTCTTTTTTTAGCTCAGTTTTAAATGCTCAACTCAAAACCGAAGCGTTATCAATGGATTATACGTTTGGAGCCAATTCCAAATGGTAGTGAACCAAATCATCTATAGGTGAGCGGATGATTTTACCCACGCCCATCTCGTAACGATCTGCTACAATGCTCAATATATCGCGGAAACTGTAACCTACCGAACCTACGCAATTTAATTTGTGATCTTTGTAGTTTGGATAGTGGATTACTAAAGCTTCGAAGAATGCAGTGAAGGCATAATCAATTGTGCTAAAGGCATAATCTTCGTAGTTATCTTTAAAATCGTATAAGAATTTACTGAAACTTGCGCAGAAACGGTTTGGTAACGGCTTGTTGTAAATGTTATCGAAAATGTCTTCGTTGGTTAAAGCGTAGTTATCATAAAAAGCCTCACGCAAACCTTTCGGCATGTAACCTTTCATGTAATCGCTTAAAATGCGTTTACCGATGTATGAACCACTTCCTTCGTCGCCTAAAAAATAGCCTAATGAATCGATATTTAAAGTAATATCCGTTCCATCGTATAAACAAGAGTTTGTTCCGGTACCTAAAATACCAGCAAAGCCAGGCTCGTTACCTAAAAGGGCACGGCATGAGGCCAGTAAATCGTGGCCAACAAAAACTGTAGCATGCGTAAAAATCTGTTTCATGGCATCTGCCACAATCTTTACATTTGCAGGGGTAGAACATCCAGCACCATAATAGTAAACTGCGGTTAATTTTTCTCGCTCCAAGTGGTCTGGAAGCGTTTCGTTTAAAGACTGTACAATATATTCTCCTTTCGAAAAATATGGGTTGTACCCTTCGGTGTTAAAGTAAATTTTTCTGCCGGCCTCGTTAATCAAACACCAATTTGTTTTGGTTGATCCACCGTCTGCAATTACTATCATTTTATTTATTTTTGGTTTTAGCACGATAAAAGTATAAAAACTCTTATATTTTGTATCTTTTTTTTTAATAATTTTTTAACAATTTGTTGTTGTTGTTTTTTAAGTGTGTAAAAAATACACTATAGTATGCGTTTAATGGGCTAAAATCCTTAAAATTATACCATAAAGAGCATTGGTCTTTTTTTTGAACCGTATGAAATATTTTACAATATAGATAAAATGAATAGCAGTTTTTTAGATTTTAGAAGTGATACCGTAACCAAGCCAACGGCCGGAATGCTGGATGCCATGATGAGCGCAAAAGTAGGGGATGATGTTTTTGGTGAAGACGAAACCGTGCAAAAATTGGAAAACAAATTGGCGGCAACATTTAATATGGAGGCGGGTTTGTTTTGCCCTTCGGGAACGATGACCAACCAAATCGGAATTAAATGTTTTACACAACCAATGGATGAGGTGATTTGCGATCAAACGGCACATGTGTATCGTTATGAAATTGGTGGAATTGCTTATCATTCTGCGGCATCCGTTCGCTTATTGTATGGCGAGCGTGGAATTTTAACCCCCGAATTGATTGAGCCGGAAATTAATGAAGACAATATTCATTATCCGAATTCATCTTTGGTGGTTTTAGAAAATACCGTAAACAAAGGTGGCGGGAGCTGTTACACCTTAGCCCAAATTGCTCCAATTCATCATCTTTGTAACATAAAAGGATTGAAACTTCATTTGGATGGAGCCAGAATTTTTAATGCCTTGGTGGCAACTGGAGATGACGCACATGGCTATGGAAAATATTTCGATGGCATTTCGGTTTGTTTATCAAAAGGTTTGGGTGCACCAGTTGGCTCTGTTTTATTGGGAAGTAAAGAAACCATTAAAAAGGCCAGAAAAATTAGAAAAGCTTTTGGTGGAGGAATGCGTCAGGCAGGGTTTTTGGCAGCTGCGGGAAATTATGCGTTGGATCATCACGTAGAACGTTTAAAGGACGACCATAAGCATGCAAAGGCCTTGGCAGATGCTTTAATCTCAACCAATTATGTGCTTTCAGTGATGCCTGTTGAAACCAACATTGTGGTATTCGAAGTAGCCAAAGGAACCGCGGAGCAGGTTGTTAATCGATTGAAGGAAAAGGGTTTACATTGTAATACCACCAGCGCAAGTACGGTGAGGTTGGTTACGCATTTGGATTTGAGCCCAGCAATGATTGACCAAGCCGTTGAAATAATATTACATTTGTAAACAGAGTTCAAAATCAATAGTTCATCCCAATTAACGATTGAAAAACTAACGTATTCATAGCCAAATGTCTGAAAACCAAAATCATCATTCTAAAATTTCTAAAATACTTGTGGCCAACCGTGGCGAGATTGCTTTACGGATTATGCGTTCAGCAAAAGAAATGGGCATTAAAACGGTGGCCGTTTTTTCTGAAGCAGATCGAAATGCCTTGCACGTGCGTTACGCTGATGAAGCGATTTTTATCGGGCCAGCGCCTTCTAATCAAAGTTATTTGGTTGGCGAAAAAATTATTGATGCCTGTAAACAAAGCGGTGCAGAAGCCATTCACCCAGGTTATGGCTTTTTGTCTGAAAATGCTGCCTTTGCGCAAATGGTTGCCGATGCCGGTTTAATTTTAATCGGCCCATCGCCACAAGCCATGGAAATTATGGGGAATAAGCTCTCTGCAAAAGCAGCGGCTTTGAAATATAACATCCCTATGGTACCCGGTACGGAAGAAGCGATTCAAGATGTTGCCGAAGCCAAACTCCGTGCTATAGAAGTTGGTTTCCCGATTTTAATTAAGGCTGCGGCAGGCGGTGGGGGCAAAGGGATGCGCATTGTAGAAAAGGCCGATGATTTTGAAGAACAAATGCAACTTGCGGTAAGTGAAGCCACTTCGGCTTTTGGCGATGGTTCTGTTTTTATAGAGCGTTATGTTACCTCGCCAAGGCACATAGAAATTCAGGTTTTGGGCGATACGCATGGCAATATTGTTCATCTTTTCGAAAGAGAATGTTCGGTACAACGCAGGCATCAAAAGGTGGTTGAAGAAGCGCCATCATCGGTACTTACCGAAGAAATTAGGCAACGCATGGGTAAGTGTGCCGTTGATGTTGCCCGCTCGGTAAATTATACTGGTGCCGGAACGGTAGAGTTCATTTTGGATGAAAACCTCGATTTCTTTTTCCTAGAAATGAATACCCGTTTACAGGTAGAGCATCCTGTTACAGAGCTGATTACGGGAATTGATTTGGTGAAGGAGCAAATTAAAATTGCATCGGGAGAAGCATTGAGTTTTATCCAAGAGGATTTAAAAATCAATGGACATGCCGTAGAACTTCGCGTGTATGCAGAAGATCCAAACAACAATTTCTTGCCAGATATTGGCACTTTGCAAACCTATAAAACCCCTAAAGGAAATGGGGTAAGGGTGGATGATGGTTTTGAGCAAGGTATGGATATTCCCATTTATTACGACCCCATGATCGCAAAGCTCATCACCTTTGGTAAAGATCGGACAGAGGCCATTGAACGAATGATTAGGGCAATTGCAGAATATGAGATTACCGGGATAGAAACCACTTTGGCTTTTGGTACTTTTGTGATGCAACACGAAGCCTTTAAAACAGGGCAATTTGACACTCATTTTGTTGGCAAATACTTTAACGCCAATAGCCTAAAAGTGGAAGATGAAACCGAAGCCTTAATTGCTGCGGTAATTGCATCGGCCCTGTTTGAAAAGAAATCGGATGTGGTTCAATCGGATGGAAAAAGTAAGGGGAGTTCTGATTGGAGAAAAAATAGACAGAAATATTAACATCATCATCATGCCTAACCATTTGGTTTGATGAATACCATAAAATAAAATGTTCACAGGAATTATAGAAACACTTGGCGAGGTAACGGCCGTACAAAACGATCAAACAAATGTTCATTTCACCATATCATCAGCCATTAGCAATGAATTAAAAATTGACCAGAGTGTTGCCCATAATGGTGTTTGTTTAACCGTTGTGGCTGTGCACGATGGAAGCCACACCGTTACCGCGATTGATGAAACCTTGAATAAAACCAATCTGGATCATTTAAAAGTGGGCAGTAAAGTAAATTTGGAACGCTGCATGCAAATGAACGCCCGCCTAGATGGACACATTGTGCAGGGTCATGTAGATCAAACGGTCATCTGCGTAAAACGCGAAGAATTGGATGGAAGCTGGGAATACCGTTTTAAATACGATGCTTCTGCCGGAAATGTAACCGTAGAGAAAGGCTCTGCCTGCGTTAATGGAATCAGTTTAACGGTTGTAAATTCCGAGCAAGATGAGTTTTCAGTTTTCATTATTCCCTATACCTTTGAGCACACCAATTTGCAAGATGTGGTTGTTGGCGATACGGTAAATCTTGAATTTGATATTATTGGAAAGTACGTGGCCCGCTTAATGGCCAAATAACAGGCTTTAGCATCCAAAAACAAAATAATTTCCGGGTATTTTTATATTATAATGCTCTATTAAAGAGGTGCTTATGAATTTATTTGCGTGTTTGTAACGTTTAATTTTTCATAACAGTGCAGGATAGTAAGCCGAATTATATTTCTCAATATCGCATTGTTAAGCATTATAAATTAACACTAACCATTTATGAAACACGCATTCCCTAAACCAACGGCAGGGCTTATCCTTTTCCTGTTAATTTCTTTTGTGATGAATACTTCCGCTCAGAAACTTTCAGTTACTGGGCTTACCGTAGAACATTTAACCAATCCGCTTAGCGTTGATGATCCAAACCCTAGATTAAGTTGGAAATTGGTGTCTGAGGTTCAGAATACCATGCAAACCGCTTACGAAATTAGATTGTCAACCACGGCTTCTTTTTCTAAAAAAGCTTTTTGGTCGGTTGAAAAAAAGGGAGATGAATCGGTTCTTGTTTCGTATGCGGGGCCAGCATTGGCTTCTAAAACCAAATATTATTGGCAGGTACGGGTAAAGGATAATCATGGCAACACATCGGCATGGTCGCCCATTCAATATTTTCAAACGGGTTTAAAATCAAGCGATTGGACGGCGAAATGGATTACCGTTCCGGGCAAAGATTCTTTATTGGCGAGCCCATTATTTAGAAAAGATTTTAAACTGAGCAAAACCATTCAATCGGCTACGGCATACATCACCGCCAAAGGACTTTACGAGGCGCACATTAATGGCAAAAAGTTGGGCGATCATTATTTTGCACCCGGATGGACGAGTTATAAAAACCACCTACAATATCAAGTTTATGATGTTACTAAATCGTTTAACAAAGGCGATAACACCATTGGGGTTATGCTTGGCGATGGTTGGTATAAAGGCAGAATCGGTTTTGGCAATCAACGCCAATTTTACGGCGATACCAGAGCACTTTTGCTTCAATTGGAGATTGAATATACTGATGGGACAAAGGAAATCATAAACACAGACAACAGCTGGAAAACCACAAATGGGCCGATTTTGGCATCCAACATTTATGATGGGGAAACTTATGATGCCCGATTGGAAATTCAGGGTTGGGACAACATAAAATATAAGGAAACCGCTAACTGGAAACCAGTTAGGATTTTACCGAATGGAACGGAAAAATTAGTGGGTATGAGTGGACCAATGGTGAGCAAACACGAAGAATTTAAAGCCCTTAAAATTTTCAAAACGCCTGCTGGAGAAACCGTTGTCGATTTCGGGCAGAATTTGGTGGGTTGGGTGATGGTAAAAGCCAAAGGCGCATCGGGCACAAAAATAACCATTAGCCATGCAGAGGTATTGGATAAGGCTGGTAATTTTTATACCACCAATTTACGTTCGGCAAAACAACAAAACACCTATATTGTAAATGGTGGAGCTCCACAAATTTTTGAGCCTCATTTTACTTTTCAGGGCTTTAGGTATGTAAAGATACAGGGCTTTCCCGGAACGCTTAAACTGGAAGATTTAACAGCAGTTGCGGTGTATTCTGATATGAACACCACAGGAACCTTTGCCACTTCCAACACCCTTTTGAATCAGTTACAACACAACATTCAATGGGGGCAGAAAGGGAATTTTGTTGATGTACCCACCGATTGTCCGCAGAGAGATGAGCGATTGGGTTGGACAGGCGATGCACAGGCCTTCGCTTCTACAGCGGCTTATAACATGGATGTATCGGGCTTTTTTACGAAATGGTTAAAGGATGTGAGTGCCGATCAACTACCGAATGGAAGTGTTCCTTATGTTGTGCCAAATGTACTGAACGAAAGAGACGCAGGCTCTGCCGGCTGGGGCGATGTGGCAACCATTATTCCATGGGATTTATATGTGGCCTATGGCGATAAAGGCATCTTAGAAGCGCAATACCCTAGCATGAAAAAATGGGTAGATTACATCTCATCGGTTTCGCAAAATAACCTTTGGAATAGTGGTTCTCACTTTGGCGATTGGCTTTTTTATCGTCCGAATGATGATAACGATGGGCGTGCAGCGGTGACTGACAAATATATGATTGCACAAACCTTTTATGCACATTCCACCCAAATGCTTTTAAATGCAGCCAAAGTTTTAAATAAAACGGAAGATGTAGAAAAATACAGCGCTTTGCTTAAGAAAATTAAAAAAGCTTATGTAAGTGAAAATATGACCGAGAATGGAAAACTGGCTTCAAATACGCAAACGGCCTATGTTCTTGCCCTTCAGTTTGATTTACTTCCAGAAAATATGCGCCAACAGGCTGCAGAGCGATTGGCTCGAAATGTAAAAGATTATGGGAACCACCTCACCACCGGATTTTTGGGCACACCTTATCTTTGTCACGTATTAAGCCGTTTTGGCTATCAGGATGTTGCCTACGATTTGCTTTTGCAAGAAAGTTATCCATCATGGCTTTATCCGGTTAAAATGGGCGCTACAACCATTTGGGAGAGATGGGATGGAATTAAACAAGATGGCTCGTTCCAAACGCCCGATATGAACTCTTTTAACCATTATGCTTATGGGGCAATTGGCGATTGGATGTACAAGAATATTGCAGGCATTAATCCTGTACAAGAGAAGCCAGGTTATAAAGCGGTAGTGATATCGCCAAAGCCAGGGGGTAATTTAACCAGCGCTTCAGCAACGCTGGAAACGGTTTACGGTACTGTAAAATCTTCATGGGTGATACAGGAGGGAATTTTCAAACTGGACGTTAGCGTGCCAGCAAATGCGAAAGCAAGGGTAATTTTGCCAAAAACTAATAAGGAAGAAGAAATCGGATCAGGTAATTATCATTTTGAATCTAAATACTAATCTTTTAATATTGTAGCTTACCAATTAAACGATGGTTTTCCATGCCAACGATTATGAATAAGTATGTACAGTAAGGAAGAGGCCGCAAGGTTAAGGCAACAGTTCTGGATCAGTTTTGGGCAATATATGAAAGCCGTACCATCAGCAAGTGGCACAACTGTAAACTGGATTAACTACAAAACAGGTGTGAAAAACATTTTTTTTAAAATGGATGTCGATCAGAAAAAAGCGGTGATTTCCATTCATTTGGAACATGGTGATACAGGTGTTAGGCATTTGATTTTCAATCAATTTGAAGAATTTAAACTGATGTTAAGCAATACGTTAGGGGAGGATTGGGTATGGGAACAGGATGTTGCGGATGAGTATGGAAAAATAATTAGTCGCATTTCCAGTAGTTTAGAACATGTAAACATCTACAATCAGCAGCATTGGCCCCAACTTATTTCCTTCTTCAAACCTAGAATGATTGCGCTTGATGATTTTTGGGACAACGTTAAACCTGTATTTGAAAGTTTAACCTAGTTTTTCAGTACTGATAGCCTTTTGTAAATTTATTACGGAATAGGCATAAGTTGGGAATCACTTCGACCGAAGCGGAGAAATCTTTTAAGGTTTTTTGTTTTTAGTTTCAAGGATGTCTCCGTTCCGCTGCGCTCCAGTCGAGATGACGGAGTGTAGAGGTATGCTCCAATCGAGATGACGCATTGAAATTAATAGTTTAACCTAATTTTCACATGGCCGTAAAGATTGAACGGGCCTAATTTCAATCAGCTTGAAGTTTACTCACTTAAAATTCATTGATATTTAGCGGATTAACAGTTAAACATGCTTCAAATAAAAACAAAATATGGCTCTATTGGTTTAGTATGTAAACAGTTTTAAAAATTTAAAATAAGAATCCTATGAATACTTTAAAGAAATTTGAATTGATGGAAAAAATTGTGCGTGAACTGGAAGATGTACAAAATTCTCAGCAGGCACTTATTCAAAAAATTGGTAAAATTGAGGTTGATAATATCGAATTAGGCGATAGCAGACTAGAAAAAGACTTGCCTGATATGCACCAACGCTTAGCAGACAACTTAGATACCATTGTTGGTATTTTAGACTACTTTGCAGATAAAACTCAAAATTTTGGTGATAAAAATAATGTTGACGCCCTTAAAGAACAAGAGGCTATTAACAATGCAACAAGCTAATTTATTTAAGAAATACCCCATTTCATTATGAAATCGATCTATCTAACTATTGCCTGTTTATTTGCCGGATTTTATGCAAGCGCACAGGTTTTGCCTTCATTCCAACTGGGATTAAAGGCCGGAGCAAATTTTTCTAAATTTGATTCTGATAACACTTTTAGCAGCGAAAATCGTACAGGTTTTTATGGCGGATTATGGGCAAGGGTAGGCGCTGCGGGGGTTTTCTTTCAACCAGAATTATATGTATCTGGAAAAAAAGCGAACTTGGTTAGCGATGCCACTGGCGAAGTAAACCAAGTTCGCTTTACGAGTTTAGACGTTCCACTTTTAATCGGAACTAAATTTGGCGCCGCAGGTATTGGTTTAAGGTTAAATACAGGCCCAATGTTCTCTTTAATTTTAGATGAAAATCAAAGTTTTAGTCAGGCAGCGGGAAATGTTTTTAGGGCAGAGTTTAAAGATCAGGCTTTGGCTTGGCAATTTGGTGCCGGACTGGATATAAAAAAGATCAGTTTTGATGCACGTTACGAGTTGGGTCTTTCTAAAATAAACAAATCTGGCTACCCTGGAACCAAGTTAAACCTATTTACCATTGGGGTAGGCTATAGAATTCTATAAGTTATCAACATTTTGATTGTTAGGAGATTAGTTGGACTAATAATTGCTTTTACCATCGAACTAACTTAATATAAATTGCCTTATGAACTTGAAAGAATTATTACTCAAAGGCCAGAATTTTATCTCGCTACTTAACGAATTTCGTATTGATGCTAAAGATTTGATTATTAAAGATGAGGAGACCATTTTCAGCAATCAGACCAACAACAATACAGAAGTTGTTAAAGAGTCGGTTTGGATAGAAGGCAAAAGTAACGAGGGGTTGGTAAACCTGTTTGGTACTTTACATTACAATTTACTCAATAAACTTGCGGTTTTCGAAATGCAGGGATATGAAAAGGTTTCGGCTTAAATAAGTTGAAGCAAAATATTGAAGGGCAAATAATTAAGTTTATTTGCCCTTTTCTTCTTTTAAAATTTCGTGTTCAATTTGCGTAAGTTCGTAAGCGAAAGCTCCGTTTTTAGGTTCGATAGGTGTTTCTCTTTCATTGCTTAAAGCTTTTATAAATGATGCGCCAAAATAGAATATTAAGGAAGAATAAAATACAAAAAGCATAATTACAATTATAGAGCCAGCCGAACCATAGATGTTGCTAATGTTGCTTAGTGGCAATAAAATGCGAAGAATGTACTTACCCGCCGTAAATAAGCATCCGGTTAACAATCCACCAGAAATGGCTGCTCGCCAAGTTGGCCTGCCGTTGGTTAAAAACCGAAACAGCATGGTAAACCAGGTGGTTACAATGATTACAAAAATAAGCTGATTGATAATTGACGATATCACCAAACTGAAAGATGGGGAACCGGTTTTCAAATATGCACCTATAAAAGCTTGAACACTATCTGCCAGTAAGCCTAAAAAGAACAAAATTCCCGCCAGTAAAATAATCGTAACCGATATGGCTCTCGATTTAAGGGTTACTAAAATCCCTTTTTTGGTTTCTAAACCAATAGTCCATATTTGTTCGAGCGAATTTTTGATTACATTGAAAAGGGTGGTGGCCACGAATAGAAAAAATACAAAGCTAAAGAGTGTTACATACCAAGCTTGGTCAATGCCTCTAATGTTTCTTAAAGTTAACCTAATTTGAGCAATGCTGCTCTCATCTAATATGTTGGCTAGGCGCTCAAAAATATGTGTAACCAATAATTTTCTATCGGTAAACATACCGAAAAGGCGAATTAGGATGATTAAAATTGGTGGCAGGGCAAAATTGGTAAAGAATGCAGTTGCTCCTGCCAAACGCAAAGGATCGTTTTTTTGAAACAAAATAAATGCTTTCCTCAGGGTAGAGAAAAAGAATTTTAAATCTTCTTTAAGTTTTAATGGCATCCTTTCTAATCAACTAAAAAGCCCGAAAATACGAATAATAACGTGATTTGGAGTAACAAAGATATCTTTTAAAACCACTAACATACTGAGATGAATTCCCGGTTAGGAGGTATTTTAACGATCTTTTAAAACTCATCTATCATACTGAATTTATTTCGGCATTTTGATAGATGTGAATTCTGGTCTTTCTACCTTAGGTTAAACCGAATTTATGGATAAAACGGTTTATTCGGGCTTGCTTTATCGTGTAAACTTGATTAATTTACTTTCGTAAATACGAGAAGTGTTTTATCTGCGGCAAATAAGTGCAATTTACCATCCATAATTTTAGCATTGTCAACTTGGTTTAGCGCTTGTAAGTACGCATGTTCTGCTGCATCTGTACCTTCACAAAACATTTTTGTACTAAAAATATTCTTAAGCGCCAGTTTATTGTCTTTAATTTCTCCCTGACCTCCGTAAGAGTTGCAGAAAGATTTGCCTCCAATTTTTAGGCTATCGGCAATGTTTAGCGTTGCTTTAGCGGTAGTTGGCAGGGTAGTGCCTGGCAATTCCGATAATTCCCATTGGGTATTGGTTAACGCTTTGGTGTCAATTTTTTCGATGCAAGAACTTAAAAAGCATACGATTAATCCTAAAAAGAATAAGTTTTTCATGGTTTTATTAATTTTTGAATACAATTATCAAAAATTAAACCACAGTTGCCCCATCTCACTTACAAATTAAACCTACAACTTTTAAATGCTAATTTTTCTTTTTCAAAAATTCAGTTTTAAGTACGAGTACTGTTCCGTTTACTTTGCCTTCAATGGCTTTTGGATCGTCAGTCAAACGAATGTTTTTCACGGCTGTGCCTTGTTTAATATCGCTTGCCATGCCCTTAACCTTCAAGGTTTTAATCACGGTTACAGAATCGCCTTCGTTTAAAATGTTGCCGTTACTATCTTTAGTTTCCATAATTTGTTTGATTTTTTTGGCGAAAATATCATTTTAAAACGAGATATTCCTATTTTGTTTATTAATGTTCGTCTGCCGATTTTTGTTGCTTTAGTTCTGGTTTCAGGAAATCTCCATCAATAATCAGCAGTTTCACCTTTTCCGCTGAGATTGAACGATGAGAACTTAACTGATCTGATACCACATAGGTCATGCCTTTTGATAGGCTAACCTGTTCACCGTTTTCCAATTCACTTGTGAAACTGCCTTCCAGGCAATGTACAATGTGTCCTTTTTGGCACCAATGGTCGGCAAGGTAACCGGCAGAGCACTCCACAATTCTGATGCGCAATCCGTCGAAATTTAAAGTTTGCCAGTAAGACTCGCCCGTTTCTCCAGGGTGGTGGGTTTTTTCTACGGCGTCCCAATTGATGTGGGTAAATGGAATGGTGTACATGCTGTTTTATTGTATTTAACCGTTTTAACTAAATCTTTACGTTGTAAAAGTAATTTTTTTTAAACCTTTGTATAAAGATGATTATTTTGGCGGGAAATTTAGCCGTTACTAAAATCTATGAAAATTACATTCTTAGCCCTCTTTTTATCTGTTTCGTTGCTGGCCTGCAAACCTAGAAAAAACGAGAAAACCTATTCGCCCAGAGCATTAACCACCAATGAAAGCTTCAACGAATTTCCTGATGCTAAGGATAACATCCTCACTATTGTACAACATGAGTCTAGTGATGTAGATCTATTTGCCATTCAATATAAGGATACAATCATTTCCATTAAAAAAGACCCAAAACCTGTAGCCAGTAAATTTTCGGAAGCCAGGTACTTAAACTCACAAAAAACAGCCTTGCTTGTTCAAGTTGCTGATGGCTCGGGTTTGGTTTCGCCATTTTACATCGTTTATTTAAAAAATGGAAATTTACAGGTTATCGATTTGGATAGGGCATCAAAGGGAAAGAACGATAGTAAAATAACAAAGGGATTGGAAGAAATAAGTCGCACAAGCTTTATTGTAAACAACGATTTCCTGATTACTTCTGTGAACGGCACCGTCTATCCGATTAAAAGACAGGAGCCTAATGAGCGTATTCAAGGCAAATTTTTTATGTATTCTTCAGATCGTACAACCTTGGTTTTCCTAACCGAAAATTCGTTATACCAGGTAAATTATAAAACCGGCGAAACGTTAAACCTTCCGGTTGATGCAAGCTTACTCAACCAGCCAGAAACTTTAGTGAGTAACATTCAACAAGGTTACAGTTGGATAAGGAACGACCGCGGTACGCTTTTCTTGCTTAAAAATCCTGATGAAGATAGGATTGTTGATATTAAAGAGTTTAAGCATTAATGACTAAATTTTAGGATAATTCATTTTAAAAGTTGTTTTTCAATCCAACAATGAGCAAAAGATGATGCGTTTAAATCTTTGGAAATGAACGTTCTGTGTTTCCTCGGAAACGGCTGTCCCGCTTTACATTACAATCGGGTTCAATATTTGAGGTTGCTGCTAAGCAGTTCCGTTGTGCCTAAACCCTATGGGAGCGGTAGCCCGAGCTTTTTCAGCTCGGCTTTAGCGTACAGAGGGACTGCCTGATTGGTAGGATTACTAAACATTGGTTTCCAAAAAAAATAGGTTGTAGTTTATAGAATTTGAGCCATCATCTAATTAATACGCGTTTTAATTTCTGGAAATGAACGTTCTGTGTTTCATCGGGAACTGCTGTCCCGCTTTACATTACAAGGCCCGATGAAGGATCGGGCGCTTTACATTACAATCGGGTTTAAGATTTAAGGTTGCTGCTAAGCAGTTCCGTTGTGCCTAAACCCTATGGGAGCGGTAGCCCGAGCTTTTTCAGCTCGGCTTTAGCGTACAGAGGGACTGCATGATTGGAAGTATTACTGAACGTTGGTTTCCAAAAAAATAGGTTTTGGGTTATAGAATTTGAGCCATCATCTAATTAATACGCCTTTTAATTTCTGGAATTGAAGTTCTGTGTTTCATCGAGATCGGCTGTCCCGCTTTACATTGCATTTGGGTTTAAGATTTAACGTTGCTGCTATGCAATTGATTTTGAGTTATGGAATTTTGTGGTTTTAAACCATTGTTCTAAAGGTTAAGTTAATTCTTGCTGTATTAATTTTTTTGGTTTGCGGTAAACGATGTAGCCAATTGGTTTGCGTTTCATCTTTCATAACCAATAAACTCCCATGCTCTAAAAAGGTGGTTACCGTTTCTTTAGTTTGTTTATGCTTAAATAAAAACCTCCGCTCTGCACCAAAACTTAATGATGCGATTGACGTATTTTTTCCGAGCGATTTTTCATCGTCACTGTGGTAGGCCATGCCTTCATCGCCATTATGATAAAGATTGAGCAGACAGGAGTTAAAAGTGGTTGCCGTTTTTTCTTCAACCAGATGTTTTAACGCCAATAATTCTGGGGTCCATAATAGAGCGTGTTTGGTCGCTTTTGAGTAGGTATAGGCATATTCTTCGTTGCCGTACCAAGCCACTTTTCTTTTGGTGATGATGTGTTTACCCATAATAAAAGCTTCATCATTTCGCCAATCAATGGTTTCCATTAAAATCGAAAAGTAATCATCTGCCTCTTTTTTCGAGATTAGTTTCCCAAAATAATTTACTGTTCCACCGTAGGGCAGTAAATTATGGTCGATTATTGGCTGTTGGTTAAATAAATCCATTCTTTGTATTTCTTTTTTAAACAATGTCCGCAGGGGCGAAAGCCTTGGTTCCTAGCACCTTCCTCTGAATGGAAGAATACCCGATTTTGCTTTTTCATTTTTTTACCCGATTTGCAACTCAGTTTGCCATAAATTTTTAGTCGGGCATTTCCACCGAAGCAAATTTCATGATTTTTTATTTGCTTTCTAAGCGCTGTTTTCGATATGTTGGTATGCCGAATCAATTAAATTGCCGTTGAGGGGTTCTTGTTTGCAGATTGTTTTTGATTAACGCAAATGCTATAATTCAATTCAATTTTTGAAGCTTCCCAACCGATTATAGCCGATTTACGTGCAGTGCCCCAATGGTAGCCACCCAATGCTCCATTTGATTGAATAACACGATGGCAAGGAATTAAAAACGCAACTGGATTACTGCCGATTGCCGTACCCACCGCTCTCGATGCTTTAGCGTTTTGTACTTGTTTGGCGATTGCACCGTAGGTGGAAAGCTTACCTATTGGGATTTTTAACAAAGTTTCCCAAATTTTAAGCTGGAAATCGGTTCCTTTTAAATGAAGCTTAATTTGGTTGAGTTTGGTCCAATCGTGACTAAAAATGAAAAGGGCATTTTGTTGGGCTAAATCGAGCTTTGGCGTATAGTTTGCCTGTGGGAATTGGGCTTTTAGATTTTCTAAACCTAGGGATTCTTCATCAGTAAAAGAGATGTGGCAAATGCCCTTTGGCGTGGATGCAATTAAAATGTTTCCAAACGGACTTTCAGCAGAGCTGTAATTGATGTTTAAATTTTCGCCACCATTTTTATATTCTCCTGGGGTCATGCCCTCGATATTGATAAACAAATCATGCAGTCGGCTGGTTCCAGAAAGGCCTGTTTCCAATGCAGTTTCAAACAATGAGGCTTGATTTTCTTTTAATAGCTTTTTGGCATAACTGATGCTGATGTACTGCAAAAATCTTTTCGGACTTGTGCCTGCCCATTTGCTAAATAATCTTTGGAAATGGTAGGGACTTAAGTTTACTTTTTCGGCAATTTGCTCTAAACTTGGTTGTGATTTAAAATTACTTTGTATGTAATGGATGGCTTCTGCAATTCTGTTAAAGTTAATTTCATCCTGAGCTTTCATAATCTTATGGTTTAGATACAAAAATAGGGCTACAAACAATTGCGGAATACCCGATACTTGCTCATTTTTACTTTTTTAGGGAAAGCGTAAGTAATATGAAATCCCATAGGAAATGGCTTAAGATTAATACTTTAATGTTTCGAAATTTATAGTAGTGAATGGCGAAAATGGCGCCTATAAAGATGGGTCCTAACACATTGATTAGGGTTCCGTATTGAAAATGTAGCAAGCCAAAAAGAACGGAGGAGACTACAATGGCGCTAACTGGGCTCTTGAATAGGTGCTCGAGTCTGGGTTGCATGTATGCCCTAAAAATCAATTCTTCTACAATGCCTGCGGTTATGGCCGTAACAACCATGAGCCAGTAATGCGTTTTAAAAATCGCGATAATTCGAACCAAGGATGCACTATTGCTTTTTAAGCCCAATAGTGCTACGATTTTATGAATAAATACGATACCAATGATGATGGCTATAAACATCAAGATTACGGAAACAATGTAAAATGGGATATTATAGTTTTTTTCCTCCCAAATGATGAACTTTTGCTTTTCTATTTTAATGGTGTAGAACCAGAGTAGGAGCAACGAAAACCACATCAACAATCTGGACGTAAATACGGTAATCCCATTTGCAGTAGCTCCAATGCTTTTTAAAAAAGGGGAAAACGTAATTTGTTGGACAAATAACAAAGCCAGAATAAAAATGACTCCAATTATGATTCTTTTGTTTGATTTTACGGTATCGTGCATTTGCGATTAAGATAGAAAATTCAACCCAATATTGATTAAAGATGTTAAAAATGATGATGACTTGTGTTTGCCCAATCAGTGAAACACGCACCTGGGCGATGGAAAGATGATTACTGGGCGTTCATTTTAAACCTGGTTGGAGCGGTATCCCCCGATTTTTTCTATCGGGGATTTAGCGGAAAAACAGGACTGCAATCGGCAAAGATCTACTGTCCGTACATTTCCAAGAATTAATTAATGCTTTATTTGGTAATGAATATCTCGCATCTGCAAGATTATTTTCTAGTCTATACTGTTTTCGTTTCGTGGAGACACGAACCGAGGCGAAAGATGATTACTGGGCGTTCATTTTAAACCTGGTTGGAGCGGTATCCCCCGATTTTTTCTATCGGGGATTTAGCGGAAAACAGGACTGCAATCGGCAAAGAACCACTGTCCGTACATTTCCAAGAATAAATTGCTGTTTATTTGGAAGGAATGTCTCGCATCTGTAAGATTATTTTTCTAGTGTATACTGTTTTCGTTTCGTGCAGACACGCATCTAGGCGATGGAAAGATGATCACTGGGCGTTCATTTTAAACCTGGTTGGAGCGGTATCCCCCGATTTTTTCTATTGGGGATTTAGCGGAAAACAGGACTGCAATCGGCAAAGAACTACTGTCCGTACATTTCCAAGAATAAATTGCGGTTTATTTAGAAGGAATGTCTCGCATCTGTAAGATTATTTTCTAGTCTATACTGTTTTCGTTTCGTGAAGACACGAACCAAGGCATTTACGGTAATGGACTGATTAAACGATTAGTAATCCCCTAAATCCTCTTGCTGCGTAGTAAGATTCTGCACCATTGTGATATACGAATACAGTATCATAACGGCGATCGCAAAAGACTGCGCCTTTCAGCTTTCTAATGGTTGCAGGTGTTTCAATCCAGCTTGATGTTTTGAGGTCAAAATTACCCAGTTCTTGTAGGGCGCGGTATTCTGTTTCGTTTAAAACTTTAATTCCCATTTCCTTTGCCATTTCAATGGCACTATTTGCGGGCTTAAATTCCTTTCTGGCTTGAAGGGCTTCATCATCGTAGCATAGGCTTCTTCTGCCCTTAGGGCTTTCTGCTGAGCAATCGCAAAAAATATACTCGTTAGTTTGCTCGTTAAACCCAATCACATCGGGCTCACCGCCTGTTAATTCCATTTCATTAATCGACCAAAGTTTGTCTTTTTGAGCTTCGAGTTTGGCTTGTATGGCTTGCCAATCCATTCCCTTATGGCGATTACTGTTTGCCTCAAAACGCTTTTTTAAAGTTTGGATAATTTCTTGATTTTGCGCTGTAGTTAATTCTTTTTTAATGGTTTTCATTTGTTGGTTCAGCTATTCTAATGATGGATTTTAATTAAGATTAAGTGATTCTGCTGCACCTAGCCTTGGTGATTAGAACCGAAGTACAGGTAAGTTAAATCATAATGACACCAAATAGATAGTGGAAATTTACATAGATATTTTCCTTTAGCCAAATACTTGCGTGCCTAGGCCTTTGGTGATCAAACTAAATAAACTTTCGTTTATCAATTTGCTCCAAGCGTTTGAGCAGCTTCCGTAGCATTCCAGGTCTGGTACCAAGCCAACATGCGTAAAGCGAAGCTGTGTTTGGTTATCAATTTGTTTAATTTCGAAGCTAATTTTTGTGTCAACCCATTCGGTTTTATTTGCAACAAAATTAATCTTGCTTTCGGTTACTCGCCATACAACTTTTTGGTCGGGTATCAGTTCTTCTATTTTTTGTATGGAAAAATGAAACTCGCCCGAACGATAGCTGAACTCATCATGTAGTTGATTGGTAGATCCTTCTATTTCTCCTTGCCACCATCCACGTACATTATTAATGGCATTAAATACTTCTTTTGCCGGATGATTAACCAGAAAGGTTGTGCTAAAGCTTGGTTTCGACATCTTTTTGCTTAATGTTATTTTGAATTATTTAAATCTTAGGCCAGTAGGCTATTGCTTATGTGATGATATAAAATTAAGCGCTTAGAATCATACTGTTAAGGTGTAAAACAGACGATTTTGTGGGTAGATTGAGACAATTCCCATCTTCGGAACACGTTGTTTATTCAGTGTTTGCTGCATTTATGATGTTGCTAAACCAGCGCGTATGGCCTTTTCGAGCACCGCTAGGTTTATATCGCTTAGATTTTTGAATTTGATGCAATAACCTGTTACGGTTGCTTTACCTATTGTTTCTCCGAAAGTTTTCGGTAGATAGGTTTTGTCATCAATACCCATTATGTACACCGATATACCGGTTGTATTTGCGCTTAAACCAATTTGATAAAAGGGTTTGCTTGTTCCATCGGCATACTGGATGGTGCGAGATCCATAACCAATGTTGGGGTTAGATACGATTTTGTTTTCGCTGTTTCTCCCATCCAGAAACCACAATTGTGTATTGGGCATTAGCGCCAGTATATTTTGGTGTAATGTTTCCATGTCAATACGCTTTGCCTCGGGTTGGCTATTAATGTAATTTGTAATTTGTTCTTGGGTGTTCATTTTGGATTCTTTTATAGTATACTAACAAAAACTTGGTAAAACGGTAAGCTTAAGGATAGTATCACTCATTTTTTGTTTTTTCATAAAAGATAACATCATTTAATTGCACATAAGATGTTTGACTAGGATTCAAAAGTTTCAATTTTATTTGATGTTGTTTATTCTCAAGCTGATATTTCCAAGCGATTTCGTGCTTGCGAACGATGTAATTTACTGGAAGCTTAATCGTTTCAGTAAATTTTCCATCAATGTACAATTCTATTATGGCAATGTCAGCAAGTTTTTCTGAATCTGTGTGGTTTCCTGCTTTCAGTAAATGTTCTCCATTTATTACAAACGCGTTGCCAGTAAAATCAAAGGTGTATTCATCTTCAAGTTTATGTCCAATGCCCCTTTTTTCAAAAGGTTTAATCCCTTCAAAACTTTGCTCCCAACGAACTGTTTTTATTTGTTTTTTAGGTATTTTTATTGAGTTATTTGTGATAATGCCGCCATAATTTTTGATGTTTTCAAGCGCAATGTTATAACTTAATTGATATACTTTATTTAGTGAAGTATGGGTGTATTTGAAATTTTCACTTTCAACTGCCGGGAATCCTTTTTTATACTTGGATGGCATAGCATCATATCCTAACACTGCACCTAAAATACCACAAGCAGAAGAAGGATTGCAATCTGCATCCTGTCCGCACCTCGTCGTAATTTCCATAGTTCTTTCAAAGTTTCCATTTCCGTAAAGTAATCCTAAAACCACATAAGCAGAGTTTACTTTAGCATCGATGTTAAATGGCGTATAAACTCCTCCCGGACAACCAATATCATCGGTCCACTTTTTTTGAATTTCGAACCAAGTTTGCTTCCAATCGTTCGGGTATTTACGATGCCACTTAATAACATCCGAAATACATTGATGGTAAGTTGTGTTTTCGGGAATAGATTTTAAGGCCTCATTAACAACATATTCTACATCTTTTGAAACGAAAGCTAAAGAATACATTGCTCCAAAATAAACTCCACCATACCACCCATCTCCATAGTTCATGATATGACCAACTTTGTCTGATATTTCTGAAGCTATGTTGGGCATTCCTGGCGAAATTAGTCCGGCAAAATCGGATTCTATTTGATAATCTATACAGTCTGCATGTGGATTATTAACCCAATAACCAGATTGAGGGGCTGAGATTCCATTTAAAATATTATATCTGGCTGCTTGGTTGGCATGCCAAAGATAATAGCCTGCATGAGCCATTGCATTTGAAAAGGAAGAAATTGGAGCGTTAATTCCTTCTTTTTCGATGGTTTCAATGAAGGAAATATCCAGATAGAGATCGTCTTGATTGAGCGATGGTACGAGATAGCCATCTTCCCAAGGTAAGTTTTGATAATCATTAATTAAAGAACCTTGATATCTAAATTCAAACAAATTTCCGAAAGATACACCGATCATTTGCCCTGCCCAACCTCCTTTTATTTTGTTTTGAAGTTCTGTATGCTTCAACGAGTAAAATTCTTGTGCATTAACCTTTAATGATATAGAGAATGAAATGATGCTAATTAAGATGTGTATGAGTTTCATTTGTTTTTTTTTGTTGGTTTTGTGTTAATTAATTTGGATATAATTATGTATCTCTCCTTGCTATAAATAGAATTTATATGTAGAAGAGGTACGCTATTTTCAAATATCAAATCCCTCGCTGTGGCACAAACCTTATTGAATGGTTTTGCGAAGAAGTACCAAATTATCGAGTAATAAGTTGGTTGACCAAATAAAGCTGGCATCGTTGCTACTGTTATCGAAAACATCTGCAAAATTGGTGTACGATGATTTGCCATCAACACCCACAGTATTGTTGGTAAATGTAGTTGCCGAAGGCCAGCCAGAGTCGTCATAGTTGCTTGCATACCAATTGGCAGGTACTGCCCAATGAATGCCGTAGCTGGTAGATGATCCGTCTGATGTACTGCAACTGCTTGATAATCGGGTGTTGCCACTTTCTGTTACACATGATAAATCTGAAATAGGCGCTGTATAATAGGTTTGGGCTTTCCAAGTGTTGTTTGTTATCCCTACTATCGCACCATTCGCGTCTTTGATAACGGCAACAAATCCACCATCGCCAATATGATGCGCTGAAGCTCCCTGTGCTTCTGTACCTATGCCTAAATGCTCTTCCCAATCCACACATTTAACGGCTACTGTAAATGGTTTATTGGCTTTAAAACGTACAATGCTCGAATTAAAATCGGTGTATGGAACAGGATCTTTACCAACTGGTATTCCGTTAACGTACATTTCAAAATAATTATCGGCAAAAATGTAGGCGGTATAAACACTACCTGTCGCATCAACGGTAACTACATCAGAACCTGAAAGTGCAGCCGTTGCATTGGCGGCAGTAGCATAAGAATGCCCTGAAACGTACGAATTGTACAAATCAGATGCAAAGGGAAAGCTAGAGTTGGTGAAATTAACATCGGCAGGAAGTGACCAGGTTTTGCCATCTGATGAGGTAATGGTGCCCAAACCAGCCACCCGGTTGCCCGCTTGAAATAGATTGCTGGTTGTAACCGTGCCAACGCCTTGTGTAATTGAACCAGTTCCGGTATAAGTGCCTGATGTTGTGTTGCTGCTGCTATCGTTTTTTGAGCAGCTTGTGAAAATTAAGCTAACTGAAAGGAGCGTGAAGATAGAGAACTTCGATTGTTTCATAATGGTTTATTTAAATACAAAAATTGTTTCGGATAATAGATGTTGCCTTTGTAGCTAACTTTTTTTATGTTTCTGCAACTTATTTTTCTTCTTTTCTAACCAGAAGCAACTCATTATCATTCAATGGCAAATAGCCTTGTTCGTAGCAAAAAACATAAGTGTTTCCATTATGAGTTTGGTGATGGTGGGTGTGGTAGGAGAAGTTAAAACCAGCTTTCAATAACCTCGATTTGGCCATTTTGACCTTGCCTTCGGGATTGAGTTTCAACAGAATAGACCGATTCTGTTTTAGAATTTGGTTAATACTTTTAAGTAGAAAGTTGTCCTCGCTTTTTAGGCGATTGTTATAATGATTTCGGCAAGCGTCGTTACAAAATTTTTTATCAGATCTTCCCTTTATCGCGTTTCCGCAATCTAAACAGATGGTTTCCATAATTATTTGGGGTTAAATTATGGGATGATATCAAAACTAAAAATAATTGTTGCCATTTCAAAATGCTTGGGAAATTAAAAGCAAAGCGGTAGGTGAGGCCTTTTGTTGGGCATATTGAACGGGTTCTTGAGCTTGTGGAATAGGGCCTAACTAATGCAGACAAAAAATAGAAAGTTAAGGGTTGAGAAATTCGCGTATTGAGACAATAAGTTAAAGGGAAACTTTAAATTCGATAAAAACTCGATCGTTTTTGATAATTTGCGGTTTATAATCATCGGAAGGATTAAATGTGTATGATCTATCTCTAGGGCATTGGTATTAGGGCAGATGCGGAGGATGCAAAGGACGTTAGGAACTATGAGTTTAAATTACAATAAAGTAGGTGTATTCATCATCTTATACATAATTTGCCTGTGTTCATGCCTGTCAGAACAGTCTGAAATCGATTGCGACAGGCAGCATGTTATACAAAAGTGTTTAAATATTTTAAGCGCCAATGAGCGCCAATACAAGCAGATAACCTTGATTAGTACTGAAATAGTGAATCAAAATATTTCCCTTCAATGGCTTAAATCACCTGTAAAATTTGAGAAGAATGATTTGAGCGACATTCGCAAATTGGCTGAATCTGGAAAATTATATTTTATGGTTACTAAATTTGTTTGTTTAAAGAATAAGACAGAGGCTTCAATCATATGTATCAATGCAAACCTACAGTATGATTTCGAGATACACAGGGGTGCGGATGGAAAGGAGATTGTAGCCATTGTGCAAGAAATCGATGACGCACTTCCTTTTAGGTGATAAGGACCTGCTGCCTATCCTATAACTATAACCTAAAGAAGTTCCTTAAATTAAATTATAAAAAATCTTCCCATTCATATGATGAAATATTTTACAATCATTCTTCTGTTTTTTATGCCCCTATTTGGTAAATGCCGACAGAAAGCCACAAAAAAACATACTTCGAAAGCATTTTCACTTAATGAAAAGGCATTTTTCCTGTTAATAACAAATGGTTCCAAAGAGGGACTCAATACACGAGAGCTTAGCATTAAAGTCATTAAAATTTTAGATTCCGCCACCTACCTTGAGCCCGGATATACCTCTGCTTACCTTAATAAATTAACTTCATTAATCTACCTAAAAAAATATCAGGAAGCAATAAAAAATATTGATCAAGCGATAAAATCTAATCCTTCTGATCACAGCAATTATCTAAAAAAGGGGATAATTTATAGGGATTATTTGTTGGACAGATCAAAAGCGTCTGTCGCATTTAATAAAGCTTTAATGATTGCTGGTGAAAAGGCCAAGAGAGCAAAATATAGTGCTTTAGGTAACGACATTAACGTTGCTTTTATCATAGCATTTGCTAAAAATAAAAATAGTGCTTTAGCTTATCTTGATAAAATTTTGATCCATTATCAAAATATCAAGGATGTGAATCAGATTTCTAATTTTAAAAAATTGCTGATGAACAATCCCCTCGATAAAAAAGCCGCCTTGCAGATGTTCAGTAATTATAGCACATTGTAGTCAATTATGTTTGCAATACTAATGCGGAGCTTTTTGTTACTATCCCTGATCTTGTTGTCAGCTAATGTCCAACTCAACAAGCTTGTCCAGACGATACTCCAGGGAGTCAACATGTGAGAGTTATAATGCCATAACTAGTTAATCACAGGATATTTTTAATTGCAACTTATTTTGAATGAAAATATATACAACTCTATTATTTCAAATAATACTAACTTTTGTCGTTAGTATCTCCTTCGCGCAATCAGATAGCATTTTATATGAGATTCACTATAAAACTACGCTAACAATTTTACCCGATAAAATCAAACCCAACATCATAAACTCGTTGTTATTGATTTCAAACAATTATAGTGTTGAAAAAGATCTAGATAGGTTTATGACAGATACGGCTTATGCAAATAAATATACAATTGGCTTTGCAAAGTCAAACCCTAGCCCTAGTGGGGAAATGATGGATGTGAAAAAATTTTTATCTAATACTATTAATGAATATGGTACAGATAGACAGATTATATATGATTATCAAAGAAATAAGTATTTGTATTTCCGCTACATGTTTCAAAAGTTTTATTTTGAAGTACCTATACCTAGTTACAAATGGAAAGATACAAATACTAAGCAAAATATATTTGGCTATGAATGTAAAAAAGTTGAGGGTACATCATCTAATGGCGCTAAATGGGACATTTGGTATTGCGATAGTTACAAAGTTCCACATAATTTATATGGAATTTTAGGCTTAGATGGATTGATTATTAAAGCCATAGAAACTACATCTGGTAGGACTGTAGAGCTAACAAACTTAAGGACAGGTTCAGACATTTTTAAAAATGTGGAAAAACCTAAAAATTCAATTTTAGTCAATAGCGAAGAGATGAACAAATTTGAAGGAGAATTCGCTAAGGACCGATTAAAATTTTTAAAGGATCATCCATTTAATGGGACAACGATTAAGATAAATTAAGATACCCGACCAAATATTAATAGTTTAAGTAAGTTGTGTGTCAGTAAGAGTTTCCAACCTGTTTCGTTCAAAAGTGTCTCGCACGATAAGGGCTTTTCATTTTTAGCAGATTTCTATTTGGCTTTGATCAACAAAGCTTGAGCCGACCATCCCGAACTCCATCATCGTGCCCTTTTGCGCAGCAAAACCCATAGCCGACTCCGGAATACCTACAAAAAACGATAATCGACATTGTTCAAAAACCAGCGCAAATAATTGTCTTTTTTAACGCATATAGCGTCCGGGATTCTACATTAAACACAAATTTGATTAAATAACAATAACTCCAAAAACCATTTTCTGGCTCTTAAAATGCATTTAATTAGCGAGCAGGCATTTTGAGGAGAAACATCCCCATTATTGTATCACTAAAACCTTTATTTGTAAGTAAAATAGACTTTCTTTTTTGATACAAGTTTTTGGAAAACTAGTGCCATTAGATTAATGCGGTTCCCTACAAATTTCTGAATCTTACAATACCACCCTTTTCATACTCATATATTAACCTTATCCGTGTGTAAACGTTTATAACCGACTATAAACATTTATCAACCGACTAATATTTTAAACCTATTGCACCTTTGTCCTGTCGGTAGTCGTGGTGACTATCCGTTCGTTAAATATTTAGAAACTTAAATTTTAGAATTATGAAAAGTGCAATGAACAAAGTAGTATTAAGCGGTTTTGCAGGTGCAGATGCTGAAGTTAAAACGGTAGCAGGAAATCAAAAATTGGTTAAAGTAAGCTTAGCCGTACACGATTATTATAAAACGGCATCGGGCGAAGAAATAGATAGAACACAATGGATTAGTTTAACTTTTTGGAATGCCAAAGCCGATTTGGCAGAAGCACAAATTAAAAAAGGAACACAACTTACCGTAGAGGGAAAGCTCTTAACAGGCAGTTACGAAGCTAAAGACGGCACAAAACGTTTTTCTGCAGAAGTTGTGGTAAACGAGCTTGAGATTAAAGAACGCGAAACGGTGAATTAAACCATTCGTCATCAACTGGGTTGCTTATCCTTATGTAAGCCACATACTATGATATTGGCTGTGGCTTACATAAGTTTTACGAACTGGAATTTTAGGAAGTTTGAGGGTAGCGCTGATGTCGCCTCGTTGATTAAACGTAGATTGCTGAGAAACGATTAAAACCGAATTTAACTTCAGGGTGCTATAAGTTTAACTAATATTCTGAATGAATTAAAGCTTTACAGCCAAACCCGTATAAAAATTTAGGCCAGTTGCAGGATTAAAATATCGTCCATTTGCGGCATTTAAATCGTTGCCCAAGCTGTACCGTTCGTTAAGTAAGTTGTTTACGCCAACAAATAAATCAAGTTGCGTTCTCCATAACTTCAAACTTTTTATACCAGCCTTAAGTTCAACTAAATCGTATTTTTTTGCGGTAACGGTATTGGCATCGTTAAGTGGAATGGCAGAAGTATGATTGTGTTGTGCAAATAAGTAGAAGCCTTTTTGGAATTGAAATTCCAAACTGTTCACGATAATATGATCTGGAACACCTGTAAGCTTGTTGCCACTAAAATTTGAATTGCCACTCACAAAATCATCAAACCTAAAATGGCTATAGGTATAATTGCTCTTTAGCTGTAAGCCACTTAAAATTGAAGGGCTATTCTGTATAATCCAAAAGGCTGTTTCCAATTCTATACCCCTTTGTTTTGTACCACCCGCATTTATAAAAAACTCCGTGTCGTTTGCATTTAATCTTCTAACAATGGCATTTTCAAGTCGGTATTGAAAAACACTTGCATTGGCATAAAAACGGTTATTTTCAGTTTTGTATCTCAATCCAGCCTCATAATTCCAGCCCAATTCTGCCTGCAAGTTGTTATTGATGTTGTTGTCTGATGATCTCACTTCTGCAATGGTTGGAGGAGAATAGCCTTTGCTGGCAGATAGTCGCAGAGAGAATGCAGAATTAACCAAGTATGAAGCTGCCAACTTTGGCATAAACTGCGTGCTAAACTTCCGCTCTTTTTCGGCAATTGCAGTAGGGAAGAAGCTTTCGTATTGGTAGTTGAAAAAGTTTACGCTAGAGGAAAGTTCAATTAAAACTTTGTTATCGATGTCGAAGTTTAAGCGAACAAAGGCAAAGTCCTGATTGGCCTTTAAATCATCATAAGCCTGCAAGCCCGCGGGCGAGCCCGCATTATTGTTGAAATTTTTGATTTGACTTTTGGTTCCAGAACTTTCTAGGCCAGCTTGCGCACTAAATTTAAGATCGTTCTTAATTTGATCAAATTGCAGGAATGTTCTAAAACCCAATGTACGCTCATAGCGATTTTCGTAATTGGTTATAAAGGGATTTTTAAAATCGGTATAGCTTGTAAATAAAGCAATTACGTGCTTAAAATTTCGACTAATTTGATAGGTATTGGAAATGCCTCCGAAGATGGTTTTATTGTAAATGGCCGCTTGTTGTGTAATTGCGCTCGGGAGGGTGGGTGTGGCCGGACGGGCGAGCTTTGGATCTTGCTCCAGTTGTATTGCCGTTAATCCACCCGGTGTTTGATAACTTAAATCGCTGTAAAAGGCAAACGCTTTCAAGCTCCCCACAGGACTGTAATTCCATTGATGCATGGTTTGAAAATATTTTCTATCCATAGCACTATTTTGTCGGTAACCATTGCTCTTTTGATAACCTTCTGAAAAGCTGAAGCTGTAATTTTTGAATTGATGCTGGACGTTGGCTGTTTGATGAAATAAGCCATACGAGCCTGCGATTACCGAAGCATCAATTCGGTTTTGGTTTACACTCGGTGGATTAATTAAAATTGCACCGCCTGTATTGGCGCCAAAAATACTGGCTTCCGGACCCTTATAAATTTCCAAGGAGCCTACAGATGAAACATCAAGCGCATTGAGATAAGTATTGCCGCCTGCATCAGTTAGCGGAAAATCATCAATGTAAATTTTGATGTTCCGAATGCCAAATGGCGATCTTAGCAAGCTTCCACGAAGCGATAAACGATAGCTTCCTGGCGATCGCTCTTCCATGCGTACACCCGGTACAGCGTTGAAAGTGCTTACAAGTGAGTTGCTTTGCTGATTTTTTATTGCATTGCTATCTATTAAACTTACCGCAGATACAGATCTTAATAGGGGTTGGCTATTGTAATAACCCTTAACCACAACATCGTTTAAATTTTTAACCGAATCGGTTTTTACGTTTTGGGCAAAACTGCAAAGTGAAAATAAGGCAAATAGGAAGGTAAGGGTTGACTTCAATTTTTTAGGTTTAAGAATTTTTTAAAAAGAAACCGCAGATTTTTGTGTTAAAATTACAATAATCTGCGGTTCTTAAAGCGTTTAGGATGTCGAATTATTTTGCGGCTACCCTCCAAATTACCCCACTTACATCGTCTGCAACCAAAAGTGCACCATCAGGCGTTAACGTTACACCTACTGGGCGCCCATAAACCTCTGCTTTTTGGGCATCAGAAATAAAGCCTGTTAAAAAATCTTCCATTTTACCAGCAGGCTTTCCATTTTTAAAGGGCACAAATGCAACTTTATAACCGGATATGGCTGAGCGGTTCCAAGAACCATGCTGACCAATAAACGCACCGCCTTGATATTTTGCTGGGAATTTGTCTCCCTTATAGAATGCTAAACCTAATGATGCCGTATGTGCACCAACTGGAACATCGGGAGCGATTGCTTTTTTAACCAATTCTGGATTTTGGCCTTTTAATCTTGGGTCTTCATTTTGGCCGTAATACGAATAAGGCCAGCCATAAAATGCACCTGGTTTTACACTTGTAATGTAATCGGGTACCAAATCATCACCTAAACCATCGCGTTCATTTACTGCCGTCCATAACATGTTGGTTCCTGGTGCCCAATCTAGCCCCACAGGATTACGCAAGCCACTGGCGTATATTTTCTCTCCAGATCCATCCGGATTAATTTCTAAAATGTTGGCCCTTCTTTTCTCATTTTCCATGCCATTTTCACCAACATTACTGCCCGATCCAACACTGACATAAATTTTACTTTTATCGGCATTGGTTATTAAATTACGTGTCCAATGGTTGTTGTAACCGCCAGCAGGTAAGCTCAATATGGTTTTGCTAGGTCCATTAACCTTAGTATCGCCAGCTTTATATGGAAACTGTAAAATGCCGTTAGTGTTGGCTACATAAAAATGATTGCCAATAATCGCCATGCCATAAGGTTGATTTAAATTCGTTAAAAAAGTGGTAACCAATTCAGGTTTGCCATCTTTGTCGGCATCTCTGTAAAGCAGAATGGTATTTGCACTTTTACCCGGCACTTCCGATTTAGATTTTCCGGTAACGGCATTTGCAACGGCTTCTGCTGTACTTCTTTCTGAGTTGGTGAGCACCACAAGCACATCGCCATTTGGCGTAATAATCATATTGCGTGGACTTTTTATATCTGAAGCAAATTTGGTCACCACAAAACCTTCTGGTGCAATGGGCATTTTGCCAGCAGGCCAACCCACAACTTTACTAAATTTACTTTTTGATGCCGTTGTATCTGGAGCAGGAAGTTTGATATCTTCTACCTTGGTTTCAACTTCTGTGGTGGTTTTCGTTTCGTTTTCTTGCGATCCTGATTTGGATTGACAACCAAAAAAGGTTACTGCCGAACATAGGGCTGTATATAAAATCTTGTTTTTCATTTTTTATAAATTGATGGGTGGGATAAGTTCACAAAAAAGATAAACACCGCACCATGGAAATATGTTTGTAACTAATCTGTTTAGTGCTTACGCTTCCAGCTTCGGTCTTTTCCCTTTAGTCTTTCAGCTTCAGTCTTTCCCTTTAGTCTTTCCCCTTTAGTCTTTGAGCTTTGATCTTTCCCCTTTAGTCTTTCAGCTTTGATCTTTCAGCTTTAGTCTTTTAGCTTTAGTCTTTCAGCTTTGATCTTTAGTCTTTCAGCTTCGTTCTTTAGTCTTCCCGCTTTTCGTCTCCCCCTTTATTCTTTTGAAACTTTAAATAACATTGCCGTGTTCCTAAATTCATCTGATTATTTTATCTTTAGGCGATTTTAAAAATAATCGTTTTTTTTAACGCAAACTCGATTAATCATTAACCTTAATAAGCAAAATCAAAATACACATGTCAAATACATCAAAAATTATCTACACCAAAACCGATGAGGCGCCAATGTTGGCAACCTACTCACTTTTACCTATTGTACAAGCTTTTACCGCATCAGCAGGTATTGATGTAGAAACCAGAGATATTTCTTTAGCAGGAAGAATTCTGGCAAACTTTCCGGAGTATTTAAAAGACGATCAAAAAATTGGTGATGCATTGGCTGAGCTTGGCACTTTGGCAAACACTCCAGAAGCGAACATCATAAAATTACCGAATATCTCGGCATCCATCCCTCAATTGGTTGGTGCGATTACCGAATTGCAATCGCAAGGATACAACATTCCAAATTATCCTGATAATGCACAAACGGAAGAAGAAAAAGCAATAAAGTCCAAATATGCAAAGGTTTTAGGCTCGGCGGTAAACCCGGTTTTGCGTGAAGGTAATTCAGATCGTAGAGCGCCAAAGGCCGTAAAAAATTACGCCAAAACCAATCCTCATTCGATGGGAAAATGGTCTGCAGATTCGAAAACCAAGGTGGCCAGTATGACTGAAGGTGATTTTTATGGATCAGAGAAATCGGTAACCGTTGCAGAAGCCTCACAATTTAAAATAGAATTTGTAGGTACAGATGGAACAGTAAAAGAATTAAAAGGTTTAGCACCTTTAAAAGCTGGCGAAGTGATTGACAGTTCGGCTTTGAGCTTATCCGCTTTGAAAACGTTCGTTGCAAAAGAAATTGCAGTGGCAAAGGCAGAAGGCGTTTTGTTATCGGCGCACTTAAAAGCCACGATGATGAAAGTTTCTGATCCACTAATCTTTGGTGCGATTGTGGAAGTTTACTTTGCTGATGTGTTTGCTAAATATGCAGATGTGTTTAAGGAACTAAACGTAGATACAAGTAATGGGTTAGGGGATGTATATGCGAAAATAGCAGGCAACCCTAAACAAGCAGAAGTTGAAGCTGCTTTAGCTGCGGCGATTGAAAATGGTCCGGCGTTAGCCATGGTAAATTCTGATAAAGGCATTACCAATCTTCACGTTCCATCTGATGTAATTGTAGATGCTTCTATGCCAGCTATGATTCGTACTTCGGGCCAAATGTGGAACAAAGATGGTAAGCCACAAGATACCATTGCTTTAATACCAGATCGTTGTTATGCAGGAGTTTACACCGCCACTATTGATGATTGTAAAGCACATGGGGCTTTTGATGTAACCACAATGGGCTCAGTTCCGAATGTAGGATTAATGGCCCAAAAAGCAGAAGAATATGGTTCGCACGATAAAACTTTCCAAGCTTCGGGTAATGGAATTATCCGTGTTACTGATGCTGCTGGTAATGTTTTCTTTGATCAAAAGGTAGAAAAGGGAGATATTTTCCGCATGTGCCAAACTAAAGATGCACCCATCCAAGATTGGGTTAAACTCGCTGTTAACAGAGCACGTTTATCAGAAACACCAGCTATTTTTTGGTTGGATGAAAATAGAGCGCACGATAGAGAGATTATTGCCAAAGTAAACACTTACTTAAAAGATTACGACACGGCAGGTTTAGACATTAGAATTTTATCTCCAATTGAGGCGACTAAATTTACTTTAGAAAGAATTCGTAAAGGTGAGGATACCATCTCGGTAACAGGTAACGTATTGCGTGATTATTTAACCGATTTATTCCCTATATTAGAATTAGGAACTTCTGCAAAAATGTTATCTATTGTTCCGTTGATGAATGGTGGTGGTTTATTTGAAACTGGTGCGGGTGGTTCTGCTCCAAAACACATCGAACAATTTATTGAAGAAGGTTATTTGCGTTGGGATTCGTTAGGTGAGTTCTTAGCCCTACAAGCTTCTTTAGAGCATTTGGCTCAAACACAGAACAATGCAAAGGCGCAAGTACTTGCTGATGCTTTGGATGAGGCTAACGCTAAATTTTTGGCTACGGATAAATCGCCAGGTAGAAAATTAGGCACGATAGATAATCGTGGTTCTCACTTTTATTTGGCTTTGTATTGGGCAGAAGCATTGGCTGCTCAATCTAAAGATGCTGATTTGAAGGCCAGATTTGCGCCTTTAGCAAAAGCCCTAATTGAGAATGAAACGAAAATTAATGAAGAGTTAATTGCTTCGCAAGGGAAACCTCAAAACATTGGTGGTTACTACAACCCTAACGATGATTTGGCAAGCAAGGCCATGCGTCCAAGTGAAATATTGAACAGCACTTTGGCTTCTTTGTAAGCCAATTTTTCCTATAATTGAAAACGCCTTGAATCGCATCAAGGCGTTTTTTTTATATAAGCCAGCCTTGTATTTGCCTATTTTGCGTGAGGGATAGGAGCGGTATCCTTTTTTTTAAAGCTTCGAGAAGAAAACGCAAATTCAACAGCAGCCTTAGGGCTTTAAAAAAAAGATTTAGCGGATAGCCCGACCCTTGCGCAGCTTGGGGCACGCCCAAATAATTCTTTCCATTAACTTGCTTTGAAAACAAACCTTATTGCCCTCGATTTGTTATCTTCATATAAAATAAAGGAGACCAATACCATGGCAAATAACGAAAATCAAGGATCGAACGATAAAATACATAGCACTACAGAAAATAGCGAAATTAACAAAGAAAACCTTTCTTACGATGAAACCAAGCAAAGCTATGAGCTGGATGTAAAAGGAGAGGATGCAGATTACGACCACCCTATGGGATATGAAACGGTTGCCGTTGGTGCGAAGGATGATGATTCTACTTATGACGAAGCCAACCCTTATGTAGGTGATGAATATGCAAGCGATGAAGAAATTGCAAATGATAATTTAGAGGAGTTGGGTATGCATGTAGATAACGGTGAAAGTGTAAAACTGAGTCCTGAAGATGAAATTTTGGCCCGCACACCAGAAGATAACCGCGACGACCTGGATGAAGAAGGTTATCCAATTAACGACGAACCCGAAAAATAGTCACAGCGATCGCCATCTTAACGATGGTTATTTGACGAAAAACAATCATAATTAAGGAAGCAGGATGATACCAGATATTGTCCTGCTTTTTTGGTATTAGGGTGTAAGAAAATGTATGCTATGGATTGATATCCAGATTAAACCGCCTGCGTAAATCATCAAGCTTGGGATTTTTGTTTACCAAATAGTCGTACTTTTCTCGGTTTCCGTACAGCCTATTTTCAATTTTACGCTCAACAAGTTTAAAAGTAATGTCAACGGCGAAATTTTGCAACTGATGACGTAAAAAATTCATGAGTTCTACTGACTCTTGCTGCACCAACTGTTCTTGTGTTTTGCTCTCGACCGAAATCTCGATCAACGTGGGATTTAGAAGTGTTGGCGGAAAGTTATTTAAGATGGTAAATAGGTTAATTTTATCTGCCCCTTTAAGTATTTTAATATAGTTGTTCCAAACTTCCAGTAGCCGATCATAACTGAATGCCTCTCTGGCATCGCCGGTGGCTTTCTTGGGTCCATTATCTTCCTCGCCATTGGCCACCCGATTTAAATCGTTTAAAGATGGAATGAGTGTGCTGGCTGCATTAACCTTTGGGATATTGATGCTGATGGAGGATGCAGAAGGCATGGTGCTTTGCCTGGGCGTCTCTTTAGGTTTCTCTTCAACAGATTTACTTAAAGGGACTTCTGTTTCAGGAAGTTTTTTGGCTGGATTGGATAAACTTTCACTCTCTGATTTTGAGATTAAACTTTCTGCCTGTGGTGCTTTCTCGGCTACGACATTAGTTTTTTTTTTATCCTGATCGGAATCAGTTGCTGTATTATCTGTGTTTAAAGGCTGTTGGGCGAGTTGAACTACAGATCGGATGTGGCACATCTTAATCAATGCAAGTTCTACTTGGAGCCTTTGGTTTTTTGAGTTTTTGTAATTTAAATCGCAGGTATTGGCTAAGTTAAGTGCCGTTAGCAAAAAGGAGAGTTCCGTTTTCCTGCATTGATCTAAATATTTCTGCTTAATGTTTTCGCTAACCTCTAAAAGTTTAATGGTAGCGGCATCTTTACCCACCAACAAATTACGGAAATGTGTGGCAAGTCCGTTTATAAAGTTGTTTCCATCGAAGCCATTATTCAAAATTTCATCGAATAACAGTAAGGTATCACTAACCTCTGCTGCGGTGAGGTGGTTGGTGAGTTTAAAAAAGTAATCGTAATCTAAAATATTTAGGTTATCAATTACGGATTTATAAGTGATGTTTTTATTGGCGTAACTGGCAATTTGGTCGAACATGGAAAGCGCATCGCGCAAACCACCATCGGCTTTTTGTGCTATGATGTGCAAACCATCAGGTTCGTATGCGATGCTTTCTCGCTGAGCGATGGTAGCCAAATGACTCGAAATATCTTCTACCTGTATTCTGTTGAAATCAAAAATCTGGCATCGGGATAAGATCGTCGGCAAGATTTTGTGTTTCTCAGTTGTAGCTAAGATGAAAATGGCGTAAGATGGTGGTTCTTCTAGCGTTTTAAGGAAAGCATTAAATGCATTGGCCGAGAGCATGTGCACCTCATCAATGATATAGATTTTATACTTTCCGGCTTGTGGGGGTATGCGTACTTGCTCAATCAAACTCCGAATATCATCAACCGAGTTATTTGATGCCGCATCTAGCTCATGTATGTTGAAAGAATGACCGGTTTGGAAAGAAACGCAATTTTCGCATTGTCCGCAAGCCTCAATATCTGCTGTAGGGTTGGTACAGTTAATCGTTTTGGCTAAAATCCTGGCACAGGTGGTTTTACCTACACCTCTGGGTCCGCAAAATAAAAATGCTTGTGCGAGTTGATTGTTTTTGATGGCATTTTTAAGCGTGCCTGTAATATGCTGTTGCCCCACAACGGTTTCGAACGTAGCCGGGCGGTATTTACGGGCAGAAACAATAAAATTTTCCATCGGCACGAAAATAGGAATTTTTTATGGAGTTGAAATGTGCTGAAGTTGGAATGTTGAAAAGTTGATTCGGAACTATTTAATCACCGATTTTAATTCGTGTCGGTATTGTGAAGCACTTTTGCCGGTAAATTCTTTAAATATTTTATTGAAATGGCTAAAGTTATTGAAACCACTTTCAAACGAAATGTTAGCAATGCTGATGGGTTTTTCGGCCAACAATTTAGATGCGTGCACCACCCGATATTCATTTACGAAGCGAGTAAAGGTTTTTTTGGTGATTTTTTTAAAGTATCTACAAAATGAAGGCACCGTCATGCTCGCCATTTCGGCAACCGCCTCTAAACTAATTTGATTTTGAAAGTGATCTTTCACATAATTAAAAACCATGTTAATGCGGTCGTTATCCTGTACCTGCATTTCCATTGAAAAACCTGCGGCATTCAAAATTTTGTAATCATTTGTGCTTTCCAGTTCTTTCAAAACGCCAATCAAAGTAAGTAGCTTGTTAAAGGGGCCTTGCTCATCCATCATTTCAATACGTTTACCTACCGCCAATTTAGTTTCCATCCCGAAAGCAATTCCGCCTTTGGCTTTATCAAAAAGCGCTTTTATGCCCACAATCTCCTTTAAGTTTAAAAAATCGTCTCCCAAAAAATCGGGCATCATTTGAATTACAGTTTCATTTTTGTTGCCCGTGTTGGTGTCTGTAAAACCGCAATGGGGCAAATTGCTACCAATCAAAATCAAATCGCCCTCAGTATAGTAAGAAACATGACTTCCAATTTGTCTTTTGCCTGCGCCACCATTTACGTAAACCATCTCAACCTCAGGATGGTAATGCCAAAGATGGGCCATGTTGTTGGCATTTTGCACATACTTAGCGTATCGGAAAGAACTCCCAAAAGATGGTTCTATGGCTTCGAAACTGGGTTTTAATGTTTTCATGATTTATCACTCAAACTTAACTAAAAAAAATATACTTTATTGTTCTGTATACATTATTATGATAATTTTTAGGGTAATATAGCATAGAAATAGGAAAATATGCAATTCACTATTAATCAGGCCTGTACTTAATTTAGCATTATCAAATCATCACACACATTTTAAACAATTTGGTTATGAAAAATTTCTTAAAAATCGGCTTAATCGCAATAATCTTTTTCTCGGCTTCAGGCGCATCTGCAAATGATGATGTTTTCACTTTAAAAGTGAAGAATGAGAAAGAAAAGAACATTCGTTTTTTCATCAACGAGGCTAATGACATTACCCTTTCTTTATACGGAAGTGGCGAAGAAAAATTATTCGAAGAAAAAATCCACACTGACGCGCCTTCTACCAAAACCTATAATTTAGAAGAATTTCCTGATGGGAACTACACTTTAAAAGTAGAGACAGGCAGTAAATTGGCCGAATATGATGTGGTAATTGGAAATGGTTTAGCCTTGGTATCTGCACCAACCGTAACAGAGGTTTTAAAACCGGTGATTACCAAAAACGATAAGGTAATTACCCTTAATGTAGAAAGTAAAGATAAGAACCCAATAAAAGTTCAGGTTTTTAATGAGTTTAATGAAGAATTATATTCTGAAACTTTTACAGATAGAGCACAGGTGACCAAAAATTCTATGCCGGCCAAACGGATTCTAAAGTATTAACTTTCATCGTAAAATCGAACAAGCAAACGTTTATAAAAAACGTTGACGCCAATTAATCCCCGCTAATTTGAAAATACAAAAAGGAGATTGTCTTTATGATGATCTCCTTTTTTTTGTTAAGCATGTTTTGACACAATTTTTTCAGGTAGACCATCCTAAACCATTTGGATAAATGCTGGAAGTGATTCCTTTTTGCAATATCACAACTCTAACTTTAAAGCCTCTCTGTATGATTCACTTATCAACACTTCCAATCCGTTTTTCAGCAGGATTTTGTTGCCTTTCTTGTTTACAATATGTACCGTTGAAATAATATAAGACTTACTTACCCTTTCAAATATTTTAAACGGTTTAAGTTCTTGCTCAATATCGGATAATTTGTAATGTATAGATAAGGTTTCATCCAATGTATAAATGTTAATGTAATTACCATTTCCTTCAACAGCAATTACATCTTTAAGGTGCATTTTTACTATAGAATGCTTACCTGACTTAATAAATACATACGGATTTTCAGATTTAAACTCATTAATCAATCTGAATACAACCCGTTCAAATTTTTTAAAGTCGAAGGGCTTATGTAAAAAAGCTCTTGCATTAATCGGATAGCCATCGACGGCGTAATTCATATATCCACTTACTAAAACTAGTTTTTTGATTTTAGTTGATACCTGTTTAGCAAGCTCAAATCCAGTTAGTTCTGGCATTTCAATATCTGTAAATAAGAAATCTATAGGTTCTTTGAGTGCTTGAATGTCGGTTAAAGCAAGCAATGCGTTGGTATAACTCTTTTTTAGAGTAAGCATTGGTATTTTAAGAATAAATTCTTCCAATTGCTCTACTGCAACAAGATCATCATCAATTACAATACAAGAAAATGTCATCCAAATAGTTAATTAAGTTTTGCTATGGGGATGAAAAATGAATAGGGGATGTTGTTGATAATGATACGAATATAAAAGAAAATTTTAAATATGATTTTGAAAATTTCGATTTTGAATAATATTTTGGGCATTTGGAATAAAAACTTTAAAATTTTAAAAAAATTCTTTCCAAATTAGATTATTGGTTTTTCAAAGAGCCAATATCTGCCAAAATCCCTTAGGCGTTTTACATCCCAGCAATTGTGGTATATCCAATTTTTAAAGCTGCTAACCAAATCAAAATAATGCTGAAATATCATATTTAGAATTTACAAATACTATAATGGGAATTGTCGAACCCAAAAAAGAGACGGTCACAAAAATTAAACAAAAATGAAAAATTCAGAAAGTTTAAAAAAGTTTCAAGGGAATGAAATAAGCAGGGCTGAAATGAAGAATGTATTCGGCGGGCAAGGTTTTGTAAGTGACGGAACAGTTACCAGAGCAGGAACAACTCCTTCAACAGACAGCACTTCAGTATGTATTAAGACGACTACGAGGAGTTTAATCGTTGATACGTCTGGGCTATTTAACTCTTCGATAGTCCAACTTGACTCTCCGCGGTGCTAGGTGGGGTCTTAAAATAAAGTGGTATCAGAATTGGTACCACTTTTCAGTTATTCCCGTCTAGTTATCTCTAACACAAGCCTAATTTTTATTCTTTAAAAATAATCATGAGGAATCTTCTATATTTTTGCCATTTTAATTATACAAATTTCCTTAATGCATATGCTCAGACTTATGATGCCAAACTCAAAAATATTATTTTATCGTTAATCAAGCCGAAGGCAATATTCAATTGGGCAATTCTCTGTTCTATAATCGTAAAACCCTAAAGAAGATATGGCATCCAGAAATTTTTCCATCAATTTTTCAAGAATTCATAAATAAAAAACAAGAACTCAGGTTTTTTTTAGCTCTAATTTATCCAATATTAATTACAGCTGCTAAGGAATTTCATTAACAACTGAAGTAAGAGCAATCAGTGGTTGAGATAGTGGCAGTACCGGATCTTTAGGCAGTGAATAGGAATATAAAAGAATATTTTAGATAAGATTTCGAAAATTTCGATTTTGAATAATATTTTGGGCATTTGGAATAAAAACTTAAAATTTCTAAAAAACTTTTTCCACTTTCGATTATTGGTTTTTCGAAAAGCCAATATCTGCCAAAATCCCTTAGGCGTTTTACATCCCAGCAATTGTGGTATATCCAATTTTTGAAGCTGCTAACCAAATTAACAGGAGATGAACTTTTTTAATGCTCAAATTACAAATGTAGAATTCGTTACCCAAAAACTTATACAATTAATTGGCGTAAAGGTTAATAAGAAAACGATTTCAGAATCTTTAAAAAACCATCCCGACTATCCAAGCTTATTAAGTATTAGTGATTGTTTGACGGAGTTTAAAATAGTCAATCAAGGATATAATATCTCGCGTTCAGACTATGATCCTGAAGACTTATTGTTCCCTTTCTTGGCTCATTGTAAGGAAGATAACGGCAAATTACTTATAGTTACCCATATAAACGACGGAATTGTAACTTTTACGGATGAGCATAATAAGAGCGCTAATATAACTGAAGAGGAGTTTTTGAAACGATGGGATGGCATTGCCTTGCATGCGGAAAAGACTGCGCAAAGTGGAGAAGTAAATTTCTGGGATAACTATCTAAAGTTTTTTCTCCAAGGCCTTGTTCTACCACTCGGTTCTCTATTGGTTCTGAGTACGTTGTTTTTTGTATTAGGCTCCGCATCATTTTCATGGCCTAGTGTAGTACTGTGTTTAGTTAAGTTTTTAGGACTTTGTGTGTCTATTTTATTATTGATGCAAAGCATTAATTCCAATAATCCATTAATAAAAAACTTATGCGGTTTAGGCGGTAAAAATGATTGTAATGCAATCCTAAAATCAGATGCTTCCAAAATTACCAGTTGGTTAAGTTGGAGCGAGGTAGGGTTTTTCTATTTTGCTGGGTCATTGCTACAACTTATTTTTAATCCATCATCAATTAACTTTTTGGCTTGGTTAAATGTTTTTGCTTTGCCCTATACCATTTATTCAATTGGTTATCAGTTGCGCTTTAAAAAATGGTGTGTACTTTGCTGCGTTGTGCAGTTCCTATTGGTGTTAGAATTTGTTAATGCTTTGGGTTTTGGCCTTTTTACTTTTAGCTTCGGTCTTTCAGCTTTAAACTTCTTTCATTTCGTTATATGTTTCCTCACTCCAATTCTAATTTGGGCTTTTTTAAAACCATTCTTTTTGAACGCTGTACAGTTAGCACCCATCAAAGAACAGTTGAAAAAATTCAAATACGATTCTAATCTATTTAACCAAGTGCTTACGAATCAGCCGCGTTATGCCATACATGATGACCTGATGCCGATTACCTTGGGTAACACTAATGCTGAAAATATCATCACGATGGTCAGCAACCCTGTTTGTGGGCCTTGCAGCAAGGCTCATAAGTCCATAATGAATTTGCTGGAATCCAGCGATGATTTAAGACTAAACATCATATTCAGTACGAACAATGATAATGATGAACGAACGAAAGTTGCGCAACATTTAACGGCTTATGGGAATGTAAATAGCCAGCAAGAGACAGAAAATATTTTGAGATATTGGTACGAAGACAGCTTGCAATACAAGCAACTTGCTGAAAAGTACCCCTTAAAATTTAACGGAGAAATTGCCCAGGCGTTAGAAAAACAGAAAAACTGGTGTGATATTGCTGAGATGAAATTTACCCCAACTATTCTAATTAATGGTTATAAATTACCAGAACCATATGGTGTAGATGATTTAAAATACCTTGTTATATAGTGTTTTTAGAATAATGACTTTATACTAATAGCCTATTGAAAATTTTTTGCGCAAAAATAAGCCTTTCGGTTGCAAACGAATAGCCTAAACAAAAATACCGACTAAATCGGTATCGCCTAAGTTGCCCTTGCGTGAATGGACAACATAACTTTAAAAAAAAAGTAAAATTTGAATTATGAAAAAAGCCAAGTTTACAAATGAAAATGTTTTAAGTCGTGAACAGCTAAAAAATGTTAATGGAGGAAAAGTTCCTACGGAAGATGCCTGTCTTGCATACGTAACTAATCATTCTTGTCCAAACACATACGCGACTCTTAATGAGGCAATAGCTGGGTGCGATCAAGGATGTACTGGCATCACTTTAACTTACATTTGTTAATATTTAATCATAAGACGCCTTGAGGAAACAAAGGGCGTCTTATTTGATAACGATCATTTGATAAATAATTATGAGTAATAGATTTATATCATTGTTCCTTTTTTTGATGTTCTTTTTTTTAATGGTAAAAGCTCAATCATCAATTCTTGGAAAGGCGGTAAATGTTACCATCAACACTGTAAACTATCAAGATAATCATTTATCAAAATTTTCAGCGGTTATTGATAGTTTAACAAAAAAAGCTTTAGATTCTATAAAAAAAAGCAACTCTTTGATTGATAAAAGTGAAAAAATAAATGATTCTTGTAGATTAAAATTGTTTGTGCAATCAGAAGTTATGGGAACAGAAAAGCTCTATGATTTGCCAGCTGTAGCATATGGTAGATTTGAATATTTTAATCGCATTTCATTGTATAATGGCGCAAACAACGTTTTGTTAATGAAGACTGATGATATATATAAAGACTTGCCAGACCTCATTATTAATAATATTAATGAATTATATGATAGAATACATAAGATACTAAATAGTCAGTTAAGTATTTTTGTTTTTAGCACTCAGGAGAATCTTTCTTCAATGGTTGATGAAGAAAGAAATGCTATCATTAATTTTAATGGAATTGATAGCGAAGATATGAAGATTGATCAAGAAAAGATGATTAATCTTTTAATAAATAATATGCTTATAAATCAGCAGAATAACTTTCACTTCAACTACAAGGCAAATTATCCAAATTCAAAAATGAGGCAAAACTCCCATAATGAAAAAGGCGATATCATTAATTTAAATATTAAAGTAGTGAGGGTTAAGGATAATTATGTACTGGATTTATTGTTTAAAAGTACGAAAGAATTGAAATTTAGCCAATCTGTCTTTGGTCAAATAGCACAGTCTAGTCCTGTTCGACTATCGTTTTATATTTCTGGTGATGATGTTTTAAATGGATGCTATACTGATGTGATTTTTGATATAAATAAATCTTTGTATAAGTTTTTACTGTTTAATCTAGAGCCAAAAAAATAATTAAAAATTTACTTCAACGAAATTCACATTTTACCTAAATACCAATACAAAAGATGCCGCTCTACTTATTTAATAATCGACACGAAATAATAATACTAAGCTAACATCCAACGATAGCAAGTTCAGAATTTCATAGCATCAACAAGGGGTAAGGAGGTATTAAGCTAAGATAATACTTTTATAACCTACGTTGACAGGAACCTACACTACACAGTTTCCTTGATCGACATAACAATATTTTTATTAATCTAATACTATGATTAGAATTCTATTATTTCTGTATCTAGTCCAATTTGGATTGGTCGGATATGCACAAAAAAAGAAGTTTATTTTAAACGGCGAAGTGATTGGAGAACAAAAATTTAAAAATGCATTTTTATTCGACAATAACTATAACCAAATAGGTAAGCGACGAATTATTGAAGGTTTTTTTTCGTTTACTGGAGAATATTTTTCAGAACAACCAGACGAGTTTGGCGAAATAGGTTTGGGGACTTTATTGTTGAGCAATTTGGACACAGTCTTAAATGAGGAATCCTTGTTCCCCTCAAAGCCATTTGTCAGAATGCTAATAATGGAGCCAAACATTAATGTTCCTTACATTTCCTCTAAAAATAAATTTCTCGTTACCGGAGGTAAGCTCAATGAAGTGCAGAACTTATTCTATGAAAACGATTACCTATATAAGAATAAGACTGATAGTGCTTTTACCTCTATTGATGTGAAGTTAAAAAATGATGTTTTAAATAAGCAAGAGAAGAAGAAGATTAAAAGACAGTTGTTTAGTGAGCAAAAGGCACTAGAATTTTACTTGATTGAGAAAAATAAAGATTCAAGGGTTGCCATGTTTAATTTTAACGATTTTACATCTATCCCAATTGTGCCTATAGAGAAGTGTTTTACCCTTTATCATTCATTCCCCGACAGCTTAAAAAAAAGCAAGTATGGTAGTCATACGCTAAGTTTGATGGAGGACTTGGCCGAGCAAATGAAACCGAGCTTAAAAACGGCAAATCGTATGCCTTTTTTTACACTTGTAAATACCGAGAATAAAGTTCTTAATAGCAAAGATTTGCTGAATAAATATACTTTGATAGATTTTTGGGCCAGTTGGTGCAATCCGTGTAGGGCAGAGGCCCCAAATTTGAAACTCGCTTATCAAAAATATCACAAAAAAGGTTTTAATATTATTTCCATATCAATCGATGCAGAGAAGGATAAACTTAAGTGGTTAACTGCAATTAAGGTAGATAAGATTGAAGATTTCATTAATTTATTTAATCCTGGAGCAGCATCGGGAATAGGAAAAGAATTAAATATAAATGCCATTCCCGCGAATTACCTTATTGATAGTAAAGGAAATGTTGTTGGCCTTAATTTACGAGGAAGTGATTTAGAAAATAGATTAGCTCAACTTTTCAAGGAATGAAGAAATCTGAGAAATTAAAATATGAAAAATAGATCAAAAATCCACAAAATCATGGCTGATAGTGGTGGAGATTATTACAAATGTTGTAACTACCAAAATTGTACTTCGCATGGTGGCAGCTGCTATGTTCCAAGTAATGCGAAGGGAACTTGCAATAGTTGATGGAAATGCGCTGCTTAAATAGTTTTCGGTCACTTAGAAATAAGGGACCCCGTTATTAAGATAAACTTATGACTTTTATGAAGACATCAATAATAATTATTGGCTTCTTGTTCTTACTGAAAATTGTCAGCGCCCAAGATAACAGTAGTAAAACAAACTTTGAGAACAAACTCAGTTGGGAGCAAATTAGGTTAAAAGCCGCAGAAGCCAATAAATTTATTTTTCTTGACTTCCAAACATCTTGGTGTGCACCTTGCAAACGCATGGAGTCGGAAATATTTGTTCAGGACTCGGTAGCATCTGCATTGAACAAAAACTTTATTGCGGCACGTTATCAGTGCGATACTACACAAAATGATAGTCAAGAAACCAAAAGCAGATATCCTGAAGCATTGAAATTGGAGAAGGAATTGGGCGTGGAGGGTTATCCATCTTTTATCATTTTAAGTGCAAACGGTGAAATAGTCCATAGGATAGTGGGTTATAGGAATGCTACCGATTTTATCAGTGAGCTTGAGATGGCACTGCATCCAGAAACACAATATACTGGGCTAACTACACAATACAATAATGGAAAGCGAGATGCAGATTTTCTTTTGAAGCTTATTAACACGGCTACTAGGGTAAATGATTATGTTAAGCTGAATACTTATATAAACAGCTATCTCAAAACCCAAAAAAATCTTTTGACAAAAAAGAATATTGAATTTATTGTAATGGCAACAAAGAAAAGTACAGACATAGGTTTTAATCTGTTATCCCGTTATCCACAAAGAATTAATGCGGTGGTAGGTAAAGGTAAAGCTGAAGATATAGTTTCAGAAATTGTTTTCAATGAAGTCGCTATTTCTCACATCAGAGTAAGAGGGAAAGCTGAATTTAAGCCAGAGGCAATGATGACAATTTATAGTGGTGAAATTAAAAGAAGTGTTAATTGGAGTGAGTTGAAAAAAATAATGGATAGGAGATATCCGAAATTTTCATCAAGCATAATAAACTATACTAAATTGAACTACTATAGTTGGAACAAGGAATGGGAAAACCTTATAAAAGTAATCACCTCTCAATTACGTCAAAACATCTTAACCAATAAAACTTTTGAGAGAGCGGCTCAGGACATTTTATTTGGTTGTGATGATCAAAAATTAATTATGAACGTATTAAATTGGTATGATGTAAAATCCCTCCCTGTAAGCAAATATAGTTTCTGGACAAAATCAGACTTACTTTTTAAGATTGGTAAAACTAAAGAAGCCGTGTTTGAGCTAGAGGCTCATAAAAGTGAGGCCGATTCTTACCAAAATAAATCAATTGAAAATGCGATTAAAAAAATGCAGATGGGCAAGAGCAGGTGGGATGATTAACTCATCGGCTATCTACCTGATTTCCTTCGGCTAATATTGTAACGGAACGTTCTGAGGCGATACCTCAATCAGATAGATAAGACACAGCATATTCGGTCATGGAATGTACTGAAAATGAGGATTGGCATTGAGGATCTCTAAAAAATTAGAAATATTTTTTAACTCTAATAAGGCTAGGCCCAAGCGATGTAACTGCTATATAGGTGGGTACACTATTCTGTTAACAACTTCCTTGATTTACATCAAAACATACAAAATAATTAAATTGATAATTGAAAAAATTCCCATTTTACAAACAGCCAGATTCTAAAGATTGCGGCCCTACCTGCTTAAGGATAGTTGCTAAATATTATAATAAAGTTATCCCCTTACAGCAGGTTCGAAATTTAAGCGAAACCACGAGAGAGGGCAGCAGTTTGTTAGGCCTAAGCGATGCTGCGGAAAATATTGGTTTTAAATCTTTAGGTGTAAAGATTAATTTTGAAATACTGAAAAATGAGGTGTCAATGCCATGTATTGTGCATTGGAATAAAGTGCATTTTGTGGTGGTTTATAAAATTGATAAACAGGATAAGGTTCATATATCCGATCCAAGCTACGGGCTTATAACCTACAGTAAACAGGAATTTTTAAAATTTTGGATTGGTAATAATGCACATGAAAAAACTGAAGAGGGTGTTGCTTTATTGTTAGAAACCACTCCAAAATTCAGCAAGAGCATTTGGGAGGATACGAATTCTAAAACTAGTTTTTCCTTCCTTTTTGCATACTTAAATAAGTACAAAAGCCTGGTTTTACAGTTAATTATTGGTTTAGCTGCTGGTAGTTTATTTTCATTAATTTTTCCTTTTCTTACTCAAAGTATTGTAGATATTGGAATTCAGAATCAAGATTTGAATTTTATTTACTTGGTTCTTGCGGCCCAGGTTATGTTATTTATAGGCAGTTCATCCATAGAAATTATCAGAAGTTGGATACTGCTTCATTTAAGTACTCGAATAAATATCTCAATAGTATCTGATTTTTTCATTAAGCTAATGAAACTACCCATTGGCTTTTTCGATACACGCATGACAGGCGATATCATGCAACGCATAAATGATCACCACAGAATTGAGCAATTTCTCACAAATGCTACATTAAGTACGCTTTTTTCGTTGTTCAATTTCATTGTATTCAGTTGTATTTTAGCTTATTACAATATATATATATTCTTGGTTTTTTTATTTTCAAGCTTATGCTACTTAGGTTGGATATTGTTTTTCCTTAAAAAGAGAAGAGAGCTAGATTATAAACGATTTTCGCAGGTTTCAGAAGAACAAAGCAAAGTGATCGAACTGGTAAACGGAATGCAGGAGATTAAAATTCATAATGCCGAGAAACAGAAGCGTTGGGCTTGGGAATTTGTCCAAATCAAGCTTTTTAAAGTTGGAATGCAGGCCCTTACCCTGGAGCAATATCAAAGTGTCGGATCGAGCCTGATTAATCAATTGAAAAACATTGTCATCACATTTTTATCAGCTTCATTGGTAATTAAGGGCGACCTAACCTTAGGTATGATGCTTTCCGTTCAATATATCATTGGACAATTAGATGCTCCATTATCTCAAATGGTAAACTTTTTTAGACAAATGCAAGATGCCAAAATAAGTTTAGAAAGACTGGGAGAAATTCACGATAAACAAGATGAAGAACCACTATCTCCAGATGGATCAACAGATAAAATACACGATATAGAAATTGCAGATATTGAACTTAAAAACCTAAGTTTTAGATATACAGGTTCGCCAGACTTTGTGGTGGATAACATTAGTTTTGTTATTCCAAAACAGAAAACTACAGCTATCGTAGGTGCTAGTGGAAGCGGTAAAACTACCTTGATGAAGTTGTTAATGAAATTTTACGATCCTGTTGTTGGAGAGGTTAAGGTCGGTCATCATAATTTAATAAATCTTTCTCAAAAGTCTTGGCGAGATCTCTGTGGAGTAGTGATGCAGGATGGCTTCATCTTTAATGATACAATTGCCAACAATATTGCTATAGGCGAAGACTTTATCGATAAAAAACGATTGTTGCAAGCTGTAGAAACAGCCAACATAAAGGAATACATTGAAAGTTTACCGCTCAGTTACAACTCGAAAATTGGAAACGAAGGGATTGGAATGAGTGGAGGACAAAGGCAAAGAATATTAATTGCAAGAGCTGTATATAAAAACCCTGCATATATTTTCTTTGATGAAGCAACATCTGCATTAGATGCAAATACAGAAAAGGTAATTATCGAAAATTTAAATGAGTTTTTAAAAAACAAGACGGCTGTTATTGTAGCCCATAGGCTAAGCACGGTTAAGCACGCCGATAAAATTATTGTTATGGATAAGGGAAAGATTATTGAGGAAGGCACACATAAGGATTTAGTTGCATTGAGAGGTGAATATTATAGATTGGTTAAAAATCAATTAGAGTTAGGAAATTAAATATGCAAGATAAATTAGATGAATTACAGCTTCGTTCTGAAGCCGTTCATGAGGTACTAAGCGAACCTCCATCTTGGATGATTCGTTGGGGAATTACGGTTATTTTTACCTTCTTAATTTTAATTTTGATTGCATCCTGGATTGTAAAATACCCAGAATTTATTCCTGCCCAGGTGCAAATTACAACGCAATATCCGCCAGAAAAACTTGAGGCAAGAACAAATGGTAAATTAGAAAGAATTTTAATTCGAAACCAACAAACTGTACGAGCGGGACAGGTGTTGGCCAACTTTGAAACGAGCGCTAACTATCAGCATATTTTGATGCTGAAATCTGTTTTAGATACGCTGAAACCTAATTTCGAAGTATTTCATTTTCCAATAAATAAATTAAGAACCCTCCAATTGGGTGAAATACAGCCAGCTTTTATTCAGTTTGAGAAATCCTATTTGCAGTACGTTTTGCAACAAAAGTTACAGCCTTACAAGGTAGAAACAGTTGCTGGACAAGAAACATTATCCGAACAATCTGCTCAAATGCAACACTTAATTATTCAAAGAAAATTAGAGCAAGTCAAATTGAATTTAGCTGAACAAGATTACAATAGGCATCAAAAATTATTTAATAATGGAGTAATTTCAGCGGTTGAATTTGAGCAGAAGAAAATTGCGTTGCTACAGGCTCAACAAGCGCTGCAAAGTGTCGATATATCTCTTTCGTCACAAGCCAATGCAATTTCGGCCACCAAAAAAAACATACACGGTAGCTCCATTTCAAAACAAAAAGATGATACCAATTTTTTAGTTGAAACACTACAGTCTTTAGATCAGCTCAAAAAATCATTAAAAGATTGGGAGCATATGTATTTACTTACCTCTTCTATTGATGGAAAAGTGAGCTTTCAACAGTATTGGGGCGAAAATCAGTTTGTAAAGTCAGGAGAAGTTGTTTTCGTTATTTTGCCTACAAGTACGAAATCTTTAATTGGTAAATTAATTGTTCCAGCGGCTAACACGGGGAAAATCAAAACCGGGCAGAGAATTATAATAAAGCTGGATAATTATCCATATCAGCAGTTTGGAACAGTGGAGGGAAGAATTAAGAACATTTCATTAGCGCCTGATAAGGATGGTAATTATTTTATTGAGGCCGAATTGCCTAACAATCTTGAAACCTCACAAAAAAAGGAACTTGAGTTTGACAAAGAATTACGTGGGTCTGCAGAAATTGTAACTGAAGATTTGAGGTTATTGGAGCGCTTTTTTTATCAATTTAGGAATATCTTTAAGTAGGAAATTAAATTGAGGATTATTAGTTTTTTATCCATGCCTCAGGATTTGATGTAAATGAAGCAGCAATCGAACCTTTTTCTAATTAAAGGTTTGATTTTAAGAAATATATTGCTACTTTTGCAACCCCGTAATATACCTCGGGATTAACAAATTAAAAACATAATTTATAACAATGAATCAGTACGAAACTGTTATCGTTCTAACCCCATTGTTATCTGAGGAAGCATCGAAAGAGGCATTAGCCAAATTCAAAGCTGTTCTTGTAGATAACGGTGCCGAAATTATCCAAGAGGATAATTGGGGTTTGAGAAAATTAGCGTATCCGATTGAGAAAAAATCAAACGGATTCTTCAACTTAACTGAATACAAAGCTTCAGGTGATTTGATCGCAAAATTAGAGCTTCAATTAAAACGCGATGAGCGTGTGTTACGTTTCTTAACTATCCGTTTAGATAAACACGCTGTTGCTTACAATGAGAAAAAACGTAGTGGTGCGTTTAACAAAAAAACTAAGGAGGTTGCAGCGTAATGGCAAGAGAACAAATACAATACGTAACCGCCCCTAAAGTAGAGGATAACCGTAAAAAATATTGCCGTTTCAAGAAAAACGGCATTAAATACATCGATTACAAGGATGCAAATTTCTTGTTGAAATTTATTAACGATCAAGGTAAATTATTACCGCGCCGTTTAACTGGTACTTCGTTAAAATTCCAACGTAAAGTGGCTCAAGCAGTTAAACGTGCTCGTCACATCGGTTTGTTACCTTTCGTTGCAGATCAATTAAAATAGGAGGCTCAGAGATATGGAAATTATTTTAAAACAAGATATTAAAGGCCTTGGCGAGAAAGATGATGTAGTTAATGTAAAACCAGGTTATGGTCGTAACTATTTAATCCCTCAAGGATTTGGCGCTTTGGCTACTTCTTCTGCTAAAAAAGTTTTAGCTGAAAATTTAAAGCAAGCTGCTTTTAAACAAGATAAAATTAAGAAAGATGCTGAAGGTATTGCTGAGCGTTTAACGTCCGTTAAACTTTCTATCGGTGCTAAAGCTGGCGAAAGCGGAAAAATCTTCGGAGCGGTTAATACCATCCAGATTGCTGAAGCATTAAAAGCGCAAGGCTTTGATGTAGATCGTCGTCGTATTACTTTCGAAACTGAACCTAAATTTGTTGGCGAATATGTTGCTAACTTAAACTTACACAAAGAAGTTAAAGTTCAAGTTCCTTTTGAAGTAATTGCTGAATAAGCATTCTTTAAAAATCATAAAAAAAGTCCTTTCATTTTTTTGAAAGGACTTTTTTTATGCACTTATTTACCCTTTTGGTGTAGTTGGTCTAATCTCAATCTTACTTGGTAAAGTTCTCGCAGGCATGGCTAATAAATCTACAACGAGTTTACCCATATCTTCTGGCTGGATTTTCCAAGCATCTTCTTCCGCATTCGGATTGTGATCGTTAAAGTGGGTAGCAACCGAACCTGGCATAATGGTACTAACTTTTATTCCGTGGCTTCTCAAATCCAGCATAATCGATTGTGTAAAGCCAGTTAAGCCAAATTTACTGGCATTGTAGGCAGAACCCCCTGCAAAAAAGTTTGTGCCGGCCAAACTCGATATGGTAAAAATATAGCCTTTAGTTTTTTTAATCTCTGCTAAACCGGCCTTAATGCTGTAAAAAACACCTGTAAGGTTGGTGTCTATCGTTTCATTCCAAAGGGCTACATCCAAATCTTCAATCGGTGCGAAATGCCCAACACCAGCATTGGCAATTAACACATCTAGTTGTCCCCATTTTTCAATAATGAGATTAACTGCCTCTTGTTGTGACTGGTAGTCTTTTACATCCGCTTCTATGGCTAAAATGTCGCCATGCGCAACCAATTGTGAAGCTGCAGCATTTGCCGCATCCAGCGTTCTACTGCTAATGGCTACTTTATAACCATCCTTTAAAAGTGCTTCGGCAATACCAAAACCTATTCCTTTACTTCCTCCTGTTATGAGGGCTACTTTTATGCTCATGATAATTCTTTTTGATTTTAACGATTGAAAGGCAAATATGTTTAATAACAATTCAAATATGGTTAAATGAATGTAATTACCCTGATTGTAAAAATTATACAGACATTTAGATTTTATTAACTTTGAAGCATGACCAAAACTACTCGATCTAAAACCAAAGCAAAGCATCCACTTTTAAAGAAGATAACCAATATTGCCACTAAAGTATTTTTGTATTTTTTATTGGTATCTATTTTTTGGGTTATTGCCTTACGTTTCATCAATCCACCCATAACACTATTGATGGTATTAAGGAATATTGAACGCAAGGCGGATGGTAAGCCATTTAAAACGGAGAAAAAGTGGGTTAAATTTGAAAACATGTCTGACAATATGAAAAGAGCAGCAGTTTCGGCAGAAGACCAACTTTTTTTGAAGCATATAGGTTTCGATGTTAAAGCCATCGAAAAAGCCTTCGCTAGTAATGCAAAAGGAAAAAAAGTGAAGGGGGGAAGTACTATTTCTCAGCAAACGGCAAAAAACGTTTTCCTTTGGCCAGGCAGATCGTGGATTAGGAAAGGTTTTGAGGCTTATTTTACCTTGTTAATCGAGATTTTTTGGAGTAAAGAAAGAATTTTAGAAGTTTATTTAAATGTGATTGAAATGGGCGATGGCATTTATGGTGCTGAAGCTGCCGCGCAAGAATATTATGGCAAATCCTGCACTAAACTCACTAAAAATCAGGCCGCATTAATTGCCTCCTGCTTTCCAAATCCGAGAAGGTGGACACCCAACAACGCCACGCCTTATATTCGGCACAGGCAATATCTAATTTTAAGAAATATGAGAAGGTTGGGGCCACTCGATTTTTAATGAAGATCGACCTCTAAGTACATAACCAAATAATAAGAACAAAACATGAAGTTTACAAGATTTAAAACATTTTTCATCTGCATACTTTTTAGTCAAACCGTGTGGTCTCAAGAATCAGTAGGGGAGATTGTAGAGTACAAAAAAACCAATCATGGTATAGAAGGCAGTACCTTAAAACATTATTTCAAAATATCAGTATATAACCCGAACTGTATCCGCTTGCAGGTTTCTGGAAAAAAGAATATCGAGGATTTCTCCTTTGCGCTGGTCAGTGAAAAAATGCCAGATTTTTCTAATTTCAAAATCCTAGATAATGCCAATGTTTTAACCATTTCTACAGATAAAATTGTAGCAGAAATTCAGAAAAAACCATATTTTAAAATCACCTATAAAAATAACAGAGGCGAAATTATAAACGAAGATTTAGACGGAAAGGCCCTAGGAACAACCTTTCAAGGAGATAAAGTAACGGTTTATAAAAAACACTTTGGAGAGCGTTTTGTAGGAATGGGAGAGTCGCTGGGAAATTTAGACAGAAGTAAATCAATCGTTACTACTTGGAATACAGATTATTACAAATATGACGATGCTAAAGTGCCTATGTACATTAGTGTTCCTTTTTATATCGGGATTTTGAAAGATAAAGTTTATGGAATTTACTACGACAACACCCACAAAGGAACTTTTAATTTCGGAGCTTCCAATAAGCGCTTCATGTCTGTGAGTTTTGATGGTGGGGATATGGATTATTTCTTTATTCACGATAGTTCTGTTGCCAAGGTTATTGAAAATTATACCGCCTTAACCGGCAGGATGCCACTTCCACCGAAATGGAGTATCGGTTATCAACAATCCAGATGCAGTTATTACAATGAAAGCCAGGTAAATTTTATTGCAAATACCTTCCGAGAGAAAAAAATTCCCTTAGATGGAATTGTTTTGGATGCAGACTATTTAGTTGATTATGAGCCTTTTCGAATTGATACAAAAAAGTTCCCCGACATGAAAAAAATGGCCTCGCAACTGAAGCTTAAAGGAATAGAACTTACGGCCTCTGTAAACCCTGGAATTAAAATAGATTCTAGCTACGGTGCTTATCAAAATGGAATCAAAGAAGATGTATTTCTAAAATACCAGGATGGAGAAAAGTACATTGCAGATATATATCCCAATACCAATCATTTCCCTGATTTTACCTATCCAAAAGCCAGAAACTGGTGGGCAGATCAAATGAAAGTCTATCAAGAAGTAGGTATAAATGGTTATTGGAATGATATGAATGAACCTGCCATTGATGGACAAATGATGCCCGATAACGTGGTGTTTAATTATAATGGAAGGATATCCAATACGGCAGAATCGCATAATTTGTATGGCTTTTTAATGGCACGCGCTTCTTTTGAATCCTTTAAGAAATATGGGGGCAATAAACGACCTTTCGTAATGACACGTTCTGCTTTTGCAGGTGTACAACGGTATTCGACGGTTTGGAGTGGCGACAATCAGGCTAAGGACGAGCATCTATTACTTGGGGTGCTGCTCAATAATCAAATGAGCTTATCAGGCATTCCATTTGTAGGGCCCGATTTGGGTGGTTACACCGGAGATGGGAACAAAGATTTGTACAAACGCTGGATAGAAGTTGGTGTTTTTTCTCCCTATTTGAGAAACCACCGAGAACAGTTTGCAGCCGCTAACGAACCTTGGGCCTATGGCGAAGAAAACGAATTGATTTCACAATCCTACATCAATTTTAGGTATCAGCTAATGCCATATTTGTATTCTAAATTTCAAGAAACCAGCCAAAATGGAATGCCAATAGCTAAAGCATTATGTTTAGATTATCCCTTCAACGAAAAGACATATGATCTTAATTATCAATATCAGTTCCTCTTTGGTGATGCCCTATTTATTGCTCCAGTAACTGGCAAGGAAAAGCAGAAAAAGGTTTATTTTCCAGATGATGTTTTTTATAATCTTTTCACGGATGAAAAAATAGAAGGAAATCAAGAAAAAGTAATTGATTTAGATGCCTATCACCTTCCAATTTTTGCAAAACAATCTTCAATTATCCCGCTGCAAAGTGTAACCCAAAGCACAAAGGAAAAGCCAGACGACGTATTGTTTGTTCATATTTATAATGGAAGCAAAAGAAATACATTTGCTTATTATGAAGATGATGGCGAAACGCTGAACTACGAGAAAGGGAGTTTTTATAAAAGGAATATAGAATTCAACCCAGATAAAAGAAGCATTACTTTTTCAAAAAAACAAGGTGAGTTTAAGTCAAACTTCACCAAAATCAAAATTATCATGCACGGTTTTAATGATGTTACTACCGCATTGAAATCGAAAAAAGAGCATTGCAAACCATTCGACCCTTTGGCCAATTTAGATCAAATTTATTATGATGCATTGGCCCTTAAAAACATGAGAATCAGCAATCAAATAAAAGAATCTCAAACCTTTGTGGTCGATAATAAAAATGAGGAGATAATCATTAATTACTAAACGTAAACACGTGGGATTTTAATTAGTCGTGGTCTTTATTCCACCTAATTTTTATCCCACCTTTTTCGTCGTCAACCGCCTTTAAATGGAGCACAATGCCTCGCATTCTGGCTTCGCGTTTTTCGCTTTTGGTGAGATTTTCATCGCCTTTCGGATTTCTAAGTGGAATATCCATTGCGATAGCAGTGCCTGAACCAAGTGCATAAACACCTTTAATATTGAAATTCATTGCACTAGAGTTAACCTGCATTGGGCTAATTTCAACCTTGTCGCCTTTTACGGTTAATGTACCATCCAAGTTTTTAATTTCTACGTTGGATAAATTTCTGTTCGCAAAGGCAAATTTCCCTACCTTAACCATCGGATCGAAATTTACGAGTGCTGCATTGTTGAGGTTGAAAATTACCTTACCATTTATGGATCGTGGAAAAATCTTGCCGGTGTGCGAAATTCGGCCAGAAATGTTAACCAACGAGGATAGATAGCCCTTTATATTTTTATTGGTGATGGTATTTTGTCCGAAATTATCGAATGAGTAAAAGAAATCTTTAACGCTTACATGGCTAATTTTTGAGCTCATTTTAAACAGGTTAGAAGATGCCTCTTGCACGATATTTCCATTCAAGGAAAGCAAACCTCCGGCATGGGCAACACTTATTTTGTTAAAATAGATACCTTCTCCTCGAAGTGAAATATCAGCATCTAGATTCTTCGCGGTAAATTTGTCGTAAATCGCCCGATCAACCGTTAAGCGAATATTCATTTTAGAAACTTCCAAAACATTACTCAGCTCTTTCGAGGCTGTTTTCATCGAATTGCCTGATTTCGTTTTCTTCTTCGTGGCTCTAGGTCCTAAAAACGGCAGAAACTCGTTTAAATACAACTGCGGACTGTGCATTTTTAAATTCACCAGAATCTTTTCTGGATCGGTATAGTACAAGTTTGCAAAATTGGCAATGTTGCAGCTTACATTCAGTTCGCTTTTACCTAATTGAAAGTGACCATTTTGAATAGATAAATCATTTTGATCGAAATTAATGTTTAGTGCACTTTTTACCAAGTGTAGTTTACGTGGAACGTAGAGTATATCTGCATCGGCAATATCAATTTTTCCTGATACCACGGGTTTTGTAAATCTAAAATTATCGATATCTGCTTGGCAATACAAGCGCAAATTGGCTGTTCCGTTTTTAAATACAAAATCGTTGGTGCCCAGCGAATTGTTGAGGTTAGATAATGGAAATTGCGACGTAACCAAACCTGTAGCAATAGGGCGGGATAGGTTATTAACGGTAAAGGTTTCTATACTTAATGGTGCATTAAAGTATTTGGCGGTAAGCTTACTAAACTTTATAGATGAGTTTTCATCTCCAATAATTCCACCTAGGGTATCTTGATTGGTGAAAGCGCCATCAAAATTACAGGCGGTTAACGTTCCGGCGGGTATGGTTACAGCATTATCTCTAACCTTAATGCCAACTTTTATCAATGGATCGCCATATTTGCCAGAACCGTCATCAACAATATTGCCCCTAATGTCAATCGGTTTAGCAATTCCAAACTTTAAAAGCTTCGAAGAAATGTTTGGCGAAAGGAGCAATGCAACGTCTTTGTATAAAATGTCATCAACGGCAATACTTATGGCAAAGGCAGATTTATCAAGTTCTATCTTAGCACCAATGGTAAAGGGGTGGCCGCCGATATTTAAGATTTCTGGTGATAGAATTACGGCATCTAAATCTTTGCTGTAGTGAGCGGAAAGTGTACCTTCTAATGATTTATCTTTCAAAAAACTACCTTTTCTGGTGTTAAATGCAAAGCTATTCACTTGTGTTTTAAGCTTAATCTTGCCCGTCCACCCACTATCCGGATATTGCATTCTTCCCTGAATCTGATCGATGTCAAAGTTAAATAGCTTAAATCTTTTTTGATTGTCCAGTATCAAGCTTACCTGATTAAAATCAATTTTTTTGACTTCAAGTGCTGATGATTTTGAGGCTGATTTCTGTTCTCCTTTTGGTTTGCTCTTGAAAATGCTGGTATTGCTGTAACCGCTTGAGTCGGTATAAATGTAAATTGATGCGTTGTTAATGGCAATTTGATTGATGTTGATGTTGCCAACAATTAGGGAAAGCACATTCAATGACACGTCTATATCTTGTGCTTTCAATAAATCGTGTTTATGTGTTGCCCATAAGCTATCCCTCAGTAATACACCATTCAAAGAAACAGATACCCCTGGGAAACTTTTAAGCAAGGTAGGTTCCATGTTTGTGGCAGTAATTTGGCCGTTTAGGTTTTTATTCAACTGCTCAAGTATCGAAGCCAATACTTCTTTTTTGTTTCTGCTAATGTAAAAGGCGCCTGCAAGCCAAGTTAGTATAACTAACAAAAGCACTGCCGACAGTATTTTTAGGGAGATTTTGAGCCAGCGTTTCATAAATAGGAATTGGTTTAACCAATATAATCTTTTTTAGGCGTTAATTGTTTGCTTCTAAGCAAATTAAAATGCCATTAGAGATATTGGTTTTGAACTTGTGTTTGTATTGCACTGCAAAAATGCCATGCATAAAGGAATGGAATAGAAAGTATTAAAACTTAATGCTCGAATTACAGTAAATGAGCAAAAACTGTTGAATGCCAGCTGTTTTTAAATGGTATTTCCCATTTGGTATTCAATTCTTCCAGGGTTTGAACCATATTGTTGAATACTATGGTATCTGTGGTAACTTGTTTGATGTTAACCAAGGTTTCGAAATCTTCTTTACCATTAACTACAACATCATCGTTAACTTTATAAGCAATGTTAAACCTATTGAAAAGATCGACGTGATATTCTTGCTCAATTTCTTTGATTAATCGAACAGAACTGTCTATAGAACATCCGGTAACGTTTGCTTGGCGCTCATCAACAGTAAGAATTATAAAATAACCATAACGGATTTCTGCTTTGGCGAGCAATTCGTTTCCATGCGCTTTCCACTGGTTGGTAAAAGCCTCTAATTTTTTAAGGATTTCAGCTTGTTCAACTGACGAAAACTTACGGTTGCTTTGATAGATCCAAACTCTTGATTGTGGAGAAAAACTCATATACAAATTTATGATTTTATTTAATTTGCTTTACCTAAAATATCTGCCTTATGAAAAAGTTTACATTGCGCTTGAAATTATTTCTTATTCCGGCCTTTTGCTTATTTCTGTGCGGTTTTTCGTATTCTGATTCTATTGATGAATATGTGGGCTATCTTCAAAAGTCGTTTACGGATCATTACGATTTTAGTCAAGAAAGCAACCAAATTAAGCGCTACGAACTAAATGTTACTAACAATGGTTTTTGTAGATACAAGCGATATTTTAACAATGGTAAAACAGAATATTTTGCTTTTAAGTTGGCTAAGTTTAAAGATATGGATTATTATGGTACTACAGTTTCGGGCAAATTGTGTTTGCGTACCAAAGGCGATGATGTAATTGTGCAAACTTATAAAGATCGTGGAGGGGATGTGGATTCGATGGCTACTCAAATCATCATTCCACTTAAAAATATTGAAGCTGAAGATTTGAATCAAATTCGTGAGAACCTAAATAAAATTAATCCAAAAAGCCCCTAAATCAGGAGCTTTTCGGTGTTCATGGATTAGGTTTTAATTATAAACCATTGGCTCTTGCAGTAATTTCGGCAATATCCAGGACTTTAACTTCTTGTTCTTTATCTTTTAATTTGATGCCATCGCTCAACATCGTCATACAGAAAGGACAACCTGCAGCAATTACCTGTGGGTTGGTTTCTAAGGCTTCGTCAATACGCTCAACATTAACATCTTTTTTGCCTTTTTCTGGCTCTTTAAACATTTGAGCACCGCCTGCGCCACAACACAAACCATTGCTTTTGCAACGTTTCATTTCAACCAGTTGGGCATCTAAAACTTCTAAAGCTTTCCTCGGTGCTTCGTATATGCCGTTTCCTCTCCCCAAATAACATGGATCGTGGTAGGTTATTTTTTTTCCTTTGAAACTCTCGCCACCCTCAGCCTTTAATTTGCCATCATTTATTAAATCTTGTATGAGCTGTGTATGATGGATTACTTCGTAAGTGCCACCCAAGCCTGGATATTCGTTTTTTATGGTATTAAAGCAGTGTGGACAGCCTGTAACTATTTTTTTAATGTTATAAGCGTTTAACACCTCAATATTAGTCATGGCCTGCATTTGGAACAGGAATTCGTTACCTGCACGTTTAGCTGGGTCGCCTGTGCAACTTTCTTCGGTGCCCAAAACAGCATATTTCATCCCAACATGATGCAAGATTTTGCAAATGTCGCGGGTTATTTTCTGTGCTCGCTCATCATAACTTCCAGCACAACCTACCCAAAATAATATTTCCGGTTCTTCACCTGCAGCCATTAATTCGGCCATTGTTGGGACTTTAAATTCCATTTCTTTACGTAGAGTGATTAGTATTTAGTTTAGAGTGTCAAGTTTAGGGTATCAAGTATCTAGTATCAAGTATCGAGTATCTAGTATCGGGTATCAAGTATCGAGTATCTAGTATCAAGTATCGGGTATCAAGTATTTAGTTCTTATGGATTTTTTATGGGCTTATTTATTAATTTCCTTCGGCCCAATTAAAACGATCTGCTGGTGAATATTTCCATGGTGCCTGATTGTTTTCTATATTTCCCATCATGGCATTGATGCTTGCTGGTGCCTGAGATTCTTCCATCACCGCAAAGCGACGTAATTCCATGATGATCTGCAATGGATCGATATTTACCGGGCAAGCTTCTACACATGCATTACAGCTTGTACAGGCCCAAATTTCTTCTCTCGTGATGTAATCGTCTAATAAAGATTTACCGTCTTGATGTTCTGATCCGTACTTGTCTATGTTTTTTCCAACTTCCGTAATCCGGTCGCGGGTGTCCATCATAATTTTTCTTGGAGATAAAAGCTTACCTGTAATATTTGCCGGACAAACTGAGGTGCAACGCCCACATTCGGTACAGGTGTACGCGTTCATCAAATTCACCCAAGTTAAATCGGTTACATCTTTAGCGCCAAACTTACCTGGCTCAGTTTCTGCCGGAACAAACGAAGGATCGAGCATGGCTTTTACCTCATTGGTTACGGATGGCATATTTGTAAATTCGCCTTTAGGCTCTAAATTTGAAAAATAAGTGTTTGGAAAAGCGAAAAGTATATGGAAGTGTTTTGAATAGGGTAGGTAGTTTAAGAAAGCCAAAATGCCTAAAATGTGAAACCACCAGCAACCCCGCTCCAACATGATCAATGCACTTTCTGACGATGGCAATAATCCATTTAAAAACTGACTCACTGGAAAAGCACCTGCGGTTACATAATGCCCAACGCCTAAGGTTTGTAATTTTCCATCGGCAGCATTCATCAATAAGAACGCACTCATTAACAGAATTTCGACGATTAGGATATAATTGGCATCCGATTTTGGCCAAGCCGTCATTTCTGTACCTCTAAAGCGCTTTAACTTCAAAACGTTTCTTCTGATTAAAAAAACCACACATGAAAGCAAAACAGTGAGGGCAAGAACTTCGAATGAGCCGATTAAGAAATTGTACAAGCCCCCAAGGCCGTTGAAAACTCGGTGTGTACCGAAAAGCCCATCAATCATAATTTCCAAAACTTCGATGTTGATGATGACAAAGCCAACATAAACAAAAAAGTGCAAGAAAGCCGGAATTGGGCGTACAACCATTTTCGATTGACCAAAAGCCACCTTAATCATCGTAAGTAGGCGTTTTTGAGGTTGGTCATTACGATCTACCGTTTTACCCAAACGGATGTTGCGGATAATTTTCCGGAAATTAATGGTAAACAGCGCAATTGCTGCAAGGGTAAAAATTAGAAAAAGAATTTGAGCCACCATGTATTTTAGGTTTGTAGCGCTAAATTAGAATATTTAATTCAAATAAATTACTATGCATGCATAAAAAAATTGATATTTTTTTGTTTGGATTGATTCTATACTTTATAAAATTGATGCCTTAAAAATGCATGTAAAAATTAATTAATTGATAATCAGCGCTACAGGGATTTTTTTGAAAAAAAATTTTGCTTTTGAAAAAAGAACACTACATTTGCAATCCCAAACGGTTGGTGCCTTAGCTCAGTCGGTAGAGCAAAGGACTGAAAATCCTTGTGTCGCTGGTTCGATTCCAGCAGGCACCACAACCCAAAGCCTTACAGAAATGTAGGGCTTTTTTGGTTTTTAAGAGTTCGTAATATTCGGGTTTGGCGTTCCACTCAATTTTCCTTTCTTTTCGAACCAAACAAATTGTTTTTATTGGTTTACCTATAGGTCAAAAAAATCCTATACTTTTAGATATTCAACCTGAAAAATATGAAATATTTGATGACGCTACTTTTCCTTGTTGTAAGCTTCCTTTCATTCGGACAACAACAGGGCAATTATTCCGATTGGAAGATACAATCGAAAAGCGAAATACGCTTACTTCCAAAATATGGCAATGTAATTAAGTCCGAAGCGCAGAAAAAAGCGGATCAAGAACTGATAGAAACCTATCTCACGCAACAAGGCACCCATCGGAAAGCTTCTGACATGTTAGTAAGTTTGGGATTTAAATATCTTTACCAAGGAGATTTAAAGACGGCAATGTTTAGATTTAATCAGGCATGGTTGCTAGACCCTACAAATGAAAATTCTTTTTGGGGTTTCGGTGCAATTTATGCCACCTTCGGCGACAATACATTGGCACTAAAGCAATATGACGAAGGTTTAGTACTAAATCCTAAAAGCACCAATATTTTAACAGATAAGGCAACAATATTCCTTGCTAAATATGCCGACTCAAATAAGGACAAAGACTTTAACGATGGCGTAAAACTTTTACAGCAATCCTATTCAATAAACCCAAAATATGCAAATACCCTGTTTAAACTCTCTACTGCATATTACGTGAAAAAAAATTGTGTTAACGCCCTAAGGTATTACCGCGAATGCAAAAATGTAGACAGCCGGCTTATTACAAAAGAATATTCAGATGCCATAACTGCTTTATGTAAGAGCTAGCTATATTTTGTGTAATTGTCCATCTCGATTTTAGGATTTCTTTCTTAATCACGCTCCGCTAGTGTTTTTATTTTTTCTAATGCTATTGGCCAGATGTTTTCGAAATACGCTTTCATTTCTGCGTTGCTATCCATGGTAATGTACAACTGCGTTTGTCCATCTTTCTCCTCCAAATTGTAATTTTCTTTCGCACCGTTCCAAACATGATTCAGATCTTCTACGCCATCTTTAATCATTCCTAAATGTTCGATGGACAGGAATTCATTTGGAATGTTATCTGCTATTCGCGAAACCATACCCTCATTGTTCTGATCAACAAACCAAGCCTTACTGCCTTTTTGCCAATCGGTTATCGCTTTTGAGCCTTCTGCAAATGCAGCAGCCCACAAGGGATAGGTATCTTGTCCCCAAAGTATAGCCCAAACTTTTTCTGCTGGTGCGTTAATGTTGATGTTAAATTTAACTTTTTCCATAACGTTTTTTTGTTTCGATAAATCAAATATGAAGCTTTTCGAGGTAAAAGTAGTGGGGTAAAAGGGACATATTAGGGGGCTAATTTTGACAAATTTTATTGGCCATCAGTTGTTTTAAAATTTTTTTCTTTTTTACAACGCTCACTACAGTATTTAACATCGTCCCAATTTTTGGCCCATTTTTTTCGCCAAGAAAAGGGTTTTTGGCAAACCAAACAGATTTTGCTCGGCAAGTTTTCTTTCTTCACATTCTTCATTTAAATCTCTGTTTTATTTTCTAAATTAGATTGTATAAATCAAAAAAGACTGAAACGATGTATAAATTTGGTTGAACTATACTTTTAAGTCTTATTTTGCGTTTTTTTGCTAATTTAGGCCTCTGATTATTAAAAACTTAACATTGACAACCAAATGTCGCTCTACAACGTATATCGCAATAACACTACAAACATACACATGAAAAAAATTAAAAATATTCATTTCGTGGTTTTGGCTTTTTTGGGCTTCAGCATTTTTGTTTCTTGTAAAAAAAGTACACCTAACCCGGTAGATCCCACGCCTACCACCACACCAACTCCTACTGCTACCGCTACTCGTGATGAGTTGACGAAAGATTCGATTTTTTTATATTCGAAAGAGCTTTATTATTGGTACAACTCTTTGCCAACATATGCTGCTTTCAATCCCAGGGGATATAGCAGTAACGAAACCGAACTGTACGCCATTACGCAGTTTTCTAAAGATCCATCAACAGGAAGACCTTACGAGTATGTTAGTGGATATGCAGAGCCAAAATATTCTTTCTTTGATTACGTAACCACGGCTGCAAAAACAAGCGCATTAAAAGCTGACGTGAATGGTACTGCAAACGACTATGGCTTTTCTGTTATGTACAATAACACTACAGATTTAAGAGTTAAATATGTTTACCCTGGTTCTCCTGCAGCGCAACAAGGTTTAACGCGTGGCTGTAAAATTACGGCGGTAAACGGTAGAACTGATTTAACTTACAACAACAGTAACGTTACTTTTTTAAATGATGCAATTTTTGGAACCAACGCGAGTGTAACATTAACCTTTGTTAATTTGGCAAATGAGACTAAAACCGCAACGGTTACCAATGCAACTTATACGGTGAAACCCATTCTTTATACCGGAACTTATACTGCGGGTACCAAAAAGGTAGGTTATATTGTATTTAATACTTTTACAAATAATGCTACAGCCGATATAAATGCTGCCTTTGCAAACTTTGCCACTCAGGGCGTTACCGAACTTATTGTAGATTTAAGGTACAATGGTGGGGGATATGTATCAACTGCGACGCAGATTATCAATCTGGCGGCTCCTGCAGCGGAAACTGGAAATACCATGTTTACTTATTATTACAACGACTACCTTCAAAATTTAACCACAGCACAAAGAAGTACATCAATTTTAGTAAATCAACCTTTGCTAGATGCTGATGGCAAACTTCAAACCTTTACAACAGGTGTAAATAAAAAATACGCTACATATGCCGATTTAGATTACCGCTCAACATCAGCTGATAACATTGAAAAGTTTGCCAAATCAGGATCTTTGAATTTAAGTCGGGTTTATTTTATTGTGGGTAGCGGTACAGCTTCTGCGAGTGAGTTAACCATCAACAGCTTAAAACCTGTAATGGATGTTAAATTGATCGGTACAACTACTTATGGTAAACCAGTGGGCTTCTTCCCAATTCGGATTGATAAGTTGGACATGTATATCCCTGAATTCGAAACCAAAAATAAAAACGGAGTTGGTGGTTACTACTCAGGTTTAACTGTTGATAAATCTTCAAGTGAGGATTTAACAAAAGCCTGGGGTGATGAATCTGAAACACTTTTAGGCTATGCGTTATTGTATGCCAGAACAGGAAGCTTTGTGGCTACACCGGCTAAAACAGCCAGTTTAAACGCTACTTCTACTGTTATGCCTTCGAAATTATCATCAGCTGAAATTAAATCAGTGGAATTAAGTTTAGATCAAAACAGCTTTAAAGGCATGGTTAAGATGCCGTTTAAGAAGTTTTAATCTAGGTTTTATAGGATAAACAAAAGGTTCTGAGATTACTTTCAGAACCTTTTTATTTTTAAAGCAAAATTTTACTGCTGATGTCTTTATTGATGGTGATGTAGCCAGGGTATTTGAATGGCGTATTTCCAATCATAAAAGTTGGTTTAATTTTGATGGTCAGTAAACCTAATTTTTCATCCTTAGATGAGCCTTTTTGTGCTGCTCTGATGATGTCGTTTAAAACCGTTCCGCTAGAGATGAGGCTGTAGATGTTGCTGTTTAACTGCACAGGAACGGTTACCGTTTGTCCTTGGGCAATGCTCACATTCTGGTTGATGATGCCTTCCGCTAAATCGGTATTGTTCACTAAAATTTTATATTCGAATTGATTTATTGCCGCTAAGTTGGCCGATGGATTGGTAATTTCTAAGTTCAGGTTTGCTCTTAGTGGAATATCTTTCCTTAATAAACCTAAGGCAACACCGGGCAAACTACCAATGTTAAAATTTTGTTGTTCGATTAGTTTTTTTACATCAGTACCTGCAACAAGCACCTGTTGTACGCTGGTGATTTTATAAGTGCAATCTTCAAGCGCTTTAATTTGTTGGGCTTGCCTATTAATTCCACATCCAAAAAGGGATATCGTAAGAAGGCAAAGCATGAGTTTCTGTTTCATTTTGTGTGTGTTAGTGAGTGTAAATCTTGCCTCAAAATTAGAAGGCTTTTGTATAGTGCAAACATAACGCCAAAATAGTAAATCTATTTTGAGCTGATCCATTCTCCAAAAATTCCATTCATTTAAATGTTTGAATTTTTCTTTAAAGCTTATGGATGGATTTTTAACTTTGGGAAAAAAAATGCAATGGCCATAACCTATCGTAAAATAGAACAAAGGGATAATACCGAACTTGCTGAAGTCATCAGAACCATATTGAGAGAATTCAAGATTGATAAACCAGGTACGGTTTATACCGACCCAACTACAGATCATTTATCGGATGTTTTCACCGCAGAAAAATCTGTTTATTGGGTTGCAGAAGAAGATGGCAAGTTAATTGGTGGTTGCGGAATTTATCCTACTGCGGGCTTACCCGATGGTTGTGTGGAATTGGTGAAGCTTTATACTGCTGCCGAAGCGCGGGGCAAGGGTGTTGGTAAAATGCTGATGCAGAAAAGTATAGAATCTGCACAGCACTTTGGTTATAACGAGGTTTATTTAGAGTCTTTCCCAGAACTAAAGACGGCGATTTCGATGTATGAAAAAACTGGTTTTAAAAAATTATCGGCGCCTTTAGGTAATTCTGGTCATTTTGCTTGTAATGTTTGGATGCTTGTGGTGCTCTAATTTTTATTTGTTTGGTTGTTTATGTTGTTAGCACGTTAACATTAAACTCTTGCTAGTTACCTGCGCGACCTTCTTCTTCTCCGGTACTTGTTCTTCTGTTTCTGGCGGTTTTTATTTTCATGTTTCCAAATTTGATGGCGAGGTTAACGGATACCTTTCTATTCTCCCATTCATTTTGCCAATAGGTATTTATATTATTGTAGTTAAGCGTGGCTCTGAATTTTCCCGTAGCAAATACATCATTTAATTTAACAGATAGGGTTGCATTTTTTTTCCAAAAGGTTTTTTTAGCTCCAATATTGATGGCATAATTTTCTAAATTTTTAAACAGGCCAGAAACAGATGGTGCTTCGTAATAGCCATACAGACTTAATGCATAATTTTTTGGGAGGGTGAAGGTATTATCGCTGCTTACTCCCCAACTCCATTGAGCGGCGCTAAAACCCGATCCTTGAACAGGAGAGGTTGTTTTATTGTAAGAGGCGGAAACTTCTGTATTGTTGTTCCACCATTTGAATAGATCAACCGGACTTCCGGTAGCGAAATACAAACTGCTTACCTGATTTAAGTTTTCAGGTCGGCTGATGCTTTCTTTGGTTGCATCATTTTGATAAATAACTTCAGCTTCTGAACCCTTTGTTGTGGCATAGCTAACACTCAATAACCTGAAGTTTTTCAAGCTGTAATTTAGCTCATAATTATTTGCGTAAGAGGGTTGAAGCAAAGGGTTTCCTTGTAGTGCAGTGTATGGGTCAGAATAAAAGGCAAAGGGGTTTAAACTTCTATAGGATGGTCTGTTAATGCTTTTTCTATAGGATGCGGTTAGTTGGTTTTGATCGTTAATTGCCCAAGAAGCAGAAAGATTGGGGAATAATTTCCAATATTTTCTTTCGATTGTGGTATTTGTTCCTGATGAAAATCCGTTACCTAAAGTTTGCTCTAAGCGAATGCCAATTTTAATATCTATTTTCTTAAACGATTGATTTAGTGATGCATAACCTGCATTGATATTTTCTTTGTAGTTAAAGGCATTGGTTCTTCTGGCATCGTTTATCCATCCTGCTGTTTTTAATGAATCGAAGCGTACATCACTCTGTGCCGTAACCCAACTGCTTTTCCATCCAGTTTCTAATTTTAAAGTTTTAGTTATTGGATGCACGTAATCTAACTTTAAGGCATAAATGGCTACTTCGCCCATACCGTTGTTTCGTAGGTTTATGGGTTGGCCAAGTAAATTATCATTGCCATCAAAATAGGTGTTGGTAAAGCGCTCCGTTTTGTTGTTGCTATAATTCACATAGTCGGCATCAAACCCAAGCTCTCTACCTGCGGTATCCATTTTAAAACGATAGTTGAAGTTTAAGGCATAATTTCCAGAATGATTTTCTTGTGGGTTAATCATATTTACTTGTCCCTGTTTTACCCCAATAGCATTGTAATTTGGCGAATTGCTATCAACATTGGTTTCATCTGGAGAGGCATAACCTTTAAACATTACCCCAACGGTGTGTTTTTCATTTAGAAAGTAATCTGCACCTGCTGAATAATTGAGACTGTTGGTAATGGGATGCCAAAAATTAACTTGGTTGTATTGGGTATTGCCAATTGCTCTGTTCAGGGTTAGGCGATTGAACGAATTGTATCTACCTGCATTTAGTCGTACATAACTGCTTATCTTGCCAATATTATAATTTAAGTTTAAACCGCCATACACTTTTTCATATTTGCCATAACCGCCACCCAAGTTGGCGTTACCATTGGTGCCCTGCATTTTATTTCTTTTCACCTTAATATTAATGAAACCTGCTGTTCCTGCGGCATCAAATGAAGCCGGTGGATTGGTAATTAACTCAATTTTACTTAACACTGAGCCAGGGAGGGATTTCAAATAAGTGGTTAATTCAGCACCGCTCATATAACTCATTTTCCCATCAATCATAATATTGGCACCGCTTTTTCCTTTTAAAATGATGTTTTCATCTTTGTCTAGTTTTATTCCAGGAGCTCTGCTTAACACTTCTAAGGCATTATCTCCAGCGGTATTCATTTGCTCCACATTCACTATCGTACGATCGGCTTTCTGATCGATCACCGGAACTCTAGAAATGATGTTAACTTCTTTCAAATCTATAGATTGCGCTTTCAAAGCTACCGTTGGTACCAGCACATCTTTTTCTTTAACCTCGAAAGACAAACTTTGCTTTTTATCGAAACCGACCATCAGCACCTTGATAAAATACCGCCCTGCTTTGATGTTTTTGAATTCAAACACCCCCTCTTTAGTGGTTACCTGTAAGCCGAGCGAAACCGAATCAGGCAAATGAATTAATGCAACAGATGCATAATCTAACGGTTTTTTAGTTTGATCGGTTATTTGACCTGATACTTTGAAAGTTTGTGCCTGTACTTGAAAAAAGCAAATCAGTATTAAAAGTGTAGCGGATAATTTAAAAAGCTTAATCATAATGTTTGGTTGTTTTAATTGACGATTCAAAGGTGTAAAAGTTGCATAGCGCTTTAAATTATATAATCCCAACCCCTCAAATTATTATCCCAAAGACCCATTTATAATTAATGAAGTGTTTATCCTTAAAAAAGAGGGGTTGGGATAATTTTTATTAGGTTTGGAATAAGAAACTTTATCCCAAGAAATGCTTTCGATAGTTTTACAGCATGAAAAATCTTAAAATCATCTCCATACACGTACTTTGCTGGCTATTAATTGTTGCCTATCAGTTTAGTGGCTATCTTATTGAGTCAGTAGATTTTGTGAGCAAGGCACTTGGTATATCGATGATGCTAATCAAATTCATCGAATTTTACATTTGCTATTTGTGGTTGTATCCAAATTATTTAAAACGTGGAAAAGCTTTTCAGTTGATTTTGGGCGCATTATTTACATTGGCCATTTTTATTGCTTTGCGTTATCTAATTGAAGAAGTTTTATATTTGAAATGGTTTGGCTTTCATAACTACTACGACAGTACAACTGCTTTCGAATACATTACTGATAATATTTACTACGGCATTTCTTACATCATCATTCCGGCTGCGGTATATAGTGTTCAACAAAACTTCAAGGCAGAAATTTCCAATAGAAAACTTAAGGATGAGGTTGTTAAATCAGAACTTGCTTTCTTAAAATCGCAGATTAACCCACATTTTTTGTACAATACTTTAAATTATGTGTATTCCTTAGCCATTCCAGTTTCCGATAAATTGGCGAATGCGGTTTTGCGACTTTCAGATTTGATGCGTTATACCTTGAACGAAAGTCCGGATGGAAAAGTAACACTAATCAAAGAGGTTGAGTATTTAGAGAGCTATATCGAATTGTTTAAAATGCGTTTTGAACCTAAGTTTTATGTGGAATTTACCACTGACGGAATTGCAGAGCAAAAAGTGGCTGCTTTGATGTTGATTCCATTTGTTGAAAATGCTTTTAAACATGGGGTAGTGAATGATGAAAAACAACCTGTTCGCATTAAATTAAAGGTTGTAGATAACCGATTGAGTTTTGAAGTCAGCAATAAGATTAGTCATGCTCAAAAAGACCATTCCAGTGGAGTTGGCTTGGTTAATATTCAACGGAGATTGGATTTGATTTATCCAGACAAGCATGAGCTTCTGGTTTCCAACAACGGGAATACTTATAAAACCACGCTAATTTTAAACATATAAATTTTTAAATTTAAAGCTTCAATCTCATTTTATCCTTATTAACAAAAACACCTATGATCCGTTGCCTAGCCGTTGATGATGAATCTTATGCTTCAGATATTATTGCTGCATTTATTAATAAAACGCCTTTTTTAGAACTGGTGGGGACCACAACCAATGCTTTTGAGGCTTTGAATTTAGTACAGGATGGAAAGGTAGATTTGGTGTTTTTAGACATTCAAATGCCAGAACTTACAGGCATACAGTTTTTGAAAATCTGCGGCGGGAAATGTAAAGTTATCCTAACTACGGCTTATCCAGAATATGCCTTGGAAGGTTTTGATCTTGATGTGGTTGATTATCTATTGAAGCCAGTATCTTATGAACGTTTTTACAAAGCGGCTATAAAAGCGCAGCAAATTTTAGCGCCAGTTGCGGCGGCTCAATCAGAACTTGTAGCTACACCAAACCAAGCGAATGACTTTATCTTCATCAAGGGCGATACCAAAAATAAATTTATTAAGGTTAACTATGATGATATTTTATACATTGAAGGATTAAAGAATTACGTGTCGGTTTACACAGCCTCTCAAAGAATTATAACCTACCAAGCGCTACGAGAACTCGAAGTGGAATTGCCAAGACCACCATTTTATCGCATTCATAAATCGTACATCATTTCAATTGAGAAAATCAAGATGATTGATGGGAATACTGTATATATCAACGATCAAGCCATCCCGATAGGAGAAACTTATAAAGATGAATTTTTTAAAGTGGTGCGAGAGGGAAAGAAGGGATAGTTTTGAGGTGGTATGGCTAAAATGCCAAGCAAATTGGTTTACTGCTATTTATAATTTCTCAAAATTATTTAGTTCGATTTTTTTAAGTTTGTGGCATTTACATTAAGCCAAAATAACCATGCAGGAAACAAATTCTTTAAATCAGGTTGCAGAGTTTCATACTACTTTTAAGCATCCAATTTTAGAAACACCGATTATACCTTCAAAGCAGAGGGCGAACCTCAGAATTTCTCTTTTAGCGGAAGAATTGAAAGAATTACAAGAAGCGGTTGAAAATGATGATTTGGTTGAGGTAGCTGATGCACTGTGCGATTTGCAATATGTTTTGGCGGGGGCAATCCACGAGTTTGGTTTAGGCACCAAGTTTAAATCGCTGTTTGATGAAGTGCATCGCTCTAACATGAGCAAGGCTTGCAAAACCATTGAGGAGGCCGAAAAAACCATTAAACATTACTTGGAGAAAGACCAAACTGAATCGTATTACAAAGAAATTGATGGGCTATTTTTGGTATTTAGAAAAGGTGACGATAAAACCTTAAAATCAATCAATTACTCGCCTGCCGATTTAAAAAGTCTCTTGGTTTAATCCCTTTTAACCGGCAGGGAAAGTGTGAGTTTACTTAAACCGCTCGTTATTTAAATGCAAAGAATTTGCAAAACATTTAGCTCGCCCTCGCGTGGGTATAAATATAGTGGTGTTCGAAAGCTAAAAGTCGTCGGCAACCTAGTTTTGGGCGTGCAAATTAAATCCCAATTTTAAATGCCTTATGCATTGTGTTGCCTATATTAACCTGAGTTTCGGTTTAAGCTTTGAGGGGCGTAAGCCAACGTAAATCTGTGTCCATTAAGATGCTGAAATAAATTCAGCAGGACGGATTGTTTATTCACTATGAGGGATGGGTTTAAGGTATCGTCACCCTGAATTTATTTCAGGGTCTTAGCTATTTTTAACAGATAGCTTTGTTATCCCGAACTCACGTTATTAAATAAATCTTTAAGGGCGTTTTTTTAAAAAAAAGGAACGCTCCGGTCCGCTGCGCTCAAGTTGAGATGATACTGCATAAGCCATCTTCTTACTGCCAATTGCTTAATGATGGTGTTTAAATTTTAAAACCTGATGGTTAAAACATAACAGTGCATAACAGTTATGCTTCTCATCATTTCTATTTTAGACCAACCAAATATATCAACAAAGCATGCAAGCATTTCTAGGCGTAATTTTTCATTTTATCGGAGGTTTCGCTTCCGGTAGTTTCTACATTCCATACAAAAAGGTTAAAGGCTGGGCTTGGGAAAGCTACTGGATTGTTGGAGGCATATTCTCTTGGTTAATCGTTCCGCCCTTAGCTGCATTTTTAACCATTCCTAATTTTACTGATATTATTGCCAGCACGAATGGCAAAATCTTACTGATCACCTATTTTTTCGGCATCCTTTGGGGAATTGGTGGCTTAACTTATGGTTTGGGGGTTCGTTACTTGGGCGTATCTCTGGGTAGCAGCATTATCTTAGGTTTATGTATGGTTTTGGGTTCCATTTTGCCCTCCATCTATTTCGATTTTTTTCCACAGGCGGGAAAAGATACTTTCACCATGTTTTTGCATACCGATTGGGGCCGAATGGTTTTACTCGGACTCTTGGTCTGCGTAATCGGCATTGTAATTTGTGGCAAGGCTGGGATGATGAAGGAGAAAGAAATGAAATCTGGCGTTACCGATCCTCATGGATTAGAAATTAAAACCGAATATAAATTTGGTTTAGGTTTATTTGTTGGCATAGTGTCGGGCGTTTTAAGTGCTTGTTTTAATTTCGGAATAGAAGCAGGAAAACCAATGGCGGATGCCGCAAACACCATTTGGAAGGCGGCTAATCCAGCTGAAACAGGAAATTTCTTGTTCTCTAATAACGTTACCTACGTTATTGTACTTTGGGGCGGTTTAACCACAAACTTCATTTGGTGCATGATTTTGAACGCCAGAAATAAAACCTTTGGCGATTACACCAACAAAACCACACCACTCTTAAAAAACTACATTTTTTCTGCGCTGGCTGGTACCACATGGTTTCTCCAGTTCTTTTTTTACGGCATGGGCGAGAGCAAGATGGGTAATGGCGCCAGCTCGTGGATTTTGCACATGGCCTTCATCATATTAATTGCCAACGTTTGGGGCTTGGTATTAAAGGAATGGAAAGGTGTTTCGAGAAAAACATTGCTAACAGTGCTCTTTGGTATTTTAACCATCATTGCCTCTGTTTTCATTGTGGGTTACGGTAACTCAATAAAAGGTTAATCTTTAAAAATAAATAGAATATTAAAATGTCAATCGATACGAAAAGTTATAAGCATGTAAGCTATCTGTGGGATGAAGACGAAGCCGCAAAATTAGCTGGCGATGAAGTTGCCCTGTTAATTTACCGTTCAAATTTGTTGGGTGCCGATTTGCGCTTAACCAATTATGGCGGTGGAAATACATCTTGTAAGCTATTGGAAAAAGATCCACTTACGGGTACAGAAACTGAAGTGATGTGGGTTAAAGGCTCTGGTGGAGATTTGGGTACGCTAAAAAAAAGTGGCTTGGCGGCACTTTATGTTGATCGTTTGCGTAGCCTTAAAAATATTTATCGCGGTGTAGCACATGAGGATGAAATGGTTGAATTGTTTAATCATTGTATTTTCGATTTGAGCTCTAAAGCACCATCTATTGATACGCCATTGCATGGATTTTTGCCATTTAAACATATCGATCATTTGCATCCCGATGCTGCAATTGCAATTGCTGCTGCAAAAGACGGTAAAAAAATTACTCAAGAACTTTTTGGGGGTAGCATTGGATGGGTAGAATGGAAGAAGCCAGGCTTTGAGTTGGGCTTAACCTTAAAACAATGTTTGGATGAAAATCCTGGTATTCGGGGCATTATGTTGGGTTCTCATGGTTTATTTACTTGGGGCGATACGGCGTATGAAAGTTATCTAAACACTTTAGAAGTTATTGAAATTTGTTCTGATTATCTGGAAAAGAACTACGGTAAAAAAGGCCCAGTTTTCGGCGGACAAAAAATTCAAAGTGCAGAAGCGAGTCAGCGTAAAAAGCAGGCAGCGGCTTTAGCGCCAGTTTTGCGTGGTTTGTGTTCTTCAAAACAACACATGATTGGGCATTTTACAGATGACACGAGAGTTTTAGAATTCATCAATTCTAATGATTTGAGTCGCCTTGCGCCAATGGGAACCAGTTGCCCAGATCATTTTTTAAGAACGAAAATTAGTCCCTTGGTTTTAAGTTTGCAAAGCGATGCCGATTTATCAGATACCAAACGCTTAAAGGAAACGCTCGAACCTGCATTTGAAGACTATCGAAAAATGTACACCGCTTATTACGAAGCTTGTAAACATCCAAATAGTCCAGCCATTCGCGATACAAACCCCGTGGTAATTTTATACCCAGGAATCGGGATGTTTACTTTTTCCAAAGATAAGCAAACGGCAAGGGTTGCAGCAGAGTTTTACATCAATGCAATTAACGTGATGAAAGGGGCAGAAGCCATTTCTGAATATACCTCTTTACCACATCAAGAAGCCTTTAATATTGAATATTGGTTGTTAGAAGAAGCCAAACTGCAACGAATGCCGAAGCCAAAACCATTAACGGGCAAAATTGCCCTAATTACAGGCAGTGCAGGTGGAATTGGTAAAGCGATTGCTAAAAAATTCGTTTCAGAAGGTGGGGTAGTGGTTTTAAACGATATGAATGCAGAGCGTTTAGAGGCTACAGGTAAGGAATTTGAAGCGCAATTTGGCAAAGATTCGTATAGCACTACGCTTCTAAATGTAACCAATCAGGAGGATATAAATAGCGCATTTGATGTTGCCGCCTTGGCTTTTGGTGGGATAGATATTGTGGTTAACAACGCGGGTTTATCCATTTCTAAAAGCATTGGCGATCACACGGAGCAAGATTGGGATTTACTTTATGATGTGTTGGTTAAAGGGCAGTTTTTTATTACACAAGCTGCAACAAATACGATGCAAAAGCAAAATATTGGTGGCGATATCATTAATATTGTAAGTAAGAATGCTTTGGTAAGTGGTCCAAACAATGCAGGTTACGGAAGTGCCAAAGCCGCTCAGTTACATTTAAGCAGATTAAACGCTGCGGAATTGGGTGCCGATAACATTCGTGTAAATGTGGTAAATCCGGATGCGGTAATTAGTGATAGTAACATTTGGGCTGGCGGATGGGCCGAAGGTAGGGCAAAAGCCTACGGAATTACCGTTGCCGAGTTGCCTGCTTATTATGCAAAACGCACCTTGCTAAACCAAATTATCTTACCAGATGATATTGCTAATGCATGTTTTGCGTTTGTTGGTGGCTTGCTAAATAAATCAACAGGAAATGTACTCAATGTGGATGGTGGAGTAGCCATGGCTTTTGTACGATAAATTTAAGATTGTTTTTAAGTTGTTTTCTTCGGTCTGTATGCCATGCAGGCCGAAACAACTTTTTAAGTACCTTTTTCAGAGGTAGATTCCATAAAGATGCTTTTATCATCTTGATTATTAACCTAATAAAACCAAATATTCTGATGAATATCGAGCAGAACCAAATTGAACAACATAACGACTCCCTAATATCCGCTCATCAGCGCAAGCTTAATTTTATAAAGGAAGATTGGTCGCACATCGATTTAGAAAGTGTCATTCAAAAACTTGTTGATTTTCAGATTGCGATACCGAGTTGGGCCTTGGGTACAGGAGGAACACGTTTTGGCCGTTTTGCCATAACAGGTGGAGAGCCACGTACCATTGAAGAAAAAATTGAAGATGTGGGTTTACTGCACGCCTTAAACGCTGCAAGTGGTGCCATTTCGCTGCACATTCCTTGGGATATTCCCCAAAATGCCGATGCCTTAAAAAGCTTAGCTGCGGGCTACGGATTGAAATTTGATGCCATGAACTCGAATACCTTTCAAGATCAATCTGGCGCTGCCCATAGCTACAAATTTGGCTCACTTCAAAATGTAAACCCAGCCATTCGCAAACAGGCTATTGAACACAATATAGAGGTAATTAAACATGGTATTGCTTTAGGATCGGCTGCTTTAACCGTTTGGTTGGCCGATGGATCTTGTTTTCCTGGCCAGTTAAATTTCCGCAAGGCTTTTGAAAATACTTTAGAAAGCTTACAAGAAATTTATTCGGCATTGCCTGATGATTGGAAAATGTTTGTTGAGTATAAGGCCTTTGAACCTAACTTTTATTCAACAACGGTGGGAGATTGGGGACAATCGCTTTTATATGCCTCAAAATTGGGTAAAAAGGCTTACACCTTGGTTGATTTGGGCCATCATTTACCCAATGCCAACATCGAACAAATTGTCGCACTGCTATTAATGGAAGGAAAATTAGGTGGTTTTCACTTCAACGATTCTAAATATGGCGATGATGATTTAACCGCAGGGAGCATAAAACCGTATCAGCTTTTTTTGATATTTAATGAGTTGGTTGAGGGGATGGACGCCAAAGGAATGAACCACGCAAAAGACTTGGGCTGGATGATTGATGCATCTCACAATGTGAAAGATCCCTTAGAGGATTTACTCCAATCGGTAGAAGCCATTATGATTGCCTATGCACAAGCCTTATTGGTGGATAGAAAAGCGTTTAATAAAGCTCAAGACCAAAATGATGTTGCCAAAGCGCAAGAAATTTTGCAAAATACATTCAGAACAGATTTAAGACCTTTAGTGGCAGAAGCCAGGTTAAGGGCAGGGGCGGCACTATCGCCAATTGGTTTATATCGCGATTTAGCGTGTAGAAAAACTTTGGTTAACCAACGTGGGGTAAATACGGTTGCTACGGGTTTATAATTTGATAGATAAGATGCCTAAACCAGTTGTAGCCATATTTGATGTTGGTAAAACGAACAAGAAACTGTTTTTAATAGACGAAAACTATAAAATTGTTTTCGAACGTTCTGCCCGTTTTGTTGAAACTTTAGATGAAGACGGCGAACCTTGCGAAAATTTAGAAAGTCTGCGCACGTCGGTTTACGAATCCTTGCAGCAAGTTTTAAAAATGGATGAGTTTGAAATCAAAGCCATTAATTTTTCTACCTATGGGGCTAGTTTTGTTTATTTGGATGAAAATGGAACACCGTTAACGCCCCTTTACAATTATTTAAAGGAATACCCCGAAACGCTTAAAAATGAATTTTATCATCGCTACGGTGGGGAGGAAAAAATCTCCTTAGAAACGGCCTCGCCTATTTTAGGCAGCTTAAATTCGGGAATGCAGCTTTATCGTTTAAAAAGGGAAAAGCCAGAAATTTTTGATCGGGTAAAGTGGGCATTACATTTGCCACAGTATTTGAGCTATTTAATTACAGGAGTTGCCCTAGCCGATATTACCAGTATTGGTTGCCACACCCAACTGTGGGATTTTAATAAAAACCAATATCACAATTGGGTTACCGCGGAAGGGCTTGATGAAAAATTTGGACAATTTACTCCAGCAGATTCTAGTTCGGCAACCCAATACGAGGGTGCTGATTTTAAAGTTGGTGTAGGTTTGCACGACAGTTCTGCTGCTTTAATTCCGTATTTGGCTAACTTTTCTGCGCCATTTATTTTGCTTTCTACCGGAACGTGGTGCATCAGTTTAAATCCTTTTAACCAAGAGCCACTTACGGCAGCCGAACTGAAACAGGATTGCCTTTGCTACATGCATTTTAAGGGCAAGGCCGTTAAGGCATCAAGAATTTTTGCGGGCTATGAGCATGAAATTCAACTTAAAAGAATTGCCGATCATTTCGATCGGGCCGCCTATCTTTTCAAACATTTGAAATTTAATCCGGGGATGATTTTAAAATTGGCAAATAAGATTCCCGAAAATCAAAGTCCTCAAACCGAATTTAAAGCCAATTCTGCCTTTGTAGATCGAGATTTGACAATCTTCCAAACTGCCGAAGAAGCTTATCATCAACTCATTTTCGATTTGATTAAACAGCAGATTTATGCACTAAAACTCATTTTGAATAATGGGGTACGTAGAATATTTGTGGATGGTGGTTTCGGTAAAAATGCCATTTACATGCACTTGCTGGCCACATCTATACCAGATATTGAGGTTTATGCCTCCTCAGTATCTCAAGCTACGGCTATTGGAACTGCACTGGCCATAAACGATGCTTGGAATTCGAACCCTGCACCGAGCGACATTATCCAGCTAAAATATTACTCGGCCATCCAAAGAACCCTGTAAAATCCTAACCCTAAGGCAGATTTTTTATTATCTTCGAAATTCAGCAAATCATTTTACATTGAAACCAGAAGATTTAATAGCCCACATCCATGTTGATGAATATTCATCTACACCAAAATATAAGCAATTAACCAATGCCATATTAGCCGCTATTGAAAGTGGAAAGCTGAAAAAAAATAGTCTTTTGCCTTCTATAAATGAGTTAAGTTTTGGTTTGGAAATGTCCAGAGATACGGCAGAAAAAGGTTATCGCCATTTGAAAAAATTGGGTGTGGTAGATTCTGTACCGGGTAAGGGTTACTTCATCATCAATACCGATTTTTCTAGAAAGCTAAAGATTTGCTTGCTGTTTAATAAGCTGAGCACGCATAAAAAAATTACTTACGATGCCTTTACCAAAGCCATTGGTGAGCAAGCTGCGATAGATTTTTACATCTATAACAATGATTTCGCTTTGTTTAAGAAACTATTAATCAGCAAGAAAGACGATTATTCTCATTTCGTGATTATACCCCATTTTTTAGAGGGTGGAGAAAATGCACACGAAATTATCAATACCATCCCGAAAGAGAAGTTAATTATTTTGGATAAGCTGTTGCCTGGGATAACAGGAGATTATGCAGCGGCTTATGAAAATTTTGCACAAGATATTTATGCAGCGCTTGAGCAGGCTTTGGATCGGTTATCCAACTACAACACATTAAAAATAGTTTTTCCGAAGAACAGTTATTTTCCCCACGAAATTTTAACGGGTTTTTATCGTTTTTGCCAGCAATATGCTTTTGCACACAAAGTGATTCATAATATTAAGGATGAGGAGATTCGAATTGGAGAAGTATATATCAACTTAATGGAAGATGATTTGGTTACGCTGATTGAGCGCCTGATTGCCCAAAAGTTGAAAATTGGTGTGGAGGTCGGTATCATCTCTTACAATGAAACCCCCTTGAAAAGAATCATTTTAGACGGTATTACAACCATCTCTACTGATTTTAACCAATTGGGTACACAGGCCGCAGAATTTATTTTAAGCGGTAGAACTGATAAAATTGAGATCCCTTTCTATTTAAACCTTCGAAAATCATTGTAAGCGATGCGTGGTTGGTTACCCACTAACGGTTAGGCGCTCCAAACAGCTCATTTAATCTGTTCCGCGCCAGCCAAAATTAAAATGTACACCTATTAAATCTTATTATTTGTTAATTTAGACCTTTAACATTTCGATATTAATGAAGGACGATACTGCAGGCGATCAATCGATAGAACAAAATCCCTACGATTACATTTTGAGAGATTTCAACCTCAAAAATTTAAGCAGTATTGTCATTTTGAAACATGTTAATCATCAGGTTTATACCGATGCGAAGGGATATTTCAACATAATTCCCGAACAGCTGGAAATCAATTTTGGAGCCTTTAGTTATGAAGATTCCAGCCTTCACTTTCCGATTGTACAGGTGCAGCAAAATGAAAATTCGGTAAAACTATCTTGCAGGTGTACAAGCCCCAAAAACAAACTATGCGAGCACCAAACACAGGTGCTGTATAACATTTTACAACGAGAAGATTTGCTGATTTTCTTCGATGAAACCCTTCGAAGAATAAAAATGAGCAAAATTGCAGTGGCCTATGGCTTGGAAAAAGAAAACAATCTTGATGAGATTTTTGCCCTTAAATATGAAAACGGTTTAACGGAGATTAAACCAAAGATGAAATCTTTACAAGCCTTCAATTTAGAGGCTCAGCAAAACTTAGAATCACTTTTATTGCCCTCAAAGAAAGGTAAGCCCAGCTTAATGGGTAAAAAAGCAAGCGATGCCATGCTGATGGTTTTGAGTCAGCACAAATACTACAATAACTTAACGGTCGATTTATTTGAAGCAGAAACAACCAAATCTGGAAAGGTTAAAAATCCGCTCAAAGGCATCAATCCTTTAGATTTACTTTTTAAAACTGAAGACAGTAACCTGCTCAAATTTTACAGTGGGGTTTCGTCTTTTCAACAAAATTACAATACCGATCAAACGGAAGCTGAGTTAGTTGCCTTAAAATCAATTGTTAAAAATCCCTCAGGGATACCGGTTTACCAGCACGATGCAAAAGTTTCTGCCAATATTCAAGCCTCATCAATCAAACCGGTTAAGCTTCATCTTTTAGATGTCGATTTGAGATTATCGGTCAGCCAACGAGACGATTTCTTCGAAATTACCGGGCGACTATTAATAGAAGGTAAATCGTACGAACTCGATCAGCTCGTTATACGTTATCAATATTTTATACAGCTGCACCAAGAACTGTATCTTATTGTCCGTTCTGATGTTTTGCGTGTAATTGGCTTCTTTAAAAAACAAAGCAATCGCTTAATTCTGCATAAATCCAAATATCCAGATTTTCAGAAGGTCATCCTAATTCAATTGGAGGGCAGCATAAAAGTAGATTATACCTACTTAAAACCCGCAACAAAAAGCCAGATAGAGGAGAAAGGCTTTGATTTAGAAAATGAACAACTGGTTTATTTGTCCGAATCGGAAGATTATATTCTAATTACACCCATAATGCGCTACGGGAATATCGAAATTCCTGTACTATCAAAAAAGCAAATTCAGGCGCAAGATAAATTTGGCAACCTTTTCACACTCCATCGCGATGAGGATACGGAATTGCAATTCATCGCGAATATTTTAAAACAGCATCCTTATTTCTACGAGCAGGAAACCAACGATTCCTATTATCTCCACAGAAAGCGATTTTTGGAAGAAGGCTGGTTTTTGGATGCCTTTGATGTTTGGAGACGTAAAGGCATTCATATTTTGGGTTTTAATAAACTCAAAAACAATAAACTAAACGAGCACAAAGCAGAAATTAATATCGAAGTATTAAGCGGAACAGATTGGTTTGAAACAAAAGTTAAAGTAAAATTTGGCAAGCAGAATGTTGCTTTGAAGCACCTCCATAAATCCATCAGAAACAAGAGCAAGTTTGTTACGCTTGATGATGGCACGCAGGGTATTTTGCCCGAAGAATGGATAGAAAAATTTGTCGGCTACTTCAGCGCTGGCGAAGTTGTAGAGGATAGACTTTTAACCCATAAAATAAAGTTTGCTTCTATAAATAATCTTTATGAAGATGCTTTGCTGGATGGAGAAGTAAAAAATGAGCTTAAGAATTATAAGCAAAAATTTGAGGGACCACATTCCATGCACGAAGTAGAGGTGCCAAAAGCACTTACAGCAAGCTTGCGCCAATACCAAAAAGATGGCTTAAACTGGCTTAATTTTTTAGATGATTTTAACTTTGGGGCTTGCCTGGCCGATGATATGGGTTTAGGGAAAACCATTCAAATTTTGGCCTTTATACTCTCGCAAAGAGAAAAAGTAAGCCATAACACCAATCTCGTTGTTGTTCCGGCCTCTTTAATATTCAACTGGAAGGCTGAGGTACAAAAGTTTGCGCCATCCATAAAAGTGAAAACCATTTATGGCAATGAGCGCACAAAAACTACGGATACTTTTGATGATTTTGAAATCATTTTAACTTCTTATGGTACACTACTTTCCGATATTCGTTTCTTAAAAGATTATCGCTTTAATTATATCTTTTTAGATGAATCTCAAAACATTAAAAATCCTGAATCTCAGCGTTATAAAGTAGTTAGAATGCTTCAATCGCGCAACAAAGTGGTGATGACGGGAACACCGATTGAAAACAATACCTTCGATTTATACGGACAATTGTCCTTCGCCTGCCCCGGATTATTTGGCAGCAAGCAGCAATTCGCCGATTTATATTCAACCCCAATCGATCAGTTTAAAGACAGTCGCCGAGCAGAAGAGTTGCAGCAGAAAATAAAGCCCTTTATTTTAAGAAGAACCAAAGAACAAGTAGCCAAGGAACTTCCAGATAAAACCGAAATTGTTTTATACTGCGAAATGGGCGATGAACAGCGAGAGGTTTACGAAGCCAATAAAAAGGAAATACAAGATTACATACTGGGGAAAACCGAAGATGAGTTGCCGAAAAGTTCTATGCATGTTTTAAGAAGCATTACCCGATTAAGACAAATTTGCAACTCGGCAGCCTTACTGGCCGATGGCAAATCCTACATTCAGGCATCATCCAAAATTGAGGTTTTATTGGAGCAAATAGAAAACAAAGCCAAAAACCATAAAATCTTGGTCTTTTCTCAATTTGTAAGCATGCTCGATTTAATTAAAAAACAACTCGAAATACGAGGAATGAAATACGAATATTTAACCGGTCAAACGCGGAACAGGAAAGAGACGGTAGAATCCTTTCAGCAGAACAACGATATTTCCGTTTTTCTAATCAGCTTAAAAGCAGGTGGTACCGGCCTAAATTTAACCGAAGCAGACTACGTATATTTGGTAGATCCTTGGTGGAATCCAGCGGTCGAAAATCAGGCTATAGATCGGGCATATCGCATTGGGCAGCACAAAAATGTAATGGCTGTTCGTTTAATTTGTCCTGATACCATCGAAGAAAAGATTATGAAACTGCAAGCCACCAAAAAAGATCTGGTAAAAAACTTAATCCAAAGCGATGGAGGACTATTTAAAAATTTAACCAAAAAGGAGTTACTCGGCTTGCTGGCCTAAGTTACCGTTTGCGTATCGATTCAATATCAAATACTTACCTTAAATTGGTAGTTTAAATATTTTGATACATGCACACTTTCCACAATTTTCCAACTGTGTTTTTCGGCAATAAATTGTGGTAAAACCAATCCTGATGTTTGTGCCGCATGGGTATAAAAATCTTGTTTTGTTGGGTGCTGAGGGCTGCAAGCATTGTACGTTCTGCCAAAGGCTTTCTTAGCCAGAATTTCGCAAGCAATGCCCACTGCATCCGTTTGGTGAATTAAATTTACGGGTGCTAAGCCATTTGGAATGTTGCTCTTGCCGGCAAAAAACCGACCTGGATTTCGCTCAGGACCAATTAATCCCGCAAAGCGAATAACCGTGTACTTATCTAGCGCCAAATCTTTCAATACCCTTTCGCCCTCCAAAACCATACGACCAGAATCTGTATCTGGATGCGTTTCACGCTCTTCGTTAACAGCTTCGTTGTTATCTGCATAAACACTTGTAGAACTAATTAAAACAATGTTTTTAATGTTGTTTGAAGCCTTTACAATTGCGTTTATTTTATCAGGATAATCTTTAAGTGTTGGCGAATTTCTTTTGGGCGGAATACAGATAAACAACACATCAGCTTTAAAAAAAGCATCATCAGCAATCACTTCATCGGCAGTAAAATTAATCAAGTATGGCGCTATTTTAGCTTCAGAAAGTAGCTCTAATTTCTCAGGGGAGGTGGTAGAGCCCTTAACCGAATAATTCAATTCGATCAACTTTTTCGCCAAAGCCAGTCCAAACCAGCCACAGCCCAAAATAGCAATGGTATTTATTTGTTCACTCATAGGTTTGCTCTTTTTAGCTGTTATATTCGACCGTACTTGTCGGTTAAGCAATCAAAAATAGTATTTCAATGCAAAACTGATGGTTATTTTCCAGGCCTGCAAAAGTTTTTTTTGGAAAACAACGTTCAGTAATGCTTTCATTACGGTAGTCCCGCCATTCGCTGTAGCCCTCATTGAAAAAATTCGGGGCTGCCGCTGCTGTCGTGTTTAGGTACAATGGTTCTGTCTCAAACAGGCCGTACAATGGATCTTTGCTTTTTAGCTCCTTAACCGATACGCAAAAACCATCAATCTTAAACCCGATGGGTCGGAAAGCCGCTATTTTTCATAGCGCTTGGAGGTACAGCGGGGCAGGTGTTACCAATGAAAAAATGAACGTTCATTTCCAATCCTTTCTTTATGTATTTAACTGTATATCTTCTTTTTAAGCTACAATGTTTTTTTGGAAAACAACGTTCAGTAATGCTTTCATTCCGGTAGTCCCGCCATTCGCTTTAGCCCTCATTGAAAAAATTCGAGGCTGCCGCTGCTGTCGGGTTTAGGTACAATGGTTCTGTTTCAAACGGGCCGTACAATGGATCTTTGCTTTTTAGCTCATTAACCGATACGCAAAAACCTTCAATCTTAAACCCGATGGGACGGAAAGCCGCTATTTTTCATAGCGCTTGGAGGTACAGCGGGGCAGGTTTTACCAATGAAACAACGAACGTTCATTTCCAATCCTTTCTTTATAATTTTCGCTCGGTGTGATACCAGCCGATAGACAGAAAAATTTATTGAACCTGATTATTCTTTGCTGGCGCACCAGCCAAACAAACTGCTAGCCCCGATCTAAATTATAACATGCCCGGCAGCGTGGCTCGTAACTTTCTTTTTCGCCTAGTAAAACTGTCGATTCATTAGAAACAGTTCGGTAACTGTATAGTGCCGGATTGCCACAACAAACGCAAACTGCATTAACTTTGGTAACATGCTCGGCTATAGCCATTAAGGCCGGCATTGGGCCAAAAGGTTTTCCGGTAAAATCCATATCTAAGCCAGCCACAATTACGCGGATGCCCTTCAGCGCCAATTTGTTGCAAACATCGGGCAGTTCGTTATCAAAAAACTGGGCCTCATCTATTCCCACCACCTGGGTATTGGTACCGAGCAATAAAATAGCCGATGCGCTATCAACAGGGGTAGAATTAATGGAGTTTAAATCGTGCGAAACCACAGCAGTTTCGTGGTAGCGGGTATCGGTTTTAGGCTTAAAAATCTCTACGTTTAACTTAGCAATTTGCGCTCTTTTTAGTCGGCGAATAAGCTCTTCGGTTTTACCAGAAAACATAGAGCCACAAACCACCTCTATACTTCCAGAAAATTCGCCTCTCCTCCTAAAATTTTGTTCGCTAAATAACATGCCCTAATTTTTATGCCTTTGTGTGTGTGCTATAATTTTTAAACCGAACAAATATGAGAATTATGTGTTATTTTTGGGTACATAGTTACCAACATAAATCGACCAAAAATCCGTTTTAACTTTATGATGAACCAACAGGATATTTTTAAGAAAATAGGCAATATTTTAACAGAATTGAATGATCAATATCAGTTCCTTGCTCAAAATCCAGGTCAGTTGAATGATTTGGAAGTAGAACTGTTTTTGGCCAATGCCAATTTTCTATCTGACCATGTTCAAATTGTAAAGAAATTAAATACTATCAATCAGAAGGATAAACCACAAAGTCAACCAGTCGCTAATTTTGAGCGCGTTGAAAACGTTCAACACACTGCGGTTGATGATTTTGCACAGCAAATAGATGAGGGGTTGAACGACCTTGAAGAGCTTGCCGACGTGGCTACTGCCGAGGAGGAAGAAGAGCGCGTAGATGTAAAGCAGGAACAGGAAATTTTTGATGAGCAAGAAATCCATGAAGCAACGGCCGAAAGGATTTTGGAACAAGATTTTTTTAAGCCCGACCAAAGCGATAAAACTTTTGAGTTTGTATTGGGCAACCACAATGAAAACGATCAATTTGATTATGAAGCAAAGCCTGTGGAGGAAATTTTCGATCGGCCATTAAGTAAGGCCGAAGAAGAAATTTTAGCACAAAAGAAAAGAATCCACGAAAAAGAGGAATTGCAGGCCGATGCGGTAGAAGAAACTGAAAACATTACGGAAGATGAAATTGGACCTGAACCGTTTTTGATTTCGCATGAAGTGGGAGAAGGACAGCACAAGGAACCAGAGCTTGAGTTTCCTACAGCAGATGAAATTACCGAACCAATTGAGGCATTGAAAGATGTAGATTTTGATGACCCTGTTATTTCGCCTCCGGTTGTAGAAGAACGACCAGTTTTTACCCCAGAAGCTGTACCTGTGAAATCAATCGTAGAACCTGTTTCAACCAAAACCGCACCGAGTTTAAATGATTTGCTTGGTAAAACCAACAGTCATTCGGAACCAAGTAAACCACAAATTGCTGATTTGAAACAAGCCATAAACCTAAATGAAAAATTGTTGTTCATTAAGGATTTATTTAATGGCTACAATTTGGCTTACTCTGAAGCCATAGATTTGGTAAATAAAATGAACAGTTTTGAAATGGCGGATAGCTTTTTACAGAAAAACTATGCGGTAAAAAACAATTGGGCAAGCAAACAAGCCACGGTAGATCAGTTTTATGAACTGTTAAATAGAAGGTTTAGCAAATAACGCATTTTAATGCAGATGAGTTTTTACTGAATTTATTTCAGCATTTTAATTGATGTTAAAACTTTTTGCCATTACGTCCACAATCCGTCATGCTGAATTTATTTCAGCACCTTAATGGATGTTTAGATTGTTTTTGTTTTCACCCTTTAGTTTACACCGCCCTCAGGTTATCTAGCTTAAATAAAGCCCATTCTATTAGAATCCAATTTCAGAAAGATAAACACTAAAATTGTAAAGCTCCATAGTGATGAGCCTCCGTAACTAATTAAGGGTAAGGGAATTCCGATTACGGGGATGATGCCAATCGTCATCCCGATATTGATAAAAACGTGGAAAAATAGAATGCAGGCTACGCTATAACCGTACACCCTTGAAAAAGTTGATCTTTGGCGTTCGGCCAAGTTAACCAATCTTAACAACAAGAAAATATATAACCCGATCACTACAGAACATCCTACAAATCCCCATTCTTCACCAATGGTAGAAAATATAAAATCGGTACTTTGTTCTGGTACATAGCCATATTTGGTTTGCGTACCTTGTAAAAATCCGCGTCCGGTTGCTTGTCCAGATCCGATGGCAATTTGCGATTGAATTACATTGTAACCAGCGCCTTTATTGTCGGTTTTTAAGCCCAGCATCAATTCAATTCTACTTCTTTGGTGGGGCTCCAAAACTTTCGTATAGGCAACCTTCACCAAAAACAAATAGCCTATAGCCACTAGCGTAACCAATACGGTGGTGATGATGAGCTTTTGCTTTCTCTTATTCGCATAAATAAACAAGCCTCCAATTGTGGTTAAAATCAAAATTAAAATATAGGTTGGAACCAAGAAATCGGCTACAAAAAGCACAATCATTCCGAGGAAAATTAAAAGGAAGTAACCAGATAAACCCTCTCTATACAAGGGAAACATAAAGGCTAAAAACACCAATGCCGAACCAGTATCTGGTTGGAGCATAATTAATAGGAGGGGGGCAAGCACAATGGCTGCTGCGATAAAAATGGACTTGATGTCTCGAAATTTTGGGTTAAAAGTACTTACATATCGAGCCAGAAGCAATGCTGTACCAAACTTGGCAAATTCTGAAGGTTGTAATCTAAACGATCCGATGGGAATCCAGGCTTGGTTTCCGCCAACATTTCTCCCCACAAAAAGTACGATTATGAGCAACAGGATGGTTATGCCGTAAATAAAAGGCGCAAATACATTAAACAATCTACCATCAAATAATAAGATGGATAGGCCCAAAATAAGTCCGGTAATGATGTAGATCAGTTGCTTGCCATAACTACTGGTAAAATCGAAAGAAGCGGCCGGATCATGGTGTGGGATAGACGCATAAATACTTACAAAACCTATGGTGCAGAGTGCAATGTAGATTAAAACTGTAATCCAATCTACATTGAAGAAAAACCGGTTGCCTTGTTGCTGCATCATATTATCGGGTTTCTGGTTTAGTGCTATTGATAGTAGCGGGTTTACTTTTTGCTGGCTTGGTAGATACCGATTGCTTAATTACAGCCGACTTAATTTTTAAACTGTCTTTAACCCGCTTTACAGAATCTATTTTCTTAACAGCCAAGCTATCGGCCTTGCTTAATTTGGTTTTATTTTTCTTATCAATAAGTGGTGGGAGCAGATTTTGCGCTTTCATCCACTCAATTTGACTGGCTCTGGCGCCCGTAACCGATCGTTTTAAATATTTTTCGACCATGTAACTCGCAATTGGCGCAGCATAGGTACTTCCGTAACCTGCATTTTCTACAATTACAGCTATGGCAATTTTTGGATTATCTCTTGGCGCAAAGCCAATAAAAACCGAGTGATTTTTTCCATGTGGGTTTTGTACCGTACCCGTTTTACCACACATCATAATATCTGGAATTCGAGATAGAACTGCTGTTCCCCATGCCGTGTTCACCGCATCTTGCATACCATCAATTACAGGCTCAAAATATTTCGGATCAACATCTACATAGTTTTTGGTAACATATTCTTTTTTAACCAGTTTTTTATCGCCAATGCCTTTAATTAGGTGGGGTTTAATGTAATATCCGCGGTTGGCAATTACAGCCATTGCATTGGCTATTTGCAGTGGTGTGGCGGTAATCTCACCTTGACCGATAGCTTGAGAGATTACAGTGGTGTAACCCCATCTTTTGCCATAAATCTTATCGTAGTGATCGGCATTGTAGAAATAGCCTTTACGCTCGAAAGGCATGTCAATATCCAATTTGGCGCCAAATCCAAATTTTGCGACTTTATCACGCCAATCCTGATAGGTTTGACGTTGATTTTTCATACCATTTTTTGTAATCAGTTTTTGGAAAACATGGCAGAAATAAGTGTTACAGCTCCTGGCAATGCCTCGGCGCATACTGATGTTTCCATCCACGTGTTCGCACTTCACTTTATGATTTCCTGCCATATAGTAACCAGGGCAGTTGAAGGTCATATTTGGGTCGATAACTCCTTCTTGCAAAGCAATTAAAGCATCAATAGGTTTAAATGATGATCCAGGCGGATAGTAACCTTGTATCGGTCTTACCAACGATGGGCGATAAGGGTTACCAACAATAAAATCCATATAGTTGTTTCCGAAACCCTTACCTACCAAAATATTTGGGTCGTACCCGGGGCTACTTACTAAGGATATAATTTCACCAGTCGCAGGCTCGATGGCTACAACAGCCCCAACCTTGTTCTGCATTAATTCTTCACCTAATTTTTGTACCTCAATGTCAATTCCAGAAATTAAGCGGTCGCCAGAAACGGCATTAATGTCGTATTTGCCCTGTGCATAACTGCCTTGTGGCGTGTTGTGAACATCATAAACGGTATTTACAACCCCTTTTTCGCCACGTAGCACATCTTCGTAAGATCTTTCCAGCCCACTTTTTCCGATGTAATCTCCTGGTCTGTAGTAACCTTCTGATTTATCGATATCCGTTTGGCTTACCTCTTTTACGTAGCCAAACAACTGTCCGGCAACGCTATCTGGGTAATGCCGAATGGTTCTGTCCTGGGTAGAGAAACCCGGAAAGCGATATAAAATCTCCTGTAAACGGGCGTAGCTTTGAACGGAAATCTGTTTTGAAAAAGGTGTAGATTGGTAGTTTGATTTGGCCTTTGCCTTTTTTAAACTTTTGTGTACATCGTCGATAGTCATTTCCAAGGCATTTGCAAGCGCAAGTGTATCAAACTCTTTTACTTCGTTTGGAATAACCATTAAATCGTAAACAGGTTCATTCTGTACAATCACCTTCATATTGCGATCTAAAATGGCACCGCGAGCAGGGTATTTGAATTTTTTCTTTAATACGTTACTTTCTGCGGCAACAAATGCTGCATCGCTAAAAATTTGGATGTAAAATAGTTTAGCCAATAAAATTAAGGCAACTACTATAAACAACCCCTGAATAACATATTTTCGATTAAATAATTGCTCCATTAGCGCGATGTTCTTTTATAGAATATAAACTCTACCAGTAAAATAATGAGTAGTGTAAAGATACAACTTAAGCCGCATCTCATTAAGGTATAACCAATTTCGGTTAACCTAAATGTTTCTAAAAAAAAGAGCACTAAATGATGCGTTAAAACGCAGAGAAAGGCATACAATGAAAACCATTGGAAACCCATGTAACTTAAAGATGGTTCAGGATCATCAATAGCATCCTTATTTAAGCTTATGGATATGAAAGAAATTCTTACAAAAGCCAAAACAACACATGCGGTAGCGTGCACGCCCATGGTATCGTAAAAGGCATCTAAGGTTAGGCCAGTTCCAAATGCCAGAAGGTATAAAAGAATGTTTGGCATTCCGAAAGGCAATAGCAATAGAAACAATACGTAAATAAATGGAGTAGATAAGTCATAGAAGCCCATATTCTTGAGCAAAAATATTTGCACAAAAAGCAAGGAGAACCATCTGATGATATTTATAATTATTATTCTACTATTCATTTGGCTTCACCATGCTTTCCAAAGCTTTTTGTTCCTCAGCTTTATTATCTTTTACCACATAAACATATTGCAAAGTGCTAAAATCGTTAAATAAATTTAACTCAGCAGAAAGAAAGTTATCATTTGTTGCAACATTGGTTCGGCTAATTCTTCCAACCAAGATCCCTGAAGGGAAAGAAGCAAAACCAGAGGTTACAATGGTATCTCCAACATTCATTTTAATGTGATTGGGAACGCCTTTGATGTAGGCTTTTCTAATGTCGAAATTTCCATCGCCCCAAACCAAAGAACCTAAGGCATTATTCTTTTTTACAACCACGCTAATCCTGGTATCCTTGTGCAGTAAAGATTGAATGGTGGCTAAATGCTCAGATACGTCTCTGATGAAACCAACAACACCTCTTTCTGGAGAGAGCACCGCCATCCCACTTTTAATGCCGTCAATCGCACCTTTATTGATCGTCATAACGTTATTACGCAAGGTTACCGAGTTTTTAACCACTTTGGCCGCTAAATAGGTGTATTGTTGGTGGGTTATGGTATCGATAACTTTCACATCTTTTGCAGAATCAATCGTGGTTAAATCGAGCAATTTGGTTTTAAGTTTAGCATTTTCAGCCGCTAGGCTATCATTTACCACACCCAGATTTAAATACCTTTTAAACACATTCAGCCTTTCGTATGCCGTTCCAACAACCTCATTGGTAGAGTTTAAAGTTGCACTCCGCTGATAAGCATTGTTTTTTACCGTGAGAAAAACGCCAACTGAAAAAAATATGATAAACAGGAAAAATGCGTTATATCTGCTTATGAAAATCCAAAGGTTACGCATGTTAATTCACGATTTTAGATTTACGATTGCCTACATGATTTTGATTGGAAAGCCTTTTTGCACCCAATCTTGCTTCCACTTTAATAAGCCTATTCAAAAAACTTGGAGTTAAATTAAGGTCTTTTGAGGATTGATAAACTGCACCAACAAAACCCTTAGGCTTAAACGATTCACTTAAAGCACTAAAAGGCAATGTAGAAATTAGTTTTCTGATTGTAGAAGAATAAGTTAGGGTATTTGTTTTTAACGTTTCGTTATTCATCAATCGTCAATCTAAAATCTACATTCGTAAATGTGCTTATTGCATTAAGAATTTATAACTGCCAATGTTTTTTAGCGCAATGCCAGTTCCACGTACAACCGCACGTAATGGATCCTCTGCAACGTGAACAGGCAGTTTAGTTTTTGCGGCAACACGTTTGTCTAATCCTCTTAACAATGCACCACCGCCTGTTAAATAAATACCTGTTTGGTAAATATCAGCAGAAAGTTCTGGTGGAGTAATCTCAAGCGCCTTTAAAATCGCTTCTTCAATTTTAGAGATTGATTTATCTAAACAGTGGGCAATTTCTGTGTAAGAAACGGTAATTTGTTTTGGTACACCTGTCATCAAATCACGACCTTGAACGGCAAAATCAGCAGGTGCATCTTGCAATTCTGGTAAAGCTGCGCCTACTTCAATCTTAATTTTTTCTGCCGTACGGTCGCCGATCATTATATTGTGTTGACGACGTATGTAGTTAACGATGTCTGAATCGAAGTTGTCTCCCGCAACGCGGATAGATTGATCGCAAACAATACCCGATAGTGCAATTACTGCAATTTCAGTAGTACCCCCACCGATATCGATAATCATATTTCCCATCGGCTCTTCCACATCAATTCCGATACCTACGGCAGCAGCCATTGGTTCGTGAATTAAATACACTTCTTTGGCGCCAGCAATTTCAGCAGAGTCGCGTACAGCGCGTTTTTCTACCTCAGTAATGCCCGATGGAATGCAAATAACCATACGTAAAGATGGAAACATCCAACCTTTACCGCCATTTAACATTCTAATCATGCCTTTTATCATCGCTTCAGCAGCGTTGAAATCAGCAATTACACCATCTTTTAAAGGGCGTACGGTTTTAATATTATCGTGGGTTTTTCCCTCCATTTGCATGGCCTGACGACCAATAGCAATAACTTTGTTTGTAGTCCGATCAAAAGCAACGATAGATGGCTCATCTACAACTACTTTATCGTTATGTATAATTAGGGTGTTCGCTGTGCCTAAATCGATGGCAACTTCTTGCGTAAACCAATTGAATAATCCCATGTATAAGGTGTGTTTTCTTTATTTTATCAAATCTATACTATTCCTAATGTAAAAATAGCTTTTTTATTGTTTTAAGTATTATTTTCTTTCCTCATCCTCTTGTTTATCAAGATGTTTAAAGTTACAAAGAAAAGTAAAAGGCGAAAATTCTAAAATAAAAGCCTTTTGAGGCGTATTGGCGTTATTTCTAAGATTTTTTTTAAAAATTAATGTTTAAAGTGTCTAACGCCAGTGGTAACCATTGCGATACCCATTTCATTTGCTTTGGCAACAGAATCTGCATCTTTAATTGAACCACCTGGTTGTAAAACTGCCGTAATGCCTGCTTCAGCTGCAATTTCAACACAATCAGGGAAAGGGAAGAATGCATCAGATGCCATAGAACTTCCTTTTACACTAAAGCCGAAAGATGCCGCCTTTTCGATTGCCTGTTTTAAAGCATCTACTCTTGAGGTTTGGCCTACACCGCTTGAAATCAAAACATCATCCTTTACCAATACAATGGTGTTGGATTTGGTGTGTTTAACAATTTTATTGGCGAAGTATAAGTCTTTTAATTCTTGTTCGGTTGGAGCTTTATCGGTTACCGTTGTCATTTGTTCAGGACCTTCTATAATCAAATCCTTATCCTGCTCGATAACGCCATTTAATAAAGTTTTGAATTGTTTTTTACTCAATTCTACTTCGTTACGCTGAAGAATTACGCGGTTTTTCTTTTTGCTGAAAAGTTCAATCGCTTCTGGTTGGTAAGAAGGGGCAATCAAAACCTCAAAAAATAAATTGTTGATTTCTTGAGCCGTTTCTAAATCAACTTCTACATTGGTAATTAAAACACCACCAAAGGCTGAAACAGGATCGCATGCCAAAGCATCAAGCCAAGCTTGTTTTACGGTAGGGCGGGAGGCAATACCGCAAGCATTGGTATGTTTTAAAATGGCAAAGGTTGGCTCTTCAAATTCATCAATTAATGCTACAGCAGCATCAACATCTACCAAGTTGTTGTAAGAAAGTTCTTTACCATTCAATTTTGTAAACATGGCATCTAGGTCGCCATAAAATACCCCACCTTGATGCGGGTTTTCGCCATAACGTAAGGTTTTAGCGGTATTTACGCTCTGTTTAAAAACATCAAGCGGTTCCTCTGTATTAAAATAGTTAAATATCGCAGTATCGTAATGCGAAGAAGTATGGAAAGCGATTTTAGCGTAGGCTTTACGTTGCGCCAATGTGGTTTCTCCGTTTTGCGTTTCTAATTGAGCTTGTAGGGTAGGGTAGTCGTTTTTTGATGCAATAATTACAACATCATTGAAATTTTTCGCTGCAGCACGGATCAAAGAAATTCCGCCAATATCAATTTTTTCAATAATTTCTTCAGCCGTTCCACCAGCTTTAACCGTCTCCTCAAAAGGATATAAATCTACAATAACCAAGTCAATTTCTGGGATTTCATATTCTGCAATCTGCTCTTGATCGCCAGCCAAAGCTCTACGATTTAATATCCCGCCGAATACTTTAGGATGTAGCGTTTTAACTCGACCACCCAATATAGAAGGGTAACCGGTTAAATCTTCAACGGCTGTTACCGGAAGGTTTAAATCTCTAATAAACTGCTCTGTGCCACCAGTTGAAAACAATTGTACGCCCTGAGCGGCTAACAATTTTACCAATGGCTCTAAACCATCTTTATAATATACTGAAATTAAAGCGTTTTTAATCTTAATCGGCTGACTCATTGTACTGTAAATTTTGAGCCGCAAAGGTAGTAAAACACGATGGTTTTTTATTAGTATGTCTTCTTAAAAAATGAGGATTTTTTAAAAATTAAGGTCTGATGGTTTTAAGGGGGAAGAAATCTTTAAATTGCTAAACTGCATTATTGGTTTTTATTCCAAAAGATCAAAAATGAACCATTGAGGAATTCTATTTTTTGATTTTCTTAACCAATCCTTCTATTATTCTTGGATAATGTAAATGTTCCAACTGCTGTCCTTTAAACTTAATCATCTCAAGATTATCGTGTTTATCAATCTTATATTTAGCCTGATAAATGTATTCGCCTTCATCATAGTTTTCATCCACATAGTGAATGGTGATGCCACCCTCTGTTTCGCCTGCGGCCATAACCGCATTGTGAACATGATCTCCATACATGCCTTTTCCGCCAAACTTTGGTAAAATAGCGGGATGGATATTAATGATGCGACCTGGGTAAGCTGCAATTAAATTTTGCGGAACCAACCATAAAAAACCTGCGAGCACAATAAAATCGACATCGAGATTTTTTAGTAAATCAATGATGTTATCGGTTTTATAAAATTCGTGCTTATCAAAAATGTGGCTTGGTATTTCGAAATTATCTGCTCTTTGCAGTACGTAAGCGTCGGCATTATTGGTTAAAACCAAAGAAATTTCTATATCGGTACTGCGTTTAAAATGCTCCATGAGCTTCTGCGCATTTGAGCCAGAACCTGATGCAAATATGGCTATTCGTTTTTTCACTCGAAATTCGTTTTCCTCAAAAATAGTATTTTAAGCGTGTATTCATAACAGAAACTGATTTTTATTAAATTACATAATCTGGTTTTTTATTAATCAAAAAACTGTATTTTTGACCAACAGAAATGGGGTTTTATTTTAGTTCAGAAAAAAACTAAAAGTGTTTGTATTTTAAAAACATAAATCCTATATTTGCAACCCGAATTATAGGAAACGATTAGTAAAAAATAAAAGGCTAAATAGAAATGGCAAATCATAAATCTTCATTAAAAAGAATTAGAGCAAACGCAACAAAACGTTTACGTAACAGATATCAGGCAAAAACTACACGTACATTCATTAAAAGATTGCGTGCATCAGAAGATAAAAATTCTGCTTCTGAGCTTTTGCCTAAAGTAATCTCTATGTTAGATCGTTTAGCTAAAAAGAATATTATCCACAAAAATAAAGCAGCTAACAACAAATCAAAATTAACGAAATTCGTTAACGGTTTAAAATAAGCTCGTTTTTTTACGATTTTTAAGGCATCCCAACCAAAAGTTGGGATGCTTTTTTATTTTTAAAAAATGGCAGATTACGAACAGAAATTAGGCATTAAGCATTGGGCAGAAGAAGATCGCCCGAGAGAGAAACTCCTGCAACACGGTAGGAGGCACTTAACAGATGCTGAACTGATTGCGATTTTAATTGGTTCAGGCAGTAGAACTGAAACTGCACTCGATTTAAGTAAAAGAATTTTAGCTTTTTACGAAAACAACCTAACCAAACTTGGCAAGGCAACGATTGCTGATCTTTCTAAATTTAAGGGGATAGGAGAAGCCAAGGCAATTTCTATCGTTTCTGCTTTGGAGTTAGGGCTGAGAAGAAAAGAACATATCGAGGATGAAGTGATCCAAGTGAATACTTCGAAAGATGTTTTCAAATATTTACACCAAACATTTGCACACCTTAATCATGAGGAATTCTGGATTTTATTACTCAACAGATCCAACCACATCATCGGCAAATACTTGATTAGCAAAGGTGGGCAAGCCGGAACCATTGCCGATCCGAAAATAATTTTTAAAGTAGCCTTAGAAAATAATGCGGCCAATATTGTTTTGGCTCATAACCATCCTTCAGGAAGTTTGAAACCCAGCGATAGCGACAATAAACTCACCAAGAAACTTGTTGATTCCGGGTATTTTCTGGATCTCCACGTAGTCGATCACCTCATATTTGCCAACAATAATTATTACAGCTATAAAGATGAAGACTTGATTTAGAGTAGCGTTCTTCATGTTTAATTAATAATAATTAAACATGTTTCATTTTCATTTTTGTAAATTGCTCCAATGAAAACATTCAATATCTTCCTCCTTCTTTTGGTTTTTGCCTCTGCATCTTTTGCGCAAAAAGCAGGCGTTCCGCTGAATATCATTACGTACAACATTCGTTTAAATGTGGCTTCCGATGGGATAAATGCCTGGCCAAATCGTAAAGACCATGTAAAAGCCTTGGTAAAATTTCACGATGCGGATATTTTATGTGTGCAAGAAGCCTTACCCGAACAATTTGATGCTCTGCTGGAAAACTCAAATTTTGATGTGGTGGGTGTAGGTCGAGATGATGGTAAAAGAAAAGGTGAATTTTCTGCAGTTTATTTTGATAAATCTCGTTTCACAAAAAAAGACGGAGGAACTTTCTGGCTATCTCCAACGCCTAATGTTCCATCAAAAGGATGGGATGCAGCCTTAAACAGAGTTTGCTCTTGGGTAAGATTGTATGATAAATTGAATAAGAAAGAATTTCTGGTGTTCAACACACACTATGATCACGTTGGTGTTCAAGCCCGAATCGAATCTGCAAAGCTCCTTAAACAAAAAATTCAAGAAATTGCCCCAACTTTACCAGTGGTTTTTACTGGCGATTTAAATGTTACTCCAGAAACTGAAGCCATTGCAACCATTAAATCTTTTTTAATTGATGCAAAAGATGTAACAATGGAGCCGCCTTATGGACCCTTAGGTACCTTTAATGGTTTCGATTTTAACAGTGATTTAAAAAACAGAATAGACTATATCTTTGTAAACAAAGCCTTTAATGTGCAAAAATTTGCCGTGCTTACGGATAGTCAAGATAAAAGATACTATTCTGATCATCTACCTGTCTTTGTTAAACTATCCTTTAAATAAAGCTTTTGCAGCCTGCACATTCATCGTATTTTCCATTTCAGTTTGAACTGTTTGGCGAACTTTACCATTTCCATTATATTTTTGAAACCCTAGCTTTTATTATAGGTGTTAGAATTTATTACTTTTTAAAAAAGGGCATCACAGATCCAATTTCGGATGAAAACCGCCTGTGGATTATGTTGGGTGCAATGGTAGGGGCGCTAATGGGTTCTAGAATTGTTGCCATTTTAGAAACTCCTGAAGTTTTAAACCATTTAACTTTTTTAATGCTTTACCAAAGTAAAACCATTATTGGAGGCCTGTTAGGTGGTTTGTTTGGAGTAGAAATCATTAAAAAAATAATAGGGGTTAAAATTGCCTCTGGCGATATTTATGTCATTCCCATTCTGGCAGCCCTTTTTATTGGTAGAATAGGTTGTTTCTCTATGGGGATTGATGAACCCACTTTTGGAATCGAAACACATTTTTTTATGGGCATGGACTTGGGTGATGGTAAGCTAAGGCACCCCATTATGCTTTATGAGATGATTTATTTAATCATATTGATGCTGCTATTCAGAGGAATGCGGTACAAGCAATTGATAAATGGTGATCGATTTAAGCTCTTTATGGTGCTGTATTTTTTATTTCGCTTTCTTATTGAATTTATCAAGCCATACCATCCGCTATTTCTAAATTTAAGCAGTATTCATTGGTCTGCCTTGTTTATTTTTATATATTACTATAAGTTTATAATCAGAATATCGAAAATAAGTTTTAGCTGATACCTATGGCAAACACGCGAGATTACATTTACTACGATTATACAAAAAGCCTTTGTCCTGAATGTTTACAGCTTTGCGATGCAAAAATTGTATTTCAAAATGCAAAAGTTTTCATGTTAAAAAACTGCCGTACCCATGGCAACAGTAAGGTGATGATTGCCGATGATGTAGAATATTACAAGCAGATTCGGAATTACAATAAACAATCCGAAATGCCGCTTAAATTCAACACGAAAGTACATTATGGCTGTCCTTACGATTGTGGTTTATGTACCGATCATGAGCAACATTCTTGTTTAACCGTAATCGAAGTTACCGATAGATGCAACTTAGCTTGCCCAACCTGCTACGCCATGTCATCACCAAATTATGGCAGGCACAGAACATTGGAAGAAATAAACAGAATGATGGATGTGGTGGTTGCCAATGAGGGAGAGCCCGATGTGGTTCAGCTTTCTGGCGGAGAGCCAACCGTTCATCCCGAGTTCTTTGCAATATTGGATCTTGCTAAAACAAAGCCCATTAAACACTTAATGGTAAATACCAACGGAATAAGAATTGCAAAGGACATTCATTTTGTAGAGAAGCTGGCAACATACATGCCCGATTTTGAGATTTACTTGCAGTTTGATAGTTTTAGCCCAGAAGTTTTAACAAAACTAAGGGGCGAAGACTTAACCCAGGTGAGAAAAAAGGCAATAGAGCACCTAAATCAATTTAACGTTTCAACAACTTTGGTTGCTACCCTTCAAAACGGTTTGAACGACCATGAAATTGGTGATATTCTAGATTATGCATTGAAGCAAAAATGTGTACGTGGGGTAACCTTTCAACCCACCCAGGTGGCAGGAAGAAATGATGACTATAACGACCAACAAGGGAGGATTACATTAACAGAGGTTAGGCGAAAAATTTATGAGCAATATCCAATCTTCACTCCACAAGATTTAATTCCCGTTCCTTGTAATCCAGATGCACTGTGTATGGCCTACGCCCTCAAAATTGGAGATGAAGTTATTCCAATGACGCATTTGATTAACCCTGAAGAGTTACTCAACAATTCCAAAAACACAATTGTTTTTGAGCATGATGAGCAGCTAAAAGAACACATGCTCAATTTATTTAGCACTGGCGTTTCTGTAGATTGTGCCGAAAATACCTTCGGAGAATTAATGTGCTGCTTACCAAGAGTTCAGTCTGATGGTTTAAGCTACGATAATCTTTTTAGAATTATCATCATGAACTTCATGGATCCGCTGGATTTTGATGTTCGTGCGGTTAAAAAATCTTGTGTTCATATTGTAAGCGATAAATATAAAATAGTGCCGTTCGAAACGATGAATATCTTTTATCGAGACAATAAGATTGATGCAATAAGAGAAAAGTTAAATATGATTTGATATGCTTATACTCCTTTTATTTCTTTACGCTTTAACCGCGATTGTGCTTTTTATAGTTGGTTTAATTCAAGTAATTGTAAAATCCAGTAATAATGAGCCTGTTAAGTCAGGTCTTAAGTTGATAATTATATCTGTAATTATGGTGGTGATTGGGTTTGGTGCTTGTGCAGTGATTCTAAGTGTATCGTAATTTATGGAAGTCTTTATTTTTTATTGGGTCATGGTGGCCATTCTTTTCGGTGTGGGGCTAATCGTCACCATCATAAAGACTATAAATCATAAGCCCTTAAAACTGGGCTTACGCCTAATGCTTATTGCGGTAATTCTGGTGGTTATCGGTGCTGGCGCTTGCGCCCTTATCCTTTCTAACCTGTCTATCAATCATTAATCAATTCTTAACTCACTTTTGCGATTTTAACTTCGGTCGTTCTGCTTTGTGCTTTCACCTTTAGTCTTTTCGCTTTCTGCTTTCACCTTTAGTCTTTGTGCTTTCAGCTTTGCGCTTTCACCTTTAGTCTTTTCGCTTTTTGCTTTCTGCTTTTACCTTTAGTCTTTGTGCTTCCTGCTTTTACCTTTAGCCTTTTCGCTTTTACCTTTAGTCTTTTCGCTTTCTGCTTTCACCTTTAGTCTTTGCGCTTTCTGCTTTGTACTTTTAATTTTAGCCATTCCGCTTTCTGCTTTGCGCTTTTAATAATATCTTTGCATTTTATAAAATTTTAGTGTTGCCCAGAGGTTTAATCTCTATTGCCAATACTTCATACCCGATATCCAAACATGAAAATATCATATAACTGGTTAAAACAATTTGTACAGATCGATAAAACGCCTGCCGAACTTTCGTTAATTCTAACTAATGTAGGATTAGAGGTAGAAAGTATAGATCAGGTACAGCCTATAATTGGAGGCTTAGAAGGCTTGGTAATTGGAGAAGTTTTAACCTGTGTACAGCATCCAAATGCCGATCGCTTGCGTGTAACAACCGTAAACATCGGCGGATCAGAAAATCTTCAAATTGTATGTGGTGCACCAAATGTAGGCGCAGGACAGCGGGTTATTGTTGCGCCCGTTGGTACAACGGTTTATCCATTAGAAGGAGAACCATTTAAAATTAAAGAATCTAAAATTAGGGGAGAAGTTTCTCAAGGGATGATTTGTGCCGAAGATGAAGTTGGTTTAGGCAAATCTCATGATGGAATCATGATTTTACCGGAGGATGCACCAATTGGAATGTTGGCTAAAAACCATTTCAAAATGGAAGATGATTTCGTTTTCGAAATTGGATTAACACCAAATCGTGCAGATGCAGCTTCGCACTTGGGCGTTGCCAGAGATTTGGCAGGTTACTTCAGAACAAAATATGAAATTCCTAGTCTGGCTGATTTTAAAACAGATAATGAAAATTTGGTGATTCCTGTTGAAGTAGAAGATTTAGAGGCTTGCCCACGATACAGCAGCTTAACGATTTCAGGTGTTACAGTTGCCGATTCTCCCGATTGGCTGAAAGATAAACTAAAAGTAATTGGGTTGCGCCCCATAAACAACATCGTTGATGTTACAAACTACGTGTTGCACAGCTTCGGACAGCCTTTACATGCCTTTGATGCCGATCAAATTGTTGGTGGAAAGGTTATTGTTAAAAAAGTGGCAGAAGGCACGGTGTTTGCCACACTTGATGACGTAGAGAGAAAGTTAAACGCAGATGATTTGATGATTTGTAACGCTGAAGCACCAATGTGTATAGCAGGTGTTTTTGGTGGAAAAACTTCAGGAGTAGCAGCAGAAACTAAGAACATCTTTTTAGAAAGTGCATATTTTAATTCGGTTTCGGTGCGTAAAACATCCAAAAGGCATGGTTTAAAAACCGATGCATCTTTTCGGTTTGAAAGGGGTACAGACCCAGAAATAACCGTTACATCCTTAAAATACGCAGCCTTATTAATCAAGGCCTTAGCCGGTGGCGAAATTTCATCACCTGTTTCTGATATCTACCCTCACCCGATTAAGCCATTTGAGTTTGATGTAACCTACAATGGAATTACAAAATTAATTGGCGCAGACATTCCTGCTGAGGAAATTAAAGCGATAATTTTAGCTTTAGGAATTGAAGCAACCGCAGAAAGTGCAACAGGCTTATCGCTGAAAGTTCCAGCTTACAAAGTAGATGTCACCCGCGAATGCGACGTTACTGAAGAAGTTTTGCGGATTTATGGTTACAATAATATTGAAATCCCGGCAAAAGTAAATGCTTCCCTTTCTTACAGCATAAAGCCAGAAAAGGAAAATACAACCAACACCATTGCCGATTTGTTAACGGCAAATGGATATGCAGAAATTTGGTGCAATTCTTTAACCAAAATGGCTTATTCTAAAAATCTGGATGAAGCCGTACAAATTTTGAATCCTTTAAGTAGCGATTTAAACGTGATGCGCCAAAATTTGTTAATGCCCGCTTTAGAAAGTGTAGCTTATAATCAAAACCGCAAAAATGCAGATGTTAAGTTTTATGAGTTTGGAAAAACCTATCACTTAATTAATGAGAAGTACGTAGAGCGCCCAAGATTGCTCTTGGTTATCTCTGGAGCAAAGCAAAGTGAACAGTGGAATCACAACTCTAAATCGGCTAGTTTCTACAATATAAAATCGGCTGTTGATGCAATCCTTTCTCGTTTGGGCATTTCAAGTTATCAAATGGATACCTTAAACGATGAAAACTTTGCTTATGGCATAAAATATTTCCGTGGAGATAAAACGTTGGTAAGCTTCGGAGCCGTTACAAAAGCAGATCGTAAATTGGCAGATGTGAACGCCGAAGTTTTTTATGCCGATTTTGATTGGGCGGGCTTACTGGATATTGTTAAGAAGAATAAAATTGTAAACAAAGAGGTTTCCAGATACCCACAAGTTCGTCGCGATCTTTCCTTACTGATTGATCAAACCGTTACTTTTGAAGCTTTAAAGGGTATCGCATTTAAAACCGATAAGAAGCTAATAAAAGAAGTTGGGGTGTTTGATGTTTACGTTGGAGACAAATTGCCAGAGGGTAAAAAATCTTATGCGTTAAACTTCATTCTGCAAGATGAGGAGCAAACCCTTACAGATAAGCAGATTGAGCAAACCATGCAAAAATTAATATCCAATTTAACCCAACAAGCGGGCGCAGAAATTAGGAAATAAAATATAAATTCGTATTTTTAGAAATAAATTCATGACTTCTGTTGCAGATCAATTAGATAAAGTAATACAAAAAACAGCCCAAGTAATTGAGTTATGTAATGCTTTGCAAGAAGAAAATGATTTATTAAAGCTTGAAAATCAATCGTTAAAAGTTGCGCTTGATACTGCTAAAGGCAAAAATGTAGAACTAGATGAAAAGCTAAGGGTTACAAAATTGGCCAAAAGTATTGAGGGCACCAGTGAAAAGTCTCTTGACATTAAACAAAAAATTAACGATTTTGTGCGGGAGATTGATAAGAGTATTGCACTGCTTAAAAAATAAGTAATGCAAAAGAATCAGAAACTAAGCTAAACAAATGGGAGAAATCTCGATTAAAATAACCATTTCCGACCGCATTTACCCTTTAAAGGTGAATATGGAAGAGGAAGAAATTGTGAGACGGGCAGCAAAAATGATTAATGAACGCATAAAAGACTACCAAGAAAATTATGCGGTAAGAGATAAGCAGGATTTACTTTCTATGGCAGTTTTGCACTATGCAACAGCCGTATTAAGAACAGAAAACAAAGTACAAAATCAAGATTCTGCTGTTGCTGATAAAGTTGAAGAATTGGATGTTTTATTAAACGATTTCTTTTCAAAATAAGGTACGTTCTTTATATTTTTTGTCATTATGGTTAACTGTGCATCTGTAAATCACGGATGTATAACTGGCATGGCAATATAGTTATAGCACAAAAATATAGCCGCAGCTACTTTTTTGAGTTTCAAATTTTATAAAACTTAACACTTCAATATCTATAGGGTTAAGAGGGCGTATTTCATCTGCTATGGCACCTGAAAATGGCTTAAACCCTAATTATGCTTAGTTGAGGTTTAAAATGTATGAGACTTAAAAAAAATAGTTGCGGTTTTTTTTTACTTAAAAAACAAAATGGAAATAGTTGAAATATTAGGATACGTATTTGCCGTAATAGCAGGTTTAGCTATCGGAGTAGTGGTAGGAAGATTCCTCCTACGTAACTTGTTAAAGCAACAAGAAATTGCTGCTCAAAACAAGGTGAAAAAGATTTTAAAAGATGCAGAAAACAATGCTGAAATTTTAAAAAAGAACAAGCTTTTAGAAGCAAAAGAAAAGTTTTTGCAGCTCAAAGCAGAGCATGAACAAGAAGTTAATGCTAAAAACAACAGCATTAACCAACGCGAAAATACGATGAAACAGAAAGAACAATCTGTTAATCAGCGTATGGAAAACTTCAACAAAAAAGAACAAGAGCTTGATAAGCAAAAAGCACTTTTAGAAAAACAAACCGACCTTGCCATTAAAAAGCAAGAGGAAGTAGAGGTGCTTAAAAATCAGCACTTAACCCAATTAGAATCCATCGCAGGCTTATCTGCTGAAGAAGCTAAAAATCAATTGGTAGAAAATTTGAAAGAGGTGGCGCGGACCCAGGCCATGATTCAGATTAAAGATATTGTTGATGAAGCCAAATTAACAGCAAGTAAAGAAGCTAAAAAAGTGGTTATTCAAACCATTCAACGTACCGCTACCGAAGCTGCCATTGAAAACTCAGTATCTATCTTTCACATCGAAAGTGATGAAATTAAAGGGCGTGTTATTGGCAGGGAAGGAAGAAACATCCGTGCATTAGAAGCCGCAACAGGAATCGAAATTATTGTAGATGATACTCCAGAAGCCATCATTTTATCCGGTTTCGACCCAGTAAGAAGAGAGATTGCTCGTTTAGCATTGCACCGTTTGGTAACAGATGGTCGGATCCATCCAGCACGTATCGAGGAGATTGTTGCTAAAACCAAAAAGCAAATTGAAGATGAGATTGTAGAAATTGGTGAGCGTACCGTAATCGATCTAGGAATCCATGGTTTACACCCTGAACTGATCCGTATGGTTGGTCGTATGCGTTACCGTTCTTCTTACGGACAAAATCTTTTACATCACTCTCGCGAAGTTGCTAATTTCTGCGCTACAATGGCCGCTGAATTAGGCTTAAATGCTAAGATGGCTAAACGTGCAGGTTTATTGCACGATATAGGCAAGGTGCCTGATGATAATCCAGAATTGCCACACGCAATTTTAGGTATGCAATTGGCCGAAAAATATAAAGAACATCCAGAAATTTGCAATGCAATTGGAGCTCACCACGATGAAATCGAAATGACATCGATGATTTCTCCAATCATACAAGCATGTGACGCCATATCAGGTGCTCGTCCTGGTGCGCGCCGTGAGGTGGTAGAAAGTTATATCAAACGCCTAAAAGATTTAGAAGAATTGGCACTTTCTTATCCAGGTGTAGAAAAAACCTTCGCCATTCAGGCTGGTAGAGAATTGAGGGTAATTGTAGAAAGTGAGCGTATTACCGATGCGCAGGCAGAATTATTAGCTGCGGATATTTCTACCCGTATCCAAACCGAAATGACTTACCCAGGTCAGATCAAGGTTACTGTAATCAGAGAAACACGTTCTGTAGCATTTGCAAAGTAGCAAATTGCGCCAAATTAGGTAATTACACAGATTTTATATAAAAGCGATGACAATGTTCATCGCTTTTTTTATTTTTACAAAAGATGAGCAAGCAAAAAACTAATACTGAAATTAAGCGACCAGTTGATGTTTATTTTGATAAATATCAGGAAAGCCATAACAATCAAACCAATGAAATTATCCATTGGATATGTGTTCCGTTAATTGTATTCAGCTTATTGGGCTTAGTTTGGGCTATTCCTTTTCCATATATTGGCTTTCTAGGTCGATATAATGGTTATGTAAACTGGGCTTCCTTTCTTATTGCCTTTTCTATTTATTACTATTACCGACTGTCACCCGTATTGTCGTACATGATGTTGTTGCTTGTTTTCTTAATGAGTTGGGGCATTGTGTCGTTAGAAAATTGGGAGAAAGTAGGTGGGCCTGCTTTGTGGCAAGTATCATTAGCCATTTTTGCATTGGCTTGGATTGGTCAATTCATCGGGCACAAAATTGAAGGCAAAAAGCCATCATTTTTAGATGATGTTAAATTCCTGTTAATAGGTCCGATTTGGTTATTGCACTTCATTTGTAAGAAAGCGGGTATAAAATACTAATCCGCCCATAGGTAACATTAAGTTAACATTTAGCTAAACAAAACTTAATTAACATCTAACTTGCAGGTAACATTGTGGTAATAGCTTTGCCTAAAATTAAACATAGGCAAATTGGACTTAATCACAATTTTTAAAAAATCGGCATTAACAATGCTGATTTCATTTCTAAGCATTGTAGCTTACGCACAAACAGGTAAAATTTCTGGAGTAATATCCGATAAAAAAACTGGCGAAACCTTAATTGGTGTTACCGTGAAAATTAAGGGTACCACAAAAGGTGTTTCAACAGATGTTGATGGTCGTTATAGCCTTCAAGCTATGGCGTCTGGAAAATACACCTTAGAGTTCTCTTATGTAGGGTATCAAACGAAAGAAATTTCTGATGTTGAGGTAAAGGCTCCAGCAGTTACCAGTTTAAACGTTATTTTAAACGAAGCTAACGGCCAAAATTTACAAGAGGTAGTAGTTAGGGCTAGTTTCAAGCAAGAGTCAATTAACTCATTATATGCCAGCCAAAAAAACAGCGCAGTAATTTCTGATGGTGTTTCCAGCGATCAAATCAAAAAGTCGCCAGATAGAAACACATCTGATGTGTTGAAACGGGTAAGTGGTGCAACCATTCAAGATAATAAGTTCGTTGTAATCAGGGGCTTAGGAGATCGTTACAATACGGCAACGCTTGATGGTTCTTCATTACCAAGTACAGAGCCAAATCGTAAAGCTTTCTCATTTGATATCGTACCTTCCAATTTGGTTGATAATCTAATCGTTAGTAAGACAGCCACACCAGATTTGCCTGCCGACTTTACCGGTGGTGCAATTCAGATTTCTACAAAAGATATTCCAGACAAAAACTTTATTAGTTTTGGTGTAGGTACAGGCTATAATACCGCATCTACTTTTAAAGATTTCAAAAGCGGAGCTAGAAATGCCACTGATTATTTTGGCTTTGATAATGGTGACCGCGCGCTACCAAGCAATTTCCCATCACGACTTAAAATTGCAAATGGGATTACCACTGAGCAAGGCATTGCAGCAATGAAATCACTTTCTAGAGACTGGAATATCTATAATAACACCGCTCTTCCAACTCAAAACTATCAATTTACGATTGGTAGGGTTAAAGAGTTTAAAAATGAGAACAAATTAGGCGCATTATTTTCGCTTACCTACAGAAACTCACAAACCATAAATAACGATGTAATTCGCGATTACGTGAATTTTGATTATCACGATAACATTTACCGGTTTTCTACAAACTTAGGTGCACTAGCAAACTTTGCTTACTCTTTTGGTAAAAATAAAATCACGTTCAAGAATATCTACAATAGAGCTTATGATGATTCATACCTGGAAAGAAACGGTTTCAACAGTGATAGAGGAAGAGATATTAAATTCTACGCTTTCGATTTACTTCAAAAATCGTTGTTTAAATCAACTATCGAAGGTAACCACGCAATTGGTGAGTCGAGCTCGAAAATTAACTGGTCATTAAGTTATGCCAACATCTTAAACGATCAACCAGATCAAAAAAAGATTTCTTACCAAAGAAACCCTCAAGACGCTGGCACCGATCAATATAGATATGTTGCAAGTACAGGTACATTGAGTAAAGAGAACTCAAGATTGTTTTCTAAACTAAACGAAGATAATTACAGTGGCGGTGTAAACTATACCTTGCCTTTGAAAATGTTTGGCCAGATTTCGACTTTCAAAGCTGGCGTAAGTAGTATTTACAGAGACAGAACTTTCGATGCTAGATTTGTTGGCTTTAAAGCAAACACAAGTGCGCCTAATGCGGATGAAATTAGTACAAGACCGATAAGCAGATTATATGCGCTAGATGCAATCAACAGTGGCGCTTATACTTTAGATGATATTTCTGCGGATGGAGATAGCTACAATGCACATTCACTAACCAATGCAGGTTATTTAATGTTGGATAACAAGTTTGGCGAAAAATCTCGATTGGTTTGGGGCTTAAGAGTTGAGCAATTTAACGTTGTCCTGGATTCTAAAGTACCTTCTCCTCAAACATCAGTAGATGATAATTATGTTGACTTTTTACCCTCAGCAAATTATACCTATAGCCTTACGCCAAAGATCAATTTGAGGGCATCTTACTACCGTACTTTAGCTAGACCTGAATTTAGGGAGCTAGCATCAGCAGCGATTTATGATTATGAATTACTGGCGCTACAACAGGGAAATCCAAATCTGAAAGAAGCAAAGATTGATAACGCTGATATTCGTTTTGAATTTTACCCACAGGCAGGGCAAATTATTTCGATATCAGGTTTTTACAAAAAATTCCACAATGCTATAGAATCTTTTAATAGTGATGGAGGATCTTCAAGAATAATCACATTTATCAATTCAGATAAAGTTGATGTTTATGGAGTGGAGTTGGAGTTCAGAAAGAGTTTAGATTTTATACTGAATACCGACTTTATGAAAAAAACAACTTTCTACACCAACCTTTCCCTAATCAAATCGAAAGTTGAAACCAACAATACCGGGCTAAATTTAAAAGATACCAACAGGCCATTGGTTGGTCAAGCACCTTATATTATTAACGCAGGTTTACAACACAGCTTCTTGGAAGACAAATTGAACTTCAATGTACTTTACAATAGGGTAGGTCGTAAGCTGAATGTTGCAGGTGGTGTGTTATTCCCTGCAATATGGGAAGCGCCAAGAAATGTTGTCGACTTGCAACTTGCATTAAAAGTTATCAAAAACAGAGGCGAAATTAAATTCAACGCTAACGATATTTTGAATAATCGCATTACACAGTATTATGATAACGATTTAGATAAAAAGTATGATATAGCGAGAGGAGATGAAACCATCAGCAGCTATAAACCTGGGGTTAATTTCTCTCTAGCTTTCTCCTATAATTTCTAATGTTAATTATAGAATTTAATCTTTTGTAATCCTTAACAATAATTTAAAGTTGTATTAATCTGTGTGTTACATTATAGTTACACCTTTGAGAAAAGTAAAAACAAAATAAAATGAAAAAACAATTATTACTTTGCGCAATGAGCGTAGTGGTTTTCTTAGCAAGTTGTTCAAAAAATACTGTTGAAGAAGATATCAACCCGCCATTAGCTGCCAATACGGTAGAAGTTTCGGGCGATTTAACGGCTAACACCTCTTGGACTGCAGATAAGATTTATGTATTAAAGGGAAATGTTTTTGTAACCAATAATGCAACTTTAAACATTGCTGCAGGAACAATCATCAAAGGTGATAAAGCTACAAAAGGTGCTTTAGTTATTACTAGAGGTGCTAAAATCAATGCAGTAGGTACGGTTGATAAACCAATTGTATTTACTTCAAGTATTGCTAGTGGTGCCCGCAAAGAAGGTGATTGGGGAGGTGTAATTTTATTAGGTAAAGCACAAAACAATTTAGGTACTTCTGTGCCAATAGAAGGTATATCTGATGCTACTGATAAAGGTAAGCACGGTGGTACTGATAATGCAGATAATTCTGGTACAATGAAATATGTGCGTATTGAGTACGCTGGTATCGCACTAAGTCCTGATAATGAGATTAACGGATTAACTTTTGGCTCGGTAGGTTCAGGTACAACAATTGATTATATTGAAGTTTATCGTTCAGGTGATGATGCTTTCGAATGGTTTGGTGGTGCTGTAAACTGTACGCACTTATTAGCTATTGATTCATGGGATGACGATTTCGATACAGACAATGGTTTCTCAGGAAAAGTTCAATTTGGTTTAGCACAACGTTTAGCTGTAACTGCCGATGTTTCAGGATCAAATGGTTTCGAATCAGATAACAACGCCGCTGGTGATAATGCTGTTCCTCAAACCTCTGCTGTGTTCTCTAACATGACAATTTTAGGCCCAGTGGGTTCAGGTGGTAGCAGCATTAATGCTAACTTCCAACACGGTGCTCAAATTCGTCGTAACTCGGCAATTAGTATTTTCAATTCTGTAATTGTAGGTTATACTGAAGGTATTTTCTATGATGATGCATTACCTGCTGGTGGAACATTAAACTCTTCAGGAAATCTTGTTGCTGGCAGATCAGTATTCGCTAACAACTTAATTTACAATAGCAATAGCAAATCAAATCAAGTAAAAGCTTCTAATGCCACGGCTTTAGCACTTGTTAATCCATTATTAGTAGCTGTAAATATTTTTGACCCAGCGGCTTTAGCGGCAAGCATCTTTACTGATCCATATAAATATTCAGCAGATTTAGTTGCAACAGCTCGCGTTGGTACACCTAACTTCACAGTGGTTGCGAGTTCAGCAGCAGCAAGTGGAGCGGCATTCACAAACGCAAAATTAACGGCTGGCTTCACATCAGTAGCTTATAAAGGTGCTTTTGGTTCTGAAAACTGGGCTTCTGGTTGGGCGCATTTCGATCCTCAAACATTAGCTTATACTACGCCAGGTGCAGTAAAATAATTAAAACCTATAAACCAAAAAAGCCAGAAAATTATTTCTGGCTTTTTTGGTTTAAAAAGAAATTCAATAGATCGTTTCAGCTGCTAACGCTAAGTGAGGCGTTCGTAAGTAACATCATTGAATGCCTTTTCTATTGCTTCATGAAGGGCACAAATCTAAAGCTATGGGCTCTGAATCAGCAAAACTTAACGTAAATTCCTTAATTAGTTTCTACCTCTGCTTTTGTTTTTTTTACCGACTTCGGTCTAGCCGCCTTAGTTATAGCATCCACAGGGGGAGTCGTTTCCAATTCAACAGGCTCAAGCTCAGGTTTAGACTCAATGGAAAGCTTTTTTACAATCTTTTTCGAGAATCTTTCTATCGCCTTATCTGATTTCTTAACCTTTCCAAGCTGAGCAATCAACTCTTTAATTTGTACTGTTAAAGTTAATTCTAGCGCTTTTTTTTCTTTTTTATTGGCCGACTGGCTTTTTAATTTAGACTTACTTTTTTTCATATACCTTTTGTGTGCTCAAAGATATGTTATCGTAAAATTAAATCCATATTATGATTATGTTAACAACATCTAATCGGGTTAACATACAAAATATTTAAGGTAGCTTTAAGAAAGTCTGATTTTAATCACTGAAATGATGAATGTAAATTATTTGATTGTAGCCGCAGTTCTAGCCATTGTTCTCGCCCTTATCATTTTCATTATTCGCAGGAATAAGAAAGATGAAAAGAAATTCGAGCAAGATGTAATCGATACAGAACTTGGGCCAGAAAAAGATGATAAAGAGAATGCCTAAAAATGTGTTCCCCGCACAATCTCGCCACCTAAATCTAACGTGTTTTGAAACTCCTCTAAATACTGAAGTAGGTGTCTTTCTGCATTAGCAAATGACGTAAAGGTGGATGCTGGCCGGTTGCCATCCAAATGGCTTTTACTTTTGTAGTACAAACTCGTTTGAAACACAAAAACTTTTTCATCAGATATTGGAGACATGATTCTAGCCTTAACGGGATGATATGAATTTCAACAAAGTATTCTTTTATGATGGTATAAATTACAGCTGACATAGGGATTGTTAATAGTTAATTCAATTTAAGTATTTAAATATACCTCCAATCTACAACGATTGAGTGTGTTATTGATAAGATAACATCAATTTAACATTGAATTAATTTTATTTTAACTTCAATCTGGCATACGTTATTTCTTAATTGGCTCGTAAGCATACACAATCTCATATTTAATGTGCTTAAGGTCAACGGCAACCTCACCAATTCTTAAATCCGTGGCTTGGGGCGTTGGCTCGCAGAAAGAATACTTTTTGCCTTTATATGTAATGTATTGGCCTATCGGTTTTTCAAACTGTACCGCCATGGTTAAGTGGGTGGGGTAGAGGATTGCAATCATCGGCAAATCATAAATTTCTTTTACCAAAAAGAAAAACAAGCCCGCCCGATCATCACAGTCGCTGTACTTATTGAGCAAGGTTTGTTCGGGAGATAAACGTTTCTCTTTCCCGAAATTCTGTTCGTCGTTTTCATACAGAAAAGCATAGCGCGTAAACCTCATCAAATAATCTACACCTTTTTTCTGATTCATCCCCTTTAAGTTGTTTTTTAAAATAGGAATTAGAGAGCTATACGTTTCTCTACTGATGGGAATATTAAAATAGGTTTCAAAATCAACAATGGGATAGTTTTTAAAAATGGCTTCCACATTTTCATTTACCCTTAATTTGAAATGATATATTTTCTGGCGGTAATTAAATTCCACGTCTTTTTCTTCATAACTCTCTGGCTTAAAATCCGGCATCCTGGTCACTTTGTAAGAAAAGGAATTTTTTGCCTCCGGGAAGCTTAGGTTTATGGGCTTGTAGGTATCAGCTTGCTTAAATAGCTTTCCGTAATCATGATAATTTAAACACATGTACTTCTGTCCATCAATCATAAAGAACGGAATATCACTAATGTCTTCATCGTTCCGAACGTAAAAAATAATCTGTTCGTTGCCCACCGCTATTCGTGCATCATAACCACACTTGTTTAGTAAATACCACTTATAGAGGGTGTATCGAAAATAATTATCGGCCTTAGGGCTAACTTGTTCAGCTGTTTTCCTAATCAGTTGATAGTAAATCCAATCGTTTAAATTGTATTTGTTTTTGTATTCTTTTAACGAAACAATGAGTGAGGTGGGATTATTTAAGTTGATTTGCTTATAAAATTCTATAACTGCATTTGGGGATGCAATTTTTGGGGTGTTAATTTCAGAAGAAGAATCCGTACTGAAATTGAAGGTGCCATTATAAAAATCAAAAGAATGGTTTTGCGCAGCAACCGTAAAAAATTCTACAGAAATGCACATTAAGAAAAATGTATTTAAAAAATATTTGCAAACCCTACTCATCAATCGCTTAAATATTTGGTTAAATAAATTTAACCATAAATAATACAAAAGCAACAATTTCTTTATGTGAGGAATAGACCTTTAAGTTAACATAAAATTAACATTAGGTGGGTTTTACATGGATTGATGGGTTTCATTTTTAGCCAAGCCATATAAGGAAGTTCTCAAAAATTTCAATAAAGAAACGTTGCAATTTCTACAACCTATATTTTCAATAAAAATGGGTCTACCAATTCTGATTTTAAGTACATGGCCCTTTTTGTTAAAAAGTTCAGATATCAGTTTTGCAGTTTGCAATGAAGGATGAATTAATTTTAACAAACTAAAAAACAGGCCATTATTGCCATGAAAATAAACGGGTAAAATGGGCACATTTGCCTTTGATATGATTTTGCCAACCACGGGGTGCCACTCCCGATCTGTAATTTGGTTGGTTTTTATCTTATAGGAGGAAACTTCACCAGCGGGAAAAATGGCGACGGGTTGTCCAGCTTTCAAAGCGTTTAAGGTCGTTTTCAGTCCACTTATACTCGAAGCATCGATCACGTTTTCAAAAGGGTTAACCGCAATGATGCACTTCTCTAAATTTGGAATTTTCTTCAGCAGAAAGTTTCCCATAAATAGCGTATCTGGTCTGTGTTTTGCTAAAGTGCTCAATAAAGCCAACGACTCAATTGCACCGTAAGGATGATTGGCAATTGCGATAAATGCACCATGCTGTGGAATGTTAATTAAATCACGTGCATCAACTTCTAATCTTACCCCTAAAATTTCTAGCAAATGAGTGGCAAATTCCTGCCCTTCAAGCTCATTCGCATCTTTAATAATCCCATTAAAATCGTTAATTTTTAAAAACTTCATTAAAAAAGAAGCCAAACCAGGAATAGGCACATTGCAAATGCCTGTTGCCTTAGAAAAATTTTCTTTAGAGATTACCGTCATAGATTGAATTTAAAAAAATTGATTAATCAAAATCAACCTGCTTAAGAAGGAGTTAAATGGTTTGAGCTAAATACAAGTTTGGAAACATTCGATGCTCATAAATCGAAAGGGTATCGCAGCTCATACAGAGTATTTAAAGATAATAGATTAATGTGAAAGTATTCGGTATTTATTTGTTAAGGAATGGTATAAATAAATATCCAACAAATAACATTTCATTAATATCAAATTAACAAGGCCAGCTTACTTTTGTGGTATAAATATTTGGTTAGTATTTATAAAGTTTAGGTTAGTTGATAATAAAAAACCCAGATGGATGTCTGGGTTTTTTTATTTTAAAAATTACAAGTTCTTGCCGAGTTTTTCCAGCATCTCTGGCGGAATGTTATGCGTATCTACAACCAGAAATCCATCCAAACAATCAGAAAATTTAGGATCGATATTAAATGAGATAATTTTTGCATTTAAGTTCATATACTGTCTTAACAATACTGGAATCTTAATGTGTGAGTTTTCAATATCGCCAATAATGCTATCCAAATCTTTAAACGATTCGCTACTGTCAACCAAGGTATCTGTAGAGATTGGCAATAAATCTGCCTTGAATTTATTTTTTGGTTTTACATATTTCGCCATCTCATAATCGAAATGGTTTTTGGTAATGTAATCTACAATTAAGGCCTTACTGAATTTAGAAAAGTTGTTGCTAATACTCACCGGACCAAACATGTAACGATATTGAGGATTGTCTATCAAGTATTTCAAAATCCCTTTCCAGAGTAAAAACAAGGGAAGAGGTTTACCTTGATATTCTTTTCTAATCCACGATCGGCCGAGTTCAATGCCCTGTCTTAACATCGGATAAAACTGATCTTTCATCTTAAACAATTCGGAAAGATAGAAACCCCTTCTGCCCATGCTCTCTAAAATTTCGTCGCCTTTACCAATACGATAGGCACCTACAATGTTTTCAAGTTCCTTATCCCAAATAAACAAGTGGTTGTAGTAGATGTCGTAATTGTCAAGGTCGATTTTTTTATTCGTTCCTTCGCCAACCTCTCTAAAAGTAATCTCTCTTAACCTACCAATTTCTCTTAAGGTGTTTGGAATTTTTAAGGTCGGCACGATATACACTTCGTAGTTTTTCTCAGTCCAAACCTTAAAGTCTTCTAGAGTCTGCACCTCTTGTTTAATCAGTTCTCTAGAGGTTTCTTCAATAATTTCGGCAGGTTTTTTCTTAATTTTAAATAAGTTTAATGGATTAAAAAGCTTTTTCTCCTTATCCAAGCCAATGCCTAATGCATAGGTACGCGCACGCAGAAAGTCCATTAACTTATTAGTACTGTTCATGTGCGAAATTTCTGAAATCGAAATTGGTTTCCCGATTCTTACTTGTATGGTAAGCCCTTGTTTGTTCAAAAATTCTGAAGGCAGTTTTGCCGTGCGTAACGTTGGGTGTATAAAACTTAAAATGTTAAAGAAAACGCCATTGTTGCCATGGAAATAAATAGGTACTACCGGAACCTTTGCTTTGGCAATCAGCTTTCCAACAACAGGATGCCACATTCTATCGGTAACCTGTTGTGCATCCAATTTAAAAGTAGAAACTTCGCCAGCAGGGAAAATACCAATCGGTGTGCCACTCCTTAATAAATCGAAAGTCGTTTTTAAACCGCTAATGCTCGATGAATGCTGCACATTTTCGAACGGATTAACGGCCACAAAAAATTCATCAAGATTTGGGATTTTCTTTAAAATAAAGTTAACCATGACCTTGGCATCAGGCCTAACGGTACATAAAAGCTTTACAAGTGCCAAACCTTCCACACCACCGTATGGGTGGTTTGCAATGGCTATAAATGGCCCTGTTTTTGGAATGCTATTCAAATCTTCCTCATCAAAATCTATAGAAACACCAATGGTTTCTAAAATTTTATCTACGAATTCTAGGCCCTTAAAATGCTGATTTTGAGAGAACACATCGTTGATGTCATTCAGTTTCATCAGCTCCATCATCAAACCTGCTAATCCAGGCACACCAAGTTTATCAATCTTTGTCGCCTTAGCAAATTCTGAGGTCGTAATGATCTTCATATAAAATATCTGTTAGGATGTTGATTTGCCAAACCCATTGAGTTTTGCAATCCCAAAAATAAGATTTATATTTATAATACACGTGTCATATCGCATCAATGAGAATTTGGCTTAACAAACATTTTGGCTTCACCAAAGGAGAATTTAACGGATTGCTCCTCCTAATCATCATCATATTTGCTTTAAAAGCTACACCATTTATTTACGAACAATTCCATACAGCAGAAAAAGATGATCTAAATCTACTGGCGAAAATTCAGAAATTAGAGATTTCTGATCAGAATGATTTTCATTATGCCAGAGAGAGAATAGAAGAACTTGAGGCCACAAAAGAAACCAGGCTCTTTGCTTTCGATCCCAATACCATTGATGTTGAAGGATGGCAAACCCTAGGTTTATCTGTAAAACAGGCAAGTTCCATTGTAAATTATCGCAATAAAGGAGGCAAGTTTTATAAAGCGGAAGATTTACAGAAAATGTATACCATTTCGCCAGATATGTACCAAAAGCTTTTGCCTTATGTTCATATTGAGAATCAAACATCAAATTATTCAAGCCATGCGCTCAAGTATGAAAAGAAAGAATATGCCAAAAAAGCTTTGGTTATTGTGGATGTGAATACCGCAGATTCTGCCCAACTGGATGAAGTTAAAGGAATTGGTGGCGCCTTTGCCAACCGAATTTTAAAATATCGTGAACGGTTAGGTGGTTTCTACAAAAAAGAACAACTGATGGAGGTTTACGGAATAGATTCGATAAAATATGCAGAAATCAAAAATCAAATCTCCCTAAGCCCAGTAAAGCTTAAAACCATTAACCTAAATACGGCAGTATTTAACGATTTGAAATCTAATCCATATCTATCCTACAAACAAATCAATGCCATTATTCAGTTCCGAAAACAACATGGTACCTTTTCTAGTCCAAGTGATTTGAAAAAAATTGCCATTCTCAATCAACAGATTATTGATAAAATTTCTCCTTACATCACTTTTTAAGTTTTCATCAACCTCACCCGAGCAAAAATGATGCGGACTGTCCCATTAAATGATTAAAAAAATAAAAAAACTTTCTCTTTGATATTTCAAGCTTTCAAATTAATCGAATAACTAATTGAACCAAATACCATTTCATTCTACAATTGCACAAATATTTAATGGTAACTAACTATCAAATAAATGTTTATAATTGCCTCAACTAGCTTAAAATATATACTTAATGAGCGTCAGCTTTAACTTTTCAGAAACAGAAACTCAGCAGAGTGTAAAGGCCATGGTCCGCGATTTTGCAGAGAAAAACATTCGTCCAAATATTATGGAATGGGATGAGGCACAGCATTTCCCGGTAGAATTGTTTAAACAATTGGGGGAGTTGGGCTTAATGGGGGTATTGGTACCCGAAGAATATGGTGGCTCAGGTTTGGGCTATCAAGAATATGTAGATGTAATTGTAGAAGTTGCCAGAGTTTGTGGTTCAATCGGTTTATCGTTAGCGGCACATAACTCTTTGTGTACAGGCCATATTTTAGCCTTCGGAAACGAAGCGCAAAAACAAAAGTGGTTACCGAAGCTGGCCAGCGCAGAATGGATTGGCGCATGGGGTTTAACCGAAGCCAACACCGGTTCTGATGCATTAAGAATGATGACCACAGCGGTAGAAGATGGCGATGACTACATTATAAATGGCGCAAAAAATTGGATTACCCACGGTAAAAGTGGCGATATTGCCGTTGTGATGGTTAGAACTGGAGAACAAGGAAGTTCGAAAGGAATCTCCGCTATCGTTGTAGAACGTGGTACGCCCGGTTTCTCAGCAGGCAAGAAAGAAAATAAATTGGGCATGCGGGCATCAGAAACCACAGAGATGATTTTTGACAATTGTAGAGTTCCCAAAGCCAATGTATTGGGCAATGTGGGCGAAGGCTTTAAGCAGGCCATGAAGGTTTTGGATGGTGGAAGGATATCTATTGCTGCATTGGCACTAGGAATTGCAAAAGGTGCTTTTGATGCTGCGGTAGCATACTCAAAACAGCGTCAGCAGTTTGGGCAACCCATTTCTAGCTTTCAAGCCATTAGTTTTAAATTGGCAGATATGGCCACAGAAATTGAAGCCGCCGAGTTGTTGATTCGGCAAGCCGCAGATTTGAAGAACAGGCATTTGCCAATGACAAAAGAATCTGCCATGGCAAAATATTTTGCTTCAGAGGTTTCGGTTAGGGTAGCAACCGAAGCCGTGCAAATTTTTGGCGGTTATGGCTATACCAAAGATTTTCCGGTAGAGAAATTTTACCGCGACAGTAAATTATGTACAATAGGAGAGGGAACTTCCGAAATTCAGAAGATTGTAATCGCCAGAGAAATATTAATTTAAGTACCAAGCTTAGAACCAAAGCGAGTCTTAATTAGGAAACAACAAACCAAATAAATATTTATGAGTAATCCGGTAGGTATATTCACCTCCGGATTTTTTTTGGAAAAAATGGTGAAAGATGCGTGTAATTCTACCCTTCACCCTTTACCATCTAAACATGTAATAAAGGCGATTTACTCCTGAAAGAACCGCTCTGGTCATTAGGATTATTTGTTTCGTGTAAATCCCTGTTTATGTGGCAGAACGAAAACACAATTTCCACCACATATGTGCATTAACTTACAACATTGATTCCCTAACCCAATTATTTTGGTAAATCCTTAGAAGTAAGAATACTGTCAACTACATAAACACTAAATCCCCTCCAAGGCAATGAGTGCTTGTATTCCTTATAGTGAAGTTCAAAAAATTGCCCGCTATTGGCCATCATCTTTTCAGCAATGGCTTTATCTGATATTGAAAATTCAAACTCATTGTTTTGTAGGGTTCCAGTTTGCTTCGATCTAATCCCACTTTGAATTAGTTTCCCTTCGTAGGTTTTAAATAGATAGCCCTTTTTAACCACGTAATTTAGTTCGCCAGCTTTAACACCTTCTCCAAAAACAAAGAAATATCGGTAGTAAGAAATGGCAGCAACAAGTAATATAACCAATACCGCGATGATAGAAAATACTTTTTTACCTTTTGTCATAAATCAAATCTTATAGTTAAATGAATTGAAACTGAATAATAAAGCAATTAACAGATCAATTAAATTTTCATCAACTTATACAATATATCGACTTGTTTGTTTTTCGATTTCTTCCTTATTTATTATTTCTTTTAAAAACGTTTCTCATTTTCAATAATTTACTTACATTTGCAACCCCGATAATAAGGGATTTAAAAACCACGAGAGGAGGTATTTCAGCGTTATGATCATTATTAACATTAAAGACGGCGAATCATTAGATAAAGCCCTAAAACGTTTCAAGAAAAAGTTTGAAAAAACTGGTGTATTGAGAGAACTTCGTAGTCGCCAAGCATACGAGAAAAAATCCGTAGCTCGTCGTACAGAAATTAAACATGCTGTTTATATTCAAAACATGAATCAAGATCCAACTGTATAAGTTGTTCAAGATATATTTATAAAGCCTTCAGATTTTTTCTGGAGGCTTTTTTCGTTTTAGAGTAATTTGAAAAAATAATCAAACAATTCATTAATGATTTCTTTATATCAAAACAATTTGTAACTTCATATTAAGGCACCACAAAATATACTGAATGTTGGTAACAAGTTTTATTACATATTTAACTCACGAGAAGCGCTACTCTCCGCATACCATCACTTCTTATCAAACAGATTTAGATCAGTTTGAGGCATATATCAAGCATACATTCGAACTAAGTTTTCAGGAAATCAAGCATACGCATCTTCGCAGTTTTATGGTTCATTTAATGGAAAACAAAACCTCTGAGAACAGCATTAGCAGAAAAATATCTGCGTTAAGAAGCTTTTATAAGTTTTTATTAAGGTCAGAGAAAATCAGTCAGAACCCAACTGTATTAATCAAAGTACCAAAAATACCAAAACGCCTTCCGGTTTTTGTAGATGCTCAAAAAATGGATCATCTATTAGATTCAGATCAGTATTTCGATGATAGCTTTCCTTCGGTTAGAGATCATCTTATTATCGAGTTGTTGTTTGGAACGGGTATGCGCTTAGCCGAATTGCTGCAATTAGAAGAGCAAGATCTAGATTTATACTCAGGAACAATTAAAGTTTTGGGCAAAAGGAATAAAGAAAGAATTATACCCATAAATAAACAGCTTATTAATCAGTTAAATACCTATCTCGAGTTAAAAAAGTTGCAACAATTTGATAACAATTCCTTAATATTAATCGTTACAAACACTGGAGCAGCAGCTTATCCTAAATTGATATATCGTGTGGTAACTACGTACTTAAAACATGTGTCAACCAATGATAGAAAAAGCCCCCATGTGCTACGCCATAGCTATGCAACAACACTGCTTAACGCAGGGGCCGATCTAAATGCCATTAAAGAGCTTTTGGGTCATGCAAGCTTGGCAGCCACACAAGTTTACACGCATAACTCAATCGAAAGATTAAAAACAATTTATAAACAAGCCCATCCAAAGGCGTAAAAAAAGGAGGAAAAATGAAAATCGGAGTTCAATCAATCCACTTCAATGCAGATAGTAAGTTGTTAGATTTTATACAGAAGAAGGCAAACAAGCTAGATCAGTTTTTTGACCAGATTATCAGTGGAGAAGTTTATCTAAAATTAGAGAATGTAGAAAACGAAGCCAACAAAATTAGTGAGATTAAACTCATTGTTCCGGGTGGCACCCTCTTCGCAAAAGAGCAATGTAAATCATTTGAAGAGGCCACAGATTTGGCAATTGAATCTTTAAGGAAGCAAATAACGAAACATAAGGATAAAACACGTGCGAAATTAAGTGAGCATAAAGCAATTTTAAGCGAAAGCGAAACAACTGATTATTAAGCACCTATTCTTTTATTGAATAAATATTGAGTTAGCGAACTGAAAAGTTCGCTAATTTTTTTTCAAATTTATTTTGAAGTGAAATATAATTGTGTAGATTTGCATTCCCTTTCGGAAACGGTATTAAGGCACAAAGAAAAGGTTAGTTCTGTGAATAGATAAAAGTTTTAAAAAACACGTTAATAATATGAAAAATGAAGATTTTTCGTATCATTGCAGAAAATTTAAAGCCTCCTTAGCTCAGCTGGTAGAGCAACTGACTTGTAATCAGTAGGTCATTGGTTCGATTCCGATAGGAGGCTCTTTTTATTTTAAAGTGTTTATATTTTGAAATAAAAGTAGGGGGGATTCCAGAGCGGCCAAATGGGACAGACTGTAACTCTGTTATCGCAAGATTTCGAAGGTTCGAATCCTTCTCCCCCCACCATCTAAAATGAATGAATGATAGATTGGAGAGTGAGCGTAAGCATTCGATCATTTTAAAATCAATCCTTCAATTGTTTAGAGAAAAGCGGAAGTAGCTCAGTTGGTAGAGCGATAGCCTTCCAAGCTATAGGTCGCGAGTTCGAACCTCGTCTTCCGCTCTTGAATGTTCATTAATGAATTGGTTCATTAGTTCTTAAAAACGTTGAGCTAGCGAATGATTGAATAATGAGCTTTTAAAAAGCCGACTTAGCTCAGCGGTAGAGCACTTCCTTGGTAAGGAAGAGGTCGTGGGTTCAATTCCCATAGTTGGCTCAGGATAATAAAGCTTTGTTAAATCTGTTTAAGTTACAGAGAGGACAAGGTTTTTTGTGTTGCATTGCAATAAAACAATTAATAAAAAATAATAAAAAGTTAACCTACTAATTAGTTATAAATAAAATGGCAAAAGAAAAATTTGACCGTAGTAAACCGCACTTAAACATCGGTACAATCGGTCACGTCGATCACGGTAAAACAACTTTAACAGCAGCTATTACAAAAGTTTTAGCTGATGCAGGTTTATCTGAGGCACGTTCATTCGATTCAATTGACTCAGCTCCTGAGGAAAAAGAAAGAGGTATTACAATTAATACTGCGCACGTTGAGTATTCAACTGCAAACCGTCACTACGCACACGTAGATTGTCCAGGTCACGCGGATTATGTTAAAAACATGGTTACAGGTGCGGCTCAAATGGATGGTGCTATTATCGTTGTTGCTGCTACTGATGGTCCAATGCCACAAACTCGTGAGCACATCTTGTTAGCTCGTCAGGTTGGTGTACCTTCATTGGTTGTATTCATGAACAAAGTGGATATGGTTGATGATCCTGAATTATTAGAATTAGTAGAAATGGAAGTTCGTGAATTATTATCGTTCTACGATTTCCCTGGTGATGATATTCCTGTTATTCAAGGTTCTGCTTTAGGTGGTTTGAACGGAGATGCTAAATGGGTAGCAAAAATTATGGAATTAATGGATGCTGTAGATAGCTACATTCCAATTCCTCCACGTTTAACTGATCTTCCATTCTTAATGCCTGTTGAAGATGTATTCTCGATCACTGGTCGTGGTACTGTAGCAACTGGTCGTATTGAGCGTGGTGTAATCAACTCTGGAGATCCAGTTGAAATCTTAGGTATGGGTGCTGAGAACTTAAAATCTACAGTTACTGGTGTTGAGATGTTCCGTAAGATCTTAGATTATGGTGAAGCAGGTGATAACGTAGGTTTATTGTTACGTGGTATTGAGAAAACTGATATCCGTCGTGGTATGGTAATTTGTAAACCAGGTTCAGTAACTCCTCACACAGATTTCAAAGCTGAGATCTATGTATTATCAAAAGCAGAAGGTGGTCGTCACACTCCATTCTTCAACAAATACCGTCCACAATTCTATTTCCGTACTACAGACGTAACTGGTGAGATTACACTAGCTGAAGGAACTGAAATGGTAATGCCAGGTGATAACGTTACGATCACAGTAAAATTGATCAACGCAATCGCAATGGAAAAAGGTTTACGTTTCGCTATCCGTGAGGGTGGTAGAACAGTAGGTGCTGGTCAGGTAACTGAAATTTTAAAATAAATTGCTAACCCTTCGGGGATTAGAAATACTGAAAGCAAGGTGCTTGAGATCAACTTAAGTACTTTGCTTTCTAATTACGGGAATAGTTCAATGGTAGAATAGAGGTCTCCAAAACCTTTGATCAGGGTTCGAATCCTTGTTCCCGTGCTTAAAATAATGATTGAATTAGCGGATGTTTTAATTATTGAATGTACTTTGCATTCTGTCATTCACTAACTAAATCATTCAATTCATTAGATATGGCTAAAGTAGTTGAGTTTATAAAAGAATCATACGATGAAATGACCAATAAGGTTACATGGCCTACTTGGGGTGAACTGCAAAGTTCTGCGATTCTTGTTTTAGTAGCTTCTTTAATTATTGCATTGGTTATTTTTGCAATGGATAAAGGTTCTACATTTGTGTTAGATACTTTCTATAAATCACTTTCTAATTAATATTTCCTGATGAGCGATCTAAAATGGTATGTTGTAAGGGCTGTAAGCGGTAAAGAGAAGAAAGTAAAACAGTATATTGATGCTGAGATCAGCCGTTTAGGTTACTCTCATTTGGTACCTCAGGTGTTAATACCGATGGAAAAATATTACCAAATGAAAGATGGTAAAAAAATTGCCAAAGAAAGAAACTTTTATCCTGGATATGTTTTAGTAGAAACCACACTTGATGGTGAGTTAGAACACATCATTAAGGGAATCAATAGTGTTATTGGTTTCTTGGGCGATAAGGCAGGTAACCCAATTCCAATGCGTCAAGCAGAAGTTAACCGTATTTTAGGTGTGGTTGATGAAATGAGCGAACAAGGCGAAACCATGAATGTGCCTTATTATGTTGGAGAAGGCATCAAAGTAATGGACGGTCCTTTCAACGGTTTCTCCGGCGTAATTGAAGAAGTTAACGAAGAGAAGAAAAAATTAAAAGTTATGGTTAAGATTTTCGGACGTAAAACGCCACTAGAACTTAACTATATGCAAGTGGAAAAAGAATAAGCAATTCATAAATTATTAAGAAAGCTCAGAATTTATTCTGGGCTTTTTTTATGCCTTTTTTTTGCTAAAATTTTGTGATATATTGGTCTAATATCTTTGCATAAGCGAAACTGCAAAAAAAAAATCATCCCCCATTTTATTGTAACCATTAAAATAAAAATAAGGGATGACGAACAATCTATTTAACAGGAACCAACGTAGGGTTTCTTTGCTATTTCTAGGTATTGCTCTTTTGCTGTTTCAATATGCATGTAAAAAGGATAGCTCAAAGCAAAGTGATGTGGAATTGATCCAACAAGCAAAGATTTGGTTTGATAGACAACCTCCAGTCACTTACAGCCCAGATTGGGATAGCGCCACCGTTACTCGTTTAAACAATCGGAATTTTGTTATCTTGCCTTCGAATCTATCTATATCAGAAAGTGAAATTATTACACAATCCTATTTGGTCGTGGATATTTCTTTAAAAGAAACCAAAGGTAATCTAATTGAACTTTTCAATAACTCAAGTTTTGATGTTGGAAATACAAAAGAGCAGATTATTAGTAATTACTTGTTTTACTTTGATAAGGTATCTTTACCAAGAGATTTAGATTTCAATATTATGGTTTTCGATATTGATCATAAGTTTATCAAAGGTAGCAATATCATTAAAGGAAGATTTAAAAACGAACTCAACCTCGTAAAGTTTAAAGATTTGAAATCTCAAATGTTGATGAGAGGAGGAGATGAAGTTGGTTTTGGTAAACAACAATGTACTGATTGGTATCTTGTAACAAGAATTAATGGAATTGAAATTAGTTCCACATACTTATATACAACATGCACTGGTGGTGGCGGTGGCGGGGGGAATGGTAAAGGAAATAGAGTTTCGAAGCAAAAGGAAATTATAAATAATATTAGTGATCCATGTTTAAAGAACACCATAACAGAAGCCCTCGCCACTAATAAGGATGTAAAGGGTTTTTTGAGTGAAATTATAAATAAGTTTTCAGGCAACGATGTGGGAGTTAGGGTAATTCTTTACAATGGAGACATAGCTAAACCAGCTAAAACAGACCCTTCGTTTGGATCAGATGGGAGGTTCACAGCAGCAATTACCTTCCAAAATGGATTCTATGATGACGTAAGTAAGGAGGCTGTTGTGGCGGCTTTAATCCACGAGTTTGTGCACGCCTATCTCGTACAAACAAACAATAATTATAGGGCTTTACCTGCCAGTGAACAACATAATTATCTTTTTGCCAATTTTGTGAAAGATATTGCTAATTACCTAAAGAGTAAGTATAACATGCCCAAGGCTGATGCTTGGGGCTTAGCTTGGTCTGGTATGGGTGATGTGATCAACAAAGCCGATGATAATACATCATTTCCAACTGAGCCAGGTGAAACAATGACGAAATCTGAATTAGCGACTAATATGGCACCATATAAATATATTGATAAAAATGCGGGAGCAAAAGGAACCCCAAACTGCCCAACTAAATAGCCTATGAGATACTTACTCACAATAATCATCATTGCAACCAGTTTAACAATATGTTTTGCGCAAAGTGAATTAAACTCAAAAGAGATTAATCAAAAGATTGAAGGATTTTTAATATCAAATGAGGCGAGTATTCCGAATAAACAAAAACTTAAAGATAGTGTGGACTTTTATTCTTTTGCCATTGAAATTTGTGTGAAATTGAAAGGTAAGAATACCATCATTGATAAAATTAGTGTCAATGATAGCATAGCTTACGTACTTTACAAAGATTTTAATTTCTTAAGATCAATCAATTTTACCAGCGTTATGGGCGGCAAAAAGCAAGCCGTTATAGTTGTACCTGTAGGAATAATAATAGCTTATGTTAATCATCCAGTTTCGAAGGTACCCATGTTGGAGGCTGAAGATTTACAGAACAAAATTGTAAAAATGTTCAATTACGATTACAGAAATAAAGATAAGCATACAAATGATTTCATTTATCTGAATCCTATTGTGAGTTTAACTGGCACTAAAACTTATGATTAAAATCAAAATATGCTAGATATAAACATTCGACCAATAATACTGGAAGATATATCCTCTTATAAAAAAATCATAATTGTCTTATTACTTTCAATTGTATCGAACGTTCAGTTTGTTTCTGGCCAGAAGGTCGATTTATCTAAACAGAACGTTAAAATTGGACTTGGGCTTACAGATGCTTATATAAGCAATCCCTTTATTAAAAAGGCATTCATATTTTCTATAAGTGTATCTCTTGATAAATAAGGGAAGAAAGACGTTATTTATTTTTCTAAAACAGAAGATATAGAACTGAGCAAGGCCATGGATGTAGATCAAATAACAAAATCAGTTAAGGTTGAAAGAATATTTTTTAGCCGTTATGAAACTGTGTAGTTATTATACCGGTTATGGCCTTAAATCTAAATGATCAATATATAAGCAATCAACAGTCATTATTGCGTGAATGGGGTGGGCTATTTCCGAATCTACATCAATTCAAAAATAAGCGTATTATATTATGCAAGCCTGTAAGATTCTGGTTTGACACGGATGTTGATTAAAAAGATTTGGTTAAAATGTTGCAGACTATAATGGAATATTCCATGGAGAAAATGAAGGATACCTCAATCAGTCAGCGTTTAACTTGTAAATATTAACGTATATCATGAAATACAAAATAACTTTTGTTTTAATTTTTAACTTTTTCAGTCTAAGCATTTTGGCTCAAGTTAAGAATAGTGCTATGCCATTAGAAAGGTTTTTTAAATCTAACGCAGATAGTACAATCATAATTCATTACGAGAGCAACTGGGGGATTAAACCCACATATTTTATACTCAGTAAAAAGGGCGATACCATTAATACCTATACGTATATTACCCATATGAAAAGTGATCGGAGAAACGTGTTACCTCATAATCTTGCCTATAGATTATATCAGAATACGCTAGTTGAAGCGGATATTAATCCCTATTTCAATACCAAGTATTTGTCTGCCGATAGCCTCAAGGCATTTTGGAACGAAGTTTCTGTTTTAAAAGCATGGTATATTAACGATGATCAAATTGATGGAGTTGGGTGCGCCGTTGATAAAAACGATTTCAAAAATCAGATTTTTGATGCTTCAAATATAAAGTTAACTTTGATCACCAAAAGAGGCATTAAGCAACTCAGTTTCTATGCGCCACAGTATTATGAAAAAGAAGTTTGTCCAGGTAGAGTAGGCAGACAGGTCATAATCAAAATTGAAAATCTGTTTAATGCCTATTTCAAACAGGAATGGTAAGTAGGTTTTTTAGTCAAAAAAATATTTTGTCTAATCTATTGTATGACTGCAAGATTATTCAAATCTTCGCAGTCATTTTGGTTTTGTAAAAAGTCGCCATTAAAATTAAATGTTACATGTTTCCAATATTTAAAATTGAGTTTTAAATAAGCAAAAAAAACAAAACGGCAAAAGAAGTCAGTGCAATGATCAAATTACAGATCAAAGGCGGAGCGGCACATATGGTGTTGTGAGAGGACAGTAAGTAAATTAATCACTTACTTCCTACTCGGTTTGCTTTAGAAGGTTTTGTACTATATTGGTCTAATATCTTTGCATAAGCGAAACTGCAAAAAAAATCATCCCCCATTTTATTGTAACCATTAAAATAAAAATAAGGGATGACGAACAATCTATTTAACAGAAACCAACGTAGGGTTTCTTTATTATTTCTAGGTATTGCTCTTTTGCTGTTTCAACATGCATGTAAAAAGGATAGCTCAATGCAAAGTGATGTGGAATTGATCCAACAAGCAAAGATTTGGTTTGATAGACAACCTCCAGTCACTTACAGCCCAGATTGGGATAGCGCCACCGTTACTCGTTTAAACAATCGGAATTTTGTTATCTTGCCTTCGAATCTATCTATATCAGAAAGTGAAATTGTTACACAGTCCTATTTGGTTGTGGATATTTCTTTAAAAGAAACCAAAGGTAATCTAATTGAACTTTTCAATAGCTCAAGTTTTGATGTTGGAAATACAAAAGATCAGATTATTAGTAATTACTTGTTTTACTTTGATAAGGTATCTTTACCAAGAGATTTAGACTTCAATATTATGGTTTTCGATATTGATCATAAGTTTATCAAAGGAAGCAATATCATTAAAGGAAGATTTAAAAACGCACTCAACCTCGTAAAGCTTAAAGATTTGAAATCTCAAATGTTGATGAGAGGAGGAGATGAAGTTGGTTTTGGTAAACAACAATGTACTGATTGGTATCTCGTAACAAGAATTAATGGTATGGAGGTTGGTTCAACCTACTTATATACGACCTGCTCTGGTGGAGGCGGTGGAGGTGGAAGTGGAGGTGGTGGTGGAAGCGCTAGTACACGGGATAAAAATGACATTAAGAATAAAACCACGGACCCATGTATTAACTCAACTGTTCAATCTGCATTGGGCGCAAATAAGGATGTTATTGGTATGATAGGGGGAATTATCTCTTTATTTGATGCAAGTAAAAAAGTTCGGTTAAATATTTACGATGGAACAACAGATCACGGTACAGCTGGTCAATATAAAGGTGGTGGATTTGTTGGTAATATATTTCAAGCAAATATAACATTGCAAACTTCCAATTTTAAAAACTCTTCAAAGGAGAGTCTTATTAGTACGTTGATTCATGAATCCGTTCATGCATACATTCATACTTCTGGTAGCAAAATTTTAGAAGGCGATCATGAAACTATTTCAAAACAGTATATTGACCCGATGGCAACATATCTGCACAATTATTTTGGAATGGACATAAAAGATGCATACTCTCTTGCATGGAGTGGCCTTGCTGATTCGAAAGCCTATATCGATGCGAGAAATCCAGATTCATTTATCATGAGCGATGGGAATGTAATTACAAAAGATGAGATTGCGAGCATCGCTGGAGCTTACGCCATAAATGGGGAATATTATGCTGATCAGAAAAAAAGAGGTACACCAATTTGTAATTAAAATGAAGAATTATAAAATCTTAAAATATCCATTGATTATATGCTTAGTATTAATGAACAATTATTTATTTGGTCAAAATGTAAGTATCGTACCCGATGTAAATATTACATCAGTTCATAAATTTCTACAAAAAAATGCTGATAGTACAATTTTATTTGGATACGATAAGTCGTGGGGCAATCCCCCTGAATATTTTATTTTGAGCAAATGCGTTGATACTTTAACAGCATATTTTTATAAATCTTTTTATAAAAGTAAAATTAATATGCCTAGAGCAATTCGAGATAGTCTCTACAAGATAAACAAATATTATGAAAGTAGAAATATTGCCATCAATAGATTTTTTACTCCAAAATATTTAACTGATAATGATTTATCAGCTTTTTGGCATTACTTATTAACACAACAACCCTGGCAAATTAATGATGATTCTATTGACGGGCAAGGTTGTCCGAAGGCTAAAGATGGATATGATAAAAATATTTACGATGGAGGTGGGATTAGCCTCTACTTGATTACGAAAAAAAACATTAAGCGTTTGTATTTTTATGCGCCACAGTATTATGAAAAAGAAATGTGTCCTGGTAGAAAAGGTAGAATAGCAATAATTGAAATTGAAAAATTGTTTAAAAGTTATTTTAAAGATGAGTGGTAAGCATTAATTTCGTCTATACATCCACATTAAATATTTTTACTCTATCTATTGTATGACTGCAAGATTATCCATATCTTTGCAGTCCTTTTGGTTTTGTATAAGAACCGTCTAAGGAATAAAATGTTACATGCTTCCAATATTTAACATTGAGTTTTAAATAAACAAAAAACACAAAATGGCAAAAGAAGTCAGTGCAATGATCAAATTACAGATCAAAGGCGGAGCGGCAAATCCATCGCCACCAGTAGGACCTGCATTAGGTGCTAAGGGTGTTAACATCATGGAATTTTGCAAACAGTACAACGCTCGTACCCAAGATAAAGCAGGTAAAGTATTGCCAGTTGTAATTACTGTTTATGCTGATAAGTCATTCGATTTCATCATCAAAACCCCTCCTGTAGCTATCCAATTAAAAGATGCTACTAAATTACAGAGTGGTTCTGCTGAGCCTAACCGTAAAAAAGTTGGATCGGTGACCTGGGACCAGATTAAAGTTATTGCTGAAGATAAAATGCCTGATTTAAATGCATTTACAATCGAATCTGCAATGAGTATGGTTGCCGGTACAGCACGCAGTATGGGAATCACCGTTTCTGGTGACGCACCCTGGAACAATTAATTAAAAAACAGTTTACAACAGTGGCGAAATTAACTAAAAATCAAAAAAAGGCACATGCTAAAATAGAAGCTGGTAAAGCTTATACTTTACAGGCTGCTGCTGCTTTGGTAAAAGAGATCACTACCACTAAATTCGATGCATCAGTTGATATTGATGTATCATTAGGTGTAGATCCACGTAAAGCCAATCAAATGGTACGTGGTATTGCTACTTTACCACACGGAACAGGTAAAACTGTACGTGTTTTAGCTCTAGTAACTCCTGATAAGGAAGAAGAAGCAAAAGCAGCCGGCGCAGAGTTCGTAGGTTTAGACGAATATGTGGCTAAAATTGAAGGTGGTTGGACCGATGTAGACATTATTATCACTACTCCTGCTTGTATGGCTAAGGTAGGTAAATTGGGCCGTGTTTTAGGTCCAAGGAACTTAATGCCTAACCCAAAATCAGGTACAGTAACTAACGAAGTTGGTAAAGCTGTAACTGAGGTTAAAGCAGGTAAGATTGATTTTAAAGTTGACAAAACGGGTATCATACACGCCTCGATAGGAAAAGTATCATTCCCAGCAGACAAAATTTATGAGAATGCACTTGAAATCATTCAAGTAATTTCGAAATTAAAACCATCTGCTGCAAAAGGAACTTATTTTAAAAGCATTCACGTGTCTTCTACAATGAGTCCTGGGATTGCAATTGAAACCAAATCAGTAGCGGGGATTTAATCATGAACAGAGAAGAAAAAAACGAAGTAGTTTTAGAACTACAAGGACAAATGCAAGAGTATGGCAATTTCTATATTGCTGATACATCTAGCCTTTCTGTTGAGCAGATTAATAACATCCGACGCAAATGTTTTGAAAGTGATATCGTAATGAAGGTTGCTAAAAACACTTTAATTCGCAAAGCGATTGAAGGTTTAGATGGCGATTCTTCTGAGATATACGAAGCCCTTAAAGGTTCATCATCATTATTATTCTCAAAAACAGCAAACGCTCCGGCGAAGTTGATTAAAGCTTTGAGAAGAACATCTGATAAACCATTACTTAAGGCAGCATTTATAGATTCATCAGTATATGTTGGCGATGACCAATTGAATAACTTAGTAAGCTTGAAATCAAGAGAAGAGCTTATTGGCGATATCGTTGGATTATTACAATCACCAGCTAAGAATGTTATATCTGCGCTTAAATCAAGTGGCGGTAAAATTGCAGGAATTGTTAAAACTCTACAAGAAAGAGAAGGTTAACGAACACCTTAAGTTCGCAAATTAAACAAAATTATTTTTACGTAAATTTTTAAAATCTTAATAAAATGGCAGATTTAAAATCGTTTGCTGAGCAATTAGTAAACTTAACCGTTAAAGAAGTTAACGAATTAGCTCAAATCTTAAAGGACGAGTATGGTATCGAGCCTGCAGCTGCTGCTGTAGTTGCTGGTCCTGCTGCTGGTGGTGATGCACCTGCTGCTGCTGCAGAAAAAACATCATTTGATGTTATTTTGAAAGAAGCTGGTGGTCAGAAATTAGCAGTTGTAAAACTTGTTAAAGACTTAACTGGTCTTGGTTTGAAAGAAGCAAAAGACTTAGTTGATGGTGCACCAAAAGAATTAAAAACTGGTGTTGCTAAAGACGAAGCAGAAGCTCTTAAAAAACAATTGGAAGAAGCTGGAGCAGTAGTTGAAATTAAGTAATCACTTAATTTAGCTAAGCTAAAAATGTATTAGACACCGACTGAAAATGTCGGTGTCTTTACCTGTTTATAAACATCTCATTTTGCTTGGTTAATGAGAATGTTTCAAACCCGAACCAAACAAATAGTTTATTCTTAAACTAAAATCTTTTAGTCCATTGGCAAAGACAGTCGAACAAAGAGTAAATTTTGCAACTAGTAAGCACATTATAGACTATCCGGATTTTCTGGATGTGCAATTGCAATCATTCAGAGAATTTTTCCAGATAGATACCACATCAGACGATCGCTCTAGCGAAGGTTTGTTTAAAGTGTTTGCTGAAAACTTTCCAATAACAGATTCAAGAAATATCTTCGTATTAGAGTTTCTTGATTATTTTGTTGATCCGCCACGTTACGATATACACGAGTGTATTGAGCGTGGATTAACCTACAATGTTCCATTAAAAGCAAAGCTAAAGCTTTCTTGTAATGATGTTGAACATGAAGATTTTGAAACCATTATTCAGGATGTGTATTTAGGTACAATCCCGTATATGACACCAAAAGGTACATTTGTTATCAACGGAGCAGAACGTGTTATCGTTTCGCAACTACACCGTTCTCCAGGCGTGTTCTTCGGCCAAAGCCGTCACACTAATGGAACCAAATTGTATTCTGCACGTGTTATCCCATTCAAAGGTTCATGGATCGAGTTTGCTACAGACGTTAATAACGTAATGTATGCTTACATCGATCGTAAGAAAAAATTCCCGGTTACCACTTTATTACGTGCTATCGGTTACGATTCTGATAAAGATATTTTGGAGCTTTTTGATCTTGCTGACGAAGTAAAAGTTAGTAAATCAGGCTTAAAGAAATATATCGGTCGTAAACTAGCAGCAAGAGTATTAAAAAAATGGGTTGAAGATTTTGTAGATGAAGATACAGGTGAGGTAGTTTCTATCGACCGTAATGAAGTGATTCTTGAAAGAGAAACCGTTTTAGAAGACGAACACATTGATATGGTTATCGAAGCTGGCGTAAAAAGCATCATCTTATCAAAAGAAGATGGCGCAAGTCAGGCCGATTATACCATTATATATAATACATTACAAAAAGATACATCAAACTCTGAAAAAGAAGCTGTTGAGAACATCTATCGTGCTTTGCGTAACGCAGAACCACCTGATGAGGAAACCGCTCGTGGTATCATTGATCGTTTATTCTTCTCGGATAAACGTTACGATTTAGGTGATGTTGGTCGTTACCGCATTAACCGTAAATTGAAAATGAATACCCCTGATGAGGTTAAAGTATTAACAAAAGCAGATATTATTGCGATTGTTAAATACCTGATCAAATTGATCAACTCAAAAGAAGAGGTAGATGATATCGATCACTTGTCTAACCGTCGTGTACGTACGGTAGGTGAGCAGTTGTATGCTCAATTTGGAGTTGGTTTAGCCCGTATGGCAAGAACAATCCGTGAGCGTATGAACATTCGCGATAATGAGGTGTTTACGCCAACTGATTTAATTAATGCCCGTACTTTATCGTCGGTAATTAACTCTTTCTTCGGTACGAACCAGTTGTCTCAGTTTATGGATCAAACCAATCCATTAGCAGAGATTACACACAAACGTCGTTTGTCAGCTTTAGGCCCAGGTGGTTTATCACGTGAGCGTGCTGGTTTCGAGGTTCGTGATGTTCACTACACCCACTATGGTCGTTTATGTACCATCGAAACTCCAGAAGGACCAAACATTGGTTTGATTTCATCACTTTGTGTGCATGCAAAAATCAACAATTTAGGTTTCATTGAAACACCTTACAAACGTGTTGAAGATGGTAAAGTAGTTGTTGATTCAGACGTTATTTATTTATCGGCAGAAGATGAAGATGGTAAAACCATCGCTCAGGCTAATGCAGAGTATGATGATAAAGGTAATTTCACAACCCCACGCGTTAAAGCGCGTTATGAGGGTGACTTCCCAATTATTGAGCCTGAGAAATTAGACTTAATGGATGTTGCACCAAATCAGATTACTTCAATTGCTGCCTCGTTGATTCCGTTCTTAGAACATGATGATGCGAACAGGGCTTTGATGGGATCGAACATGCAACGTCAGGCTGTACCTTTGTTACGCCCTGAAGCGCCAATTGTTGGTACAGGTTTAGAAGGTCGCGTTGCTCGCGATTCAAGAACTTTGATCAATGCTGAAGGTAATGGGGTTGTAGAATATGTAGATGCAAATGAAATCACTATTAAGTATGACCGTAACGAGGATGATCGTTTGGTTTCATTTGAGGGTGACAGCAAAACTTACCGTTTAATTAAGTTCAAAAAAACCAACCAGAATACTTGTATTAACTTAAAGCCAATCGTTAAAAAAGGCCAGAAAGTTACTAAAGGACAGGTACTTTGCGAGGGTTATGCAACTCAAAACGGTGAATTGGCATTGGGTAGAAACTTGAAAGTGGCTTTCATGCCTTGGCAAGGTTTCAACTTTGAGGATGCGATTGTAATCAACGAGCGTATTGTTCGTGATGATGTTTTCACTTCATTGCATATTGAAGAATTTGAATTAGAAGTACGTGATACAAAACGTGGAGAAGAGGAATTAACACCAGATATCCCTAACGTTTCTGAAGAGGCGACTAAAGATTTGGATGAAAATGGTATTATCCGTATCGGTGCTGATGTAAAAGAAGGTGATATTTTAATTGGTAAGATTACTCCAAAAGGAGAATCTGATCCGTCACCAGAAGAGAAATTACTACGTGCAATTTTTGGTGATAAAGCAGGCGACGTTAAAGATGCTTCTTTGAAAACACCTCCATCTATCCAAGGTGTAGTAATTGATACGAAGTTATTTAGCCGTGCGAAGAAAACTACAAAAGCTGAAGAAAAATCGGCTATTGAGAAATTAGACAAATCGTACAACAATATTACTGAGAAATTAAAGGCAGAATTGGTTGACAAGTTATTCACCATTGTAAACGGTAAAACATCTCAAGGTGTATTCAATATTTACAAAGAATTACTTGTGCCTAAAGGCGCTAAATTTACTCAGAAAATTTTAGCAGATCTTGAATTTACACACATTAGCCCTAACAAATGGACTACTGATGATGATAAAAACGAGATGATTAAACTATTGCTTCATAACTACGGTATCCGTGTTAACGAAGAACTTGGTGCTTACAAACGCGATAAATTTGCGATTAGTGTAGGTGATGAGCTTCCTTCAGGAATTGTACAAATGGCAAAAGTTTATGTAGCTAAAAAACGTAAATTAAAAGTAGGTGATAAAATGGCAGGACGCCACGGTAATAAAGGTATTGTTGCACGTATTGTACGTGATGAAGATATGCCTTTCTTAGCTGATGGTACTCCAGTTGATATTGTGTTGAACCCACTGGGTGTACCTTCACGTATGAACCTTGGTCAGATTTACGAAACTATTTTGGCATGGGCTGGTCAAGAACTAGGTGTTAAATTTGCAACACCAATTTTTGATGGTGCTACCCACACTGAGGTAGAAGAGTGGATTGCTAAAGCGGGTGTTCCTGCTTCAGGTAAAACCTACTTATACAATGGTTTAACAGGTGAGCGTTTCGATCAGACTACAACTGTAGGTATTATCTACATGTTGAAATTAGGTCACATGGTTGATGATAAGATGCACGCCCGTTCAATCGGACCATACTCATTAATTACACAACAACCATTGGGTGGTAAAGCTCAATTTGGTGGTCAGCGTTTTGGTGAGATGGAGGTTTGGGCATTAGAGGCGTTTGGTGCAGCTAATATTCTTCAAGAAATCTTAACCGTTAAATCGGATGATGTAATCGGAAGAGCCAAAACTTACGAAGCCATTGTTAAAGGTGAAAACCTACCAACACCAGGTGTACCAGAATCGTTTAATGTATTGGTACATGAGTTACGCGGTTTAGGTTTAGATATTACGTTAGACTAATTGAATGAAAGAATGAAGGCATGATTGAATGATGGGAAACTTTCATTCAATCATGCTCTCACTACATCCTTCAATCATTAAAGAAAGAGATATGTCTTACAAAAAGGATAATAAATTAAAAAGCAATTTCACATCAATCACGATTAGCTTATCGTCTCCTGAAATTATTTTGGAGCGCTCAAGCGGTGAGGTGTTGAAGCCAGAAACCATTAATTACCGTACTTACAAACCTGAACGTGATGGTTTGTTCTGTGAGCGTATTTTTGGTCCGGTAAAAGATTACGAATGTCATTGCGGTAAATACAAACGTATCCGTTATAAAGGTATTGTTTGTGATCGTTGTGGTGTTGAAGTAACAGAAAAGAAGGTACGTAGAGAGCGTATGGGACACATCGCTTTGGTGGTGCCTGTTGCGCACATCTGGTATTTCCGTTCTTTACCAAACAAAATCGGTTACTTATTAGGTTTACCTACTAAAAAACTTGATTTAATTATCTATTACGAGCGTTACGTGGTTATCCAATCCGGTTTAATGGAAGAGGATGGCATTAAGTACATGGACTTCTTAACGGAAGAAGAGTACTTAGATATCTTAGATAAATTACCTAAAGAAAATCAATATCTGGATGATAAAGATCCTAATAAATTCATCGCCAAAATGGGTGCTGAAGCATTAGAAGATCTTTTGAAACGTATTAACTTAGATACTTTATCTTACGATTTACGTCACCAAGCAGCTAATGAAACTTCTCAACAACGTAAAAATGAGGCTTTAAAACGTCTTCAAGTTGTTGAAGCTTTCCGTGGTGCTAATACACGCATTGAGAATCGCCCAGAATGGATGATTGTTAAAATTGTTCCGGTTATTCCACCAGAATTGCGTCCATTAGTTCCATTAGAAGGTGGTCGTTTCGCTACATCAGATTTGAATGATTTATACCGTCGTGTAATTATCCGTAACAACCGTTTAAAACGTTTGATCGAGATTAAAGCACCAGAGGTAATTTTACGTAACGAGAAACGTATGTTGCAGGAAGCTGTAGATTCGTTGTTCGATAACTCGCGTAAAGTTAATGCGGTTAAAACTGAAGGTAACCGTGCTTTGAAATCACTTTCAGACATCTTGAAAGGTAAACAGGGTCGTTTCCGTCAGAACTTATTAGGTAAACGTGTGGATTATTCAGCTCGTTCGGTAATTGTTGTAGGGCCAAGCCTTAAATTACACGAGTGTGGTATCCCTAAAGATATGGCTGCTGAGCTTTACAAACCGTTCATTATTCGTAAGATGATTGAGCGTGGTGTGGTGAAAACAGTTAAATCTGCAAAGAAAATTGTAGATAGAAAAGACCCATTAGTTTGGGATATTCTAGAAAACGTATTGAAAGGACACCCGGTATTATTAAACCGTGCACCTACGTTACACAGACTGGGTATCCAAGCTTTCCAACCTAAATTAATTGAAGGAAAAGCGATTCAATTACACCCATTAGTGTGTACTGCGTTCAACGCCGATTTTGATGGTGACCAGATGGCTGTGCATTTACCGCTAGGTAATGCCGCAATTTTGGAAGCCCAAGTATTGATGTTGGCCGCTCATAACATCTTAAACCCTGCAAACGGTACACCAATTACTGTACCATCACAGGATATGGTTTTGGGTCTTTATTACATTACTAAAGGCCGTAGAACAGATGACACTAGAGTTGTAAAAGGACAGGATTCGAATTTCTATTCTCCAGAAGAAGTAATTATTGCTTATAACGAGAAAGAATTAGATCTGCATGCTTTCATCAAAGTAAGGGTTAATGTTAAACAAAGCGATGGTACTATCGTGAATAAGTTAACAGAAACTACCGTTGGTAGAGTATTATTCAACCAATTGGTTCCTGAAGAAGTAGGTTACATCAATGAACTATTAACTAAAAAATCTTTAAGAGATATTATTGGTGAAGTAGTGAAAATGACAGGTATGGCTCGTTCTTCACAGTTCTTAGATGATATCAAAGAATTAGGTTTCCGTATGGCTTTCCAAGGAGGTTTATCGTTCAACTTACAAGACGTTAACATCCCTGTTGAAAAACATACTTTATTAGAACAAGCAGCTGCTGAAGTTGAAGAGGTAAGAAACAACTATAACATGGGTTTCATTACCAACAACGAACGTTACAACCAAATTATCGATATTTGGACACGTATCAACAACAGATTAACTACATTCGTTATGACTCAGTTATCGTCAGATAACCAAGGTTTTAACTCCGTATATATGATGCTTGATTCTGGTGCACGTGGTTCGAAAGAGCAGATTCGTCAGCTTTGCGGAATGCGTGGATTGATGGCGAAACCTCAAAAATCTGGTTCAGGTGGTGACATTATTGAGAATCCAATCTTATCAAACTTTAAAGAAGGCTTATCGGTATTAGAATACTTCATTTCTACTCACGGTGCGCGTAAAGGTTTGGCAGATACGGCGTTAAAGACAGCTGATGCTGGTTACTTAACTCGTCGTTTGCATGATGTTGCACAAGATATGATTGTTAACGATAACGACTGTGGTACTTTAAGAGGCATGTACACTACTGCTTTGAAAGATCAAGAAGATATTGTTGAGCCATTATACGATCGAATTTTAGGACGTACGTCATTACATGATGTTTACAATCCATTAGATAATCAATTGTTAGTTGGTGCTGGTGAAGACATCAACGAGGATATTGCCAAAGCGATTGAAGAATCTCCATTAGAAGGTATTGAAATTCGTTCAGTATTAACTTGTGAAGCTAAACGTGGTGTTTGTGCTTTATGTTACGGTCGTAACTTAGCATCTGGCAAACGTGTTCAAAGAGGTGAGGCAGTTGGTGTTATTGCAGCACAATCAATCGGTGAGCCGGGTACACAGTTAACACTTCGTACTTTCCACGTGGGTGGTACTGCATCAAACATTGCTGCAGAATCAAATATCGTAGCTAAGTTTGATGGTGTTATCGAATTTGAAAACATCCGTACTGTTGATACACAAACAGAAGAAGGAACCGTACAAGTTGTATTGGGTCGTTCAGGTGAGTTCAAAATTGTTGAGCCAGGTACCGGACGTATCATCGTAACCAACAACATTCCTTACGGTGCATTCTTATTCGTTAAGGAAGGTGATAAATTATCTAAAGGCGATAAAATCTGTTCGTGGGATCCGTACAACGCGGTTATTCTTTCAGAATTTGCCGGTAAAGCACAATTTGATGCCATTATAGAAGGTGTTACCTATCGTGAGGAATCAGATGAGCAAACAGGTCACCGTGAAAAAGTGATTATCGATACACGTGATAAAACTAAAAACCCTTCAGTACAAATCGTTGATAAGAAAGGCGAATTTATTAAAGGATATAACATTCCAGTGGGTGCCCACGTTTCAGTTGATGAAGGTGAAACCATCCAAACTGGTCAAATTATCGCTAAAATACCACGTGCAACTGGTAAAACCCGAGATATTACAGGTGGTTTACCACGTGTAACGGAATTATTCGAAGCACGTAACCCTTCAAACCCAGCTGTAGTAACTGAGATTGATGGTGTGGTTACTTTAGGTGGTGTTAAACGTGGTAATCGTGAGATCACAATCGAATCTAAAGATGGTGAAGTTAAGAAATACCTAGTTCCATTGTCTAAACACATCCTTGTTCAGGATAATGACTTTGTGAAAGCAGGTATGCCTTTATCAGATGGTTCAATTTCTCCTGCGGATATCTTATCAATTAAAGGACCTGCAGCGGTTCAAGAATACTTAGTTAATGGTATTCAAGAGGTTTACCGTTTGCAAGGTGTGAAAATTAACGATAAGCATTTCGAGGTAATTGTTCACCAAATGATGCAGAAAGTTCACATTGAAGATCCAGGAGATACTATTTTCTTAGAAAACAATGCTGTTGATCGTTGGGATTTTGCTGAAGAGAATGATGCCATGTACGACAAGAAAGTTGTTGAAGATGCGGGAGATTCAAATGATTTCAAACCAGGTCAGATTGTTTCATTACGTAGATTAAGAGACGAAAATTCTCAGTTGAAACGTAAAGATTTAAAACAGATTACGGTTAGAGATGCAAGACCAGCAACTGCAAGTTCTATCTTACAAGGTATTACACGTGCATCATTAGGTACTAAATCGTTCATTTCTGCGGCTTCGTTCCAGGAAACTACGAAAGTATTAAATGAGGCAGCTATTGCAGGTAAACGTGATAACATGTTAGGCTTGAAAGAAAATGTAATTGTTGGTCACTTAATTCCTTCGGGAACAGGTGTTCGTGGTTACGAAAGAATCATCGTTGGTTCTCAAGAAGAATACGATAAATTATTAGCTTCGAAACAAGAAGAAGTAGAGGCATAATAATCAATCATATGATTTTAAAGGGCTGTTTCATTATTGAGACAGCCCTTTTTATTTATTAATTTTTTGTGAATGCGAGTTTAATATTACCTTTATGTTCGCTCAATATGAACGAAGATTAATTTTACTCAATTATGGAAGAACAACAAAACGAAAATCAATTAAATATAGAACTCTCAGAAGAAGTTGCAGAGGGTGTATTTTCAAACCTTGCGATCATTACCCATTCCAATACAGAATTTGTGCTTGATTTTATTCGCGTAATGCCAGGCTTGCCTAAAGCTAAAGTTAAATCAAGAATTATTTTAACGCCCGAACACGCTAAGCGTTTATTATCAGCCTTAGAAGACAACCTTCAAAAATTTGAAGCGGTTAACGGACGTATCAAAACTCAGGAAGAACCGCCATTCCCTATGGGTTTTGGAGGGCCAACAGCACAAGCTTAATTACTTTTAAAAATACTTATAAACAAATGTTTGCTTGCTATGTTAGCATAGTATATATTTGTGCGATAACCATATATAAACATGAAAAAAATTTTATTGAGCGCGCTACTTTCTTTCCCGATATGGGTTATGGCACAGGGCTTCCAGGTTAATTTACAAGGGCAAAAACAAATCGGTATGGCGGGAGCAGGTTCTGCCTTGGCGTTAGACGAGGCTTCTGTATTTTTTAACCCTGGAGCAGTTACCTTCTTAGAAAAAAACTCCATTTCGGCAGGGGGAAATCCATTATTATTCAAGTCGGCATTCCAGCAAGCGAATTCTAATGTTACAGAAAACGTAAAAAATAAAATTGCTACACCATTTGAGCTTTACGCCGTTTGGGGACCAAAATCAAATAAATGGAAATTGGGTTTGGGTGTTTATACGCCTTTTGGCGGATTGGTTGATTGGGGCGACAATTGGTCGGGCAAATATGCTTTAACTTCATTAAATCTTAAAGCAATCTACTTCCAACCAACCTTGAGTATAAAAATTACGGATCGTATTGGTATTGGAGCAGGTTTCGTTTACAATTATGGCGACGTAAACTTACAGAGAGCAATTCCTGTCAATTTTCCTGATGGACGTTCTGGAAAGGTAACTTTAGATGGTACTGGAAAAGGTTATGGTTGGAATGCTGGTATTTACATTAATACCTTAAGCAACATTACGTTTGCCATTACCCATAAATCAAAAGTTATTACAAAACTGGACGGTGGAAGCGCAGAATTTGATGTTCCGAATTCATTAAGAACATCTTTCCCGGCAGGAAATACATTTAATGCAGAACTGCCTTTACCAGCTACAACTACGTTAGGCATTGGCATCCCACTTTCCAAATCAACAAAACTAGCTTTCGATGCAAGTTGGGTTCAATGGCACATTTATCAAGATTTATCTTTTGATTATGCTACGAATACTTCTGCTTTGGCCGATACAAAATCTGCACGTAACTATCGTGATGGTTCTTCATTCAAATTAGGAATCAATCATCAGGCGACAGAAAAATTGGCTTTAAGGGCCGGTGTGGGTTATGCTTTAAGCCCAGTTCAAGATGGCTATGTAACTCCTGAAGCTCCTGATGCAAATCGTTATATTTTAAGTGCGGGCGCTGGTTACGCTTTTACTTCGAAGTTTGAAGTTAATGCTTCGTTTTTCTTCGAAGATGTTCAATCACGTACACAAAAAAATATTGAAACAGGCTTAAACGGCACCTTTAAAACCCTAGTTTATGCACCAGGGCTTTCATTAACTTATAAATGGTAGGAGAAATTACGATGAAAAAATATATATTAAATAGTCTTTTAGTTGCTAGCGTACTTTTTGTAGCTTCTTGTAAACCAGAAATTGAAAGTCCAGCAGGTACCACCGCAGGATCGGCAAATTTTAGCAAATACATAGCAGTAGGTAACTCTTTAACCTCAGGGTTTGCTGATGGTGGTTTGTATTTGGAAGGCCAAAAAGTAGCTTATCCAAATTTAATGGCCGAGAAAATGGCAACCGTAGGAGGGGGGAGTTTTACTTCGCCATTTTTTACAGATGCACAGGCAAATGGATCTGGATATTTATCTTTAACGGCATTGGTTAATGGTGTGCCTACCTTAACACCAGTTACCACGAATTTAGCTTATCGTGATGCAACTCGATTAGCGAAATATACAGGTGAAGTTCAGAATTTAGGCATACCTGGAATGCGTGTAGATTTGGCTTTTGCTGGACCTTTTGGTGCAGCCAATCCATATTTGGAAAGACTTTTACCTGATGCGCAAGTAGGCGTAACTTCTTATTTTCAATTTATTCAGGGTAGAAGTCATACCTTCTTCTCTTTATGGTTGGGTAACAACGATGCTTTAGGATACGCAACCAACGGCGGTGTAACGACTGATGCCACTAACGTTTTAACCGATAAATCAACTTTTGCATTGTTGTATTCTAATTTAGTGAACTCGCTTTCAGCAGGTGGACAAAAAGGAATTGTTGCGACGATCCCTGATGTGACTGCGATTCCGTATTTCAATACGGTAACGGTTGCTGCATTACTAAACGCTGCAAAAGCAATCAATCCTGCGGCTGCCGCCATTTACATCCAAACGGGTACGGGAACGGTGAGAGCGGCAACCAGTGAAGATTTAATTCGTTTGCCTTTCCAATCAGCAGGCTTGTTTGGTTCAACTACATCATCACCATATCCTTATGGTTTGCATCCTTTAAATCCGATTGCAAATAACTGGGTTTTAGATAAAGATGAAGTTGCTAAGGTTAAAGATTATGTAATCAGCTATAACAATAGCATTAAATCTCTTGCAGATAGCAAAGGTTTGGCTATTGCAGATACTTACGCTTACTTAAATCAGGTTAAAACCGGGATTATCATCAATGGAATTGGAATCAATTCGGCTTTCATTACGGGTGGCGCTTTCTCTCTTGATGGTGTTCACTTAACCCCACGCGGAAATGCGGTAATTGCTAATGTGTTCATTAATGCAATTAATGCCAAATACGGATCGACAATTCCTGTGGTGGATGTTACGCAATATAGAGGTGTAAAATTCCCGAACTAAAATTCATCGGAAATATTGAAAAGGCTTGCAGATTTGCAGGCCTTTTTCGTTTAAAGCTGTTTTTTTATAAAAGCAATAATCTGCTCCTTTTCATCTGGCTCAAACCAATTTATCTCCTCATCTTTTCTGAACCAAGTAAGTTGTCGTTTTGCAAACCTGCGTGTATTCTGTTTTATGGCAGCGATAGCATCAGCTAAGGAGACTTTTTCATCAACATAATCAAACAACTCACTATAACCTACAGTATTAAGCGCATTATACTTTCTAAAAGGAATAAGGCCTTTCACTTCTTCTAATAAACCCCTTTCCATCATTTTATCTACTCGGTGGTTGATTTGATTATAAAGTGTTGCTCGATCTGTATTGAGTCCAATTTTGATGATGTTAAACGGTCGGTCTTTTTTCTGCGCGGAAAGCATGGATGACAGTTTTCGTCCTGTTGAAAGAAATACCTCTAGCCCTCTGATCATTCTTTGAGGGTTATTTTGATCCACTTTGTTGAAGTATTCTGGATCGACCTGTTCGAGTTTTTTTTGTATCACCTCAATCCCTTCATTTTCGAATTGGGCGTTGAGTTGTTCCCGGATCTTTAGATCAATTTCTGGCATTTCATCTAAACCATTAAGTACGGCATTAACATATAGACCAGAACCTCCGACTATAATTGCCGTATCTCGATCTGTAAATATGGCCTGCAGCGTTTCCAATGCCTCCACTTCAAAATCGCCAGTGCTAAAAAGTTTTTCTACAGAATGTGAGTTAATAAAGTGATGCTTAACCGACGCAAGTTCTTCTTGATTGGGTTTCGCCGTACCAATTTCCATTTCCTTGAAAAATTGTCTGGAATCAGCAGAAATGATTTCGGTGTTAAAATAACGCCCAAGTTCGATCGCCAGGGCAGTTTTTCCGATGGCGGTTGGGCCAACAACTGAGATAAGGGTTTTAGCTTTTTTAGGCTTTAAGTTATCTGTTGGCATATTGCTTTTTTAACAAAACGGTCAGATGAATCCATCTGACCGTTTGTATATTGTTTAATTTTATTTTGGATTAATAGTCGTCTTTATGGCTTTCATCTTCGTAGCTTTCGCTATCCGAAAATTCATCTCCAAATTCGTCGCTTTCTTCTGTTTCATCTTCTTCATCTCGTTCTTCGGCGTTAATACCCATTTCGCCCATGGCTTCTAGTTCATCCGTATCTTCAGGAACAAAATTCATTTCATTTAAGAAATCAAATTCACTAGAAACGGCCGATGCTCCTCTTGGATCTACTGCTTGAGGACTGTTTCGCTCCATTATTTTTGGGGCCTCTCCGGAGCTTTTGGCTAGGAAAGGGTATTCAATATTTGGATCAGGATCTAGAACAATTTTAACCAATTCTACATGAAAATCGTATGGACGGTCAAAATTATAGATGTAATAGAATTTTTGATGCGGGTCTTCGATAAAGCCACTTAATTTAGAATTCTCCATAAGTACAACACGATCTTTCTTGCGCTCACTTGGTAAATATGCAATCTCATCGCCTTTTAACCAATTATCCGTACTCACATAAAATGATGATGATTTTTCGGCATTGTAACCAGTCGATTTGTGTATTGCCTTATGCAGGTCTTCAAATGTTTGGTTTGATTTAATGTCGATCTCTCTCACAACATCATCAAAATCTTCGAAAGTAATTCTAAATTTATAAATAGCCATTATTGTATTTTGGAACCGTAAAAATAAAGTTAATTTGCTTTACCACAAAACAGTAAAAGTCACAAAAGGTTCTCTAATTGTCTGTTTTCGCAGTTGTTTTAAGTAATTTCTTTGTTAACAGGATTTAGTCCCATTTGTTTTGCGTGGTTCAGCATAAAATTAAACGCTTCGTTGTAATCATTTGTTATCTCGCCTTCCAAAATTGCTTCACGAATTGCGTTTTTAATGAGGCCAACTTCCTTACCCGCTTCCAAACCAAAAGTTTCCATAATGTCGAGGCCCGTAATTGGTGGTTGCCAATTTCGGATTTTATCTCGTTCCTCAACATCTTTTAACTTCTTTTTCACGAGTTCAAAGTTGTTGCGATACTTGGTTTTTTTATATTCGTTTTTAGTGGTTACATCTGCATTACAGAGCAACATTAAGCTTTCTATTTCCTCACCTGCATCAAAAAGTAATCTTCTTACAGCAGAATCTGTTACGGTTTCTTGCGCCAAAACGATAGGACGTAGGTGCAATTGCACCAATTTTTGCACGTACTTCATTTTCTCGTTAAGCGGCAATTTCAGCTGCGCAAAAATTTTGGGAACCATTCTGGCGCCTTTATCTTCATGTCCATGAAAGGTCCATCCGTGTCCTTCTTCAAAACGTTTGGTTGCGGGCTTGGCAATATCGTGCAGGATGGCTGCCCATCTCAACCATAAATCGTCAGTAGTTTCGCAAATGTTGTCTAAAACCTCCAAGGTGTGATAGAAATTATCTTTATGGCCTTTTCCCTTAATGATTTCTACACCATAAAGCTGTGCCATTTGAGGGAAAATGATGTGCAATAAACCTGTATCAAAAAGATGTTTAAACCCAATGGATGGTTTTTTTGATAAAATTATCTTATTCAGTTCATCGGTAATTCGCTCTTTTGAAACAATGCTGATGCGATTTTTCTGCGTTTTAATGGCACTTAATGCAGCCTGATCGATATTAAAATTGAGTTGGCTTGCAAACCTTATGGCCCTCATCATGCGTAAGGGATCATCAGAAAAAGTCACTTCTGGATCGAGCGGAGTACGGATTAACTTATTTTCTAAGTCCTTTATCCCATCAAATGGATCTAAAAGTTCGCCGAAACGATGGGCATTGAGATTAATGGCTAAAGCATTTATCGTAAAATCCCTTCTGATTTGATCGTCTTCTAAAGTTCCATCTTCAACAATTGGTTTGCGCGAATCGGAACGATAAGATTCTCTTCTCGCACCAACAAATTCAACTTCTAAATCTCTATACTTAATGTTGGCTGTTCCAAAGTTTTTAAAAACGGCAACCTTAATGTGCAATTTTTTACCTACCGCCTCGGCATATGCAATTCCTTTTCCAACCACTACAACATCAATATCTTTTGATGGACGCTCTAAAAATAAATCCCGCACAAATCCTCCAATAACATAAGCCTCGGTGTTATTTTGATCTGCTACGGCAGATAAGGTTTGGAATATTGGGTCTTTTAAATGAACTTCTAAATTTCTCAATGGAAATTTCTGACTTTCATTACTGAAGTTAGCTTGCATAAAAAGGCAGTTGAATGGACGAAATTAAGAAAAACATTCGATGCTGAGCTGATTTAAGCGTAATAAAGCCTGCATTGTACTCAAAGGGATTTATTTCCTTATAAATTCAAATTGACCACCGGGAGAGAGTTTCATAATGGTTGATGGTTTTTTAATCGTACGATTTTCTTGTTCAAAATCGATTACTAAATCTACCGCCTCTAAAATCTCTGGGCTTAGATCATCAAAATACCTCGGTGAGGGTTCTCCACTCAAATTTGCTGAGGTTGAAACAATTGGTTTGCGGAAGCGTTGGATTAAAGGTGTGCAAAAATCATGTTTAACTATGCGAATGCCCACACTACCGTCGGCGTTAATTACATTCGGAGCTAAGTTTTTGGCACCTGAAAAGATGATGGTCAACGGGTTTTCGGCATATTCGATTAAATCGTATGCAATCTCCGGTACTTCGTTTACGTAGCTCTGAATCTTATTGTCAACATCTAAGAGCACAATTAGGCTTTTTTCTGCAGGTCTATTTTTAATTTTTAAAAGCTTTTCTACCGCTTCTGCATTGGTAGCATCACAGCCTAATCCCCAAATGGTATCTGTTGGATAAAGAATTACGCCACCAGACTTAATTACCTCTAAAGCCTTGTTTATTTCATCTCTAAGCATGTTGCAAAGTTAATTTAAAAACGATATGTTAAATCATGTAAATGCTTAATAATTTAACATTTAGCTTGAAACATTAAGGCATTTATAAACGTTTTTAGGATAACAATCTGATTGTAAAAATTATAGATGTTTCAATCTATTCAGATTTTAAATGGTTATTTTTAATACAGGTTATTTTAAACAACATACACATATGAAAACAATTAAAAATTTACTGATGCTTTTTACTGTGGTAATTGCATTAGCAGGTTGTTCTTCACTCCGAACAGCTTCCGACTACGACAAAAACGTCGATCTTAATGCCTACAAAACTTACAATTTTTACGATAAGGGAATTGCGAGGGTGAGGTTAAACAATTTAGACAAACGCCGATTAATGGCTGCCGTAGAGGCGCAAATGAATGCTAAAGGATTTACCAAGTCCGATCGTCCGGATATGCTCGTAAACTTATTCGTAGTGGCTAGGGAAAAAACAGATGTTTATGGCCCAGGTTACTATGGCGGATGGGGTTGGGGCGGTGGCTGGGGCTGGCGTTCTCCATTTTGGGGTGGCGGTGGCACCTATGTTAATCAATATATCGAAGGAACCATTATTATTGATTTCTTAGACCCGAACAAAAAGATTTTATTTTGGCATGGTCAGGGAAGTGGTTTTAACTTAGATAGTTTTACCAAAAGGGAAGAAAGATTAAATACTGGTGTAAAAGAAATTTTAGACCAATATCCTCCAAATGCAATTGCTGCTAAGTAATTGCCGTAGGAAGAAGATTTAAATAGCAATTCATTAATTGCTGAGTGACTACAGGGCTGTTGAATTTTTGAACAAATTCCAGCCCTTTTTCTTTCATCGTTTTTTGAAGTTTCGAATTGCTAATGATTTGATTTATAGCACCTGCTAATTGATTCGAATCTGTTGGAGATACATAGATGGAATTCGGCCCACCTGCTTCTTCTAAACAAGAACCTGTTGCCGCAATGGTTGGCACACCAGAATATAGAGCTTCGATAATTGGAATCCCAAAGCCTTCGTAAAAAGAAGGGTAAGCAAATATGGATGCCAGTTGATAGATGCCTGGCAAATCAGAGAAAGGGATGTTTTGTAGGAATAGGATTCGTTTCCTCAATCCCAATCGGTCAATTTCCTTTTCAACTGTTTTGAAATAGGCCGTTTGCTTTCCAATTACAACCAATTTATAATCTTCCTGAACGTCTTTTAAAGCCGTAACGATTAATTTTAAGTTCTTTCTTTCTTCTATCGTGCCTACACTTAAAATGTATTTTTCTGGGAGTTTGTAAGTGGCTTTGATTCTACTTAATGTTGATGCATCGAATGGGCTTTTGAAGTGGTCATCGCAACTTTGATAAATCACTTCAATTTTATTGGGTTCAATTTGGTAAAATTCAATTAAATCGGCTTTGGTTTTTTCACTTATGGCGATAATTTTATCGGCACGCTTGCAGGCTGATTTACTTTTCCATTCATAAAGTTTGCGATCAATAAATTTATAATACTTTGGAAAACGCAGAAAAATTAAGTCGTGAATGGTAACCACAGATTTGATTCTGGTATGCTGAATGGCAAAGGGAATTTCGTGACTTAGGCCGTGGTAAATTTGAATATCATCCCGAACTAAATCTTTTAGAATGTTTAAGCTACGCCATAAGAAACTACCGTTTTTTGGTAGCGCTAACTTAATGTTTTGGTTTTGAAGAAAGGTGCTGATTTGCTTGGAAGCCTTCACCTTTGGTGAATAGACAATATATTGATTTTCTGGGTATTGGAATGCTAAACTTTCTATCAACGATCGGCTGTAATTGCCCAATCCGGTTAGGTTATTCGCAGCCCTTTTGCCATCGTATCCAATATTCATACAGGTTTATTCTGATTAAAATAAAAGGTTTATGGCTTTCTTTTGCCTTAAACCTTTTACCTAAGCCATTTATACGGCTACGTTATTTTCTCTCAACGCATCGTTAAGCGATGTCTTTTTATCTGTGCTTTCTTTACGTTTGCCAATAATCAAAGCACATGGTACTTGATATTCGCCAGCTGGGAATTTTTTGGTATAGCTTCCAGGGATTACCACAGAACGTGCAGGAACTATGCCTTTATATTCTACAGGAGTTGGGCCAGTAACATCAATAATTTTAGTTGATGCGGTTAAAACTACATTGGCGCCTAAAACAACTTCTTTTTCTAATTTAACTCCTTCTACTACAATCGCTCTAGAGCCTAAGAAGCAATCATCTTCAATAATTACCGGGGCAGCTTGTACAGGTTCTAAAACACCACCAATACCTACACCGCCACTTAGGTGAACACGTTTGCCAATTTGTGCACAAGAGCCTACTGTTGCCCAAGTATCTACCATGGTACCTTCATCTACATAAGCACCAATATTTACGTAAGAAGGCATCATGATTACGCCTTTTGCTAAAAACGAACCGTAACGAGCACTTGCCATTGGCACAACACGTACGCCTGTTGCTTTATAGTCAGTTTTTAAATCCATTTTATCGTGGTAAACAAATGGGCCACTTTTAATTTCTTTCATCTCGCGAATTGGGAAATATAAAATTACGGCCTTCTTTACCCACTCATTAATGCCCCAAGAGTTTAAAACAGGTTCAGCAACGCGAATTTCACCTTTGTCTAAGCCCATTATAACGGCTTCAATGGCTTCGCAATAGTTGCTATATTGTAAAAGGGTTCTATCTTCCCAAGCGGCTTCAATTAGTTTCTTTAAATCTGAATACATGATGTTTTTAAATTTTACGCAAAATAAATCAATTTTTACTTATTAAATGGTTAATTGTTTAAATTGTTTTGTTCGCTTCCAATTGTTTACAAGGTATTACAAGCTATCAACACTACATATAGTTCAAATTTGTTACTTTTGAATTTTATGGCAGAGACAGAAAAACTTAGAATCGATAAATATTTGTGGGCCATTCGGTTGTTTAAAACCAGAAGTTTGGCAACTGATGCTTGCAAGGCTGGACGGGTAAAGCTCAATGGGCAAAACCTTAAACCTTCATCAATTGTAAAAGTAGGAGAGGTGTATTCGGTTTCTAAAGGGATTGAAAAGAAAATTATCGAAGTGGTTGAGCTTTCTTACAACCGAACCGATTCGCCCACGGCATTAACCAAATACAAGGATTTAACACCTGTTGAAGAAACCCAAGCTTTTAAATCGATGTTTCATGCCCCAAATTTAAAACGAGATCGTGGAACGGGTAGGCCTACCAAAAAAGATAGGCGAGAAACCGACGATTTAATTGGAGGCTTGTTTGAGGATAATGACGACTAATTTCTAGCTTAGAGTTTTCACTGTAGGATTGCTGTTTATGGCATATTGAACGTTAAAATGGCGCATCCTATAACTCATCATAGCGGTTTTACCCAGTTTTTCTATTAATTTATAGTTGGCTATGGCGCCTACCGCTGCGCCAACAAAAGGCAACATTTGCGCAAGCTTGGCCAAATCAATGTAATCTCTGTATTGTTGTTGAAAGGTTAACCAATCAAATTCATCGATATTGGTTGGCAATTTATGTGCTTGGTTATCCCAATCTTGCATTTTGATAAACACATTCTTGCTTTCTTTTTTGCTGGAAAAGGCCAATTGAAAAATATGCAGGATAAATAAGCGCTCGCGATAGTCTTTCACATCGTAACCGTAAACTGCTGCTATATCAAATAGCATTTTCATTTTAATACCCAGTAGCAGCGGAAAATCTGCCAGGCTCATTAAAAAGCCGCCTGCACCTGTAATTCCGCCTTCCGCTGCGCCAGTTTTTTTATAATTTTCTATTTTTTGCTTCACCAACGCTTCTCGGTGCATCAAGGTTAAATCGGTTATTGGCTTTGATGTGGTAAAGGTTGAACCAAAAAGTACTGCCTTTACCATTTGCTTAATGGCTGCGGTTATGGCCTGATGAACTTTATCGGGAATAAAACTGTTAATTTTTTTCTGAACGCCATCCGTAACTTTGCTCAATAGCGATGGATTTTGTAGCGTTTTAAACTTCCAAAAATCCAACTCGCTGCTAATCTTTTGTTCGTAGGTCATATTATATCATTTAACATTAGACTTTAGAACTTGGCATTTTGTTTCAAAAAATAGAAATCTTAATAATCGATTTTCATTGGTGATTTTTCCCAAAGCTTAAAAGCCTCACTAGCTTCATCTCTGAGCAACTGTAAAATTGGTAAACTGCGATTGTTCATTGGCTTATCTAACTCGTCGTAAATAAATTTATCGTCGAAACCAATTTTGCCTGCATCGGCTTTGGTATTGCCGTAATAAATCATTCCAATTCTCGACCAATAAATTGCCCCTAAGCACATTGGGCAGGGCTCGCAACTGGTGTAAATTACACATCCGTTTAAATCGAAGGTGCCTAATTCTGTACAGGCCAAGCGTATAGCCGAAACTTCTGCATGTGCTGTAGGATCGTTAGTTGTGGTTACTTTATTTCCCGATTTTGCAATCACCTTTCCATCTTTTACCACTACGGCCCCGAAGGGGCCACCTATATTTTCTTTTACATTTTGTTCAGACAGCGCAATGGCCATGCGCATAAATTCTTCGTGTTGTTCCTGATCTTTCATCTCGCAAATGTTAAAGCAAAAAAAATGCCCCGTTTACGCGGGGCATGCTTTTAAAATATGTGGTTATTATTTTTTAGTGTAATCTGCGTTTAAGCCTTTAATTACTTCAGATGTTACATCCAAACTTTCATCAGCAAATAAAATTGCACTGTTTCCTTTTGAGTAGGTTAACACCATTTTATAACCTTTTTCTTTTGCGTAACCTTTTAGGTAAGCGGCAACTTTATCGTATAATTTTTCGTTTTCTGCAGCTTGTTCGTTTTGCAAAGCACCGCCAGCATTTTGCTGATAGGTTTGCAATTCTTGTTGCTTACGTGCTAAACGTTCTTCTGTAGCTTTGCGTACATCTGCTGCAAGGGTACCTGCATTTTGCTGATATTGAGCTACTTCTCTTTGGAAAGCTTGTCCTTTGGCTTGGATATCTGCCTGTGCGTTTTTAGATTTACCTTCAAACTTAACTTTAAGGTCTTTGTAATAATCGTACTTGGTTAATAGAGAATCAGAATTTACAAATACGATTTTCTCAGTGGCAGAAACTGCAGCAGTGCTATCTGGTTTTTTTGTTTCAGTAGTTTTAGTGTCTTTGTTTTGACATGCAGAAAATGTAGTAATTATAGCTGCTGTTGCTAATAAACCAAAGGTTTTTAAGGTTCTTCTTTCCATTGTTGTTTAATAAATTTTAGCAAACTTATATAAATTAGTTTTTATATGCAATTTAAGAGTGGTTAAGGCCGCTAATAGTTTGTAATTCTGCTTTACAATATCATTTGATGGCTTGCCAAGTAGAAGAGATTTTCGATTGTAGTCTCAGCATCATCCGCGCTGAAAACCTAAAGTCTTTTAAATGTTTTGGAAAGCAGTTGCAGTATTTCATTTTAATGTTCGTCCCGCCAAACGCTTTACTTCGTGCTCGCTTATGTCGGGTTTAGATGGCGCATTGGTGCTTCTATTAGTGGTATCAAGGCGCAGAAAACAAACACTTGTTAGGTGGCGAACGGTATAAGTTCATGTGGGGGGCTTGACGAGCACGAGAGGTCTTAATTCGATGCGCAATATTATCCCCGCTGAAAAGCTTGGAACCTAACTTCTTTTAAATGTTTTGGAAAGCAGTTGCAGTATTTCATTTTAATGTTCGTCCCGCCAAACGCTTTACTTCGTGCTCGCTTATGTCGGGTTTAGATGGCGCATTGGTGCTTCTATTAGTGGTATCAAGGCGCAGAAAACAAACACTTGTTAGGTGGCGAACGGTATAAGTTCATGTGGGGGGCTTGACGAGCACGAGAGGTCTTAATTCGATGCGCAATATTATCCCCGCTGAAAAGCTTGGAACCTAACTTCTTTTAAATGTTTTGGAAAGCAGTTGCAGTATATCATTTTAATGTTCGTCCCGCCAAACGCTTTACTTCGTGCTCGCTTATGTCGGGTTTAGGTGGCGCATTGGTGCTTCTATTAATGGTGTCAAGGTGCATAAATTAAACGCTTGTTAGGTGGAGAATGATATGAAAAATCATGTTTGGGGGCTTGCAAAGCATGAGAGATTTTCAAGTATAGTTGGGGCATCATCTTCGGTAAAAGCTTGGAACCTAAACTCTTTTAAATGTTTTGGAAAGCAGTTGCAGTATTTCATTTTAATGTTCGTCCCGCCAAACGCTTTACTTCGTGCTCGCTTATGTCGGGTTTAGGTGGCGCATTGGTGCTTCTATTAATGGTTTAAAGGCGCAGAAAATAAATGCTTTGTTAGGTGGCGAACGGTGTAAAAATCATGTTTTGTGGCGTACCAAGGTTATAAGATTTATTAATGCAAAATTGGTGGGTGATGCATCGATTGATGATTCAACGGTTTGCCTATCAATGATTTAGTTGACTGATGCCTTGATGTTTTTGTTTACGGTTGAGGGGAGGGGATTAAGTTAAAATGAGGTGGTTTTGCTGGCCAAACCCGATTGAAATGGAAAGCGCCCGATTCTTCATCGGGCCTTGTAATGTAAAGCGGGAGTAACGCCAAATTGAAACACAGGTTTTGCTTTTCAAAAGTTCATTTAAACCCTCTAGAAAGCATTTTCTTGCGGATGAATCGGTAGTTCAAAACTTATCCACATATTAGTTTAATTGCCAAAATTTGCGTATTTTTGATACTTATTGTTTCAAATTAAAATATGAGCGAAGAACAGGATTTAAAGTCAAATTATTCGGCAGATAATATACAGGTTTTAGAAGGTTTAGAAGCGGTGCGTAAGCGCCCTTCGATGTATATAGGTGATACTGGTGTTAAAGGTTTACACCATTTGGTTTACGAGGTTGTAGATAACTCAATTGATGAGGCTTTGGCCGGCCATGCTGATACAATCGATGTAAGAATTTTAGAAGGCAACTCGATTAGAGTAGAAGATAATGGTCGTGGGATTCCGACCGGAATTAATACAAAAGAAAATAAATCGGCACTGGAAATCGTAATGACGGTTTTACACGCGGGTGGTAAATTTGATAAAGATACTTATAAAGTTTCTGGTGGTTTACACGGTGTTGGGGTAAGTTGCGTTAACGCATTGTCTACACACTTAAAAGCCGAAGTACACCGTGAGGGTAAAATTTGGATGCAGGAGTATAACATTGGTAAACCTTTATACGATGTTAAGGAAACAGGTACAACGGATAAACGTGGTACGATTGTAACTTTTAGTCCGGATGCTACAATTTTTACGCAAACAACTGAATATAAATACGATACATTAGCTGGCCGTTTACGCGAATTGGCTTTTTTGAATAAGGGCATTAAATTAACCTTAACAGATGAACGCGAAACTTTAGAGGATGGAACCTTCCTATCGGAGGTTTTCCAATCGGAAGGTGGCTTAAAAGAGTTTGTTACATTTTTGGACGGAACCCGTGCCTCGTTCTTACCTGAGCCAATTTACATTGATGGTATTAAGAATGGTGTTCCTGTTGAGTTGGCTTTTCAATACAATGATAGCTACTCGGAAAATGTACACTCGTACGTAAACAACATCAATACCCACGAAGGTGGTACACACATTGCAGGTTTCCGTAGGGGTTTAACACGTACACTGAAAAGTTATGCGGATAAATCGGGTTTGTTGAAAAACCTGAAAATGGAAATTACGGGTGATGACTTTAGAGAGGGTTTAACTGCTGTAGTTTCGGTTAAGGTGCAAGAACCTCAATTTGAGGGACAAACCAAAACCAAGCTTGGCAATACCGAAGTAATGGGTGCGGTTGATATTGCTGTTGGCGAGGCATTGGGTGCTTATTTGGAAGAAAATCCGAAAGAAGCGAAGATGATTGTCAATAAAGTGATCTTGGCAGCCACGGCTAGAGCAGCTGCTCGTAAAGCTCGTGAAATGGTTCAGCGTAAGAGTGTTATGGGCGGTTCTGGTTTGCCAGGTAAACTGGCCGATTGCTCTGATAGTGACCCTGAAAAATGCGAAATTTACCTTGTTGAGGGTGACTCGGCAGGTGGAACAGCTAAGCAAGGTCGCGATAGAAATATTCAAGCCATTTTGCCTTTAAAAGGTAAGATTTTGAATGTTGAAAAGGCCATGGAGCACAAAATTTACGAAAACGATGAGATTAAGAATATGTTTACCGCAATTGGGGTAAGCATTGGTACGCCTGAGGATGATAAAGCTTTGAACTTAACAAAACTTCGTTATCACAAAATCGTGATCATGACGGATGCGGATATTGATGGATCGCACATTACCACGCTCATTTTAACTTTCTTTTATCGTTATATGAGGGCGTTAATTGAAGCTGGCTACGTTTACATCGCATCGCCACCACTTTATCAAGTTAAAAAAGGTAAGGATTTTGAATATTGCTGGAATGATGTACAACGCGATGCTGCGGTACAGAGACTGAAAGGTAGTGGTAAAGAAGACAGTGTACACATTCAACGCTATAAAGGTTTGGGTGAGATGAATGCTGAACAACTTTGGGATACCACTTTAAATCCGGCTACTCGTACTTTATTACAAGCTACCATTGAGAGTGCTGCAGAATGTGATCATACATTCTCTATGTTAATGGGCGATGAGGTTGCTCCACGTAGAGAGTTTATTGAACGCAATGCTAAATACGCCAAGATTGATGCTTAATTGCTAAAACCCCACTGGGCCATCTTAAATATAAAAACCTCTTCGAATTCATATTTGAAGAGGTTTTTTTTGCTTTGATTGTTTGTGCTTAAAATTTGATTTCTCTGTTAGCTTAGAAAGTTGTCTTCCATTCTGTAGGCAGAAATTACAGCTAATTCGCCATCTTTTCCGCCTTTGGAATTGCCGTGTTCCATGCCCATAACACCCTTGTAACCTTTCTTATGCAGAAATTTGAAGATGTTTTTGTAATTGATTTCTCCAGTTGTGGGCTCCTTTCTGCCTGGGTTGTCGCCAATTTGAACGTAGGCAATTTCATCCCAACAACGTTCCATGGTTTTAATGATATCGCCTTCTGTGCGCTGCATGTGGTAAATATCATATAAAATTTTGCAAGATGGGCTTTTTACAGCTTTGCAAACGGCATAGGTTTCGTTGGTTTTTTGAAGGAATAGTTCTGGGGTATCGCTTAGGGTTTCTAAAACCATAATTAAGCCATGAGGTTCGAAAATTTCTGCACCGGCACGCATGGCATCAATTACATTTGCAAACTGATTTCCGTAGGGCAAATTTCGTTCGTAAAAACCCGGCACCACGGTAAGCCATTTGGCGTTGCATCGTTTTGCAGCCTCTACCGATTTTTTACAGGTTTCGATAAATTTATCTTTAAACTCTTTTTTGCCCGTTGTTAATGACGTTTTCCAATTGTCGCCACCATCTACCACAAAAACGCCCATACGCATGCCGAGTTTGGAGAGCAAATTGCCTATCTTTTCTTGTTCCTCTACAGATCTGTTTAAAAAACCATTGTCTTCAATTGATCTGAAACCTTTATCGTACATAAACTGAATCTGATCCAGAAAACCTTTCCCGGCATGGTTTTCAAACATGCCTTGATGTGGCGCATAATCGAGATTAAAGGTTTTGTCTGCAAGGGAGATGTCTTGTTCGCCTGCAAAACTATTGGTGATGCCTGTTCCGGCAGTTAAAGCGCCTGCGGTTAACAAGGTGTTTCTGATAAATTCACTTCTCTTCATTTGTTGCGTTTTAATTGGTTGAAAGCCGATTTATTGGATAATCATTTTTTTAAAGCCTGTTGTTAAGGTGTCTGCAACCCCTCCATTTTTTGTGTGGTAAACAAAATAGGCCTCGAGATTTTTTCTTTCTTCCACAAATTTTATTGCTTCATTTAAGTGCATGCCCATTAAAGCATTGTCGTAGCCATCGGCGGTTATTGCATCATCTGCAAACACGGTAACGCTAATCATTTCATTATTTAAGGGATAACCGGTTTTAGAATCAATTAAGTGTGATACGCTTCGGTTTCCGCTTTGATGAAATTTTCTATAATTGCCTGAGGTGGTTATGGCACCAAAATTTAAGGAAGCTATGTGCCTAATTATTGGCGTACCATCGCTATCTGGCCCCTCAATACCAACCCTCATGGGTTTTCCATCGGGCTTCGGTCCTAAAACTCTAAGTTCGCCACCCAGCTCGGCAATGTAGCTTTTAATGCCTTTTTTATTTAAGTAACTTGCAATAACATCCACACTATAGCCTTGCGCTATTCCGTTCAAATCTATTTGTATGCAAGGTTTAGTTTTACTTAAATAGCCTTTTGTTAACGTCAGATTTTTCATCCCTACACAATTTAAAATGGCCTTTATGGCTAAACTATCAGGCTCAACTCTATTTTCTATTGGTCCGAAGCCCCAGGCCTGTACTAGAGGGGCAACTGTAATATCGAAAATCCCTTTGGTATCTTCATTAATTTGAAAACTTCTTTGTAATACCTCGTTTATCAAGGCATCGGTTTTAATTTCTTTTTCGCTGGTATTAAATTGATTGATTAATGAGCCTTTTTTGTACAGAGACATGGACAAATCAATTCTATTCAAAATGCTGTCGATATTGGCTTGACTAACTAAACTATCTGTTGCATAATAGGTTATGGTGTAATCTGTTCCTTGAGCAAAGCCTTTTATCTGGTACTGCCTAATTTCACCCTCATTAGAAAATAAGAGTAAAATAGGCAATAAAAAGAGTAAATGCTTACTGTACATGAATCAAATTTAGCACTAAATAACTTTGGTTTTTCCAGGCATGGCATAGGGGTACAATCCATTTGAGTCTGGAAGCACTTTGGGCATGGCATCCCAAGCCAAACGATCTGGCATCAGGCTGTTATCAGCCGCTAAAGCTTCATCCCATTTAATGGTTTGACCTGAATAGGTTGCGTATCGCCCAATTATGCCTGTTAAAGTGGTAGTTGCTCCGTAGTCGGCATTGGCAAATTTATATTCTCCGTTGGATACGGCTTCAAAAAGCTCATCGTGTTCGGTTTGGTACGGATTTTTGTTTCCCTTGGTATCGTGGCGATAAATTTCTCGTCCTTTAGCGTCCCAAATTACCGCTTCGTTGCTTCCAGAAAGGTAGATTTTTCCTTTGGTGCCTTGGAAAGATTCATCAACGCGATTGCTTGTGCCTTCAAAATGCCTGCATTGACTGTAAATTACTGCACCGTCAGGATAAGTCAGTTCTAGCGCATGATTATCGTAAATTTCACCATAATCTATGCCCGTTCTCCAAGCGCGGCTACCTGTTCCTTGCACCGAAACGGGGTGTTCGTTTTTAATCCAATTGGCTATATCTAAATTGTGCACATGTTGTTCTACAATATGATCGCCACATAGCCAGTTGAAATAATACCAATTGCGCATTTGATATTCCATCTCGGTTTGACCAGCTGTGCGTGGCCGAACCCAAACCCCTCCGCTGTTCCAATATACCTGACCAGAAACAATATCGCCTATAGCGCCATCATTAATGCGTTTCATGGCTTCGCGATAATTGGTTTGATACCGCCTTTGTAGGCCTACCACCACGTTTAGCTTTTTCTTTTTGGCTTCTTCTGCTGCGGCCAACACCCTTCTAATACCAGGGGCATCAACTGCAACGGGTTTTTCCATGAAAATTTGTTTGCCCTGCTTTACGGCTTCTTCAAAATGGATTGGTCTGAAACCTGGGGGCGTAACCAATAAAACCACATCGGCCAATGGAATTGCTTTTAAATAGGCATCAAAGCCCACAAACTGACGTTCTTTTGGAACATCCATTTTAGCTGCAAATTTAGAGCTTAAAGCTTGGTAGCTGCTGTCTAATCGGTCTTGGAAAGCATCGGCCATAGCCACAAGTTTAATGTTGAACTTTGTGCTTAAAGCCTGAAACGCTGCACCTGTTCCTCGATCGCCGCAACCAATTAGGGCAATCTTGATGGTGTCTGTGCCAGAGGCATAGGCACTCGCTAGTGGAATACTGCTGATGATTGCGCCACCTGCGAGTAGGGCAGATGCCTTCAAAAAATCTCTTCGTTGTTGGGTAAGTGGTTCTTTTTCCATTGTTGTTGGTTTATATTGGTCTTTGTATGTTGCTCTTAATAATCTTTTATTGGTGATTTGTTATAGTAGGCATCAATGATTTCTTTTGATGGAGCTTTTGCTGGCCTTACCAATCTCATTCCGACAAAAGGGGCTTCTGGAAACCACCAATTGCTTTTCGGAATTTGGGGATCGAGCTGTTTCCAAGATGGGTCGGATGCCAACCTAACCGATGACGTTAAATTTTTTGCCACTTCATCATAAGATCCCCCTCGTACTGAATTTGGATACAATTTTTCGGGTACGGCTACTGGATTTTTGGTGCTTTTATCGGTTTTGTAAAAATCTGGAAGATATTGATCGTATGTCCATTCAGCTACATTGCCGTGCATATCGTAAATGCCCCAATTGTTTGGTTTTTTTTGCCCAACGGGATGGGTTTTATTGCCACTGTTTTCTTTAAACCATGCGTAGTCTTTAAGATTGGAAGCATCGTTACCGAAAGAATAAGCCGTTGTTGTACCTGCTTTACAGGCATATTCCCATTCGGCTTCGGTAGGTAAGCGGTAAAAAATTCCTGTCCTAACGTATAGCCATTTACAAAATTGAATGGCATTGTATTGCGTCATAGCCAATGCTGGCTGATTTTCTTTTCCCATGCCAAAGGTCATATCGAGATACGGTTTTGTTGGTCGGGTTACGGCATCTACTTCGGCAGAAATTTTTTCAGTGCTGGCCTTTTGCTCATAATCTCGGTAGAGAAAAGGTTCGAAAAGATCCCAAGTTACTTCGTATTTTCCGATCCAAAAGGCATCTAGTTCTACATCATGGATGGGTTGTTCATCAGCTTTGCCCGCTTTACTGCCCATCTTAAATTTACCCGCTGGGATAGCAAGCATTTCGAAAGTTAATTTTGTCCCGTTAATGTTTTGGGTATAAGATTTTGAATCCTGCTGTGCAAAAACAGGCAAATAGGGTAAAAAGATTAATGCCGAAGCGATTAATTTCTTGATCATAATACTTGGTTAGGGATGCTTTTTTAAATGAGCATTTTTGGTTTCTCAATATATAAATACTAAAGTAAATACTCTGATTTTAAATCAAGAAAATTTGTGTAACAATAAAGGTATAATTGACAATTAATCCGGTTAGTAAAAGGATTTATCTCCTATCAGAAGGCTTATTACTGAGATTTACATAACCTACTAATGTATCCCAACGAGCGCCGGGCTTGCGGTAATAAACAAAGATTTGGTAACTGTTTTCTGTTTGGAAAAAGGCACCTTCAAAAGGTTTGGTTTCGATGGTATTGGTGGCTTTATCGAACCAAACATATTCATAATCATATAAGCCCTGTTTTAGCAGGATGTTGCCATAAAATTGTTTCCTGCTGGCATCATAAAGCAATTTGTTTTCTTTACTTAATGTGTAGTTGTTAAATCTGCCAAGTACATAAGCCTCACCATTTGGGCTTGGCGCTGGGGCATTCAGTGTAAAAAGCACACCTGTATATTCTGATTCGGTTCGATCATCGCGGCCGTCGGTATTTCTTATGAAATAATTGCCGTTTTCATCGTATTGGTTTGCAAATGCACTTGTATTTCGTGGTGCATCTTGAAATAGCATCACATTCACTGATTCATTATCTCTGAAAATATCTTTAACGTTATCTGCTTTGTACCGTAAGCTTCGGGTATCGAATTTTCTGAACTCATTCTCGCCCCAAAAATCGTTGGTGGTGAGGTCGTTATATACCAATTGATTTGGTCGGATGAAAGAAGGTTTAGTATTGATTTGGGCAGTGTTTGGATTAAAATTCTGCATGACTACAGCCTTCACATCTTGGTATGGATTGGCAATCGGAATGCTGTGGTTTATGGTAAAGTTTATTTTCTGCTTGTAGTTTCGATCTTCAACCTGCATAGAATTGCTTACTTCGGCTGCAACCGCCACCTGACTATCCACTATGTAAAAACGTTGAGAAATGACTGGTTTTTTCAAATCGCCATCCTCGTAAACCTTTAGCAAATAGTTACCGCCAATTTTAGGCTGAATCTGGTTATTTGGAAGGGTGAGTTCGTAGTGGGTATATTTTCTGGTGGTGTTGGATGAGTACCGGTAATTTAGAATTCGATCATCATTGAAACTTTCTAGGTAATCGATGCTTGAAATGCGCGATGGCTGCCAGTCTGCTGTGCAATGTTCGATGGTGTACCAATAGTTTTTGGTTCCTGCCAATAGATCGTCAAAACCAAATGTTAAGGTTTCGGCAGAATTTAATAAAATGACTGGCAGGCTTTGTTCTTTATTGCTGTTGTAGCAAAGAACGGTTTTAATATTGGGTAGATAAATTTTGTTTTCGTAAGTAAAGGTTTTATCTGATTGCGCAAAGATTAGGGTAGGAATGAAAAATAAAATCGTAAATAATATTTTCTGCATGGAATAAATGTACAGAGTAAAAGCCAGAGAAAAAAGGTTGGTGCTGATTTTTGAATTAATTTGAAGTTTAAAAAGAAACTGATGACTTTATTTTCCTTGCTTCCCCTCAAATTTTTAAGAAAGAGGATGTATCATAAACCAAATTAACTATAGCGGACAAAATTTTATTTTGAACCACAAAAGACACAAAAATAACCGTTAAAAAATTCAAAAGCAGAATTTGACTCTTGAATTCGTTATGATTTTGCTACAAAATATTATTTGTTAACCTCAGACGTAACTTGAATATGATACATTCCCTAATTCTGTCGGCGTTTTGCTTAACCTTCTAATTCCATAATCTCTCCGGCCAATTCTTCCCATCTACTTTGGCTTTTATCCAATTCACTTTTGGTGGCGAGGTAACGTTTATTTGCTTCTGCCAATTTATCGGCCTTACCATAAACATTTTCATCTGCCAGTTCTGCTTCTATACTTTTAACGTTTTGCTCCAACTCAGCAATTAAAGTTTCAGTTTTTTTCAATTCTTCATTCAACTTTTTGAGCTGATTGGCCGAGTTTGGAGTCGCTGGTTTTGGTTGCTCTTTTACTTTTTCTGGCATCTGGATTGGAATGGGTTTAGACGCGGGAATTACGCGCTTGCTATTCCATTCTTCATATTCGGCATAAGTACCCGGGTATTGCTTTATCTGTTCGTTTTCTATAAACCAGATTTTATTGGCTACATTATCTAAGAAGTATCTATCGTGAGAAACCGCGATAAAGGTACCTTCAAATTGTTGCAATGCCTGTATCAAGATGTTAACCGATTGAATATCCAAGTGGTTGGTCGGCTCATCCAGAATTAAGAAATTTGAATCGGTAGTTAATGATTTTGCCAATGCCACTCGAGATTTTTCTCCTCCAGAAAGCACTTTAATTTTTTTGAAAACATCATCGCCTGTAAATAAGAAACAACCTAAAATGCTTCTCAGCTCTGTATCCGAATGTTTAGGCGCAAAGGCTTGTAATTCCTCTAAAATGGAATTCTCTAGGTGGAGTGATTCCAGTTGATGCTGTGCAAAGAATGTGGTAGTAACATTGTGGCCGGTTTCGCAAAAGCCTTCAAATTTCTCCGCTCCTGCAATCATTCTCAATAAGGTAGATTTACCTTTACCGTTCGCGCCAATCAGGGCTATTTTATCTCCTTTTTCAATTACAGCTTCTGCATCCTGCAAAATGTGTACGTTTGGATAATGCTTGGTTGCATGCTCAATGCGCACAACATGTCTGCCAGATGGCTTCGTAAACTTAAAGGCGAAGTTAACGGTTGGGTTATCATCGTCCACATCATCTACACGTTCCATTTTGTCTAAAGCCTTCATTCGAGACTGGGCCATTTTGGCCTTACTCGCTTTTGCCTTGAAACGTTCAATTAGGCGCTCTTCTTGCTTAATTTTAGCTTGCTGATTTTTAAATTCACCTTTCTGAATTTCTCCACGAAGTGCTTTTTCTTCAACATAGAAACTGTAGTTACCGGCGTAAACATTTAGTTTTCCCTTGCGAGATTCTACGGTGCGGTTTACAATCTTATCCAAGAAATATCTATCGTGAGAAACGATGACAATAGCCCCTTCAAAACCCATCAAATAGTTTTCCAACCATTTAATTGAAGGTAAATCCATGTGGTTGGTTGGCTCATCCAGTAATAAAATGTCTGGAGTTTGAAGCAGAATTTTAGCCAACATTACACGCATCCGCCATCCTCCAGAGAATGTATTCAGCGGGCGTAATTGGTCTGCTGTGCTGAATCCTAAACCTGCTAAAATTTCGTTTGCTCTGTATTCGATGTTGTATCCATCCAAAGCTTCAAATTCTTGCTGTTTATCGCTCAGTTTATATAAAACTTCTTCGCTATAATCGGTTTCGATTTTTTTAAGCAATTCTTCAATTTCATCGTGCAATTGATTTTGGCGCTCGAAAGCTTCCATGGCCACATGCAAAATGCTATGATGAGAATCGTATGAAAGTAAATCCTGATTCAAGTAACCGATTTTCAGGTCTTTAGACATAGAAACCGTACCGGAGGTAGGGGCATACTCGCCAACAATTATTTTTAAAAGTGTAGATTTTCCCGTCCCGTTGGCTCCAATTAATCCGGCTCTATCGCCTGGTTTGATGTGCCAATTTGCTTCGTCGTATAAGGCTCTGGAGCCAATAAGGAATGTTAAATTATTTATTGAAATCATTTCGGCTGCAAAAGTACGAAATTTAAAGGCTTTTTTTAGGTGGAAAGTGAAATAGGTTTAATGGAATTTTTACTTCCTTTTTATCTTCATAAGCACCCCGAAATTTTTACATTTCTTCCTAGAAACTGAAGCTGAAAGCATAAAATTAAATTTGGATTCTATAAAAATCTATCTACCTTTGTACTGTAACAAATAAAATTACAGAATGAACAACAGCCGATTTCCCATTTCTTTGCACATTCTCACTTTGCTAGACGATGCTAAGGGGGCGGTTGTGAGCTCAGAATATTTGGCTGGAAGCATTAATATTAATCCTGTTTTGGTTCGTAAAGAAATCATGAATTTACGCAAGCATGGTTTTGTAGATAGCAAGGAAGGGAAAGGTGGTGGATCTTATTTGGCTAAAAATGCGATTGATATCAATCTTGGTGAGGTGTACCTTGCTGTAAGAAACCATCATCTGCTCGGGCAAAGCAAAAATGAACCGAACCCAAAATGCCCAATTGGTCGTCAAATTAACCAGCACTTGGATACCCTTTACAGCGATGCGGAAAGCGCCTTAATTAAAAATCTATCCAGTCAAACCTTGGCAGATTTTACTTCGAAGTTCCAATAAAAATTTTTAAACAAAACTGTCATAAAATATATTACAATTAAAATTCAATTAAAATTCAATTAAAATGAAAGTAGCATTAATAGGCGCCTCAGGATTTGTTGGCAAAGCACTCTTAACCGAATTGGTTAGTCGTGGAAATGAAGTAATCGCAATAGCCCGCGATATTGATAAAATTGAAAGCGAAGACAAAAAAGTAACCAAAGTTGCTGTTGATGTAATGGATACCGTTAAATTAATAGCCGCGTTACAAGGCGCTGACGCGGTGATTAGTGCATTTAACCCAGGATGGAGCAATCCAAATCTTTATGAGGAAACACTCGGGGGCGCAGAGGCCATACATAAAGCAGTTAAAGCTTCTGGCCTGAAACGTTATATATTTATTGGGGGTGCAGGCACTTTGCAGATTGATGGCAAGCAACTTGTAGATGGCCCTCAATTTCCGAAAGAGATTTATCCTGGAGCATCTGCCGTAAGAGATTATTTTAAGGTTTTAAAACAAGAAAAGGAACTGGATTGGTTGTTTTTTAGTCCGGCGATTGAAATGCACCCTGGCATTACGGTTGGTCGTACAGGTAAGTATCGCTTGGGAAAAACTTCTCCTGTTTTTAATGAGGATGGTCGTTCCATTTTATCTGTCGAAGATTTGTCGATCGTTTTGGCTGATGAGCTGGAAAATAACGCACACCACCAGGAGCAATTTACAGCTGCCTACTAAACAAAAATGAACAGATTAGAATAAATATGGCAAAATGTGAGGGGGCAATTGCGGAATATACCTTTATCCTTCTTTCCATCTTTACATTTTCCATATTTTATTTATCTTCGTTGCATGTATCGCCTTATTAAACCAATATTCTTCAAATTTGATCCTGAAAACGTTCATTATTTCGTTGTCAAGCGGTTAAAATGGTTTAATGATAAATTTCCACTCGGCAAAACCATCATTAGAAGTAGTTTCGATGTTCACATCAAGGGTTTGGAGAGAGAGGTTTTTGGGATTAAGTTTCGAAATCCTGTTGGCTTAGCCGCAGGTTTTGATAAAAATGGTGAGTATGTGGAAGCGCTTAGCAATCTCGGCTTTGGTTTTATTGAGGTTGGTACCGTTACTCCGATGCCCCAGCCAGGGAATGATAAACCCCGAATGTTCCGTTTGCCAAATGATGAGGCCCTGATTAATCGGATGGGTTTCAATAATAAAGGGGTTGATGTGATGGCAGAGCGCCTGCGACTACTAAAAGATAAGCATCCTGATATTGTTGTTGGTGGAAACATCGGTAAAAATAAAGCCACCCCTAACGAAGATGCGGTTAGTGATTACATCAAATGTTTCGATCGGCTTTTTGATGTTGTTGATTATTTCGTGGTGAATGTAAGTTCGCCCAACACACCTGGTTTGCGAGCATTGCAAGAAAAAGAACCACTTAAAAAAATCTTGAATACCCTTCAGCAACGTAACCGTAAAAATGATATTGCTCGTCCGATTTTATTGAAAATAGCCCCCGATTTAACGGATGCTCAACTAGATGATATTATTGAGATTGTTGCGGAAACGGGGATTGCAGGAATCATTGCTACCAATACCACGATTAGTAGAGATAACCTCACAACGGAGAAAAATTTGGTCGAGGAGATGGGTGGTTTGAGTGGTAAGCCTGTAAAAGAGCGTTCAACAGAAGTGATCAAATATCTTTCAGAAAAATCGAATAGAGCCTTTCCAATTATTGGCGTTGGGGGAATCCACTCTGCTCAGGATGCTCAAGATAAACTTAATGCTGGTGCGAGTTTGGTTCAGTTGTACACAGGTTTTATTTATGAAGGGCCTGGGTTGATTAAGCAAATCTGCAAAAGTTTGGTTTAGAGTGTTTTAGGTGGATTACTGATTGTTGTGTTGTGGGAGATTTTAGTTCTATTTTGCTTAGGTCATCAAGGGTTAATGCTTAAAAAAAATTTTTCCCGCAGATTAACACAGATCAGGTAGCGCAGATTAGGCAGATTTTAGTTTTCTTTTGCTTAGGTCATTAAGGGTTAATGCTTATCAAAATTTTTCCCGCAGATTAACACAGATCAGGTAGCGCAGATTAGGCAGATTTTAGTTTTTCTTGCTTAGGTTATTAAGGGTTAATGTTTATCAAAATTTTTCCCGCAGATAAACGCAGATTCATTACCTCAGGTTAACACAGATCAGGTAGCGCAGATTAACACAGATTTGGCCGATTTTAATTTTGGATTTATCTAGCGAAAATGTTTGGGATTTTGCGAATGTAAATAAGGTGTTTTCTAAGATTTTAAGCTTTCTCTATTTTTGTCTTCTTACCATTTCATTTATCCAAATAGGTGCAAAGGGAGAGGTGCAGCCTTTTGAAACGGGGTAATCGCAATAAATTCCAAGTTTTTCACCAATAGATAATGCTCTCGCTCGGTGATTTGGATGGTGGATGCCAATTTGTGCTAAAGTTGTGTTCATCGTCCATTGAACTTCTGGTGCCGCACTTGGCATTTCCGCTTCTAGGCGATCCAAAATAGCGGCGATGTTTATACCTTCTGGTTGTCTGGCAATTCGTCCACTCATTAAACTCCAGCCAGCACGGGCAAGCATTTTGTCGTCAGAGTCCATCCACCGCGCTCTAAATTGTTCATTATCGGGATATTCTTTAATGATGTAATTGTATAACCAATCAGCCGCCCAAGCAAATGATTCGGATGATACCATATCTTCAACATCTTTGGGGGATAAATCCTTCGCTTTGAGTATCAAAATGGCCAGCAATCTGGCATCAATGTTTTCTGTTTTCCAAAGTTGGAGCGCTAAGGTTTGATTGGATTTTATTTTCTTCGCCAGAACTCGAATGTCGCCCATCTTGACGCCGTAGAGATTTTCTCTAGCTCCATTTTTTAAATGTTGTTTACGGACTTTTTCGTCTGCAAGTGATTTAAGTGTGGATATGGTTTCTTGAAGATTCATACCAGATAAATTTTATGCTATAAATTTATTGAAATTCTGGGCACAAAAAAAAAGCATCCTGTGATCAATAGGATGCTTTAAATCTTAAGAAGATTAAAAACTATTTTGCCAAAGCAGCTAAAACAGCGTTGTTTTTAGCCAATTGGTCGTTTTTAGGTTGTGCAGAGCGACTTCCTAACTCGATGTTAGTTGCTCTTTTTAAAAAATCTACATCTTGTTGAGCAAAGTTTTTATTTCTTCTGTCTTTTCTTTTTAATCTGGTAACTGCCATGGTAATAACCTTTTATAATTTTATTTGTACAAATGGAGGTCGAGAGCGGATTCGAACCGCTGTAGAAGGTTTTGCAGACCTCTGCCTAGCCACTCGGCCACTCGACCTTGAATTCAAGGGTGCAAAAATAGCAATTAATACTTACCTAGCAAATATAAATGAATAAATATACCTTTTAATTTTTAACTCGCACTAGTTCAGCGCAAAAAATTGCAGCACTAACGGCTACGTTTAAAGATTCGGCTGCTCCAACTCTAGGAATGGTGACAGGTTGATTAATTTTTTTTATCACATCATCAGAAATCCCCTTTCCCTCGTTTCCTAAAATAATTAGTCCCTCGTTGCCCCAATTGGTTTGGTAAATAGATTGACCATCCAAAAGTGCTCCGAAAACTGGAATGTCGTTTTCATCCAGTAGTTCATTTAAATCTTCGTAATAGATGTTTATTCTCGCCAATGAACCCATGGTGGCTTGTACGGTTTTTGGATTGTAGGCCTCTACACAGTCTTCAGAGCAGATGATATTTTTAAATCCAAACCAATCTGCTGTTCTTATAATCGTACCCATATTTCCTGGATCCTGAACCCCATCAAGCACGAGTGAAAACTGATTTTTAAGCGCTTGATGATTTATTTTTTCCTTTTTAGGGATATAAACCAAAGCTATTAAGCCTTGTGGCGCTTGTAATGTACTAATCTTGCCTAATTCAGCGTTGTTTACCTCAAATAAGTTTATATTTGCTGGCAATTTGGGTAACAAAATGTATTGTTCACTTGTATAGAAGAGGCTGTGAATTTTGAAGCTCGATTGTATAAATTCTTTAAATGATTTTATACCTTCAACCAGAAACAATCCATGCTCTTTGCGATATTTTTTTTGATGTAACGATTTAACAAAACTGATCTGAGATTTTGAAAGCATACAAATACTTAATAAATATTAAACTGAAAAGCCCTGCAATATTACTATTTATTATTGTGTTAATGCAGGCATGTTCATCAACAAAATACATCGCAGATTATCAATCTATCGTTAAGAAAGTTACGATTGATAGTATAGACAAGAAATTTGAGGAGCAAGCCTACAATTATGTTCAAAAAGACATCCGACCAGCTTCTGCATTTAGCATAAACGTTCCGCTTTACAATTTATTCAATACGAAAGATGGTCGTTATAAAACGAATAACATTAAACCCTTTGGTACGCCGCCTGCTATTTTAGACAGCACTTTGGTCGAAATTTCCCGTACTCAAATCCAAAAATTTTTAAAAAGCAAGGGCTATTTTCAAGCTCAGGTTACTTCTGATATTAAAGTTAAAGACAAAAAGGCGGAGGTGAATTTTACAGCTAAGCCTGGGCCTGCTTATGTTGTTGATCGATTATCGAACTCGATTCCCAATGCAAAGATTAAACAACTATATGATGCCAATAAGCCTGGATTAACACATCTTCGGGAGGGGATGCAGTATGATGAGGATTCTTTGAGTTACGAACGGGAGCAGATTCACAGAGTGATGAAAGAGAATGGGTATTTTTATTTCCTTCGTCCGTATGTTAATTTCGATGTAGTTGGCGCTGAAGCTTCTTCGAAAACAAACAAAGTTGATTTAAGGTTGAATGTTACTGATCCTGAAAAAGGGCAGCATAGGCAATACAACATTGGAACCACCTACCTCGTTATTGCGCCAAGTCCTGATGGTTTTCCAGATTCATTGCGAAATTATGTGAGCAGAGATACTTCGGGCGGATTGTCTTTTACGGATTTATCAAAGCGATACCGAAGAAATCCCATAACCCGGTACGATTTTTTAAAGCAAGGCGATCTGTATGACATTCGCAACGAGAATTTAACCTACGATCGTTTGTATGAGCTGAATGTTTTTAAGAATGTAAAAATCACTTATTTCAACAGAGACAGTACATCGAACAAAATAAACCCAATCATTCAGTTGATTCCTCAGAAGGTAATGAGCAACCGTGTTGAGGGAGAGGTGCCCTTTAATGGTGGTACGATTGGATTTAACTTAAGTAATACCTATACCAATAACAATTTGTTTAGAGGTGCAGAGCGGTTTGAACTTCAACTTAAAGGTGGTTTGCAATCTCGAATTGGAAATGGTACTTCGCCTTTTAAAGACATTTACCAACGCGATTTTTCCATTAGTGCCAGTATAACTGTGCCTCGTTTGATGATTCCTTTTTATAATCCCACTTTAGGTGGGAATGGAATGCCGCATACAACATTTTCTTCAAGCTACATTTATGCTTTGCAACAGGATATTTCTGTGAGGCGTATTTTCATCAACTCTATCACTTACGATTGGTTTGAAACCAAATCTAAACTGCACTCCTTTACCCCGTTGAATTTTGAGTATAGATTTGGTAACCTATTTGATGGTGTGGATGCAACTACGGTTTTAAACAACTTGTATTATGCTGCGCTATTGGCTCGGAAAGATTTAACCTTGGGCATGAAGTACAACTATTCTTTAAATGCCGATAAGTTAAGTCAGTTTAGAACCTTTGTTTACCTAAGAGCGGGAATGGATATTGCAGGCAACCTCCTTCAGGGCATATCAAAACTTACAGGTGCAAAAAATGATCCCTCAAATAATGATCCAGCGAAGATTTTCGGTTTGCCGTTCAATCAATATGTTCGTCCTGAGGTAGATTTGAGGTGGTACAAATCTTTAGGTGGAGAGAAACAGTTCATTGCTCGCTTAAATACGGGTATTGCTTATGCCTATGGAAACTCGGTAATTACGGGTATCCCCTTCGAAAAGCTATTTTTTGCTGGTGGATCTAGTGGTATTCGGGCATGGCAGGCTAGAACTATCGGACCTGGAAATTACAACAGGGATGTACTGCCTAGTGATTTGTTAAGAAAATCACTTTTTGGACTGGATCAGTTGGGTGAGTTTAAAATAGAAACCAATTTTGAATATCGATTTACGCTCGCCAAAAAATTCTTTGGTGCTACATTAAAAGGGGCTACTTTTATTGATGCGGGTAACGTTTGGAATGTAAGCAAAACAACCTCTACTGATGCAAATGGAGCGACTACCACAAACGAGGCTACTTTATTTAAGTTGAGTAAGCTGGCTCAGCAAGTGGCAATAGGTACAGGGTTTGGTTTAAGGTATGATGTTCAATATTTTGTTTTCAGATTTGATATTGGCTTAAAACTTAAAGACCCTCAATTCTCTGGTTCGGAACAATGGGTGATTGGAAAATTTCTTTCTGGAGCGCGTGATTTTAAAAATAAATACAATCTCACACATGCGCCTGATACTTACCGATTTATACAATATAATTTCGGTATCGGGATGCCTTTCTAACAGATTTAATCGATGGAGTTGAGCTTTATCTTATTTAGGTTAACGCCATTAATAGAGCGTTGCAATTGAATATTGATTTAAAATAGCATCAAAATAGATTTTTCAATCCGTCAAATATACTTTCGAAAAAGGTTGCTAAGTTTAGTCCGCTGCTGTGGTTGAAGTAAACGAATACTAAAAATGCAATTACAACAAAAATAATCAGCTTCCTAAAAGCAAATGCGATAATAACCAACACAATCGGGATGATAAAAAGCCACAAACTGTTGATGGGATAGGGGGTTAAATCGGCTTCTTTTTTATACACATATACCAACTTACTGTGCGTACCGCTATCGTTTTGATGCTTGATGTAAACGAACGTTGATTTAGCAATTGGGAGCTGCAAAACGGCTATCCCATCGTTAAATTTTAGGCTTTGGGTAAAGCCACTAACGCTGAAGGTGTAGATCCCGTTAATTTTTTCATTTGGGTTGTTTAAAGAATCGGCGGAGATAATGGCCAGCTTACTGTTCTTAAGTAGATTTTCTTTTACCAAAAAATTATTAATGGCAGCGGTTTGTGCCGAAGCAAAAAATCCGCTTAAACATAAAATGGATAGTAGAAGTATTCGTTTCATTCGATAGAACGTTTATTATAAATTAAGTAGCCAATATGCAATAATACACCATTTCTTTTTACTGCATCGTTATATAAGTTATAACTTAAGCTTACAGGGCCTACTGGCGTATGGTAAACCAAGCCGGCTGTGGCTGCATAACGCAGTTTAGTAATTGCTTTTGTATAATCTACATCCTGGAAGTTATTCAATTCAAATTCTTTGTGGGGTAAAAATAAATAACCCTCTAATCTAAAATCTAAATTTTTTCTAAAATTATAAATATTTTTAATTCCGCCGGCAAGGTAAGTTGTGGCCCTAAATCGATCAAGAAAAAGCGAACGGCTATCTTGCAGGGGATAAAATGCGGGGGCTACCAAAAGGGTAGAGTAGTAGGTGCTAAATAAGGGCTGATTTGAAATCACGCCCTCCACCAAATATCCAAGCGTATATCTGTTTAAATGTAAAAAATAATTTTCTTGGGTGAGCTTAATGCTTCCCCAATGGCGGATATGGCTGGATTCTGGAACCTTTGGATAACCAGGGGTGTTGCGGAAAATGTTTCCTGGATCATAATTTTCCCTTCCTGTGGTATAATTAAAACTCAACGAGAAGCTTTGACCATTCGTTGCATATTGTTTTCGATTGAGGGAGTTTTTCTCGAGTTTTACTGATCCTCTAAAGCCGTTAAAATTTGTTTCGTCCAGTAAATCGCCAACGGCGAAAGTATTGTTGGGGCTGTATCGGTCGCTGTTGTTTATAAAAGTAGAGTGAAGAACAATTTTAGTATTGTAGTTTAATGGCAAGCCCACCATCAAATCTATTTTTCTGTCAGATTGTTCTATGTAAATCGGGCGGGGGTTTTCGATGAAAATCTGGCTGGTATTATAGTAGTTCCAATGGTTATAAGTAAGTTCTGCAGCCAAAAATAATGGGAGCTTTGTTGGATAATCTACTCGGCCATTAACTTGTACCGATTCGTAAAAGCGGCCAGAGTAAAAACTTGTGCCAAAAGTATATGCCTTTCTATTGAGGAAATTGTATTCGGCACCGAGAAAAACATTGCTAATTGGGCGGGTAGAAATGTTGCCGCCTACGCCCAGTTTAAAGCTTTTTTTGGGTTGGGCCACGACTTGAAAAGTATAACTATCCGTTGCGGCTTGGTAGGATATTCTGGGATATACAGTTTCAAAGGTTTGATCGGCTACCAACTTGTAATATCCTCGCTTAATATCTTGAAGATTAAAGGTTTCCTTGTCGCTTTTGAAAAGTCTTTCGATGTATTTTTTTTGTTGACTGTTTACGCCGCTCACGGTTACGTTGCTAAAAACGAGTTCAGGTTTTTGACTATTGAATTTCGCCCTACGCTTGGCAAGTTCTTCATCGCTTACTCTTTTGCTGATTAGCGCTTTTATTCTTGGCATATCTGCCATGGTGGCGTTATAACCTTTTTGTATCAACTCTTCAACAGGACTGAAATTGGTAACGCTATAATTGGTTAAGTCGGGTTGAATGTAAATTCCGTTTTTTCCAATCATTGTAGAGTCTGATTTAGAAAGGAACATAAATACCAGAAAACGATTCATCAATCGATCATCGTTGTTTTTGGGATATTCGTTGTAGGTTTTTGACGAAACATTTGCACCAATCACATAGTCGGGCTTAAACTCTTTCTCCATCACATCCGCAGGGAAGTTGTTGTAAAGTCCGCCATCGAAAACATATTGTCCGTCTAATTTTATTGGTCTGTAAATTATTGGAACTGTCATGGTGGCACGTACGGCTTCGGCTAAACTCCCTTTGCTTACGGTGATGCTTTTTTGTGAGAGCACATCTGCAACCATACATCTGAAGGGTACAAACAGATTATCGAAGTTATCCTTAGATGCTGCGGAAGCCTGTGAAAAAAGTTCTAAAAAGGCGAAATTTAAGGGGATATCGTTAATTAAATTAGAGCGGAAAGTAAAATGGAAGCCTGTATCAATTACAACTTTAGCATTGAGCATAGAGGCGTTAGCCTCGTTTTTTTGGAAGTAATAGGTGTAATCGCTTGTATAACGACCATTCACCCAATTTTGGAAATCGTTGCTTAGTGCAATTTTTTCGATCTGATCTGGAGAATAACCTGCGGCATACATGGCTCCGACTATGCCACCCATTGATGTTCCGGTGATGTAATCTATCGGAATGTGGTTTTCTTCTAGTGCCTTTAGCGTACCAATATGAGCCAAACCTTTGGCGCCGCCTCCACTAAAAACAAGGCCAACCTTCTGCGCCTGCAATTGGTTACAGCACAACACGAATAGGATCAGCAAATATCTTTTAAAAGTAAACACCCCTAAAAATAGGGTTTTCTTTTAAATTAGTTTAATATGAGGATGTTGTATGTTAAAAATGATGCAAAACTTACCCAAAGTATGTAGGGAATAAATAGGTATCCAGCCCTTTTATCGATTTTGTAAAACATAACTGCATTCACTACAATTACAATCAACATTAAAATAATCTCTGCCAATGCGAAACCAATTTCATGTAAATAGAAAAAAATAAACGACCAGGCCAGGTTTAAAATGAGTTGGATTAGATAGATGGCAACCGTTCTTGGAAAGTGCACAATTTCTTTACGCTTAAGCCAAACCAAATAGGCTGCAATTCCGATTAAGATGTATAAGGTTGTCCAAACCGGTGCGAATAACCAATTCGGCGGATTAAATGAAGGCTTATTTAAGGTTGGATACCAAACTTTAACAGATTGTGCCGTTGCTAAACCACCCAATGCACCAATGCTTAGGGTTAATGCCAGGTTTAAAATAAATGCCAAGAATTTCATACCGCTAATTTGAGTTTAAACAACGAGAAAACCTAAAGTTTTCTACCTTCCGATACTAGGTACTACGCCTAAACTCTCACTATCGTCGTTTCCAACGCTTTGAACTGCAAAAAGATAATTGTCTTTGCTGTAGGGTACCCTAAGTTCTGTTGCTTTAGTAAAAAATTTCTTTTCCCAAACAGGGCTGCTGGTTTCTCGCATTAAAACGTAGTAGCCCTTTGCCATTCCATTTAAAGGTGCTTTCCAATACAGCAAGGTAGAATTGCTCAAGTTTTTCACATCAACCTTAACTTCTGTAGGGGCTGACGGTGCCTTTGATAGGTTTGCAAGTACCGCAATATTTACAGCTGTGTTTTTTCGGAGGTATTCAAAATCCATAAACTCTTGTAAATCGCCGTATTTAATGCCATTCTCTGTTCTCAAATCTTGGTGCTGGTGATCGAAATTTTCGTTCATCTCTGTAATTCTAACGGCTGTAAATCCATTCTCTACAAAAGGTGTATGATCCCCTCCACGTAGAAAGCGGTCGTTTCTATAAATTAATTTTACTTCGAGTTGATCTACATAACGTTCGCCAATTTCTTTAACGTAACGGCCTAACTGTCTGCTTTTTCCATCATTTTCTAATCCAAACTGACGAATGCTTTTTGCGTTCTTTTCGAGCTCGAAACTTGGCAAGCCTTCGCTAAACACTCTTAATTTGGTGTTGTCAATAATCAGCGTTTCACTACTGTTGTTGCTTCCAATCATGTCGTTATTTAACATGGCATCAATGTTCCAACCTTCTTTTTTGGCCTTCATTGCCATATAACCAGATCCCAATAAAGATTGTTCTTCGCCGCTTACGGCAACAAAAATGATGGTCGCAGCAAATTTATATTGACTCATTATTCTAGCGGCTTCAATAACACCAGCAACTCCACTTCCATCATCATTAGCGCCTGGGGCATCGCTGGTTCTATTCATCACATCCGTAACACGGCTATCTAAATGTCCGCTCACCACATACACCCTTTTATCGTTTGCATCCGTCCCCTTTAAAATGGCCACTGCATTGCCTAGAAGAATATCTTTATCAACTCTCTTTCCGTCGGCTTTTAGCGTTACGGTATCTAAAAATGCGGTTAATCTGCCATCACCTTGTTTTGCAAACTGATTAAACTTGCTAAGTACCCAGTTTCTGGCCGCACCGATTCCTTTTGTTTTGCTTTTGATGTCGCTGATGGTGCTCCTTGTTCCAAAAGATACCATTTTAGAAATGTAGGATTTCAAAGAGTCGGGCTGAACGGCCTTAACCATTTTCTCAATTTCAGTATTGCGATTGACAATCGTTTGAGCTTTAACGGTTAATCCTAAAGCAAGTAAAATGATGAGGGAGTAAATTTTTTTCATGTTTCCGAATAAGAATACTAATGTATTGATTCATCTTAATGAATTTATGCATAAAATTAGGTTAACTGTAACAATTTAAACATAAAAAAGCCTTTCGAATTCAATCGAAAGGCCAATGATATATAAGGAAGACAACTTACTATTTTGAAAGCGATGCAATGGTATTGTACTCTCCTTTGCTCCAGTTTCCAAATGCTTTTTTTGCTGAGTTTTTGGCGTCATTTAAATTCACATCACCAGCAATGGTTAAATAAGTTTTATCTGGCGTAATGCTGTTGTAAAAATCTTGAACATCAGATAAAGACAAGGCATTGATGGATTTCTCCGTTACGGTTTGATCGTAATCATAATCCTGAAGCTTTAAGCTTGTTAGAAGTTTAGCTTTAGCTAGATTAAAGGTATTCTGATTAATCTGTGCATGTTCAATGTATGAAGCAAATGCAGCTAAATCGGCATCCAAATCCGTGCGAGTAGTAGATTGCTTTCCGCTTTGATCTTTAAAACTGATGTGTGTATTTTTTTGAACACCCACGTTAAACACTGCATTCAACAATTCTACCACACCATCTTTTTTATTTGGAAATGCTTTTGCATTTAAGGTGAAGCTTGAGAAGGCCTTTTCCGATCGACTATTTTCGGAAACAATGATGGTCATACCGTTTTTTAACTTAAAATTAATGGGCTCTTTATAACCATTTTGTGCATTAGTATATAGAGATGATAGTAGAATTAGAGCAGATAATAGGGTTGTTTTTAGCTTGTACATTCGTGTTTTAATATGTTATATCCAATTTAATTTTCAGCAAAATTAGGCTTGCGATTTGGTTAAGCCCATGGTAGAGAGATATAAAGGCATAAACAATAGTTGAATGCGGTAATATACGGGTTGGATTATTTGGTGGTTTTTAAAAATTGGAAATTTATTCATTTTGTTCATTAGTAGAATATCTAAAAGTTTCTCAATAGGTTGTATTAGATTTAATTCGGAAATAGTTGAAAGCTAGATGAACTGCCTCATAGTTGATGATGATATAATTTGTAGAAGTGTGATTAAACACTTGGTTACGTTTGAGGAATCGCTTAACCTGGTTGCCGAATGTAAAAATGCGAATGAAGCCTACCAATGCATTGAGACCAATAAAATTGATCTCATTTTTTTAGATGTGGAAATGCCAGGGATCTCTGGGATAGAGTTGGTTAAAGGCCTTGGGCAAACCAAACCATTAATCATTTTTATTAGCTCTAAGAAAGACTATGCGGCCGAAGCATTTGATTTGAATGTTGTGGATTATATTACAAAACCTGTTTCACCCGATCGCTTTTTACGTTCGGTTATTAAGGCAAAAAGCCTTTACAAACACAAGAACAGTGCTTTTTTTTTAGGATTGAGGAAAGATGAATTTATTTTCATAAGGGATTCTAATGTAATAAGACGTATTAAGTTAAATGATATCTGTTACCTGGAGGCACAGGGTGATTATGTTAAAATTTATTTGGTGGATAAAATTCATTCCATTCATTCTTCCTTAAAATCAGTAGAAGATAAATTACCTGCCGACACTTTCTCCAGGGTGCATCGGTCATTTATTGTTAACCTAAGCAAAATAGATACTGTAGAAGGCAGCACGTTGGTTATAAACAAAAACTTCGTTCCAGTTTCTGATGCTTACCGTTCAGCCTTAAATAAAAGGTTGCACATACTTTAAAATAAACCTTATTTAAAAATGTTATTATGATCTGTGAAAAAGAAAATTTGAAAAACGACGTTCAAAATAACTCTATTGATTTATTGTTGGTAGAAGACAATCCCATCAATCAAAAACTATTTGCTTATTACTTTAAAGAATACTTGGTGAGTTATGATGTTGTAAGTGATGGTTTTGAAGCCATTGAAAAACTTAGAAAACAAAAATATAAGCTTATTTTATTGGATATTGAGCTACCAATAAAGGATGGTTACAATACCGCTCAAGAAATTAGAGAGGTTTTAAATATAGATACCCCAATTGTGGCAATAACATCGCACGAGATTGACGAGGTGAAAGATCAATGTTTTGAAACGGGTATGGATGCCTGTTTTTCCAAGCCCATAAGTAAGCTGGAGTTAGTGGCTGTGCTTTCGCAGTTTCTACCTCAAGAAATCTTTACTCAGGCAGCCTCCAAACAGCAAAAAATCAATAAAGTTCCAGAATACCGAACTATAGATTTTGACTATTTGAAGCAAATTAGCATGGGCGATAAAGTGTTTGAGAAGCGATTAACAGAACAATTCTGCGAAAAGATTTCTGAAAATTTAAACAAGTTAGATGAGTGTTTGGTAAACGAAAATGTGGCAGAACTGAAATTTGTGGCGCACCAAATGCACTCCACTATTTTTATCATGGGTATGCGTTCAAAACTTGGCGCTCATTTAGATGCCATAGAAAGAAAAGCCCTAAATTTCGAACAGCTTAAAGCACGAGTTGGAATTATCAGTTTAGTTTGTAAAAGGGCTAGGGATGAGGCGAGAGAATTTTTAGCATCTGCGGGTTAGTTGTTCTTAGTCATCTGAAATTCAATTGTTTATAATTTTTTCATTTTGTATTTCTTATTGCTATATTTATTATGATGATTTAATCTAAAATATTTGATGGATTATGACAGGCAAAAAAAAAGGATTAAGAATTTTTAATCCATCTCTAACAAACAGTATCATTAACCTTCAAAAGAATGGTTACAGTTACGATTTTCACAAAGTAGATAATGATTATCTTTTATGTTTGCAAAATAATCTCCGGTTTTCTGCAAAGCATTTAATTATAAAGGCGATTGAGTTGTCTAAGAAATCGGCCAAAGGTTTGCACACCATAGAAACCTCAACAGGGGAAAGAGGACTGCTTTTAACTGAGGTTGATTTTTAAATCCAAAATTCGATTTTTCATAAAAATTAAGATGGCAGAAATAAAATTTGAAACCTTTCCGAATGAGCCGAGTGCATTCAATTTATATCTTGAAGAAGTAAAAATCGGAGAAATGATTGTCGAAATAAGTGGTGATGATTTAACAGTTTACCACACAGAGGTAGATGAGGATCAATCGGGAAATGGATATGCAGGCCAACTGCTTGCTGAGATGGTTGCCTATGCCAGAGCACAGAACCTTAAAGTAATTCCATTATGTCCCTACGTTCATGCCCAATTTAATCGTCATCCAGATTTATACGCCGATATTTGGAAAAAAGAAAATTAGCTTATACCCATATCTATTTGAAATCTCCAATCTACGTCAGGTTGGAGATTTTTTTTGCTCAACTATTTTTTGCTTGGAAAATAATTTTTTGGCTGTAATGATTATATTTATCCTACACACAAATGGAATAATTATGAATTTTAAACGCAATTTCTTGCTCATTTTAGCGATGGGCATAGGGCTCATGGCGAGCGCGCAAAGCTTTTCTTCAGTTAATGTGGGGAACTCAAACTACAAGCTTGGCATCCAATCTGTAAATATTGATGTAAATGGTTGCACAGTAACACTGAATTTAAATGGTGAAATTTTAGATGTTTACCCAGCTCGGCAAGCCATAAAATATTACGGCAGATTTGATGGAATTGATAAACAAGGTAAACTTAAATCGATAGGCAGCATTATCTTTGATTATTATGATCAATTCAGTTCCACGGAAATTCAAGGCAAAATCAAATCAATTAATGATTTAAACATAACTTATTACGACCGGTTTCAGGATGCGAATGAACTAGGGAAAATTAAATCCCTAGGCAATACCCTTATAAGCTATTACGACCGCTTTGACCGCGAAGAAAAGATTGGTAAGGTGAAATCAATCGATGGAATGGGTGTCGATTATTTCGATCGATTTTCAGAGGACGAACTTATCGGAAATGTTAAATCGATAGGTGATGTTATTTTCAGTTATTTTGACAGATACGACGGTGAGGACAGACTTGGGCAATTGAAACAAGTGTCGGGAGATGATAACCGAATAATTGTGGGCATTTATTAAGGCGGATATAGATTAACTCACATTTTTTGCTCTTAACATTTTTCCTGATAAATTAGGTAAAACGTTTAACCTACATTATCTTGCAATAGAATTTTTGATCTAACCTAAATACATCATCCGAAATGAGAAGATTTCTTTTATGGCTTCTATTAGTCAATGTTCAGTTTGTATATGCCCAGGTTCCAGTAGATTTATCGCGCTTAAAGAAAAATGGATCAAAAATTTTTATAAATAAGAAGCTCATCACCGTGACTTGGCCAACGGGGCAAAAAACTATCGGGAAAATGATTTTAGATCTTGATCAAGATAAGCCTTTGTTCAATCGCATTTTGTTAAACCAAAATGGCGATTTTAAGGTGGTTGCGCGAAACCTTGACCCAGCTTTCATACTTCGAGTTGGAAAGAGAACGCTTAGTGCATCAAGTGGTGGCTGGGACGTGTTTTTTGATAAAGTACCTTCGAAACCTTACACCACCAACCTCATCAAATTTGATAAACGTAAAGCTTCTGTGGAAACAAATGGCTCAAGAACGATAATCAAGATCTCTCAGCTTCAATCCCAGAGCTTTAGTGGTGACTTGGAAATTACCTTGTTTAACGGTAGCCCGCTATTTAACGTAGCAGCTGTAGTTTCTACAACGGCAGATTCTACCGCCATTTTGTACGATGCAGGCTTAACCAGTAAAACCGATGTTTGGGGAAGCATTGCTTGGTCTGATGTGAAAAAGAAAATTCAATTTGCAAAACCTTCACTAACAGATGAGAGCAAAAATTTGGAAGTTAAATATCGTACCGTAATTGGAGAGAATGAAGGCGGTAGTTTAGCCTTATTTCCAGCGCCGCATCAATACTTTTACCCTTTGGATGAAGCCTTCAACCTCAAATTTACATGGTATGGAAGCCACTATTTGAACCTAGTACCAGGGTTTGGTATTGGTATTCGCCAAGATCCACTGGGCGATAAACGTTATGTACCATGGTTCAATGCAAAACCCAATACAAAGCAACGATTAAATTTTTTCTGCCTAATTTCTACCAAAAAAGCCGAAGCAACATTAAACGAAGTTAAGCAGTTTACGCATAACGATACCTATGCGCCGCTACAGGGATATAAAACGATGGCAAGTCATTTTCATAATGAATTTATTTCTGACGTGGCACTTAGTGGCAAACCCGTTCCAGAAAAACCTGAGTTTGTAGAAGTATTAAAAAATGCAGGCTTGAATATTGTAAAGCTTGCGGAGTTTCATGGACCTGGCCATCCTAAAGGTCCAGACAGTACACGTTTGAAAGAATTAAACTCGCTATTTGAACAAACACGGCGTTTATCTGATCCTAATTTTCTGCTCTTACCAGGCGAAGAAGCAAATAATTTTTATGGTGGCCATTGGCTTGCTTTGTTTCCAAAACCGATTTATTGGATAATGTCTAGAAAAGACAATACGCCATTTCAAGTAAATGATAGTAAGTATGGGGAAGTATATCACGTTGGTAATCAAGATGAAATGCTGAAATTATTAGAGCAAGAAAAGGGATTGGCCTGGGTAGCTCATGCCCGTACAAAGGCATCAACGGGTTATCCTGATCGATATAAAGATGAGGCTTTCTTTAAGTCGGATACCTATATGGGTGCCGCTTGGAAAGCGATTCCCGCAGACCTCTCTCTGCCCACTCTAAGTAAGCGTGTACTTGATTTAATGGATGATATGGCCAATTGGGGCTTAAAAAAGCATGTCATTTCTGAAGCAGATATTTTTACCATTACCGAACAGAATGAGATGTATGCGCATTTAAATGTAAATTACCTTCAAATGGATAAACTTCCACGATATGAAGATGGATGGCAACCCGTTTTAGATGTAATTAAAAATGGAAGATTTTTTGTATCAACGGGGGAGGTACTCATCCCAAAATTTAACATCAATGGCAAACCAGCTGGAACGGTTTTAAAACTCAATCCCCTAGCTAAGGCAATGGTTAATATAGAACTTAATTGGACTTTTCCGCTCAATTATCTAGAAATCATTTCTGGCGACGGAAATAAAGTATATCGCGAACGGATAAGTTTAAATCAGACTCAAGCATTTGGAAAGCAAAACTTTAGTTTGCCCATTAACTTAAAGGGCAAAACCTGGGTACGGGTTGAAGCCTGGGATATTGCTGCAAATGGTGCTTTTACACAAATGGTATGGTTAGAATAATTGGTGGTTAGGATAGCTCTAGCATTTTTTCAGCTGCAATATCCTGAATAATGTTTTCTACGTTTTGAATGAATGCATTTTTGCCATAATTCCAAGTTTGAGGAGAAGCCATATTTTCGATAATGTTCTCAATTTCTCCATCAGATGCATTGACCAAATTTTTGAACTCTCTAACCAAACTGTAAGAATCCATATCGCCAAAACCCCTAAGTTGTTTAACCTTTCTTAAAAAGGAACTCATTTTGCTTATGTTGTCTGAACTTTCCATGCGTTAAAAGTCCTATTTATCTCTAATTAATACTACGGTAATTTTACCCTATTGTTCTTGGTAACATGAATGTGACTTAATGTTAAGCGAAAGTTGAATCTGCTCAATTGGCGAAAAAAAAAGGAACGAGCTAACAAGCCCGTTCCATCTAAACCCCTTACATGCGCTCAAACATGAAGGAATTACAAAAGTAACAAACAGATTTATAATTGGTTTTGAAATTTGCTTAGGCCAATACTAAAATTGTGTAAATAAATTCCTGTCATCTTAGAAATTAATTTAATAGGAAACTACCCCCAATCCAATATTTGTTGAAGTGTATTTCTTTAAGGTATAATGATCAACCCACCATTTGTTTTTTTACACGGCAGATGAAATCGTATATATCAAAAGGCTTTTTAATAAAGTCGTCTGCTTGGCATGCTCTACTCATGGCCGAAAGATCGCCTGAGGCAGACATAATGATTACTGGGAGATGCACGGTTGCAGGATCCGATCTCAGTTCTTTGCACAGGTCTAAACCATTTCCATCCGGAAGCGATACATCGAAGATAAGCGCATCGGGCCTAACTTTTGAAATCTGTGCTCTAAAACCAGCAGCATCAGCAAATGAACATACGGTATATTTTTCACTTTGAAGAAGGAACTCTAACATCTCTCGGATCTCATCATTGTCTTCAACAATCATAATTTGTTTCGGCATAAGAGGTTATATTTAAGTTAGTATTACAAACATATAAAATCGATTTAGTTTTTAAATGTTAATCCGTAATTAATTGATTTATTGATGATTATTATTCTAAAAAGGTGTGTGATTTGGCATTAGAAAGGCGGTGTATGTTACAATTGTTTCCGCTCAAAGCATGTATTCAAAATTTGGAGAGCAGTTGCAGTGCCTGTCGGTTTTTGCCGTCCCACTTTCCATTACGCCATGAAGAATGGCTTCATTACAATCGGGTCTATTTTACTTCTGTTTGATGTGCTTGGCATAGGCATCTTCCCAAACAGTGTTAACGATTGTTTCACTGTTGGTTGATGTGTTACCCAAATGATTATTAAACCAATTGCCCAAATGGCTATTTGGAAAAGCCTGCCTTTCTAAACCGTATTGAAGCGGTATCCCCCGATTTTTTCAATCGGGGATTTAGCGGAAAGGCGGACTGCGGTGAGCGAAGAAGCAGCACAGCACCTTTCCAAAATAAAAGAAATAACTTCTGTGTGGCTGATCCAACCAAATAAACTTGTCTCCGCTCAAAGCATGTATTCGAAATTTGGAGAGCAGTTGCAGTGCCTGTCGGTTTCTACTGTCCCGCTTTCCATTACGCCATGAAAAATGGCTTCATTACAATCAGGTCTATTTTACTTCTGTTTGATGTGCTTGGCATAGGCATCTTCCCAAACAGTGTTAACGATTGTTTGAGTGTTGGTTGATGTGTTACCCAAATGATTATTAAACCAATTGCCCAATGGCTATTTGTAGAAGTCTGCGTTTCTAAACCGTATTGAAGCGGTATCCCTGATTTTTTCAATCGGGGATTTAGCGGAAAGACGGACTGCGGTGAGCGAAGAAGCAGTGCAGCACCTTTCCAAATTGGAAAAAATAATTTCGGTGTGGCTGATCTAAGGAAATAAACTTGCCTCCACTCAAAGCATGTATTCAAAACTTGGAGAGCAGTTGCAATGCCTGTCGGTTTCTACTGTCCCGCTTTCCATTACGCCATGAAGAATGGCTTCATTACAATCGGGTCTATTTTACTTCTGTTTGATGTGCTTGGCATAGGCATCTTCCCAAACAGTGTTAACGATTGTTTGAGTGTTTGAGGGGTTCCCCAAATGATTATTAAACCAATAGCCCAATGGCTATTTGTAAAAGCCTGCGTTCCTAAACCGTATTGAAGCGGTATCCCCCGATTTTTTCAATCGGGGATTTAGCGGAAAGACGGACTGCGGCGAGCGATGAAGCAGTACAGCACCTTTCCAAAATAAAAGAAATAATTTCTGTGTGGCTTATCCAATCAAATAAATAGCCTTCGAAAGCTAAAATGTGTGAAGCAAGCTTCTATTTTTGCTGCGGCAGTGTAAACCAGAAGGTTGAGCCGGAACCGAGTTGGCTTTCTACGCCAATTTCGCCTTGATGCGAACGAATGATTTCGCCGCAAATGAAAAGGCCTAAGCCAAGGCCACTATAACTGCTCCCGCTGGTGTCAACCCGATAATAGCGATCAAAAAGATGACGGAGGTTTTCCGGCCTGATGCCTGGGCCATTATCTTTCACAGAAATTTTAATCTTCTCTGCTTGCTTTTCAATATGCACCTGAATTTCGAAGGATAGTGGCGCGTATTTTACGGCATTATCTACAAAATTTGTGATTACCTGACCTATCCTAACCGGATCAGCCTCAATTTCTATATCAAGATCGCCAGAAAGTTTAACCGCATAACGCCCTTCGGTGTTTAGATGCTTGAATCCATCGCAAACGATTTCTGCTAAAGGTATTTTCCTTTTGCTGATGTGCAGTTGCCCTTCGCTTGCCATACCGGCATTGAGGAGGTCTTCAATCAATACGTTTACTTTCTCTAAGCTCTTGTTTGCAGAGTTTACCAGTGCAGGGATGCGTGCAGAATTGCTCTCTTTAATCTTATCTAAAAGTTGAAGGGATAGTTTTAAGCTGGTGATTGGGGTTTTAAGTTCGTGGCTTGCAATGCTTATAAAATCATCTTTTTGCTGTTGCAATAAACGAAGCTCCTGAATATCGGTAGCCGTACCAATCCAAATTTGGTTGGCTTGCGAACCTTTTTCGATGGGCATAAGTCGCACCAGATGCCAGCGGTAAACGCCATCGCCGCGGCGTATGCGCACTTGAAACTCTCCCCCTAAACCATCGGCAAGGATGGCGCCAAATAGCCTGAAAGATGTTTTTAAATCTTCATGGTGAATGAGGCGATTGATCATTTTCGGACCAGTTTGCTTTTCGGAAAAACCGGTATAGTCTGACCATCTGCGATTGATGAAAATCATTTTTCCTTGATGGGTATTGGTCCATGCGATTTGTGGAATGGTTTCCATCATGCTTCTAAACTGACTTTCGCTATCTTCTAAAGATTTTGTGCGTGTGCTCACTCGCTCTTCCAGCTCTGCGTTGAGCAGGTGAAGTTCGGCGTTAATGGCTTTAACCTTTTCTTTTTCATCTTGCAGCAGCCTATTTGAATTTAGCAACTCTTCTTTACGTTTCCTTAATCTGGCAGAAAGTATAGCCAAATCTAAGGCATGCTGCTCGGCTTCTCTTTTTTCGTCGGCCTCTCTAATAGCACGTGATATTTTGGAAGGCAAAGTGGGTAGGCTGTTTTTAGAAACGTAATCGGTAACGCCTTCTTTGATTAGTTCGACAACATTTTCTTCGCCAATAATGCCTGATATGATGATAAATGGAATGTGTGAGAAATTTGTCTGTTTCATACGGAATGCACTCACCGCGTCAAAAGCGGGTAGTGCATAATCTGAAAGAATAAGCTGAGGCAAAAAATCTGTTAGTGCCTCTTCGTAACGCTCTCGATTAGAAACAATGCGAATATCAAAAAGTAAACCCGATTTTTTGAGCACGCGACAAATCAGATCGGCGTCTGTATCGCTATCTTCCAGCAGAAGAATGCGTAATATCGGGTGAATTAGCGTTGACATTAGGTTGAGGGTTGATTAAGAATCATCCAATATAAGCCCAACTCTTTTATCGATTGAAAAAATTTATCGCTATCTACAGGCTTAACAATATAACTGTTTGCGCCCAAAGCAAAACATTGCTCAATATCTGGCCCCTCGTTGGAGGACGTAAGCATCACAATCGGAACGGATTTCAAATCCACATCAGATTTTAGTTTTTCCAAAACCTGTATGCCAGATACCTTGGGCATTTTAACGTCCAATAAAATTAGTTTCGGTAGGTCTTTTAAAGATCGGGAAACGTAAGTACCTCTGCAATAAATAAAGTCTAATGCTTCTGCACCATCAATCACGTGGTGAAGTTTATTGGTAAAGCCACTTTTTTTAAGTGCTCTGATGGTTAAGGCTGCATCGTCTCGGCTATCTTCAACAAAAAGGATTTCTACATTATTGTAATTCATATTTTAATTTTTTAATGTGTTAAGCCTTGCGAAGGCTGAAATAAAAGCAAGCACCTTCTCCAAGCACAGAGGTTGCCCATACATTGCCATTGTGGCGAATGATCACTTTATGCACAATGGCCAGCCCAATTCCTGTTCCTTCAAACTCATCCTGAGAATGCAGGCGCTGAAAAACCCCGAAAAGTTTGTCGTAATATTGCATATCGAAGCCTGCACCATTGTCTTTTATGTAGTATGTAACCGCATTGCCTGTAGTTGTAGAGCCGATTTGGATTTTTGGATTTGGCTTGTGTCCGCTGTATTTAACTGCATTTGAGATGAGATTAATCCAAACTTGCCTAATTAGCGACTTATCTCCCAAAGCAGGGGGGAGTTTTTTGATTTCAAATTTTTGATTATTCTTTCCGCTTGATGTAATAAACTCGCCCAGAACAGATTCTAAAAGTTCGTTCATATTAATCGCAGAAAGCGACACCTCTTTTCTGCCCAATTTAGAAAAGGCGAGTAGATCATCAATGAGTAAACCCATCTTTTTTGAGTTGCTGATGATGGCGTCCAAAACCTGATTTCCATCTTCATCAAAACTTTCTGAGTAATCTTCGAGCAGGATTTTGGTATATCCGTTTATTGCCCGGATTGGTGCCCTTAAATCATGCGATACAGAATAAGAAAAGGATTCTAATTCTTTATTGGCCAATTGCAATTGTGCGGTGCGCTCTACAACTTTTTGTTCGAGTTCATCGTTCAACTTGCGAATATTGTCTTGTGCTTTCTTAAGTTCTTTGTTTGTGGCAATCAACTCTTTAGCTCGTTTTTCTTTTTCGCGGTTTTGAAAAGCAAGTTCTTTATTTGCAAGTACAAGTTCTTTGGCACGCTTTTCCTTTTCCTCATTTTGGAAGAGCAGTTCGCGGTTGGCCAAAATTAGCTCCTCTGCACGTTTTTCTTTTTCGGCGTTTTGAAAGGCAATTTCATGCTTGGCAATGTCGAGCTCAGTCGCGCTATTCTCTTTTTCCTCATTTTGGAAAGCAATTTCACGCTTGGCAATAATTAGCTGATCAGAGTCGTTTTTTTTCATAAATTTCTGCTCAGCGGCTTAAAATAAGAGGGGGGTTAAACCAAACAGAATGATGGGGAATAGGCTGTCTGGCCAATGTATAAAGCTAACATAATAATACTCATTATAAGCATATTCTTTGGTATTAATCGGGCTAGGTATGTAACTATATCAATACCATGTCTTAATCCGCGCCAAACCGAGCAATTAGCGAAATGAAGGTTAGTGAGCAAGCAATCGTTGCTTGGCTAAATTTTATAAAAACCTTTAGCGTTAAATATGGTTGTAGATGCATGGAAAATCTAAATCTTCTTATCATTCCAGCAGCTAGAAAAGGCGAATTGGAAGTTATCAAAGAGCTCATCAACAGGAATGTAGATTTGAACTATAGAGATGAAAAAGGCTATACGGCTTTAATTATTGCCTGCTACAACAATCAATTGGAGGCCGCAAGATTACTTATCGATGCTGGGGCTGATTTGGATGCTGCTGATGCCGGGGGAAATACTGCACTGATGGGCGTATCATTCAAAGGATATATAGAAATTGCTAAGCTATTGATTGATAAAGGCGCAAACTTAAACTTACAGCATGGCAATGGTGGTACTGCACTGATGTTCGCAGCCATGTTCGGGCGGAATGATGTGTTGAAACTATTGTTGGATGCCGGTGCAGATCCGTCAATTTTGGATGTTAAAGGCAAAACAGCGGCAGAATTTGCGGCTTTACAAGGAAATGAAATTGGATTACAAATACTGAGCACTCCAGCTTAGTTGATGGCATAAGTTTATAATCTTTTTGATTGGTTAATTTTCAATCAAAAAAAAACTGAAGACCTTTAAAAAGTCTTCAGTTTTTTTGTGCCCTTATGCAGGGATTTTTCGTGGATTTTCGCGTTCCCAAAATCGGTGCATACCAATCATCTTGATAAACGTTTTGGTTAAACTGCTGGCATGATCGCCAACAATTATTCCTTCTCGTAAAACAGTTTCCTCTTCATAATCAGCAGGAAGTTTTTTAAAGAAGTAAGTTGATTCCAAAACTTGCAATGCACCTTCATCTGCCGCTATGGCTTTACAGTGCTTGAAAGCCTCATTTAGAAAATGTATGGCATCTGCCTCAGCTTCTAGTGTTGCTACTGAATTTCCACCTGCAGGTACATACACAGCATCATACAATACCGAAGCAGCGGTAAGCAGGCTTTCGTCAACCGAAATTTTCTTATTTTCTTCGGAAATAATCTCACCCAATTTAGGAGCGATGATGTGAACCACTGCACCTTCTGCAATGAGTGCATCTTTAACCGAGCTTAATGATTTCTCATTTACACCATCGGCTGCAAGAATGGCGATTTTTCTGGTTTTAATTGTATCCTTTACCGTATGTGCCATGCTCAAGGCATCAGATGTTGCCAAGCTTCCTTTCGGATTGGTTGAAGCATACTCTGCTCTATCACCATCCGCTGGAATGCTATTATTTAGATCTTCTAAAGCAATTTTTGGAATATGCAATCCTAAAGCATAAGCCACTTCGCCTGCAAGGCCCTTATCAATTTGTGCAAGTACGGCAAGCATACGCTCCCTTATCGCCACCGATTTTACCTTTCCGAGTTCAAAACTCAATGCATCGGTGATGTGATTTTTTTCTGGATCGCTTTGAGAATTAAAGAATAAGCGTGCCTGTGAGAAATGATCGAAGAAACTTCTGCTTCTTGCGCGAATCTTTTTGGCATCAATGCGTTCGTTGTAACTTACAAAGCCACCCTCTGCTGCTTTAGCTTGTTGTGGATCGTTGTTGGCAATGGCATTTGGGCCATAACTTGTTTTTCCTCTGTTGATGGTTTGTCTCATATAGCCGTCTCGCTGGTTATTGGCTACAGGCACAACAGGTCGATTTATCGGAATTTCATGGAAATTTGGACCGCCTAAGCGAATAAGCTGTGTATCGGTATAGGAGAACAATCTACCTTGTAAAAGCGGATCATTTGTAAAATCTATTCCTGGTACGATATGACCAACATGGAATGCAACCTGTTCTGTTTCTGAAAAGAAATTCTCAGGGTTACGGTTAAGGGTCATCTTGCCGATGCGTTGTACAGGTACAAGTTCTTCAGGAATCAACTTTGTTGGGTCCAATAAGTCAAATTCGAATTTAAACTCATCTGCCTCAGGTACAATTTGAACACCGAGTTCCCATTCTGGGAATGCACCAGCCTCAATGGCATCCCATAAGTCTCTTCTATGAAAGTCTGGGTCTTTTCCAGAAATGTTTTGTGCCTCATCCCAAGCTACGGAATGAACGCCAAGGAGTGGTTTCCAATGAAATTTCACAAAACTGGCAACACCTTCTGTATTTACAAACCTAAATGTGTGCACACCGAAACCTTCCATCATTCTGTAACTGCGTGGAAGTGCGCGATCGCTCATGGCCCACATCACCATGTGTGATGATTCTGGCATTTGTGAGATGAAATCCCAAAATGTATCATGCGCCGAAGCCGCCTGAGGCATTTCATTATCTGGCTCTGGCTTTACTGCATGGATAAGATCGGGAAACTTAATGGCATCCTGAATAAAAAATACAGGCATGTTGTTTCCTACAAGGTCGAAATTTCCTTCTTGGGTGTAAAACTTTACGGCGAAGCCGCGTACATCTCTAGCAAGATCGCTTGATCCCCTTGAGCCAGCAACAGTAGAAAAACGGACAAATACTGGTGTTTCAGCTCCTGGATCACATAAGAAGGCAGCTTTTGTCCATTCAGACATATCTTCATATACCTTAAATGTTCCATGTGCTGCTGATCCTCTTGCGTGCACTATTCTTTCTGGAATACGCTCGTGGTCAAAATGTGTAATTTTTTCCCTTAAAATAAAATCTTCCAATAAAGTAGCACCTCTATCGCCAGCCTTAAGTGAATTCTGATCATCATTGATTTTCAATCCATGATTTGTGGTCATGAATTGTCCGCTTGAATCGGCAACGAATGATTCCAATTGATTTGTTTTATCATTTTCCTGCTGAGCAGGTGCTTTACTTTTTTCTGATGTTTTTTTAGCCATGGTGTTTGCCTCAGTTTTATGCCTCTTCGGCAGCTTTGTAATTAATTTCGTTTTCTGCAATGTCGGTTAGCTTGCCATCCGCTAATTTTTCTTCGGCCAGGGTTTGCTCTAAAATATCGGCAATCTCGGTTAGGCCAAGCGTTGTTGCCAATTGATACAGGCCACCGTAACTTGCAATTTCATAGTGCTCAACTTTTTGCGAAGCAAGAATAATTCCTACGTCTCGCGTTGCGGTACCTGCTTCGGTTTCCTCAACAATGCCTTCACCTTCTTTAGTAATGCCTTCCATTGCATCGCATTTTTTTGCAATTGCCTTTTCACCGAGAAGTTCGAAAACCTGTTCAAGTCTTTGAACGTGAACTTTTGTTTCTTCTAGGTGGGAAGTTATCGCATCTTTAAGTTCTGGTGCCGTAGCAGCTGAAATCATTTTAGGAAGCGTTTTTACCAAATGGTTTTCTGCCCAATAAAGATCAGCTATTGAGTCCTTAAAGAGTTCGCTCAGCGCGGGTGCATCTTGTTGGTTTGTTTTACTGGCAAATTTTGGGCTACCGCCATTTTCTTGATTTTTCATAATGTATCTTTAGCTGTTGGTTTTACAACCCACGTTTTTAAGATAAAGTTTTGCATAAATTCATTTAAATGCATTCTTGATACAAATACTTAAAATACAGTAAAAACCACGGCGTATTAAAACCTATTGAAGGCGATTAATACCCAAAAGAAATAACAAAAAAATTAGCGATTTTACAGGCAATCCCTAATGGAATAATCTTAGTCTGCCGTCCAAGCCGACACCGAGCCAGCCCCACAGTAAAATTCGCCCCAACCATTTTCATCAATCACTACCTCTTTATCAATTACATTTAAACGATCGCGGAAAACCCTGCCTGCAAAAGCAGCGCCCACTTCCATTTTTTTGAAGCCATCAGAGCCATTTGATAATAGAACTGCTATACCTGATCCAGGTTTTTCTTCCGCGCCATCAACCGTCCAGCCGATGCAATTTGGATGGTCAAAATAATCTCTTTGATTGCCGTAAACATTATTTTTACGCAGACCGAGCATGGTTTGTATTTCAGGCACGGCCTCTAATTTAATTTCGTGCTTTTCACCATCATTACCTTCGTCACAATAGCTTGCTCCATATAAATCTGGATAAAAAATGCAGGGATAACCGGTTGCTCTAAGCAAAATCATCGCATAGGCTAAAGGTCTAAACCAATATTCAACGGTTTGCTCTAATGATTGTAGGGGCTGGGTATCGTGGTTTTCTACTAGGGTTACCGCAAGTTCTGGGCGTACTGAAACTAAAGTATCTTGAAAAATAGTAGCTAAATCGAAATCTGAACCCTGTTTAGAAGCTGTAGAAAAGTTGGCCTGCAAACAGGCATCAAAAAGCGACATTCGGCCCTGAGTAGCCTCGATGTATTGCAATAAAGCATCCAACTGTCCTGGCGACCAATATTCGCCAACAGTAAAGAGTTCTTTACCTGTTACCGAGCGGATATGATCCAGCCAATCGTTAAAAAATTCAGCCGGCATGTGTTTGATGGCATCCAACCTAAAGCCATCAAAGCCTGTAGTTTCATGATACCATTCTACCCATCTTTTAAGTTCCTCAACTACATTTGGATTTCTAAAATCTATATCAGAAAGCATTAAGTAATCATAATTGCCATTTTCTGTATCTAATACATCCTGCCAACCTTCTCCATATTCGGTTTGTATGCTAAAAATGGCACTTTCACCAGTTCGGTCATCATAATCTACGCCTGTAAAACACTGAAAATCCCATTGAAATTCTGAGTATTTTCCATTTCTGCCAGGAAAGGTAAATTTGGTATAGGCTTCAATGGGGTATGGATCAGAAATAAATTCATTTCGATTATCAGGATTTACCTTCCGCACCATTACCTCCTCTGTCTCATCTCCACCACCCATGTGGTTGAGCACAATATCTACATAAACTTGTATGCCAGCGGCCTGAACGGCAGCTACAGCTTCAATCAGTTCTTGCTTGGTGCCATATTTGGTGGCAATGCTGCCCTTTTGATCAAATTCTCCTAGGTCGTAACGGTCATAAACATCGTAGCCCGTAGATTGCCCTCCATCCATACCTTTGTGTGCCGGAGGAATCCATAAAGTATCAATCCCAAATGTTTTAAGCTCATTAGCCTCGGTTATCATTTTTTTCCATAAGCTTCCATCGGCAGGATAGTACCACTGAAAATACTGCAACATTGTAAAATTTTCCATATTCTATTTTCTAGTTACGACTTTGGTTGTAGATCGTAATTGCCATACAACATCATGAGCAATCAAAAAGTTTGCATCAAGCATCGAATAGAAAATCAATGTTCGTTATTGGTTCAAGAAAGCAATAATTGGAGCAGTGGGAATTTATTGAGAGGGCTAGAAAAGAAAAACGAGACAAAGATTATGGATTAACCTAATGTCTCGTTTGTGTTCCCGACGAGATTCGAACTCATATCGATGGTACCGGAAACCATAATTCTATCCATTGAACTACGGGAACGGCGGTGCAAATATAGAAAATCCTAAACTTAGTTTATGGTAATATCTAAGCAAAAATTAAGTTTATTGCAGCTGATGCAAACAAGCTTTCGCATTCTCTGTTAATTTAGCTCCCATGGAGGAATCAAATGGTTGGGGAGGATCCAAATAAACCTCATTTGTCTCAAATTGTAGTTGATGTAAATGGAAGAAAAAAAATCTTGTTTCGAACATAGGCTGATGTTTCAGAAGAAGCTAAAAATTAGTCATAGGGCAATCAAAATTGGCTTTTTAAAAATAAAAGCGCACCTTTGCGAACCGTTTATAAAGGTTTAGGCATGTAATAAAAAAAATAGTTGTTTATGGAAGAATTGGTTGTAGAAGAGGTTCAGGAACTGCTTGAAAAAGAGAACGATAAGGCTTTAAAGCGATATCTGGATGAACTGAATATCTCTGATGTAGAACAACTGATTGATGAGCTTCCCCAGTACGCAGCCAAATTCATCGAAACCATTTCTCTAAATCGGGCGGTAAATGTTTTTCGGATTCTTGATTTCCCTACTCAGGAGCGAATCATCAAAAAACTTTCAGGCAACAAGCTCAATCAAATCATCAAAGATCTTCCCCCTGATGATCGAACGGCACTTTTTAGCGAGCTTAAAGGCGATGTTGTAAAAAAGATGATTACGCTTCTGCCACCAGAAGAACGTAAAGAATCACTTGCACTTTTAGGCTACAAAGAAGATAGTATCGGGCGGTTAATGACACCCGATTACATCGCCGTAAAGCCAGAATGGTCTATCACCCGAGTGCTGGCACACATTAGGCGGTATGGAAAAAATTCGGAAACCATTGATGTAGTTTATGTTATCAATAAAGATGGCGTGCTTTTGGATGATATTCGAATCCGTGAGGTTTTGCTCGCCGATCCGGATGCTATAATTGGCGAGTTAACCGATAAACGTTTTATCGCCTTAAAAGCCAACGACCCGCAGGAAGACGCCATTAATATCTTCCGTATGAATAACCGCGTGGCTTTGCCCGTGGTAGATGAAAACAACATTCTCTTAGGTATTGTAACCGTTGATGATATTTTATGGATTGCCAACGAAGAATATACAGAAGATATGCATAAAATTGGTGGTTCGGCCGCTTTGGATGAACCCTATTTAGATACTTCGATTTTCAATTTGGTTAGAAAGCGTGTGGGTTGGCTGGCCATTTTAATGATCGGCGAAATGCTAACCGCTACAGCCATGGGCTTTTTCGAAGGTCAAATTCATAAAGCCACCGTATTGGCGCTATTTATCCCATTAATCATTTCTTGTGGCGGCAACAGCGGTTCACAGGCCTCAACCCTAATCATTCAAGCGATGGCACTTGGAGAAGTAACCATTAAAGATTGGTGGCTAGTGATGCGTAGAGAAATTACCTCGGGCTTTTTACTGGGTATATGCTTGGGGGTGATTGGCTTTTTGCGCATTTTGGTTTGGCATGTTGCAGCACCTAACGTATATGGCGAACATTGGATCCTCATAGCCGCCACCATTAGCGTTTCTTTAGTTTTTGTGGTGTTATGGGGCTCTTTAAGTGGCTCTATGCTACCCGTTTTGCTTAAAAAACTGGGCGCCGATCCAGCAACTTCATCTGCGCCATTTGTTGCAACGCTTGTAGATGTTACCGGCCTAATTATCTATTTCAGCTTTGCAGTTTTATTTTTGAAAGGCGTTTTACTATAACTCACATCCATGGAAAACCAAAAGAAAATTACAACCTTATTTACCGATATCGGCGGCGTTTTATTAACCAATGGCTGGGACAGACAAGCGAGGGGAGAGGCTGCGGTACTTTTCAATCTTGATTCTGTTGATTTGGAAGAACGCCATCACCTTACTTTTGACACTTATGAGGTAGGGAAGTTAACCCTAAATGAATATTTGGAAAGAATTGTGTTTTTCGAAGCGCGCAGCTTTAGCTACGATGATTTTAAAGAATTTATGTTCAAAAAATCATTGCCTTATCCTGAAATGATTGCGCTCATTTGCGATTTGAAAAAGAAATATAATTTAAAAGTGGCCGTAATTAGTAATGAAGGGAGGGAGCTTAATCAGTATCGAATCAATACCTTTAAACTCAATGAGTTTGTCGATTTTTTTGTTTCCTCAAGCTTTGTTCATTTCCGCAAACCCGATGCAGATATTTTTAAGGTTGCTATCGATATTTCTCAAAGTGACGTGGCAACCAGTTTGTATATTGATGATCGGATGCTCTTTGTACAAGTAGCAGAAGGTTTGGGGCTAAAAGGCATACATCATACGAGTTACGAAGACACCAAGATACAGTTGGCTGCTTTTGGTTTGGAAGTTTAAGCCAAGGACTGTCTGGGTTTTGAGTGAAGCAATGATTGGATTTTGAATGAATGAGTTTTGAATGATTGGATTTTGAATGAATGAGTTTTGAATGATTGAATTTTGAATGAATGAGTTTTGAATGATTGAATTTTGAATGAATGAGTTTTGAATGATTGAATTTTGAATGTTGGAGCAAATTGCCGGTTTCATTCAAAATTCAATCATTCATTAATTAGCTAATTTTCTCCTAGCTGATGGGTAGGTTAAACATTAAACCTAAAGTGCATAATGTCTCCATCTTCAACAATGTAGGTTTTACCTTCAACACCTAATTTACCTGCATCTTTACAGGCATTTTCAGATCCTAGGGTTACAAAGTCGTTGTATTTTATAACTTCAGCACGAATAAAACCTTTCTCAAAATCGGTATGGATTACGCCTGCGGCCTGTGGTGCTGTAAAACCTTTGGTAATGGTCCAGGCTCTAACCTCTTGTACACCAGCAGTAAAGTAGGTATAAAGGTTTAATAATTTATATGCAGCACGAATCAATTTATTTACGCCAGATTCAGTTAAACCCAAATCAGCTAAAAATTCTTGACGTTCTTCATAGCTGTCCAGTTCAGCAATTTCCGATTCAATTTTCGCAGAAATTACTAAAACTTCCGCATTTTCATCGGCAACATTTGCCTTAACCAAATCAACGTATTTATTGCCGTTAATAACCGAAGCTTCATCAACATTACAAACGTACATTACTGGTTTTTGGGTTAATAAACCCAAATCTTCAATATAGTCGAAATCATCCTGAGGAAGTGGTGCCGTACGAATTGATCTGCCACTTTCTAAATGAGCCTTTACAACGGTCAAAATTTCAAAAGTGCGCTTAGCATCTTTATCGGTTTTAGCCATTTTTTCTACTTTCTGAATGCGCTTGTCAACTGTATCCAAATCCTTCAGCTGTAATTCTGTATCAATAATTTCTCTATCGCGAATTGGATCTACGGAACCATCAACATGAATCACATTGCCATCATCAAAACAACGTAAAACATGGATTATTGCATTTGTAGCGCGGATATTCCCCAAAAATTGATTACCTAAGCCTTCTCCCTTTGATGCACCTTTAACTAAGCCAGCAATATCAACAATCTCAATTGTATTCGGTTGCACTTTATTCGGCTTAACCAGTTCAGCAAGTTTCGTCAATCGGTCATCAGGTACGGTAATTACCCCCACATTTGGCTCAATTGTACAAAACGGAAAGTTGGCCGCTTGTGCTTTCGCATTTGATAAACAGTTAAAAAGTGTCGATTTTCCAACATTTGGTAAACCCACTATACCACATTGTAATGCCATTTATATTTTAAAATTATTTAATTTACGATTAAAAACCCCACCTGTCACCTTTCTTAAAGTCGGCAAAGATAAGCTTTTAAAACCTTTATTTAAATCCTTTCGCTTGTATGAAATTGATATTTTATCTAAGTTTAACCCAAATTATAGATTTAAGGTTATGGAAGATTTAGAACAAGACGTTCCTCAAGAAGTAAAATTAGTGGTTACCGAAGAAATGCGCAGCTACATTTACGAAATTACAAAATGGAGCAAGTTCTTATCCATCATTGGCTTTATCTTATCAGCACTTTTGATTTTAGGCTCTTTAAGCATTGGTGCCGCGGTAAACGCTAATCCAGCCATGCTAAATCAATTAGGCCCGCTAGCCAGTATTGGTGGAATTGGCTTAACCATCATGTACTTCGTTATTGCACTTATCTATTTCTACCCAAGCTTATTATTGTTTCGATTTTCAAATAAAGGCAAGCATGCCGTTTTATATGGGGAGCAGGAGAGCTTAAATGAAGCCATGCTTAACATGAAATCGTTGTTTAAGTTTTGGGGCATCATGACAATCGCAATTATATTTCTTTATTTCCTCATGATTTTCATCGTGGGTGCAAGCCTGGCTATGAAATAGTTAGCCTAAGCCCTAAAGCAGCACATTTTTATTGTTAGTTGAGATAGATGTTAAACGCGCTCAATTCAGCTAAATCGATTTATTTTTAAGCGCTCGGAAATGGATTAATGCTGTAATGCCAGCAAATTAGAACTCATACAAAAAAGCCTTTGTGGTTTAAACAAAGGCTTTATATAGAAATTTATAAACTTAGAAAGAAAAATCATCATTTGTTTTAGCGCTATGTTCTCCATTTTCAGAATATTCATAACGTTTTTCAACAACATCTTGGTGAGTTTTAATGTATTCAACAGTTTCTGTTAAGCCTTCAGCAAATTTCTCGAAATCTTCTTTGTATAAAAAGATTTTATGTTTTACGAATACCCCGTCTTCTAATCTTTTCTTGCTCTCGGTAACTGTTAAATAATAATCACCCGAACGAGTAGCCTTCACGTCGAAAAAATAAGTTCTCTTACCTGCTCTTACTTTCTTTGAAAAAACTTCTTCTCTCTCTTTGTTGTCGAATTCTCCCATGGTTGGTATTGATGTTGGTTTTTGGTTTCGGTAAATATAAAGCAAATATTTAAAGTTCAAAATAGTATTTAACAGAATTTAAATACTTCTGCTTTCTTCTTCTAAAAGTTGGTTGTTATACATCTCTGTGTAGGCGCCATTTAGGCTAAGTAATTGGTGGTGTGTGCCTTGTTCGATAATTTTGCCCTCATCAAGCACCAAAATCTTATCTGCATTTTTAATCGTCGAAATTCTGTGCGCAATCAAAATACTCGTTTTTCCAAGCATAATTTCACCTAGATTTTGCAAAATTTCTTCTTCCGTTTTGGTATCAACCGCTGAGAGACAATCGTCGAAAATTAAAATTTTTGGCGATTTGATTAGTGCTCTTGCGATGGATACCCGTTGCTTTTGCCCGCCTGAAAGCGTAATCCCACGTTCACCCAGCATGGTTTCAAAGCGTTCTTCAAAATCCATTATGTTGTGGTACACCGAGGCATTTTTTGCGGCATCAAACACTTGCTCATCCGTAACTTCATCTAAACCAAAGGCAATATTATTTTTTATGCTATCCGAAAAAAGAAAAACTTCTTGGGGCACGAAGCCAATCTGCCCACGATAATTTTTTAAGTTCAGATTAGTTAGATCCTTTCCATCAATCTTAATTTGTCCATCTTGAACATCGTACATGCGCATAATTAAATTGGCCAAGGTAGATTTACCTGAACCTGTTTTGCCAATAATGGCTACAAATTCGCCGTTTTTAATTTCGAAATTTACGTTTTTCAAAGCAACAATGCCCGTATCAGGGTAAGTGAAACTTACGTTTTCAAAGCTAATGTTGCCCTGTAAATCAAATGTTTCGCTTTGTTTAGATTGAATATCAGAAGGAATATCCAAAAACTCATTAATCCTTTTTTGTGAAGCTGCAGCCCTTTGAATTAGAGAGGTTACCCAGCCCAGCATCGTTACCGGGAAGGTAAGTTGGTTGATGTAAATAATGAATTCTGCAATGTTGCCAGCCGTAATGCTGCCATTCATCACTTGGATTCCGCCGATATAAATGGTTAGTATCGTGCTTAAACCAATTAGTAGAAGCATGGTTGGGTAAAATAAGGCCGATACCCTAACCAAGCTCATCGAGTCTCTCTTATAAGCTGTGCTTTGTACTTCGAAGATTTCTCTGGTATAATCTTCTCTAACATAAGATTTTATAATCCTGATGCCCGAAAAACGTTCTTGCACAAAAGTGGATAAATCGGATAAACGTTCTTGAATTTTTCCGCTTTTTTTAAAAATTAATGTATTTACATAATAAATAATCACCACTAAAAAGGGAAGTGGCAATAAGCAATAGGTAGCCAGTTTAGAATTCACATCAAACATCGACCAAATAATTAATACCGATAAAACGAAGGTATTAATGGTGTACATAATGGCTGGCCCTACATACATCCTTACCCGGTTTACATCTTCTGTAGCTCGGTTCATTAAGTCGCCCGTGTTGTTGCGGCGATAAAAGCCCAAACTCAGTTCTTGGTAGTGCTGGTAAATATCGTTTTTCATATCAAACTCGATATGCCTAGACATCAATATGATGGTTTGACGCATGAAAAAAAGAAATAATCCACGCAATATATAGAGCGCAATAACCAATAAGCCGAAATAGAGCAAATTGCTGCTAAAGATGCTGTAAATGATTTCTTGCCGATCAAAGCCCTGAAAAAGATTGTAAATCTGAATGTTTTCGGTAATTAAATCTACCGCATAACCAATAACCTGGGCAGGCACAACGCCAAAAATGTTAGATATGACAACGAAAATACTTCCAGGGATAATCCACCATTTATATTTTAGAAAATACTTATTTAATCTGCTCAGATGTTTCATATTTTACAAACTTAGATAAATTTGTTATTTCGAGCCACATAAATATCCATGTAAGGCCGTGGTAGGAGGCTCAGATACCATAAAAATTTATCTTACATTAATCTTTATTGGGGCATCTGTTGCGAAACGAATAATTTTTTGGAAATGAACGTTCAGTAATGCTCTTGGTCATGCAGTCCCGCTCTCCGTTTCAATTCCTGCTCGCTCGCATTAATCTTTATTGGGGCATCTGTTGCGAAACGAATAATTTTTTGGAAATGAACGTTCAGTAATGCTTTTGGTTATGCAGTCCCGCTCTCCGTTTTAATCCCTGGTCGCTCTCATTAATTTTTATTTAGCCTTCTGTTGCGAAACAAATAATTTTTTGGAAATGAACGTTCAGTAATGCTTTTGGTTATGCAGTCCCGCTCTCTGCTTTACTCCGTTTCACTTCGTGCTCGCTCCGATCGGGTTTAATAACAACGATGCTATATTGCAATAGCCGTGAATCATAAACCCGATTGCACGAATGCCAATTTTTTTCAAATTGGCAGCAGTAAAAGCGGGACAGGTGTTTCAGATGAAAAGCTGAACGTTCATTTCCTAATCATTTTTACAACAATAAGATAATAGCCCCTGCACTTGGCGAACAAATTTTGTTATTGTTTATTTTAATGCGTGTATTAACGGTTTTTATTTTTAATTTTGCGACAAGTTAGCCGAACATACAATATGCCAGCAAGTTCTTCGTCAGATATTTCAATTTTAGATCAGTTAAGTGCCTATGGGCACAAAAAATTGGTTTATTGTAATGATCCTGACACAGGTTTAAAAGCAATTATTGCCATTCACGATACGACTTTAGGACCTGCTTTGGGCGGTACACGCATGTGGAGCTACGCCACCGAGGCTGAGGCTTTACAAGATGCTTTGCGTTTATCGAGAGGCATGACTTACAAAGCAGCCATTACCGGTTTAAATTTGGGTGGTGGTAAAGGCGTAATCATCGGCGATTCTAGAAAAGACAAAACTGAAACTTTAATGCGCAGCTATGGCAGGTTTATTAAAAACTTGAATGGCGAATTTATTACGGCAGAAGAAATGGGAACCAACACCCGCGACATGGAATTTATCCGTATGGAAACCAATCATGTTACGGGCGTGCCAGAATCGATAGGTGGTGCCGGAAATCCAGCTCCATTTACAGCGCAAGGGGTTTATTTAGGCATCAAAGCCAGTGTTAAAGAGGTTTTTGGTACTGATATGTTGGCTGGCAGAACCATTGTAGTACAAGGAATTGGCAATGTTGGCGAACACCTTGTTGCTTTGCTTAGAAAAGAAAATGCTGAAGTGTTAATAAGCGACATTAACCAAGAGCAATTAACCTACGTTGCCCGTAAATACAAGGCGAAAACCATAGAAGCAGATAAAATTTTTGGAATTGATGCCGATGTGTATGCTCCATGTGCAATGGGTGCTACAGTAAATAGCAAAACGATTGAAAAAATGAAATTTGCCATTATAGCGGGTTCGGCAAACAACCAATTAAAAGATGAAGTTGCAGATAGCGAGTTGCTTTTAAAAAAGGGAATTTTATTTGCACCAGATTATTTAATTAACGCTGGTGGATTAATATCCTGCTATTCTGAGCTAACGGGTTTTGGAAAAAAGCGTACCGTACAGCTAACAGAAAACATTTATGATGCAACCCGTAATGTTATCAAATTAAGTAAAACAGATCATATACCAACCAATATCGCCGCAAACCGAATTGCTGAAAAACGGATCGAAGATGTTAAAAAAATTAAATCGTCATATTAAATTAATTATTAAAATAGGTTTTCAAAAACCACACTCGTTCTTACATTCATGTTAAATAGAAGGCACTTAAGAATCAAAGCTTTGCAAAATATTTTTGCTTGGCAAATGGCAGACAAGAAAGACATTAAAGGTGATTTAAAAACTTTAATGCAAAGCATCGATAGCGTGTACGAAATGTACATCTGGATGATATCGCTCATGGTAGAAGTTACCGAGTTTACGGCAAACGATGCTGCGGAGCGTGCAAACAAGCACATTAAAACGGCAGATGATTTAAATCCAAATTTAAAGCTACTGCACAATAGGTTTAGTGTATTGATGCAGCAAAATCCCGAGTATGTATCGGCGATAAAAAAATACAAAGTAGATTGGGGTTTCGATCCAGAAATTCGTAAAACAGTTTACAATTCCCTAAAAACATCACAAGAATATGCAGCGTATCTTGCTGATCCGAACGAAAGTTTAGAATCATCAAAAGATATTATCAAATATATTTTTAGAAAAATTATTCTAAAAAATCAGGCTATTATTCAGGTTTTTGAAGAAAAATTTATCAATTGGCAGGTAGATCATGAAGTGATGAAAGGCATGGTGGCCAAAACACTGAAAAACTTTACTTCAGAAGATCCATTTAAAAATAAGCTAACCGAAATTAGCGCAGATTGGATTGAAGATAGCAAGTTTGTGCAGGATTTGTTTGTTTATACATTGCAAAATGATGCTAAGTATCAAGAAATGATTGCCGAAAGAACAAAAAATTGGGAATCAGAACGTATTGCATTAATGGATACCATTTTAATGAAAATGGCGATTTGCGAACTTCTAAACTTCCCATCTATCCCGGTTAAGGTAACCATCAACGAATATTTGGAGTTATCAAAAGATTACAGTACACCGAAAAGTAACTCCTTTATAAATGGTATTTTGGACAAAATTTTAGGCGATCTTAAAAAAACCAATACCATTAAGAAAATCGGTCGTGGGTTAATTGAAGAATAAAAATTGAATTGGTTTTCTGCTTTTATCGCAGAAAATCAACTCCTTTTAAAATATATTTCTATGAAAAAAATATTCATCCTTGCTATTGCTTCATTAACATTTGTGGCGTGTCGCAATGCAAATACCAATAATCCTGAGGCCTCAACGGTTTCGGTAGGCAACGATACAACAAGCAAGATTGCATCACCAAATGCACCTGTTATGACATTCGAACGCGATATCTTCGATTTCGGAAAAATAAAACAAGGCGAATTAGTGCAACACAATTTCAAGTTTAAAAACACAGGTAAAAGTCCATTAATCGTATCAAACGCAACGGCAACTTGCGGCTGTACAGTTCCACAGGTTCCGGGAGAACCAATTTTACCGGGCAAAGAAGGATCGATAAAGGTTGTTTTTAACAGTACAGGTAAAATGGATATGCAAGATAAGGTGATTACAATTACCTCAAATGCAAATCCTACCATCAATAAAGTGCATTTAGTAGGTGAGGTGCTTACAAAATAATCAATCCGTAATGGGCAATTTTTATTGCTCTAATTTTTAAATCAAAAAATAAACAAAAATGATATCAACAGTAATTTTACAAGCAGCAGGTGGTGGTATGTTGGGTACGGTGGTACCAATGGTATTAATCATGGTGGTTTTCTACTTCTTCATGATTCGCCCGCAAGTTAAAAAAGCAAAAGATCACAAAAAGTTAGTGGCCGAATTGGGTAAAGGCGATAAAATCATTACCACAGCGGGCATCCACGGCAAAATTATAGACTTAAACGAAACCACTTTCTTAATCGAGGTAGAAAGCGGTGCAAAAATTCGTTTTGATAAATCGGCTGTATCTTTAGATGCAACAAAAGCCGTTACGCCTAAAGCATAATTCCAATAAATTTACAAATTAAGGCTACTCAAATGGGTAGCCTTTCTTATTTACAGTTGATGAACAAATTGAAGCCTTAGCAGTACCTATCACAATAGACAAAACCTAGGAGATTTGTTTTTTTGCCTGTTTAGTTTTGTACATTTGGCTATATTGTTGTTGCTAATATTCGATTTGCTGTTCACATTTATTTATTATGCCCTTTATTAAGTTAACCAAAATAGAGAAAAGACGTGTTTTAAGCTTGCTGGCCTGCCTAGTGTTGGCGGTTGGGGCGTGGCTTTTTATGGCTTTAAATAATAAATATGTTTATACCGCAAAGACGGTATTGATTTATAAAAATTTTCCCCAAAAGCGTGCCTTTCATCCATTGCAGTCGGATACGGTTGATTTGCAAGTAGAAGGAACGGGTTGGCAATTGCTATTTGCTCGACTTAGAATAAACCCTCAATCCATCTCTGTAAGTTTAAATCAGCTTAACACCAAAGAATTTGTTGTATTTTCTGATCAGCTATATAATGTAAATAAGCAATTGGAAAGTTCTCAAAAAGTAATTTCAGTTAAGCCAGATACTTTATATTTCGATTTTACCAAAAGAACAGTAAAGCGTGTGCCAATCAAATTGGTTCAAAAAGTAGCATTTGTAAAGCAATATGGCATATCCAGCGAGATACTGCTCAATCCAAAATTTGTAACCGTTACCGGACCAATAGAAGAATTGGAGAAAATAGACTCATGGTCAACAGATACACTAAAACTAAGCAATGTACAAAGCAGTGCAAAGGCTAGGGTTTGGATGCAACACAGTACACATAAAAATGTTAGTATTTTTCCATCATCGGTAGAAGTAAAATTGCCGGTGGATGAATTTACAGAGAAAACCGTTGAAGTGCCTTTAAAGATTGTTAACAATAGAAATTACAACAGCATTAAACTTTATCCAAAAAAAGTTAAGGTAACCTTTTTGGTTGCACTAAGTAATTTTGCGCAGGTGGACGAGGGTTTCATTACCGCCACTGTAGATGCAGATGAATGGCAGAACTTACACCACAATCAGTTTACCGTAAAAATAACCCAGTTTCCGAATTACTGTAAACTCATCAGCACATATCCTTCAAAAGTAGATTTTATTATAGAAAAATAATGTATAAAGTTGGCATAACTGGGGGGATTGGAAGTGGCAAAACAACTGTTTGCAAGGTATTTGAAGTACTGGGAATTCCGGTTTTTTACGCAGATACCGTTGCGAAAGAAATCATGGTTGAAGATGTACTTTTGATAGCAGGCATAAAAGATACCTTTGGTAGCGAGAGCTATTTTGAAGATGGAAAACTGAATAATAAACACCTAGCAGGTATTGTTTTCAAAGATGAGGCCGCATTGGCTAAATTGAATGCGCTCGTTCATCCCGCAGTTTTCAGGGCCTATGATGTTTGGGAAAGTCAAATTCCCAGCAATGTTCCATATACCTTAAAAGAGGCGGCCTTGCTATTCGAAAGTCAATCTTACAAGATGTGTGATACATCCATTCTCGTAACCGCTCCATTACAAACTAAATTGGATAGAGTAATGCTTCGAGATGGGGTTTCTGCCGAGCAGGTGAAGGCTAGGATGGACAAGCAGCTATCTGACGAAGAAAAAATGAAGATGGCCAATCATTTTATCGTTAACGATGAGGAACATTCTATTATCGAGCAAGTTATGATGCTGCATCGAGCGTTTTTAGACGCGGCTAGCCATTTCAAAAAATCTTGATTGCACTCCATTTTTTATCCCATCAATTATTATAACCATGTGTGTTTCTTCAAGACGCAACTCTACAAATAAATCCCCTTTATGATTTTAGATGATTTTATTACCATTACTCCAACCGGATTGTATTGTGTTTATGGCGATTTTTATTTAGATCCTCAACAGCCTGTTCAACAGGCGGTGGTATCTCATGCACATGGAGATCATGCAATAGGGGGAAGTGCTAATGTATATTGCACAAAACCTACAGAAACGTTTATGAAACACCGCTACCGCAAATTTGCGGCTGTAGATTTTCATACCAAAGCGTATCATCAAAGTTTTAAAATTAAAGATGTTACCATCTCGTTTTATCCAGCAGGGCATATTTTGGGTTCTGCCCAGGTGATGATGGAATATCAAGGCACGAAATACCTTTACACCGGCGATTATAAAATAGAACCGGATTCAACTTGCGAAGCTTTTGAATTTGTTAAGGCCGATGTTTTAATTACGGAAAGCACATTTGCAAAACCACAAACCAAACATCCAGATCCTGCTGAAGAGATTAAGAAACTAAACGCAACATCCGCAAACATTATGTTGGGCGCTTATGCTTTGGGAAAAAGCCAACGAATGATTCAATTAATTAACCAATATTGTCCAACCAGAAATATTATGATTCATTTTAGCATTATGCCCTTTGTTAAAATTTACGAAGATTATGGCGTAAAGCTAGGCACGTACAAAATGTACGATAGAAAAGTAATGAAGAACAATTCTGAAAACCAGGTTTATATTGTTCCACCGATGGTGTTTCACAGTTACCACAAGGCGATAAATGTTGTAAGGGCTTTTGCTTCTGGGTGGGAAAACTTACAGCAACAAAATGGAATTTCGCTTTATATTTCTGACCATGCCGATTGGGATGCAATTTTAGAAACCATAGAAAAAGTACAACCCAGCCAGGTTTGGACATTACATGGTGACGGTAGAGCCCTAAAGGAGTATTTTGGTGGTAAATTGGAAGTTAAAATTTTAAATTGATAAATCGGTTTACAACAAATTTGTAATGAGCTTGTTAGGTAATCTACGGCCCGCGATGTAACAGCATAATTCGTTTATTGAACATGAAAGAAGGAGAGGATTTTTATTTTAACGAAGATGGTTTTATGGTTTTTACAGAAGCCTACCACTTAAAGCGTGGCTATTGTTGTAAAAACAAATGCAAGCATTGTCCGTGGGGATATGGTAAAGAAAAAGAGAAGAAATAGCTTTTCACACCTTGCAACAACAAATTGGGTATTTGGCTAATTGCTAGCATAAATCGATTTTTGTAATTTAGAGAAGCATTTTCATAACCATACCTCAAAACCTTCTTAAACGCATAAAATAAGTAAATTAAACCATCCAAATCCTCGCTCCCTATGAGATTCAGAATTTTTATTTGCTCCGTATTTCTAACTCTTTCTATATCTACATTCGCACAGGTTATCAAACGACTTGATGGAAGCCAAATTCCTGCAGATAGTTTGCACAAAAAAATTGAATACTTAATGCAAACCGCAAATGTATCAGGTGTGGCCATTTCTGTATTTAATAACAATAAATCTGCTTATACTGAAACGTTTGGCTTTGCGGATGTGCCCAAAAAAATTCCTTTCCAATCCTCTTCGGTGATGTATGGAGCTTCATTTGCCAAAACCGTTTTTGCATATATCGTAATGCAGCTGGTGCAGGAAAAAGTGATTGACCTCGACAAGCCTCTTGTAGATTATCTGAAAAAGCCTTTAACAGCTTATAAGATAGAAGGTTGGAGGAGAGGTTATCAAGATCTTATCCAAGATAATCGGTATAAAGTGATAACCGCTCGCATGTGTCTTACCCATACTACAGGTTTTCCAAATTGGCGCTGGTTTGAACCCGATAAAAAACTTAAATTTAAGTTTGATCCAGGCACACGATATAGCTATTCGGGAGAGGGACTTTACCTACTACAGTTCGTTATCGAGCAGATTACTGGAAAGGACTATGAGACCATCTCTCAGGAAAGGGTTTTCAAGCCATTTAATATGATAAATACGAGTCAGGTTTGGCAAGCACGTTTCGATGACAATATATGTTATGGACACAATGCAAAGGGCGAAACTTACGAACTCATGAAGTGGAAAGAAGCCAGTGCAGGTGGTTCTATGAGTACCACTTTGGCTGATTTTACAAAATTCTATTTTGCATTGATTAGTGGTGAAGGTCTCTCACAAAAGATTTTTAAGGCCATGACAAGTCAACAAATTCGAATCAGATCCAAAAGTCAGTTTGGGCCATTAGCAATTGTAGATGGACCCGATAATGACAATATTGATTTAGGTTATGGATTAGGTGTTGGCGTGTTTAAAACGCCTTACGGAAGGGCATTTTTTAAAGAAGGACATGATGATGGTTGGGGACACTATTCGGTTTGCTTTCCAGATAAAAAGATTGCGATTGTAATTATGACCAACAACGACAATGGTGAAAGTATATTTAAAGAGTTATTAGCTTACGCCATTGGAGACACCTTTACGCCATGGCAATGGGAAAATTATGTACCTTATAATCAAAAAAATAGCAAAAATTAAAGGGGCTAATAAGTTTAAGGTGATCAATGTGAATAAGATTGTTCATTCGTCTTTATTAAAGGTTTGAAAATTGGGCTTTCCAAAAAATATCCAAATATTTATGGAATGGTAAATACTGAACATCATGTATATATGAAAAAATACGTTCCATTTTTATTGCTCCTCACCTGTATCATTACTTTAATCACTAACCAAGCTTATTCTCAACAGCCTGTAAAGAAGATACCACCGAGTTTTGTAACGAAGATCCCATCTGGGCCTTGGTGTCTTGTTTTGATCAACAACCATCATTATAGCATAGAAGCTAGATTAATTGATAGTTTGATTAAGCCAAAATCGATCAAATCTTTAAAAGTTGAAAAAGACGCTGCCGCGGCTGCCATATATGGGTACAGGGCAGGAAATGGGTTGGTGCTTATTGAAATTCATAGGCGATATTGGAAATCAGAATTTCCCCGGTTGAAACCCTATCTTCAAAATCTTTAAAACATAAATCCCAATAATTTTATTATCATTGTTACAGCCCGTTTATTTATTAAGATAAAATCCCTTCCCAACCTTTGGACTTAAATAACATGCACACGAACATCCTCACGGCTAAATTAGATCAAAACGCTCAGCTATTTTTTAACGGGTTGCGGAAAGAACATTTTCCTGTAGAACGAAACTTTCTTGATGCCCACCTTACGCTCTTCCATAAGTTACCTCATATTCCCAATATTGAAGAGGTAGTTGAATCCATTACCCATTCAAAATTTAATGCTGTTGTAGAGCGTTTGCAAAGCACCGGGAGAGGAGTTGCTTATTTCATCCAAAGTAATGAACTTTCCGCTTTGCGCCACCAATTGGTCAAGGCTTTTCAAGAACATTTAAGTCCGCAGGATTTGCAAGGCTTTAGGCCACACATCACCATTCAAAATAAGGTCAGCCCAGAAGAGGCAAAGGCTTTGTTAAACGAATTAAATCAAACGTTTAAGCCTTTTGAAATTTCAATAGAAGGACTTGATTTGTGGCACTATCTTGATGGACCTTGGCAACATTATCGCTCGTTCCCGTTCATGGAAAATAAATAATATACCACTATAATTTGAATAGGATTAAGGTTATAAATCTTCTAGATGATTTAGGTAGCAGTTGGCACGTGTTAAAATCGCCTCCTTGTTCGCAGGCGCCATCTTATCCCATAAGCGATACACAGTGGAAAGCCTAAAATTTAGACTTAGCTTTTCGCGATGAAGATCATGGAAATTCCAATACAGACTGTTAAACGGACAAGCATTATCTTCTGTCTTTTTGCTTCGGTCATAATGGCAATTTTCACAATAATTGCTTTGCTTATGAATGTAGTTGGCACTTCCGGTATAAGGTTTTGAACCAATGATGCCACCATCAGCATATTGACTCATTCCTCTGGTATTGGTAATTTCTACCCATTGAATGGCATCAATATAAATCCCCAAATACCAGAAGTCAACCTCATCGGGATGAATACCGGCCAGCAGAGCGAAGTTTCCCGTAATCATCAGTCGCTGGATGTGGTGGGCATAAGCATGTTCCAACGATTGGCTAATACTATGCTTCAAACAGTTCATTTTTGTCTTACCTGTCCAATACCAATTTGGCAATTTTCTTTGGTGGTCGAAATAGTTCAATTTCTCAAAATCGGGCATTTTGAGCCAGTAAACCCCACGCATGTACTCTCGCCAACCGATAATCTGTCTGATGAAACCTTCCAATTGATTGATGGATATGCCTTTTTTATTTTGCTCCCAGCTTGCAATGGCCGCACCAATTACTTCCTGCGGAGACAGTATTTTGGCGTTCATTGCGAATGATAAGCGGGAATGGTAGATAGACCATTCATCAGTGTGCATGGCATCTTGAAAAGTACCAAACAAAGGCAGGCAATATGCTGTAAAATGATGGAGAAGTTTAATAGCCTGTTTTCGGTTAATTGGCCAATAGAATTGCTCGGGATTTATATTGCCAATCGTTTTTATTTCAGCTTTTGTAATGCGATTAAAGGCTGCTTGCACGTTGTTATTGAATAACATTGGTGCATTTGGCTTATGGTTTTTTGGTAATTTACTTCTGTTCTCCTGATCAAAATTCCACTTTCCACCCACGGGTTCTTTACCATCCATCAGTACGTGATGTTTTTTTCGCATTTCGCGGTAAAAATTCTCCATGAGCAAACCTTTCTTTCCAGAAAAGAATGTGCCCAGCTCATCACGTTGAGTGTAAAAGTGCTCAGTATCAAAGGCTTCAGTCTGAATGTCTAATCGTTTACAATAGGCTTTTAAGCATTCATCAAGCCGATACTCATCAGGCAATTGATATTCAAATTTGTCAATGTCATATTGTTTGATGATTGTATCGCAATTCGCTTCGAAGCTTTGTTTATTTGAGGGGTCATCCAGTTTTAGATAGATCCGGTGGTGTCCGTGCTCGATTAAAGTTGTTGCAAAATTTTCCATTGCGGCGAAAAATGCACAAGCTTTTTGAATGTGGTGCCAAACATAATCGGTTTCGGTCCGAACCTCCATCATTACGTACAGAATGGATGCATCCTGACTTGCATACCAGGAATGCTGAAGGTTGAGTTGGTCGCCTAATATTAATCGTAATGTTTTGTATTTGCTTTTCATTAAGAATTAACTGTAAAGTGTATAGCTTTTAACACAAATACCAACATTTTTGATTTTGGAATCGCATTCCAGAGGGAAAAAAATTAGTGTCCTCCAGCAAAGAACCCAATAAGTGCCACGCCGATGCCCAATAAAACAGCCACCATTTTACGTGTATTAATTTTATGGTCTGCGCTGGATTCGAATAAAATTGTAGTGGAGATGTGTAAGAAAATCCCAATTACAATGCCCATTATTTTATTAAAATAGGCATCCACTCCACCAATTGTTCCGTTGCTTAAGCCAATGCTTACATAAAAACCGAGTGGCGCCATCACTGCGAAAAGAAGCAAATACATAAAGATACTGCCTTTTTTAAAATGATTTTGCATTAAAATACTGGCTAAGGCAAAGGCTGCGGGAATATGGTGCAATGCAATACCGAAAATGAGTTCGTTATGTTGGTCTTTTGCCAGTGGCATACCCTCTAAAAAAGCGTGTAAGCACAAGCTAATCATAATTCCATAAGGGAAAACCTGTCCATCGTGGTGCTTGTGGATGTGTCCATGCTCAACCCCTTCAGAAAATTGCTCCAAAAAGATTTGGAGTAAAAATCCAATCAGTATGAATATTCCAATCTCGCGACTGTCCGTACCGCTATAAGCATCTGGAATTAAGTGCAAAACCGTAATGGCAAAAAGATATGCCCCGCTGAAGGATAAAATCAGCTTTAACAATTTAGATTTATCGCTCTTTACTAAAAATATAGCAGAACCACCTAAAAAAGCACAGAAAAAGAGTACGCAAAATTTCCAAGCTTCCATATTAAAAATCTGGTTGTAAAGTTTTAAAAATTCTTGAGGTGGCGAAGCCGATTGTTGTGCCCAATAGCGCACCCACCGTAATATCTACCGGGTAATGAACGCCCACATAAACTTGTGCAAAGGAAATACTGGCTGCCCAAAATATCCCTATTGGCAAAATGGGTTTCCAACGGCTATAAAACACAAAAATTAAAAATACGGCAATAGCAAAATGATTGGTTGCGTGTGCTGATGGAAAACTTAAACCGCTACCACAGGGTACCCGATGGATGATGTCGGTCGCCAAGCTTAAATCATTGCATGGGCGCACCCGGGCAACAAAAGGTTTTATCAAACGCGATGCAATTAAATCGCCCAAAGCAAAGGTGAAAAGCAACATTCCAATAATGTAATAGCCTTGTTTTTTATATTGTACAATACAAAAAACAACAATAAACAAATAGAGTGGCGACCAGAAAAACCGGTTTCGTAGTAGGGGCATTAACCAATCGAAAAATCCGTTTGATAAACCCCGATTGATTTTCAAAAACAGATCAACATCAAATTGCTGTATGCTTTCTATCATCCTTTTTTGCAAATTAAAATTAGGCGATCCGAATTCGATTCATCAAAATTATCCAGCGAATAGCTTCCAAAGGTATTTTGAATTACCATGCCAGCCTTTGTAATCATCCTGGTAAAATCTTCTAAGCTAAAAGCCTGAACACGTTCTTCGAAATTGTAAATCTTCTTTTTGTCCTCAAAATTTATTTTCTTGATGATTTTACCTTCACTTACATTTTTTGTGATGTTAAAGGTTATACCATCTAACGATTTGGTTTCACAGGAGTTTAGGTTCCTAACAATTTTTTCGGTGTTGAAATAGTCAACCACCAAAATGCCATCTGCCTTTAAACATTTCCTAAAGGTTTTTAAGGCATTAACATGATCTTTCTCCGTATCAAAGTAGCCAAAGCTAGTAAAGAGATTCAATGCAATATCAAAATAGTTGATGTAGAATAATCTACGCATGTCATGCACTAAAAAATGAAGTTTTTCATTTTCAAATGCCTTCGCATATTTTATGCTTTGTTCTGATAAATCTATACCCGTAACATCAAAACCTTTCTTGTTGAGGTAAATAGAATGTCTCCCTTTGCCACAAGCAATATCAAGCATTTTAGAATCGGTACTGGGGTGGAGAAAATCAGTAAGTTTATCTATAAAAAATTCGGCTTCTGCATCATTTCGTTGTTGGTATAGAATATGATAATAGGGTGAGTTAAACCAATACTGAAACCATTTGCGCTGCATATTAAGCCAATTTTATTTTGGAAAGGCACAAATATAAGGTTTTGTTAGTGATGGTAAAGTTTTGAGTGTTTTTTATGCAACATTATTGCATAAAGATTAAGTTGAATCTGGTGTTTTGACTGTAGATTGGCTTAGGTGATTTCCATAAAGCTTGCAAAAGCTTCTAAAAATCCTGACCCATTTCCCCCCAATCAATACTCCAATTTCTGTAAAATCTATCGTATAAATAGATATAAAATCAATGTAAATTAAGTAAGGGATTCGGCTCTAAATAGTGCCCATCTTGTTTTTTTTCTTATTTTTGAACTTTAAATAAAATACACAAAGTGACTTTAATAAAATCGATTTCGGGAATAAGAGGAACAATTGGCGGAAAAGCGGGAGATGGGTTAACACCCGTTGATATAGTGAAATTTACCGCTGCTTTTGGCAGTTGGGTTGTACAAAAAACAAATAACAAAAGAATAGTTTTAGGTCGCGATGCCCGTATTTCTGGCGAAATGGTTAATAACTTGGTTGTCGGCACTTTGCAAGGATTGGGTATTGAGGTGATTGATTTAGGCTTATCTACAACGCCTACGGTTGAAATTGCCGTACCAGATGAAAACGCTGGCGGTGGAATTATTTTAACAGCCAGCCACAATCCAAAACAATGGAACGCCCTTAAACTTCTTAACGATAAAGGCGAGTTTATCAGCGATACAGATGGGATTGAAGTTTTAGAACTTGCGGAAAGTGCAAATTTCGAATTTGCAGAAGTTGACAAAATTGGCAAGGTTGTTCAAAACGATACCTATCTTCAAAAACACATTGATAAAGTTTTAGCATTACCCTTGGTTGATGTTGAGGCCATTAAAAATGCTGATTTTAAAGTCGTAATTGATTGTGTGAATTCTACCGGAGGGATATTCATCCCCGCTTTGTTAAAAGCTTTAGGCGTTACACGAGTTACCGAATTGTATTGTACACCAGATGGCCATTTTCCACACAACCCAGAGCCTTTGCCAGAGAATTTAACAGCCATTTCAAAAGAAGTACAGAAGCAAAATGCAGATCTAGGCATTGTGGTTGATCCCGATGTAGATCGCTTATGTTTTGTAAATGAAGATGGCAGTATGTTCGGAGAAGAATATACTTTAGTTGCTGTTGCGGATTATGTGTTGAAAAATACGCCAGGCAATACGGTGTCAAATTTATCATCTACCAGAGCTTTGCGCGATGTTACTGAAAAATCTGGATCAGAATATAACGCCTCGGCGGTAGGAGAGGTGAATGTGGTAAATAAAATGAAAGAAACCAATGCCATTATTGGCGGCGAGGGAAATGGTGGAATTATCTATCCAGAATCTCATTATGGTAGAGATGCCTTGGTTGGCATTGCTTTGTTTTTAACACATTTAGCAAAATTCGGAAAATCCATCTCTCTTTTAAGAAGTAGTTATCCTGCATACCATATATCGAAAAACAAAATTACCCTTACGCCAGAAATGGATATCGATAATTTATTAAAACAGGTAGAGGAGAAATATAAAAACCAGCCTTATAGTACGATAGATGGTTTAAAAATAGAATTTGATAAAACATGGGTACATTTGCGTCGTTCTAATACAGAGCCAATTATCCGAATTTATAGTGAAGCAGAAAATGAAACTGTTGCCGAGAGTTTGGCAAATAAAATCATTTCTGATATCAAAGAAATATTGAAACTGAATTAATTTCAGAAACTATAGGGTTTTGCTTTCAACATTTCAATTTTAACTATCCAAAATTTCAAATATTCATACAATGAAAAGGGTTTATTTAGATAATGCGGCTACCACACCATTAGATCCAGCTGTAATCGCCGAGATGACGAATGTTATGGAAAACTATTTTGGTAATCCATCTGCCATTCATGCGCTTGGTCGTGAAGTTAGAACCTTGGTGGAAAAGGCACGTAAAACGGTAGCCAATTTGCTAAATGCATCTCCATCCGAAATATTTTTTACTTCTGGTGGTACTGAAGCAGACAATACCGCTATTCGTTGTGGTATATCGGCTTATGGAATTAAGCATGCCATTACTTCAAAAATAGAGCACCATGCGGTTGAACATACACTCAACATGATGCTAAAAAATGGAGAGATCGATAAACTCAGTTTTGTAAATATCGACAAAAAGGGAAATGTTGATTTGGAGCATTTAGAATCTCTTTTGCAGAGTAACGAACGCAGTTTTGTTTCTTTAATGCACGCCAATAATGAATTGGGAACGCTAACCGATATGATTAAGGTTGGTGATATTTGCGAGAAGTACAATGCAATTTATCATGCAGATACCGTTCAAACGATGGGGCATTATCCACATAATGTACGCGAGCTTAAAGCACACTTTATCGTTTGTGCCGCACACAAGTTGCACGGCCCTAAAGGAGTTGGGTTTTTGTATGTAAATAGCAATATTAAAATACCACCGATGATTTACGGAGGCGCACAGGAACGCAATATGCGTGGTGGTACCGAAAATGTTTATGGTATTGTTGGTTTGGCAAAAGCCTTAGAAATTGCCTATGCCGAGATGGAACAGCACCAAAATCACATTCAAGGTTTAAAGAACTATTTAAAAGAACAACTGATCGCAGAAGTACCCGGAATCTCTTTCAATGGCGAAACTGCTACCGATAAAAGTCTTTACACCGTATTAAATGTTTCTTTCCCAGAAATGGATATGGCCGATATGTTGTTGTTCAATTTAGACATCAATGGCATTTGTGCATCAGGCGGAAGTGCTTGTTCATCAGGATCGAATATAGGTTCGCATGTTTTAAATGGAATCAACGCCGACCCAAATCGCCCTTCTGTTCGTTTCTCTTTTAGTAAATACACCACTAAAGAGGAATTGGATTATGTGATCGAGAAGGTGAAAATGGTTGTTAAGCAAAATGCTTTAGCCTAAAAAATATTTACTAACCAAATAGGAGAGTCTCGGTGCAAATCGAGACTTTTTTGTTTCCTTTAATGGCGGTTCTTCAATGCGTTTAAGTTAACTCAAGGTTTGGTGAGCCACCAAACATACCAACAATAACATTCTCAAAACAACTAACAAAAACAATATAATTTTTCACTTGTTCCATTAGTACATCAATTTACAATAACTATGGAAACCAATAAAGAAAAAGGAAAAGTTGTTGAGAACGACTTACTAAATAAGACTGCTGAAGATGTTAAAGAAGATAGAACTTTAGATGAAAATAAATCATCAAAGGTGACCACAAATCTCTTTAACAAAGACAAAGATCGCAAGAACAATTCTTTTGGTCCAGGGCACGAACCTGGTACAACTCCAGGATCAGCCATTTAACAATTTTACCAACAAAAATTATTAAATTTAAACCACGGCATTTGCTGTGGTTTTTTAGATTAATCTCAAATGGAAAGAAGAAATTTTATTAAAAATTCAGCTTTAGCAATGGCCTTGCTCTCGATGTACAAAACAGATGTTTTTGCGCAACAACAATCGTTAAGGGCATACAATTTTAAGGCGCTGCGCAATAATGTGGGTATTTTTACCGAGCAGGGTGGAACCATCGGCTGGTTAAATTCGTCGAGTGGTTTTGCTGTAATCGATTCACAGTTTCCAACCACGGCACCACATGTAATTGAAGAATTAAAAAAACTTAACGATAAGCCATTTAAATATTTAATCAACACCCATCATCATGGCGATCATACTGCAGGTAACATTTCATTTAAAGGTATAGCCGAAAAAGTTGTCGCACATCAAAACGCTTTGGTCAATCAAAAAAGAGGCGCAGAAAAGGCGAATAATTTAGATAAACAATTACTTCCAGATACCACTTTCGGAACAGGATGGAAAGCACCAGTTGGCGACGAAAAAATCAGCGCATACTATTATGGTTCTGGTCATACCAACGGAGATGCCGTTTACCATTTTGAAAACGCAAATATTGTGCATGTGGGCGATTTAGTATTCAACAGAAGATTTCCATATATCGACAGAGAAAATGGAGCACACATTGGCAATTGGATTACCGCTTTAGATAAAATAACCAATCAATTTGATAACGATACGCTATTTATTTGGGGCCACAGTCTAGATCCAGAAAAGGTGACCGGCAATAAAGCCGATATTAAAGCTTACCAAAATTATTTAAAAAGCTTAATGACATTCGTTGGCGGTGAAATTAAGTTGGGTAAAAGCAAAGAAGATATTTTAAAAGCAACTGAAATTCCTGGCGCACCAGAGTGGAAAGGTGATGGCATTCAAAGAAGTTTGACTGCTGCTTACGAAGAGTTGACAGGCGCATAAAATTTCAAAATTAATCTCAACCGTAGATATTTAGGCCTTCTAACCTAAAATCTGCGGTTTTTTTATGCATTAATTTCTCCAAATATTTTTTCAATTTATAAACATTCTATATTTCAGAAAAAAGAAACTGGAAGAGTCAAATCTCATATTGATAAAGCATTATCAACTATATTTGCCATATACTAAATCTCATCAGATATGGATGATTTTCTCGCAGCGCGATCTCAAATGGCCTTATCACTGGGCTTCCACATTATTTTTTCTTGTATTGGTATGGTTATGCCCTTTTTTATGGCGGTATCTCATTATAAATGGCTTAAAACAAACGATGAAGTTTATAAAAATGTAACCAAAGCTTGGAGTAAGGGAGTGGCTATCTTTTTTGCCACCGGAGCCGTATCAGGTACCATGCTGTCGTTCGAGCTTGGTTTGCTGTGGCCTAAATTCATGGAACACGCTGGCCCAATTTTCGGAATGCCATTTTCTTTAGAGGGAACCGCATTTTTTATTGAGGCCATTGCCTTAGGGTTCTTTCTGTACGGATGGAATAAGCTTAACAAGTGGTTTCATTGGTTTACCGGAATGGTGGTAGGCGTAAGCGGACTAGCTTCAGGAATTTTAGTGGTAGCCGCCAATTCTTGGATGAACAGTCCGGCAGGCTTTGATTTTGAAAATGGCAAATACCTCAATATCGATCCCATCCAAGCGATGTTAAACAAAGCATGGTTTTCTCAAGCCTTACACATGTGCTTAGCCGCTTTTACGGCCACCGGCTTCGCGGTAGCAGGCGTACACGCTCTAATGATTTTAAGAAATTCGAACAAAGCTTTTCATTTAAACGCCTTCAAAATTGCGGCAATCTTTGCCTGTATCGGTGCACTTTTACAACCCCTAAGCGGCGATATTTCTGCAAAAGATGTGGCCAAAAGGCAACCCGCTAAGCTTGCGGCTATGGAAGCGCTGTATAAAACGCAAAAGCCAGCACCGCTGCTTATTGGCGGCATTGTTAATGAGAAAGACAGTACCGTTAAAATGGCAATAGAAATTCCGGGGGCATTAAGTTTCCTGGCGCATGGCGATTTCAAATCAGAAGTGAAAGGAATGGATCAAATCCCTAAAAACGAACAACCACCCGTTGCCATAACCCATTACGCATTCCAAACTATGGTGGGGATAGGAACCTTACTTTTACTTATAGCCTTAATTTATTTTTTCACGCTGTTTAAAAAGAAACTCTTAACCGAAAAACGCTGGTTGCTTAAAATGTTCGTTTTAGCAATTCCGCTTGGTTACATCGCCCTAGAAGCAGGTTGGGTAGTAACAGAGGTTGGTAGGCAACCTTGGATAATTTACGGCATTATGCGCACCAAAGAGGCGGTTACGCCAATGCCGGGTATAGCTTATTCATTTTACATTTTCAGCACAATTTATGTATCTCTAAGTATAGTGGTAGCCTTTTTATTGTACCGGCAAATCAAAATGGTGCCGGTATTGTACAATAAATCAACAACTAACACCCCAAATCAATAACTATGGAATATGTAGTCATAACTTTTTTATGTTTGGGTATTTTGTTGTACTTCTTGCTAGGCGGTGCAGATTTTGGCGCAGGCATTATCGAACTTTTTACCTCAACAAAAAACAGGAGTAGAACAAGAAAAACAATGTACCAAGCCATTGGTCCAGTTTGGGAAGCCAACCACATGTGGCTCATCATTGCCATCGTAATTTTATTCGTAGGTTTTCCGCACATTTACACCACCATGTCCGTTTATCTGCATATTCCGCTGCTCATTATGCTTATCGGAATTATTGCTCGCGGTACCGCATTTGTTTTTCGCCATTACGATGCGATCAAAGATGATATGCAATGGCTCTACAATCGAATTTTTAGGTACTCTAGTTTCATTACGCCATTGTTTTTAGGTATTATAGCCGGCAGCCTAATTTCTGGTCACATCGATCCAAATGCAACAGATTTCCTTTCAGCCTACATTTACAGCTGGTTAAACTTGTTCTCCATCGCGGTAGGTTTGTTTACCGTAGCGCTCTGTGGTTTCCTTGCCGCCATTTATCTTATTGGCGAAACCGATGACCCGCACGACAAAAGGCGATTCATAAAAAAAGCAGAGTATATGAATATCGCTGCGGTGGTATTCGGTGCAATGGTTTTTATTGCCGCTCAATTTGATAAAATTCCATTAATTGATTGGGTTTTTAGAAATCCGATTGGCTTAACCGCAATCGTATTTGCCAGTATTTCCCTTATTTTATTGTGGTATTTACTCATTAAAGGCAAAACACAAATTTTGAGGCTTTTAGCAGGTTTTCAAGTCACCATGATATTGGTTGCCATCAGCTATGCCCACTTTCCAAATTTTATTCGCTTAAAAAATGGCGATGCAATTTCCCTTTTTGAAACGATCGGTCCAGCGAAAACAATTTACAGTTTGGGCTTGGCGCTCCTGCTGGGCAGTATTTTAATTTTGCCTTTTTTGGGTTATTTATTTTATAAATTCCAGAAGAAAGAGGAGTAAAATAGGTTGCAGATTAGAAATTTCATTTTTTTATTCTTTTGGAAAGCAATGGCAGTAGCATGATTGGTACCGATAGTCCCGCTATCGTTCCAATCTTTTTTGTTTCTTTTGTGCTGATCACTGTGGCTTCTACGGTAAGGTAACATACAGCTCTATTTGCCGATAGTACAACAAAAAAGGATTTTCACTTTATCGGGTTTAATTAACACCGTGCGGTGCTAAAAAGGAGCGTAGGCATACTTCAAGAACTCATTCGTTAAATTTCCAGTCATTTATTCTTTTGGAAAGCAGTGGCAGTAGCATGTTCGGTTCCGATAGTCCCGCTATCGTTCCAATCTTTTTTGTTTCTTTTGTGCTAATCACTGTGGCTTCTACGGTAAGGTAACATACAGCTCTATTTGCCGACAGTACAACAAAAAAGGATTTTCACTTCATCGGGTTTAATTAACACCCTGCGGTGCTGGAAGTTAGGCTGATCAAAACTAATATGTAGTGTAAAAAAAAGAGCATCTGTTTTACACTGCCCCCAAAAAGTTAGACACTATTTGGGGGCATTTTTATGGTTAAATACAAAAAACACAAGGCCGAATTTAAACTGAAGCTGGTTAGAGAGCATCAACGTGGGAAATCGGTCAACGGATTA
>NZ_QGNZ01000005.1 GCF_003173595.1 Pedobacter yonginensis
ATTACATTGAATACTATAATAACGATCGAATAAAACTCAATCTAAAAGGGATGAGCCCGATAAAATATCGAGCTCATCACATTAATAATTAATTTCTAATTTCGTCCAACTTTTGGGGTGCACTTCAAAAAAATGATCAGACTCTTTTTTTTGCACCTTAGATAGTCCAAAATCCTAAACCTAAGCCCAACTTTTTCTTATAATGTAGTACCAAACATTGATCGATATCTAGCCTATTTTAAAAAATTTGAAGAGCAAGTACAGCAGCTAGATTTTAGGCCACCCCCGCTATCGCTACAAGTCCGCCCCGATAAAAATCGGGTTACGGGCTTTCCGATTTATCGGGTCTAAGTGGCTCATTCCCAATAAATATCTACGTTTCTAAAACACACAATCGCTCAACTCAAAAAGTAAAAAGTTTTTTTATGAAAAATTTGCGAAACCGAATAGTTGCATATATATTTGCAACCAATTAGTTTCATTTAATTAATCCCGAAAATGAGAAGAGATGTTTTTCAAGCCATTGCAGACCCAACAAGGAGAGCCATTATTACGTTAATTGCCTTACAAGCAATGACACCAAATGCCCTCTCCGAACATTTTGAAACCAGCAGACAAGCCGTTTCAAAACACATCAAAATTTTAATTGAGTGTGAGTTGGTTAAACAAGACCACCAAGGCAGGGAAATTTATTATCAATTAAATGCCAATAAAATGAAAGAAATAGACACTTGGCTTGAGCAATTTAGAAAAATATGGGAAACCAGATTTAATCAACTTGATCAAGTATTATTAACACTTAAAAACAAAAAATCATGAGAAACGACTTGCTATTTGATTTTACCGTTGATAAAGAATCAAAAACGGTATTCATAAATAGAGAATTTAATGCACCAATTGATTTGGTATGGGATGCCTTTACCAAAAAAGAAATCCTCGATCAATGGTGGGCACCAAAACCTTGGGCCTCCGTAACAAAGGCGATGAATTTTGAAGTCGGCGGACGAAGATTTTATGCCATGGTAAGTCCTGAAGGAGAAGAACATTACTCTATTCAAAAATATACGGCAATTAACCCGAAAACAAATTTTAAAATGTTAAATGCCTTTGCAGATCCACAAGAAAATCCACAATTACCTGGCTCTAACTGGGATCTTAACTTCAGTGAAGAAGAGGGTATCACCAAACTTTCCGTTACCATTTACAACGACTCTTTGGAGCGAATGGAAAAAATGATTGAAATGGGCTTCAAAGAAGGCTTCAGCATGACGTTGAATAGCCTTGATGATTTATTCGAACAACTATCAAAGCAACCCTAAATGTAGCGCCTCATTGCTATATGATTGCACAAAATTATTTTTGATCTTAACCCACAATGGCTTGCATTTCTGCAAGCCATTGTAAATTAAACTGATATTGATTGAGAATAAAATCCCTTATTTGCCATTCTGCTCAATATCCCTGTCCATTTCCACCAAATCTACCCCGCTTGGATCCGAGAAATCTCCAATTAAATACTTATTAAAATGATCGGCAAGTTTCCAGAAAGCATATTCTGTTAAATCGCCATAAGCATGGCGCTGACCTGGTACAATTAACATATCAAATCTTTTACCGGCCTTAATCAGTGCATTTGCAACGCGAATGGTATTCGCCGGATGTACGTTGTTATCCACATCGCCCGTCATTAACAATAAATGACCCTTTAAGTTTTTGGCCAGATCTGGGTTTTTCTCAATATTGTATTTAAAGGTTGTATCCCCTTTGGCAGATATAATTTCTTTAACGCCATGATGCTTCTCGCTCCACCATCTGTTATAAATACTATTATCATGGTTACCAGAATTACTGACCGCAGCTTTGAAAAAATCTGGGTAAACCAACATGGCAGCGGTTGACATGAAGCCCCCACCAGAGTGCCCAGTGATGCCTACTTTCTGATCATCAATAAAAGAATACTTTGCAGCAAGTTGTTCTACAGCCGTTTTTTTATCAGCCAAACCATAATCACGTAAATTTCCATAACCGAAAGTGTGATACCATTTTGAACGTGAAGGATTTCCACCTCTATTTCCCACGGTGATTACGATGTAACCAAACTGTGCCAAACGCTCAGTACGATCCATACTTTTACTAAATGCTTTGTTTACCGCTTCAGTTTGTGGGCCAGGATATACATATTCAATTATTGGGTATTTCTTATTGGGATCAAAATCAAATGGCTTATACATTACTCCATACAAATCGGTGATGCCATCATCAGCCTTTACTTTAAAGGGTTCTGGAAATTTATATCCCGCCGTCATCAATAAAGAAAGATCGGTAGTCTCCAAATCCATCACCTTTAATCCATTTCTGTTGTACAGTGTAGATTTTGGCGCTGTATTAACGCGAGAGTAATTGTCAACGAAGAAGGTACTATTATCATTCATGCTCGAAGAATGATCAAAATCACCTGCATTAAGCAATTTCATGTTCGAGCCATCAAAATTAATGCTATACATATGAAGATAATAAGGATCTTCTTTAGCCTCTCTCCCATTGGCGGTGAAATAAAGCACCCGATTTTTTTCATCAATGTTGACTATACTTTCACAATGGAAAGAACCTTTTGTAATTTGATTTTTAAGTTTTCCATCACCATCAAAAAGATAAAAATGTGCCCATCCATCACGTTCGCTCCAATGAATTAGCTCTTTACCATCGTTAACCAAACCTGGCCTATTTACTTCCACATAGGTATTAAAGCGTTCGTCAATCAATGGTTTAACCGCATTGGTATTAATATCTACGGTGCAAATATCAATTCGCTTCAAATCCCTACTGGTGCGAGAGAAATAGAACTTGGTATCGTTACCTAACCAAACAGATGGGCGGAATTCATTATCACGATCTTTAGCCAAGGTGGGTTTACTCCAAACTGAAACGCTTTGATCTTTAAAAGCAGAGACATTTAATTTCTTGTAGGTTTTTGCAGGAAAATCAAAGAGCAAAACTTCATCTTGAGGGGCTTCAGCTTCACCTGGCATTTGGTATTTGTAGGTTTCTAAAGTTGGTCGGCCTGGGGTAACGCTATTAATTACCCAAAGATCTTTAACCTTTCTAGAATCGGTACGGTCTAACACAAAATACCTCGAATTTGGCGACCACAACACATAAGCTCCACGTCTTTTTTTATTGTTTTTTTCGTTTTCTACATTATTTTCACCATCTCCATCACTTCCGTATGAGTAAAATTTAACTCCATCTTTAGTAAGTTGATGTTCTACAATTGTACTGTCATCCTCATTTTTAACGGCTTTTTGGTAGTTGCTCTTATCCATCCAATATAAATTATAATTGCGTGAGAAGATAATTGCAGAAGAATCTGGAGCCACCGAACCCCAATTTGGTTTGGGTTTTGGTTTCGTAAAATTTGGCACTTCGGTTAACTTAGCGGTTGCGAGTTCGTACTTAAAGGAGTAGATTTTTTTCTGCATGGAATCGGCAGCCTTTTTATCCTTTCTATCTTTTTTCAACTCATCTACCGAGCTCTTTATTTCGAACGAAATGCTTTTTTCATCTGCAGCAAATTTTAAATTTTCTAATGGTAAATGCTCGGCATCAAACGGATCACGAACGATTAGAGTGATGTCCGCAGCAAGTTTAGCATTATCAAACATCTGTTTTTTGGTTTTAGCAACAGGATCAACTAAATACCAGAATTTCCCCTTTGGGCTTTCAAAATTATACCAAAAACGATTGCTCATTTTTAACCAATGCGGATCTACCGAAGTGGAATACACCATTTTCTTCAACTTATTTGGAGAAAACCTAGAAGCCAATTGATAGTTTGCCTTTGGTGTTGATTGAATATTTTCGCTTAGGGTAAAAGTTTTGGTTTGCGCTAAAGCTGTAAGGGATAACAACTCTGCGCAGAATAATAGTTTGTAAAACTTGTTCATTAATTTGCGGTTTGAGTTTGCTAAAATATTTAATTAAAGGCGATTAAATTTGTAAATTTTGTAATAAAAGCGATAGTTTCAATCAATTTGTGCTCGATTAAATAATTATCAACACATTTTTATTTAGTGAATATTTAATTAGCGGATTTTATAGTTTTGTAGCAAATACATTTATATGAAATTCAGATTCTTGAGCATAATTTCAGCAGGCCTAATTTTATTCGCCAGCTGTCAATCTAAATCACAAACCGAAAGTAAAAGCAGTAAAGATTCTACCGAAACTAAAGCTCAAATCGCGGAAAGCAACACTACCCCAACCGATGTTTCCAAAATTAAAGTGGCCGATGCCAAAACAATTTTGGCCAGGAAGCAAGTTCCCATTTTATGCTACCACCAAGTACGCAACTGGAAACCCACCGATGGAAAAGTAGGCAAAGACTATATCGTAGAAATTCAAAACTTTAAGGATCAAATGAAAATGTTGGTCGACAGCGGCTACCATACCATTTTGCCAAATCAGCTTTATGCCTATTTAAATACAGGTGCAAAGCTACCAAGCAAACCCATTATGTTAACCTTTGACGATACAGACATGGATCAGTTTACGGTAGTAAAACCCACGCTAGATAAATTGGGCTATAAGGCTGTTTATTTCATCATGACCGTTTCGATAGGTAGAAAGGGCAAGTTTGTTGATTATATGACCAAAGAGCAAATTAAGCAACTATCAGATGAAGGAAATGTTATCGGAAGCCACACCTACGACCACAAGAACTTTAAGAAATATGCTGGCAAGGATTGGGAGGAGCAATTGGACAAACCCACCAAAAAGCTTGAAGAAATTACCGGTAAAAAAATGACCGAGTTTGCTTATCCGTTTGGTTTGTGGAATGCAGAAGGCATACCCGAATTGAAGAAACGTGGATTTTTGATGGCTTACCAATTATCAACCAAACGTGATGAAAAAGACCCCCTATTCACCATCCGCAGGATTATCGCCAGTGGATATTGGAGTCCGAGAACATTAAGCAACAGCATTAAAAACAGTTTTTAAAATAGATTTATGAGCTCAGGCATCGTGCCTGAGCTTTACTAGCCTCCGAACACATGAAACGACTTTTCTATTTCGCCGTTATCATTCCTCTGCTTTTAACATCCTGCCATTCAAAATCCAATCGAAACAAATTATCTGTTCTACAGCAAGCTGAAACAGCAGAAAATAAAACACCTTCACAAGGTAAACCAGCTGATACCAAAACCATATTGACCAGAAAGGAAGTTCCTGTTTTATGTTACCATCAAATAAGAAACAGCCTCGCCAGCGATAGTAAAAGAGCACACGACGACATTATAGCGCCCGATAAATTTGCCCAGCACATCAAGATGCTAGCCGATAGTGGTTACCACACCATTTTGCCAGATCAGCTGTACAATTATCTGGTTTATGGCACAAAATTACCAACAAAACCCATCATGATTACTTTTGACGATACCGATGAAGATCAATTTACCGTTGGTGCATCAACACTAAAAAAATATGGTTTTAAGGGCGTCTATTTCATTATGACGGTATCTATTGGTAAAAAAGGACGGATTGGATACATGACTGCCGACCAAATTAAACAACTGTCGGATGAAGGAAATACCATCGCCAGCCATACTTACGACCATAAAAATTTTGCTCAATTTACCGATCAGGATTGGATCACCCAAATTGATGAACCCACCAAAAAACTCGAAAAAATAACGGGTAAGAAGGTGGAGTATTTTGCCTTCCCCTATGGTGTTTACAAAGCTTCTACTTTACATAAACTGCAAGAACATGGCTTCAAAGCAGCATTTATCTTATCTACCAAAAGAGACGAACAATATCCACTTTATACCATCAGGAGAATCATCGATCCGGGAAGATATACCGCTAAAAACTTGTATTACAGTATCAATAAAAGCTTCAATAAGCCAAAACAATAAGCCAAAAAATTTATTTAATAAGTATAATCATTACCAGCCATGAAAAAACTTATTTTATGTAGTGCCATCGCATTGGTAGCGCTAACAGCCTGTAACCGCAGTAAAACAGAAAACAGCAATACAGAAACCCTCGACTCCTCAAAAAACACAGTTGCCGATTTGCCAGAAAACTTTTACAAGCGCCTTGAAGGCGAAATAGCTGGAAAACACGTTGTGATGAACTTACAAAAAACTGGGAGCGATTATTCTGGAACATATTATTACAACGGTTCATGGTTAAACTTATCTATTGATACTTTAATTGGGAAAGATAGTGTCGTATTAAATGAAAACAATTACGCTGAATATTATTTTGATGAGCATGCAAAATCCAATCGCTTAGCGCTAAAATGGGTAGGTAATGGTTTTAACGGTAAGTGGATGAATGGTAAAACAGATACAACCTTTCCCATTAACCTTACTGAAAAATATCCAGCGGGTAGTTATTCCTTCTCAATTTCGACCTATCAGGATTCTATAAAAGCATTTCCACAAAAGGCAAAATCGCCTGTTGCAGAAATTGGTTTGAAAGCTTTAACGGCTCCAGAAAACGCTTGGCTAGATCAACAACTTAAAAAATTGATGGGTTTCAAGGATAATCAAACCAACTGGAACGCAGGATTGAAGAGCATGGCAAGTTCTTATTTAGAAGATTATAAAAAAAATGTTGCTGAATACGAAAAAGACGGAGATACCAATGTCGCATTTTTAAATTATAGCAACCACAGTAATCAAAGTTTGGTTTATAACGATAAGGATTTTGTAATCATCGAGCAGATGGATGATGATTATAGCGGTGGTGCACATGGTAATTATGCAAGCACATTCCACTGTTTAGATGTTAAAACAAAAAAGAAATTGGTGCTAAGCGATGTTGTAAAGGTAGATACGCTAATTTTACAGGGCTTGTTAGAAAAGAACCTTCGCAAGCAATACAATGTTAAAGCAGGAGAAAAATTATCAACTGTTCTTTTTGATGATTATTTAAAGCCAAACAACAATTTCTATTTTAACGATAATGGATTGGCGTTTTTGTATAATCCCTATGAGGTTGCAAGTTATGCCCAAGGACAAATTATTGTTTACATTCCATTTACAGAACTAAAACCTTACTTAACACCAGCTTTTGCAGCAAGAATTGGAATGAAGTAATTAAAAATTCTTCTCCCTGTATTCAATTTAGAAGGGGATAAGATCAAAATACCTAAGCTTCTCATTTAAAGTATATTGCCTTCATTTTCAATTATTTAATAGATTTCCTCGATTAAATATTGCTTCCCGTTGAAGTTGAGTACTTCTTTGGCTTTTTTGCCAATAAATAACTTTCCGATTGGGGAAGCTTGAGAAACGGCAAAAAAGGTTTTACCATCAAATTTGAGTTCTCCTGCACTCATACTGATGTAGAAATTACCTTCAGAAGTTAGCACCAAACTTCCGTTTTTAACAACCTTCGCAGCCTCCACGTGCTCTATTTGTTGTAAAGCAATTTTCTGCTGTCCGGCTTCATATAAAAGCTTGTTGTTGCGGTCCATTTCTTGTTGCATCATCTCGCGGGTGGTTTCGTATTTATCACCGGCACTGCTTTTTGTATCGTCATTTGATGCCTGCCGGGCTTGCTGTAGGGAATATTCGATGTTTTCGATTCTATTCTCAATAAAAGTTAAGCAAAGCTGATATAATGAAGATTTTAGATTAGACATATTTTGAAATGGGAATAATTGATCATGAGGTTTAATTACGAATTGCAAAAGCCTGTTTTAAAATGAATTCAATCTTATCTTTTGGAATATCTAACTGCGGATCGATAATGAAAATTTTAATTCTGGCTCTTTTCTCTTGCAACAAATCTTCGTGTTCTATTTTGTTTCCATCTACCAAACCAAGGTAGGGCTTATGGCGCTTTTTGTGCATCCAAAGATAGCAGAACATTTTTCCTTTAAAATAATAAAAGGGCATTCCATATTTCCAGTGTTCGGTAACTTGGGCATAACTTAATAAAAGCGATCTTAAATATTGTAAACAGCTTTTAACGGGTTCATTTTTCTCTGCAAAATAAGTATCCAGTGGGTTTAAGATGGCTAAACAACTATTAGATTTTAAATGTCAACAGGATAAGTATTTTATAGATACGATTGAACAACTGAATAAACTACTCCTCTATCCATTTTACTTTTTCTTCTATCGGGGTACGGTTTGGAGTCCACGGCTTTTCATTATGGTAGCCCATGTAAAATAAACCAATACACTTCTCATTCTGGTTAAGTTTAAGAAAGTTGCCCAAATCATCAATTATCGGTGGTGAGCTCCAATATGCGCCAACTTTTAGACTTTCGGCGGTTAAAGCCATATTTTGAACCGCGCAAGAAACTGCCGCCAACTCTTCCCATTCAGGAATTTTGCCACTTAACTGCATATTAATGGCAATAACACAATCTGCTTGGCTCGTTTTTTCTGCAAAGCTATCGTACTTTTTCTGTAAAAACTGTTGTGGCGCTACCAGGGCTTTATACAAATTACCGAGTTCTGCACCAAGTCTTTCCAAGCCAGTTTTTCTAATTACGGTGAAGCGCCAAGGTTGGGTTAATTTATGTGTGGGTGCATAGTTTGCACTTTCTAAAATTTGATTAATGACCTCAAGCGGAATCTCCTTTTTGATGTAACTAGCTGGAAAGATACTGCGCCGTTCTTTTATAACTTTTATTAAATTTTCGTAAGCTGTTGTCATTTGGTAAATATAAGCTAATTGGTTAAGAATTGTGGCCTGAGGAAGAATCAAAGAAGTATTTTGACATTCGGATTCTGCCCGACTATTCTTTTTACTTGATAAGTTTGAGCTGTTTCCTAATCTGTTTAACTTTTGCAAAAAAGGCAATGCTTTCCTTATCCACTAGAAAATCCATCGTTTCGATTAACTCTTCCTTTATCCAACCGTGTTTAGTGCTTAAATTGGCGAGAATATTTAAGCAATGAGATTTAACGGCGACAGGTATTTTTTCATCAATGAGCCAAGCAAATACAACCTCTACTATTTTGTTGGTATCGTACTCAGCAACAATCTTTTTCAAAGCTGGTGAAGCATTTTTCTTGGTTATTAGAGCGAGAATTTTAACGAAATGCCTTAATGCCGATAAATTAGTCTGGTTAGAGAAATGATCAAGAAAATAAATTGTGGTGGGCAAAAACCGCTCTTGATGGCTGGAATACACATTTTCTAAAATCCATGCCGCTCTGAAACCGATTTGTGCATCTTTATGAAAACTTAGATTGATTAGATCTTCTATTGAAAACGTTTCTTCAGATGTGATGGCTGCAAGTTTTTCAACTCTGCTTTTTCCAATGGGCTGTTGTATGATGTCGATTAAATATTGCATAAATCGCTTCCATAAGTGCTTGAAAATAAAAATGCCTTTACCGTTGGCTTCGCCTTCGGTAAAGGATTTCCAATAATAAAGCTTAAATAGCTATCAATCAATGTTCAGGAACAAAAATTTTATTTCCGAATATATCGGTCTTATACGTACCAATTTTTTTTCCGTTTTTATCTTCCACAATCGTATCACCAAAGATATCAAGTCTTTGTTTTGAGATTGTATTTCCCTTTCCATCTTCGATAATGGTGTTGCCAAAAATATCTACTTTTTGTTTTGATATGACATTGCCTCTGCCATCTTCCTTAATTAAATTCCCAAAAATATCCACCTTTTGTTTTGAGATCACATTACCGCGCTCATCTTCATTTATAATGTTCCCAAAAATATCAGTTTTTTGCCTACCAATGGTTTGCCCGCTCCCATTTTCAATGATGGTGTTCCCTAAAATATCCTTTTTATAAACATATAAGGTATTGCCATGCTCATTTTCGATAATTCTATTTCCAAAAGTGTCTTGCTTTTGTTTAACAGCCGTTGTCCACTTTCCAGTTAAGGGCACCAAGGTTTCGACAACCTCATCCCACTTGGTTTCTAAACCTATTCCATTAGGTGTACGAATTATAGTATTGCCATAAAAATCTTTAGTTTGCTTACCGATCACCTTACCCTCCTCGTTTTCCAACAGAATGTTATTGAAAAAATCTGTTTTCTGAGTTGCAATGGTATTGCCTTGATTGTCAACAATGATGGTTTTACCAAAAAAATCCTTCTTTTGCTTTCCGATCGGGTTATCCTTTTCATCAACTATAACCGTATCACCAAAAAAGTCAACTTTATACTTATAGTTTGTAGTTTGACCGTGAGCCAATGGCCCAATAATAGACATTAGAATGCCTAGTGTTAATTTTTTCATAATGTTTCATTTTGTGTGTGAACTAAAATAACGAAATGAAATTAGATTTTAAGCATTTTTTTCGCCAATTCATTTATAAACTAATCCTAATGTTGATTTTACCAAACATTGCATTAAGAAGGCAGTTTAATGAAGCTTCTCAATGGATGATCGATTCAGTCAGCAATCGTTAAACATTCAGATCATTATGCCCAAACCATTTACGTTGTACCTTTTTCCCCTCAACCTTTTTGCCTATCTTTGCGGCTTATTTATTTCACAGCATGATTTCAGTTTCTAATTTATCCCTACGATACGGCAAACGCACTTTATTTGAAGATGTTAACCTAAAATTTACTCAAGGCAATTGCTACGGTGTAATTGGCGCCAACGGTGCAGGTAAATCTACTTTCCTTAAAATTTTATCGGGAGAAGTGAGCCAAACTTCTGGCAGTGTAGCTTTTACCCCAGGAGAACGTATGGCGGTTTTGAAGCAAAATCACTACGAGTTTGATGAGTTTACGGTACTGGAAACGGTTATGATGGGCCATAAGGAACTTTACGCCATCATGAAAGAGAAAGATGCCATTTACATGAAAGAAGATTTTACCGAAAAAGACGGCGAACGTGCTGGCGAATTGGAAAATATCTTTGCTGAAAAGGATGGTTGGAACATGGAAAGCAATGCAGCAACCATGTTGAGCAACTTGGGCATTACAGAAGAAAACCATTATAAATTACTTAAGGAACTCGATAATACTCAAAAAGTACGCGTATTATTAGCGCAAGCCCTATTTGGTAATCCTGATATTTTGCTTTTGGATGAGCCTACCAACGATTTGGACATTGAAACCATTGCTTGGTTGGAAAATTTCTTGGCGGATTATCAAAATATCGTATTGGTTGTATCTCACGATAGGCACTTTTTAGATGCAGTTTGTACACACATTGTAGATATCGACTTCAGCAAAATGAGCATTTATACGGGTAACTATACATTCTGGTATGAGTCGAGTCAGTTGGCTTTAAAACAACGAAGCGATCAAAACAAAAAGACTGAAGATAAAGTTAAAGAGCTTCAAGAATTCATTCGTCGTTTTAGTGCCAACGCGTCCAAATCAAAGCAAGCAACCTCGCGTAAAAAGGCTTTGGACAAGATTGACATTACCGAAATCAAAGCTTCAAGCAGAAAATATCCAGCCATTATCTTCAACAATACAGGTAGAGAAGCCGGAGATCAAATTCTACAGGTTGAAGGTTTGGGCAAAACTGGCAACGACGGTGTTTTATTTGATAAAATTACCTTCATGGTAAATAAGGGCGATAAAATTGCCGTTTTATCTCAAAACAGTTTAGCCACCGCAGCGTTTTACGATGTTTTATCTGGTAGAGATACCGACCACAAAGGCGAATTTAAGTGGGGCGTAACCATTAGTACGGCTGATATTCCAAACGACAGTTCAGAATACTTTTCTGGTAAGGATGAAAACTTGGTGGATTGGTTGCGAGAATATTCTGGAACCGATGCCGATGAGCAATTTGTACGCAGCTTTTTAGGCCGAATGCTGTTTTCTGGCGAAGAGGTGTTGAAAAACGTAAAAGTGCTTTCTGGTGGTGAAAAAATGCGTTGCATGTTCTCTAGAATGATGTTGCAACAAGCAAACCTATTGATGTTTGATGAGCCAACCAATCACCTTGATTTAGAATCGATTGAGGCACTAAATAATGGCATGAAAGATTTCAAAGGCACCATTCTATTCACCTCACGAGATCATCAACTTACTGAAACAGTGGCCAATAGAATTATCGAAATTACCCCTAAGGGAACGATTGATAAACTGATGACTTACGATGAATACATCAATAGCGATGAAGTTGCAAAACTCCGCGAAAGCATGTATGCCTAAATAAAACTTAAAACCCACATTTCTTAGTGTGGGTTTTTTTTTGAAAAAAAATTTCGCCATTTGTAGCGTTTTCTTGTGGTACATCGTTTTAGTCTAAAAAGCGTTAATGGCCATTAACCAATTTTGTTTATAAATTGATTTAATTACATGAAAACTAAAAACTACTTTTCCATCGCCACTAAAATTGCACTCTCCATCTTCGCTATAACTTTAACCCTATCTGCTTGTAAAAAAGATTTTAATGATACGCCCATTGAAGCCACAGGAATTGGATTTGTACATGCATCTCCAGGCACTGGTGCTTTAGATTTTGTTTTAGATGGACAGAAAATCAATAATTTTACCTACACCAAAGATTTAGGTTATTACGCCGCATATCCAGGCACAAGATTAATTGGTGTTGCAAAAAAAGATTCCTTAAAATACTTAACAACAGCAACTTCAGCCTTAAAAGCAGGTGCTTTCTATTCTGTTTTTGTGGTAGATACACTAAAATCAACCAAACTGTTGGTAGTTGAGGATGATTTAAAAGCTCCTGAAACCGATAAAGCAAAAATCCGTTTCATTAACCTAAGTCCAGGTGCTCCTGCTTTAGATTTAGCCGTACAAGGAACCGATGCACCAATATTTACAGCAAAGGCATTTAAAGAATTTACAACATTTACCTCTATTGCCCCATCAGATACTTATACTTTCCAGGTAAAAAATACAGGATCTACAACTGTAAGAGCTACATTATCAGCGGTAAAGATTGAGAAGGGTAAAATTTACACCATCTGGGCAAAAGGATTGAGCAGTAAAACAGATAGCACTCAATTTGGGTTATCTGTAATGACGAATAAATAAAATTATCTACCTATGAAAACTTACATCGCCCCGCTGGGGGCGGTGTATTTTATTAATTTTATAAATAATTGTCCCTTAGTAAACGAAGGCAAATCTTAATTAACCAAATTCCTTTTTTAGGGTGATCAAAAAAACACTCAGTTTTGAGGAGATTTTAAAAGGCTGCGTTAAAAACGATAATAGCTGTAAAGAAATGATGTATAAATCATTTTATGGCTACTTAATGGGAATTATTTTAAGGTACACGAAGAACATTTCTGATAGCGAAGAACTTGTAAATGATAGCTTTATAAAAATTTTTAGAAATATTTCGAGCTATAAATCACCACAAAACCCAGAGGATTTACAGAAATCTTTTAAAGGATGGATTGCTAAAATAGCTTCGCGCACAGCAATTGATAAACTAAGAAGTGCTAAAGCTCAATTTTATGTTGACGATTTAGCTGAAGATGAGCACCCCGCTTCTCCGGTTTCAATCGTTTCCGAACTCCACGTAAATGATATTCTGAAATTACTGAATCATTTACCCGATTTACAACGATTGGTATTTAATTTATATGAGGTTGAAGGCTTTAGCCACGATGAAATTTCAAAAATGCTCAGCATCCCAGAAAGTTCAAGTCGGGTTTATCTAACTCGAGCGAAGAATAAATTACGTACACTATATACAAGTACCATGCTTCATTTATATGAAAAAAATGGATAAAGAAATTATTAAGCATATTGTAACGCAACTCCATGGCCACGAAGAATCATATTCTGAAGGCGCTTGGGAACGTTTTTCTTTGCCAGAGAGAAAGAAAAGACGAGTAATTGCATACTGGCCTTTGTGGAGTGCTGCTGCCTTAATTTTAATAACTGCCGCCATATTTTTCGGCAGGGATAACAATGCCCTAAGAACGGATTTGGTTGTCAAACATCCATCATCAAAAAAACAACAAGTTGATTTACAAAAAAATACGAACCTCCAACAACAAAAAAAATCTAACCAAAACACAGATAACCAAATCGTTGAACCGATACTATTGTCAGAACAAATTGTTAAAAAGCCAAAAGGCGCGGAAGATCAAATGGCTTACGCAGTTTCGAATAACGGAACAGATATTTTTGCTAAACAAGTTGTTGCTCCGCCAAACAGCAACGAGGTGACCACATCAAATAGCCATGTGAATTTGCTCGAAAATCATTCAGCAGGCAATACACTTATTGCCTCAAATACGGAACGAGCTTTTAATATCATCGTGGAGAAAAGAAAGACATTACCTAAAACCACTTTTGAAGAATTACTAGCCAAAGATAGTCAAGTAAGTGCCCTCAGCCCAGCAAATAAGAACACTAAAGATTCTAAATGGTCGCCAGGTGTTTATGTTGCCCCTGCAATGGGTAACGATAACAAGGTTAATATGAACTACGGATTCTCTTTGGCTTATAAGGTGGCGGGTAAATTATCCATTAGCTCTGGAATTGCCTATACCGCTTTAAGTTCTACGAGCAATCCGTCTTCAAGTTCGTCGGCAGTGATGGATAGTCAGGCTTCAACGTCAAGTTTATCAAGAGACAGCAAGAATTTAGAATCTGTTGATGCCCAACTTCGTGGAATAAACATCCCGTTAGAATTAAAATACAGTTTTAGCGACAAGTTTTACACCGGCATTGGTGTTTCGGCATTGGCCATTTTAAACAATAGGCAAGAGAATAACTATATTATCAATCAGGCACAAAACACCACGGTTTTGAATACCATGGGATATGCCGAGCAAAAAATGTTGCTCGTTACGCAAAGGGTGTCGGAGCCGCAGGCAGAATCGGTAATTGCTCCAGAAAAGTATTTAGGCTTCTATAATTTTTCTTTGGGATACAAACAGAAAATATCACCAAAGAAAAATATAGCCATTGAGCCGTTTTTAAGGTTGCCGATGAGGACTTTCTCAAAAGAAAATTTAAACCTAACAAATGGCGGATTGAGAATAAAAGTAGATTTTTAGAGCACGGTTAGAATTTCCTTAATGGAAGCTCTTTTTTTATAATCGGTATCAAACTGTACGAATTTTATTTTACCATCCTTACCAATTACATAGGTTGCAGGCACAGGTAAAACAGCTTCATCAGCACCATTATTTTTAGCCACATCAATACCGTAGCTTTTATATTTAGAAGCCAAGGTTTCTTCCATCACAAAATTTACCTTGTAATTCTTCATAATCTGGTAACCACGATCAGAAATTAAAGAAAACGATGCTTTTGTTTTTTCTTTTGTTTTACTGATCGATTCGTCAGTTTCAGGCGTAACACCTACAACATAAGCGCCTTTTGCGCTTAAACTTTGTAAAGAATCTTGTAATTCCTTAATGTGCTTACTACAATAGGGGCACCACTGTCCGCGATAGAAAAAGAGCACCACGCTTTTGTTTTGCTTCAGTAATTGGGCAAGATTAATTGATTTCCCCTCACTATCTTTTGCAGCAAAATTAGGTGCTACATCACCAGTCTTTAAGCCCGTTTGAGCCTGGGTGGAGCCCGCTAAAATCAACACGAAAATAGAGAGTAAGAATGTTCTTTTAAGATTTTTCATTTTTAATGGATTTAAGGTTTTGATGTTTAGTCGCAACTGGCGAGTTAACCTTACAAGCTTTTTCGCTCTTTCAACACATTGAAGGCTAAGAAAATCAAAAAGTAAAAAAAAAGGAACCTAATTTTCATTAAGTTCCTGATATTTTAAAGAGTGTAAAACTTCGTTTTAAAGAAATTAGTGACCTGAATGACCATCAGCACCATGTGCGTGGCCATGTGCCAATTCATCTTGTGTTGCTTCCCGAACACTTAGGATGTTTCCGCTAAACAATAGATTTTTACCTGCCATCGGGTGGTTTAAATCAACTGCAACAGTTTCATCATGTACAGCTGTAACACCTGCTCTGAATTGGTTACCGTTGTTATCCTGTAAAGGAATTACATCACCAACTGCAGGCACTTCACCACCAGCTTCTGTAAACATCGACTTTGGCAAATCTGCGAAAGCACCTGGATCCAATTCTCCATAACCATCAACAGCAGACAATTCGAAGCTGTATTCATCGCCAGTTTTTAAACCAGTTAAATGCTCTTCGAACTTAGGCAACATCATGCCAACGCCGTATAAAAATACTAGAGGATTTTGCTCATCAGCTTTCTCAACGAAAACTTGTTGTCCTTCTTCATTAGTAGTATGCAATTCATAAGTTAATGCTACTACTGAGTTTGGTGAAATATTCATTTAAATTAATTTATTGTAAATATTCTAATGCTTCCTCAACAGTGTTAACCGGCAACTGGCATACTTTATTTCGGCAAATATCTTATCTGATTTGTGCTCGTAGCGCAAAGATAGCCTAATAATTAATTTAACAAAGAAAGTGTTGAATTGTTGTTTACATTGATATAAAAATTAATTTCAATTCGAAAGGATTTTCACCCCTAGCATGCAATACATTCTACTTAGCTTGTTTCTCTGAAATTTAAACTGAAAAAATGCCTAGGAACTTTAAAAAAGAAAACCCCCATTTAAGGGGGTTTAATGAGACTGACCAGAATTTTATCCTGCCCTTTGCAAGGCTGTCCAGATTGTTATCCTGTCTCAAATGCTGATACAAATATAAATATTTGCAATTAATATTCTAATCCAAAACAGAATCCTTAGTTGGAAATTGCATACGGTATCTATCTACGTATATTATTGTTATGACTAAAGTATTTGCAAATATTGATGAAGGAATAAAAGTAAGTATTTCCATAAAAAGGTGTTCTGATTATTATCAGAAAGAAACTTATATATTAAAAGACTTTCTGTCCAAATAAATACCTATAGTTTTCAGAAAGCTTAATTCCAGTTGATCTAAATCTTTCACTAGTCTTATTACAGTAACTTATTGTGTTTTTGAACAATCTAATTAATTTGATATTTTCAGCTGCTGCAAGCCTTAGTTGATGGTGATAATTCCAGAACTCCTTAGGTGTATATAGAACTTGTATCGGTGCAGAATTATTAAATTCAAATTCCGAAATATCAATAAAATATTTTTGACTATCCTCAGCCTTTCTCAAACCTTTATAGTAGACATTACTAATGGCTTCTCGTTTTTGAAGCCATATTTTCGTGTCTAAATTAAGTTCTAAAGTCGATGTTATTTTTATAGTTAAATCGCCAATATTTTCGATTGCTTGTTTGTTCAAAGAATTGATGTTTTGAACAACGGGTAGTGCTTCATTTTGATAGCTAGCTAGTATTGGAAAAATACGTTCTTCTTCTATTCGATACATTGCTAAACTCTCATACAAATAATCAAATGCTTGCAACCTTCTATTAAAATTAAATAAGCGAAAATTTTCAAGCCCAGTAAATAATGATTTGAAAGCATTGGAGTATGAGATATCCTTAAAATTTGAGATTGCTGAGCAAGGAGATACAAAAATATTGAAATTGGGATTACTATCTTCGTTTATCTGACTGCTGAATGTTTGCATATTTGTTGATTGTACAAATAAGTAGTTTTTGAAGATCAGATAATTTCTTTTTAATAACTTTTTAAAGTTTCTGCGTTGCCTGTATCTACCTATTTCTTTTATAGTTTCATTCAGAAACAGACCTAAAATAAATACTAAAATACTGATAGTTATAGTAGCCGTTGCTGGTTTAGGTATCGACAAATAGCTTGAAAGAAAATTAATTAGAGAGTTCATCTGTCTAAGATACTAAAAAATTAATATACTGATTTATAAGGATTTATCAATCAAACTTATAGATCAAATATTACATTAGCATAATTAATGTGTAACTATGGCTACTAAACTCATTATATTTCACCGAGTTTGGTGAAATATTCATTTAAATTAATTTATTGTAAATATTCTAATGCTTCCTCAACAGTGTTAACCGGCAACTGGCATACTTTATTTCGGCAAATATAAACTTTTGTTTCATTGCTTTCCTTACCTTTTAACAGTGGCAGGTTACTTTTTGTTCCGCCTAATGTAATTTTGTTCGGAATATAATGATTACTTAACTCCAGTTTAACTAAATCGGTTTCTAAACCCATAATCGCAATCTCGTTTATTCCGTAAACCTCATTTAAAATTTGTATCGACCAATTGGAATAAGCTGAACCGTAATTCTGGATTTTAGATTGTACAGAGGCCAACATTTCGGATGCCTTTGCCGTATAATCATCCAAGTCATAAAAAAGGCCAAGTTTGCGAAGGTTTTGTGCCATTACGGAATTAGATGCAGGAATAACGTTGTCCATAATTTCGTGTTTCCGGGCGATTAATCCTTCACTTTCTGCTGAGGTATAAAAAAACATTGGCGAATCCGAATCCGTGAAATTGGCAATAACATAATCAGCTAAATTCTTCGCCTCGATCAGCCATTTTTCGTCAAAATCTCCTTCATAAAGTGCAATAAGTGCTTCAATCATAAAGGCATAGTCATCTAAAAAAGCGGTTATAGATGCTTTTCCATTTTTGTAATTCCGATATAAGCCACCATTTTCAGCTTTCAGGTTGTTTAAAATAAATAGAGCAGCGGCTGATGCCTTTTCACGATATACACCATTGTTCAAAACAGCATCTGCATCGGCCAAAGCCTTAATCATCATGGCATTCCATGCAGTTAAGCATTTATCATCAAGCCCTGGGCGAACTCTTCTGCTGCGTGCTTCGAGTAGTTTTGTCTTTGCAAATTGTACCTTATCAAAAAGGATTGCGGCATCAATATCGTGCTTGGCAATGAGCGCATCATCCTGAACGGTTTTCCTTAAAATATTGGTTTGTTCCTCCTCCCAATTTCCATCTTCTGTTACATTGTAATAATCGCCGATTAAGGGCGCATCTGCCCCCAAAACTTCATCAAATTCCCGCTTATTCCAAACATAAAACTTGCCTTCAACACCCTCGCTATCTGCATCTAAAGCCGAATAGAATAAGCCATCAGGCGAAGTCATTTCACTAAAAACCCAATCAATACTTTCTATAGCCGTTTGTTTGAAGGAATCAAATTTTGTGCATTGGTAGGCTTCTATATACAAACTAATCAGCTGTGCATTATCATAAAGCATTTTTTCGAAATGTGGAACGTGCCATTTATCATCAACAGAATAACGTGCAAAACCACCTGCTATTTGATCGTAAATTCCGCCTCTGCTCATCTCTTCCAAAGTTTGACAAACGGGCGTAAAAACCGATTCATCATCTTTCAGAAATCCATACCTCAACAAAAACACCCAATTGTTTGGTAAGGGGAACTTTGGGGCACGATTATATCCACCGTAACTGATGTCGAAATGGCGTTTCCAAGGTTCTACAATTTCTGATAGGTCTTCATGCGTGTAGCCTTCCTTTTTAACTGAAGGAATGATTTTCTCGCTATCGCGAATGCCTGAAGTAAGCCTTTCCGCATATTGAATCGCCTTATCTGGCTCATTCGCCCAAAGGCCAGCTACATTTTCTAAAATGTTAATCCAATCATTCTTTCTAAAATAAGTACCGCCATAAATCGGACGTTGATCAGGCAAACAAATGCAGTTTAAAGGCCATCCTCCGCTTCCAGTCATTAACTGAATGGCATACATATAAATCTGATCGATATCTGGTCTTTCCTCACGATCTACCTTAATGCAGATGTAGTGTTGGTTCATCACCTCTGCCACCTCATGGTTTTCAAAACTTTCACGTTCCATTACATGGCACCAATGGCAGGCAGAATAGCCAATACTAACCAATATCAGTTTATTTTCTGCCTTCGCTTTCTCCAAAGCCTCTGCACCCCATTCATACCAGTGTACGGGATTATATGCGTGTTGCAGCAAATAAGGCGAAGAAGCATTAATTAGGCTATTGGGTTCGGAATGTGTGTTTGACATGGATTTTATGAATCTAAAATTGAAATCGTAAAGCTATAAATTATCTACAAAGCTGTTCCGTTTTAGTTTTTGTTTTTATACTTTAGTCGGAAATCTAAACATTGATGGCGCTGGCTAGAAACAGCTGATGCCAAATCCATTGGAGAGACTTTTAAATCGCCTATAGAAAATTATCAAAATACCATTATGAAAATCACCCATATAGAAATATTCCGATTCAGCATTCCGATGGAGCCTTTTGTTATTGCAACGGGAACCATGCACTTTGCTCAAAATGTGTTAATTAGGGTGCACACGGATGCCGAAATCCATGGCATTGGCGAATGCTCGGCCTTCCCGATGATTGTTGGCGAAACACAAGACACTTGCATTGCGATGGCGAAAGACTTTGCCGCCATTTGGATTGGCAAAAACCCCCTTGAAATTCCGGAAAGGATGAACGATTTGTTGGGTTATGCCGACCATAACAGCACCATTAAGAGCGCATTTGATATGGCCCTTTTCGATATTTCGGCTAAATATGCCAAACAACCACTTTACCAATTTCTAGGCGGACAAAAACGAACCATTGAAACAGACATGACCATCGGCATAGATACGCCTGAGGGTATGGCTCAAACCGCATTGAAATACAAAAGCCAAGGCTGTAGCATTATCAAAATAAAATTGGGTAAAAAAATTGATGATGATATTGAGCGGGTTAAAACCATTAGGGAAGCCGTTGGTGATGAAATGACGCTTCGCTTGGATGCCAATCAGGGCTGGACATTTGATGATGCCCTTTTTGCCCTTGGCGAACTTGCACAGTACAATATCGAATTCTGCGAACAGCCCATGCGCACTTGGTTTGATGATAAATTGCCTGAGTTAAACATCAATTCGCCAATTAAATTAATGGCTGATGAAAGTTGCTACAACCATCACGACGCCAGAAAACTCATTAACAGTCAATCAACCACCTACTTAAACATTAAATTCTCAAAATCTGGAGGCATTCTCGAGGCACAAAAAATTCATGAAGAAGCGATTCAAAAAGGGGTGAAATGTATGATCGGTAGTATGTTGGAGAGTAGAATTGCTTTGAGTGCAAATCTTCATTTTGCGCTGGCAAGCCCAAATGTAGAGTTCTTCGACTTAGATACGGCCTTACTGGGGCATTTGGTTGACCCTGTGGTTGGTGGATTAACCTACAATGGCTACTTTCTTGATGTTCCAGAATCGCACGGTCTAGGTGCCGAACCCGACGAAGAATTTTTGAAAACCTGCGAAAGTTGGACGATATAATGACCTGCCTAGCCCCTTTAAATTAACTTGCAAAAATAAGGGGGCTTACTTAATGATCATCTTTTCAAACGCAGTGCTATCTCCGTTAAAAGCGTTAAAATCGACCACGTGTCCGATTCCATTAATTTTCGCCTTATCAGAATGTTGCCAAAACTTCCATCTGCTTTTGTCTAATCGCAATTTGGGTTGGTAATAGTGCGCAATCCACAGCGGAGAATCATCCAGTTTTCCTTCCAGATAATCTTCATAAAATTTTAAGCCTGTGTAAACAATTGGCCTTACTTTGGTTTTCATTTCTACATATGTTAAAAAATCAGAAAGTTCGAGGCGCATTCTTAATGGCGAAACACCATCAAGCGATTCGACATCCACTACAGGCGGTAAATCTCCTTTTTCGATATTAACTACTTGTAAAAAGAACTTCGCTTGCGTTTTACCATCGCGTTTGGGTCTGAAAAAATGATAGGCACCACAGGCAATACCCACTTTAGGCGCTTCTCTCCAATTGCGTTGGAAATATGGATCGACCTGCAAAATCCCTTCGGTGGCTTTTATAAATGCAAAGCGAATGCTTACATCATCATCCCTCATCTCTTTAACTTTTTGCCAGTTAATTTTTCCCTGATAGTAAGATACATCGATTCCGTGTATGGTATATTTTTTCGGAATTTTAATGCTAAAGCTCTCGTAAGTTCTATAATTTGGGTCTTCACCAATATCCTTTATCCATCGCCAAGTGCCTACAAAACCTTTTAAAATATATCCATAGTAAAAAGGAGAAAGCAAAATGAGCAATATACCTGCTATTGCTATTTTCCACTGCGTTAAAAAGCGATTTGATTTCTTTTTACCCTTATTCGGTTTTCTTGCGGGAGCTTTTCTTACAACAGGCTTTTTTCTCTCTGGCGGCATAGCTTATTTGATTTGGCTAAGTTGAGGAAAAATGTAAGGAAATAAAAGATTTTGAACCATTTTAAGCCTTAAAAAAAGAGAGCGAGAAAAACCAAAGGCTCTTCCCGCTCATCTAAATTAACGCTCTCGTATTTTAAACGTCAGTTTTGCAAAAATGTTTGGCTGAGTTTAAATTAATTAAATATTATTTTTTGAAATCACGCTCCAATCGTCTGAACCGTGCCCTTTTTCAATCCAAGCATCCATTTCAGCAACAACGGCTGGCAAAACGGTTAGTTTAACTGCGCCTTTGTTTGCTGCGCTCATCATTAAACCCGCATCTTTTCTGGCCATATCAAGTTCCCAAGACGGTTTACTAAAATCGCCTGCTCTGAGTTTATCCAATCGGGCAGGTGCTCCAGCTCCCGGATTCCAGAATCCAAAAAGTGTTGCGATATCTTCTGAATCGATATTCAAGGCTTTTGAAAGTGCAAGTGCATCAGACAGGCCTGCGGTCATTGAAATCAAAAATAAATTGCCCACCAGTTTTATCCCGGCAGCTTTTCCCTCCTCTTTCCCGAAATTAAGCACTTTGCCCGTCATCTTAGAGAGTTCGGGCTCTAGCGTTGCGATAATCTCTTGATCGCCAGATACTAACATACTTCCTGTACTTTCAAGTGCATTTGGCGGACCCATAAACACTGGTGCGTGTAGGTACACAAAACCTCTTTCTTTCCAGCTTGCCGTTCTTTCCACCGCTCCTTCCGCAGATGTTGTGGTATGATCTATAATTACTGTACCTGGCGAAAAACCGGTACTGGCAGCCTCCAAAACCTCGTCAACTGTGGCATCATCTTTTAACGTAAGGTGAATCACGTCTGCTCCCCTAACCGCATCAGCCACATCAGTAAAAACAAGTGCACCATCTGCCGCAAGCGCTTCGGCTTTAGATGCCGTTCTATTCCAAACCTGCACCTGTTCTCCTTTGCGAAGCATGGCCTTAACAAAATTTGAACCCAAAAGGCCCATACCTAAAAATGCTTTCATAATTGTCTATTTTGAAGGGTAAATATAGCGATATGAACACAAACACTGAAGGCGAGTACAACTCTTTAAATATTGCAGGATTAAGCAATAAAGCCTGGCTATGTTAAAAATCCAACCGTAATAATTTATAATTTTCTATTTTTGCAGCTCCAAACCAAAGCATGTTTAAACTTATATTCAATACTTATAAAGCCTCTTTTAGCGGATTAAGCAAAGAGACTTGGTTGTTGAGCATTGTTATGATGTTTAATCGTTGTGGCAGCATGGCTGTGCCATTTATGGGGCTGTATGTTACGCAGAGTTTGCACCGATCGGAAACAGATGCGGGCTTAATTATTACGCTTTTTGGTGTAGGATCAATTTTAGGTTCATTAACAGGGGGCAAATTAACCGATATTATTGGTTTCAGACCCGTACAAATCTTATCCTCTATCATTGGTGGGCTATTGTTTATCTTATTTTCTTCGGTAGAACATTTTTATACCCTGTGCATTTTAGCCGTTGTGATTAGTTTTTTTTCAGAAGCATTTCGTCCCGCCAATTTTACCGCCGTTGCCCACTATGCCCAAGAAGGCACCATAACCAGATCATACTCCTTAAACCGCCTTGCAGTAAATATAGGCTGGTCTGTAGGGATCAGTTTGGCTGGTATTATTGCCTCCATAAACTATAAATTACTGTTCATTGTTGAGGGTGGCGTAAGCATTATGGTTGGGCTTTCCATTTTATTGCTTTTGCCTCAGGTTAAGGGCTTTATACAGAAAGCAAAAGCAAACCGAAATGCCATAGCCATTCAAAAACCTTGGGAAGATGGTTTTTACCTGAAGTTTATTGCACTCACAACGGTTTTCATCACATCGGCATTTTTAATGTTTAGGGTTGTACCTGTATTTTTTAAAGAGCAGTGGCACATTAACGAATCATCAATAGGCTTGATTATCGGCATAAACGGTGCAATAATTGCGCTTTTTGAAATGATTATGATCAACAAAATTGAAAATAAAAGACCACCTATATTTTTCATTGTAATTGGCGCTTCTTTATTTGCAATATCGTATCTGGTTTTGAGCATTCCGTTGGGCCTGCACATTACAATGGCTATTTTAACGGTAATCATTTTCACCATAGGCGAAATGTTTGTTTTGCCGTTTATAAATACGGTGGTAATAAGCAGAAGCAACGAACACAATAGAGGTTTGTATGCCGCGGGTTACACGCTCAGTTGGTCGGTGGCGCAAGTATGTGGACCAATAACCGGTTTCTACATTGCAAATCACTTCGGCTATACAAGCTTGTATGTTGGCATTGCTGCAATTTTATTTTTATGCGCTTATGGTTTTAGCGCACTCAACAAAACCAGTGCGAAACCTGCTTTGGAAAAAGAAAATGCTACATACCTCTAAGCAAAATTCTTTTTAGCTGATTAAATTTTATTTAAAAGCGCCTGGAAAAAATAAGAGGCAGACCCATAAAGACAAAATTCGTACACAAAATCTTTGTCCTGCTTGTGTCTCCACCAACCAAAAACAGACACCTGTTATCACGGTAAGAGGTGGCACGTACCATGCGGTTTACTAAATAATAAATCAAAATTAGGCAGTCATGCCTAAATAATATTTGCGCTTCTACAGCACATTTGACTAATGTTATCACAGTCAGATGAAAAAGAGCAATTAGATGCTTTCGGAAAGAATCTTCGAAGAATTGGAAAGGAGAAAGACCTTTCAAGGGAAGCGCTTGCAAATTTGTCTGAGATAGAATTATGACAGATTTATCGGATTGAGACGGGAAAGATAAATTGTAAGCTTATTACAATATCTAGGATTGCAAAAGCGCTAGAGATAGATTCTAGGGAGCTGTTTTGACGATAGTTTTTAATTCCGAATAGATTTAATTAACAGCCTAGATACTAGTACTTTACATAAATAGCGTAAGTTATTAACACTCGTATTAGTCTCTCAAACCCTTGAAAAGAAATATTTAGCTTTTTTATTGCTTGAAAATGATATTTGGATGATCGTTTTTCCCCAGCAATTCAACAGGGTGTTAACAACTTTGGTTCACAAAAAGCACATATTGCCCTATCTTTGAATAAGATAAATCGATGATACGTTTTTTCTAATATGATTTGTTCTTTTTCTCAGAAAGAAAAATCACGCATTAATAATCATTAGTTAAAGTTTAGCTCCCTCCAAAAGAGATAATTGCTAATCATGTTAGTGTGAAGCCTAGGTCCAAACTAGGCTTTTTTTATAAATCAAAACTATTCATAAATCTAAATTTTTCTTTCTAATCTTCTCCACATTTCAACATTTTCGATTGAAGACTTATATTTTAATGCATTTCAATTGAAATTAGCTACCTAATTTGTTTCATTAATCTATTTGTAACATTTTTGTTACTAAATTTTAAATGTTTATATTTGGTAATGGAAGAATCACAAATAAAAATAGGTGACGTTGCTAGACATCGTTATTTACCTGGAAGACACAAGTTTTATATTGCTAATGTTGCAGATACTAGGGTATTAGCCAGATATGTAATACAAGGAGGAAAGATTGAAACTTTAGAAATGTTTGTTCATGAAATCGAACTATTAGTTGAGCAGCCAGAAGAAAACATGGACGATATCGGAGTGTAGCCTTCTAATTTTATAGACCTATATTCTAAATCTCGAATTAGTAAGTTAGATGTTTAGAAAATACAAGAGGAGCCCGCAAGCCCCTCTTAGTTAATCGTAGTTCTGGTTAAAACAGAACGTCAATTAAGTGTACAATTCTTAGAATTGCATTGATGGCGGAAATTAAGGGTTTAACGACCGCCATCACTTTTTTGAGTTTCTTCAAAATATTATTGAATAGACACGATTCGTGCAGAATTATTTCCACGTAACAAAAATAACTAAGTGGTATAGAACTAAAAAATTTATTATTTAAACCGAATAAACACAGATTATATAGGTAAGGGTAATTTGCTATATTGTCGCCTAATTTTCAACCACTGCCCTGCCTTGGTTCGTGTTTTCACAAATCGGCTGCCTCAGTTCGTGTCTTCACGAACCAATAACAACATCTTTCATTCCGGTACTTGGAAACACTTGCAATGGTGGTATGGAAGAGAAACGGAATAAAAAAAGGCAGACTTTCATCCACCTTTCTATATCTATTTTACCTTTTGAGCTTTAACCCCCTCATTGGTTATTTTTACAGGAAGTATATTTCCATCAGCATCAAACTTCATTTCATCTATACAGGTAACACGGTGATTACCATCCGTTTCTGTTAAAGGACGGCGATGATAAACGATGTAATAATTTCCTTTCTTCTCATTGATGATGACAGAATGATGCCCTGCACCAGTTGCAATGGTTGGATCTTGTTTTAAGATTTTTCCAACGCGTTTAAACGGACCAAAAGGAGAATCGCTAACGGCATAAGCCACAGAATAATCAGGCCCAGTCCAGCCGCCTTCGCTCCACATAAAATAATATTTACCATTTCTGATAAACATGTACGGACCCTCAACATAGTTATCAGGCGTAATCTCTTTGAAAGTTCTTCCATCAGGGAAAGGCACAAAACCAGTAAAATCGTTATTCAGCTTGGCAATATTGCAATGTCTCCAGCCCCCGTAAATCAAATAGTATTGTCCGTCCTTATCCTTAAACACGAACTGATCAATGGGTTGCGCACCATTATAAAATTTATCAACCAAAGGCTTTCCTAAATGATCTTTATAAGGTCCTTCTGGCTTATCGGCCACGGCAACCCCAATACCCCCTACTTCTTGATCATTTTGAATATCGTTTGCACCAAAAAACAGATAGTATTTTTTATCTTTTTGAACAATTGCTGGTGCCCACATGGCTTTATTGGCCCATTTAACGGCTGCTGTATCTAAAATATGTTCGTGTTTTTTCCAAGTAACGAGGTCGTTAGATGAAAAAGCATCCAGAAAAACCTGCTCTTTGTACTTTGCAGAATACGTTGGATATACCCAGTATTTATTGTTAAAAATTGCGGCATCTGGATCGGCATACCAGCCCTTAAAAATTGGATTTCCAGACGGCTGAATCGTTTTACCACCTTGAGCAAAAGAAGCGATACCAGCGAAAAGTAAAAGAGATGAGAATAGGTATTTCATGTGCACAATTTATAAAAAATTATGGTATTTATAAACTTGAAGCCTAATGACTTTTTATTTTTTTGGAAAGCAAGTACAGCACGTATCGCTTGCAGCAGTCCCGCCCCCGTTTCTGCTCTCGATGAAAAATCGAGGAGCATTTCACTAAGTCGGGTTTAGGTGGCACATTTCGTACTCCGATTGTGGGTTTGCAAACCCTAAACACTTAACCCATCGGCAATTGATTTATACGATTTGCAGGAGCAGGCATTTCAAATGGAAAACAGACCTTTAATATCTAAACGCGACAGTAGCGAACACAATCCCGATTTTTCATCGGGTGAGTAAAGCGAATGGCGGGGCTACAGCACCTATGAAAAAAACACGTTCATTTTTAAAAAAAAGAGCATTGTACAGTTATTAAAATCAGTCTTAACGAATACAACTTAACCAGTTACCGCCCGGCTTCCACTTGACCTAATCTTCTTAAAATCATAGGTCCATACCACCTATTTTCCAAAAAAAAATCCCTCTGCTTTAAAGAGGGATTTCTCACGTCGCAACACAGGCAACAGACTGATTTTTTGCTGATTACTTACTCAGTTCGGCAAAGTATTTATGAAACAATGGCAAAGTTTCTATGCCTTTGTAATAATTATAGATGTCGTATTTCTCATTTGGAGAGTGCAGTGCATCGCTATCTAGGCCAAAGCCGAAAAGTACTGATTTTATGCCCAGTACATCTTCAAAAAGCGCAACAATTGGAATACTGCCACCACCACGGGTTGGAATTGCTGTTTTACCGAAACTATCTTCGATGGCTTTTTCTGCAGCCTGATAAGCAATACTATCTGTTGGTGTAACAACCGGTTCGCCACCATGATGTGGGGTAACTTTAACCTTAACATTTTTTGGGGCAATGCTTTCAAAATGCTTGGTAAAGATTTCGGCAATTTCTTCTGAACTTTGATTTGGAACCAAACGCATCGAAATTTTTGCATTTGCTTTGCTTGGCAATACGGTTTTAGCACCTTCGCCAATGTAACCGCTCCAAATGCCATTTACTTCTAAAGTTGGACGCGTACCGGTACGCTCTAATGTAGAATAGCCCTTTTCGCCCCAAACTTCATCAATATCTAAATCTTTGGTGTATTCTGCTTCATCGTACGGTGCTGCGTTTAAAGCTTGTTTTTCTGCATCGGTTAATTCTACAACCTTATCATAAAAAGCGGGAATGGTAATGTGGTTATTTTCATCGTGTAAGGAAGCAATCATTTTGCAAAGAATGGTTGCTGGATTGGCTACTGCACCACCGTAAACGCCAGAATGCAAATCGCGGTTAGGGCCCACAACTTCTACTTCCATATAGGCTAAGCCACGTAAACCGGTTTCAATAGATGGATGCTCCATGCTAATCATCGAAGTATCAGAGATTAACACCACATCGGCTTTTAAACGATCTGCATTATCTTTAACAAAAATACCTAGATTGGCAGATCCTACCTCTTCCTCACCCTCAATCATAAATTTAACATTACAGGCTAAGGTATTGGTTTCCATCATCAATTCGAACGCTTTAACGTGCATATAGAATTGTCCTTTATCATCGCAAGCGCCACGTGCATAAATCTTACCATCGCGAACGGTTGGCTCGAAAGGTGGTGTTTTCCAAAGCTCTAACGGATCTGCAGGCTGCACATCATAATGACCGTAAATTAAAACTGTTGGCAAAGATTCATCAATAATTTTTTCGCCATAAACAATTGGATAACCGGCTGTTGGACAAATTTCTACCTGATCTGCACCAGCATCTTTCAACTTCTGCGCAACATAATCGGCAGTTTTTAAAACGTCGGCCTTATATTTAGGATCGGCACTTACCGATGGAAAACGTAATAACTCAAACAATTCGTCTAAAAAGCGTTGTTTGTGCGTTTCTACATAATTTTTAATCTCTTGCATAACAATATGAATTTGGGCAAATATAGGCTTTACCGAATAAATGCCATAAAATTACAATAAACACCCTTACAAAAATGTGCGTAAAATTTGTTTTCATCATTTTTAGTGGTAAATTGCTTTATCTATCAATTGGATAACGAAATTTTTCATCCCCAAAAGAAAAATATCCCACCGCTCATTCACATTAAAGTTCTGGAATTTAGAATCCTGTTTAAATGATTTTATACCCTTCAGATTGAGAATTGAGCAAATTTTATCAACTAATTATTTTTTTATGGTTTGTTCATTAAATCAAATTAGCAAAATAATTTTATTGCTGTGCATTTTGGGATGTACTACGGAGGCAGCATTTGCGCAACACTTCTATCAATCAGGTAATTACATTGCTCAAAAGCAAAAGAGTTATCTGTGCTTGAAAGGCAAACTAAAAGAGCGTTACCAAAGTGGTAGGTTCAACTGGTTTATTGTGGAAAACGAAAATAAAACCTATAACATAAGCGTTGTTGACACGGGTATTTTTCATCGATTTTTAGTTAACGATTCTATTGAGCTAAAAAATTGCTTTAAAATTGCCCGAATGAACTTAAAAAAGAAAAAGTAACTAGGAACTTCAATCTAAATTTTTGTAAATTGCAACATTTAATAGAAATCCCTAAATCCCTCCTGATACACCCTTAATGATGAAGTTGAGTGCAATAGTATATCCTTTTCTGCTGTTGCTTTTATGTTTTGGTTCTGTTGATTTCGCTTTAGCGCAAAATTCTACCCGGATAAGTTGCCCTGAGGCAGCAAAATTCTATGCTAAAGACAGTATAAATATTGTAACCTTTGGCGCGAGTACGGTTGAGGGCGTTGGTGGTGTTGGTTTTCAGGCCATGCTTGCAAGTAACTTTCAAAATTGCTATGCAAACAAGGTAGTTGATATTACCAATCATGGAATTGGTGGACAAACCACTTTTCAAGGTTTATTGCGGGTTGAGAAAGCCATTCGAGATCGTACAGGCTTTATCGTAATCGATATGGGTATTAACGATGCCATTTCAATTCGAGATAAAAAGCAAACGGTAGCCAATACCGAAGCCAATATGCGCGTAATTATCGAAGCAAGTATAAAACAAAAACTTGTGCCCATCCTTTGCACCCTCCAAAACGTGGATGATAGAACACTTGCCAACTTAGTACCTGTAAATACGAATATCAGAACAATAAATGCAATTTACCGCAGGCTTGCAACGGAGTATAAAATTTATCTGGCAGATGTAAACGCGGCCATGCGTCGCGATTTTTCTTTGTATCAAGATCCTTTTCATCCAAATGCACGCGGCTATAGACTAATCAGTTACGTAATTTTTGATGCCATTAACAAAGCAATTTTTGATAAATTTTTAAAGTTTGTAGTTACACAGAATTACCCCAACCCGGCTTCAACGCAAACCAATATCGATATTGTGCTGCCGGAAGCAGATAAAATAAACATCCAAATTTTCGACCTAATGGGCCGATTGGTTAAAACCGTGGTTAACGAATATTTAAACACTGGCAAGCACACATTAGAGATTAATACTGCCGCATTTGTTCCAGGAATTTATTTCTTTAAAGTGTCTTCAGATTCTGGTCAGTATTCTGATGCGAAGAAATTTATTGTTGCTCGGTAACCTTTCTTCGGGATTTAAATATTTTTAAGGATTGAATCTCCTATTCAACACATAATCAGCAAGAATGATTTGATTGTACAGATCTAAACTTTCGGTACGGATGTATTTATACTTTCCTTTTATTGCCGCACTAAATGCACTGCCCAGCACCTTATGATCTGATTCTATAGCTGCCTCACAAAGTATAATCCCCATATTTTCATCGGCTCCAACACTTACCATAACTGTTTTCACATCTTTCCAATTGCCTGTATAATAATGAAATTTACCCAATAGTTTAGATTCGCTATAAGAAGCATATCCTTCCTTTGAAAATTTGATGTGTTGGGTTGCATTTAAATAACTCAAATTAAAAAGAACCACAGCAATTGAAAATAAGATTGATAATGGAACACCTAAATAATAGAGCTTTTTATCTTCATAACTGCCCGTTGCCTGACCAAAAACAAACAACCATAAAATGGTTAAAATGATGATTGAAATTTTGCCAACAAGCGGATTTGCTTTGAGGGAATAGGCCACTGCTGTGCCATCTGGATTTAATGTTGTTTTTACATTTCTCAAATTTTGATGAATTTTTGTAGGATCGTAACCCAATGTAACAGGCTGATCTTCTGAACCATCTCTTAAAGCGTAAATACCAGTTGAAATTTTCGGCAAACCAACTTGCTTTATTTTCGATAGCACTGCTGAGAATTCACTTTTCTGATATTCTCCAAGCGATAATGATAGTCCATCTTTGCGCAATAAATTTAACTTGTAACTCAATTTACTGTTTCTGTTATTGTCTTTTATACTTGAGACCTTAACTTCTACCCAATAACCTTTGAAGTTATGTAATGGGCTTTGATAAGTGAGCTTAGATTTTGAAGATGTGACAACAACATTCTTTTTATCACCCCTATAATTGATAAAAACCTGAACATGGCTACTATCGTATTGCTTGATTGGATAAACCATACTCAAACCAACAGCCAAGATTAACCCAATGCCGAAATAAATAATTAATGATTTATTTCTTTGCCTGCCCTTTTCTTCCTTAATGATTTTGACGATTTCTCTAATCAGAAATAACAAGGCAATAATAAAAATTAGGGAAAATAATTCAATCCATCTCGGCACAGCTTTTTCTGTAAAAAGCAAACCAAAAGGGGTTTCAGTTATGTTCATGGATTTGAGATAAAATCTAAAAATGAAGCTTCTAAATCATCTGGAACGTGGTATGAAACCAAAAACTCAAATTTATGGATATCGTAAGCCAACTTAATTCGAAAAACATCAATACACCATAGCTCAAATGTACTTACACTGCATGAATAGTAAGTTAAATCGTTTTCAGTATAAATGGAACCGCCTATATATAAAGGCTTTACAGAGTAACTGCAATCTAAAGTGTCGTAATAACAAAAGGATTCAGGATTATCTCGACCAACTTTCCATTCGAGTGCTTTTGGGAAAATGTCTTTAAATCCGTTCGCTTTTAAGAAATCGACTATTTTTTGATAGCTGTGGTTATAAAAATTTACGTCCCAAAAAGTGGGTATTAAGCCCAAGAATAGCTGTTCTTGCTCCAAAACAATGGACTTTAATTCATTCATATTATCAATATTTAAATCTAAATTTCTGTGTGTAGTAATCTTTTATTATTGTATGAATAGGGAATATTTCGCACCATAAGGGGCGGATTTTTATGCATTTCAAAAATGCTAAACGTTCAATTTTATTTTGGGGGATGCGTTGTAGATAAACTTATCAATCTCACTAGGGCGTGAGCATGTGTACAACGTTTTGAGCAAATTTCATAAGCACCCAAGGAAAATCAATTTTATTTGATTTCAGGTGGTTAATTATGCTTTAAACCATATAAGAAATCTAAGTTGGTAAATACTCCTTTACTCAGATATTCTTATATGGTCAAATATAGCATTTTTTGGAATCAATTTTAAAGCATCATAATGCCTTTAATATCAGCAACTTGTTTATATACAGCAATAACTTCATCTGCATTTTGCATTTCTTTCTTTACTGTAATGGAAACATATTTACCCGTTTTAGAGGCTTGTTCTAAAAATTGATCATCGGGAAGTACCTTCCGTAATTCTTGTATCTTATCCATGCCTCCAGTGATAATAAATTTAAAATTATATATCCCTGGAAACTGCTCCACACTTTCTAGCTTTTCTTTTAAATTCGCGTATATATCTGTACTCCCACCTTCTGGAATATCAGTAAACTCAATATTTTTATCTTCCATAGCCCAAACTTATCAAATACTATTCCTAAATGGTTAATATGTTATTTTGGCATAAATGGATTTGGTGTGATTTAAAAAATCATCTGTGTAAAGCTATGGCAAACGTTTTCGCGTAGTTTGAAATGATTTTGTAGTTTATTTTTATTTAATAACATCCAGACCTAATATTTCATTTTTTTAATTGCTATTTCTCCACAAAGCCCTAAATAAATGTAGGATTTCTTATTTTTGAAGCTCAAAAAACAGGAGCCGATTTGGACTATTTAGAAGGATTAAACCCACAACAAAGAGCAGCAGTAGAGAACACTAAAGGACCGGTAATGATTGTTGCGGGTGCGGGTTCGGGTAAAACCAGGGTAATTACCTATCGGGTTGCTCATCTCATTCAAACGGGAACAGATCCCTTTAACATCTTAGTTTTAACCTTTACCAATAAGGCGAGTAAGGATATGCGCGAGCGTATCAGCAAGGTTGTAGGTGCAGAGGCCAAAAACATTTGGATGGGAACCTTTCACTCCGTTTTTGCGAAAATTCTTCGTGTTGAAGCTGAAAAGATCGGCTACCCAAGCAATTTCACCATTTACGATACAGACGATAGCAAAAGTGTAATCCGTGCCATTTTGAAAGAAATGCAACTCGATGATAAGTTATATGCCGCCAATTTTGTGTTTAACAGAATTTCAAGCGCGAAAAACAATCTTATTTCTTGGGGCGAATATCAAGCAAACGATCAAATTCAGGCAGAAGACCATCAAAACAAACGTCCGTTAATTGGTCAGATTTACGAAACCTATGCCAAGCGTTGTTTCAGAGCAGGTGCAATGGATTTTGATGATTTGCTATTTAAAACCAATATTTTACTTAAGGAACATACGGATGTTTTAAATAAATACCAGCAAAAGTTTAGGTATTTGATGGTGGATGAGTATCAGGATACCAACTTTTCGCAATATACCATTGTGAAAAAATTGGCCGCAGCCTACCAAAATATTTGTGTTGTGGGCGATGATGCCCAGAGTATTTATGCTTTCCGTGGCGCTAACATTCAAAACATTTTAAATTTTGAACGCGATTACCCCGATTTAAAAGTGTACAAATTAGAGCAGAATTACCGCTCTACCCAGAATATAGTTGATGCCGCCAGCAGCATTATCGCCAATAACAAAAATCAACTCGAAAAAAATGTTTTCTCTGAAAACGTTCAGGGCGATCGAATCAAAGTATCGAGGGCTTTTACCGATAATGAAGAGGGTAAATTAGTTGCCGAATCCATTATTCAAGAGCGCAGTACAAAGGGCTATCAACATAGCGACTTTGCAATTTTATATCGTACAAATGCACAAAGTAGAGCCATGGAGGAAGGTTTGCGCAAGCTTAATATTCCCTATCGAATTTACGGCGGGCAGTCTTTCTATCAACGCAAAGAGATTAAAGATTTAATTGCCTATTTCCGCTTAACGTTTAATCCAAAGGATGAGGAAGCAATTAAAAGGGTAATTAATTATCCAAAACGCGGAATTGGCGATACTTCTATCGATAAAATTATTGTAGCGGCAGATCAAAATGATAAAACCATGTGGGATGTCATTTCAAATGCACACATGTATGTGGATGGTCGCTTGGCCAATCAATTGAATGATTTTTCAACCATGATTCAAAGTTTTCAAGCCGAAGCCAAAAAGCTTGATGCTTATGATACTGCATTATTTATTGCACAACATGCAGGCATTTTAAAAGAACTTTATACCGATGATAGCGTTGAGGGCAGAAGCCGATACGAAAACATTCAGGAGCTTTTAAACGGGATTAAGGAGTTTGCTGAGCGTGAAGATATTGAAGAGAAAGGCTTAGATATTTTTATGCAGGACGTTGCCCTTTTAACCAATGATGATAAAGATGGCGATAAAAACAAGGATACCGTTTCTTTAATGACTATTCACTCTGCAAAAGGATTAGAATTTAAAAATGTATTTATTGTAGGGTTAGAAGAGAATCTCTTCCCTTCGCAAATGTCGCTTACCAATAGAACCGATTTAGAAGAAGAGCGCCGATTATTTTATGTAGCCATTACAAGAGCTGAAATTAAGTTAACCTTAACTTATGCAACATCGCGCTACCGATGGGGCACCTTAACCAATTGTGAACCAAGTCGTTTCATCAACGAAATTAATCCAAAATACTTAGAATTGGATGTTAAACCTTCGAAAAGCAACCTACTTGAAGGTAATTTTGACGATGAACGCAAAACATGGACTTCGCAACCTCGTGATTTTTTCAGCAAGCCAAAACCTGCATCCACAACGTCGGCAGCCGCGGCTCGTCCGAAAACTACTACTTTGTTAGCAAAAGCACACGTGCCAACGCCTGGCTTTACGCCATCCTTACCGCACGAATTTCAAGGCGGAATGGAAGTTGAGCATGAAAAGTTTGGCTTCGGAAAAATAATAAGTCTGGAAGGTACACTCCCTGATGTAAAAGCAACTGTATTTTTTCAAGGCTTAGGCAATAAACAATTGTTATTGAAGTTTGCAAAACTGATGATTGTTAAATAAAAACTGATTTTCAAGATTATAATAAACGAGGATGTATCCGTAATTCAAATTAGCTCTAGCATAGTGCAACGGAGCGATCTTTGAAACTAAAAACAAATACCTCTTTAACAGATTTCTCCGCTACGGTCGAAAGGACGATCCTTTGATACGCTAGAAAGAACGCATCGGCAATCCGTCCTCTCGACTGGAGCGCAGCGGAACGGAAAGATCTTTGAAATGCGAACAGAAACCTACTATTAGTCAGATTCGTAATCCCGACTTGTTATACTAGAAATTTCAATCCCTAATGGTTTGTACGAGATCACAAATCTAGCCCAGATTGGTATTACATGCACAAACCCTTGTTAATAAACCGTATTGAAGCGGTATCCCCCGATTTTTCTATCGGGGATTTAGCGGAAAGACGGGCAGCAGGCCGCCAAGCCCAGCTAACCGTACCTTTCCAAATTAAATAACGTAAGTTCCGGATTACAAAAAAATCTAATAGAAACAAACACCTTGAAATCAATTCAAGAAAACAACGCGTCGTTCCCATATCACATAATCCTTCCATCATGCTCAATTTATTTCAGCATCTTAATGGATCTTAATTTGCTTTGGTCTTCCCCTTAAACCGAGCTCGGGTTAAATATCTACTTCCAAACAAGTGCCTCCGCCTATATTTATTACATGGCATTCATCAACCCAAGCAAAGCGAAAGAATCAATATCCCTTTTACCTAAAACATACGTTTGAAAAACCACAAAATAATCCTTAATATTGGTTTCGGTTCGCCCGATAAAAAACCATGCAACTTACTCGATTAGACATTAAAGGATTCAAGAGCTTTGGCGACAAGGTAACCATCAATTTTAATGAGGGTGTTACGGCCATTGTTGGACCGAACGGTTGTGGAAAATCGAACGTTATAGATGCCATGCGATGGGTTTTGGGCGAGCAAAGTACAAAGGCCCTCCGCTCTGAAAAGATGGAAAACATCATCTTTAATGGCACCAAGAACAGAAAACAAGCCCAACTTGCAGAGGTTTCTTTAAGTTTCGACAACACAAAAAACATACTTCCAACGGCGTATTCGCAGGTTACGGTTACACGCAAGTTGTACAGGAATGGCGACAGTGAATACCGCCTTAACGATGTTCAATGCCGGTTAAAAGACATCACCGATTTATTTCTTGATACAGGCATAGGCTCCGATAGTTATTCGATTATTGAGCTGAAAATGGTGGATGAAATCATTACCAATAAAGAGCATAGCCGTAGATCGTTATTTGAAGAAGCATCCGGGATTTCAAAATATAAACTCCGCAAAAAACAAACTTTCAATAAGCTAAAAGATACCGAAACCGACCTAGAGCGCGTTGAAGATTTACTCTTTGAAATTGAGAAAAATTTAAAAACCCTTGAAAATCAAGCTAGAAAGGCTGAAAGGTATTATAAATTAAAAGAACAATACCGAGAATTGAGCGTTCAATTGGCCACCCACAGAATTGCCTTTTTCCGAACCGATTTAAGTGCCCTCGAAACGGAAGAACAAAAACAGCAGTTGAATAGAACGGAACTAAGCACAAAGATTGACTCCCAAGAAGCTGATTTACAAAAACTTAAACTAGAGAGCATTAATCAAGAAAAAAATCTTTCTGTACAACAAAAGGCCACTAACGAATTTGTTTCTAAAATTCGCGCATATGAAAGTGAAAAGAAAGTTAAAAACGAGCAGATGCGTTTTTTACAGGAGAAGGAAACACGACTTTCTGGCGAGCTTGAAAAAGATAGAAACCAGCTTAACCACATCAAATACAACATTAAGCGCTTAAACGAAGAAGTTTTAACAGAAACTGAAGTTTTCAATCGTTTAGAGTCGGATTTAAAATCGCTTAAAACTGCGCTTGATACCTTAAGAGAGCAGCAACAAACCGAAAAAAACCGAACAGATAATTTAATAAAATCAGTCAACGACTTACAAAATCAAGTTTATCAAGCACAAAAGGAGATTGATATTTTAAACATCCAAAAAGATGCGCTGGTGCAGGAAAGCAATAGAAACGTTGATGATACCGAAACCAAAACGCTAGAACTTAAAGCATTTGACCATGCTTTGGCAGAATTGGATATTCAGCTTAGAGAAAAACAAACCCACATTAAGCAACTTACTGAAGCTGAATCGGTTTTAAAAGAAAAGTTAGCCCAATCCGAATTAAATTTAAGTACCAACAAAGAAAAGCTTACGGTAGAAAATCGCAAAAAAGATGCGAAGCAAAACGAGTACAACCTTACAAAATCGCTTGTTGATAGCTTGGAAGGCTTTCCAGAATCCATTCGTTTTCTTAAGAAGCACAGTTCTTTTCCAAAAAGTGCCTTACTCCTATCTGATATTTTGTTTTGTAATGAAGATTATCGTATTGCCATAGAAAATTATCTAGAGCCAGTGATGAATCATTACGTGGTTGATGAATATGCAGATGCCGTTCTTGCCATAAATTTGTTAACAGATGCAAGCAGAGGACGAGCTAATTTCTTTATTTTAGAAAATGTTCCAGATAAAAACTTTACTCAAAGTCCGCAAGATGGCTTGGTATCAGCTTTATCGGTTATTGAAGTAGATAAAAAATATCAAAACCTATGCAACCTACTGCTTCAAAACGTTTACATCGCCATTAACGAACAAGAACACTTATTTAAAGAAACGCCAACCGATGGTTTAACCATTTTGGCCAAAAACGGAAAATATGCGCAAACCAAATTCACCTTAGCAGGTGGTTCAGTGGGTTTATTTGAAGGTAAAAGAATTGGGCGTGCGAAAAATTTGGAGAATCTAGCGAAAGAAATTAAAGCATCAGAAGCACTCATTAATCAATACAATACGGCCATAACAACGGAAACCGATCAAATTTTTAATCTGAAAGAAGCATCTAAAATCAATCAGATTAACACGCTCCAACAAGAATTGAATCGTTTAAATAATGAACACATCTCGGTACAAACTCGTAGAGACCAGTATCACGAGTTTATTACCACCAGCGAAAACAGAAAAGCCGATATTGCACAGAAGATCTTATCCATAGAGAAAGCTTTATCCAAGAAACTCCCAGCATTGGTTTCCATGCAAAAGAACCAACAGGAAGCTCACATCAATTTACAAGAACAACAGCTTAATTATCAAGATATTGCCACACAGGTAAATGATAGTGCAGGCAAATATAATCAAGACAACATTCGCTTTCATCAGCAACAAAACAAACTCGCAAGTCTTGAAAAAGATTTAGATTATCGTTTTGTACAGGAAGAAGCTTTAAACAAAAGAATTACGCAGAACGAAAAGGAACTTCAAGAAGCCTTAACACAAATTACTGATACACTGCAACATACCGATTTAAACGACGATACCCTCCTGGAAATGTACCAACAACGGGAGGAAATGGAAAAAGGTCTGACCGAAGCAGAACAAGCCTATTTTACGAGCAAAGGGACAATTAATGAACTCGAAAATAACTTGAGTAACATTCGCAAAAACAGAGAGGAAACTGATTTCATTTTAACGGAGATCAAAGACAAAAAAAATGCCCTAAAAATTGACTTGAATGCTTTGAAAGAACGTTTAGCGGTAGAATTTAACATTGATATAAACGATTTATTGGATACTGAAACAGAAGTAGAAGCGCTAGAAAGCGAATTCGAACTTCGCCAAAAAGTAGAAAAAATGAAACGGCAGTTGGATGAATTTGGCGCAATAAACTCTATGGCAATGGAAGCATTTCAAGAAATGGAGCAACGGTACACCTTTATTCAAAACCAGAAAAAGGATCTCAACGCTGCTAAAGCCGACCTGTTGCAAACCATTAAAGAAATTGATGATACAGCCAAGGAAAAATTTATGCAAGCCTTTACACAGGCCCGTGAGCATTTTATTGTGGTGTTCCGCTCTCTTTTTAATGAAGAAGACAGTTGCGATTTAATCCTTTCTGATGTGAACAATCCACTTGAAGCTGATATAGATATTGTAGCCAGACCTAAAGGCAAAAGACCGCTGTCCATCAATCAGTTATCAGGCGGGGAGAAAACCTTAACCGCCACTGCCCTATTGTTTTCATTATATCTTTTAAAACCTGCACCATTTTGTATTTTCGATGAGGTTGATGCCCCGTTGGATGATACCAACATTGATAAATTCAATAACATCATCCGCAAATTTTCCGATCAGTCGCAGTTTATTATCGTATCGCACAACAAACGCACTATCGCCAGTACCGATATTATTTATGGTGTAACCATGGTAGAACAAGGCGTATCGAGAGTCGTAGCGGTAGATTTAAGAGAAGTTGCGGCCTAAAAAAGTTATATTTCTTTTTCCCAACTACGTTCAACGGTTGGGCAAAATATACGTTACAGCAGACAAAATCTCCACCTAAATTTGTACTTTCAGCATATAAACCATTCATAAAAATGAAATATTTCTTTTCTGCACTTTTTATTTGCACGGCTTCGTTGGTTAGTGCTCAGGATAAATTTGGTGATGTTTTCAATCAAATTAATACCGATGTTCAACAAAACTCTAAAGCCTACCAAACTCTCAAGTACGAAACCGAAACCATTGGCCACCGTTTAACCGGCTCTCCAAATGGAGCAAAAGCAGAGCAATATGCCTACGATTTATTAAAGTCTTACGGATGTGAGGTTAAGTTTCAGCCCTTTGAAGTAGAAAGCTGGAGCAGAAAAACAATCTTGGTAGAAGTTGGCGCCAATGCGAATAATTTAGCTAAAATGAAGGCCGTTACCTTGGCACATTCCCCTGTTCAGGCAGATGTATCTGGCGAAATTGTAGATGCAGGCAATGGCTTAGAAGCTGACTATCAAGCCAATCCAGAGAAATTCAAAAACAAAATTGCACTTATCTATTTGGGCGTTTTACCAGGATCGCCAGCGGGCACAAAATCACTGCATCGTTCAGAAAAAACAGCTATTGCAACAAAATATGGCGCTAAGGGTGTCATCATCATTAACACCGTAAAAAATGGCGTACTACTAACCGGAACAGCTTCTGTTACAGGTAAATTGATTCCAATTCCAGCGGTATGCATTGGTTTGGAGGATGGCATGGCTTTAAAGGAAAAGCTCAAATCTGAATCTCAAATGGCACACCTAGCCATGACTAATTTTTCGGGGATCATTAAAGCTAGAAATGTGGTGGCAACCTTTAAAGGCACCGACTTGCCAAAAGAGAAAATTGTAGTTGGTGGGCACTTAGACAGCTGGGATTTGGCAACGGGAGCAATAGACAATGGCATAGGTTCTTTCGCCATAATGGATATGGCCAGAAGCTTTAAGAAGCTGAATTTGAAAACGAAAAGAACGGTAGAATTTGTGTTGTTTATGGGTGAAGAACAAGGTTTACTTGGTTCAAAAGCTTACATCGCACAGGCAAGAAAGGATAAAAACCTAAGTCAGGTAAAGTTTATGCTTAATTACGACATGACAAATGACCCAAAAGGTTTTTCTACTTCCAGATCGGAAATGAAGGAGCTATTTACGACCTGGGGTGCCGACATTGTTAAGATTGATACCGGATTTAAAAACTTATTTAATGCAGGCGCTGGCTTACACAGTGATCATCAACCTTTTATGCTTGAAGGCATTCCAACTGGCGGTGGTTTTGGAGGAAAGTTACCCAACAATTCTGGCCCTTTTTATCATTCGGACGGAGATTCATTCAAGCTGGTAGATGAACAAGAGCTCAAAAATACCGTGCGCTACAGCGCCATGCTTACGTTCGCATTAGCGAATACAGCTACCATACCCGTTGGTGTGCAAGGCGAAGAAGAATTGAGGGCTTTCTTAGAATCTCAAAACTTAAAAGAGCCACTTTCAATTGCTGGAGAATGGCGGTGGAAATAGAAACTTAACCCTTGTAGGAATATAACCTATAATAAAATATAGGTTATGTTGACTATAATCAAAAAATTGACAAAAATCTTCAAAATCCGTAGTATTACGAATACAAAATATAGAAATATCTCAAATTTAACATTAGCTTTGTTAAATGAAAGCGATACTATATATCTTGACAATTATTGTAACGGGGTTTAACTACTCGGTTTTGGCTCAAAGCGTTAGCCCGATTAGCATCGCTCAAGTAAATGGTACTGAGGCCATTGCCAAATTGCGAGAGGCGAGATTTACTTTCAATAAAGCTTCCATGAGCAGCAGAAAAACAAATTTGAGCAGTCTTCCTCAGTCTGAATACATTTTTGATAAGCCAGGGATGCACGCCGTATCGTTTGAAGGGGTGAAATTTGTATTGAAAGATCAGAAGGTGGTTTCAATTAATGGAATGACGGCATCTGATGAAGTATTGGCTGTCATTACTGAAAAGCTATTGACGTTGGATAGACTTCAATATTTTTATAGTGAAAAATCTAATCAAGAATATTTAAATGCTGTAAAAAGCAATTCGTATATTTTTCACGCAGATAGATTGTTTTTTGCTGCATTAAAAATTTTAGGTACAACTGTTAAAGATATTGCTGCAATAGCAAAACCAGAAATATCAACAACACAACTTGCACTTGGCATTGCAAAATTGCCTAAACCAAATATCGATCAAACCATCATGCTCAAAGATTTTCAAAACAACAGCATTATCGCAAAGTAAGCTATTCGTTTAACACATTCTTTATATAACGAAGCGTTATCCACTAATATAGCTTTCCAACTGAGAAATTGTTTGTTTTTGATCTGCGATGATAAATTTCACCACATCGCCAATAGAAACCATTCCTTTAACTTCACCGTTCTCTACAATTGGTAAGTGTCTAATGTGTTTATCTGTCATCAATTCCATGCAATAATCAATCGTATCACCAAAGCGGACGGCAATTGGGTTTGGCGTCATTACCTCTCTGATGAGTGTATTTTGTGATGATTTACCTTGAAGTATAATTTTTCTGGCATAATCTCGCTCGGTAAAAATACCCGATAGCTGATTGTTTTCCATCACCAAAACTGCGCTGATGTTTTTTTCTGTCATAACTTTCAAGGCATCTAGTACAGAAATATTTTCTGAAACAGAGATTATTCTGGCTTGTTTGGTATCAAGCATGTGTTTTACTGATTTCATAAACGTTCGATTTGGTTATAACAATTTAAGAAATAAATAACTGGAAATCAAAGTTTTGTTTGAAAATTAACAAGGCATTGTTTTGTTTTCATGATCCGATTTCACTCAAAATGCACCAAGGCTGAGCCGATAGGTTGAATATTACCGTAAAAACCGTATATTTGCACTGTTCCTGAAAGCTTCCACTTTTCAGAAACACTAAAGCCTTTCAGCAATGAGAGGTTTTTTTATGCCCTATACTTTTATTAAGGCAGCTGATCATCTCTTCTTGACAAAAATCATTAAACCATTATTTTACAATTCGCAAACGAGCCCGCCCGCTTAATTATTTGGCTTTCACAAAGCTATGCTGTAACTTTACATCACATTTAAAAACAAATAATTATGTCATCAGTAGAGACAACTTACATCCCTTACAAAGTTAAGGACATTTCACTGGCAGAATGGGGCCGTAAAGAAATCGAATTAGCCGAAGCAGAAATGCCAGGTTTAATGAGTTTACGCAAAGAATTCGGTCCATCGCAACCGTTAAAAGGTGCTCGTATTGCAGGATGTCTGCATATGACCATCCAAACGGCTGTTTTAATCGAAACATTGACGGCTTTAGGGGCAGAAGTGACCTGGTCTTCATGTAATATTTTCTCCACTCAAGACCATGCTGCTGCTGCAATTGCTGCTGCTGGTATCCAGGTTTACGCTTGGAAAGGTTTAAATGAGGAAGAATTTGATTGGTGTATTGAGCAAACTTTGCACTTTGGACCAGATCAACAACCATTAAACATGATTTTAGATGATGGTGGTGATTTAACCAACATGGTTTTTGATAAATACCCAGAATTAATCGCTGCGATTAAAGGTTTATCAGAAGAAACCACAACAGGTGTACACCGTTTATATGAAAGAATGAAAAACGGAACATTGCACGTTCCAGCAATTAACGTTAACGATTCAGTTACTAAGTCGAAATTCGATAATAAATACGGATGTCGCGAATCATTAGTAGATGCAATTCGTCGCGCTACCGATGTAATGATGGCTGGTAAAGTTGCCGTAGTTTGCGGATATGGTGATGTGGGTAAAGGATCCGCAGAATCTTTAAGTTCGCAAGGTGTACGGGTAATTGTAACTGAAATTGATCCAATTTGTGCTTTACAGGCCGCTATGGAAGGTTACGAAGTTAAAAAATTAGCTACTGCAATTAAAGAAGCTGATATTGTAGTAACCACTACAGGTAACTGTGACATCGTTCGCGAAGAACACTTCAGAGCATTAAAAGACAAAGCCATTGTTTGTAACATCGGTCACTTCGATAATGAAATTGATATGGCTTGGTTAAATAGCAATTACGGCGATACCAAAGTGGAAATTAAACCTCAGGTAGATAAATATACCATCGAAGGTAAAGATGTAATCATCTTAGCTGAAGGACGTTTGGTTAACTTAGGTTGTGCAACAGGTCACCCAAGTTTTGTAATGAGCGCATCGTTCACCAACCAAACTTTGGCTCAATTAGAGCTTTGGACAAACACAGCTGCTTACGAAAACAAAGTTTATACTTTGCCTAAGCATTTAGATGAAAAAGTTGCTCGTTTACACTTAGAAAAAATTGGTGTAGAATTAGATGTATTGGATCAGCACCAAGCAGATTATATCGGCGTGGCTGTAGAAGGTCCTTTTAAAGCAGATACTTACAGATATTAATATAAATCAGATTAAATCTGAAGAATGGTAAAAGGGATGTGCGATAAGCGCATCCCTTTTCTTGTTATGTACTCTTCATCAACTATAATTCTTTAAAAAAGCAAAAATCAACTCCCGATAATTAATATCTTTAGCATTCAATCCCATTAAAAATGAAAATATTATATTTCTTACCATTAGCGATGATGCTAAGTTGCTGTTCATCAGTAAAAAACCAAAATACCACAGCATCTGGCAAATTAGATCCGCAGCTATTGAAAGATGTAGAAGTCTTATCATCAGACGCTTACCAAGGTAGAAAAACCGGAACCAAAGGGGCTGAAATGGCGAGGGCATATATTATTCAAAGGTTTCAAAAATTGGGATTAAAATCATATCCTCAACATGTAAATTACGCACAGGATTTCAAGTTCAAATCGAGAGGTGCCGACATTAATGGAACAAACCTAATTGGCTATATTCCTGGCAAAGGCAATAATGTTATCGTGGTTTCGGCACATTATGATCACATTGGCGTAATTAAAGATGAAGTTTATAATGGTGCCGACGATAACGCTTCAGGCACGGCAGGCCTTTTAAAAATTGCCGCTTACTTCGCCAAAAACAAGCCCAATAATACCATTATTTTTGCTTCCTTTGATGCTGAAGAAATTGGCTTACAAGGTGCAAAAGCCTTTGTTGCAAATCCACCAGTGCCCATTAATACCATTGCCATTGATTTGAATATGGATATGATAAGCCATAGCGACAAAGCTGAACTGTATGTTTGCGGAACATTCAAATATCCTGATTTGAAAAAATACGTGGTGAATAATAACCCGAATATCAAGGTTGCTTTAGGACATGATGATCCAAAACTGGGCCATGACGATTGGACAAACCAGAGCGACCAGGGTGCTTTTAATGCGAAAAACATTCCCTTTTTATACTTCGGAGTGGAAGACCACAAAGACTATCATAAAGCTACAGATGAATACAGCACCATTAATAAACCCTTTTTTAATGATGCTGCCAATGCAGTTTTGGAGGTTGTTAAAAATTTAGATCAACAAACGGGTTTACAAAAAACCTTGAAGGATAAAATGATTATGAATGACTCCAAAAAATCTGATGCAAACCAAAAATTATAAATCTAGCGGTAGATCACTAAACTACTGCGGTACGTAAACCACATACTTGGTTTCAAAGAAATCTTCCTCAAAATAAGCTGAAAGTGGATAAAGTTCTGCTTTCAGTTTTGATTCTTTAATTTCCTCTTCTAAATCGCCACCTTTTAAATACAGAATCCCATTCGGAATGGCGTTTAAGGCATCTTTTTTAAATTTTCCTTGAATCCAAGGGTAAAATTCGCCTAAACGTGTAACCGCTCTGGAAACAATAAAATTGAATTTATCTTTAATTTGTTCAGCGCGCAAATGCTCTGCTTTTAAATTCTCTAAACCTAATGCCGAGGCTACTTCCTTCACCACCTTTATTTTCTTGCCGATGGAATCAACCAAGTGGAAATCCGTTTCTGGAAACAAAATGGCCAATGGTATTCCCGGGAATCCACCCCCAGTACCCACATCTAAAACATTTTCGCCTGGTTTAAAAGCACAAACCTTTGCAATCCCTAAAGAGTGTAAAACATGTCTTTCGTAAAGTTCCTCTATATCTTTTCTCGAAATTACATTGATTTGAGCATTCCAAAAACTGTATAAATCAAACAGTTGCGCAAATTGAGCAATCTGCTTTTGGGTTAAATCGGGAAAATATTTTAAAACGATATCGGGCTTAACTTCAAGCATATATGTTGTTTCTTTAAAAATTTCGAATTATTTCCAGTTCACTTTCTTCTTTCCAAACATAGCCAAAAAGCCATTTAAGGTTAAAAAGAAAAACAAAAGTATATCTAATATCGGGAACCACCAACGTAAATCGCTATAGTTTAAGCGTTTCAATAATTTGGGATAGATTAAGCATCGGATGAATATGCTTAAAGCCAATATACCACCGCCCAAATATTGGCACTCCCGGCTAAAAAACATGCAAGCTGCAAAAAACGCATAAAACAAAAATTGAAATATGATTTGGATGCTGAGTATGAACTTGTGTTTGGATTTGTATAGTTTCCCAGCTCCAAAATGACGCTTTTTCTGCCGTAGGTAACCTTTCCAGGTTTTATTGGGTTCGCTCCAAACATGGCTCTCTTTATTTAGCCTCACAAGTACATTATTCCGATTTGCATGTGCATTTACGAATAAATCATCATCACCAGAAGGAATATGCATGTGTGCTGCAAAGCCTTTGTTTTTGAAAAATAAGGATTTTTTGTAGGCCATATTTCGCCCCACACCCATGTATGGCATGCCCTTGAGTGCAAAGGATAGGTAATTAACCGCCGTAAAGAATGTTTCGAAACGGATTAATGCGTTCAGCAATCCGCCTTTTTTAAGATAAGGGGAATAGCCTAGAACAATCTCAATATTTTCATCATCAGGCTGTTGCATATCCAATAACCAATTTTCTGAAGCTGGTGTACAGTCTGCATCGGTAAACACAAGCCACTCATGTTTAGCCGCTTTTATGCCCATGGTTACGGCAAATTTCTTTCCCGCAATAAACTTATCATTATCTAACACCTTAACTATTTTTAAGTGATGGTGTTGCTTTTCCAGATCTTCTAAAAATTCTTCTGTTCCATCCCACGACCGATCATTAACCACAACCACCTCAAAATCAGGATAATTCTGATTCAATACAGTTGGCAAATACTGCTTAAGGTTTTCGATTTCGTTTCTCGCACAGATGATGACACTGATCGGTTTACCCGGCGTGTTCGGCACGTCCTCTACCTTTATACGGGCTAATTTCAGGTGAACAAATAAAACATAATAGAGTTGCACCACCAAGCAAAAAGCTAAAGTGGCGAGCAAACAAATTTCGGGTAGAGTTAAGATCACGATGGTAAAATAAATAGGCGCAAATTTCTCATTTTTAATCTGTAATACCCTTTTATGTTGATAAAAAATTAAACAAAAATATGCCCTCAATTTTTGCTATTTTTGGCAGATTTTTGACGAGAAAATACCTTATTAACCCAACATGAGCAAAATCATGTTAACATCCATCTAAAGGTGGATCATAATACTCAATACATAGATGAAATTTAGTTTACAAGCTAACGATCCGCTTTCCAAAGCCAGAGCAGGAACCATAACAACTGCCCACGGCGAAATCCAAACGCCTATTTTTATGCCTGTTGGCACTGCTGGAACCGTTAAAGCTGTACATCAACGCGAGCTTAAAGAGGATATAGACGCCAAAATTATTCTTGGAAATACATACCATTTATATTTAAGACCAGGGCTGGATATTTTAGAGCGCGCTGGCGGATTGCATAAATTTATTGGCTGGGATAGACCAATTTTAACAGATAGTGGTGGTTACCAAGTGTATTCCTTAAGTAAAGTTCGTAAGATAAAAGAAGAGGGCGTTACTTTTCACTCGCACATAGATGGCTCTAAACACCTGTTTACGCCAGAATATGCGATGGACATTCAGCGCACAATTGGTGCTGATATTATTATGGCCTTTGATGAGTGCACCCCATACCCCTGCGATTATACTTACGCAGCGCAGTCCATTAAGATGACCCATAGATGGTTAAAGCGCTGCTGCACACGTTTCGATACCACCGAACCTAAGTATGGTTTCGATCAAACGCTTTTTCCAATCGTACAAGGCTCTGTTTACAAGGACCTTAGAATGAAATCTGCTGAGTTTATCGCCAGCATGAACCGCGAAGGAAATGCCATTGGTGGTTTGTCTGTTGGAGAACCCGCAGAAGAAATGTACGCCATGACAGAGGTGGTGTGCGACATATTGCCTTACGAAAAACCACGTTACTTAATGGGTGTGGGTACACCAATTAACATTCTGGAAAACATCGCACTCGGCATTGATATGTTTGACTGCGTAATGCCAACCAGAAATGCAAGAAATGGCATGTTATTCACTCGAAATGGCATCATCAACATCCGTAATAAAAAATGGGAAGATGATTTTTCGCCTTTGGATGCAGAGAGTGATTTACATGTAGATTTGGTAACCAGCAAAGCGTATTTAAGACATTTAGTACACAGCAATGAAATGCTTGGCGCACAAATTGCAACACTGCATAATTTACATTTCTACCTTTGGTTGGTTAAACAAGCAAGAGAAAAAATATTAGCTGGCGAGTTTTACGAATGGAAAAACAAAATGGTTAAAGTATTAGGGAACAAACTATAAGATGAACATAATCAAGGGAAACATTAAAATTATAGATCGATACATTATCGGAAAATACTTGGGTACATTTATTTATACTCTGGCTATTTTTGTAATTATTATTGTTGTTTTTGATTTATCAGAAAAACTGGATGACTTTCTAAACAGCGGTTTAAGCTTCTGGGGCATTTTAACCAAGTATTACGCGGGTTCTATTCCCTTTTACGTGAATATGCTTTCCCCCCTAATTAACTTTATCGCGGTGATTTTCTTTACTGCGAAGATGGCCGATCAAACTGAAATCGTACCGATATTAAGTGGTGGTGTAAGTTTTAATCGCTTTTTATTTCCTTACTTAATTTCTGCAACGATCATATTTTCAGCCAATCTCGTTTCCAATTTATACATTCTACCTTATACCAATACCCTTAAAAACAACTTCGAAAACACCTACGTAAAGCGGAACGACCCCTCTACAAAACAGAACATCCACATGAAACTGGATGATAAAACATACATTTTTATAGAGAGTTTTGATAATAAAACGAACTCTGGATACCGCTTTTCATTAGATAATTTTAATGGAGACGTTTTGACTAAAAAAATTGTAGCCGATAACATTAGATGGGATTCATTGAAAAGAAAATGGTCACTATCTAATTATTCCATTCGTAAAATTGATGGCTTAAAAGAATCTATGATTTACGGCAGTGGAAAGCTCAAAGATACTATTTTAGACATGCGCCCTGACGATTTCTCTGCCTACGACAATGTGGTGCAAAACTTAACCACCACTGAACTGGCGGAGAAAATAAGGAAGGAAAGAACGCGTGGCACTGGCATTATGAACGATTTGATGTTTGAGCAATACAAACGCTACTTACACCCGCTATCAGCCTTTGTATTAACCTTAATTGGGGTTGCACTCTCTTCAAGGAAAGTTCGCGGAGGCGTAGGTGTATCGTTAGGAATCGGGATTTTCTTGAGCTTTGCCTACATCGTGTTTAATCAATTTACCCAAATGTTCTCGACAAAAGGTGGATTGCCTCCATTTATCGCGGTGTTGGCACCGACTATTTTCTTTGGTCTTTTAGGTTTGTACCTATTAAAAAGAGCACCAAAATAATGGAAGCAAACAAAAAAAATCTCATCATTCTTCATTTAACTGTTTTAGTTTGGGGCTTTACCGGCGTGTTGGGTAAGGTAATTTCTATTGATGCTGTGCCAATGGTTTGGTATCGAGTATTGATTGCAACCACGACGCTTTTTGCCTATTTTTTGATTACCAAAAAGAACATCAAAATCAGCCAGAAACAGTTTATCCAATTCTTTTTAACAGGTGGAATCGTGGCCATACATTGGATTTTTTTCTTCCATGCCATTAAAGTTTCTACCGTTTCGGTAACCTTAGTTTGCCTATCTTCTTTCACATTATTTACTGCGATATTAGAACCATTAATCAAGAAGCAACCCATTCATCTGGGTGATATTCTGGTTGGTTTAATCATTATTTTCGGCATTTATATGATCTTTAAATTTGAAGGTCAATACACTTTGGGCATCATTTTCGGCCTCCTAGCCGCCTTCGCCGCCAGCCTTTTCTCTACCATAAATTCAACCTTAATCCATAAAAGTGAAGCCTCAATAATCGGATTTTATGAGTTAATTGGCGGTTTATTTTGGATTACTTTGTATCGTTTATACGATGGTTCTTTACTGCGTATGCCTTTTAATTTGAGTACAAATGATTGGATTTTCCTCGCAATTTTAGGCACGTTTTGCACCTCTGTAGCTTACGTTGCGGGGGTATCTGTAATGCGAACTTTATCCGCTTTTCGGGTAGCTTTGGTGACTAATTTAGAGCCTGTTTATGGAATCATTTTGGCCTTCATTTTCTTCGGAAATAAGGAACAAATGACGGGTGGATTTTACATTGGAGCAGCGATAATTCTGACCACAATCTTCGTATATCCGGTGTATAAAAGACGCAAAAACCAACTGTAATTTTCACGGTTCAAACGAGCAAAATTAAAGTCAAAGGCCTTCGATGTAAAGGCTCAATCTGAAGTCAACATCGCCTACAATTTGTGCCTTAAATCTAAAACATCAACACTCTATAAACAGGTTCTTAGGCGTAAGATTTCAATGAATTTTTTAACGTTTTTGATCGCAGAAATTTGTTGCAAATTGCACTTAACCCAAGCCTTGCATACACCTAAAAATTCAAATCTCTAACTTTCCATCTCATCAAAATTCGGATAAAAATCTAGCCTTTTGCAAGGCATAAATGAACCAATTTTAGGCGAATATCAAGCTTCAAATGAGCTCAAAAGAATCTAAAAACAGGAACTCACAAAAAATCAGCGCTACATTATAGGAGCAAGCAAAAACAAGATAAATCCGCCTCAAAACACAATTCAAAGCACATTTTAGCCCCATCACAGAATTTTGGGAAATCATAGCCGTCAAACAGGTTCTGAGCAAAATAACGGCAAGAAATTGCATTATCTACTGAAAATACGCCCTAAAAATGCCCTTTGCAATGTAATAATATATACCGAATCCCTAATTTTTTTTAAGTTTTCGACTTAAATAACGCCGTATAAATCATTAAAACTTCGGGAATTTACCCACGAGATAAGGCATGAATATCGACCAAAATTTCAAAATTGATCATGTTTACCGAAGTTGATATGCAATGAAATATGAGCAGAATTGCGAAGATAGGGGCATATAGTTTCAGAATAAATAATTAAAAAAAAAGCGCCAATATGACAGTTATCCAATCTGCTTGATTTTAGAATTTCAAATTCCACGCAATACAAAATCCTAAAATGGAAATGTGTTTTCTGCAAATTTCAGCATCCAAAACGCAAAACAAAATGGTGCAAACTCGTTAAAAATTGAGGTGATTTATTCATCCAATTCGCATTCCAAAATGCCTCAAAATTATAGGATAATTCCAGCCAAATTTCATCAAAACGGGTTATTATCCCTTGTCAATTACTAAGGTAATTTGGCTTGGCAAACGCAACATTCTGCATACAACATTCAAAATTGGAGTGAAAATATTCCAAGAAAATCAATTAATAAGTGTACATTAAAGCCGTATTTAAGAAGCACGGAAAACTCGAATTTTTGATCTTAATCGTTCTCTCTTTAAGGCTTTTGAACATCATTAAACGCTCTTTTAATCAATTTATATAAATATTACAAATATCAATAAATCAGATTATTATATATTTCTACATCAATTAAAATTATATATAAATATCTCCCAGCAAATTTTAAAAAACTAAATATTTTAGCAAATCTATTACATGAATCTATTTTTTACATACAAAACTCAGTTTATCAGATACTTAATAATACTTACATTAAGTTTTATTTCACTAAGCGTTTTTGGCCAAATATTCAGTACCGAGCAGAACCCACTTAGTGTAAAATGGAACTATATTAATTCAGGGGGCTTCAAAATCATTTATCCAACGGAACTTGAAAAGGAGGCGCAGAGAATGGCCAATACCCTACCCTACATCTATCCAAAAATTGGCTTGGGTTTGAGGCAACAAAAAACCTCCATTCCACTCGTACTTCAGAACCGCGGCACCATCGCAAATGGCTTCGTACAGCTGGCCCCAAAGAAGTCAGAATTCTACACCACCCCACCTCAATATTTTGACAGCCAAGATTGGCTAAACAACCTAGCTGTGCATGAGCTTAGGCACATTGCTCAGTTTGACAAATTGACAGGAAATCAAAGTCATCCTTTTCCAGAGCTCGTTTACTTTGCCTATTTCGGCGCGGGCATCCCGACTTGGTTTTTTGAAGGTGATGCGGTAGTTAACGAAACGGCTCTGACCTATTCGGGCCGAGGCAGACAGCCCAATTGGATTATGCCTTTTAGAGCTTCTGTTTTGGAGGGCAAAAAATTCTCCTACAGCAAAGCCTATTTCGGATCGAACAAGGACGTAACTCCGGGCTATTACCAAACCGGGTATTTGATGGTTGCCGACATGAAAGAAAAATATGGAAAATTTATTTCAGACAGTTTGCTGGGCGACATCAGAAAACGCCCGATTAGATTGTATCCATTTTCACAAAGCTTAAAGAAATTTACAGGCAAAAACACGAATGACTATTTTCTAAAAACACAACAAAAATTGGAAGATAAATGGAAAGCTCAAGACAAACTTTCGCCTTCAGAAAACTATGAAAGTTTAAATGCAAAAACCGATTTGGCCACCAACTATTTTTTACCAGCAAGACTCAACAAAAACCAAATCTTGGCGCTTAAAGAAAGTAAGCAAAACGCAAGGCATTTCGTCATCATCAATGCCGATCAAACGGAGCAAAGATTGTTTGGAATTGGCTACCAAGAACACCCTTGGTTTAGCCTTAAAAATGAGCTGCTGGTTTGGGATGAGATTCGTTACGACCCAAGGTACAAACAGCGAAGCTACAGTGTAATTTGTTCGTATAATTTTAAGACGAAAAAATTCAAAAGCTTGAGTAGTAAAAGTCGCCTCTTCTCGCCTAGTCTTTCTGGCGACGGAAAAAAATTGGTTGCCGTAAATGTTGATTTGAGCAATCGCTTCAACTTGGTCGAAATCGAAACCGCAACCGGCGAAATTTTAAAAACTCACCCCAACTCAGACAATCAAATTCTTCAAACACCAAGCTTCGATAGTTGGGGCAACAAAATTGCCTACATCAGCGTAAGCGAAAAAGGTAAAAGTTTGTGGTTGCTGGAGGGTGGCAAAAAAACACAACTTATTGCCAACAGCAGGCAGCAATTAACTCGCCCAATTTTTATTGGCTCTAAAATCGCATTTAATGCGCACTACAATGGAATTGACAACATCTGCGACATCGACATAGCCTCAAAAAAAATAAGCGCGCTAAGCGACGCTAAATACGGCGCCTTCAATTTAACCGAAACGCCCGATGGAAAAATGATTTTCAACAATTACAAAATCAATGGTTACGAAATTGCCGAGAAAACAATTAATGAAAAAAGCATAGGAAAAAACGAATTTGTAGATTTTTCATCAGCAGCAGAGCAGCAGGAAAATGCAGGCAATGTTTTCGAAAAAGTTCCCGAAAATAAATTTGAATCGAAACCCTACCGCCAGGGATTAAATCTTTTCAGTGTACACAGTGTAATTCCAGTTATTGATGATGAATATGTTTTCGGATTAGAGCTTCAATCCAATAACCTACTCAACACAATGGATTTTTATACCGGTGCAAAATACCACCGAGATTTGGCAAGATTTGAATATACGGCAGACGTGAGTTATAAGGCACTTTACCCCGTTTTGAGTGTTGCTTATCGGAACCGACCTAAAAGAACCTTCTACAACACCAAAACCGGCGTTAAACAGGGCGATTGGAGAGAGAACTATACCAAGCTCAATGCATCACTTCCAATTTCCATAAATGCCATGAATCATAATTATTCTTTTACGCTGAACGTGGCCACAAGTTTTACCCAACGGTACATGACCCAAAACATGCCGAGCAACTTCATTACCAGCTTAAAATTTCCGATGGAGTATAATTTTACCTTTAACCACAGCGTTCGAACCACCGAACGGGATATTGCACCAAGGTGGGCCCAGGTTTTTAGATTTACTTATGACAACCAACCCTTCGACAAAAACTTAAAGGGCGAAATTTTGGCGCTAGAAAGTTTTCTTTATTTCCCTGGCTTTGCAAAAAACCATTCATTTTTAGCCAGTTTCAATTATCAAAAAGCCAATGGGGTAAACCAATACGCAACCGAAATTGCAACCGTTTATGGCTACAACAACATTTTGGCGAAAAGCAGATTGGAAAATAGTTTGCTGTTTAATTACCGCTTTCCCTTTGCTTTTCCCGATTGGGAAATTGGCTCATTAGCCTACGTACGCAACTTTAGAGGGGGTTTATTTGCGCATTACGAAAACATTGGGGTAGATACAAATATCAGCCAGCCTAAAACCTATGGGATAGAATTAAACAGTAGCTTAAACATTTTGCGCTATCAACCTGTTGTTGATGTGGGCGCAAGACTTGTTTTTGTGAATCAAATTTACAACCAAAACCCGATATTAGAGTTTTCATTTAATTACAGCTTTTAAAACCATGACTACAAAAACGATTTTCATTATCATCCTAACAGCATTGCTAACTATATTTTTAATGGTTAACACTGAGCCAGTTGATTTCAATTTCTTGGTTACCACTGTTGCCGTTTCTAAACTTTTGGTTATCGGTATTTGCATCATCATTGGTTTTATTATTGGTTTTATTGTGGGTCGACCAAGGAAAACGCTAACCAGTTACGATGATGAGATTCAAAAAAACCATCCAGATGCCAATAAAAAAGCATTAAGCGATGAGGATAGAGAATACATCAGTTAGAAATTAAGTTTAGGGCTTAAAAGTGTCTCACAAATCGTCAAATAGATTTGAAAAGCAGAGGCAGCGCTTCGTTTTAAAGCCAGCCGGGCTTTTCGCTAAATCTTTTTTTTGCGATTGGTGCTTACGAAGTTTCAAGGGCTTGCAACAAAAAAAGGATACCGCTGCAATCCCGTTTAGGAGGCTGGGCAATACGAAATAGGAACGTTGGTTCAGCGATTAGCCTAGAGCAGTCATAATCTCACCGTAGAGCAGTCCACTACCACCACCATAATGTTGAATAATTTTCGCATTCGGACATAAAGCCTGTAATTTGTTTCTTAATTGGCTTTCTTCTTCATCTTCAATGCCGTTTCCCAGCAAAATTAAATCAATGTGCTGTGTACTGCAAACAGCAAGCGCCTCATCATCGGTACAAAAACACAAACCTTTCCACTCTGGCCTGGCGTTAAGCAGTCGGTTCATCACTACGGTTATTTCTGGATCTCTTCCTATGTAAAGTATGTTGGTTTGCATGTTATTTTTTTTTGTTTTCGATTCAAGTAGATTAAATTTTTCAGTGCAATTGGCGTTCGGGAAATTTACCTAGGTGTTGTCGTTTGTGTCTTTCCCCTTTTTTTAAACCACAAAAAGAACAAAAGAAAACAAAAGTTTTATGCTCTTGCTCTAGACAACCGTCTCCCAACTTCAGTCCGCTTCACTTTTATTCTTTTTCCCTTTAGTCTCTCCGCTTTGGTCTTCCAGCTTTAGTCTTTCACCTTTAGTCTTTCACCTTTAGTCTTTCCCCTTTAGTCTTTCAACCTTTAGCCTCACTCAGATTAGTTTAACCAAAAGAAGAAATCTTTGAGCATCGCAACCAGCGAGCCCAAAGATTTCCAATCCAGCCGGAATGACGGCAAATTATATCAATCGTTAATATTTAATTAGTTTATTTCCATCGGTACATCCATCAGTAGCACTTCAGCATTTGCTGTATTTGCTTTAAAACTAATGGCATCTGCATCCCAAATCCCTAAACCATCTCTTTTGCTTAGCGTTTGTCCGTTAATGGTTACTTCACCACTAATTACGAAGGCGTAAACACCGTTGCCAGGTTTTTTAATTTTGTACTCCGTTTCAAAACCTTCATCAAATTTTCCTAACGAAAACCAAGCATCTTGTTGAATCCAAACACCAGCATCATCGGCATTTGGCGATAAAATCTGCTGGAAGTTATTGTGCATGGCCTCAACATTGAGGGTTTGTTGATCGTATCTTGGCGTAACATTTTTCTTATTGGGGAACAACCAAATCTGCAATAAATTTAACTGCTCATCAGCAAGCGCATTGTATTCACTGTGGCTAACACCTGTGCCAGCGCTCATCACCTGAATTTCTCCGCTTTTAATCACTGCCGAGTTACCCATGCTATCTTTGTGTGCAATGGCACCAGCCAATGGAATGGTGATGATTTCCATATTATCGTGCGGATGTGTTCCAAAACCCATTCCTCCATCAATCAAGTCATCATTTAAAACCCTCAAAACTCCAAAGTGCATTCTTTCAGGATTGTAATAATTAGCAAAGCTGAATGAGTGGTGAGCGTTTAACCAGCCATGGTTAGCATGGCCTCTGGTGTTTTCTTTGTGCAAAATAAACTGTGACATAAATTTCCTTTCTTGTTTATGATACAAATTTACTGCACGAATCTTAGCCGTGCATTGATGTAGGGTAAGTAATAGCGCATTGAACATTTTTTTGGTTTAATCCTCTGAATTGGGCTCCCAAAATAAAAAAAGTGGAGCGATCACAACGGACGCCCCACTTTATAGCCTTAAAATCTAAGTGAATTGGCTTTTATGCCAAGGCCTGCTCTATGTCGGCTAAAATATCGTTAATATGCTCTAATCCAATAGATAAGCGGATTGAACCCTGCTCTATACCCACAATATTACGCTCAGCTTCGGTGAGCTTGCTATGCGTACTCGTCGCAGGATGGGTTGCAATAGAACGGGTATCGGCCAAATTTGCCGAAATGGAGAACATTTTCAGTCTGTCCATAAATTTACTGGCACCTTCTGCCCCACCCTGAACCACGATTGTTACGATACCACCACCCTGTTTCATTTGCTTTTTGGCTATTTCATACTGTGGATGAGATGGCAGAAATGGATATTTCACCAATTTAATTTTTGGATGGCTTTCTAAATATTCGGCAACCTTTAAAGCGTTTTCGCAGTGGCGATCCATACGAACGGCCAGCGTTTCTAAACTTTTAGATAAAATCCACGCATTAAATGGCGATAACGATGGTCCGCTGTGGCGAGCAAAATTCATCACTTCGGTAATCAAATCTTTTCTACCTAAAATTATACCACCTAAAACACGGCCTTGCCCATCGATGTACTTGGTAGCCGAATGGATGGAGATGTGAGCGCCCAGTGCTAGCGGCTGCTGAAGATATGGAGTTGCAAAACAGTTATCAACCACTAAAAGCTGATTGTGTTTTTTGGCTAGATTGCCTAAAAACGCTAAATCTATAATGTCGATACCCGGGTTTGAGGGTGTTTCAACAAAAATCATTTTTGTATTTGGTTTGATTAAGCCCTCCCAATCTTCGGGTTTATCTAAATCTGCATAATCGAAAGTGACGCCCCATTTAGAAAAAACATTGGTTAGTAATTGGTGTGTAGAGCCAAAAACAGATCGACTTGAAATAATATGATCGCCATTTTTTAAGAACGCCCCGAAAGTTGTAAAAATTGCAGCCATGCCTGTTGCTGTAGCGAAGCCATCTTCAGCACCTTCCAACAAGCACATTTTTTCGATGAATTCTGATGTGTTGGGATTTGAATAACGGCTATATACATTACCTTCCTTTTCGTTCGCAAATAGGGCACGCATTTCCTCCGCATCATCAAATTTATAGCTTGAGGTTAAATACAAGGGCGCAGAGTGCTCTTTATGTAAACTACGTTCTAATTGGGTGCGGATGGCTATGGTTTCAAAATTTTCGGATTTCATTGTTTTGGTTATTGTCATTTAGTAGTGAGACGTGAGTATTGAGATTTTATGGGGTATCAAGGTTTGAGTATCAAGTATCGAGGTTTGAGCATTAAGTATCAAGGCTTTAGTATCGAGATTGGAGTATCAGGTATCGAGGTTTGAGTATCAGGTATCAAGACTTTAGTATCAAGTATCAAGAGTTGGTGATTCATGTTTTTTTATCGAATTTTCAAAAGATGTTATTTTCTGTTACTTGCCACTTTATACTCGCTATTTTACACTTTTTACTGGCTACTTTATACTTTTTACTTGCTACTTTATACTTTTTACTTGCTACTCATCACTCCATACTTGCTACTTTATACTCGCTACTTATTACTCACTACTGTTTATGCTATATGTAAAGTTAATTGTTGCTGAGCGGCCTAGAATGTTTGAAACGGAGCAGTACTTATCGAAAGTCATAGATAGAGCTCGTTCTACTTTTGCAGGGCTTAAATGTCCGTATAAATCGAAGTGGATATTAATTACGTCGAAAATTGGAGGCATTTCTTCTTCCTTTCTTGTGGCGTTAATGGCAATTTTGATATCGGTTAGTGGTTCTTTTTGTTTGCTGAGTACATTCACCATGTCAATACCACTACAGCCACCTAAGCCAATTAAAAGCATTTCCATTGGTCTGAAGCCCTTACCTTCGCCACCAATGGCTTGTTTAGCATCTAATTCTACAGTAAAACCGCTTTCGTTTTCTGCTTCAAAATTAAATTTTCCACTTTTGCGGATTAAATTTATATTCATTTTTTTATTCTTTATCCACTAACTGGTAACAACCATCAAGACCAATTTTACTTTTAGTCTGTTTGCTTTTACCCATCAGCCCTTTTAAATATTATAATAAACTAAGTTGTTTTTTTCCAGTTCGGGCAATTTAACCGTGCTTGGAAAAATTGCAAAAACCGACGAGCCGCTGCCACTCATTAAAGCGAATGTTGCGCCTGCATCGTATAAACTGGTTTTTATTTGATGAATTTGGGGATATTTAGCGAATACCGATGGCTCGAAATCGTTGATAACCTTATTTTTCCATGTTGTTGGCGACAAATGTATGATTTCTTTCAAAGATTGCAAAGGCTTTTGCGGTTTTACAAGTGCGTAAGCATCGGCTGTGCTTACATGTACTGGCGGTTTTACCAAAACTTTGAACCAGCCTGACAAATCAACTCTACATTGTTCAAACTCATCGCCTTTATTATATGCATAAACGGGCGCATTCTGAATGAAGAAAGCACAATCTGCACCAAGTTTGCGTGCATAGGCTTCCATTTGACTTACAGATAAGCCAAGTTCAAATTTATCATTCAACAACTTGATTAGAAAAGCACAATCTGCTGAACCTCCGCCTAAGCCTGCCCCTACAGGTATGTTTTTTAGAAGATTAATTTGTTGTGCGGGAATATTAAAATCTTGTTTAATTAAATGGTAAGCTTTTAAACACAAATTATCTTTTGAGTCGCCAGGGATCTCGATCCCATGAATTTTGCAAGAGGTAAATTCTGCATCTGTAATCTCTACCGAATCTTTAATGTTAATCGGATAAAAAACAGTTTCGAGGTTATGGTAACCATCGTTGCGTTTCTCGGTGATGTTTAAGCCTAAGTTTATTTTCGCGTTTGGAAAAGATAACATACAGATATGAGATATGAGATGTGAGATATGAGATATGAGATATGAGTACTTGGATATGAGATATGAGCGTTTAGAAATGAGCGTTTAGATATTAGCATTTAAACATGAGGTGTGAAACTATAAATGTGGATTTTTTCTCAAAGCCACATACTGATGCAAACATACAAAAGTCGGGCTTGTTTAAAAATCCATTAATGTAGAAAACTAAAAGATTACGGGATTAAGATTTTTTACATATTTGTACATTATCAGATTTTATGAAACAGTATTTAGATTTAATGCAACATGTGCTGGATCACGGCGCACAAAAACATGATCGTACCGGCACAGGAACCATCAGCGTTTTTGGGTATCAAATGCGATTTAATTTGCAAGAGGGTTTTCCGATGGTTACCACTAAAAAATTGCACTTAAAATCGATTATACATGAATTGATCTGGTTTTTAACGGGCGACACCAACATCAAATACCTTAAGGAGAACGGTGTGCGGATTTGGGATGAATGGGCGGATGAGCATGGAAACCTTGGGCCGGTGTATGGTTCTCAATGGAGAAGCTGGCCTACACCTGATGGACAACACATCGACCAGATTACCAATATCATCAATACGATCAAAAACAATCCAGATTCGCGTAGAATTATTGTTTCTGCATGGAATGTTGCAGAAATAGAAAACATGGCCTTACCGCCTTGCCACGCTTTCTTCCAATTTTATGTTGCTGATGGCAAACTAAGTTGCCAATTATACCAACGCAGTGCCGATATTTTCTTGGGCGTTCCTTTCAATATTGCCTCTTATGCGCTATTAACTATGATGGTGGCTCAGGTTTGTGGTTTACAGGCCGGAGATTTTATACACACACTTGGCGATGCACATTTGTACAACAACCACATTGAGCAGGCCCATTTACAATTGAGCAGGGCACCAAAACCGCTTCCAACGATGAAAATCAATCCGGATGTAAAAAGTATTTTTGATTTTAAATTTGAGGATTTCAGTTTAGAAAACTATGAGGCACATCCACATATTAAAGGCGTTGTAGCAGTTTAATTCATTGCCGTACAGGTCATACCTAATTAACGCATTGCTATCGAGGATGTCCAATATCAGGAACTATAATTAGTCGGGTGCCGTACATTACAGCTATTGCAGGATATAAAAAACGAAAGAAATGATTAGTGATCAAAAGAACAAGCCATCAATAGCGATAGCCGTTGCGGTAGGCAAAAACTCCGAAATCGGCAAAAACAATCAGCTTTTATGGCACATGCCTGCCGACCTTAAATACTTTAAGCAAACAACTTCTGGACATACTGTTGTAATGGGGCGCAAAACTTTTGATTCTGTTGGCAGGCCTTTGCCCAACCGCCGGAACATTGTAATTACGAGAGATGCTTCATTGAAAATTGATGGTGTGGAAGTGGTTAATAGTTTAAACGAGGCTTTAAACATTACCCAAAGTGAAGAAAAGCCCGTTTTTATTATTGGTGGTGCCGAAATTTACCACCAAGCACTGCCGAAAACAAATATGCTTTACTTAACCACCATACACGAAACTTTTGACGCAGACACCTTCTTTCCTGTAATTAACCGCAATGAGTGGGATACGGTGAGTTCGGAAACACACCTTGCTGATGAGAAAAACAAATACGACTATACTTTTGAAGTTTTAAAGCGGAAGTAAACTGCTAGCTAGTTTACTGGCTCAGCAATGCCGCAAAATGTTATAAAAATTTGCTTATTACCAAACCGAAATAAAAATTCGGAAATGAACTTTGAGCTTTTCAATTGATACAGCTGCCCACTGTACCTCCAAGTGCTATAAAAAATAGCGACTTTCCGTCCAATCGGGCTTATGATTAAAAGTCTGCAAAAAAAAGAAACCGTAGTTTTGGCTGGGGGCAAACCTGTTTGCTGAGCTTTCAAACAGGGGTTTTTGAAAGCAAAGCCCTTGTACCTAAACCCAATGGAAGCGGTAGCCCGAGCTTTTTCTGCGAGGCTTTAGCGAACAGTGGGGCTGCACGAAGCGAAGAATTACTGCACGCACGTTTTCAAACATAAATCAATACAAGTTACGAAATGAGCAGTGTTCAAAAACCAAGCATCTTAATTTTGGTTAAGAAATTCAGGCTGATGTGCCAACAACTACGGAAGGATATTAAAACAATTTAGAAGTATCGAATAACGAAAGGATAATTCTGCTGTAAAAATTATTGTTAATAAATTATCAATTAAGGGGTTCTATAATTTAAAAATTTAATTAGATTTGCCGACTTGTTAAAAAACAGCCAAAGACAAATTATTTTAAACAAACAATGCAAGGAAAAGGTTTTATTAAGTTTATAGCGATAGTATTAGCTATCGTTTGTGCGTATGCACTTTCTTTTACTCTGGTAGCATCCAGTGTAGAAAAAGACGCAAAAAACTATGCGAAAGGTGATTTAGCCAAAGAAAAGGCTTATTTAGATTCGATGAGCACGGAGAAAGTTTATCCAGTAGTTGGGTTTACTTACGGAGAGGTTAAAGCGAAAGAGATTAATTTAGGTTTAGACTTAAAAGGTGGTATGAATGTAACGATGGAGATATCGTTAGCGGAATTGGTTAAATCTTTAGCGGGAAACCCTACTGATGCAAACTTTAACAAAGCCATTCAAAATGCTCAAGCCCAATTAAACGCTGGTGGTAAAGATTACATCAAAATATTTGTTGATGAATTTGAAAAATTAAGCCCTGGTGTAAAACTTGCAGATTATTTCTCTAACCAAGACAATGCTTCACAGTTAAAAGCAAGCGCAAGCAATAGTGAGGTAGAATCTTTCTTGGAGAAAGAGGCCACAAGTGCTATCGACCGTTCGTTTACTGTTTTACGTTCTCGTATTGATGGTTTCGGAGTTGTAAGTCCGAACATGCAAAAACAAGAAGGCAGTAACCGCATCTTAATCGAGATGCCAGGTGTGCAGGATAAAGATCGTATTGCTAAACTTTTACAAGGTTCTGCCGAGTTACAGTTTTGGCAAGTATATCAAGTACAAGAGGTTGCGCCTTTATTAGAAAATATAAACAAAACCTTAGCGGCGACCCTAAAAGTTGCTACGCCTGCTAAAACCGATTCTACAGCAAAACCTGCTGAAGGCGGTAAATTAGCTGGTTTAGAAAAAGCTTCTGCTAAAGATAGCACAACTAAAGGTGGCAAACTTGCTGGCTTAGGTAAAAAAGATTCTACAGCTGCAAGAGCGGAGTTACTAAAATCTAACCCACTTTATGCAGTTTTAAACTTACCAATTTACCAAGGCGAAAACGGCCAACAACAACTTATGCCAGGTGCAGTTGTGGGTATGTCGTTACAAAAAGATACGGCTAAAGTAAACGCTTACTTAAAACTTCCAGAAGTTGTTGCTGCAATTCCTTCTACAATGAAGTTTATGTGGAGCGTTAAGCCAAGAGAAGGTTCTAAAGTTTTCGAATTATATGCCATTAAAGTTGTAAGTGCCGATGGAAAACCGGATTTAGGTGGTGAAGCCATTAGCGATTCGCGTGCAGACTTTGACCAAAAAGGTAAACCAGAGGTAACCATGTACATGACCAGCGAAGGTGCTGCGAAATGGAAAAAAATTACCGCAGAAGCTGCTGCTGATGCAAACAATAAAAAATCTATTGCAATTGTTTTAGATAACATGGTTTATTCTGCTCCAACGGTTCAGAATGAAATTGCTGGTGGTGTTTCTTCAATCACAGGTAACTTTACCCAAGCAGATACTAAAGATTTATCAAACATTTTAAAAGCGGGTAAATTACCTGCCCCAGCACGTATTGCTGGTAGTTATGTTGTTGGGCCTACTTTGGGTGCGCAAGCCATTCACGATGGTTTAATCTCTTTCGTGATTGCGTTTATCGTAATCCTGATCTTCATGGCATTGTATTATCACCGTGCGGGTTGGGTAGCTAACTTTGCCTTGTTAATCAACTTATTCTTCATTATTGGTATTTTGGTATCATTAGGTGCAGTTTTAACATTGCCTGGTATTGCCGGTATCGTGTTAACTATTGGTTTATCGGTAGATGCAAACATCCTAATTTTCGAACGTGTACGTGAGGAACTGGCTTTAGGCAAGAACATTCCCACGGCCATTAAAGAAGGTTTTAAACATGCCATGCCATCTATCCTAGATGCAAACATTACCGTATTTATTTTAGGTGCTATTCTTTATGCGTTTGGTAGCGGGCCGGTACAAGGTTTTGCAACTACGTTGTGTATTGGTATTCTATCGTCGTTATTTGCAGCGGTTGCCATTTCGAGAGTTGTATTTGAAGGAATGCTAAGTCGTAAAATGGAAATCAGTTTCGATAATAACTTTACACGAAATGCATTTAAAAACCTTGCGTTCAACTTTGTTGGTCGTCGTAAAATATACTACATCATCTCAACTGTAATTATTCTTGCAGGTATTGGTATGTACTTCAAAAACGGTGGTTTAAACTTAGGTGTAGATTTTAAAGGTGGTAGAACTTATTTGGTTCACTTTAATAAAGCAGTAAATACTGAAGATATTAAAGCCAAATTAACGCCTGTTTTTGGAAACGAAACACCAGAGGTTAAAACTGCTGGCGAGGCAAGCAATGTAAAAATCACGACTACATTCCACATCGAAGATCAAGACATTAAAACCGATAAAGTTGTTGAAGATGCTCTGAAAAAAGGTTTAACTGGCGATACCTACAAAATTGAAAGCTCGCAAAAAGTTACACCAATCATTGCTAGTGATATCGTAAATGGTGCTTTCTATGCTGTATTGATTTCATGTATCTTCATGTTCATCTACATTGTGGTACGTTTCAAGAAATGGCAATATGGTTTAGGTGCGGTATTGGCATTGTTCCATGATGTGCTTATGGTACTATCTTTCTATACCATTTTAGATGGCGTTTTACCATTCTCTTTAGAAATTGGACAAGATTTCATTGCCGCTATTTTAACAGTAATGGGTTATACCATGACAGAAACTGTAGTTGTTTTCGATCGTATCCGCGAGCGTTTAAAAGAAGCTGGTAAAGATGATTTACATGGTGAAGCTCGTAACAACTTAATTAACTTCGCATTAAACAGCACATTAAGTCGTACAATTTTGACTTCATTAACTGTATTCTTCGTGTTATTGGTAATCTTTATTTTCGGTGGCGATAGCATTCGTGGATTCATCTTCGCATTGTTAATTGGTCGTATCATTGGTACATATTCATCATTATGTATCTCTACGCCTATCGTAATCGATTTAGGTAGCTCTGAAGAAAAAAAGTAGGACGATTATAAATTCAAATTTATACCAACGCCTCGATGAAAATCGGGGCGTTTTTTTGTGGTTAATCTTCGAGTTTAGTCTCTCGAAACATTAAATCTATATTCATTCAGCTTTGGCAACTGACCAAATAATTATGTTTTGGAAAGCACTTGCAGTAACTCTTTTGTACATGCAGTCCTGCTGTACACTTTACTTCGCTGCGCTTCGTGCTCGTTTCCATCAGGTTTAATTTACGCAGAACAGTACTAGAAATTTCCACTGCTAAAATGAGTGAAAGAGTGAAAGAATGAGTGAATGAATGGTGGGTCAGCTTAGTAGTGCCACGTTTGGCGTCTTATCCAACATTAAATTTATATTCATTGAGCTTTGGCAACTGACCAAATAATTATGTTTTGGAAAGCACTTGCAGTAACTCTTTTGTACATGCAGTCCTGCTGTACACTTTACTTCGCTGCGCTTCTTGCTCGTTTCCATCAAGTTTAATTTACGCAGAACAGTACTAGAAATTTCCCCTCCTATAATGAATGAATGACTGAAAGAATGAATGATTGGTGGGTCAGTCATACCAAAGTTATTTCTCCATGCAATAAGGTTATGAATGTGCTAAGCGCCCCACAGCCCTAAACCTTTTAGCTATCTTTTTGTTACTTTAGCAACACATTAACAAAAGAAAATGGATTTACAACTTCCGAAAAGCGAATACCCAAGAGTAGTTATAGTAGGCGGTGGATTTGGTGGAATAGAACTGGCTAAACGATTAAAAAACAAACCTTTCCAGGTAGTTATGTTAGATAAACACAACTATCATACCTTTCAGCCACTATTGTATCAGGTAGCAACGGGTGGCCTTGAGGCAGATTCTATCGCTTTTCCATTACGGAAGATTTTTAAGGGGCAGAAAAATTTAATTTTCAGGGTTACAAAAGTGAAGGAAGTTAATGCAGGTGAAAACTGCCTGCTTACAGATATCGGCAAAATAAATTACGATTACCTCGTGATTGCAACAGGTTCTACTAGTAACTTTTTTGGCAACAAAGAAATTGAAACCAACTCAATGCCCATGAAATCGATACCAGAGGCATTGGATTTGAGAAGTCTGATTCTGCAAAATTTCGAAAAATCGTTAATTGAAACAGATCTAGATAAAAAAAGTGCATTATTGAATTTCGTAGTTGTAGGTGGTGGACCAACAGGGGTTGAAACCTCTGGGGCAATTGCCGAACTTAAGAAGCATGTAATTCCGAATGATTATCCTGAGATGGATTTAAGCAAGGTAAACATTTACTTGGTTGAAAATTCACCAGAACTTTTGGGCGTAATGTCTCCACAAGCACAAAAAAAATCAAAAGATTTTTTAACGGAAATGGGTGTGCAGGTGATGAACGAGACTCGGGTTTTGGGCTACGATGGTCATACCCTATCCCTTCAAGATAAACCAGCGATACTGAGCGCTACCGTAATTTGGAGCGCTGGTGTTAAAGGAGAAGTTTTAGGTGGCTTGGATGAAGCCGAAATTGTACGCGGCGGAAGATTAAAAACCGATACTCAAAACTTGGTAGTTGGCTACAACAATGTTTATGCAATTGGCGACGTTGCTGCAATTATAACGGAAGAAACACCAAACGGACATCCCGGTGTTGCACCTGCGGCAATCCAACAAGGGCATCATTTGGCCAAAAATTTAATCAACTTGAGTTTGAATAAGCCCCTAGAGCCATTTAAATATTTCGATAAGGGTTCTATGGCAACTGTAGGAAGAAACAAAGCGGTTGTAGATATTGGCAAAATCCGTTTTCAGGGCGTATTTGCTTGGTTTACATGGATGTTTGTTCACCTGATGACCTTGGTTGGCTTTAGAAATAAGATTATCGTTTTCGTAAACTGGCTTTGGAGCTATTTTAGTTACGATCGCGGAACCAGATTAATTATTAGAACCTTCGCAAAAGATAGAAGTGTAGATTATCGAGCAGAGGCAAATACTGTAAAGGAAGTACATTAAAGTATAACCTGAGCCGTTTTTGTTGGGTGTTGCTTCAAAAACTTCTTGTTTATAAAAAACTTTGCTCAACTTAGCTGTAAACCAAATTAAATATGAGTAACGAAGAATTCAAGTTAGTAGAATGCCCTCGTGATGCCATGCAGGGATTACATGATTTTATTCCAACTCAACTAAAATCGGAATACTTGAATTTGTTATTGCAGGTTGGCTTTCACACCTTAGATTTTGGCAGTTTTGTTTCGCCAAGAGCGATTCCTCAGATGGCAGATACCGCAGAAGTTTTGGCTAATTTGGATTTAGGCAACACCACAACCAAGCTACTCGCCATTGTAGCCAATTTAAGGGGCGTAGAAGACGCTGTAAAACATCAAGAGATTGATTACTTGGGATTCCCTTTCTCTATCTCAGAAACCTTTCAACAACGTAATACCAACTCCAGTATAGCTGAGTCCTTAAACACAGTTGAAGAAATGCTTTTATTGTGTGATCAAAACAATAAGAAAGCAGTTGTATATTTATCAATGGGATTTGGAAATCCTTATGGTGATGAATGGAATTACGAGATTATAGAAAAATGGGCCGATATTTTGGTGAGTAAAGGTGTGGCAATTCTTTCTTTGTCTGACACCGTTGGTGTTTCTACCCCAGAAAAGATAAGCAGCATTTTACCGAAAATGATAGATAAGTTTAACAAAACCGAGATTGGAGTTCACTTACATTCAGCGCCCAACCAACGTTTTGAGAAGATTGAAGCGGCATACAATTCGGGTGTTAAACGGATAGACTCGGCGTTGAAAGGTTTTGGCGGCTGCCCTATGGCTGCTGATGATCTAACAGGAAACATTGCCACGGAGGATGTAATTGCCTATTTAAATAGCAGAGGAGAAAATTTAGAGATCAATATGGACAAATGGAAAGAGGCAGTTGTACTATCCGAGAAAATTTTTGGATAATTAGCCTGAGTTCGGGATGATAGATAGCGATTGAAACCAACTAAGGCCTTGCAATACATTCAGATTGACGAACTTCTATAATTTCTTTTGAAAGTCGTCCACCCTGCTTGATGTATTTAAGCATTGTAATGGCTTTGGTTGTTCTCCATTGCCGCTTAAACCGACTCCATGAATGAACAATTGACAAACAAAGGCTTCAATATGACACAGCATTAATGCACATTGCAATTTTGGTAAAGGATTATGACGAAGCCATAGAATTTTATACCAAAAAATTGCACTTTGATTTAATTGAAGACACAACTTTAACTGATTCCAAAAGATGGGTATTAGTTAGACCACAAGGAGCCAAAGAATGTGCACTTTTATTGGCTAAAGCCGTAAATGATACGCAAATAAGCGCAATAGGCAATCAATCTGGCGGCCGTGTCTTCTTATTTTTAAATACCAATAATTTCGATCGTGATTATGAAAATCTAATTCATAACAACATCAAAATCATTAGGCCACCCACGATATAAAAATATGGTAAAGTGGCCGTTTTTGAAGACTTATACGGCAATCTTTGGGATTTAATTGAATCAACTTCGAAATAAATTTTTGGTTAAATCCCTCACATTGACCCCTGTAATTTAGCCCTTCAAACAATCAAATTAAACCTGCTTAACCATTTTAAAATGCTGGATACCAGCTTCTTCAAATTGATCTCCCTCTGCAACAAATCCAAATTTTGCATATAAACTCATGGCATCCAACTGGGCATTTAAGTAAATGTAATGCGCATCTAAAGGTAAATCAGATAAAGCTTCTGCAATTAGTGCACGCCCAACCCCCTGACCTCTAAATTCTTTAAGTACCGCAAAACGCTCTAATTTGTAACCCTTATCGGTTTTACGCCATCTGCAAGCGCCACATGGCTGCCCATTGTTAGCGGCAAGAAAATGTATCGATTCATCTTCATGTTCCCATTCCAGTTCGGGTGGGCAGTTCTGCTCATCAACAAATACAATTTTACGAATGGCAAATACTTTATCTAAATCTTCTGGATGGTTAACTTTTTGGACTAGCAAACTCATTATTTCTGTTGTTTAAAATGTTTATTTGTTTTTAATTTCATTTCGTTTAACTCTTTAGCTACATCTATAGAGTGCGAACAATGAATATCGGCCTCTTTTTTTGCAAGTGTAGCAATCGTTACGTAAAATTTATGTAACTGATCCAATTCTTTTTCGCTCAAATCTTCAATATCCACCATTCTATTACTTGCCCCCTGCTGAGCTGCAATAAGCTCATTTAATTTAAGCTGAATGGCTTTACCATCTTTATTTTGCGCTTTCTGGATTAAAAAAACCATCAAGAAAGTAATGATCGTTGTACCCGTATTGATGAACAATTGCCAAGTCTCTGAATATTTAAAAAGTGGCCCACTAACAGCCCACAGAATTACAATTGCTGTGGCAGAAATAAAAGCCACCGAGCTACCAGTAAATTTTGTTGCAGCATTGGCAAACTTCTCAAAAAAATTATTTTTTGGGGCATCAGGTTTAGACTTTTTCATCGCGATTTGTTTGATTTAAATATAGCTAAAACAAACAAAAGCGCCATAAGTTTTACAACCTATGGCGCTTCGTTAAAGCGATATGCTAAATAACTCAAGTTTGGAATAACAACATCATCTTTTAGAAATAAAAAGACCCTAAAATAAGTGTAGGGTGACGACTCCTTATAAAATCTTTTAAAACTCGTCCTCAAGCTGAAATTTCAGCATCTTAATGAAGATTTGCTTTGGTCCTTCTCCTATAAACCGAACTCGGATTTAAATAAGTTAAGAATGTTAAAGCTAATTCATCCCTAAAAAATAAAAATGTTATAACTTGTCGTTAGCGTTGATGCAGTTCAAATCTTCGAAAGCAGTAGTTAAACGCTTAACAAAAGTTTCTTCACCTTTACGCAACCAAACGCGAGGATCGTAGTATTTTTTGTTAGGTTTATCGTCACCGTCTGGATTACCAATTTGGCCTTGAAGGAAAGCTTCATTCTTTTTGTAATATTCTAAAATACCTTCCCAAAATGCCCATTGCATATCAGTATCAATATTCATTTTAATTGCACCGTACGAAATGGCTTCTCTAATTTCTTCTTGAGAAGAACCCGAACCACCGTGGAAAACGAAGTTAATCGGTTTCTCAGCAGCCAATCCAAATTTTTCTTTAACAAAATCTTGCGAGTTTTTCAAAATTACAGGTTGCAATTTAACGTTACCTGGTTTATAAACGCCATGAACGTTACCAAAAGCAGCAGCAACCGTAAAACGAGGAGAAACTTTGCTTAATTCTTCGTAAGCATAGGCAACTTCGCTTGGTTGAGTGTATAATTTGGAGCTATCAACATCGCTATTATCTACGCCATCTTCCTCACCACCTGTAACACCAAGTTCAATTTCGATGGTCATATTCATTTTAGCCATACGGGCTAAATATTTAGCAGAAATTTCCATGTTTTCCTCGATAGATTCTTCTGATAAATCTAACATGTGAGAAGAAAACAAAGGTTTTCCGGTTTCGGCGAAGAATTTTTCTCCATGGTCTAAAAGGCCATCAATCCAAGGTAATAATTTTTTAGCGGCGTGGTCGGTATGTAAAACCACGGCAACACCATAATGCTCTGCCAATAAATGTACATGTTTAGCTGCCGATACAGCACCTAAAATACATGCTTGCAATTTCTCATTATCTAAAGATTTACCCGCATAAAACTGAGCACCCCCATTAGATAATTGAATCATAACAGGCGAATTTACTGCCTTTGCAGTTTCTAATACCGCATTAACCGTGTTTGTACCGGTTACGTTTACTGCTGGTAAAGCAAACTGATGTTTTTTAGCCTGCTCAAACAATTCTTGAACGGCATCTCCGTAAATTACGCCTTTGTAGCCTTTTAAACTCATTTCTTGTTAATTTTATTAAGTCCGAAGTTATAAAAAAAAATAACATTTTATACTTTTATAACAATACATTTATTTGTTTAACAACCAAATAAGGCATATTTAGTGTAAAAACTACATTATCCATCGTGTACTTTTTACACTAAATACAAATACTTGACTTAAATATTTTTTTCGTTTCTTTGCAATCCAATTCTTTAAAAAATTATATGGCTTGGTTTAAGAGAGAGAATAAAGGTATCATTACCACAACTGAAGAGAAAAAAGAAGCACCAGATGGCTTGTGGAACAAATGTCCAAATTGTAAAAAACCGCTACATCAGGCAGAATTACAGGAAAACAAATATGTTTGCCATTACTGCAGTTATCACCTAAGAGTAGGGTCTAAAGAATACTTCGAAGTTTTATTTGATGATAATGAGTTTAAAGAGCTGTTTGCCAACCTTACTTCAGGCGATCCATTAAACTTCAACGATAACAAACCCTACACCGATAGAATATTAGAAAGCCAAGCTAAAACAGGCTTAAAAGACGCTATTCGTGCAGGCGTTGGTAAAATCGAAGGTCAGGATATAGTTATTGCTTGTATGGATTTCGCTTTCATTGGTGGTTCTATGGGTTCGGTGGTTGGAGAAAAAATTGCTCGATCAATCGATTACAGCATCAAACACAAAATTCCGTTCCTAATGATTTCAAAATCAGGTGGCGCAAGGATGATGGAAGCTGCATTTTCTTTAATGCAGATGGCCAAAACGTCTGCAAAGCTTGCATTGTTAAGCCAAGCTAAAATTCCATATATCTCTTTGTTAACCGATCCAACAACAGGTGGTGTTACAGCATCTTATGCCATGCTTGGCGACATTAACATTGCCGAACCTGGTGCCTTAATCGGTTTTGCTGGGCCAAGGGTAATTAAAGAAACCATTAAAAAAGATCTACCAAAAGGCTTCCAAACATCCGAATTTGTTTTAGAACACGGATTTTTAGATTTTATTGTGGATAGAAGAGCCATGAAAGCAAAATTGGGTGCTTTCATCAAAATGATGAACAATTAAATTCCTTTCCCATAAACCTATTTGGTAAAAGGAAATAGCAAAATTTTTCGATACTTAAAAGAGCAGGGCTTAAATCACTTCAGTTATTTAAGTCCTGCTCTTTGCTTGTTGTAGGCTGTTTCATCAATCAAAAATAGTTTCTAGCAGACAAAATTAAATTTCTTCGCCGTGGTTCGTGTCTTCACGAAACACCATCTAGCTGTCGGTGGCCCACTAAACTGATTGCCAAAAACAAACAGCACTATTCTTTTTGTTTACTACATGCAATAGTATTATTTTAGCCAATACTTGAGTAGCCAAATTTGGCTCTGTAATTCATTCATTAAAAAATAACATGCCCAACAACCCGATTCCAGAAAGTGCCCACAATCCAGCCGACGCTTTTACCCGTTTGCTAACTGTTTTAGATACCCTTAGAACACAATGCCATTGGGATAAAAAGCAGACCATGGAAACTTTGCGACACTTAACCATCGAAGAAACTTACGAGCTATCTGATGCAATTTTAGAGGGCGATTTAGAAGAAATTAAAAAAGAATTAGGCGATGTAATGATGCATCTGGTTTTCTATGCCAGAATAGCCTCCGAAACCAACGATTTTAACATTACCGATGTTTTAAACGGCGTTTGCGACAAATTGGTTAATCGCCATCCGCATATTTATGGCGATGTGGAAGTGCAAAATGAAGAAGACGTAAAACGCAACTGGGAACAGATTAAATTGAAGGAAGGAAATAAATCGGTGTTGGCGGGCGTTCCATCCTCTCTCCCAGCCCTTGTTAAAGCCTCAAGAATTCAAGAAAAAGCTCGTGGAGTGGGTTTCGATTGGGAAGATAAAAATCAGGTTTGGGAAAAGGTTGAAGAAGAATTACAAGAATTTAAAGCTGAATTTAACGTGGTCGACAATACGGCGATTGATGTAGAAAAAGCAGAATCCGAATTTGGTGATGTGCTGTTTTCATTAATTAACTACGCCCGCTTTATCAACATCAATCCAGAAAATGCCCTCGAAAAAACAAATAAGAAATTTATCAAGCGTTTTCAGTATTTGGAAAATAAGGCAAAAGCTAATGGAAAAGCCTTGGCAGACATGACACTTGCCGAGATGGATATTTATTGGAACGAGGCTAAAAAACTGTAAAAGCATACAAAATCGCAAAATTTACATGAATTTTGCGATTAAAATCGCAAAATTTATATTAAATTTGCGATTATGATTTCTAGAGCTGTAGCCAATTTTATTGAAAACCATCTGAATGATGAGAAAGCAATCATACTTTTGGGACCTAGGCAGGTTGGTAAAAGTACGCTTTTGCAACAATTATCATCAAAATTTGCTAAACCAGTTATTTGGTGGAATGGAGACGACGCTGACATCAGGGCGATCTTATCCAATACCACCTCAACTGCGCTCCAATCCTTAATAGGTAAATCGAAAACCCTGATTATCGACGAAGCTCAACGCATAGATAATATTGGTTTGTCCATCAAAATAATTATCGATCAAATTAAAACTGTAAAGGTTATTGCAACTGGCTCATCTGCCTTTGAATTGGCCAATCATATCAATGAGCCTTTAACGGGAAGAAAATGGGAATTCAACCTCTTTCCCTTTTCTTTTGGCGAAATGGTAGAAGAGCACGGCTTACTTGCCGAGAAAAGATTGTTAAACCACCGCTTGGTTTATGGCTACTATCCAGAAATTGTTAACAATCAAGGTGAAGAAGAGATCAGACTGAAACAACTTTCCAACAGTTATTTATATAAAGACATTTTGACTTGGGAAAAGATCCAGAAGCCTGATAAAATGGAGAAACTGATTCAGGCATTGGCGTTTCAAGTTGGAAATGAAGTTTCGTACCATGAACTTGGACAGATAACCGGACTTGATAATGAAACGACGGAAAAATACATCGATTTATTAGAAAAAGCATTTATCGTCTTCCGATTAGGTTCTTTAAGCCGAAATTTAAGAAATGAGCTTAAAAAAAGTAGAAAAATATATTTTTACGATAATGGAATCCGGAATGCAGTCATCAATCAATTTGGTTCTGCTACATTAAGGCAGGATATAGGTGCATTGTGGGAAAATTTTGTAATTAGCGAGCGCGTAAAGTTTCTTGCCTATCAGCAAATTAACTGTAATCAATATTTTTGGAGAACCCATGCACAGCAAGAAATAGATTATATTGAAGAAAGAAATGGTTTAATGAACGCTTACGAGATTAAATGGAATCCAAAGTCAAAAGCAAAATTTCCAAAATCGTTTTTAGAAGCATACAAAGATGTTGAAACCAAAATAATAACGCCAGAAAACTTTAGTGACTTCCTTTTATGAGTAGAATTTACCATCAACGTAATACCACCTGCCCTCTTCCAACTTGAAATTCGATTTTTCGTGTAAAACTTCGGCTTGGAATTTCTTATTCAAGTAGTACGCCTTAAACTCTACCACATCAAGTTCAGCATGAACAATTTCTAGTTTAACCCACTTGGTATTTTTGGCACTCTTTAGGTAGGCGCTTTTGGCATTTCCTGATCTTTTGATTGGGTGCGTGGTATCGTATAGATAATCTCCATCTAAAACTACGAAAGCCGAATATCTAGATCGCATTAAAGCCTCTGCTGTGGGTGCTGCTAACTTTTTTTTTGTGATAAGGTTCGCAACAAATGGAGTAGTGCAAGCCACTTCCGCAAGGACAATTTACTGGGTTCATTCGATTTTAAAGGTTAAAAATGGAAAGCTGGAGCACAAAAGTATGATTTAATATTCCTGATGCTAAAATTTACGTAAAATTGCAGTCGAAACTAATGAGATATTTCTTCCACATTGCATATCAAGGTCAGCATTTTAGCGGCTGGCAAAAACAACCCGGTGTTAAAAGCGTACAGGAGGTAATTGAACAATCACTTTCCAAGATTTTCAAAAAGCCTATTCAAATCATTGGTTGTGGCCGAACGGATGCCCATGTGCACGCCAGTCAGTTTTTTTTTCACGCCGACTTTGAAACCGAATTTGAATTTGATTTACTTTTTATCCTGAACAAATCACTTCCACACAGTATTGCGGTTTTTGATATTGTTAAGATGGATGGATTGCCTCATGCCCGTTTTGATGCTGTACAACGAAAATATGATTACTTTATCCACACCTATAAAGACCCATTTTTAGGCACACAAAGTTCTTATTACTACGAGCATCATCTCGATTTTAAAAAAATGAAGCGAGTGGTAAGCCTTTTACCCAAATACAAGGATTATCGAAATTTTTGTACCCATCCTGATAAATATGACCATACCAAGTGCAATGTTATGGAGGCCGATTTATTTGTAAACGCGAAGGAAAATCGAATCCGATTTCACATTGCGAGCAACCGTTTTTTAGGTAAAATGATACGGATTTTGATGGGTAAAATACTCCTAGTGGGCAAAGGAGAGTTAAGTGTAGATGAATTTGAGAGTTATTTGAATGGTGCAGATCGGCCACAACTATTACTTCCTGCGCACCCAACGGGCCTATTTTTATCAAAAGTAACCTATCCTTACTTGAATTTGGAGCCTAAAACGGAATTTTTAACAGATACGCAGGGAACAGAATGGCTTTCCGTGTAGCATCTGATTTATTTTTTTAATCGCAGACTGTCCAGTGTCAAATTCATAAAGCGTACAAATGGTTATTTAAACCGAATGGCTTTTAAAGGAGAAACTTTACTAATGAGCAGTGATGGAACGATTAAAACCGTTAAACAAACCACTACCGTAACCAGATTAAGCAGAAATACATCCATAAAATGAAATTCTATGGGCGCATAAGCCAAAAAGTACGATCCCTGATCGAGTTTGAAAATGTGGGTAGATTGTTGAATAAAACCCAAGCCCAAACCCAAAATATTGCCCAGAATTAAGCCTATGCCAATAAGATAAGCGGCATTGAAAAGGAAAATCTTCATAATGCTGAAGTTATTTGCGCCAAAAGCCTTTAACATACCTATCATGTTAGTGCGTTCCAAAATCATAATTAATAAGGCTGTAACCATATTAATAACGCCCACTATAAGCATTAATATCAATAAAACTTTTGTATTCACATCCAGAAGCCCTAACCAAGTAAAAATATTAGGAAAATTCTCTTTAATGGAATAGGAACGAAGCGTTGATGGCAGGTTTTCAAAAATATCATCGGCAACCGTATTGAGCTTCTTAAAATCTTTAATCTTGATCTCTACCCCACCTATTTCGTTCGGTTTCCAATTGTTAAGGCGCTTAACAATATTCAGGTTGCCAAGCACAAAACCCTTATCTATATCTTCTACTCCAATATCATAAATACCAACAATTTTAAATTTACGCTTGCGCGGTGGATCTTGAACAAAATACATGATGAAATCATCACCCGTTTTGAGTTTTAATCGGTTGGCTGTATAACTAGAAATCAGAAGCTCTTGCATGGCAGCGGTACTGTCTCTAAAATCGATAATGGTTCCGCTAATGATATGCTTTTTAATGTAATCCCAATTGTAAGTTTTATCGATGCCTTTAAAATTAATCCCCTCAATTTCATTGTTGGCCGAGAGTATGGCTGGCTTTGTGGCGAAAGGATAATAATACGCAACATTAGGATTATTCTTCAGCTTTTTATCACTCTCTGCATCGAAAACGAAAGGCGAGTGCTCAAAAGAATTGTTTAAATCGTATCGCGTAATTTGAACATCGCCTAAATATCCTCTAACCTTATCTTGTATTTCTGTTTTGAAGCCCTTAATAATTGCTATCGACAGAATCATAACGGCTAAACTCAGCATCACACCGGCAATGGCAATGCGCACAATGAGCTTAGAAAAAGTTCTTTCTGATTTGATGGCAATTCGCCCGGCTATGAAATATTCGAAATTCAACGTTAAGTGATTTATAGGGACAAAAATGCTCAAATCCTTTTAAAAAAAGGCAGTATTTAAGAATTAATAGCCGAAATTTATAATGAACTGACGAGTACATAATGTAAAAAAATTGAGAATTGTTTTAATCTTAAATTGTTTTTATGGATACTTGGAGCTTAATAAGAATATCCCCATCATGAAAACATACATTGGCATTGCCCTCACCTGCCTAATCGCATTATCTGCGTGTGGCCAACAATCAAATCCATCTGAACAACTGGGCAACAAAAGAGGCGAACGCAAACTATTAATTAGAGATAACATAAAACTACCTAGTGGTTTTAAAACCGGTGCAGAACAAACCGAACAGTATTTGCCTCTACTTGCAGGCAAACGGGTTGGCATGGTGGTTAATCCAACTTCGATGATTGGATCTGAAACATCGGTTGATAGCTTGATAAAACTTGGTGTTGAAATTCAAAAAATATTTGGTCCGGAGCATGGCTTTAGGGGGAATGCAAGCGCTGGAGTTACCGTTAATGATGATGTTGATGCTAAAACCGGTATAAAAGCCATTTCACTTTATGGCAAACACAGTACGCCAACTGCTGAAGATTTAGCCGACATTGATATTATGATTTTTGATATTCAGGATGTTGGTGTACGTTTTTACACCTATATCAATACCTTACAACACGTTATGGAAGCTTGCGCTGCCAACAACAAGGAGTTGCTGATTTTAGATAGACCCAACCCAAATGGTTATTTAATTGATGGCCCTATTTTGGATCCGAAATTCAAATCTGGTATTGGTGTACAACCTATTCCAATTGCGCACGGCTTAACCGTTGGAGAATATGCACAGATGTTAAATGGAGAAGGCTGGCTTAAAGACAAATTGAAATGCAAAATTACGATTATAAAAAATGCCAACTATAATCATGATATGGAATATACCCTTCCGGTTAAACCATCGCCAAATTTAAACACCCAACAATCCATCATGCTTTACCCTACAACATGCTTATTTGAAGGCACTTACCTAAATCATGGTCGCGGAACCATGTTTCCTTTCACTATTGTAGGTGCTCCATATTTAAAAGGAAAATTCGCCTTCAACTTTACGCCAAAAAGCATCAAAGGCATGTCTGAAACACCATTATTTCAAGATCAAGTGTGTTATGGATTGGATTTAAGAAACTATGATGTTTCGAAATTGAGAAAATCTAAAACAATTAATTTAAGCTGGATTATCGAACTATACAAGGCATCGCCTAAAAAGGAAGATTTTTTTAATACGAAGCTGAGCAAAGAGATGGGAACGATAGAAAAATTAGTGGGCGTTGCAGATTTTAGACAGCAGATCATCGATAAAAAAAGCGAGAAAGAAATTAGAGCCACTTGGGAGCCTGGATTAAACGCTTACAAAGCCATGCGCAAAAAATATTTGTTGTATAATTAATGATTGAATGAGGGAATGACAGAATGAGCGAATTAGCGAATTAGATAATTAGCGAATGGGAGAATTAGCAAGTTGAGCGATGAGCAACCTATTATTAAATGAAACAATTATTTGTGGTGGGTGTTTTAATCATTCAATCATCTCAGTCATTCAATAATTCAGTCATTCAATAATTCAATAATTCAGTCATTCAATAATTCAATAATTTCAGTCATTCAATCATTCACATCATGAGCGGACCAAAGAAAACAAGCGATAATCCAGGAAGCAATTACGAGGAAGAAGTTCCAAAAGGACGCAAACCTACGGATCATCAAACAGTTAGAAAATCTAATGACAGTTTGCCAAATAAGCCGCCTAAAACAGATAACCCTGCACAACAAAGGGAAAATGAAGAGCAACCTGTGCATTCCATTAAAAAAGCACCGAAAGAATAAGCCGAAAGGCTTTACTAAATATGTTTTATTGCAAAATAAAAAGTAGAGCCTTTCCTTTCTTCACTCTCCACCCAAATCCGTCCGTCTTCATTTTTGATAATTTCTGATGAAATGTACAGGCCCAATCCAAGGCCGGGATAGGTGTGTTGCATATTTCCACCCACCCTATAAAACTGATCGAATACTAGGGGCTGAGCTTCTTTTGAAATGCCGATGCCGTAATCTCGAACGCTAAAAATTACTTCTCCGTTTTCAACATAACTTTTAACATCTATTTTATTCGAGTCAGTAGAATATTTGATGGCGTTGGATAAAAGATTAATCATCACTTGCCCAATGCGTTCTTTATCAGCGAAGACTTGTACACCGCTCTTTAAATCTGACTCAATAACATGCTGGCTGGTGGTATGCTGAACGTCTTCTACCATATCTACAATAGCCGAATCGAAATCAAACTGAACGGGATTAAAAGTCATTTTTCCCGATTGAATTTTAGTTACATCCAATAAATCGCCAATCAAACTTGTTAATCTGTTTAACTGCTGATCCATTTTACTCACCATGCTCGCTTTCTTCTCATCCCCTTCACTTCGAATCATTCGCTCCAGTACTTGGGCATAAGCTTTTATGCTGGTAACAGGCGTTTTTAATTCGTGACTGGCAATACCTAAAAATTCATCTTTTTGCTTTTGCAGTTGAACTTGCTTCGTTACATCGATGGCCGCATGGATAATGGCATAAACTTTTCCATCTGAATCAAACAAGGGTTTATAGGTGAAATTAAACCAAAAAGTTTGAAGTTTTCCGTCCACCACTAAATCTGCGGCTTGCTGGTCGGTATGATAGGCAATCCCAGTTCTATAAACTTCTTTTAAAAGACCAATAAAGGGTTGTCCCTCCAGTTCGGGGATCGCTTCGAGCATAGGTTTACCCATTACACTTTTATCTTTTCCCCAAAAGTTAAGCATTTCATCGTTGGCTAAACTGATGATGATGTCTTCACCTTCATAAAAACCGGTAGCGGTGGGTGCATCCAATAATAAGTTTCTAAAGCGTTCCTCACTTTTGGCCACCTCATTTCGGGCCTTAACTTGTGTTGTAATTTCGTTGGCCACAACCATAATTCCGGTTACCTGATTGTTTGTATCACGTATCGGATCGTACACAAAGTTGAAATAACAATCTTTTAAAACACCCTCTCTTTCAATTACCGCCAGCGTTTCATAACCATAATGGGGATGACCAGTTTCATAAACTTCGGTCAGCAAATCGGGGAAGGGTTGATCGATAATTTCAGGCAAACCCTCTATAAGTTTCAATCCGATCACCTTTTCTGTTTTACCCCAAAGCTTCAATAAATCGGCATTTGCCTGTTCTATTATAAAATCTTTGCCTCTTAAAATACCGATAGCAACAGGGGCCTCCAGAATCATTTTCTTAAATAATTCTTCGCTTTCTTTAATTTTTAATCTGGCGCTTACCAGCTCGGTTACATTTGTGGCATTATTTAAAATCGCGCAAACGTCCCCGTTACCATCTTTTAATGGCTTGTATGTAAAATCAAAATAAAAGGTTTTTAACGCGCCATCCTGCATTAATTCTACCCGATCTTCCTTTGCTTCGTAGGCAATGCCTGTTTGAAAAACGTTTTTCAGAATTTGCAAAAACGGCTGTCCTTCTAACTCAGGAAGGGCAATATGCAGCTCCTTCCCAATTACAGAAGCATCTTTACCCCAAGCATTTAGCATGGCCTTATTCGCAACCTTAATAAGCATATTCTCACCAACATAGAGCGCAATTGGCATTGGAGATTCTTCAATTAAGCTGTTAAATAAAGCTGCGTTGTTGTTGAGGTCAATTTGCATACTAAGAGATAAAAAACAAATATAATTTATTTATTTATTCGTAGTTTTTAAAAAGGACAATAATACTTTTTCATCATGCTCTAAACCAAGCTTCCCAACGGTTTTCTTATTGTTCATCTTTTTCAGATAATTGACCAACTCATCTTTCTCGTAAGCGGTTAATAAAAGCGGATAAACATACGAACTTTTACAAACCGCACGGGTATTGCCTAGTTTCTTGGCCACACAATCGAGCACGTTTACAATTGTTTTTTTGGAGTTGATTGGAAGGTGTTGATCTACACTGCATTTGGCAAATTGCCGTAAAGCTTCTAAAGTTCCGCCCCAGGTTCTAAAATCTTTTGCCGTAAAATCGTTTCCAGTAATCTCTTTTATATAGTTGTTAATTTTTCCAGAGTCGATGCCCCTGTGTTCCTTTCCATTGGTGTAAAACTGAAAGAGTTCTTGACCAGGAATATCTCTACATTTCTTCACCAGTTTGGCCAAGTTTCTATCGTTTAATTCGATGCTTTGCTTAACGCCCTTTTTGCCTATAAAATCCATGGTAATTTTACTTCCATTTATTTTTACATGCTTATCTCGAAGGGTTGTTAATCCAAAAGATCCGTAAAGTTGCTTGTAACTTTCATTGCCCACTCTTATCAACGTTTTTTGAAGCACATCTACCGATATGGCAAGCACTTTTCTTTCGTCGAGTTCTTTGCGTTTCAAATCTTTCTCCAAGCGCTTTCTGGCTTCTGGCAAGGCTTTACCAAATTCCAATAAACGAAAATATTTATCTTCTGAGCGTCTGCTGGTCCATTTGGGGTGATATTTATATTGTTTACGGCCTGCAGCATCAATTCCAGTTACCTGTAAATATCCATTGGGTTTATTGGAAATCCATACTTGTTGCCAAGCGGGTGGTATAACCAGCGATTTTATTCTGCTGAGATGCTTTTCATCAGTTATTTTCTGACCTTTTTTATCCTCATAATGAAATTTTCCTGGCTTACCTATTCGATAAATGCCTGGCATGGCATCTGTTACATAAACCAATCCACTTGCTTTGACAACTTCTTCGCCCTGAACCATTTTTTTAAATATAAGGATGATTTTATTTTAGTTATTTTGCAAACATAACGCCTGCATGCTCGTTATTTTTAGAAACACAACACGTTTAATATGAAAATAGTTTTCATGGGTACGCCCGATTTTGCAGTTGCTTCATTAGATGCGCTGGTACAAGCACAATTTGATATTGTTGCGGTAGTTACGGCACCTGATAAGCCCGCTGGCAGGGGGCAAAAATTAAGCGAAAGCGCGGTAAAAAAATATGCCGTAGAAAAAGGCATTCCGGTTTTACAGCCAGAAAAATTGAAAAACCCTGAATTTGTTGCGCAACTTAAAGCCTACAATGCAGATTTACAGGTTGTTGTTGCCTTTAGAATGCTACCCGAAGTGGTGTGGGCTATGCCGTCTAAAGGAACGATTAACCTTCATGGTTCGTTATTACCACAATATCGTGGTGCCGCCCCAATTAATCATGCTATAATAAATGGCGAAAAGGAAAGTGGCGTAACTACATTTTTCTTAACTCATGAAATTGATACCGGCGATATTATCCTTAGAGAACAAGTTTCTATCGCGGATGACGAAACCGCTGGCGATTTACATGATAAACTGATGGATGTTGGCGCAAAACTGTTAGTTAAAACTGTTACTTTAATTGCCGAGGGAAATTTCTCTGAGCAACCGCAGCCTCAAACGGATGTGCTTAAACATGCGCCTAAAATTTTTAAAGAGGATTGCAAAATCGATTGGAATGGCTCTGCCGTGCAGGTTTACAACTTAATAAGAGGACTAAGTCCTTACCCCACTTCTTTTACATTCTTAAACGATAAAACGCTTAAAATTTTTAAGGCAGAACTGGAACAAAAAGAACCCGGAATTGCCGCTGGTGGCTTTTTAACCGACGGAAAAACCTTTTTAAAATTTGCTACAAAAGATGGTTTTATCAAACTGCTTGATATCCAATACGAAGGAAAAAAACGGATGTTAATCGAGGATTTTTTAAGAGGTATGCGTTTGTAATTTTCGTTTAACTTAATTTATTTTTTTGAGCAGAGAACCTTTGCAAAAGATAAACCTTGATAATGTTGTTTCGAACGTTTCGTGAGGACATGACAAAAGGCAATTTGGATTTAAGCAATAGAAATAGAGATTTGGTGCGGCTGCTGTGCTTAGAAATTATTCAGTTTTTCTGTTAAAAACTTAGAAATCTCATTAAAATAACGCTTTCTACCGTAGCCCATCACCCATTGTATGCCCTGTGTGGCATTGGTGATGAAAACTTCGTCGGCCTCTTTTAATATTTCTGGGTTAATCTGTGCTTCAATTACCGATAGATCGTTCATCTTTGCAATTTCCATCACCGCACTGCGCATCACACCACCTACACAACCCTCGGTTAGGGCTGGTGTATAGATTTTCTCATCATACACTACAAATACATTTGCGCTAATGCTTTCGCAAAGGAATCCGTTTTGATTCAAAATGATGGCTTCATCCAACCGATTGGTACTTTTAAAAAGGCCCGCCATTACATACAATAATGAATTTGAGGTTTTAAAATTCGAAATTTTATTGACCGATTTTGTCATTTCATCAAAAACATCAATAATTAATCCCTTGGTATTCAAATCATAGTTACTGCTTTTTAATGCCGTTCCCTGTAAAACATAGCCTGCCCTATTAATTTCTGGTGTATAAACGCCTGCGCCATCACGATAAACGGATAGCCGGAACCGAACATTTCCGTTCCATTTATTACGCTTACCCAAATCGGCTGTTTTTTGACGCAAAAAATAATCATCCATCAAAGCATGACCTTCAATTTTCAAGGCTTTCATTCCGGCAACCAATCGATCTGCATGTAAATCTGCAAATTGCAGTTTGTTGTTGATCATTCGCATGCTCTCAAATAGACCGTCGCCAAATTTAAACCCACGGTTTGAGGCGGTTAAAATCGGTGCATCTACTAAATGAAATTCATCATTAAATAAAAGGTACTGTTGAGACATATTTTATTTTATGATGTAACGATGTAATTTCTCCACTTGGTAAGGGCAGCCTTGAAATCAGGAGGTAAAGGAGATTCAAAATGCATGTATTCTTTTGTTGTTGGATGAATAAAGCCTAAAGACTGGGCATGTAAAGCTTGCCTAGGCAAAAGCTCAAAGCAATTATCTACAAATTGTTTGTATTTGTTAAACGTAGTTCCCTTCAAAATCTTATCGCCGCCATACATTGCATCATTAAATAATGGATGCCCGATGTGTTGCATGTGTGCACGAATTTGGTGGGTACGACCCGTTTCCAACTCGCAGCTAATGAGCGTAACGTAACCCAAGCGCTCTAAAACCTTGTAGTGTGTAACAGACCATTTGCCTTTCTCTTCGGTGTCGTAAATATCCATCACTCTGCGATCTTTCAAACTTCTGCCAATGTAACCTGTAACGGTTCCATCGTTTTCGATATCGCCCCATACTAAGGCAATATATTTTCTGGTAATGCTGTGATCGAAGAATTGTCTGGCTAAAATGGTAATCGATTTTTCGTTTTTACTGATTAACAGCAAGCCCGAAGTATCTTTGTCAATTCTGTGCACTAAACCTGGTCGGCCATCATTACCAGGCAGTTGTGGCAGTTGTTCGAAATGGAAAGCTAAAGCATTAACCAATGTTCCTGTATAGTTATTGAAACCCGGATGAACAACCATTCCTGCCGCCTTGTTTACCAAAAGCAAGTCGTTGTCTTCGTAAACAATTTCAATTGGAATATCTTCTGGATAAACTTCCGTATCGCGAGGTGGATGCGGTAAAACGATTGAAATTTCATCAAAAGGCTTTACTTTATAGCTTGCTTTAATTTGTTTTTGATTAACCAGAACATTGCCTGCATCAATGGCATTTTGAATGCGGTTACGAGAAGCATTTTCTACCCGAACCATTAAAAATTTATCAATTCGGAGCAAAGATTGACCTTTATCAACGATAACTTTTAAATGTTCATATAACTCTTGATCTTCCGATTCCTGCAATTCTACCGAATTTTCCATGCTGCAAAAATAAACTTTTAAGCGCAAGAATTTTGGAATCATTTTAGTTTAATGAAAAGAGCCTATCTTTATGTGATAGAAATTATCATCCTAAAAAAATATCTCATGAGAAAACACTACGCTTTCGGGGCATTATTCGCACTTATCCTGACCCTTAGCTTTAATCTTACAAAAGCCCAACAAGATGTAGGCGGACTATTTGTTTCGGGCCCTGCCGATGCAACCAAACTCATTAACGCTTATTTCGATCCACTTTATAAGGGATTAGGTGTTGGGTTAAGCGATGGTTGGACCAATACGGCGAAATCAAAAGGCTTTTTGAAGTTTGATGTCCGTGTTTCAGCAACCGGTGCATTTGTACCACAATCTGCCAGAAGCTATGATGTAAATACGCTTGGTTTAAATAACATCAAGCCAGCGCCAGGCGCCTCATCGATAGGTCCAACCGCTTTCGGAAACGATCAGGAAGGCGGAAGAATGCAAGTTTACACCAGTGGCGGCATTCCAACAACTACATTTTTTAATCTTCCACAAGGTGTAGGCTTCCACGTGGTGCCCTCAGCGCAAATACAGGCTACAGTGGGTTTGCCAAAAAATATCGACATTACTTTAAGGGCAATGCCCAAAATTAAAATAAGCAACGATTTAGGAAGCCTATCCATGATTGGCTTTGGTGCTAAAGTAGAGTTGCTACCCCTATTACTTGGAAAGGCTGAAAAAATAATTCCCATTGATATAGCCATTGCTGGAGGCTTTACCCAATACAAATACACCTTACCATTAAATGTGAATAACACCGCAAATTCGGATCAGCGGATTGACGCGAAATTTAACGGCGTAAATTTCGACGCCATTGTTTCTAAAAAGATTCTTTTCTTCACTCCTTTTGCAAGCGTTGGCTACCAAACTTCTAAAACCGATTTAAAAGCATTAGGAACCTATAGCTTTGACACCGGTAATGGCACATCAGTTACTTATGTTGATCCAATTGCGGTGAAACAAACTGATATTGATGGCCTTAGAGCAAGCTTAGGCTTTCAATTAAAATTTGGATTCTTTAAGTTTTATGGCTCGTACACGGCTGCAAAATACAGTATGGTAAATGCTGGCATAGGATTAGGCATTGGCCAATAGAAATGATATTAAATTAATGTTAATTTTCGAGAAAAATTGAACAAAAAAAATATTTGGCGTGTTATTTGTAGAATTGTTCATACCTAATAATAATACCATGAAAAATTTTACTTCAAATGTCAAGATTGTACTTAATTTTTTTCCCTACTTAGTAAGGAAAATATACTTTAAGTAGTTATAATCTGAAAAAACGCTTAAAAAACACTTGAAATCATCAGGTGTTTTTTATTTTTACACGTGTTTGAAAAAATATACAGTCCTGTACAGAAATTAGAATTATTTCCTTTTACCCAGCTTTTTGTTAAAAGAGATGATTTAATTGATCCATATATTTCGGGCAATAAATGGCGTAAGTTAAAATACTTACTTTTAAGTGCCAATAATGCACACAAATCTCATCTAATCACCTTTGGAGGTGCCTATTCAAATCATCTGGTTGCCACCGCAGCTGCTGCATCCCGATCAGGGTTAAAAGCTACAGCCTTTGTTCGTGGCGAAAGCGTTGAAAATGAAATGCTGATGCTATGCAAACTCTTCGGAATGAAGTTGATTTTTACCGATAGAGAAAGCTATAAAAATAAAAAATCTTTATTCGAACGGTATTTTAAGCTTGATGAGGATGCTTTTTTTATCGATGAAGGCGGGGCCTCTGAAGAAGCCACCATTGGCTGTTCGGAAATTATTAGCGAGTTGGACCATACCTACGATCATATTTTTTGCGCAGCAGGTACAGGAACAACAGCCGCTGGTTTATTAAAGGGCATTCAAGATCGGGGTTTGAAAACTAAATTGCATGTGATTCCAGTTTTAAAGGGCGGCTCATTTATAAGAAACGAAATCGAAAAATATACCCCAATATCAAATCACTTGGAACTGCATCTCGACTATCATTTCGGCGGCTATGCGAAAACAACACCTGAATTGATTGAATTTATAAAGTTTTTCACTGCAAAAACGGGTTTACTCATTGATCCGGTTTACACCGCTAAAATGTTTTTTTCAATAAGTGATCTTCAAAAACAAAATGCTTTAAATCCAAACGATAAAATACTGGCCATCCATACGGGCGGTCTTTTGGGTATGTTTGGGATGAAGGATAAGTTTTAAACCTATTTTATAATCTTAGCGCCAATTCGCGAGAACAAAATATCTTTTAAAACTAGCAGAGAAGGCTTACTCATAATTCACTTTCCCATCACAGTCGCCAAATACTATTTTGCATTCATAAATATCTATGCTTGTCAAAAATTAATTTTTAAACGCTCATGCATTCCTTTTTTGCTTTTCGTAGCTAGGTAGTAAGCGATTATAGCTCTAAAATTTACCACAGAAACATCGAATACGTGGAAAATATTTTTCTACTTCCTTCTCTTGGGTGCCATAGGTGGTTCAAATCCCTTATGGCTTAAACCGAATACAAGTCTGAGTCAGTCTTGTTGAAGCTGATTGATGGTTTCAATAAAATTTGGTTCGGAGAGTATATATTGATTTAACAGTGCAATTTGGTTCCGAGCTCTTGATAGGTTATGATGGGGATAAGTGGTTGGATAATAAACATCGCCATTTAAAAAATCGGTTAGAAAGCGAAGGGCTTGCATGTAAATCATAAATTTTCCGCCATAAATAAAAAGATCCTTTTCTAGAGGTGTGAGTATATGCGCCATTTCTCCCATATATCCTTTATAGATAGCGGTAAATACTTCCTCACGGACGGTAACTTTCTTAAAGTCTTGCTCTTCCTCATTTGATTCAGCGAGGTAAGTACGCATCATGTCGCCAACATCACTAAAAAAATAGCCTGGCATAACCGTGTCCAAATCGATCACGCATAAACCTTTATCCTCATCATCCAACAAAACATTGCTAATCTTAGTATCGTGATGAATAACCCGAAGCGGAATGGCTTCACTCCTCTTTATTTCATCGTATTTTTCGGCAATGTCGGCATGATTGACCAACTCCTCGATTTCGCTTTTTGCAAGGCTAATTCTTCCCTCATTCGCCTTCTCAATGGCTTTATTAAACTGTTCTATCCTGAGTGAAAGATTATGAAAATCAGGTATCGTGTAGGTCAATTTTTCAGCATTAAAACCATTAAGCACACGGGTAAATTTACCAAAGGCCTTGGCCGCCTGATAAGCCTGATCGGCACTCGTAACATAATCTATCGTGTGCGAATTTTTAACAAACGGCAACATTCGGTAATATTCTTCACCCTTATGTACAAGAGTTTGACCATTCAAGGTTGACAATGGTGCCGGAAAAAGATACTCCGGAAAAGCTTGTTGAAGGTAAATTTTGATGTGATTCAAGTTATCATCAATCGCTTCTGGATTTGCAAACACCTTATTATTGATCCGCTGTAAAATGTATTCAGCCTCTGAAGCAGTAACTTTCCAAGTGTGATTAATTAAGCCAGAGCCAAAGGGTTGGATGAGACATTGATCTTCATCCAAGCCGTAAGCGTTTAAAATATTCTGAAACATCATTGAACGATAATAGAAAACTAAATGATAACATTGATGAATGTAAAATTAGTACAATCCGTTCAGTTTGGAAATGATGGCAAAATTTTAACTTTTTTAACAGAAATCTTTGAAACAGTGCATTTTATTTCCTCCTATTTTTCTCTGATGGGATATCCAATTCGGTAGTTGTTTTTACGGGAATGCCGAAGTTTGGCGTGCCATCTGCATTCCAAGTAAACTTTTGTGCTCTAGGCGAACGAAACCCACCGCAACCTTGCCCCGCTTTATCGTTGGCATGGTACAAGATCCAATCTTCCGTTCCATCAGGCGATTTGAAAAAAGAATTATGCCCTGGAGCATAAACCCCATTTTCTATTGATCTTTGGAAAACTGGCTGGTTGTGTTTAACCCATGATTTTGGATCTAAAAGATTGCTTTTTAAATCGGCGGACAACATACCTAAGGCATAAAAATCTGTCCAACAGCCACTTGCAGAATATATAATGAATACCTTTTTATTGTGCACCAGAAACTGCGGACCTTCATTCACATCTACATGTTCAGAATTTCCCAAATCACCTATTTTTTCCCAATCGAATTTAGGAGTGGATATTTTGTAACGCTCGCCCTCTACTGTCCAAGGGTTTTTGAGTTTTGCAATAAATACTTCTTGTTTACCATTTACATCACCTTCCCATCCCGACCAAATCATGTACAATTGGCCATTGATTTCGCCTACGTCGCCATCTATTGCCCATTTATTTGTTGGGTCGTTAATTTGACCTTTAAATACCCACTCGCCCTGCATGGGGTCTTTCGATGAATTTTCTAAAACATACATTCTGTGGTTTTCATTTTTACCATTATCGGCAGCAAAATAGGCATACCATTTCCCGCGTAAAAACATTACTTCGGGTGCCCAAATACTTTTAGAGTATGGCCCAGAGGCGGGTGCTTTCCAAATGGTTTTATGTGGAGCATCTTTTAAGCCTTCAAGCGTTTTACTTTTCCACAGCTCAACGCGGTTTCCGGTCGTGTTGGTGTAATAATAAAATCCATCTTTATAAAAGCTATAAGGATCGGCACCAGAAGGAAGCAATGGATTTTTGAAGGTTTGCGCTTTGCTCATTCCTAAAGAAAACAGCGTGATGCATAAAAGGAAGAATAAATTTTTCATAACTTATTTTATTGATTTAAAAATCTGAACGATGTTGGGTCAACCTTTAATGCAAAACTACCATCGCTTTGCTTAACGAATTTGGCTGCAATAATGGCGGTTGCTCTTGGCGATACTTGTGTATTTGAGTGGTGGGTATGCAATACGTATTGAAGATTGCCTTTGCCATCGACAACGAAATCGCCATGCCCAGTGCCGTTAAAACCCAAATTGTATTTGCTGATGATGGGGTTGCCTTGAAATTTTGTCCAAGGACCAAGTGGTGAATTTGAAGTTGCATAGCCTACCGCATAATCTGGATTCCTAAAATCGTTTGCGGCGTAAAAAAGATAATAAACGTTCCCCTTTTTTAAAACCGTTGGCCCTTCAGTTACCGGCCATGTCGTTTTTTCGGTATTTTCCCAAGCTTCGGTGGCTGTAATGCATTCCTTTAACGTTTCCTTTACGATGTCAGAAAAATCTAGTTTAAGTTCTGCAACAAAAATTCGGTTTCCATGATCGAGCCTTACGTGGTATAGGTACATTTTACCATTCGTATCTTCAAAAACAAAGGGATCGATTTGCAAACCAGCACTTGGTAAGCATTTGATTATCTGTTGTTTAAACGGACCTAAAGGGCTATCACTTTCTGCGAAGGCAATATGCTCGTTGGCGGTATAGGCCATATAAAATCTGCCATTCTTCTTGAAAACCTGTGGCGCCCAAAACCCCTTATCGCCATAACTTTCGCCCTTTGATAGCGCAAAGCCTCTGTTTTTACCTATTGGGCCTGTCCACTTGTGTAAATCGGTTGATTGATAAACCTCAAAACCTTTATTGCTACTGGTACCATACAGGTAATAAATGCCTTTATCTAAAAATATCGTTGGATCGGCAAGGTAAATAGTATCTACACCAATAGATGTGTTTTCTTTATGTTTCGGCTGAGCGTAACTGGCAAAAGAGATTAACGCGAAAAGCGGTAGCACATAGTTTTTCAAAATGGGAGAGATTGCTTTCAAACTAAGGCTAAATTTAAGTCATTTTAAACGAGAATTACGAAGGTAAAACGATTTATTTTACTAAAAACGAAGTGGCTGTCGTTTGAGTATGCTTCTTAGCTTTTTCGAAATTAATTTCAAACATCTCGATTTCATAATGTATTTAGACTAATTATCATTACCATAAAAATGGTTCTACTCCATGTTGTTTTTCCTAAATTCATAGAATTAAAAAAAGGAATTAACCAACAATGGGTGTACACATCGGCTTAATGATTTGGAAAGAAATGAAAAGACAAGATCTTTCCAGTGCATTCCTTGCCACCGAACTCAAAATTAGTAAGGTTAAAGCACAAGATATTTTAAACAGTGCATCTATAGATACAGCGTTACTGATGAACATTTCTGAAGTTTTAAACTATAATTTCTTCCAATATTACGAGAACGGCAAAGCCTTCTCTAAAATTGAAACCCAATCCAAACAACAGTCTGCCCTAGAAATTGAACGCCTAAAACACTTAATTGCAGAGAAAAATAAATTGATCGATCTTAAAGATCAGTTTATTAAAACCCAAACCAATCTCATTGGTTTGCTCGAAAAGGGGCAGTATATTTAAGTTGATGTTTGCAAACGTTCTATTTATTGATAGTTGAAACGAGAAACTGAAAACACATTACACAAAAATATAATTTTAATAAAATTACCCACCTCAACAGCAATACCCTAATAAGTTAAACTTATTTTCTGCGCGCCGAACAATTATAACCAAATACACAAAACTTATCATCAATTTTTGCTGTTGATTAGATTGGAAAATAATAAAACACGATCTATGCGAACAGAATCTATTCAACCCCCTCCTGAAGCAAAAAATTCGGAAACCGTAACGCTCCACATCAATGGTGAAGCAAGAACGCTTAGCGTAAAACCTTGGGTTACCTTATTGGATGCGCTAAGAGAAAATTTAGATTTAACCGGAACAAAAAAGGGCTGTGACCATGGTCAGTGTGGTGCATGCACCGTAATTTGCGATGGTAAAAGAATTTTAAGTTGCCTTAGCTTAGCCGTAATGAAAGATGGTGCCGAAATCACCACTATCGAAGGCGTAGCCCCAACCGGCGATTTACATCCACTACAAAAAGCTTTTATTGAGCACGATGCCTTTCAATGTGGCTATTGTACGCCAGGCCAAATTTGCAGTGCAATAGGTATGTTTAAAGAAGGGAAAGCGCACACCGAAGCAGAAGTTAAAGAGCTAATGAGCGGAAACTTGTGCCGCTGTGGAGCCAATACCAACATCATAAATGCCATTATGGAAGTTAAAAACGGAGGGAATTATGAATGATTTTAATTTCTATAAAAGCCAAGGCATAAGCGATGCTGTTGAAAAAATAGCCGATCAACCAGATGCCAAATTCATTGCAGGCGGAACAAATCTGATTGATTTATTAAAATATAACTTAATGACTGTTTCAACTTTAGTTGATGTAAATTCGATTAAAGAGGATACCCTAAGTGAAACAGATGGAGCAGTTCTACTCAACGCTTTTGCAACAAATGCCAATACCGCTTATCATCCGATAATAGAAGAACGTTACCCACTCCTATCAAAAGCGATTTTGGCAGGTGCATCAGCACAAATAAGAAATATGGCCAGCAATGGTGGAAATCTGCTCCAAAAAACCAGATGCTATTACTACTATGATGCCAATACGCCCTGCAACAAGCGCGAGCCGGGTTCAGGTTGTTCAGCCATAAATGGTTACAACAGAAATTTAGCCATTTTAGGAACCAGCGATCACTGTATTGCGGTGTTCCCATCGGATATGTGCGTGGCATTAGCCGCTCTAAATGCCACAGTTTGTGTTACTGGGCCAGATGGAGATAGAAAAATTCCTTTTTCAGAATTTCATCGTTTACCGGGAAACACCCCGCATATTGATAACAATCTGTTAACCGCTGAACTGATAACAGGAATAGAACTTCCATCAAAAGGCTTTGAGAAAAACTATTCTTACCTCAAACTTCGCGATCGAAATTCCTATGCTTTTGCATTAATTTCAGTTGCAACAGCGATGGAATTAGAAAACAATCAGATAACAGAAATTAGAATTGCACTAGGTGGCGTGGCTGCAAAACCTTGGCGGGTGCAAAAAGCAGAAGATTTTTTGGTTGGAAAAACACCCACGAAAGAAAATTTTGCATTAGCCGCCGAGTTAATTGTAGAAGGTGCGAAAGGTTTTGAGTTTAATGCATTTAAAATTGAACTTGCCAAAAGAGCCATTATCCGCAACTGCCTAATGGCCCTTAACCCAGCCTCACAATTGCCAGGCGCACAACCATCAGCTTAATAATTCATTCTTATTTAAAAAGATATGTCTATAAAACCGTTAATAGGCCAGCCGATCAGTCGGTTGGAAGGACACTTAAAAGTAACAGGTGCAGCAAAATATGCAGGCGAATACAATGTTTCGGATTTGCTGTATGGTTATGTTGTAAATAGTACCATTACAAAGGGAAAAATCATCAGCATGAATACTGATGAAGTAAAAAAAATACCAGGAATTGTAGAAATTTTCACGCATGAAAATCGGCCATCTTTGGCTTGGTTCGATATGCAATATTCGGATATGGATGCCCCTCCCGGCTCTCCTTTTAGGCCACTGCATAAACCGGATATCAAATACAACGGGCAACCCATCGCTTTAATCGTTGCCGAGACTTTCGAGTTGGCCCGTTATGCAGCCTCAATCCTTAAGGCTGAATACCAAACGGAAGCCTTTAAAACGGATTTGGAAGCCAATTTAGGAGAAGGCCGGAAACCGCAACCTGGATTAGCCACCATGTTAAAACCGCCTCCGCCAAAGGATAAAGGCGATATAGATTTAGCACTCTCTGCTGCGGCGTTTACCTCAAAGGGCACTTTTACGCATGGCACAGAACACCATAATCCGTTAGAACTGTTTGCCACAACAACCGTTTATGAAGGCAAAGGCAAGGTTACCATTTACGATAAAACGCAAGGTACCGTAAATTGCCAGCTATACGTGGGCAATGTTTTCGGGCTTCATTTTAAAGATGTTCGAGTGATTTCTCCGTATGTAGGCGGTGGGTTTGGCTCTGGGTTAAGACCTCAATATCAGCTCTTTCTATCGGTTATGGTGGCATTGGAGTTGAAAAGAAATGTCCGGGTGACTTTGGATAGAAGCCAGATGTTTACCTTCGGACACCGTCCACCAACGATTCAAAAAACAAAATTTGGATCAGATATAAACGGTAAAATTACGGCTTTATACCACGAAGCAACGGCAGAAACTTCTTTATATGAAGATTATACAGAAACCGTTGTAAATTGGGCACCAATGATTTACCCAAGTCCGAATTCGAAAATGGAATATAATTTGGTTCCATTGGATGTGTTTACGCCGATTGATATGCGTGCACCGGGTGGTTCAACAGGTCTTCATGCCATCGAGAGTACGATCGATGATCTTGCTCATCAGGCAAAAATAGATCCCATTCAATTTAGGTTGCTCAATTATGCAGAGCGCGATGAAAGTGTAAATCGTCCTTTTTCGAGCAAGGAATTAAAGCAATGTTTTATTCAAGGGGCAGAAAAGTTTGGATGGGATAAACGCAATCCGGAACCGCGCAGTATGCGCAACGGCAATAAATTGGTGGGTTATGGCATGGCAACAGGCGCTTGGGAATCGATGATTTTACCAGCAAGGGCAGAAGCCATTTTAACCACAGAAGGCAAACTAATTGTTAAAAGTGCCGTTACCGATATTGGTACAGGAACCTTAACGGTGATGAGTCAAATTGCTGCCGATGAACTGGGGCTTCCGCTGGATCAGGTTACGTTTGAATATGGCGATAGCAAAATGCCATTTGCACCCATCCAAGGTGGTTCTTTCACGGTATCAACCGTTGGCTCAGCCATTAAGGCTGCAGGAAAAGCTTTGCGCAAAAAACTGTTAAAAATTGCACAGCACATACCCCATTCAGCATTTAAGGGACTAGAAATAGAAGATGTGGTTTTTCAAGATGGATATATTCGCTTAAAACTAGATCCATCAAAAGAAATCGCATTTACAGCACTTATTCATGCCAACAAAGGGAAAGTGATCAGAACCAAAAACTTCAACGTACCCAATTTATTAAAACTTAAAAAACATTCCAGAGCAGCGCACAGCGCCGCCTTTGTAGAAGTTGAGGTAGATGAAGAATTGGGTGTAATTAACGTAACCAGAGCGGTAACCGCGGTTGCTGCTGGTAAAATTATCAATCCGAAAACGGCAAGAAGCCAAATTTTAGGCGGAATGGTTTGGAGCATCAGCAAGGCTCTAAGAGAAGAAACAATTTCAGACCACAACTTCGGCAAATACATGAACCAAAACTTAGGCGAATACCACATTCCTGTTCATGCAGATATCCATGATTTAGACGTGATATTTGTAGAAGAGAATGATGAAATTGTAAACGAATTAGGCAGCAAGGGTATTGGCGAAATTGGTTTGGTGGGCATGCCTCCTGCCATTGCAAACGCCATATTTCATGCCACAGGAAAAAGAATTAACGAATTCCCCATCCATTTCGATAAGCTTTTGTAAGTTTTATAATTAAATTGCGCCAATAAAAATGGCATTACATCCCAACCACAATGAGAGAGATTAAGGACATCATTAAAAGTTACGAACTGGCTGATAAAGCAGGTTTGAAAACTGCGCTTGCAACTGTTGTACAAGTGGAAGGATCTTCTTATCGGAGGCCAGGTGCCAGAATGTTAATTTGCGAAAATGGACAGTTAACAGGGGCCATTAGTGGTGGATGTTTGGAAGGCGATGCATTGAGGAAAGCGCTCTCTGCCATACTTCAACAAGAAAATAAATTGGTTACTTACGACAGTACCGATGAAGATGATGCCAAATTTGGCGTGCAGTTGGGCTGTAATGGCATTGTGTACATTTTATTCGAGCCAATCAATCGCGAAGAAATAAACAACCCCATCTCACTTTTAAAACAAATTGAAGAAAAGCGCGAAAACGCAGTTCTAAGCACCCTCTTTTCGCTGGAAGAACCACAACAAGTGGGCACGATTTTAATGACGAAAAATGAAATTCTACAAAAAGGAATAGCAGATGATTTAGTCGAAGTCATTGCATCAGATGCGAAAAATACACTTAATGAACGGTCTTCAACCATTAAAAGTTATCAAGTAAACGGCAAAAGCCTAAGCGCCCTCCACGATTTTATCGAACCTCCCATTGCACTGGTTATTGCTGGAGCAGGTAACGACGTTCAACCTTTGGTAGAAATTGCGGCTGTTTTGGGTTGGCAAATTACCGTTGCAGATGGTAGGCAAACACATGCCACTGTGCAACGCTTTCCTAAAGCCGATTTGGTTTTAGTTGCAAAACCAGATGCGCTTTTAAATAAAATCGAAATAGACAATCGTACTGCCCTAGTTTTAATGAGCCACAATTATAATTACGATTTGGCCATGCTAGATGGATTGTTGCAAATTCAAACGCCCTACATTGGCGTACTCGGACCGAAGAAAAAGTTGATGAGGATGTTAGGCGAACTAGAGATTGAGGAAAGCAGAAATCTCGATCATGTGCACGGGCCAGTTGGATTGGATATTGGTGCAGAAACCGCAGAGGAAATTGCCATTTCGATTGTATCCGAAATTAGAGCTGTTTTTGCCAGAAGATCGGGTAAAACGTTAAAAGATAAAAATGCGCCCATCCATCAGGCATCACCAACGATATAAAACAAATGAACACTGGAACGATTATTCTTGCGGCGGGCAGTTCTTCCAGATTGGGTCGCCCAAAGCAATTGTTGGATTTTAATGGTAAAACATTACTCTCACATGTAATCGATGAGGTGCAAGAAGCAGGAATTCAGCCCATTATAGTGGTTTTGGGCGCTAATGCTTCGGTTTTTAAGCAAGAAATCAAAGATACAAAGGTTGTCATCCTAGAAAATGAAGCTTGGAAGACAGGAATGGCTTCTGCTATCCAAGTTGGCGTATCTGAAATCACCAAACAATATGATGTTGAAAATCTAATTATTGCCGTTTGCGATCAGCCCCACATCAGCAGCGCCATTTTTACTTCGCTAATAAACAAGAAGAACAGCACAGGCAAAGGAATTATCGCTAGCACCTATCAAAACATTATAGGCACGCCTGTGTTATTCGATAAAAAATATTTTGATGCTTTGAAAGCTTTAACGGGCGAAGAAGGCGCAAAAAAAATAGTAAAACATTACACTGCTGATGTTGAAACAGTGGCTTTCGAAAATGGGGAAATTGATATAGATACTGAAACAGATTACTTAAATTTACAACATAAAATAAGCAAATAGCGTATGATAGAGGATTCATTTGGAAGGGTACACGATTATTTGCGCATCTCATTAACAGATAATTGCAATTTTCGTTGCTTTTATTGCATGCCTGAAGAAGACTATGATTTTACACCGGCTTCTAGGTTAATGCAAACCGATGAGATTATTCATTTGGCAGAAATTTTTGTCGCTCAAGGCGTAAAAAAAATCAGACTTACTGGTGGCGAGCCTTTGGTACGGAAAGATGCAGCAAAAATTATCGAAGCATTAGGTAAACTGCCTGTAGAACTTGCCATTACAACTAATGGAACCCGAATAAATGAGTTGCTGCCAGTTTTACAAGCCGCCAACATCAAAAATATCAACATCAGTCTGGATACTTTACAGCCAGAAAAATTTTTCATGATTACCCGACGGGATGTTTTCCATCAGGTAAAAAGCAATATTGAACTGTTACTACAACATAAAATTGGCGTAAAGCTCAATATGGTGGTTATGAAAGGCTTAAACGATAACGAAATTTTAGATTTCATCGCTTGGACCAAACACAACCCCATCCAAGTAAGATTTATAGAATTTATGCCTTTCAGCGGAAACCGATGGACGAGCAATAAGCTTTTTTCGTTGGAGGAGATTTTAGCCATCATTCAAACAGAGCATACCATTCTTCCTGTAGAAGCCGGGCCAAACGATACCGCAAAAAGTTATATGATACCTGGACATGATGGTTCTTTTGCAGTCATTAGCACGATGACGAGTCCATTTTGCAGCACCTGCAATCGCATGCGATTAACAGCTGATGGCAAACTTAAAAACTGCTTATTTTCAAAAGGAGAAACCGATCTTTTAACGGCATTACGCGCTGGAGAAGAAGTTTTACCTTTGATAAGATCTTCCATTTGGGCAAAAGAGAAAGAGCTTGGGGGGCAATTGCACACACATTTTGAAAACATTGATGCTGAATTGCTTACGAACAGAAGTATGATTACCATTGGCGGCTAAATTTTTAAAAGAACATGATTACAGTAGCAGAAGCCAAAGCCCTAATCGCTGAAAATATTGCATCACTTAATCCATTAAACTTACCCATTGAACAGGCCAGCAGGCATATTTTAGCTGCTGATGTTTTCGCAAAGTACGATATTCCGCAATTCAGACAATCTTCCATGGATGGCTATGCACTTCGATTCGAGGAAAAAGATTTAGCCCTTCAAATTGATGGTGAAATGGCTGCTGGAACCGCTAGCCCACTTAGCTTAGCACCAGGAAAAACAGCTAGAATTTTTACGGGTGCGCCACTTCCAGATGGTGCAGATACCGTAGTGATGCAAGAAAAGGTTTCTTTGAGTGAAGGAAAGTTAACTGTTTTAGATGATCGCCTTCAAGAGGGTGTTAATGTTCGGGCTGTAGGCTCAGAAATAAAAGCGAATGCCTTAGCCATGCACAAAGGCAGCATATTAAGCCCGGCCGCAATTGGCTTCTTGGCCGGAATAGGCATTACAGAAGTACCGGTTTATCCGCTCCCTACAGTTTCCATCATTGTTACGGGAAAGGAACTTCAATCGCCGGGAGAGGAATTGGGTTTTGGTCAGGTGTACGAGTCAAACTCTTATTCGTTGAGCGCCGCTTTAAAACAAGCAGGCATCATAAAAGTTGATGTGATTTGTGCAGATGATGATTTGGAAATTTTAACGGGGATTTTAGATGATGCATTGAAAAATAGTGATGTGGTTTTACTAACTGGCGGCGTAAGTGTAGGTGATTACGATTTCGTGCTTGAGGCTTCAAAAAGGTGCAAGGTGAATCAAATTTTTCATAAGGTGAAACAGAGACCAGGTAAGCCACTTTTCTTCGGTATGCAGGGTGCAAAACCCGTATTTGGTCTGCCCGGTAATCCATCATCCGTGTTAAGTTGCTTTTACAACTATGTTTTGCCGGCTTTGTTTCAGATGGCGCGAAAGGAAAATCCGGTAAAAGAAATCTATGCAAAACTGACCGCAGCATACAACAAACCATCAGGATTAAGCCATTTCTTAAAGGGGACTTATCAAAATGGATTAGCCACGCCATTGAGCGCACAAGAATCCTTCCGATTAAGCTCTTTCGCCTATGCAAATTGCCTAATTTGCCTTAATGAGGGCGTAGAACAATTCGAAAAAGGTGACCACGTAACCATTTTATTAATCCCCGATTAATTATTCCATGCAGGCAGAAATTTTACTTTTTTTTGGTTTATTGTTTACCGTTGCATTTCTATATGCATCTGTGGGGCATGGTGGGGCAAGTGGGTATTTGGCATTAATGGCTATTTTCGCCATTTCACCATTGGTGATGAAACCAACTGCTTTACTGCTAAATTTATTTGTTTCATCTGTTTCATTCATACAATTTTATAGGGGTGGGCATTTTAAATGGAAAGTATTTTGGCCATTTGCCCTATCCTCCATCCCACTCTCTTTCGTTGGGGGCACAATGGCTATCGATAGCAACATCTATAAGAAGATTTTGGGTGCATTACTGCTTATTCCCGTAATTCGTTTTTTCTTTTTCAAAAATACCGATCCAAAGGATTTCAGACCGCCAAATTTTGCGCTATCACTATTAATTGGGGGCATAATTGGCTTACTATCAGGCATGATTGGAATTGGAGGTGGCATTATTCTGTCTCCAATTTTACTACTTTTAAAATGGACCGATCAAAAACAAACCGCAGCAATAAGTGCAGCATTTATATTTGTAAATTCGGTAGCTGGCTTAGGTGGTCAATTGATAAAAGGAATTAATTTCAGTACGGATATGATAGCCTATGTTGTTGTAGCCTTTGTGGGTGGTTTACTTGGCGCTTATTTCGGTGCACTTAAATTCCCACAAACCTTACTTAAAAATGTTTTGGCCTGTGTACTTGCATTAGCAGCCTATAAATTATTATTCACTTATGCATAACATAAAATTTAACCCATCAGGTAAATTAGCGAAATGGAAATTCAATTACTAAGCTTCGGCAAAATAGCCGAAATTATAACCGTTAAACATGTAAATATCGAGGGTATTTCAGATACCGATGGATTGAAATCACATCTCGAAGCACAATTTCCTGAATTGAAAAACGTGAAATATAAACTCGCTGTAAATAAGCTAATTGTACAAAGCAACACAAGTCTTACCCATCATGCAACTGTAGCAATTATGCCCCCATTTTCTGGAGGATAAACCTGTACCAATGGATACCGAACGATACAACAGACAGCTCATTTTAAAAGGATTTGGAGAAACCGCCCAACAGAAACTTGCTGATGCAAAGGTGCTGATTATTGGTGTGGGCGGATTAGGCTGTCCGGCATTGCAGTACCTTGTGGCCTCAGGAATTGGCAAAATTGGTATGGTAGATGGAGATCGCGTATCGCTCAGCAATTTGCATCGGCAAATATTGTTTACCACAGCCGATGTTGGAAAACTGAAAGTGGAAGTTGCCAGCAAGAGGCTGAATGAACTAAACCCTCAAATCGGAATTGAAGCTTATCCAAATTTTATTACCCAGACAAATGCTTTACAAATCTTCAGCCAGTACGATTTGATTATAGATGGAACAGATAATTTTGAATCACGATATTTAATAAATGATGCCTGCGCCTTACTCCAAAAACCTTTAATTTTCGCTGCGGTTTCTGGTTTTGAAGGCCAATTGGCCATTTTTAACATCGAAGATCAGAATGGAGTGAAAACCAATTACCGTGATTTATTCCCAATTCAACCCGGTAAAGGAGAAATTCCAAACTGTGCAGAAAATGGCATTTTAGGTGTTTTGCCAGGCATCATCGGAACCATGATGGCAACAGAAGCCATCAAATTAATTACCGGAATTGGCGAAGCATTAATCAATCAAATACTAAACTATAACCTTTTAAATCAACAGGTTTACACGATAACCATAACCCCCTCACCGAACAACACCTATAAATTACCCTCCAACCAAAACGAGTTTTTAAACATGAATTACGGCAGCAATGTACAGAGCAAAGCAAAACAAGTGGTTGAAATTGATATTGATGAATTCGAAAATCTTCAGAAAAAAAAATCTACATTGATTATTGACGTAAGAGAAACTTATGAAGTGCCTGTATTGAATTTATCCGATTATAAACAAGTGCCCATGTCTGTTTTCGAAAGTTTTTTAAATCAGGATATCGAACAAGAAAACATTGTTTTGCTTTGCCAACACGGCATTAGAAGTTTGGCGGCGGCTGAAGAGCTACACGAAAAATATGGCGATAAAAAACACATATACAGCTTAAAAGGAGGCGTAATACGCTGGAAAAAATATTTTACCACAACACCATGAGCGAGAAAAAAATTAAAAATATATTTGTAGAAGGCGCAATTAGTCCACAATTTATTGCCGAAAGCATTGCCAAACACAGTTCGAAAACTGAAATTGGTGGACATGGCATTTTCCTTGGTCAGGTAAGGAAAGACAAAATTGACGAAAACACAGTGGCAGCAATAGAATATACCGCTTTCGAAGATCTGGCTCTTGAAAAAATGCACCTCATTAGAGAAGATATTTTCGAAAAATATCCCTTAACCTGCATGCACATTTACCAATCATTAGGCACCGTAAAGGCGGGAGAAATCTGTTTGTTCGTTTTCACTTCATCAGCGCATCGCAAACCAGCCATCGCGGCTTGCGAGGAGGTTGTAGAACGACTAAAGGCTGAACTGCCAATTTGGGGCAAAGAAATTTTTGAAGACGGATCACATCAATGGAAAGAAAATAAATAACATGGTTAACATTACATCCAAATCCAATACCCTCAGAGTTGCAATTGCTACGGCTACCGTACGCGTATCCAAAATCGAAACCATTGAAGCCATACAAAACCGCAAGGTTCCAAAAGGCGATGTATTTGAATTCGCCAGAGCAGCTGGCCTATTGGGTGTAAAAAAAACCAGTGATGTGATTCCAGATTGCCATCCCCTACCTGTAGAATTTACCGCCATTACCTACGAAATTGAAGGTTTAACCGTTGTTATTTCTGTTGAAGTGCATACCATTTATAAAACTGGTGTTGAGGTAGAAGCCATGCACGGTGCTGCGGTTACCGCCTTAACCATGTACGATATGCTAAAACCGATTGATAAAGGGGTAGAGATAGAATCAGTTAAATTGCTTAAGAAATCTGGCGGAAAAACAGATTTCAACAAGAACGATTTTGCACACTTAAAAGCTGGCGTAGTGGTGTGTTCAGATACCATTTCTGCTGGTCAAGGAGAAGATAGATCGGGCAAAGCAATTATTGCCAAATTGGAATCTTTTGGAATAGAAAGCACACATTATGAAGTCATTGCAGATGATTTTGAGATCATACAAAATCAGGTTAAACAACTTACAGAAAAAGTACAGCTTCTAATTTTTACCGGTGGTACAGGCTTATCGCCGAGAGATGTAACGTTCGATGCCATTGAACCGCTGATTGAGCAACCAATAGATGGGATAATGGAAACGGCCAGGCGCTATGGACAAGAAAGAATGCCATTTGCCATGCTATCTAGAGGTGTGGCAGGCTTAATCGGTCAAACTTTGGTTATGGCTTTCCCAGGGTCGGTTAAGGGGGCACAAGAGAGTATGGATGCATTATTCCCTCAGGTATTGCATGTATTTAAGGTAATGAAAGGCGATCGGCATTAAAAAATTGGCAGGAAGAAAAACCCTTCCTGCCAAGAAACTACATTTTGCCTTTTGACATTTTGTCTTTTGCCATTTTTGATTGCTCCATTTTGGCTTTTTTCGTGGTATCTGCCTTCATTTTAGACATCTTATCCACCTTCTTCTTCTCCATTTTATCGGTTTTCATTTTAGACATTTTGTCTTTTTCCTGCAAAGGACCATTTGATGCAAAGGTTGAAAACGATACGCTGGCCACCACCAATGCAGAAAGAATTAATTTACCTACTGATTTTAAAATTTGATTTTTCATGTTTTATGAGTTTTGTATATCCGCTTAGTCGAAAACCTTTTCAATACCTTACATAAAAACATTTTTTGTTCTCTTTCCTGTAAAGTGTAAATTAAATGCCCATAAATTACCGATCTTGTTAGAAGTCTAGCCAGTAGAATGATTTCCTCAATCACCTCATTTATTTTTATTTTGTAAGGTTTAGGATGCTCAACCGACTAAGTATAAAATGATCATCATGATAAAGAACATAATATTGCCTGTTATTGCATTTGGGATAATTGGCTTAGGATTGGCTTTTAATCCTGTAAATAAAGACACATCAAAAACAATAAATACTGCACCAACTGGATTTGCCGTCGTTGAGTTGTTCACATCAGAAGGGTGCTCCAGTTGCCCACCAGCCGATGCACTTATTGCAAAAATCGAAAAAGAAAGTGCTGGTAAGCCTATCTACATTTTAGCCTATCATGTAGATTATTGGGATAGGCTAGGCTGGAAAGATACATTTAGCGATGCCAAATTTTCTGCAAGGCAAAACCGTTACGCCAATTGGTTAAATTTAAAAAGCGTTTATACACCTCAAATCGTGGTTAATGGCGATCAAGAATTTGTCGGTTCAAACGAAGTAACATTACGCAAAAGCCTGGCTACCGAACTTGCAAAGCCCTCAAGCCAGAATTTGGAAATTTCTTTAAGCAGATCGGATAATCACAATTTGAGCATAAGCTATAAAACAAACCAAAAAACCGATGACTACAATTTAGTAGTGGCTTTGGTGAGCCCAATGGCAACAAACAAAATATTAAGGGGCGAAAATAAAGGCAGAACGCTTGCTCATATTCAAATCGTTCAACAGTTTGAATCCATCCCTATTAAAGGCAACACCAACGGAACTGCCAACATTGCACTCGCCCGGGCAAAGCAAAATGATGCTTTACAAGTCATTTGTTTCTTGCAAAACAACACCACAGGCAAAATAACAGCAGCATCCAAATTAAATACGAGAGAATTGCAAACTGATTGATAAATCCAACTCGATAAATTTCCAGTATATTACATGTAAATCAAGCTCTGATGAAAGAAATAAAAGAAAAGCATTCATTCTTAATGCGTTGGACCCATTGGGTCAATTTTCCGGTGCTTACCATTATGATTTGGAGTGGACTATTTATCTATTGGGCAAATGATGCGTATGGCATTTCTATTTTCGGGTTTAGTTTGATAAAATTTTTCCCCCAATGGTTTTACAATTATTTTCACATCCCACACCGGCTAGCAGAAGGCATGGCCTATCACTTTCTATTTATGTGGTTCTTTTTCATTAATGGATTGCTTTATATCGCCTATACCATTTTTTCGGGTGCTTGGAGAGAACTGATTCCGAAGCGAAATTCTTTTAAAGAAGCCTGGTTGGTGCTACTGCACGATTTGCACATTCGAAAAACCATCCCCCCACAAAAAAAATATAACGCCGCCCAAAGAATTGCCTACACCGCCATAATTGTAATGGGCATTGGTTCAATCGCCACCGGCTTAGCCATTTATAAACCTGTTCAATTTTATTGGCTTTGCTGGCTCTGCGGTGGTTACCATTTTGCAAGAATCATTCACTTTACCCTAACCATTGGCTACGTACTCTTTTTTGTCATCCACATTGTTCAGGTTGCGCTTGCCGGTTGGAACAATTTCCGATCCGTTATTTCTGGCTTTGAGGTGATTGATTCTTCAGCTAAAAACAAATCTAATAACCTACCTGTAGAAAAAGTTAAGGAGAAAAATGGAAACGACTAATCAAAACAAAGAACAGCTTAGTGTAGAGCAAAAAATAAAACGTAGAAATTTTATTTCGTTTGGCGTTTTTTTCGCACTCGGTGGAACCGCCGTAGCCGGATGGAAATGGCTGTTAAACTCGCCGGATGAAGTAGCTGGCGTTACAGCCAATGCGAAGGCACCGTTAAGAAGAGCATTGAACAAAACAGAACTTTTCTTTCGCAACTTTTACAGCAATAAGCATCTGGTTAAAACCTATCCAACATCCAGAGCAGCCAAAAATGTTCGTGTAAATAGCTTAATCGGAATAAATGATGATGAAGATTTCGATGCGAAAAACTGGCATTTGGCCGTTAAATTAAATAACCTGCAAACGCTAAACATTAATATTGATGAAATTAAAGCCTTGCCGAAAACGGAAATTGTTTTTGACTTTAAGTGTGTTGAGGGTTGGGATCAAATTCAACATTGGGGAGGCGTTAAATTGAGCGACTTTTTAGCGCACTTTAAACTGATTGAACAAAGCAAAAAACAATACATGGGCTTAGAAACCCCCAACGGAAAATATTATGTAGGCTTAGAAATGGAATGTGTGCTGCATCCACAAACCCTACTGGCTTATGAAATGAATAATCAACCCATTTCAATGGAGCATGGTGCCCCTTTAAGATTGATTGTTCCCGTTAAATATGGAATAAAGAACCTCAAAAGAATTGGCACCATGTCGTTTAGCAATGCCCGCCCTAAGGATTATTGGGCAGAACAGGGTTACGATTATTATTCAGGACTTTAATAAAAAAGCATGCTACCTGCATTACTTTCCTAGAAACTCTGGCTTAATTAAAGCGCTCATACTTTTTCTAAGTTTCATCACTTTTGGGGCAGATACATTTTGAATATATGAACTGCTGGGATGCAACTTATAATAGCCTTGGTGATAATTTTCCGCCGGGTAAATCACTTTAAAAGGCTCAACCTCCGTAACAATCGGATTTGAGTAGTGATGACTTGCATTCACTTTAGCAATTACACTTTTAAGTGTTGTTTGTTCTTCAGGCGTTCTATAAAAAGCAATTGAACGATAATCTTCGCCCTCATCTGGGCCTTGGCGATTTAAGGTAGTTGGATCATGTGCATAGAAAAACGCTTCTACAAGCTGTGCGTAACTAATCACTTTTGGATTGTAATACACCTGAACAGATTCTGCATGCCCGGTATTGTCAGCACATACCTGCTCGTATGTGGGGTTTTTAACCGTTCCGCCTGCATATCCGGATACCACCTTGGTTACGCCCTTCAACTCACTTAAGCCTTCTGATAGCGCCCAAAAGCATCCCCCGCCAAAAGTAGCAACTTTTTCATCAGCCTGCGGGACAGGCAATTTGGCAAAGGCATTCCCGTTTTTTGTCGATTGACCATTTGCACATGCACTTAATAAAAGCAGTGCACAGATCCATATTTTATTTAGTTTCATAACGATGTCTGAATAATTATTTTGCTGGAATAAACTTCAAAGCGTAAGAGTTCATGCAATATCTTTTTCCGGTTGGCTTTGGCCCATCATCAAAAACATGGCCTAAATGCAAGCCTGTGCTGGCTTCTATCACTTCATCTCTATCCATGCCGTAAGATGAATCATGAACAACTTTAACTGCTTTTGGATCAATCGGTTGGTAAAAACTTGGCCAACCTGTTCCCGATTCAAATTTTGTATCAGAAGAAAAAAGCGGTTTCCCCGTTGCCGCACTAACATAAATGCCTTTTTTGTGGTTATTCCAATATGGGTTTTTGTAGGGTGTTTCCGTACCGCTATTGACCATAATTTCGTAACTATTGGCAGAAAGTTGCTTTTTCCAATAGGCATTGGGTTTGGCTTCTGGATATAACTTTGTATTCTCAGATCGACTACCACCCGTGGCTGATTTTTGACCTGAAGGATTTTGGCTACAAGCATTCAATGCCAAGGCCAAAAGTGGGATCATTAAAAATTTTATCTTTTTCATATTGTATTAGTCGGATTGTAAGGGCATACCTTACAGTTGTGATTTAAATAACTGCTTATATATCAACAAATACGAGTAAAGTTTAAATTCAGTTCTTAGCCGAAGCGAAAGATGAATTAACCGTGACTTGTTTAAACCGTTGGGCTATAATCGGCCGTATTAAAAAACTAAAGGCTTAACTTTTCCGTTTATAATATAGTAAGTGTAACTTGCGAGTTAAAGTAAAATAAATCAACTTACTGATCCTGGAATTAAAAGTCTGCGAACATGAGTACAGCACCGATAGTCCATGAAATCAAAAGCGAAGTTCCCATCTGCCACCGGAACCACATTCTACTCTGAAGTTAGAAAAAAAGTTAATGCCCATTTTAAAGATCAAAATATAAGCACCCATGCAAATGTGGCCATGTGGTTTAAAACCAGTTTATTTTTAAGCTTGTTTTTATTTCTGTATCTGTCGATTTTATTATTGCCATTAAATTTAATCATTTTAACTGGCATGGCTATTTTGCTTGGGGTTACTTCGGCATTTATCGGTTTTAACGTTTGCCATGATGCCATTCACAATTCGTTTTCAAAACACAAATCGGTCAATCAGTTTTTTAGTTTTTTATTTCACATGGTCGGTGCAAACCCATACGTTTGGAACATCACACACAATGTTGTTCACCACACCTATACTAACATACCTGGGCATGATGAAGATATTGAAGTTGCACCCGGTTTAATCAGAATTTCTTCAGAGGATGAGCTTAAACCCCACCAACGTTTTCAACATTGGTATGCTTTCCCCTTGTATAGTTTGGCTTCATTATCATGGATTTTTAGAAAAGATTACAAAAAATTCTTCCAAAAAAGCGTTGGCGCATGCGAAAACAAACATCCCAAAATACAGTACTTCAATCTGTTTTTTTATAAAGCGCTATATTACTTTATGTTTATTGGCCTGCCCTTGTTGGTAATGGATGTTGCTTGGTGGCAAATTACAATTGGCTTCGTGGTGTTGCATTTGGCACAAGGTTTAACCATGGGCTTGGTTTTCCAGTTGGCACACGTGGTAGAAGGCACCATTTTTCCATCACCAAATATTAATGGGAACATGGAAGAGGCCTGGGCAGAACACCAAATGCGTACAACGGCTAATTTTGCCACGCAATGTAAGTTTGCAGCCTTTTTCCTAGGCGGACTTAACCGCCAAATAGAACACCATCTCTTCCCTAAAATTTGTCACATTCATTACGGGAAGGTATCGCTGATTGTGAAAGAAACCGCTCTAGAGTACGGCATGCCTTACCATGAAAGTAAAACTTTTGGCGCTGCATTGAGGTCACATTATCTGGTTTTAAAGAAAATGGGGAAAGCCCAATAACATTTGTTCAATCACAATTCAATATTCTAATATCCTAGTAATGATTTGCTTACACAAGCTAAGGTCGGCTCAAGACCTAAGGGCAAAAAGATAATCAAAGCAATTTCCGTTAAGGTGTTAAAATCAATTCAGCGGGAATGGACAAATTTGAAAAAAGGATTATATAAATTAATCACCATCAATTTATTGGAGCGTTTTAGCTCTTTTTGAAAGATATTTTTGTGATCCCGAGCTTAGATTACCGATTTAGGTGTAGCTCATTCCTGTAAATCTTAAGCGCAAGTTCAAAATCTTTTTTGTCAACATAAATTTCATCATTCTTAAAAGGTGAAGCAACGGGAGCGGTAAATAGTGTGATCTCCTTATTTATATGACTAATCTCGTGCACGTGTAGTATTTCTTGAAATTCTTCAGGCGTTAATAAAAACTTCATGCAAGCATCGCGTCGGGTATAGTAAGATTCTGTATTCATTAGTTACAATAAGTTTCGCCTATATGGCTAAAAGTGCTCCTCGTAAAAATCAGGTCGTGGTTCCGAATCCTGCTTTGAATTTTAAAGAAGCTCTATATAAAATTTAGGGCTAAACAACAATAAATTCTTCTACAAGCGGCCAAGTTTAACAACTGTGCGCTTAAGAAGCACTATGAATTTTTTGATATGATTAGTAACAAGGTGAATTACGTAAAGTTTAGTTTAATTGCAAAAAATTAACAACTTGTAGTAGTAATTAGCCTATAAATCCTTTAAAATTATCATTTTATAACCTTTAATTCTGGTCAAAATGGATAAAACTACAAGGCTGTATAATCTTCTAGTTTAGAAACAATAGGCAAGAACTACAGCCTTTTATTAATCAGAATACCCTTACTGTATCTACACAAATGCGTCGAAAATAACTAAACTTACTGAATCATCTGCTTAACGTCATAATCCAGTTTAACTGCATCTAAACCGCCATTTTAAATGATAACTTGCAGCATTATTCCCTTGTTACTTAACCAAAAATGAACATCCAAGTTTTCTTAATTAGCATCTTAATTTTCCTTTCTACACACCTAGAAACCACCCCTCCCATAAAAGTTTTACGCAATACAACTAGTCGAGATTTTTTTAAAGACACCAAATATGTGCATACTGCTTGGTTGGGTTTTCTTCAATCTAAAGATTCGAAAAAATTGATTAGCAATGTGCCCATGTTTATTTACGATAATAAAGCCGATGGCTACGGCAAAATTGTATGTGTACCCAAATCATTAGAAGGCTGGAATGCAAAGTTTAAGGGAAAAACAAAAGCGGAGAAAATATCAATCGGAAGAACTTTGTTCAATGGTATTTTAAACAATTCTATCGGCGACAACAATTTTACAATCTATACCTTCTTCACCAATACCAATGAGCTTGATAACACCGCCGATTTGCAAAAAGGAAGTTATCCCAAATTTCCAAGTACGGTGTACATTTATGAAAAAACGGGCACTAAATGGAATTTGGTAACTCAAAAAGCAGTCAGAACGGTTGCCGAATACAGCGACCTCCAATTCAAAATTGCCAAGGGCTTGTAATACAAGCTTTAACTTAAAAATTGTACCACAAAAAAAGCCCTTAGATAAAAATCTAAAGGCTTACTACTTAAAAATAATAATACAATCTAATTGTGTAAAATATCGTCTATTAGGGCATTAATACCATCTATAAAATGTGTTTTGCCCTCATTAAAAGTTTCCGGGGAAGAAAACTCGGAAATAATTTCATTGACTTGATTTTCTTTAACTTTCTCGTCTATACCCTTAAACTGGCTGGCCAAGAAATAAGAATTCATATCACCAAAGCCCCTCAATTGCTTAACTTTTGCAAGGAAGGTATTTAACATTTGAACTTTATTAAGCGTTTCCATACACAAACATAATAAAACATATAATTAATACTACAGAAATAAACCTTAATTGGTTAATTTAATGATATATATCAATAAGTATTATTGTTATTGGCTTCAATTCCGTTAATCAAGCTATAATTTATGTCGTGTACAACGTTCAGGATGGAAATAATAAGCATCAATTTGATCATCTCTTCAGAAAAAAGTTTTCCACATTTATTAAAAAGATGTCTGTGTAGGGGCAAAATCATACTTTAAACAGTTTAAACCTATTTTTGCTCTTCGAGTACAAAAAGGGCTTAAATTTTGATTCTAGGCACATTTCGCTAAATTTGAAAAACATCAAAACCAAATTTATGTACCAATTAACAATACCTGCAGATCAAGTTAACGAAGCACTTAGTAAACATATTTTAGCTGACGGTTTCGACCTTACCTATGATATGGAAAAAAGTAAGGGGGCATATATTTACGATTCGAAATACAACCGTACACTGCTCGATTTTTTTACCTGTTTTGCTTCGGTGCCATTAGGGTACAATCATCCAAAAATGATTAACGATGAAGCCTTCAAAAAAAATCTACTACAAGCAGCCATGGCCAATCCATCAAATTCTGATGTATATACCCAACAATATGCACAATTTGTAGAAACCTTTTCCAAAATCGGCATTCCAGATTATCTGCCCCATGCTTTCTTTATTGCAGGTGGTGGTTTGGCCGTCGAAAATGCCATTAAAGTTGCTATGGACTGGAAGGTTCAAAAGAATTTTGCAAAAGGATATACAGCAGAGAAAGGTTTTAAGGTACTTCACTTTGAGCGCGCCTTTCACGGTCGTACAGGATATACCTTAAGTTTAACCAATACCTTGCCAGATAAAACCAAATGGTTTGCCAAATTCGATTGGCCGAGGGTAAGTATTCCACAAGTTAAATTTCCACTTCAAGGTGATCATCTAGATCAGGCCATACATACGGAAGAAACATCTATAGCACAGATTAAACAAGCCTTCGCCGAGAATAAAGACGAAATTTGTGCGATTATTATAGAACCCATCCAATCTGAAGGTGGCGATAATCATTTACGTGAGGAATTTTTAATTCAACTTAAAACCTTGGCAGATGAAAATGAGGCGTTTCTAATTTATGATGAGGTACAAACGGGCGTTGGTTTAACCGGTAAATTTTGGTGCCACCAACACTTTAGCGAAAAAGCACGGCCAGATATTGTTGCCTTTGGCAAGAAAATGCAGGTTTGCGGAATTTTGGTTGGCGATAAGGTGAATCAAATTGAGAACAATGTATTTAGAGTTCCAAGCAGAATTAACTCAACATGGGGTGGGAATTTGGTTGATATGGTGCGCGCTACCCAAATTCTACAAATTGTAGAAGAAGACCAACTTTGCGATAATGCCACAAAGGTTGGAGCTTATTTAAAAGAAAACCTCGAAAACCTTGCCCACAAATACGATAAAATGAGCAATGTACGTGGAAGAGGCTTATTGTGCGCGTTCGATTTCCCTACAAAAGACATGAGAAATCAATTCATAAGCAAAGGATTAGACCATAACGTTATGTTTTTAGGCTGTGGCGAAAAAACCATTCGCTTCCGCCCCGCCCTTTGCATTGAGCAAAAACATATTGACGAGGGTTTGACGGTTATGGAAAAAATATTGCCTTTATTGTAAGCATGCGCAAAAAATCCCTTTTTTACCTAACTTTCATTGGTGTTTTAATACTAATCTTCTTTATCGTGAAAGACACCCTTAACCAACCAGGTATAGGCGATATGAAATCGGGTTTCAAAGAAGTTGTTAAATACAGAAATGCTAACAATACCGGCCCCGTGCAAAGGATTTATGTAGTAACGGTTAAAGATAGCATTTGGAAAGAAATGGAAGATTATGGAAACATTATGCCCCATACCAAATACGGAAATACCAAAGTTTATTTCTTCATGGAAAATTCCAATGTTCCTAAAGCATTGGAACCTGGAGCAATAAACTTTGATTCTCAATACAATAAATCCTGTATTGCACTATTCGAGAAAAGTGCCATGAGCCAAGTGGCATTCAATAAGCATCCGTTTTAAGCAGTAGTTAAGCAAGCTGTTTAATTGGCGACTGACATACCGTTTCATCTATTGATGGGCATAAGCCTCAATAAGCGTTAGATACGACGAAAATAATTTGGAAATGAACGTTCAGCATTCCATTGGAAACACCTGTCCCGCTTTCCCTGCTGCCAATTTGAAAAAAATTGGCATTCGTACAATCGGGTTTACAATTAAAGGGGGCTCATAATCCATATCTATAGCATGCAAACAATTCAATCATACCTTGCGCCTCCATATAAGAAAAGGACGTTCAAAAGAACCACAAGCCCAATTTATTAAACCTGATAATAGCGGCAGCCCCAGCTTTTTCAGCTGGGCTATAGCGGTTAGCAGGGCTACAGCACCTATGAAATATAGAACCGTTCATTTCCTAACAATAAGCGATTAGCCACTCACAAAATTGGCATTCGCAAAATCGGGTTTATAATTAACGGGAGGCTCATAATGCACATATACTACATGCCAAGCAATTCAACATTACCTTACCCCACCATACAAGAAAAACGTTCAAAAGAACCACCAGCCCAATTTATTAAACCTGATAATAGCGGCAGCCCCAGCTTTTTCTGCTGGGCTATAGCGGTTAGCAGGACTACAGCACCTATGAAACACAGAACCAATCCTTTCCAAATATTAATATGGTGGCGTCTGAGAAAATACGCCACAATTGATTTTCCAAGAACGTTATGACTAACAACAGAACACCCTCGCTTATTTACTACCAATACTTTTGCAATTCCGAAAATATACTAATGGTTTTGCGAAAAAAATAAACCCTTCCCCGAATCAAACGAAAGCAGAAAACCCGGTGATCGCCCTGCCTACAATTAAGGTATTAATCTCTTTTGTACCCTCGTACGAATAAATTGCCTCTGCATCTGCAACAAATCTCGCAACATTATACTCAAGCAAAATCCCATTTCCACCCATTACTTCACGGGCTTTACTCACTACATCCCGCGTGCGCAAAGAGCAGAAAACCTTCGCTAAAGAGGCATGTTCATCTTTCAACAGACCTTGATCTTGCAGTTGGGATAAACGGAAACAGAGCGTTTGCATAGCCGTTAAATTAGATAACATTTCCACTAAATGGTTCTGAATTAATTGGAATGATGCTATCGGTTTACCAAACTGTTTGCGCGTTCTGGTATATTCTAAGGCGTTTTCATAGGCACCTCTTGCACAGCCTACTGCCTGCCAAGCAACGCCAGCCCTTGTCATTTGCAAAACCTTAGCCGTATCTTTAAACGAATTGGCGTTTTGCAATCGGTCGGATTCTGCAACTTCGCAATTGCTTAGCGTAATAATTCCATTTTGAACTATTCTCAAGGCCATTTTATCTTGCATTTTTTCGACTGCAAAACCGGGGTTGTCCTTTTTGACAATGAAGCCTTTCACCTCTCCACTGTCTTCGTCCCTTGCCCAAATAATTAAAATATCGGCAAAGGTGGCATTGCCAATCCACTTTTTCTGACCATTTAGAACCCACTTATCGCCTATTTTTTTACAGGTAGTGGTTAAGCCGCCAGCAGCAGCAGAGCCAACTTCGGGCTCGGTTAAGCCAAATGCGCCTATAATTTTAAATTGTTGCATTAGGGGAAGCCATTGTTGCTTTTGTTCTTCTGAGCCACAAAGATAAATAGAGCCCATGGCCAAACCGCTTTGGACTCCGAAAAAGGTAGAAATAGAGGTATCAATTCTCGCCATTTCCATCGCTAAAATACCTTCCATCAAATTGGATTTGCCCGGACAGCCATAACCTTGGTACGTTAAGCCGCAAATATTTAATTCGGCAAGTTTAGGAATGATTTCGAAGGGGAATTCGGCTCTATTCCAATAGTGATTTACAATTGGCTTAACTTCTTTTTCTAAAAATGCCCTTACTTTAAGCTGTAATTCTCGATCTTCATCTTTAAGGGCCTCATCTCCCAAATGATAGAAATCGCCCTCAATTGGAGGCAATTCCCTCTTTTTACCAGAGCCGCCCATCATTTTCATCATCCCTTGAATTTGCTTATCATCAAGGCTAGAGATGGTTTCGACCATTTTAGGAAGATCGACTTTTTTGGATAAGGCTTCTAACTTATCAAAATCTACATGCTTAAAAAGATTATAAGCATGTTTAAGTGAAGAAAATATATTCGCCATTATTATTCGTTTTCAGAGTAACAAATAACTCAGCTTTTTGTTGCATGCTGCCCTCTTTGCACAAGGGAGCGCTAGCAATACGCTACTTTAAATGAAATAGATTATCTACTCCAAGCAGTTTCCTTGAGGTAAAACCCTCACCGAAGGTAACACCGATGTTTTTTCCAAATTCTCTTGATCTGCCAATAACACTTTCGAAAAATTCTGGAGAAGATATATAAGTATCTAAGCCCTCTACGCCAGGCGTGTAAAACTGTGTTTTAAAAGCCCTTATCGACTTAATTTTTGTGTCCATGTAATCTGTAATATCTACAATAATATCAGGCTTAAGGTAACGATCTTGAATGTACTGTAGCAACAATCTCGGACGATGTGCACCCTGTTTTTCTCCATCTAGTGTGGTTTCAATTTTGGGTAAGCCCGATAGAAACACAGAATCATAAACCAAATCGCCTGCACGGCCATGATCTGGGTGACGATCTTCTAAAGCATTGCTTAAGATAATTTCTGGCTGATACTTTCTGATCGCTTTAATCACTTCTAAACGGTGTGCCTCATCGTTTTGGAAAAAGCCATCTCGAAACCTCAAATTTTCTCTAACGTGTAAGCCTAAAATCATTGCCGATTCGGCGGCTTCTTCATCTCTGGTTTCTGCAGTTCCCCGTGTGCCGAGCTCTCCTCGGGTTAAATCTACGATGCCTACTTTCTTGCCCAAGGCGATGTGTTTTAAAATCGTTCCTGAACAACAAAGCTCAGCATCATCTGGATGCACGGCAATGACTAAAATATCTAGTTTCATTATTTTACTACGAATTTTGATTCAGCAAGCGCTGAATGCTCTTTTTAATTTTTGAGCTCAATGGTTTGGTAAAAGGAAAGAAGAAATCGACCAACTCTCCATGTTGATTGACCAGGTACTTATGAAAATTCCACCTCGGTTTTGAATTTAGTTTTCCGTTTTGTTTCTTATCACTCAAAAATTGATATAAGGGATGAACTTGAGTGCCACGAACCATAATCTTATCGAAAACGGGAAATTTCACACCATGATTAATTTCGCAAAAGGTACTAATGTCCGAGCCGCTGAGGGGTTCTTGTTTTCCAAAATCGTTGGTTGGAAAACCTAATATCTCAAAATCAGGATGATTAATTTCATCCTTAAGCTGTTGAAGTTCTTTAAGTTGTGGGGTAAAACCACATTCAGAAGCCGTGTTTACAATTAATACAACCTTGTTTCTGTAAGCAGATAAGGGCTGCTCGTCGCCATTAATTTTCTTGACTTTGAATGGGTAAATATTCGGAACGCTTTCCTGCATTTTGTTATTGATAATATCCAGAGGTACGAATGATGGATTCTATATCTCTGTCTTGATTGGGGTCGTAAGTGCTTTTCAAATTATGACCAACAACTCTGGCCACAATTTGATAAGAAAACGCTGCAAAACCACCTTTAGTTTGTTTTACAATATCGTAAGTGGTTCTTCCAACTTCACGATCAATGAGTTTGGTTAATATTTGTCCTTGCGTAATGGTTAACTCTTTAATCTCCCGATTAAACATGTCTTTAATCTCATTATCACAAGCTTTAACCAATTGTTTTTGTTCTTTTTTCTCGGGTGTTTTAGCTAAGTCCTGTTCCAATTGCTCATATCTGCGTTTGGCGTACAAGGCATAAGGCATCACCTTTAAAACGTTGTAACGCAAGCGATTGTAAGCAGCTTGCTCTGCTGGAGATTTCCAAATTCTGGCCGCAAAAATACTAACATCGTTTAGTTGCATCCAAGGAATCATCACACCGTTATCATTTGTAGAGGCAACTCTAATGGTATCGGCCTTGCCCAATTTAGGAAAAACTGGGGATGCAGGGTCTTGTGCTTTTAGCGAAATGCTAAAAATCATTACAATACACAGAAAAAAGAGCCCTTTAAATTTCATAAATTTATACTTTTACAAAGTTAGGTGTTATTTCATATATAAGGTGTTTCACAGATCTAATATAAGTTTTATTCATAAATAAGACGCAATTTTTTACGCAAAAAATACAAATGAAAACAGAGTTAGTGATTGATTTAGAGGCGGAAAAACAAGAAATTCTAAAAAGATACAGGGCATTGTTACGGGCCAGCAAGTCCACATTACAAAAAGGAGATAAGAAGGAAATCCGCAAAGCATTTGATATGGCATTAGAAAGCCATAAAGACATGCGACGTAAATCTGGCGAACCCTATATTTATCATCCAATAGCGGTAGCACAGATTGCAGCAGAAGAAATTGGTTTGGGTACAACATCAATTGTTTGTGCCCTATTGCATGATGTAGTGGAAGATACGGACATTACACTTGAGGATATAGAACGCGAATTTGGCAAGAAAACCGCCAAGATTATCGATGGTTTAACCAAAATATCTGGCGTTTTCGATACAAATAGTTCCTTGCAAGCCGAGAATTTCAGAAAAATGTTGCTTACCCTGGCAGATGATGTTCGTGTAATACTGATTAAACTAGCTGATAGATTGCACAACATGCGCACGATGGAGTTTATGCCTCGTCATAAGCAACTCAAAATCGCTTCAGAAACCATTTATCTTTATGCACCCCTGGCCCATCGCTTGGGGCTTTATGCCATCAAATCCGAACTCGAAGATCTTTCCATGAAATATCTTGAGCCCGATACCTATAAATTTGTTGCCAAAAAGTTAAACGAGAAAAAAGCCGAACGGGCAATGTTTATCAAAAAGTTTGTAGAACCAATTGATGAAATCGTACACGAACAGGGTTTAGTTGCTGATGTTTATGGCCGCCCAAAATCAATTCATTCCATCTGGAATAAAATGAAGAAAAAGAACATCCCTTTTGAGGAGGTTTATGATCTTTTTGCGATCCGCATTATTTTGGATAGCCCGCCAGAAAACGAAAAGGCCGATTGTTGGAAAGCCTATTCTATTGTAACGGATTTATACCGCCCCAATCCTGATCGCTTGCGCGATTGGGTATCCTCACCAAAAGGAAATGGTTACGAGAGCTTGCATACTACCGTAATGGGCCCTCGCGGCCAATGGGTTGAGGTACAAATTCGTACACAGCGAATGAATGAAATTGCGGAGAAAGGTTTCGCCGCACATTGGAAGTACAAAGAATCGAGCAACGATAATGGTTTGGATCAATGGATTCAAAAAGTGAGGGAGATGCTCAGCAATCCTGAAGCCAATGCGCTCGATTTCTTGGATGATTTTAAGATGAATCTATTCTCCGACGAAATTTTCATCTTTACTCCCAAAGGATCGCTTATTCAATTGCCATTAGGTGCAACGGCGCTAGATTTCGCCTTTGAAATTCACACGGGAGTGGGCGCAACCTGTATTGGTGCGAAGGTAAATCATAAACTGGTACCCATATCTTACAAACTCCAAAATGGCGATCAAGTAGAAATTATCACCTCTAGCAAGCAAACGCCAAAAGAAGATTGGCTGAATATTGTGGTTACGGCGAAAGCTAAATCCAAAATTAAATCCTCTTTAAAAGAAGAAAAACGCAAAATTGCCGATAACGGAAAAGAAATTTTAGAGCGTAAGTTAAAATCGCTTAAAATCACATACAACACCGATAACCTTCAAAAAATAAGTTACTTTTTTAAGCTGCCCTCCACACAAGAACTCTTTGTACATGTAGCACAAGGGAAGATAGAACTTAAGGATATTAAGGAATATTTAAGCACAGAAAAAGAAGTAGAAAGCCGTGCGCCAGAACGCCCAGAAAATCTATCGGTTGATGGCATTAAAAATAAAATTAAAGGTGGAGAATCTGATATTCTTTTAATTGGCGAAGACATGCAACGCATTGATTATACGCTTGCTGCATGTTGCAACCCAATTCCGGGGGATGATGTTTTTGGATTCATTACCGTAAGTGAAGGCATTAAAATACACAGAACCAATTGCCCTAATGCCACACAACTTATGGCCAACTATGGCTACCGCGTGGTTAAAGCAAAATGGAACAAACAACAAGAACTAACCTTTTTAACCGGATTAAAAATTGTTGGAATTGATGATGTGGGGCTTATCAACAACATTACCCGAGTAATTTCAACTGATTTTAAGGTAAATATGCGTTCGATTACAGTTGATACCAACGATGGTATTTTTGAAGGCTCAATTATGATTTTTGTTAACGATACAGAGCACTTAGAAAATCTCATTAAAAACTTATTAAAAGTTAGGGGTGTTACCGGCGTAACTAGGTTTGATGCTTAAATGATACTTTCGATTAAGATGCTGAAATAAATTCAGCATGACGGATTGTTTATTTAGCATAAGGGATGGGTTTAAGGTATTATTCCCCGAATTCATTTCAGGGTCTTGGCTAGTTTTAAAGGGTATTTTTATTACCCAGAACTCGCCAAAACATAGCGTTGAAAGGTTAAAAACCCTTCAAATTCAATCCGTAAGAAAGCCATTTAATCCTTCAACTTTACAACATTTAAACAATCAAAAGCTAGGAGAATCAAACAATTTACATACCTTTGAATGGAGTTAGAAAACTATGTCTGAACAAAAAACAAATGAGCTCGTTCGTAAGATTTTTGAGGCTTATTTAGAGAACAAAAACCTGCGTAAAACACCAGAGCGTTTCGCCATATTGGAAGAAATATATTCTAGAAACGACCATTTTGATGTTGAAACCCTATACATTCACATGAAAAACCAAAAGTATCGTGTAAGCCGAGCAACGGTTTATAATACTTTAGAGTTATTGGTATCGTGTGATTTGGTAACTAAACATCAATTCGGGAAAAACATGGCCCAATTCGAAAAATCTTACGGCTACCGCCAACACGATCACGTAATTTGTATTGAATGTGGCAAAGTTGTGGAGTTTTGCGACCCACGTGTACACCAAATTCAAACCATGGTGGGCGATCTTCTAAAATTCGATATTAAACACCATTCCTTAAATATGTATGGATTCTGCTCTGATTGCAGTGTATCCAGAAAAGTAAGTGAAAACGCCACAGCAGCAGCGAAAGTTGAAGCAAATTAAATCAATCCTAAATAATAAAACCCGCTTAATTTTTTAATAATGACGCAAGTAGATGTACTTCTCGGCCTACAATGGGGCGATGAAGGAAAGGGAAAAATCGTTGATGTTCTAAGTCCAAAATACGATCTTATTGCCCGCTTCCAAGGTGGTCCAAACGCTGGGCATACGCTGGAATTTGACGGTAAGAAATTCGTTTTGAATACCATACCATCAGGAATCTTTAACGAGAAAACCATGAACCTTATTGGTAATGGTGTAGTTATCGATCCAATCATATTAAAAAGAGAACTAGATAATCTAAAAAAAGCTGGTCACGACCCAGTTGCTGAGGGCAAATTAGTGATTGCCAGAAAAGCCCACTTGATTTTGCCAACCCATCAATTATTAGATGCAGCAAACGAGGCCAGAATGGGTAAAAACAAAATTGGATCTACCTTAAAGGGTATTGGTCCAACTTACATGGATAAAACCGGACGTAATGGGTTACGCGTTGGCGATACCACCCTGCCCGATTTTAAAGAACGCTACAATAAATTAGTAGAAAAACACACAGAAATTCTCTCTCATTACGAAGGTTTCGAGTATGAATTGGCAGAGAAAGAAGCCTCCTTTTTTGAAGCCATAGAATTCTTAAAAAGCATTCCACATGTAGATAGCGAACATTTTGTAAATGGCTATCTAAAAGAAGGAAAGGCCGTATTGGCAGAAGGTGCACAAGGTACTTTGTTGGATGTAGATTTTGGTTCATACCCATTTGTAACATCAAGCAACACCACAACTGCTGGTGCTTGTACAGGATTGGGTATTGCACCTAACAAAGTTGGGGCCGTGTATGGTATTTTTAAAGCCTATTGTACACGTGTTGGTGGCGGTCCCTTCCCTACTGAACTAGACAATGAAGTAGGCGAGAACCTACGTGCCCTTGGGCATGAATTTGGTGCAACTACAGGACGTGCTCGCCGTTGTGGATGGATAGATTTGCCAGCCTTAAAATATGCCATTATGTTAAATGGCGTTACCGATTTAATTATGATGAAGGCAGATGTTTTAGATACTTTCGACACCATTTATGCTTGTACACACTACGAATATAATGGCGAAACCATCGATTACATGCCATACGACATCATTTCTATCCAACCAAAACCTGTTTTAAAAGCGATAGAAGGCTGGGCTACTGATGTAACCAAAATTACATCCGTTGATGAAATCCCTTCAAAATTACAAGCTTATATCGATTACTTAGAAAAAGAATTAGAAGTTCCCATCAAATTCCTTTCAGTAGGACCAGATCGGGCACAAACTTTAGAATTACGTTAAACTATTTTCAGCATTGCTGATTTAGAGATTATTTGAATGAATAAGGCAACTTTCTCTGCTGAAAGTTGCCTTTTTTTATACTTATTTTCGTTAGTACAAACACCGCTTACTAGGAACGGAAAATGTAATCATGCGATTTTAATTGCGCTTCGCTTTATATGTTATTGCGTTGCGTCGGTGCTTCATAATTTATTTTGCTTGCCAAAACTATTTTTGATTAGGCTGGCTTTAATTACCTTTGTTCAGCTTGAAAACTCCAGAAACCATCATCGATTTTAAATACAAGGCCCTGAATTGGGCAAACCAATTTGGCGTATGTTGTTTTCTAGATTCAAATGAATACCAGGACAAATACGCTGCCTTTGATTTTTTGCTGGCTGTGGATGTTCAAACCGAGTTGAAATCTTCAAGAGGCAATTCATTCGATCAATTAAAAACTTTTTGCGATAAACACAAACAGTGGATTTTTGGTTACTTGGGCTACGATTTAAAAAATCAGATAGAAGACCTGTCATCTAAAAACAGAGACCAGTTAAAATTTGACGACCTCTATTTCTTTATTCCAAAATATCTAATCGCCTATAAAAATGGAATTGCAGAGGTTTTAATTGGAGATGCTTCTCTATTAAATGAAATTGATGATTTCATACCTGAGTCCAATTTACCAAGCAAAAAACCAACGATTAAATCTCGACTTTCAGAAACGCAATACATAGAGAAAATCGAATTACTGAAAGAACACATCGCTAGAGGCGACATTTATGAAATCAATTTTTGTCAGGAGTTTTTTGCCGAACATGCCGAGATTAATCCACTCGAAATATTCGAATCTTTGAATCGATTATCGCCCACTCCATTTGCAGGTTTCTTTAAAATCAATCAACGTTACATCCTATCCGCAACACCCGAAAGATTTTTATGCAAACGCGGCGATAAGCTCATTTCACAACCCATCAAAGGTACGGCAAAGCGAAGTTTAGACGCTGAGGAAGACGAAGCCATAAAATCTGCGCTAAGGAACGACATTAAGGAACAGGCTGAAAATGTGATGATTGTGGATTTAGTACGGCACGATTTGACAAAATCAGCAATTAAAGGAAGCGTAAAAGTTGAGGAACTGTTCGGAATTTATACCTTTCCGCAAGTGCATCAAATGATTTCGACAATTGGTTGTCACCTTCATCCAGATGTTCATTTTATAGAAGCGATTAAAAATGCCTTTCCTATGGGCTCGATGACTGGAGCGCCAAAAGTGAAGGCCATGCAACTTATAGAACAATATGAAGAAACCAAGAGAGGTGTTTTTTCAGGATCGTTTGGCTGCATCAATCCGAACGGTGATTTTGATTTTAATGTGGTCATCAGAACCATCCTATATGATGGTGAAGCAAAATATCTTTCCTTTCAAGTGGGTAGCGCAATTACCTATCAAAGCAATGCAAATGCAGAATACGAGGAATGCATGCTCAAAGCCACTGCAATTTTGAAAGTTTTAGGTGCACAGTAAAACAAAAAAAGGTGGAAGTGTTTTGCCTAAGCAAGAAACTTCCACCCCAATATACGGATATTTAAAATCCTTATTTCTTGTAATACTGCTGTGCTTCAGGTAAGTATTTTTGAATTTGTGCAATCCTGGTCGCATCACTTGGGTGAGTACTTAAAAATTCAGCAGGTTTTTGCGCATTTGCAGATGCTGAAGACATTCTATTCCAAAAACTTACTGATGATTGTGGGTTGTAACCAGCCATTGCCATAAATATTAAACCTAATCGATCGGCCTCTAATTCCTGATTACGAGAATATTTTAACATTGCTATAGGGGCGCCAACGCCATAAAGTGTATTGAAAGTAGATTGTGCTCTTGGGTTTTTAGATAGAGCAACACCCCCTGCAGTTCCAATACCTTGCGCAACCATTTCTTGCGACATGCGTTCTGCCGAGTGACCAGCGATTGCATGGGCAATTTCGTGTCCCATAACTGTTGCTAAGCCCGCATCGTCTTGTGTAACTGGCAAGATACCAGTGTAAACCACAATTTTTCCACCTGGCATACACCAGGCATTTTTTTCATTATTTTGAACAACATTTACCTCCCATTTATAATCCTGTATCAAATTTCCATAGTTGTTGTTGTTCATATAGGTTTGAACGGCAGAAATTAATCGGCTACCAATGGTTTTAACTTTCAAAGCCTGTGCATTAGATGCTGGCAAAACCGTTGTTTTATTCTCCGTTAAGAACTCGCTGTACGCCTGAAAAGCCATAGGCAAAACTTGGTCGTTACTTACCAAATTTAATCTACTACGACCCGTTAATGGAACAGTAGAACAAGAATTGAACAATAGTAAACCGGCAACACTTGCGGTTAGTAATAACTTTTTCATAAAAAATAATATTTTTTTAAAGGTGTAAACTCAAATTGTAAGCAAACAATGTAGTAACATTTAGCTTACAAATAAGTTTCAAAAGCTGTGCGATTTGTTAATTAGTTTTGTTTCGAAACAAATACACCTTGGATTCTTTGCCCTTCAGCAAGCGCTCTAAATTTTTCTGGTGCGTAACCAATATTAGAATACAAACCACCATTCCATAAAGTACTTCTGATTTTATGGATACTTGAAACAAAAAGACAACGCTGAGCGGAAAGGTAAATCCCGCACAAATTGAACTCAATGAAACATATTTTGTTAGCAAAAGAACGACCACAAAAACCAGAACACAAAGCATAGATGCTTCGAAATTAACGGCTAAAATCATTCCAAAAAGCGTTGCAACACCCTTTCCGCCCCGAAAACCAGCAAATACCGGGAATAAATGACCCATTACAGCCGTTACGCCAAGTGCCAACTGATAGTTAACGAAAACAACTGAATTTTGTGGGCCAGTTACACTCATGCCAATTAGATAGGCAAGATTAGTGGCGGTATAGCCTTTGGCAATGTCGATAACCATTACCGCAATGCCTGCTTTTTTACCCAAAACCCTAAAAGTATTTGTAGCCCCTGCGTTGCCACTGCCGTATTCTCTAACGTCCACGCCATAAAAGGCTTGTCCTAGCCAAACCGCCGTTGGGATGGAGCCGAAAAGGTAAGCAAGAAGTAAAGCGCTGAGAGAATAAACCGTAACCATAGCCTACAATGATACAAAAAATAAGCGTTTTATTAAGCAGCTCATTACGTTAATATGCTTTTAGGCTGATATCTAAACTCTTAACAGAATGTGTTAGTGCACCCATCGAGATAAAATCTACACCACAGTCGGCATATGCGCTAACATTTTCTTCCGTAATGCCTCCAGATGCTTCGGTTATGAACCGCCCATCAATCAATTTTACGGCCTCTTTAAGTTTATCAAAACCAAAGTTATCAAGCATAATTCGATCTACTCCACCAATTTCTAACACTTCTTTAAGTTCCTCAATATTCCTCACTTCAATCTCAATCTGTAGAGATTTTTCCTTAGTTGACAAATATCTCTGAGCAGATTTTATCGCATTCGAAATGCCACCAGCATAGTCAACATGATTATCCTTGATTAAAATCATGTCGTACAAACCTATCCTATGGTTCACCCCTCCACCTATTCTCACAGCCCATTTTTCCAAATAGCGCAGTCCAGGTGTAGTTTTTCTTGTGTCTAAAATTTTAGTTTTGGTATTCTTTAACAAGCCTACGATATGATGGGTTTTGGTTGCAATGCCACTCATTCTTTGCATGCAATTCAAAACCAAACGTTCAGCAATGAGGATCGAATGTGTGCGACCACTAACCGTTAGGCCAATATCACCTACTTTTACCTGATCGCCATCTTTTAACAGCACATTAACTTTCAAATCACCATCTACAACTTTGAAAATTTCTACAGCAAGCTCAATACCTGCTAAAATTCCATTTTCTTTGATAATTAGTTTTGCATTGCCTTCTGTATGAGCCGGGATGGTTGATAATGAAGTATGATCGCCATCGCCAACATCTTCAGCAAGAGCATTTTTTATGAATTGATCTATAAGTTCTTTGTCCAAAACAAGTGATTTGATCGCAAAAATAGGAATTATTTATCAGCCAGCAATTGACAGAAAGCCTTAAATTAAAATTTAGGCGGCGTGATGGATAATTAGCAGATTGGATTAATCTTTAGCAGGTTCTATGCGCAATTCGGTAATCAGAAAATTGCTATTAAATTTTTTCATCGTGATTGAAACACGAAAAGTTTCTTTTGCTGTACTTAAAAGAATTACGCCAAACCGGTAGTTGGGATTGGTATTAATTTTATGAAAAATACTTGTTTTTATCGGTGGGTGTTTGATGAAAAAATCTTTTAAAATCTGTTCACCCTGTGCTTTAGAATATACATCTTCTTCATCAATAAAGATCAATTCGATAGTTGTGGCGAAATTTTTGGCAATCTCTTTGGCGTTACTCGCCTTAAAATACGAAGATAAGTCATCGATAATATCAGCCTGGTAGGCTGTAAAACGATATAATGATGATAAACTGATAACCAATAAAAATAAGCTCCGGATCATTTCTGCATTTTATACAGAACCCTATAGCTAAAATTATGCCATTAGCTCAGCAAAAAAAGGATTTCTTAATTTGTATAAGCTTCAATAAAGTTATATTTGCTTCGTAATAAAATATTAAAACAGGTTCTCGACAATAATGTTTTAAAAAAAATCAAGAATGCATAATTACTTTTATTAAATTTTGTTCGGGCGGAACGCGAAAAAACGAATGTTCTAAGCCTTACAAATATGATTATAAAACCAAAAACGAATGACAAATAAAAAACTTGCACTTATTATTCTAGATGGCTGGGGCTATGGAAATAAAGATGAATCTGATGCTGCTTATGCCGCAAATACGCCTTTTTTTGATTCATTGCTGCAAAATTATCCCAACTCAAAACTTGAAGCTTCTGGCGAAGCAGTAGGCTTGCCAGCCGGACAAATGGGTAACTCGGAAGTGGGCCACATGAATTTAGGCGCCGGAAGAGTAGTTTATCAAGAACTGGGTAGAATCAATAAAGCCATTACAGATAGAGAATTGCACAGCCACCCAGTTTTATTAAATGCATTTGATTATGCCAAAAGGAATAATAAGGCTGTTCATTTTATAGGTTTAGTTTCTAATGGTGGTGTGCATGCACATATCGAACACTTAAAAGCCTTATCTGATGCTGCAAACGAAGCGCATGTTGGAAGAACTTTTATACATGCTTTTTTAGATGGTCGTGATACCGATCCGAATTCTGGACTGGGCTTTATAACTGATTTGCAACAACATATACAAAACTCCAATACCAAACTTGCCACAATGGTTGGTCGATATTATGCGATGGATAGGGATAACCGTTGGGAGCGCGTAAAAAAGGCGTACGATGTTATGGTAAATGGCATAGGTGAGAAAACGCAGGATGCGCTTGCTGCAATAAAAAAATCATACGATGCTGGTGTTACAGACGAGTTTTTGCAACCCGTTGTTTTAACGCAAAACAATGGCGAGCCAGTTGCAACCATTCAGAACGATGATGTGGTGATTTGCTTTAACTTCCGCACCGATAGAGGTAGAGAAATTACAACAGCTTTAACACAAAAAGACTTTCCTGAACAACAGATGCATAAATTGCCACTGTACTATGTTACAATGACCACCTATGATGAAAGCTTTGAAAAAGTTAATGTGGTTTTCACCAAAGATGATTTGAGCAAAACTTTAGGAGAAGTATTGGCAAACAATCAAAAAAATCAAATCCGCATTGCTGAAACAGAAAAATATCCACACGTAACCTTCTTCTTTTCTGGCGGAAGAGAAAGCGAGTTTGAAAATGAGAAAAGAATTCTAATTCCGTCGCCAAAAGTTGCGACTTACGATTTGCAACCTGAGATGAGTGCCGCAGGAATTACAGAAGCCATTACCGCCGAAATGGAGACTGGATGGGCGGATTTTATTTGTTTAAACTTTGCAAATCCGGATATGGTTGGGCATACAGGCGTTTTTGAAGCCGTTGTGAAAGCCGTAGAAACTGCCGATAAATGCGCTGAAATTGTGGTAAATAAAGGTTTAGAAAATGGCTACTCGTTTATTTTGCTCGCCGATCATGGCAATTCAGAATACATGGTCAACAACGATGGATCTGCAAATACCGCACACACCACCAACTTGGTTCCATGCATCCTAATTGATAAAGATTACAAAACCATTGCCGATGGAAAATTGGGAGACATTGCCCCTACGGTTTTAAGAATATTAGGTGTGGCCATTCCAGAAGAAATGACAGGAAACGTATTGGTATAATGATTAAAAAACAATATCTATTTGTATTTGCTTTGGCGCTCTTTTCCTGCAATCAGCGTAAAGAATCTGAAGCAAATACAGATTTACTTTATTTCGATGTAAAGGGTTATTTCAAGAAGGAAATTTCTCGCTTGCAAAAGCAGAAACCAATTGTGAATAAGATGGTTATCGTGAATGGAGCATCAGAAAATAAAGCGTTGGTGATTCAAGATTGGAACAAAGAACTTTCTGTCTTTATCGATGCAGACATCAATAAAACGTCGTGGAAAGGAAGCTTTCAAACTTCCAAAAACAACCTGGAGGAAAATTATACCTCATCAAATAAAAAGATTCCCGTTAAAAGCATTCGGGTTGAAAAAGATGGCGCGAGAATTAAGAAAGTCGAGATCTTCATCGCTAATAAAAATATCCTTTACACCTCCAACGACACTTTAGTTTATTATCCCGATAGTTTATATCAAATCAAAAAGCAACAAAAAATTAAGTTGCTCGAGCCCAAAAAATACATCATTACCGGAAAAATTAGATAAAAAAAATAGTCCTGGAAGAATCCAGGACTATTTTTTTGCTTTTGCTGCTATTCATTTTAGGCTTAAAATCTGGGCCTTATCATAAGCTACCCAATCAATAATATCTTTTCTTAAGGGTTGTAGGGTTAATACTTTCTGGAAATCAGCTATTGAATTGTTAAACAGCGCTATGCATGCCGCTTTTTCTTCTTTTTTCTTTACTTTAAATGATCTAAAAATAGCGTAATCCTTATAAGCTAAAGCCCTATTCTGTAGCATTTGTGAGTCTTCTTCACCACTAATTTCAATTGCTTTGGTGAAATCTTTAATGGATGCGGTGTAAAAATTTTCACGCATAGAATTTAAAGACTCTTTGGGGTCATTGGCAATATTTAAACGAGCCTTGCCGCGATAATAGTAAGCAGAAACCTCATTTGGTTTAATTACCACCAATCGGCTGTAAGTAGAAATCGATTTTTCAAACTCTCCATTTTGAAAATAAGAATAACCTAACATTTTCAAAACATTTGCGTTGTCAGGATCTCTTGTATCGGCTTTTTCCAACTGCACAACGGCAGTTTTATAATCGCCCTTCATCATTGCCTGCATGCTCTTATCGTAGTTACTTTGTGCAAAACAGGTTGCAGATGAAAAAAGGCAAAGTCCTAAAACAGCTTGTTTAAAATAATTCATGTATCAATAATAAGTTAACAAATCTACACATCAGGAAGATTTATAGGGAATATTTTTCGCAATATAATCCTATTCTGAGAATTTAAAAGTATTTTTAATTTCTTTCATACACCCCATCCTGTAATCAATAGCATTAACGTTGAATTTTAGTTAATATGATAATGCTGGAAATATTTAAAAACAAGCCTGCCTTTTTAACAAAAGTTTCGTTCTAATTCTACTTTGGCACAAGAGTTGGAATTATTAACTTAACAATTAAATTAAACCAAGAATACACGATGATACTGCCAGTTTGTCGTTAGAGGAAAGATGTAGATAATGAGTAAACAAGATATATTTGATTTCAATTCAGCTATGCCAATTATAAATGAAGATACCGAGTTTTTTCCCTTAATGTCTCAACAAGACGAGGAGGAAATGAATAATGAGGAAACTCCTGAAACGTTGGCAATTTTGCCATTGAGAAATACGGTTCTATTTCCTGGAGTAGTGATCCCCATTACGGTTGGAAGAGATAAATCCATCAAATTAATTAAAGAAGCTTACAAAGGGAATAAGATTATTGGGGTGGTGTCGCAGAAAGATGTTTCTATAGAAGACCCTACATTTGAGCAACTTAACAGTGTTGGAACGGTTGCAAACATCATAAAATTGCTTCAAATGCCTGATGGCAATACCACTGTAATTATCCAAGGTAAGCAACGCTTCAGCTTAATTGAAGAAGTGCAAAACGAACCTTACATTAAAGCCGTTGTTCAAAAATTTGAAGAACAAAAACATAAGGCCGATAAGGACTTTAAAACGCTAATTGCCTCGATCCGGGAGATGTCTGCACAGATTATCCAACTTTCGCCAAATATCCCTAGCGAAGCCAGCATCGCGCTTAAAAATATCGAAAGCAATTCATTTTTGATCAACTTCATTTCGTCAAACATGAATGCCGAAATGGCGGATAAGCAAAAAATCCTCGAAATGGATAAATTGCAAGATCGAGCCCAAAAAGTAATGGATCTTTTAATGGTTGAATTACAGATGTTGGAATTGAGAAATCAAATTCAATCGAAAGTTCGTACGGATTTAGATAAGCAACAGAGGGATTATTTCTTAAATCAGCAATTAAAAACGATACAGGAAGAGCTTGGCGGTAATTCTGCAGATCTGGAATTTGATGCCTTGCAAGAAAGAGCCAAAAAGAAAAAATGGTCTAAAGAAGTCGATCAGCACTTTGATAAAGAATTGGATAAACTCGGCAGGATGAATCCTTCAGCGCCAGATTATTCTATTCAGTTAAACTATTTAGAGCTGTTGTTGGATTTACCTTGGAGTGAGCTTACAAAAGATAACTTCGATTTAAAGCGTGCCCAACGGATTTTAGATAAAGATCATTTTGGATTAGAAAAAGTAAAGCAACGCATAATCGAGTATTTAGCCGTACTAAAGTTAAAACGCGACATGAAAGCGCCAATTTTGTGTTTAGTTGGCCCTCCAGGGGTTGGTAAAACATCGCTAGGTAAATCAATTGCAAAAGCATTAGGTCGTAAATATGTACGAATGGCTTTAGGCGGTATTAGAGACGAAGCCGAAATTAGAGGTCACCGTAAAACCTATATCGGTGCAATGCCTGGCCGTGTCATTTCCTCTATTAAAAAAGCAGGGGCCGATAATCCGGTGTTTGTATTGGATGAAATTGATAAAGTTGGTACCGATCATCGTGGCGATCCATCATCGGCTTTGCTTGAAGTTTTAGACCCTGAACAGAACAGTTCTTTTTACGACCATTATGTGGAAGTAGATTATGATTTATCAAACATTCTTTTCATCGCTACTGCCAATTCATTAAGCACCATTCAGCCTGCATTGTTAGATCGTATGGAAATTATTGAAGTAAATGGATACACCATTGAGGAAAAAATAGAAATTGCCAAAAAATATCTATTGCCTAAACAGAAAGAAAATCATGGTCTTCAAAATAAAGACATCAACTTAAAACCCGCTTTAATAGAAAAAGTAATTGAAGATTATACCAGAGAATCTGGCGTTCGTGGTTTGGAGAAGAAAATTGGTTCGCTTGTGCGTGGCATCGCAACGAAAATTGCCATGGAAGAAACTTATGATGCTAATTTAACTGTTGCCGATGTGGAGCGCATTTTAGGTGCACCAATTTATGATAAGGATTTGTATGAGGGTAATGAGGTTGCCGGAGTGGTAACCGGACTAGCTTGGACCAGCGTTGGTGGCGATATTCTTTTCATTGAATCTAGCTTAAGTCCGGGTAAAGGAAAATTAACCTTAACCGGAAACCTTGGCGATGTAATGAAAGAATCTGCCGTGATTGCATTAGCTTACTTACGGGCACATGCAGCAGAATTCGGAATTGATTATTCATTATTTGACAATTGGGACGTTCACGTTCACGTACCCGCAGGCGCAACACCTAAAGATGGGCCTTCTGCTGGAGTAACCATGCTAACTGCACTAACTTCGGCATTTACCCAGCGTAAGGTGAAACAACATTTGGCCATGACGGGTGAGATTACCCTTCGTGGTAAAGTTTTGCCTGTTGGTGGCATTAAGGAGAAAATTTTAGCTGCAAAAAGAGCAAATATTAAAGAAATTATCCTCTGCAAGAGCAATAGAAAAGATATTTTAGAGATCAAAGAAAGCTATATTAAAGATTTAACTTTCCACTACGTTACTGAAATGAGCGAGGTAATTGAATTGGCTTTAACGAAAAATAAAGTTAAAAAACCTCTAGATTTAAGCATTAAAATTGCACCAATCGTAAATTAATTTGTAATCTTTTATTTATTACATATTAAAATTCGATAACAATAAATACTTTTACAGCCTAGGTTCAATCGCCTAGGCTTTTTTTATGAGATTTTTTTTACCCGCCGTAATTCTTTCATTGCTTGTATCAAACAGCTTTGCGCAATCCTATAAGAACGAATTTGGTTTTAAAACTGAAAACGATGCTTATTTGGCTACATTGAACGATCGTTATTATACCAATGGCTTATTTATATATTTCCGCAGAGCGATAAACCCTGAAAAATTTGGAGAAAAAATAGAAAAGAAAATCTATGAGATTTCTGCCGGGCAAAAAATATACACGCCTTATTGGGGTCAAGTTGCCAACAAAGCAGATCAGGACAGGCCTTTTGCTGGTTATTTATATGCCGGAGGCGCCTACTCCCTATTCTACAAAAACGAAAGTGTACTAAAATTAAGTACCGAAATAGGTACTGTTGGACCAAATTCTCTGGCTCAAGATGCCCAAAGCTTCCTTCATAAAACCGTTGGTTTTTACACGCCAGCGGGCTGGGAATATCAAATAAAAAATGAATTAGCCCTAAACTTGGCTGCAAATTATAGCAGGTTACTTTACCGTACAGATGATAATATAGTCGATTTTAGTGGTCAGGGATATGCAAATTTGGGTACTACCTTTTCGGGTTTGGGTGGCTCCGTTTTGTTTAGAGCAGGTAGATTGAATCAACTGTTTAATAGTGCATACCACAATGCCGTAATTGGAAATTCTAAAACTGCCAATCTCAACAAATCAGAATTTTTCTTTTATGCAAAACCTCAATTAAATGTTGTTGCTTATGATGCAACCATACAAGGAAGCTTGTTTAATAACGATAGTCCGGTAACTTTTGGTGTTAAACCCATTGTTTTCGAACAGCAATTCGGGGTAAATTACAGCTCAAAAAGATTTACTGTAGATTTTAACATCATTTTTAAAACCAAAGAAGTTAAAAGTGTAGCCAAGGCACAAAATTATGGCGGGCTGAGCTTGTATTATCGATTTGGTAAACTATAGAGTTAATCGAAATTCGGCTTTTTTCTACTTTCTTTTCGCTCGGAGATTACGGATTTGTTTTTCAGTCGCTTCTGTACAACGGCTTTTGGAACTCGGGTGGGTTTTCGTTTTTTTTGCACAACAAGTGACCGTTTTAGCAAATCGATCAGTTTCGCAACCGTTTTTTCTTTGTTTAAAAGCTGACTCCTATCCTCCTGAGAAACAATATGTAGCAAACCATCGGTATCTAAACGATGTTCAAGTTTTAATTTCAATAGCGCCTTTTCCTCATCACTAAGTTGCTCTGATTGTTCTAAATTGAAGATCAATTCTACTTTACTCGAAACTTTATTTACATTTTGACCGCCTTTACCACCACTACGAGAAGTTTTGAATGTAACGATCTTTAAAATTTCTTCTCTACTGGGTAACATGCTGATTTTAATAAGTAATATGAAGAGCAAATATATTTAGAAAAAATTAAACCAATACTTTCGAAATTTAACCTAAATGAATGCAATTTTGTTAATTCGTTATAAAATCCTAACTTCAAGGATTCATCCACATTAAGCTCTAAATACCATTAATCGTCCCATGACTTTAAAATCTTTCGGCCAAAAACTTAAACGTTTTTTAAAAGCATTCCTATTTACCATCCTCTGTATTGTTTATCTATTTCTAACAATTTGGACGTTTTGCTACTCCTTAAGCATATTCTATGTCTTTATAATTGTATTGGCAATTGGGATATTCATTTATTTCCGACGGAAAAAAAGGAGAGACTTATCAGCAATATTGGTAACTGGTTTACTTATCTTCCTTGTTGCAACGCCTTTTAACTTAACACAGTACAACCGTAATGCTGCTGGTTTTCAAGCTAGAGTAAATAGGGGTAAATCGCTTACTTTTAAAGAAAAATGTGGCATTTACGGAAACGTTTTAATGATTATTGTGCTTGATTATATTCCACTGCGCGAAGCCAGTATCATGAACTTTTACATGTTGTTTCCTAAGGAGAACAAAACAAGGGTTTTCTACAGTAACGCTTATTTACAAGCTAGAGATATTAAGCCCTTATTAAATCAAAAAGGTAAGAACGCTGTGGCCTGGAATAAATGGAACGAGCGTTTGAATGGCAATTTCCGATTTGCGGCGGCATTTGATCCTTGTACAATTGAAATTACAGATGAAGGGACTTATAAAAAAGCAGTCTTGATTACACCATTTACATATCGCAAGAATTACACCACCATAAATGCCGCACATGCCATGCATGGGTTGTTTGAGTTCCATATCAACGAAGGTTTATTTTGGTATCTACAACATATAGGATGGCTTCACCCCTATACCGCAGTATGGATAGCTAAGTTTGATAAATAAGGATTGTGAATATTTGCGTGAATCGTTGGGATGTGCTGTAGCAGCAAGCGTAGCAAAATTCCTCTATTTCTCCCGCAGATGACGCAGATTTTAGGGATTAACGGGGATTGAATTTCAAATCAGATATCTACGTAAATCATTTGGACGTGCAGCAGAAAATAATGCAGTTAAAATTTCTCTATTTTCCCCGCAGATGACGCAGATTTTGGGGATTGAGGGGATTGTGGGGATTGTGGGGATTGTGGGGATTGTGGGGATTGGGTTTCAAATCAAATATCCACGTAAATTGTTCGGATGTGAAAAAGATATTCACCTTGAGATTGTGATTTTTTTTATGCGCCGGCACATGATTCTGATTGCTTAGATGCTTAGTTTTTAACGAATGCATGGCAGCTGCACTAGAATTGTTCATTAATAATTCAACAAGTACATTGTCTTTTTTTACCTTTGCGGTAATGAAAAAAAACTTAGTTATAGCTATCGACGGCTATTCATCTTGTGGAAAGAGTACTTTAGCAAAAGCATTAGCTAAAAAATTAGGTTTCATATACATCGATAGTGGAGCGATGTATCGCGCGGTAACTTTATATTTTTTAAGGAACAATATCGATATTTCTAATGATGCTCTTGTTGTAGATGCGTTACAGCACATCGAACTCAACTTTCATTCAAGAGATTATCAATCACATATAACCTTAAATGGAGAAGAAGTTTCCGACGAAATTCGTCTGATGCCCGTGTCTGAAAACGTGAGCGAAGTTTCTGCACACAAAATTGTTCGCCACGAAATGGTAAAACAACAGCAGCGGATGGGCAAATCCAAGAACATCGTAATGGATGGCCGAGATATTGGCACAACCGTTTTTCCACAAGCTCCGGTTAAGTTTTTTATGACTGCAGACCCAAAAATAAGAGCCGAACGCAGGTTTAAAGAATTGGAAAGCAAAGGCAACAACGAAACTACACTTGAAGAAGTTTTCGAAAATTTAGCCCACCGCGATTATGCAGACACCACCAGAAAGGAAAGTCCTTTAGTTAGAGCTGATGATGCGGTTATTCTAGACAATACCGATTTAGACCAAGAGGAACAATTAGCTTTTGCTTTAGAGAAAGTTCAGCCTTTTTTAGGTTAATATTTCCACCTGTATAAATTAAATTTATACTTTTGCATCACCAAATTTTCGCAGCTATTTTGAATACTGTAAAGCATTAAAAGCTGATTAAATTGTCTTACAGAGCGAAAACGATGACATAATTTTTAAACCATTTTAATTAAGCGCTTTTTATCAATACCAAACCCAAGTTCGATTTAGTTTTAGAAAAGATATTGAAAGCGTAATACATTTCCTCCCTATTGTTAAAGTATGCAACGCATAAATTTAACTTAAGAAAATGTTTAACAAAATTTCCAGCAAAACCATTGCATTATTTTTTATTGCATTATTTTTTTCATGTGCAACATTTGCCCAAACGGCTTATACAATCGATCAAATTCCCGATCCAAAGAAGAACGGTGGTGGCTATGTAAGCAATCCCGATGGCATCTTAAATTCAGATGATGTTTCAAAACTAAATAGTACAATAGCCAGTTTCGAAAGCCAAACAAATGTTCAAATGGCTATTGTGATTGTTAAAGATTTCGACCACGACAAAGAAGATTTTGATTTTGCCTACGAGCTTTTTAATACTTGGGGAATAGGGCAAAAAGAAAGCAACAATGGCTTGCTCTTATTCATTTCAACTGACCGGAGAAAGTACAGATTTATAACAGGAACTGGCGCAGAAGGTGTTTTGCCAGATGTTACCCTTAAGCATACTGCAGAAGATTATTTAATTCCGGCCTTTAAGGAAAATGACTTTGGCACTGGAATCATAAACACCGTAAACGCACTTGGAGACATCATTTTAAAACCTGAAAACAAGTCGGAACTGAACCAATTTTTTACACAGCTACCTGTTGATGATGATAATTTAGGTAATGGCTGGCTACAATTTATTGTAATTCTCGTTGCATTTGTTGGGGTGTTCCAAATGGTAAATAGAAAGCTTGGAATTACTCCTTCACCCTCACCAGAGCAAGACAAAAAGCTTTCTTATTCTATTTTTAAGGTAATCAGAAACTTTTTTGTAGTGATTTTTATCCCGTTTATACTTATCGCAGCGGCAAATGCATTTGGTGTTATTGAGATTTTTGAGTTTAAAACTGCTCCAATATGCTTGTATGGATTACTTTCTTTTTCACTTTTCATTCACTATTTAACTTCTATTGATCACATTAGGGCAAAACACCACGACGACAAGAACTTTATGATGGAGCTAAAATCCTTTCAAAAAAAATATTATTGGATTATTTTCTTCTCGCCATTCATATTTTTATCATTTCTAGTAAGCTTAATCAAAAGGCTTAAGTCGGTTGATCGTTTCAAACCCATCTTGGATAGCAAAAAAATGGAAATGGTTCGCTTAGATCGAGATATAAATGTTGAAGGCGAGCCCTATTTAACAAAAGGACAACGTAAAGAAGAAGTAATAAAGACCTATGATTATGACATTTGGCTCAGCCAAGATCAAAAAGAACACGTAATTAAGGCATGGCCAGCAGAAGAGTACAGCAAATTCATCGTATGCCCATCTTGTGGTTTCAGAACTTACAAACTGAACGTGCTCGTAACAATTACAGAAGCAACTTACAGCCGCGAAGGTGAAGCCAAAAGAATAAATGAATGTAGTTTTTGCGATAAAAGTGAATTTTTAAAAATGGTTACTTTGCCCATGCTTGTAAAATCAACGCCCTCATCTAGTTCGTCATCGTATAGCAGCTCGTCGTCTTCATCCTCATCCTCCTCTAGCAGCAGTTGGGGCGGTGGAAGCAGTAGTGGCGGTGGAAGCGGAGGCAGTTGGTAAACGCTACACCAACAACTTATTGCTCGTTTTTAAAAGTATTTCCTAATTTTGGAATGTTTAGCACGGTGTTTGCGCATAGCGTCAATGCATCGGTTTATTAAAAATGCATGCAGCAAAACACCTCATTATGACTAGAATATTCTTCGTTTTTTTATCGCTCCTTACTTTTTCTTTCAATGTACATGCGCAAGATATGTATCGTGTAAAGGCCGATAAATTAAATGTTAGATCCACAAACGACCCAAAAAGCAAGATTATTGGATTTATCAAGCAAGATGAAAATGTGGTGGTGTTGGATTCCGCAGATGCCAAATATTTTAAAGTTAAGGTTAGCAATGGCGAAGGTTGGGTAAGTAAAGATTTCTTAGTAAAAATTGCCTCAGCAGCGAAGCCTACACCAGCAAAACCCACAGTTTCAGTAGAAGTTCCTCAAGTAACCAAAGATTATTCCAACGTGATTTTTTTCGGCGTTGTTGCTCTTCTGTTAGGCACAATACTATTCTTCATTTTTAAATATTCTAGTCAGAACAAATTCTTAATTGGCTTTTCTACCCTTGTGGTGCTTGTTGTTGCTTATTTCTGTTTTATTACTTTCATTAAGGCAAAAACCGTTAGCGGAACTTTTGCAACCGATACCGATGCACAGTATAAGTCCTTCGATTTTAACACCTCAGATTCGGTCATTGTAAAAGATGTTTACACAGATTCTACTTTTTCGGCGAAATATGTTATTGAGGGAGATATGATTAAGTTGTACGACCAGCAGAATATGATATTGTTACTGATTAGAGATGAAAACACGCTTGTTGGAGAGGGTTTTACAAGAGGCGTATTTACGAGAAAATAGTAGCAACTACACCCTTACAGGTAATTCAGCATCTCGTTTTGTGGCATAATGCTATGTGATTGGCTTGGCTCATCAAATATACCCCAATCCCATGTGAAAAGGTTTTGGAAATGAACGTGCAGTAATTCTCCTATTCATGCAGTCCCTCTGTACGCTAAAGCCGAGCTGAAAAAGTTCGGGCTACCGCTTCCATAGTGTTTAGGAACAAAGGTACGGTTGCAAAAACCTTAATCTCGTGCAATCCCGTGTTTGGTGGCTAAACAAACATTCCCCAATCCCATGTGAAAAGGTTTTGGAAATGAACGTGCAGTAATTCTTCTATTCATGCAGTCCCTCTGTACGCTAAAGCCGAGCTGAAAAAGCTCGGGCTACCGCTTCCATAGGGTTTAGAAACAAAGGTACGGTTGCAAAAGCCCCAATCTGAACAATTCCGTGTTGGGTAGCTCACCAACATGCATGAATCCCATATGAACAGGTTTTGGAAATGAACGTGCAGTAATTCTTCCATTCATGTAGTCTCTCTGTACGCTAAAGCCGAGCTGAAAAAAGCTCGGGCTACCGCTTCCATAGGGTTTAGGAACAAAGGTACGGTTGCAAAAGCCTTAATCTCGTGCAATCCCGTGTTTGGTGGCTAAACAAACATTCCCCAATCCCATGTGAAAAAGTTTTGGAAATGAACGTGCAGTAATTCTGCCATTCATGCAGTCCCTCTGTACGCTAAAGCCGAGCTGAAAAAGCTCGGGCTACCGCTTCCATAGGGTTTAGGAACAAAGGTACGGTTGCAAAAGCTGTAAATTATAAACCCGGTAGAGCGGAATAGCCCGCAGCGCAGCGAGGACTATAAGCGATAACGGGGCTGTAGTTGCCAAGCACCGCCGAACGCTCATTTTCAAATGATTAGATTAAATTTGGTTTTGTCTGTGGAATAAAACAAGCATATGTAGCAACAAAATGTTAATAACCTTAAAATCAGCAACATTTATTAAAAAAATCTTTTCTATTAATTAAAATATTTTTACCTTTGCAGTCCCTAAATAGGGAAAAAAGGAGATAATTAATTAATGGCTAAAAAACAAGTAGCAGAAAAAGAATTAGCAGCTAAAACAGCTGAACTTCAGGGAGAAGGCGGACGCCTAACTGAAAAAGAAACGATAGAATCAGAAGCTGATTCAGTTTCGATCGAATCGATCAAATCATCATTAGCAACACCAACCGAAGATTTCGATTGGGATGCAGATGAAAAAGTTTTCGGTAATTACAATGATGCAGACCGTAAAAAGTTTGAAGATATGTATGCTGGAACATTCAATCAAATCACTAAGGGTGAAATCATTAGCGGTATCGTTGTTTCAATTAACAACAAAGATGTAGTATTAAACGTTGGTTTTAAATCAGACGGTTTAGTTTCTACTTCAGAATTCCGTGATACACCAGATTTAAAAATCGGCGATTCAGTTGACGTTTTCGTTGAAGCACCAGAAGATGCTAACGGTCAATTAATCCTTTCTCGCAAAAGAGCAAAAACTCAAAGATCTTGGGAAGCTATTAACGAGGCGCTTGAAAATGATAGAATCATCAATGGTTTCGTTAAGAGCCGTACTAAAGGTGGTTTAATTGTTGACATTATGGGCGTTGAGGCTTTCTTACCTGGATCTCAAATTGATATTAAACCTATCCGCGATTACGATGTATATGTGGGTAAAACAATGGAATTCAAAGTTGTTAAAATTAACCATGAGTTTAAAAACGTAGTTGTTTCTCATAAAGTGTTAATTGAAGACGATCTAGAAAGCCAAAAAGTAGAAATCGTTTCTAAATTAGAAAAAGGACAAGTATTAGAAGGTACTGTTAAAAATATTACTGATTTCGGTGTGTTCATCGATTTAGGTGGTGTTGATGGTTTACTTCACATTACTGATATTTCTTGGGGCCGCATAGAGCATCCAAAAGAAGTATTATCATTAGATGAAAAAATCAACGTGGTTGTTTTAGATTTCGATGATGAGAAAAAACGTATCGCTTTAGGCTTAAAACAATTAACTCCTCACCCTTGGGAAAATTTAGATGCTAACTTAGCTGTTGGTTCTAAAGTAAAAGGAAAAATCGTAACTGTTGCAGATTACGGTGCTTTCTTAGAAATCATCCCAGGTGTTGAAGGTTTAATCCACGTTTCTGAAATGAGCTGGTCGCAAAACTTAAGAAATCCACAAGAATTCTTAAAAGTTGGTGATGAGATCGAAGCTGAAGTTTTAACTTTAGATAGAGACGAGCGCAAAATGAGCTTAGGTATTAAACAATTATCTAACGATCCTTGGCAAGAAGTTGCGGCTAAATTCCCAGTTGGAAGCAAGCATACAGCTACAGTTAAAAACATGACTAACTTCGGTGTGTTTGTTGAAATTGAAGAAGGTATCGATGGTTTAATCCACATCTCTGATTTATCTTGGTCTAAAAAAGTAAACCACCCTAACGAATTCACTAAAGTTGGTGATGTATTAGACGTTGTTGTTTTAGAACTTGATGTTGATAACCGTAAATTAAGCTTAGGTCACAAACAATTGGAAGAAAACCCTTGGGATACTTTCGAAACAATCTTCACTTTAGATTCGGTTCACCAAGGTACAGTTGTTAAAGTAACTGATAAAGGTGCTGTTATTGCTTTACCATACGGTGTAGAAGGTTTCGTACCAACTAAACACATGGTTAAAGAAGATGGTACTTCGGTTAAAGCTGAAGAAACTAACGACTTCAAAATTATCGAGTTTAACAAAGAAGCTAAACGCATCGTTGTTTCTCACGCTCGTATTTGGGAAGAAGTAAAAGCTGAAGCAGTAGCAGAAGAAAGAGCAACTAAGAAAAAAGAAGCTAAAGCATCTATTACAGCAGTTAAAAAAGTTAAAGATTCTGTAGAGAAATCTACTTTAGGAGACTTAGACGTATTGGCTCAATTGAAATCGCAATTAGAAGGCGAAGAAAGCAAAGCTAAAAAAGGCTAGTTCTTTTTAACTCAATATATTAAATCCCGATAGCGAAAGTTATCGGGATTTTTTTTTACCACGGAAAGAGTTCTGCATTTTTTGCCACGGCAACACGGAAGGCGCAGAAGGTTTGGTTATTAAATTTGTAAAAACAAAGCAAGTTCTTATCGGGCACATCTGCCCCACTCTACGTTCAATCTTTTTGGTTAAGGTAATGCAGGATCATTAATTTGTACAACCAAAAAGGATTTTCCTCCGATTGGGTTTATGTAACAAAGTAAGGTAGTTCTATCAAACCACTTCCTGCAAACCACTCATAATTATTACTTTTGAAGTCGTAAATTGAATCCCCATGAAAAACCTTTTTATTGTAATTCTACTATCTGCTTGTACCCTAAAGCTTTTTGGGCAAGGTATAGATCTTATTCCTCAACCTGTGCAGATGGAGCTTAAATCGAACGAATTACCGTTTAAAATAGATAGCAATACGGTAATTTATAGCAACGATTCACTTGCTTATTCATCCATAGAGTTTTTCAAAGGTTACCTAAGCAAAAACTACAATTTCGAGCTTAAAACAACTAGAATTGCCGATATAAATCGGACCAATGTAATAAACTTGATTGTTTCGGATAAAATTTCTAATCCTAAAGAATACCGCTTAAACGTTACAAATCAATCCATTACTATTGGCTCTGCTTCAGATACCGCTATCTTCCAAGGCATTCAAACACTTATTCAACTTTTACCCACCTCAAAATCGTTGCAACTGCAAATCCCGTCGGTTTCTATTACAGATTACCCCCGTTTCGACTACCGTGGGATGCATTTAGATGTTAGTCGCCATTTTTTTGATGTGGCTTTTGTGAAGCAGTACATTGATTATTTGGCCTTCCATAAAATGAATTATTTCCATTGGCATTTAACCGATGACCACGGCTGGAGAATTGAAATTAGAAAATACCTAAAACTCACAGAAATTGGCGCTTGGCGTAATGGCAGTATTATTGGTTTGTATCCGGGCAAGGGCAATGAAAACATCAAATATCAAGTATTGCCAACCGAAGTAAAAATAACGCCAAAAGATGCCGTAATTAAAACAGATGGTATTCGCTATGGCGGCTTTTATACCCAAGCGCAAATTAAGGATGTAATTGCCTATGCCGCAAAACGCTACATCACCATCATTCCAGAAATTGAGATGCCCGCACACAGCATGGCCTTACTCGCAGCCTATCCAGAATTGGGAACCGAACCCAGTAAAAAATACGAAGTTGCAGAAACTTGGGGCATGATGAATAAATACAATAATGTTTTGCAACCATCAGAAAAAACATTTCAATTTTTAGAAGATGTTTTGTCAGAGGTGATGGACTTATTCCCCTCACCTTATGTACACGTGGGTGGCGATGAAGGGTCGAAAATTTGGTGGAGAAAATCAGACGTTTCTCAGCAAATTATGAAAGCCAATGGATTAAAAGATGAAAGCGAACTGCAAAGCTATTTTATCCGCAGGATGGAAAAATTTGTAAATGCAAAAGGCAAAACCATCATTGGCTGGAACGAAATTTTACAAGGCGGGTTGGCTCCCAACGCAGTTGTAATGAGCTGGCAAGGTGAAAAAGGCGGAATTGAAGCCGCAAAACAACAACATAAGGCCATTATGACTCCAGAACTTAAAATGTATTTTAATCATGCCCAATTTGTAAAAGAAGATAGCCTAACGGCCAATAAACTATCGCCATTAGCTGATGTGTACAATTATGAACCTGTACCAGCTGAACTAAGTGAAGCGCAAGCGAAATACATTTGGGGTGGGCAGGGTTGCTTATGGACTGAATATATTACAAATCCTGCGAAAGTAGAATACATGCTTTTCCCTAGGTTAGATGCATTAAGCGAAATATTATGGAGTCCAAAAGATAAGCGCAATTATCCCGATTTTTTAAAGCGACTAAAAACTCAATTTAAACGCTACGATTTGATGGGCATAACCTACAGTGAACGGTATTTAACCCTTAATGAATAGTGTGAGAAACTTGATTCTGATAAGCTCCTGGTGTAATACCTACTATCTTTTTAAAAGCTCTAATAAAATAATTGGCATCACTAAATCCAAGTTCGTAACTTATAGAAGCAACTTTGGCTGTAGGCTGTGCGAGTAAGATTTTTGCCCTGTTAACTTTTTCAGAAAGTATAAAATCGTTAGGGCTAATGCCTAATTCTCTTTTAAAGAGACGATAAAAAGTAGCCTTGCTCATACAGGCTTTATCGCTAAGGTTATTGATGCTGATTTTTTCGTTTAAGTTGGCTTTGATGTAGCCGAGTACAAAGGCCAATGGATTTTGATTGAGGTTGTAGCCATCATCGCTAATGGTCTTCAAATTCTGAGTTTGCATAATTCTCACTAACAATTCTTTCAAAGTTAAATCAGCTAAAACATCCTTCTCTTTTGTTCGTTCTGAGCATATTCTAATAACCTTATTGATTAGGTAAGCAATTTCTTCATTGTTGTAAAAATGGTATTCATCATAATTTAAAAGCCACTTTTCGTTACTTCCCTCCTTTGGAAAAAATTCGTTTAAATAAGTAATTGTTTTCTTAATTTGTTCTTGATCGATAGCCAAAGCAATGCATTGAGTAGGATTCAGATTGGTGGCTTCGGGAAAATCGATTTGCATGGTAATGGCAGGAGGCACAATAACCGTTTGACCGGGAAAATAATCAAAGCCCTCTTTATCAAATAAATGCATTACCTTCTTACCCCTTAACATGCTGGTAATTACAAAATCGTTAAAGGTTAGCGGAACTTTATAAGATTCGGTATAAGTTTCGAAAACATTCAGTTCGCAACGCTCTAACGTGTATGACGTTCTATTTTCGACAAGCGTTTGCAAACTTTTAGAATTGCTTAGGTTCACCTGATCCAATGTATGTTGCATATCAAAAAGATTTGGTTAGAAATAGTACTTTACGTGAGTTCGGAATAACAATCATATCTTTTTAAAAAAGCTAAGACCCTGAAATAAATATAGGACAAGGTACTGTAACCATCTTTTAAAATTCGTCCGTTCATGCTCAATTTATTTCAGCATTTTAACGGGTATAGATTTGTTTTGGTCTTTCTCCCTAAGGGCTCAAAAACCGAACTCACATTACTTATTAATCAAATATAAAAGTATTTCAACAAGGTTACACAGCTTGAAACGATAATGCTACCAAATGCTACAATTATACTATCTATTCGTTACGCTTTGCCATTAGGTTTGTATCACCAAATCTATAAGTTATGAGCAATTTAATTTCAAAACCAGCATTTAAAACCCATTACGACAATTACATAGGAGGCAAATTTGTTGCTCCAGTAAAAGGCGCATACTTTGATAATATTTCGCCGATTGATGGTAAAGTCTTTACAAAGGCAGCACATTCCACCAAAGAAGACTTAGAACTTGCTGTTGATGCAGCGCATGAAGCATTTAAAACATGGAGTAAAACATCTTCAACCGAACGAAGCCTTATTTTAAATAAAATTGCGCAGCGGATGGAAGATAATTTAGAATATCTAGCCACTGTAGAAACCATTGATAACGGCAAAGCGGTAAGAGAAACACTGGCTGCCGATTTACCGCTGGGCATCGATCATTTCAGATATTTCGCAGGCGTTATTCGCGCCGAGGAGGGTTCATTGTCTGAACTAGATCAAAACACGGTTTCGCTAATTGTACACGAACCAATAGGTGTTGTTGCACAAATTATTCCTTGGAATTTCCCCTTGTTAATGGGCATCTGGAAATTGGCTCCGGCCTTAGCTGCTGGAAATTGTGTGGTTTTAAAGCCCGCTGAAAGCACACCAGTTTCCATTATGATTTTAATGGAACTCATTGGCGATCTACTTCCCCCAGGTGTAATTAACGTGGTGAATGGTTTCGGAGCAGAACTTGGCCGGGCACTGGTTACTAATCCAAAAATCTCTAAAGCTGCATTTACGGGTTCTACTCCAACAGGACGTTTAGTGATGCAATATGCAACTGAAAATATCATCCCAGTAACACTAGAACTTGGTGGCAAATCGCCAAACGTATTTTTCAGCTCGGTTATGGATCATGATGATGCCTTCTTGGATAAAGCCGTAGAAGGTGCCGTAATGTTTGCACTAAATCAAGGGGAAATTTGTACTTGCCCTTCCAGACTTTTAATTCAAGAAGATATCTACGATAAATTTATCGCAAAAGTGATTGAAAGAACAGAAGCCATAAAAATTGGAAGTCCGTTAGATAGAACCGTGATGATGGGTGCTCAGGCATCTAAAATTCAATACGAAAAAATTGCTGCATACATAAAATTAGGCAAAGAAGAAGGTGCCGAACTTTTAACAGGCGGGGATGTAAATAAACTAGAGGGAGAATTAGAAACTGGTTACTACATTAAACCAACCATTTTTAAAGGCCATAACAAAATGAGAATTTTCCAAGAGGAAATTTTTGGTCCGGTGCTAGCCGTTACCACTTTCAAAACCGTTGAAGAAGCAATAGAAATTGCTAATGATACTTTGTACGGCTTAGGTGCAGGTGTGTGGACCCGCGATGCACACGAACTTTACCAAGTACCTAGGGCCATTCAGGCTGGTCGGGTTTGGGTAAACCAGTATCATTCTTACCCAGCGGGTGCACCATTTGGTGGCTATAAACAGTCGGGCGTAGGCAGAGAGAATCACAAAATGATGTTAGGACACTATCGTCAAAGTAAGAACATGCTCATCTCTTACGACAAAAATAAATTAGGATTTTTTTAATTCAGAATGTTCGCATTCGTTTCCATTGATGAACGTTTAACTTAAAATCCAATTTCGATTATGATTAGCAGAATTGATAGCACCCAAGCCGCAAAGGAATTAATCGCAATCCTTAAGGAAAAACATGGCGAATTGATGTTCTACCAAGCTGGTGGATGTTGCGAAGGCACACAACCTCAATGTTTTGAAAAAGGTGGGTATTACCTCAGGATGCGTGATGTTTGTATTGGAATAGTTGAAGGCTGCGAATTTTGGGTCGATCGAGATTTATTTGAGTATTGGAAATTTTCACACTTTAATTTAGATGTTTTGGATGGCTTCGGCGTAGGCGGTTTCTCATTAGAAACCCCTTTACAAAAAACATTTAAAATACATTATACACTTTTTACGGCAGAGGAACTTGATGATCTTGAGCCGGTTAAAATTGCAGATTAGTTATTATTAGGTAGAGGTAAGTAAGCTGGAAATTCCGGCTGGCTTTTTTTTATGGTTTTCCTTAAAATAATTCAATCTTTGTACAAATATAAAACATGCGTAAAATTTTTGCCATTCTCTTCACTGTAATCACCGTTTTCGCAATTAAAGAAACTGTTTACATTTTTACTTCAACAGATGCTGATATTGCAAACCAAAGAAGTCAGTTGGAATTAACAGCGTTGAGCATTACCGTTCCTTTAGTTATTTTAACGCTTTGGCTTTGGATTTCGAGCAGAAAGATTAAGCAACACTAATTTAATTTTACGAAAGAAACCTGAGTTTTAAATCTGGAGTGGGCACCCAACATTGCTCCTGTTTGCCCCACCATCTGTATCTATTCTTGGCAATTAAATCATACACCCAATCGCGTATAAACCGAGGTACAAGCATAAATCCAAATAACATGGGGCAAAGCCCATCTAACTTTCTAGCTACGCGCAAGGCTGCCGAAGATTTGGTATAAAGCACACCGTCTTCCAGAAGCATAGTTGAGTTTAATTTTGAAGGATCAACATTAAATTTGGACAATAACTCCTGTGCATAAACACTCTGTAGCGCTGTAAATTTAAACAAGCTATCCTTATCATGCTTTATTACAAATTGAACAGAAGCATTGCAAAGGTTACACACACCATCAAAAAAGATTATTGGTTGAGCCATGGTTAAAGTTAAATATTTAAGGTTCAATAAAAATCAGATTTTTGTAGTATTAATCTTCTGCAATTAATTTATCGCTTATAATCTTGTAATAGAACGCTTTAAGCATCAAAACATAAAACAATCGGCCTGCAACTTTCCAACCTTAAAACATTTTTATATATTTGCCCAATCCTTCTTCAATGCAAAAGAAAACACTTCTTGACGGACAAAAAATTCAGATCACAATTAAGAGGCTCTGCCATCAGTTAATTGAAAACCACGACGATTTCGCGAATACCGTTTTAATTGGCATCCAGCCGAGAGGTATTTTTTTAGCCGATCGCATTCAACAAGAACTTCAAGCCATTTTAAAGAAAAAGAAAATTTTAAAGGGAAACCTTGATATCACATTCTTTAGAGATGATTTTCGTAGAAAAGATGGTTTAGTAACCGCCAGCAGCAACTCTATCGATTTTATTATTGAAGGCAAAAAAGTGATTTTAATTGATGATGTACTGTGGACCGGCAGAACCATAAGAGCAGCATTAGATGCACTTTTGGCCTATGGAAGACCAGAGAAAGTTGAACTTTTAGTTTTAATTGACAGAAGATTTAGCAGACACCTCCCTATTGAACCCGATTATATTGGTCATCAAGTAGATAGCCTAAATTCTCAACAAGTAAAGGTAACCTGGGCAACTGAAGGCGCAGAAGACAAAGTGATTTTATTATCTGAAAAACAATAAATAAAAATGGCAGCAGACAAACTATCAACCCGACATCTTCTAGGCATTAAAGATATTAACCGGAATGATATCGAATTGATTTTCGAAACTGCAGATAATTTTAAAGAGGTGATTAACAGGCCAATTAAAAAAGTGCCTTCTCTCCGTGATATTACTATTGCCAATATCTTTTTCGAAAATTCTACCCGTACCAAACTTTCTTTCGAACTGGCAGAAAAAAGACTGTCGGCAGATGTTGTGAATTTTGCGGCATCATCCTCATCTGTAAGTAAAGGCGAAACGCTGATCGATACCGTGAATAACATCCTATCTATGAAAGTGGATATGGTGGTTATGCGGCATCCATATGCAGGTGCAGGTCAGTTTTTAAGCAAACATGTTAAGGCTCAAATTGTAAATGCTGGCGACGGTGCACACGAACACCCTACACAGGCCTTGCTTGATGCTTTTTCTATTCGTCAAAAGCTTGGCGATGTAGCAGGCAAAAAAGTAGTTATCGTTGGTGACATTTTGCACTCCAGAGTTGCAATTTCAAACATCCTTTGCCTGCAACGTTTAGGGGCAGAAGTGATGGTTTGCGGCCCTACCACCCTAATTCCAAAGCACATCCATCAGTTGGGTGTAAAGGTAGAACATAACCTAATTAAAGCCCTAAATTGGTGCGATGTAGCCAATATGCTGCGCATTCAGCTGGAGCGCCAAGACATCAAATATTTCCCATCATTAAGAGAATATGCCATGATGTATGGCTTGAACAAACAGATTCTTGACAATTTAGATAAGGAAATTATTGTAATGCACCCAGGGCCAATTAACAGAGGCGTGGAGATTACCAGCGATGTTGCAGACAGCAAGCAATCTATCATTTTAGAGCAAGTTGAAAACGGTGTAGCAGTAAGGATGGCGGTACTCTATTTATTGGCAAGCCAAGGCTAATTATTCTTATATAAGAAGTTAAAGGCAAGGCAGACGTATGGGTGTCGAATTATTCTAAATACCCAACCCACAATGCAAAATCTCGAGTCCATTTTTTGACCAGAATCTAATCCGGTGAATTCATAATCTGGCTAATTTTCCACAATCGGCCGAAACCCGATACCAAAGCAAACATACCTTCGTTTATTTGTGTTATTAACAGTTGTTAATTACTTCTGTTGATAAGCTTTGATACTATTTATAATTTAGTACCAACCATATTTGAAACCAATGCAGAAAAAATACTTACTAATTCCGTTATTTTTAGCGGGAGGTTTAAGTACATACGCTCAAGTTAGCGCCGTACAAAATCTCAATAAAAACTACCAAACAGGTTTAGAACTATTAGATAAGGAGAAATACACCGCGGCCTCGCAACAGTTTAAACTGGTTGAGCAGCAACGGTTTAAGCCATCTACGCAAACCGAGAGCAATGCCGAATTATCTTTGCTTAAAGAGAATGCAAAGTTCTATGCAGCAGTTTGCGCTTTAGAACTCACCAATAGCGATGCTGAGAGTTTATTTCAGGCGTTTATTCGCGATTACCCCTTAAATCCGAACACAAAACTTGCCTATTTTTATGTGGGTAGAACCTATTTCAACCAAAAAAACTATACAAAGGCATTAGAATGGTTCGAAAAAACTGATCCCTCTACCCTATCTGCAAAACAACGTAACGAATATCAATTTAAACAAGGCTATTCCTATTTCGAGCTGAAAGATTATGAAAAAGCAGAACCTTTATTTGAGCAGGTAAAAAAAGATGAAGGCGATTTTCAGGAAAGTGCAACCTATTATTTTGCCTACATCAATTACCTAAATAAAGAATACAAAACGGCGCTTGCAAATTTCGAAAAGTTAAAGGGTTCTCCAACTTACGAGGCAAGCTATCCCTATTATATAACCTCTATGTACTATTTGGATGAGCGTTATGATGATGTGATTAGCTATGCCATTCCGGCAATGCAAAAAACCAAACAACAATTCGAACCAGAAATGTTGAGCTTGGTAGCTGCCTCTTATTTCGCAAAATCAGAATTTAAAAACGCAGAGAAATATTTTGCCGAATTTTATGCAAAAGATAAAAGCGAAACCAAAAACAACCTCTTTATTTATCAGTATGGATACTCCTTATTTCAAAATAAAAAGTACAAGGAATCTGTTTCAGTTTTAGAAAAGCTGAACTCGGATGATGTTTATCTGCAAAATGGTATGCACACCTTAGGAAAGGCATTTATTCAATTGGGCGATAAACCTAAAGCACAGAGTGCATTTTTTAGAGCGTCTAGGTTAACATTCGATAAAGCCATTCAAGAAGAAGCCTGGTTAAATTATGCCAAATTGAGTTACGAGCTAGAATTTCATCAACAAGCTTTAGATGCAACTCAAGGTTTCTTAAAACAGTTCCCGAACTCCAAGAAAACCAATGAAGCCAAAACCTTGTTGGGTGAAGTGTTATTAACCACCAAAAACTATCAAGCTGCAGTTGATATTTTAGAACCTATTCCAAATAAAACACTTGAAGCTAGAGAAGCCTATCAGAAAGTTACTTATTTCCGTGGATTAGAATTCTATAATGAAAGGGCCTTTCCAAATGCGCTATCAATGTTTTTACGTTCAGAAAAGTTTCCAGAGGACAATGAAATCAATGCTTTAAGCACCTATTGGAAAGCAGAATCGATGTACGAACTTCGCAAATTTGGTGAGGCCGTTAAAACGTTTGAACTTTTCCTAAAAATGCCTGATGCTGATAAAACAGGCGTGTATAATTTTGCGAATTACGCATTGGCCTACGCCGCATTTGAAGATGAAAAATACAGCAAAGCCGCAAATTACTTTGAGAAATTTTTAGCCGGAAGCGATAAAGATCAAAAAACAATTGATGATGCAACCATCCGCCTGGCCGACTCATACTTCGTAGATAAGAATTATGGCAACGCAATGTCGAACTATAACAAAATCATCAGTCGCAAAACCAGTGCAGAAGACTATGCATTGTTTCAAAAAGGAATGATTCAAGGTTTGGAAACTCAATATGATACCAAAATTGCGACCATGCAAAGCTTATTGAAAACTTTTCCAAATTCAAATTATGCAGATGATGCTGGTTTTGAAACGGCTTATACCTATTTTAACAAAGGCGATTTTGATAAATCAAAATCTGATTTAGTAGAACTCGTGGCTAAATATCCAAGAAGCAGCTACGTACCCAAAGCACTGGTAACCATTGGATTGGTTCAGTATAATCAGGATCAAGATGATGCAGCTTTAGAATCTTTCAAAAAAGTGATTCGCGATTATCCTAGCGCAGATGAGGCTAAGCAGGCTTTAGAATCCATCAAAAACATTTATGTTGACAAAGGGGATGCGAATGGGTTTATTGCTTATGCAGGAACTACACCACTAGGCAATTATTCAAATGCAGAGCAAGATAATATCATTTTCAGCGCTGCAAACAATCTTTATTTAAAAGGAGATGCCAACGGTGCATTGCAAGCCGTTAATGCTTATTTCGATAAATTTCCGAAGGCAATACACGAAAAAGAAGCCAAGTTTATCAGGGCAGAATCTTTAGTTAAACTTAAACGCCCAGATGAAGCAGTTGCAGATTACGAATTTATTTTAAATGATTGGACAAGTGATTATACTGAACGTTCTTTATTAAGTATTTCACAAGTATTCTTAGATCAGAAAAAATACAATGAAGCAATCGTCTATCTGAAAAGATTAGAAACCACAACAGATTACAAGGCACATTACAGCTACGCAATTAACAGTTTGCTAAAGGCATATACCGCACTTAATATGCCAGATGATATGTTAAAATATGCAAAATTAACCAAGGAATCTGAAAAAGCTTCTGAAGAAGAAAAGAACAGTTCTGGTTTATATTCAGGCAAAGCATATTTGTTAAAAGGCGATACAACCACAGCTGTAAAAGAATTTAAAAACGTTGTTGCAAGTACCAAAACCATTGCTGCAGCAGAGGCGAAATACAATCTCGCTCAGTTAGAATATACCAAAGGCGATTATAAAACTTCATCAAAATCATGCTTCGACATTATTAACAACATGGCTTCTTATGATTATTGGGTAGCTAAAGCGTTCATCTTACTATCGGATAACTATGTTGCACTTAAAGATAATTTGCAAGCAAAAAGTACACTTCTAAGTATTATCGATAATTACGATGGTAAGGATGACATTATCCCTACTGCGAAACAAAAATTAGAAAAACTAAACCAGAAGAAGTAGAATTATGAAGTCGATTAAATATATATACAGTTCATTATTTTTCCTAGCCGCCGGATTAATGACGGCTCAGGCACAGGATAAAAAAACTGAAGAAAAAGCCACCGTAAACGAAGAAATTGAAGTTGTACGCCCCTATAAACCAATTTTGGCAGAAGCCGTAAAACTGAGAAGAAGTCCGAATTTAGATGATGTAAAAACCTACAAGGCAAAGCTAAATTACAGCCTAACCGATAGAAAGTTAGAACTGAATAGTGATATTAAAAAATTGCAGGCACAGCAACTGGCCGACGAAAAAGAAACCGTACTGATTAACAATTACGTTAAAGGTGCATTTGGGTCTTTAGCAACACTTTTAGGCGAAGCCTATTTTAACACCGGGAAAGATGAAGGCCTGCAAGTTGGAGGTTACTTTAAGCATTTTAGCCAGGAGGGAAAATTAAACAAACAAAATAGCAGTAGCCAACAGCTAAGTGTTTTTGGTCGCAGCATTTTAGAAGAAAATACCATTAGTGGCCGGGTAAACTTCGAGCGAAATGGCGTTCACTTTTATGGCATCGATAACGATCGCCCCGCATTAAATCCAAATCCTGAAAAACAGGCACTAACGATGTTCGAGGCAGAAGGCGAGTTGGTTAAAAACTTTACAGAAGATGAGGATGCACTAAGCTACGCCTTAAAAGCGAATGGCTACGTTTGGAGCGATAAATTCAGTGCAAAGGAAAATTATTTTACCGCTAACGGTTATTTAAACAAACGAATTAGTTCGTTAAACTTAGGTTTGGCAGCCGCTGCAGAATTTGGGAATACTAAAGATGCCTTAACCAGCGTAGGAAATAACCTATTGCGGTTAAATCCATACATCCGTTTACAAGTGAAAGGCGCAAAAATTACAGCGGGTATTAACTTCGTTCAGGAGTTTGGTGCATACAGCAGTTCAAGAATCTTCCCATCCGTTACTGCAGACTTCACTCTAATTCCAGATTATTTACAAATTTTTGGAGAGGTAAAAGGCGATGTTAACCGAAATTCTTTAAAGGGATTTACAGATGAAAACCCTTGGTTAAACAGCAACATTCTAATCAAGAACACCGTAGAGAAATTAAGTTTCAGCGCAGGCATTAAAGGAACAGGTGGTCCTGGCTTTGGTTACAAAGCCCGTGTATATGTTAAGCAGTTTGATGATATGCCTCTATTTATAAATAACTACACCGATTTCAATAAATTTGATGTGATTTATGACTTCGGCAAAACCAAATTAACAGGTTTGGAGGGAGAAATTTCCGTGCAAGTTAGCGATGCGTTAAAATGGACAGGCAAGCTGAATGTTGATGATTGGAAACCCGCACAAGAAACCTACAGTTGGTTTAAACCAGGTTTAAAAGTGAGTTCAAATTTTGTTTATACATACAATAAAAAACTAAGCTTTAATGCTGGGGTTGTGATTCAGGACGATGTTAAAGCCAAATTGAACATTGCCGCTCCGGTTAGTCCATTGCAATATGTGGTTCCAAACCCTGCAATAGAATCTATTGTTACCGTTAAGGGCTATGTTGATTTAGGTTTGGGCGCAGAGTACAGAATTAACAATAAATTTTCTGTGTTTGCAAAAGCGAATAACATCCTAAACAGTAATTACAGCAGGTATTTATTTTATCAGGTAAACGGATTTAATATTTTTGGCGGACTAACCTATTCATTTTAAACGCATTAAATTAATTATTGTGTAGGTTTAGAAAAAACGCTTAATTTTACCAGAATGGACATCTTATCATACCTCTTAGAGCTCTTGCAACAAAGCAAGGAAGTCAGTATTACTGGCTTAGGAACTTTCTATAAAAAGAAATTTCCAGGCAGATACGATAAGGAAAAACAGTCGTTTTTACCTCCGGGCTACACTTTGCAGTTTACAAGCGAAGTTAGAGATGCGGAAAATTTAGTCAATTTTATTGCTGCTAAACGAAATATTTCTACCGATAGCACCAATCATTACATTTCTCGCTTTGCTGACGATGTAAATAAACGATTAGAAATTGAACATGAAGCTGAGTTGGAAAATATTGGTAGGCTGTTTTATACCGAACACGAAGGTTTAAGCTTCGAGCCGGCTCAAAGCGTTAGTTACGGATCGGAATTTTACGGATTACCATCAATTCAAGCAGCAGATGATTCTGCAGAGGAAGTAGCTGTACCACATCAGAAAGAAGATGAAGGGGAGATTTATGATGAGATTGCAGAAGCACCAGTTGTTCCTTCTGAATCGCAAAAAACCATCGAAAGCGAAGCCACTTTTCCAGTTATAGAAAACGTAGAATTGGATGAAGTTAAGGATGACCTTAAAAATACCCTGAAGCATTCAGGACCACTGGAAGCAGAAGCAGAAGTTCCAGAATTTATAAAAGAGCAACATCAAGAAAATCCTGACCGTTTTGGGCACACGCCGGAATCAGAGCAAGGTAGCGATGAGCATAAGGGAGGTATCATTGATGCTCCTGAATTTATAAAAGAACAACACGAGGAACATCCGAATCGTTTTGGCCATACACCTGAAGTTGAAATACCAAAAACTTACATCAATTTACACGATGATGTTGTTGAACACGAAGAAATCGTGCCGGTTGAAGAAGTTATAGAAGCACCTGGATTTATCAAAGAACAGCATGCCGAACATCCAGAACGTTTTGGCCATGATCCACTGTTAGATGAAACCAGCGCGGACGAAAGCAAATCAATCTGGCCTAAAATATTGGTTGGTATATTAATTTTAGCTGTAATTGGCGGCCTTCTTTATTTTATTAAACCGGAATTGTTCACGCCAGTAGCCAAAGTTGATCAAAAACAAGCTCCGGTAGCTATTGATTCGCAAAAAGTTACAGTGGATACCGCAAAGTTAAAGCAAGATTCCATAGCAAAAACAGATAGCATTTTAAAAGCCAATCAGGTTGTACCTAAAAAAGATAGTGTTAAAAAAGCCGCTTTAGCATCACAAAAGCCGGCACTATCAGATGTAATGGCTGGAAATACAACCTTCCACATTATTGGAGCTTCCTTTAAAACGGTTAAAAAAGCAGAACAATTCATTCAACAAATGAAAGGTTATGGAATATCAGCTAAAATTGTTCCCATAGAAGGCCCTTATAAAAAAGTAAGTATTGCTTCATTTAAAACAGAGAAAGAAGCTTTTGAAGCCAGACCAGCTTTAAGCAAAAAAGTTAGAATAAAAGAATTAGACATTAAACAGATAAACACACCATAATGACGACCCTATTAACCATTCTTCAAGACACTACACAAGCATTGCAAGACACCGCACAGGTAGCTAACCCAACGTTAAGCCAACCCGCACCAGAGATACATTTTATTGATTTACTGTTTAAAGGTGGCTGGGTAATGATTCCTTTGGCATTTTTGGCCGTTTTAGCTTTGGTTATTTTCTTCGAACGTTACATAACCATCAAAAAAGCCACTAAAGACGAGTCTAACCTGATGGGTCAAGTTAGAACTTACATCCAAGCTGGAAATTTAGAAGGCGCATCTGCGATGTTGAGAAACAATAACTCTCCCCTATCTCGCATGTTGCAAAAAGGACTAAAACGTATTGGTCGTCCAATTAAAGACATTGAGGGTGCTATTGAAAACGTTGGCAAATTAGAAGTTTCCAAATTGGAAAAAAACATCAGTATTTTAGGCATCGTTGCCGGAATTGCACCAATGCTCGGTTTCGTAGGTACAATTGTTGGGGTAATCACCATCTTCCATCAAGTATCCATCAAAGGCGCAATCGAAATCGGCACCATTTCAGGAGGTTTGTACACCAAAATGATTACCTCAGCAACGGGGTTGATTATAGGAATCATAGCCTACGTTTTATACCACATTTTAAATATCATGGTAGAGAAAATCATTCTTAAAATGGAAACCGATGCAATTGATTTTATTGATTTATTAGAAGAACCAGGCAAATAATGAATTTACGCAAAAGAACAAAAGGAAGTGTAGAAGTACATACATCAGCACTGAACGATATCATGTTCTTTCTGATGCTGTTTTTCTTATTGGCCTCTGCAGTGGTAAATCCAACCGTAGTTAAACTACTGTTGCCTCAATCCTCTAGCGGACAGCAATCTACAGCTAAAAAGGCGGTTACCGTAACCATAGACGAAAACTTAAAATATTTCGTTGAAAAAAAACCGGTAAGCATAGAAGAATTACAACCCGTATTGGAAGGATACCAGAAATTAGCACCAGATATGACCATCTTGTTGTACGTATCTCGTAATGTAACCTATCAAGATGGTTTTGTAGTGAACGACATCGCAAATAAATTAAAGTTAAAACTTGTAGTAGCGGTTGAGCCTAAAAAATAATGACTCATAAAGAAGAAAATAATTACCCAAAAGCATTTGCCATTTCAATTGGCATTATGGCCCTTTTATTGGCCATAAGCTTTATAATCGTGATTGGTTCTTACCAACCACCCGAAGAATTGGGTATGGGCGGTATGGTAGTTAACTACGGCACCTCTGCCGAAGGTATGGGCGACGATTACACCAGCATCGAAGAACCATCTGCCGATCCAAATGCAAATAATAAGAGGCCAGACAAGGTAACACCAGAAGAAAAAGTTACCCCAACCACATCTACAGAAAGTAGCGATAAAGACATCCAGACACAAAACACAGAAGAAGCCATAAGCATTAACACAAAACCTCAAAAGGCAACTTCTTCAACGCCAACAACCACAACAGAAGAAAAACCTTCTAAACCTGTTATCAACCAAAATGCCTTATACAAAGGCAAGAAAAATACCGGGCAGGGCGGTGGAGATGGAACCGGCTCAACAGCCGGAAATCAAGGTTCCGTTAATGGCGACCCACTATCAAACAACTACGGCGAAGGGGGCTCAGGCTTTGGAAACAAACCTATCGAATTAAGACGGTTTTCAAATTTAGTTATCCCGAAAGATGACGGACAGAAAACAGGTAAAGTGGCCATAAGGATTTATTTCAACAAAGCAGGCGCAATTACAAGAGCCAACCAAGAGTTAAAAGGTTCTACCATTACAGATACAGAATTGGTTAATAAATGCATTCAAGCCGTATTGAATTCATCTTTGAGTAAAACAGATGTTGGCGGTGATAGCCAAACAGGTGTAGTTGTTTTCAATTTTAAAGTGAAGTAATTTTGCAATCAACGTTCCATTACGCTTATCCTTATTCATGTTGAACTATCAGCAAACACTTGATTATCTGTACAGTAAACTTCCAATGTTTACACGTATCGGCGCAGCAGCCTTTAAAAAAGATTTAACTAACACCCTAATTCTTTGCAAAGCTTTAGATCAACCCCAGCATAAATTTAAAAGCATTCACGTTGCCGGTACAAACGGTAAAGGGTCAACATCGCACATGCTGGCTTCCGTATTGCAAGCTCAAGGTTACAAAACCGGGCTATACACTTCGCCCCATTTGAAAGATTTTCGGGAGCGTATTCGAATAAATGGCAAAATGATCTCAAAAACAGAAGTCATAAAATTTGTTCAACAACAAAAAACACTAATTAGAGAAGTAGAGCCCTCTTTCTTTGAAGTTACGGTAGCCATGGCATTTGATTATTTTGCAAGGCATCAAGTAGATGTTGCCGTAATCGAAGTGGGCTTAGGCGGCCGCTTGGATTCAACAAATATCATCAAGCCAGAAATTGCGGTGATTACCAACATCAGTATGGATCATACCAATATGCTCGGCAATACCATTGAAGAAATTGCAGGAGAAAAAGCAGGGATCATCAAGCAAAATATCCCGGTGGTTATCGGAGAAACGCAAGAAAAATCAAAAGGCGTTTTTTTAAATAAAGCGGATGAAATGCATGCCCCAATCGTTTTTGCAGATGCCGTTCTATCCGCAAACAATATCTCCGTGAAAAATAACAAACTGCATCTCAACATATTTCAAGCTGCTGAACTTAAATTCGAAAACCTACAAAGCGACTTAACCGGACTGTATCAGCCAAAAAATGTGCTTACCGTTTTGCAAACTTTTGAAGTATTGAATCAGCACACCGAAATTAAAACTTCAACAGAAAATATTTATAAAGGCTTAAAACAAGTAAAAAAACGAACAGGATTGCAAGGGCGTTGGCAAACGTTGAGCAAAATCCCACTAATCATTTGTGATACGGGCCATAACGAAGCCGGAATAACGGAAGTGGTAAAAAACATCGAGCAGACCCCGCATAAAAACCTACACCTAGTTTTTGGCATGGTGAAAGATAAAGACATTTTAAAAGTGCTATCATTATTACCAAAGGATGCAAAATATTATTTCTGCAAACCAGATTTAGAGCGAGGCTTAGATGCTAAAGATCTTCAAGAACAGGCTAAGGCATTAGGATTACAGGGAAAAACCTTTAATTCTGTTGCAGAGGCGAAGTCAAAGGCAATCGAATTAGCCAGTATGGATGATTTAATATTCATCGGTGGGAGTACCTTCGTTGTTGCAGAATCCCTATAAAAACTTTACAAAAACTTCAAAAATTCTTCATCTAAAAATTGTTACTTTAGCCGAATAACAAAAATAAGAATGAAGAAAATATCTTACTTAATCTTTTCCCTATCGCTCTTTTCGCTATCCATTGCCTCTGCGCAAACCAAAAAAACCACATCACCACAACCAAAAGCATTTCCCGCCGAAGTTGCCAGACCTAAATTGGTTGTTGGCCTAGTTGTTGATCAAATGCGCTGGGATTATTTATACAGATACTACAATCGATATACAAATGGAGGCTTTAAAAGGTTAGTTAACGAAGGTTTCTCTGTAGAAAATACTTTAATCCCATATACCCCAACTTATACTGCATGCGGACACACTTGTATTTATACAGGTTCAGTTCCAGCGCTGCATGGTATAATCGGTAACGATTGGTACGATGCTGAAACAAAAAAGAATTTATATTGTACGGAAGATACATCTGTTACGACCGTTGGAAGCACACCTTCATCAGAAGGCCAAATGTCTCCAAAAAACATGTTAACCAGCACCATAACAGATGAACTTCGATTGTCCACCAATTTTAAAGGCAAAGTAATCGGCATCTCCTTGAAAGATAGAGGTTCTATCCTTCCGGCAGGACACACAGCAAATGCTGCATACTGGTATCAAGGTACAACCGGCAACTGGATCACCAGTTCATATTACATGAAAGCGGTACCAACATGGATTGCAGATTACAATAAATTAAAGTTGGCAAATAAGTTTTACGCCAAAAACTGGGAAACATTATATCCCATTAATACCTACGTAAACAGCACCGCTGATGAAAAAGCTTATGAAGGTAAAACAAGCACCTTTCCGCACCAGCTTACACAAAACATCGATAAAAACTTTGATGCCATCAGAAGTACACCGTATGGAAATACGATCACTTTAGATTTAGCAAAACTGGCCATTTTATCCGAAGATTTAGGACAAGACAACAACACCGATTTCTTAGCAGTGAGCTGTTCATCAACCGATTACATCGGACATGGATATGGACCAAACTCTATCGAAGTGGAAGACACCTATTTACGATTAGACAAGGATGTGGAAGAATTTCTAAACTATTTGGATAAAAAAGTCGGTAAAGGAAACTACACCATTTTCTTAACTGCTGATCATGGCGCAGCACATGTACCCGGTTTTATGACAGAAAATAAAATCCCTGCAGGTGTAGTCAGTGATAGAGATATTGCCACTAAACTGAATGCCTTCTTAAATGAAAAATTTAAGGTCAACAACATCGTGTTAAGATCCATGAATAATCAGATTATCTTCGATCACGATAAAACAGATAACGGATCAGTGAGTTTCGACGTAATTAAAGCTGCATCTATAGAGTATTTAAAAAAACTAGATGGCTTTGCTAACGTAGTTGACATTTCTAGAATAGCACAATCTACACTTCCAGAAATTCAAAAAACAATGATAACCAATGGCTACAATGCCAGAAGAAGTGGAGATCTTTACTACATACTAAATCCGAATTGGTTTAATGGCAGCAGCACTGGTACAACCCATGGCAACTGGAATCCATACGATGCCCACATCCCATTGGTATTTATGGGCTGGGGAATTAAACAGGGTGCTTCAAACAAGACACATTACATGACAGATATTTCTGCAACACTTGCAGCCCTGCTCCACATACAAATGCCAAACGGTTGTGTTGGAGAACCCATAACCGAGATTACCAATAAATAACTTACCAAGGCCACCAATTCGGTGGCTTTTTTGTTTTATTACTGTATCAATATCATTAAAAAACCATCCAATAACAAGTATTTGCTACATTTGCATACCAAATATATACAAGCAATAAGTTTAGAAAAATCTTCCTTTTCTATCCCAAGAATCCACAAATATGCAACAAGTAGAAATATATAAACCTAAAAATAAAATCCGGTTCGTTACAGCAGCTTCTTTATTCGATGGACACGATGCCACGATAAACATCATGCGTCGAATTCTTCAGTCGTCTGGAGCGGAGGTTATTCATTTGGGGCATAACCGATCAGTTGATGAAGTGGTTAATTGTGCCATACAGGAAGATGTTCAAGGTATCGCAATGACATCTTATCAAGGTGGTCACCTAGAATATTTTAAGTATATGTATGATCTGCTTCAAGAAAAAGGATCAGGACACATCAAAATATTTGCCGGCGGTGGAGGCGTAATCCTTCCTTCAGAAATTGAAGAGTTGCAACAATATGGCATTTCTAAAATTTATTCTCCAGATGATGGTCGTAAAATGGGTTTACAAGGTATGATAAATGATATGTTGCAAAAAACCGACTTCGTGACCAAAGCCAGCATAACCGATGAACTTGCAACCATACCTACCAAAAGCATCAAAGCCATAGCAGGGGCCATCACCGTTGCAGAAAATGATCCCGAAGGCGCTCAGCAATTTGTGGATGAACTCAAAAAGTTATCCAAAAACAATAAAGCACCAATACTCGGCATCACCGGAACGGGAGGCGCAGGCAAATCATCATTAGTGGATGAACTGGTTCGAAGATTTCTGGTAGAAGTTAAAGATAAAACCCTTGCCATAATCTCTGTCGATCCCTCCAAGAGAAAAACAGGTGGCGCACTCTTGGGCGATCGAATTCGAATGAATGCGATTAATAATCCCAGAGTGTACATGAGATCCTTAGCCACTCGCCAAGCAAATCTCGCGCTATCAAAGAACGTACAAGAGAGTATTGATATTTGCAAAGCAGCAGGTTACGATCTCATTATTGTGGAAACTTCGGGAATTGGACAATCTGATACCGAAATTACCGAACATTGCGATGTTTCTTTGTACGTTATGACACCAGAATTTGGCGCTGCCACTCAATTGGAAAAAATTGATATGCTAGACTTTGCAGATTTGGTTGCCATAAATAAGTTCGACAAAAGAGGTGCTTTAGATGCCTTGCGAGATGTGCGTAAGCAATACAAACGGAATCACAATATTTTCGATGCAAAAGATGAGGAAATTCCAGTTTATGGAACAATGGCTTCTCAATTTAACGATCCTGGAATGAACAATTTATTTGTTGCCTTAATGCAGCAGATAAAAGAAAAAACTGGAACAGATTTCCATGCAAAAATGGAGCTTACATCCGATCAATCAGAAAAAGTTTACATCATCCCACCAGACCGAATCAGATATTTAGCAGAAATAGCAGAAGCCAGTCAAACCTATAACGATTGGGTCAATCAGCAATCAAGTATTGCCAGAAAAATGTACCAATTGAAAGGTGTGATGGATTTATCTAAAGAACACCAATCCCTTTCATTGGGCGCTGGATTACAAGAAGCCTACAATTTTTTTGAGGAACAACTAGATGGAACCTGTAAAAGATTACTTCGCCAATGGCCTGAAACCAAAAAAGCCTACAAAGAAGAATTTTTCGTTTACAAGGTGCGCGACAAAGAAATTAAATTGCCTTTGTATTACGAATCCCTGTCAAAATTAAACATTCCGAAGGTTTCTTTGCCAAGATATGAAGATTGGGGCGACATTTTACGCTGGCTACTCACAGAAAATCTCCCGGGAGAATTTCCTTATGCGGCAGGCGTATTTCCACTTAAACGTGAAGGAGAAGATCCAACCAGAATGTTTGCCGGAGAAGGTGGACCGGAAAGAACAAACAAACGTTTCCATTACGTTTCTTTAGGGCAACCCGCACATCGCCTTTCAACAGCTTTTGATTCTGTAACGCTCTATGGCGAAGATCCTCATATCCGTCCGGATATTTATGGTAAAATCGGAAATTCTGGCGTAAGTATCGCTACTTTAGATGATGCAAAGAAACTCTATTCTGGATTTGATCTCTGTGCAGCCTCCACCTCGGTTTCGATGACCATAAACGGCCCTGCACCCATGTTATTGGGCTTCTTCATGAACGTGGCTATTGATCAACAATGTGAAAAATACATCATCGCAAATGGCTTACAGGAAGAAATTCAGGAGAAAATAGAAGCGATTTATAAAGCTAAAAACACAACTCGTCCAAGTTATCAAGGCGAGCTCCCTTTAGGAAATGATGGTCTTGGTCTAATGCTTTTGGGCGTTACAGGAGATGAAGTATTGCCGCCAGATGTCTATTCGGAAATACGAGCCAAGGCAATAAGTTCAGTACGTGGAACGGTTCAGGCCGATATTTTGAAGGAAGATCAAGCGCAAAATACCTGTATATTCTCAACAGAATTTGCCCTGAGAATGATGGGCGATATTCAAAAATACTTTATTGATGAAAAGGTAAGGAATTTCTATTCCGTATCCATCTCAGGCTATCACATTGCTGAAGCGGGCGCTAACCCAATTTCTCAACTTGCCTTTACTTTGAGTAATGGATTCACTTTCGTAGAATATTACTTAAGCCGTGGGATGCATATTGATGATTTTGCACCCAATCTATCGTTCTTCTTTTCAAATGGTATTGATCCAGAATATGCAGTGATTGGCAGAGTAGCCAGAAGAATTTGGGCAAAAGCAATCAAAAATAAATATAAAGGGAATGATCGTTCTCAGAAATTGAAATATCACATTCAAACTTCCGGGCGATCTTTACACGCACAGGAAATCGATTTTAATGATATCAGAACCACTTTGCAAGCTCTGTATGCCATATATGATAATTGTAACTCCTTACACACCAATGCATATGATGAAGCCATTACAACCCCTACGGAAGAATCTGTAAGAAGAGCAATGGCCATTCAGTTGATTATAAACCGCGAATTGGGATTAGCTAAAAATGAAAACCCGCTACAAGGTGCTTTCATAATCGAGGAATTAACAGACTTGGTTGAAGATGCCGTACTTGCAGAATTCAAAAGAATAAACGATCGTGGAGGGGTACTTGGTGCAATGGAAACGATGTATCAACGAGGTAAAATTCAGGAAGAAAGTCTTTATTACGAAACACTAAAACACACGGGAGAATACCCTATTGTTGGGGTGAATACGTTCTTAAATAAAAACGGCTCACCAACAATTATTCCTGGAGAAGTTATCCGTGCAACAGAGGAAGAAAAACAATATCAAATTTCCGCACTACAAAAATTTCAAGAAAGAAATGAAGACAGATCTGCTGCACTTCTAAAAAACCTACAAAAGTCGGCCATTGAAGGACAGAATATCTTCGAGCAGCTCATGGAAGTTTGTAAGGTTTGCTCTTTAGGCCAAATTAGCAAAGCGCTTTACGAAGTAGGTGGTCAATATAGGAGAAACATGTAGAGATTGTTTTGAGTAAAAAAATGACTAAGATCAAATTATTTTGAGCACTTTAAAACAAGAAATCCATCCAGCAATGGATAACTTAGCTAAAATTAATTTGATCTTTACATGCCAACACTCAATTACGTTAGTGCTGCAGCAGCAGTGCAAAATATTCATTCAGGTAACCGAGTTTTTCTTCATGGAAGTGCAGCAACCCCAATTCATATCATTCATGCGTTGCAAAACAGACATCAGGAATTAAAAAAGGTAGAGCTTGTGAGCATCACTAGCTTTGGAGATGTGGATTTCAATGATGAGAAATACCGAAAAAGCTTTTTCATCAATTCTCTTTTTGTATCGGCCAATACCAGAAAGATTGCAAACAGCAATTTTGGCGATTACATTCCAATTTTCTTAAGCCAAATTCCACAGCTTTTCGAGAGTAACATTTTACCCATTGACGTTGCAATCATTCATGTATCCCCACCAGACAGACATGGCTATTGTTCATTAGGAACATCGGTTGATATTGCGAGGGCAGCCGTGAAGGTAGCCAAATTTATCATTGCACAAGTAAATCCGAAAATGCCGCGTACCCATGGAGATAGTTTTATTCATGTAGATAAAATTGATAGTTTGGTTTGGCATGAGGCAGAACTTCCAGAAATAAACTATGAAAGTGGCGCGACAGAAGCCATAAAACAAATTGGCAAAAACATAGCTGAATTAATAGAAGATGGAGCCACTTTGCAACTTGGAATAGGTACCATACCCGATCAGGTTTTAAAAAACCTAAGCAATCACAAAAATTTAGGCATTCATACAGAAATGCTATCTGATGGTGTAATTCCATTAATTCAAAATGGTGCAATTAACAATAGCCAAAAGAAAATCAACAGAGGAAAGTCGGTTACAAGTTTCATGGCCGGTACGAGACAGCTTTATGATTTTGTGGATGACAATCCAGAAATAGAAGTATTAGACATTAGCTACGTTAACGATACCAGTATCATCAGAAGAAATAACGATATGATTGCCATAAATAGCGCAATTGAGATTGATCTAACTGGACAGATCTGTGCAGATTCAATAGGCACTTACCAATATTCTGGTATTGGCGGGCAAATGGATTTCATGCGCGGCGCTTCCCTCTCACAAGGTGGAAAACCAATTATTGCCTTACCGTCAATCACAAACAAGGGAATTTCAAGAATAACACCATTTTTGAAAGAAGGTGCGGGAGTAGTGACAACACGCGGACATGTACATTGGATTATTACGGAATATGGAAAGGTAAACCTGTTCGGGATGAACTTGAAACAGAGAGCTAAAGCGTTAATTAGTATAGCCCATCCCAGCCATATCGAAAATCTGGAAAGAGCTTTCCATGAAAGATTTAAATAAGAAAGCCCCGCTTCTGTTTAGAAACGGGGCTTGTAAATGTCTGAATATTATTAATTTTAACCGGCTATCCAGCTAAATTTGTAATCAATCGTTGGATTCTTCATGCGTTCTGCAACTTTCAATAGTCTTGATGGCAGATTCATGATATAATCACGGGCTTTCTCTCCTGCCTCATCTAAATCGCGCATGCCTTCAATTTTCCAATCAATAATCAATTGTTGCATGATCTCTACATAATCAACGGCAGTATAAACACCTAAGCGCTGTGCTGCATCTGTAAAATGGCCAAAAGTTTGCCCAATTTTCAAACCCACTTCTCTCAAAAAATGAGCTGGCATCACAATCTTCTTACGCATCATATCTTCAAAAGCCAACATAGCTTCATTAGGATCAACCTCAAAAATACGGTTCATAAAATCTTTATAAGCTTTAGCATGTCTAGCTTCGTCTGACGCGATCACACCACACATCTTAGACAGCAAGGTATCGCCATCTTTCTTCGCTAAGGAAGCTACTCTTCTGTGCGAAACATTAGTAGCCAATTCTTGAAAACTAGTATATATGAAGTTGCGATATGGATCATGTCCTGTACCAATGTCGAAACCATCGGCAATAAGATATTGCGTTGAAATCTCCATCTGACGCATATCTACACGACCAGATAAGTATAAATATTTGTTTAATAAATCACCATGACGATTTTCTTCTGCTGTCCAATGACGAACCCATTTCATCCAACCGCCTTCTTCGTCTCTGCTGTGTCCGTCAACCATTGCAAGCCATGATTCATAGGTAGGTAAAGCTTCTTCAGTAATCGTGTCGCCAATCAAAACCGCTACTAAATCATACGAAAGATCTTTTGCGTTTTCCCTTAAAATCCTAATATCTTGGTAGAATGTTTCGCTTGTAGAATCTGGTAAAAAATCAGAAGGCTGCCAGTTCGTGTCAATTGGTTTCAAATAAGTTCCCATCGACTCGAGCATATATTTTTCAATATGCATCATTACTTCCCTTCTTTTATCTGCAAAAAAACTCATTTACTTATGCTTATATTTTTGTTAAAAACAAAGATAACCAAATATTATCGCAAACCTTAGCATATTAGCATAATTGCATCAGTTGAGCTTAAAAAAGATTAAATTTTATTAATAATGTAATAGATATGGGGAGATAAGATCAAAGTACCTTATAGATACCGATTGGAGAATGGAGGGCTTGAATTGAAGAAGGCCCTATTTATTTAAATTTCCTGAAAATTAGGGCGGATAAGATTACATGTGATGTGCTAAATATGCTATTCATAAATGGCCAAACAGCTGTATGGAATAAAAAAAGGGTATAAAACAAGAAAACCCTGCAACGTTAGTTACAGGGTTTCTTTTAAGATCTGGCACCGACCTACTCTCCCACGTGTTACCGCAGTACCATCGGCTCTGGCGGG
>NZ_QGNZ01000006.1 GCF_003173595.1 Pedobacter yonginensis
ACAGAAACAAAAGTGTTCCAAATAACCCAAATCCATCGGGAAAAATAAAACTTGTACTTAGCCTTTTTATATAGGTGGTGCTTTGTGATATCCATAGTAATGTTTATGTAATGACATATAGACGTCTATACATCAGCGCAATTTAGTTTGTGTCAAATCCTGTAGCCCAGCAATTCCACTTAATAATTCTAAAGAATGTTCCCTGTATTTAGCCAATTTACTTAATAATTCCTTACGTTCCTGTTCAAGTCTGGCAATTTGTTCTTCATGCTTTTTATTAATGTGTAAGCAGTGCATAAGGGCTTTTGTTTTAGTGCTGATATTATGCTTGTTTTTTACTGCTTCAACTACGCTTTCATCAAAATCGGTCAATTTTACTGTTAGAGTTCCCATGTTATTTTTTTTAATTGTTTTTCAATACACAAATATATAAATATATATTGACTTATTGATGTAATGACGTCATTTTTTTCATTTTTATTTGCTAATAGTTTTGGGATTTTGGCATTAATTTTGTATATTAGATGTAAAGATGCATTGACGTAATGATGTCTTATTATTAATTTAAATATAAATGTTATGACTGGGGTAGGAAAATTTATTGTAGCTGTTTTTGTAAGTTTCTTTTTAATGATCGGTGCTTTAGGTTCAAGTCATCCAGTTTTATTAATATGCCTGGCATTTGTAGTATGGATTTTATTTGTGCTTTCAGTTTCAGGTTCTTCAAAAAAATATCGTGCTAAATAGGGGAGTGGTATAATTGGTTTTTAGATACACAAAAACTATAATAGTATTTCGACCGTAGCCAACTAAGAAATTATATTATTCTTTTTGCTATAATTAGACCCATTACCGTTCTACTGTTTTTCTCTTCCAAAACCCAGCTTTATTTTTTTCTTTTTGCTGTAATAGTTCTTTAGAAAGGTATGAGACTATCCAGTTAACATAATTTTAAGCTCTTACATGCCGTTTTATTTGTAAAAGTGTAACTTTAGACGTTAAGCATAAACAAAATCGAATGAGGGGCTTTAAAATGACTTTTTTTGAAACTATGGCCGAAGGCAAAAACAAAAAAAATGTTTGCGGTTTTTCCGCAAACGCCTTATATATAGATTATGTTATTAAGATATAATAATGGTCGAAATACTATTAGGGTTCTTAAAAAAAAGTGCCATTCAATCAAATGAATGGCTTTTTTATTTTAGCCTCGGTCGAAATACTATTACGGTCGGTATCTCGGGTCGAAATACTATTACGGTCGGTCGAAATACTATTAGGGTTTATAGGCCATCGGTCGGAATACTATTAGGGTCGGTCGAAATACTATTAGGCTTTTTCTTTAGCGGTCGAAATACTATTAGGGTCGGTCGGTATACTATTAGCGGAGGTCGGTATACTATTAGGGTCTTGGGGTATTGAAACAGGTTCGATACTTAAAAATCCGCTATAGATCATAGAAATTGCTTCCTTGTCTTTTAGTTCTTTCTTCTTATCCCAATTATTGGCTTTGAAGTGTGCATTTTTTAGGATTTCAACCTTTTTTTGCAAATCAGCATCATTGTTATTTAACCAGCGTTGGAAGTTGTCTGCCTCACTCTCTAAGGCTTCTATTTTACTTAGGCGCTCAATAGGGTAGGAGATATCAAAGAACGTCCTTAAATCCTTTAATAGTGAGAATTTCAGGTTGTGGCTAACTTGTAGCTGTTTAACAATATCAGGATGTAAATTAGATTTGAAATCAAACTGTACAAAATAATCTTCCTGATACGGATTACTGGTGTCTCCATTCACAAATTTATAATCAAAAGAGAAGTGAAGTTTATTCTGCTCGCTATTAATCTGCTTATGAATTGCCTTTAGGATATTGCTTACGGCCTCTTTTTTGTGTTTTGGCTCTTTCTCGACTTGCTTTTTATTTTCAAGTTCCTTTTTAAATCTTACACCAGCGATATCGGCTAAAAAGTCGATGCTATAAAATGGTATCTGTTCATTATTTCCCCTCGAGGAATAAATATGAAAAACCTTGTTAAGCCAAATATAGATTTTCTTTCGGCTGTGGCCTCCTTTTCCCTTGCCGATCACTGGTAAGCGTGTGGTATCTAAGGTATAGTAACGCTGAACAAAACCGTTCATCATTACATCAGAAAGTCTGACTTCGTAAATCTTTTTAGTACCCATTACATTACCTCCCTGAACAATAATATCTTTCAGGATGGGGAAGTTTTCAAGCTGGATGATATTACCATCATCTTTGTATTGGATTACTTTTGAAAACAAAATGTTGTTTTTAAGCATCTTCAATAAGGTAAATTCTAAAATACTTTCAAAACTATGATCTGAATAAACAGTGTTTCCTGCAATGCCTTTAGCAACATCAGGATGCATAGAACAAAGGTTTTGTGCAGTAATACCAGTAAATTCGCTGTATTCCTTAATTGTAAATCGGGTATATCCGAATAGATTGTTATTTAACTTTTTACTCATAAAGATGATAAAGTCTAAAACATTCTGTGCATCATTCCCAAAAGACTTATCGATGTCCATCAAGTTATCTGCGATAGACCTATCAACTCTGGAAAGGTTATAGCTTAAAGTGGAAATATCGGTTGTACTCATATTATTAAATTTATACGTCTTGACGTCTTGACGCAAATATATAAATATATATTAAATTAACAAAAATTGACAGGCATTATTTTGACCTTTTCATGCATTTAAAAGTACGGTTTTTTTCTTTTGCTGTAAATCTGCTTATGGATAGCGTAGGGGGGATTTCTTAGTTTTATGATACACGAAAACCCTAATAGTATTTCGACCGTAAGCGCATGATCATAAAAAAACCCCATTACTGGGGTTATAAGGTTTAATATTCAGCAGGTAACATAATTGTACCGTTTACAAGCCAAACATCTAACTGGTTGGCCTTAAAATCCGAAAATGGGATATCTAAGGTTTTAAGTACATTCTTATTGCCGTCTGTAACGGTTATTCTAAATTGAGAGGTTTCGTTTATTCTTTTCAAGTTCCAAACCTGAAATTCTTCTCCTTGTATCTCATTTGAGTAGATGGAAATTGTATCTAAGAACCAATAACATTCATAAGTATCGGCCAAGTATTTTATGCCATCGGTGTAAATTGAACCGAAAGTATGCTGATAGAAGTTTTCTGAACCGCCAATAAATCCATTAAATTCATGTGTGTTGTTTAATTTAAAATTTTCCATTTTTTTTATCTTAATCATAAACCTGAATTAGTTTATATGCGCTCCATCGGCTCTATTACCGAATAAGTGCAATTCATTTCAAAAAAAAATGTGGTGGGTTTTTCCCTTTTGGGATACCCATTTTATTTTTAAATTATTTGGTGTGGTAGGATAGGGGGTTGCCCACGTTTCGGGGATATGTGCCGAACTTTGTATTTAAACTGATATGTCCTAACTCCCCCTTACTTATAGGCGTTTTGTTTAATACTATCAAAATTTGAAAAAGCTGATCAGCTGAGGTACATTTTTCACTATCGTTTCTGAATGGCCGGCTTTCTCCAGGAATGATAAAACAATTGTATTTTTCATTGGCCACCTGGTCTGCAGAAATTCAAAACACTATCAAATCTTATTGAATGAATTGGTTTACTTTAATTTCTTGTACCTATATTATATTTGTGACTTAAATTTATCTTAAACATCATACAATGAAGAAACTCTCATTTTTGCTAATCTTTACGCTTACTATCCTCGTTTCACATAGTCATGCGCAAGTTCAAACTAATACACAAACCAATTCATCTGATAATTCTATTATTGAAAAGGCTACTTATCGACTTTTTCCAACAACAAATATCTATAACTTCATAAAGCTGAATACCAGAAATGGTAAAATGTGGCAAGTACAATGGTCAACTGATACCGATAAACGATTTGTCACTAATTTAAGTTTGGTGTCTTTGGTCGGTGAAGCAGATGAGAAAAACGGCAGGTTTACTTTATCACCTACTCAAAACATTAATACATTTCTGCTCATTGACCAGTTGGACGGTCGGGTATGGCAGGTACAGTGGTCGATTGATCCTGAAAAAAGATTTATCATCCCGATAGAATAAAGCCTATTACGCTTCACTATTGTTTTCTCATAACCAGGTTCAACCGGCCATTTAAAAACAATAGTATTTTTTTCATTCCGGAAGATCTCCAGAACTTGAAAACACTATTGTTTTGGAAGTGCAGCGCAATGGATCTGCGCTTGCTCCACTATTGAAACGATAGTAAAATGTTTCAAAATAAAAAAAGGGCGTTGGCAAAAGCCAACGCCCTACAATGACAATTAGTCAAAGCTATTATTTAATTTATTTTAATTGACTTAACTAAAGGGTCGGTAACCTGCCCAACTGGTTTGGCTGTGTAATTAAAAGTTTCCAAAAGCTTACCATCAGCATAAACCTTTACAACTGCCGTAACTGGTATTTGTGCGTTGTCATCCGTATTATGCACCTGTGTAGCCGATAATGTAAAAGCCAAGTTACCTGCAACCGTTTTACTTTCAATTACCAATTTGGAACTGGTAGGCTCTCCAATATAATTGTAGGCATTTCCTTGTGCTATAATCTGTGTCCAAGCTGTATTTGCTGGTGTTGTAATTTCAGGAACAACAAAGCCACCTGTAGATGTGGTTAAGGTCGTTACAGCAAAAAGTAATTGGTAATTTTGATAGTTCCCTGAAAGGTCAACTTCGACCTTTACCTTTTTATCTGCGACTGGGGTAATTTCATCATCACTTTTTTTACTGCAAGAAACAAATAGCAAGGCTATTAAACTTAAAGATAGTACGTTTTTCATAATCTGTTTTTTTAAGGTGTTTTTAATTTAATTCAATGATTTTACTTTTTGAACGGGCTTTTTGTACCAGTTCTCTAACGGTATCCCCGAGGGTTGATTGGTTAACTCCCGTCAGGGCAATTATTACATCTTGCTTATCGGTAGTGATCAGGGTTAAGGTCATTATTTTTAAAATCCGCATTATAAAGCTTTGGGTTATGATATAATCTTTGACCCTGTAAAGTTCTAATGTAATGAGGGTATAACTGAAAATACCAGTTCGGATTTTTAATGTTTCTTCCGTAAGAATGTAGATGGTGTTTCGGATAGTCCAAAAACGATAAAAGGCAATACCCAAAATAATAATTGCAGGTAAGCAAAGCATATTTATCCAATATGCCCCAACTAAAAAGCCTATAGAAAGAAAAAGCCATCCGAAGATGGCTAAAAAACAATAGGCTAATGTTGGGCTTAACTGCAAATAGGGTTGCTGTACTGGTGTCCCTATGCTGTTCATATTATCTTCCTCTCGATGGGGTTTTAGTTTCCTGATTATCAACTTTGATATCCTCTTTCTTTTCAAACTGTAACTTCATATCCTTATCGTAGATATTGAGGTTCTTATATTGAGGGTTTGCAGATACGTAGCCCTTTTCTTCTCCGCTACTTTTCTCAAAGGTTACGGCTTGTAAGTTGCCACGGTTGAGGGATGAAATTAAACGTTCCCTTTTATCAGGGTCGTTTAGTTCTTTAATGGGATGCTTTTGTAAAGAAGCCTGTAGGTCGAAACCGTATTCTTTGTGGAACGTTTTAAAAGGGGAGTTTCCCTGTTCGTTCTTTTTTTCAAAGTCTAATTTCACCCAAATTTCCTCTTTACGTTTTGGGGTTTCCTGACCATCAATAACTTTGCCTCCCAACTCTGCTTTCTTTTGGATGGCTCGACCAGATAAAAGATTGTAAGCCTCTTTAGCAGTAATATCATTTCCTTTATTTAAGAAAAAAACCTGATTGACAGGGCTATCGAATTTCCCATCTTTAAGCCCCTTTTCTAATGATGCCTGATAGTTGTTTAAAAAAAATTTATCGGATGTGGTACTTTTGCTAAACCTTAATTCATAATTGATCAGGTCTTTTGCTACAGGGGTACTAAACTCTGCTGTTGCTCCGAGTGTGAATTTATCGGCTCCCTCCCTCATTCTGGCTTCTAATGCAGAATTGAGGTTTTCGCCAAACCCTAAATATTTAAGGCTGTTTTTTAAATAGTCAAAATTGTCTAAGTTGAGTTCAGTTTTCTTCATATCGAATTTAACACTATCAAAACTAACAAATTTTACCCCATTTTCCAGCTCTTTACCATCGTTTTTAGCAATAATTTGATTTTTGTCTACGAAATAATACACATCTTTATCAGCTGGCTGAAATTTATCGAAAAACAGGCTTTGTTTATCCTTTTTAGATAGGTTAAAACCATCAATAACATCAGGAATAGATTTTTCCTGCTCGGGACTAAGTTTAAGTTTTGAGTTTTGCTCTTTAGATACAAATTCAATTTGTTCAGGGGTCTGCCTTGCAACCTGAACAGGATGCGAAAGAATTTCCATTTTTTTGGGTTTAAATTTTGGTTGTTTGAGACACTTATGTTTTCTTGTTTTCGTTCCCCATCATCCTTAATTGGTTTAGGGGCTTGCTTTTGTTCAAAAAAATCAATTAAATCATCGGTAAAATCTGTTTCCCCTAAATCTGTTAGGGGGTTAACATCTCCTTGGTTTCTATCCATTGCGGTATAGTTAATAAAATGGGTTTACTAAATAAAAACTCTATTAAATGAGCATCAGGGATAGTAGTGGTTATCCTTTTTGATGTGGGGGGAATAGTGAAAGGGGCAAAAAGATATGAACGGATAGCCCGTGCAAGCCTAGAGCATTGGAATGCCCTAAAACTTTTTTTAAGAAACCTTTACAATATCTAGCTTATATTCATTGTTCAATTGGAACTGCGCTTTATACTGATCTGCATCTTTAGGCTTAAACAATTTCACCCCTGTTTTTTTACCATTACACAAGTCTATCAAGTCATTAAGCATAATCTTATTACCCGAAACCTCACGCCAGATCGTAAAATCACACTTAATATTTTCATCCCTATAATTTGAGCATCCGTACGCTTTATTATTAGACGAAACGTTACCAGTCTTACACTTTGGACATTTCAAAATTTCAAAATCAAACTTCAAATGATAATTTTCATCAAGGCTCAACTTAGCCCCAAACTCCTTACCGTTATTGCTTATAAAATCAGTCCTATAATCAGTCGAATTACCATTTAAAAGGGTTTCAGCATCATCATTAGAAAGTTCTACCTCCGCAATTTTTTTACCGATATACAGATCGCAAGCCTTATCGTTAAAATAATCCTCGCACGCAAACGCCTTATTAGTCACAACAACGCCTTTACCACATTTCGGGCATTCGCTCTGCAATTTAATTTGTTCCTGATTATCAAACTGGGGCTTAATATAACCGTCAACAATCGTCAACTTAGCACCGAAAGGCTTATTATCCTTATTAACGAAATCGTCAAAAAAAACAGTCTCCTTATTATCGCACAACTGTTTAACAATGTCATCGGTCATATTCTTTCCGAAGTACGTTTTAAAAATCCGAAAGCTACATTTGTCATCCATACTTTTAAAATGGTTACACAAATAGCCATTTGCGCCCTCAATCAATTCTCCTTGATTGCAAACCGGGCAATTTAAATTTCCATTCATAAATTAAAGGTTTTATATATTGACGTCTTGATGTGTTTACACATCGTTAATTCATCCTTTTGATTTCAAAAGATCTAAAAAATATATGTTTTGGCCGTTTTTCGGCTTATGTACTTTCAAATTGACACGCTTACCAAAAACACGGCAAAAGGAAGAAAAATTAAATCTTTTACGGTTTATCTCGGCAGTTTTATAAGAGCTATTAAGATTGCTGGAAGCGATATGTATAATGTCGTTTTTCAAAGAAAAATGACAATCTTTATTATTGAGCCAAAGTGAGATTTTACAATCATAGATATGCCCTAAAAGATCATTACCGAAAACGGTATGGTAATTGGCCGAGTGAAAAAGGCCTTTAATTTTTGAAATTTGACTTTTTGAGGGCTTAGCCCCTAGAGAAATAAAAAGACACCTATCAAAGTCATAATTTAACTCAAAATAATTTGTAAAGGCGATAGCCTCTATTGCTGAAAAAAAAAGAAAAATATCGGTCGGGAAACTGTCATTACCCCATGACCAAAAGTCTGTAGAAATGCAAAGCTTGTGGGTATTGAACCCAAAGATTTCAGAGCCGAAAAGATCATAATTAAATACTAACCGCCCAGCTATATCAGTTGAAAAGGAGTTATAAAAAAAACGTTGGGCATTGTGCCCAACGTTTAATTTTGATAGTAAAGGTACGATAACATTATCGGCCTCGGCCTGTTGATTGTTTTTCATCATTTTGTTTATCCTCATTTCTATCTTTGACTACATCAGGAAAATCTTTATCATATCCGCTATCTTTTTCCTTACCGTGATCAGGGTCGTTAACGCTTTTTTCGTTTTTGATATCGTCAGCATCTTTTACACTTAGGGCGTTCAATTCTGAATGCGACATATTGGATGCTTTACTAAACTCCCCTTTAACAATGGAGATTTCAGCCGAGATTGATTTATCATTCGGGAACTTGGCTTGCTTTCTTTCAAGTTGTATTTCAACCTCTTTTAAAGCTTGTAAGTAGCCTTTAGAATACGCTTGTTCTTTCTCTTTAGTGTTTAACTGTTGGGGCTGATTAACCCTATTTAACAGGCTTTTTATACCTGTAATTAAAAGGTAACTTATACCTCCATCTATTAGTATTGAAAGTACCAACCCTGCACGATTTGAGCGAATACCATTTTTGTCAGATGTACTCAACTGGATTTCTGTACCATCTTCTAGCGTTACGACCTCGCCCTCTTTTAGCTTACGTTTCTTTTCCTCGGTCAAAGTTTCTCCGTTGATTTTTTCGGGAGATTTAATTTTGGCTGGGTCATAACTCATAAACTGTTTAGTTTGTGGGTCATATTCGATTACGGCATCTTTATCCTTTTTAAATTCCCGAGCTTCGACAACCTCCCAGGTATTGCGGTTAACCATTTTTTTCTCCCAAGAGGTAATTTCTCCAACCTCGTTTTTGATGGGGGCATCAACCTCGACCAATTTATTACCTAGATTGTTAAGCTGTACCTTATCCCCAATTTTTTGGCCTGATTGAGCCAAAGCCCTATCTAAATCAACACCCCAAATATGTTTTGAAGTGCCGTCTTTCTTTGCAAGCTCGATGTAGTAACTAGAACTTTCTTTAGGGTCGAATTGAAAATGATCTTTACCATGAGATACGATTGTACCATAAATGGAAGCCGTTTTTTTGATATTTGCCTGTTGACCGTTAACAAGCTTGTCCTTTTCTTCTGTTTCTAAAAGTGGGTGGTCTTGTATTTCTTTATAAACAGGGTCTAATCTAACCTTATTTTCGCCCTCCTCCTGAACGATTGATACACGGGCATTTAAGGCCTCTATACCATAACCATTGCCTCTAATATCTTTGATCTCCAATAGATCAGTAACGTTACCCCGTTTTAGTGCGGTCGCATTTGAATTGTCCATTAATAACTGACCATCTTTCATAAGGCCAATTTTTTCTAATTCCTGTACTGGTAATTGATTTTCTAATACCGTATTCATAATTTCTATAATTAAAATTTGCGTTTAATACTGTTTTCTGTTTGTAATTCGGGTGTGGGGTGGGTCGAAATACTATTATGCTTTTCGGCCTTGATAGCTTCGACCTTTTCAGGGTTTCGTTTTGCCTCTACCAATGAATTAAACAACTGGTCGCTAGTCGTCAATTTCGTTTTGTGTTTTGTGTCGATGTCCTGAATTATAAATTCTTTACCATCGGCCTTTAAGACTTTTTGAGTGGCAGAATTATATTTAATCTCGTCTCCCAGTTGCAATGTGTTCGGGTTATAAGCTTCTGCTTTTGTAACCTCAATCTTAATATCCTTTTTTTGTTCAAAGCCGATAACATAATCAGCTATCCTTTGAGCATCTGCCGAAGCGGAATGGATTTCGTAAGGGGTATCGGTTAAAATTTTAATCCAACTGTCCACATAAGCAATATGCTGTTTTGGGTCATGGCCGATCTTCAATTCATGGCCTAACATCATGGATGCAATTTCTGCCCTTAATTCCTCACGGGCATATTCAGGAGTACCAAATTTGTTAACCAAATCACGATTTAGCCTTGAATGGTGGCCTGTCCAATGCCCTATTTCGTGTAAAAGGGTTGAGTAATACCGATCTGCCGTCTCAAATTGTTTTCTATCTGGCATCTGTATTTTATCAAACAAGGGGGTGTAATACGCACGATCTCCTGCAACGTGTTCAATTTTCGCTCCTGAAGCTTTTACGATATTTTCTGCCCTAGCGACTTTTTCCCATAATTCAATATCGTTAACCTCTTTAATAGGAAGCTGTGGGATACCTTTAATTTGTTCGGCATTAAAAACCCAAGCTTTGGTAACGATGGGGTTGTTATACTTTACGTTAATCATCACGGGTTTGCCCTTTTCGTCTAAAATGGGTTTTCCATTTTCATCAAGCTTCTTTCTTAAATCGTGGGTTTTGACAAAATTTATCATCAGGCCTTTTGAGCCTTTTTTAATTTCCCATCCCTCGGCTGTAGCCTGTTTGAAAGTTGCAAAACGTGGGTCTGAATAGGGGCTAAATAAATGGAGATAAAGAGAATTTAACCCCTTATAGTTTTTTCCAGTAACAGCGTTGTAAGGCATTACATAATCTGTACCTGCACTATTCCACGGCTTTTGCCACGGGGCAATGCCCTCTTTAAGTTGTTCGATTATCTTTTCTGCAACTAACTCATAGAGTTTTTTTGGTTCTTCTGCCATTATTCTACCCCCTCTCCATCATTAATTAAATCTTCATCGGGTAGGATATCGGCAACGTCTACACCGTACAATTCGGCCTCGGCCTTATTTAATTCAACATCTTCGCCATTGGCTACCAATTGCAATTTGTTCTCGAGTGAAATTTCAGTTTTAGTTTTCGACATGCTATCTGTTTTGAGTTAAAAAATCTGTTAATTGATCTTTCCTGTTTACGGAAAGAATTTCTTTGAGAAATGGAAGTGGGTTAATGCTATTCCCTTTGTACTTGACAATGAAATGTAAATGTTCCCCAGTTACCCGACCTGTTGCTCCACTAATTCCTAAAACCGTTCCTGCTTTAACTAAGTCCCCAACTTTAACGAACCTTACGGAAAGATGGCCGTAAGTAGTTTCGTATAAGCCATGATTGACCACAACATAATTACCGATGATATTATCATAACTGGAAACTACTACTGTACCGTGTAAAACCGAATGGATATCGGCCTGTCTTGCTGAAAGATCAATTCCATTGTGGAATTTTACAGCCCCTAGAACTGGATGGACACGAAAGCCAAAGGATGATGTTAATATTAATCTATCTATTGGTAGTGATGAAATTTCCAAAGGTTCTTTATCAGGTACGCTATTCGTAGCAAAAATTGTATCTCTAACAATCTTTATCTTAGTGATTGTATCCCTTTCCTTTTCAATTGGCTTCAATCTTATACCTACAGAATTAACCTGCTCAATGCTCCTGATAGAATTGAACTGCTGGGCATTAACTTTAACGACAGCAAAAAGAAAAAGCACAAATAAGTGAATTATAAATTTTTTCATAACGTTTTACTATTATTTTGGCGTAGCCGGTTTATTCCAGGATTTCGAAAACGATAGTGTTTTTTTTCTTCCGGAAAATCTGCAGAACTTCAAAACACTATTGTTTTGGAAGTGCAGCGCACCGGATCTGCGCTTGCTCCACTATCGAAACGATAGTATTCTATGAATAATAAGCGATGATATCCTCAACATCTTTCCTGATCTTCATAAAATTAGCATTCAGGATTTTTGCCTTATTACCTTTAAAATCATAGAAGTTTGGTAACTCCCTATAATTATCTTCTTCTCTTTTGATATCGGCCATATTAAGATTGACTTTGCAATGGACATTTGAGGTTTGGTATTTTCCCGTAAATTCTCCCCCTACATCCTCCGCAATTAAACCTACCAACTCCCCAGTATTTAAAGAAGCTATTTTACCGCTTGGTATTAATGGTTCATATTTTTCATTAAGGGAGACCGAAGTTTTAGAACGGTCGATACTTAAACCCTCTCCAATTTGTTTTTTCTTACCGAATAGGGTTTGTAACCATTCTAAGGTTTCCTTATTTCTTACTGAACCTGAAAGAACATTACCGATAACTGCGGTCATTGTTGTAGCGGTATCCTTGCCTTGAAGTTGCTTTAATTGTGGTAATTCTTGTAGACCTAAAAGAACAGCCACCTTATTACTTCTTGCCGTTGAAATTAGATTTTCAACCTTATGTATAAATAGGGTTGGTGCTTCATCAGCGATAATGGCCGTGGGTAAATTTCCTTTTGTATTTATTAGTCTGGTCAATCTATTTACCACAACTGAATAACAGGTTGAATTAATATTTTGTGTAGCAGGGCTGTTAGCCAAGATTAACAGCGATGGGTTTTTCTTGTCGCTTATTCTTAAATCAAAATCATCAGCAGAAAATACCCAAGCGGTTTCTTCCGTATTCAGCCTAGATATAAAGATTTTTAATGTTCCAATTTGCCCCTCTAACTGATCATAAGCCTTTTTTTCAAGTGCCGACCTAAAGGGAGAAAGTAAACTTTCCAATACTGGGAAAGTCGTTAAACATTGAAAAATCTCTTCATAGGTTCTATTCAGGAACGCAAGCAAATGTGAGAATGTAGAATATTTGCCGTCCTCGTGTCGGGATACAAAGAAAATGCAGGATGCTAAAAAGTTAACCGCCGATTGAGTAAAAAACTTATCAGCTCCACCACCTCCATCACTCTTTTGTAAGCTTTCGACTATTGCCTCTGCGGTTTCGGATGCATCGGCTAAAGTTTCAATATAATCAGCTCTAAGCGGATTAATACGTCTGCTTTTCTCTACCTTATCCAAGTTGATAACATTAAACTGAAAATCTTTCATTTTCCCGTTCTGCTTTGCCAATAGATAGTGATAGTAGGCAATCTGCCCCAAATCGGGAAATTTAAAATCGTAAAGGCACATTGTATATTCCTTTGCAATCATTTGCCTGATAAAAGGATTGACCACACCAAAGGATTTTCCCGAACCAGGTGTGCCGATTAAAATTGTTCCCCTGAAAGGATTAACTACATTGATAAAACCATTGTGAACTTTCCCTTTATAATAGAACTGCATGGGAATATTTACAGAGTACGGGGTATTAACTGCTTTTGTATGTTGCATAAAGCTTTCTCCCTCAATGTTCCATTCATCTTTACCAAAGTTGCTACGAATGATCTTACTGATATTATCCATTGATGTATGTATCAAAACAGCACCTACCAATGAGCAAACAATAAAACCGATATCGGCCAAAGAAGTGTAAGGAAAAACGTACTTGCCGTTTAAATGCAGAAACCAAATACTACCAAAGAATAACATTAGGCCAACGGCCAAAGGATAAACAATGTGTTTTTTAGGGTCTAAGTCTAATTTCTTTTTACTTAGCGTACCAATGCTAACTAGGCAAATTATGACTAGAATAGAAAGCTTGCTTAAAAGGATGTTTTTATACAAGGCCATGTTACCCAGTTTACCGAAAATTGTAGCAAGACCTTTGCCCATCCTACCCGACATAAAAACAGGCTCGGCATAAATAAACATCAAAATCTCTACAAACAATAAGAGGTAAACAACGAATTGCAATAGGCCGTGTAATTTCTGTAACTCTTTTTTTTCTTCCATGTGAAAAGGATTGAAACAAAAAAGGCGGTATCAAATACCGCCCCCTTGTTGATTATTAATATTTCGTCTAATTATGGAGTAAAATGTTAATGATGTTGTGACCTATAACCAATAACATTACTGACCAAATCAAAGCAATAAGACAAAAGACAAATGCAATAAATTTGGTTTTCCTAGTCCATTGCCTTAAACGGGTGGCTTTAGAGATAAGAGAATAATAGATTACATACCCTAGAATTGCCTCAACTGCAACGATACTGGATAGCATAAAAAACATTGCTAAATACACATTAAGGTATCTATCTAATTTTAACGATACTAACAGCACCGTAAAGCCTAACAAAAGCATCATTATATGCTTTGTTCTTATAAATGGTTGATAAGAAATAGTAGTTTCCATAATTAAACGTTTTTAGTTAATAGGTATCCTGATACCTGCCTCTAATCCAAATCTCCACCGTTCGGCCATGTTGCCAAATAAAACATACTGGTTTCGGTTGATGATCAGAAAATCAAAACCGTTGCCGATACTTTGGGCAAACTCGAAACCTGCTTGTGGAGCTAAAATGAATTTTTCTGTATTAGAACCTAAACCTGCCCCCATTCTTAACCTGACGGCTGTATTTACATTACGCCAAAGAACAGGTTTAAGGACAAATCCACCCATGACAGATTTGGTTTTTACTTCTTCATATTTTTGGTAATACTCTGCGAAGATTTCAATTTGATTAAAATACTTAGTGCTGATATCCAAACTTAGCGTAGTGGAAAAGGCATCGTTAAAAAAGTAACCGCCTCTAATGCTTAAAAATTTCGTTCCGTTTTGAGCCTTAACATTTGTGCCTAGCAGAAATATTGATAAGGCAATAAATAATGCCTTTTTCATTATAGGGTATCTGCATTAAGAACGTCCGAATAATCAAGCTGTAAGGTGATTACCCTACCAGAAATTTGTTTTTCCGAAAGTTCGATTGTAAGAACTTTGTTATCAGGAAAAGTGAATTTTTTGAATGCAAACACGTTTCTATACTTACGTTTAAATGCTGATTTCTCGTAAAGCTGATAAGCTGGTTTAAGTTCAATGGATTGAACGTTTGTAGCTTTGGTTATGCGCTTATCATCAATTTTAAAACGAAACTCGTCAATATCATATTTCAGATTAGTTGAGTTGGTGTAGGTAACATCAACAAAAACGTAATCATCTACAGTATAAACGTTGTTAATTTGGGCTGTCATGCCGTAGGCCGTTGAACGTACTGCATGGCTTCTTGTACCATTTTTTAAAGCGGTCATAGCGTAGTTATGCAAATCGTTTTGTGACATTGGGATACTACCAACATCTAAAGGATTAGTGTTTTTCGGTAGGATTTCGATTTGTGTTTGAACGTTGCTTTCATTTTCTGTGTACCAAACATCGTACTGGGCAATGAATTTTTCTCCCACTATGGTTACAATTCCTAAACTATGATTTACAAAACCATATTGCTTTATGCTGTCGGGTATAAACTTCAAGCGTAGAACATTTTTGACTGGCAAATCTCCCAACATAGATTTTGTCGAGATATCGGCATATTGAATAGGCTCTGGAGAAACAAAATGCAGTGATACATCTTTAGTTAAATAAATCCTTTCGAGCTTGTTTTTTAAAAGTGTTCCGTCCGTGCCTTTCTCCTGCGCAAAACTGTTGATGGCAAAAAGAAAAAATGAGGCTAAAAATAAAAATGTCTTTTTCATGTGTGTAAGATTAGTAGTTGTTTTGTTGTTCTTTTAGTTCATCAGGGTCAATTAAGTACACATAAGAAGCATACTTTAATTTCGCTTTGTTCTGCCTGATCAATTTTGATACTGCGGTAGATGTTGAAGTAAATAGTTTAGATAAGGCACTCATGTAAAGTTGATTTGCATTTTCTGGATTTTGTTGCATCTGAACGCTTGAACCAATGTCGCTTATCTCTTTTGTAAATGCCCTAAATGATGATGCAGGAACATAAAGCCCCTCCATACCGTCTAAGTCATAAATAGCTAACTTAACAGGTAGTATTTTATCGTCAGTCATTACAGAAAGGACGGTTAATTTAACCCTCTGCTCGTCAAATCCTGATATCAGGGCATAGATGTAAGTGCCTTTTTTTATTAGGTGTTTTCCTGCTTTAATATCTTCCAGTAAACGAATACGAACCCTAGAACCTGCGTAACCAGTAATTGACTGGTCTATGATCGCCTTTATAAAATTGTTCGATTTGCTAACCGTAACAGTATTGAATGCACTGTTAACGTCTGTTGCTTTTACTACGTCCAATTTTGGCAGTTTAACAGAAACGTTGTCAACCTTTTTTAGTAAGTCCTCTTGTTGTTTCTGTCCTTTATAATCAGGGTCACTACTTTTACCGATGCTATCAATAACTTTCATTTGTTCTCTGAAAAGTTGCATCGGGTCTTCGTATTTTTCCCTCGATTTACTTTCGGGATAACGGTTTCCGCTCTTTCCTTGTCCTTGTAGATTTGATAGAGCATTTGCCAACTCTCTATCTTCCCTGCTCATGCTGTTACCAGTATTCCGGTTTTCATAGGCCGACATACTTTGAGGGATGCTGTTACGGCCTGAATAAGCTGAATAACCGCTACCTTTGCTTTTAGTAGACTGGGGGTATTTAGCCTTAAAAGCATTATCGATACTGTCAAGCATATACTTTTCTCTATCGTTGTACTGGCCTTGTAGCTGTCCTCTATCTTCAACATCTTCACTTAAATTACCTACGGCTGTATAACCGTCTCCCTCTTTGTAGCTGTCCTTAAAGGCATCTAGTTTTGTTCCGATATCTTTGTTTTTAACGCCATCGGAAACTGGTGCTATGTCCGTTTGTAATTCAGGCTTGTTCTCTGCTGTTTTCTCATCATCCTTACTGAAAGATTTGTAAGAGTAAAAGAATAGAAACAGAAAAGGGAGTATGATTACGGGGATAACATATTTTGGTTTTTTAAAATCTATTTTCATCGCTTTTCTATTTTTTAGGTTTTTGTTGGTGGATTTCAAATTGTTTGATAGCCTCCTCTAAGAATAAGGTATCTTGATGGGTAAGCTTTGGTTTCTTTAAAACCTGTTCTACTTGTTCTCGCAATTTGATTAGATCATAAACCTTTTCGCCTACCCTGTAAGTCTGCCCTATACCATCGGAAACATTGGTTGCTACACCTGCGCTTTCTTTAACATAATGGGGCATTTTTTCATTTTGCCGTTGACTTGGCGAAAAGACTATGAAACACATAATAAGCGAAAAGGCAATTGCTACAAGCATTCCGATAAAGACCTGTTTAGAATGACTACTGATAAATCCTTTGCTTTTCTGTTCTGCTACCGTAAAATATTTACTGAACTCTCTTTTAATCTCCGAGGTAACTGTTACATCGGGGTCTTGATTAGAACTGATTTTTTTGAACATTGGTTAAGTCTTTATTTTCTAATGTTTTCCAGTTGGTTATTAAAACCCCATGCGAATTATTATCACTTCTAGGGATATCTTTTAAACCGCCAGTAGTAATAAGTGATCGGGTAACGGTTGAACTACGTCTTTCAATAATCTGCTTTCCGTAGAAAATAAATTTCTTGTTGACCATATCTAATTTTATGCTGTCGGTTTGTAAAGTCAAAACAGAACTGGATGAAAGAATAGAGGTGAAATAACCTTTTTCTTTAAGGTTGTTATATTGTAATGCCCCACTTTCATCTATCAGGTACATCGCCCTTTTCATTTGGTAATCGATATACTTATCATCAGGTGTAAGTGAAAAGAAAATACTGTGAAATAAATCAACCGAGGCTTTGTATTCAGCAGGTCGGTTAAGTTGCATATTGGTTTGTTTCGCCAATATCGGAACGCTATTGTCAAGAATATAAATATTCTCCCGAGCGTTGCTAACCTGTTTGTATGCAAAGAATGATACAATAAATACCACCACGATGGATGCTATAAAACTCCCAACGGCAATAACTAAGGCTAGTCTTATTTTATGTTCGATGTTTTTGATTAACATATTAAGATGTGTTTAAATGAAAAGGGCTTGAAAAATTCAAGCCCTTAATCGTTGTTTATTTGTGTGTAAAAAGAAAATACTTTTGTTCTATTGGTGGAGCTGGTGCAGATCAGTGAACCTGACCGAGCATTTTAATAGTGTTTTGGATTTCTGCAGTCCGGGATCTTCACAAAAAACACTATCGTTTTCGATGGCGCTTTTATTCCTGGGCGAAGCAAAAGAATAGTGTTTACTTTAATAATCCTTTGGAAGCGATACGGGCAACCTGCGAGCCTGTACGGGCGGCCGTTGACGATGCGGAAGTAATACCGGATGTTGAGATAATCCAAGTGCTGATACTCGGAACGGTTGTAATCGCTATCGCACCAACTAAAAAAGTAACAATTACAAGTCCGAAAGATAAGAGGCCGTTACCTGCAAACCACGCTAATTTTTCCATTGTGTTTGCACCACCAAGTAAACTGTTGTACTTATCTATTTCTATACCCATTGTGTATTCTTGCAACATTCCAACAACGTAAAGAATTAGGTAGGCAACACCTACGTACAGATTGACTGATATAAAACGGGCTATCCATGTTGTAAAAGCATCCCTAAAAGCAGGGAGTACACTTACGGCTACCGAAAACGGCCCGAGTATGACGAGAATAGTTCCGTATATGATTTGGAGCATGAAGATTATGTAAACGCATATTCTCAAAATCCAAAGGCCTAGCAACTCTATCATTTGTGTAACAAAAAGCTGTATGGCCGTTTGCATCCTAATCCTCATTTCAACAATTGGATTATAGATATTATCAGCAAAGAAACCTTTTACGTTTTCTACAATTTGCTTACCAACACCCTTATTTGTTTCGTCTGCTTCTTTTTCCGCTATTTCTGTACTGGCTTGCATTTTCAAGAGTTCATCCCCTACCTGTATCATCAGCCCTGCCCGTTCATAACGCATATTGTTGACTATTGTAATCTGCCCCTCGAACATGGCTTGTGTTTTATTAGCGACCAAAACCGTGGGATAGGCAATAACCTGAACAAACACCCCCCACCACATAATGACCATCATTAAAGCAAAAGGCCTTAGTAATGGCATTACTTCTAAATTTTTATCGCCCGACATCATTTCATAACTTTTTATTGAAAAGAATATCAACATAAAAATACAGGCCAAACCCTGTGCATCGTAAATGAATGGTGCCCAGTTGCCATAGGCATAATCTCGCATTCTAGTAAAAAACTTCATTACTGAACTTTCATAGACATCATTTCCCTGCATGAAACTTACAGCCTCTTTATATTGATCTCCAACAACAGGGTCGGCCTTAGCATGAAATGTAAGTACCCCGACCATCAGGATACATAGTATAATTATTTTGTTTCTCATTGTAGTTTTTTCCTCCTTTCCATTATATTATTTAGCCTTTCATCGGCTGTTTGTGGGTTTTCAATAACTATGTTTTTGTTTTCTCTCTGATTTTTAAGTTTGTCCTTATATTCAAGCATCATACCTGCCATATCTAATTTATGTCTCCATGTATCGGCTAATTTTCGATGTTCAAGCATAATTCGGTGGTACATTAAAATGCGCTGGCCTCGGTCGACATCTACAGACTTAGCAAGGTTGTATCTGTCAAGCAAACTGTTCATTTCAGTTAAGTACCAGTTATAAGCCCCACTTTCGGCCATGTATAAAACAACATTAGCAGGTACATTTGTAAATGCATTTCCTACGATGTTATCTAAGGACTTCAACTCCTTTTTGTAATACATCTGATAAAGGGGGTCAGCAAAAGCAACCGTACTAGAGTAATTTGTAAATTCTGCAATTGCGGTGTTTCTAAGTGTATCAGATTGTTTTTTGTAATAATCACTCGTTACCTGCATTGCTGTTGCTAATGCTAAGCGCTGGGTTTGTTCTCCACCCCCTTTCAATGGCCTACGGTCGGTATCTTTATAATTTGGATGTAGTAACCAAGTGGATGCGTAAGCAGCCCAAGAGTTCGGTTTCCACCAACTCCATTTAGGGTCGAATTTATCATCATCCCATTGCAGATAAACCATTCGTTCCTGTTGATGGATAATACCAACATCGTTGATTTTCTTTTGAGCGTAGGTACTTATTACCATAAATAAGCAACCTACTATTAAGTAAAGCTTTTTCATTGTCCTAATATTCTGCGTTTAGTGATAATCTCATTCAGTTTCTGTACATCCCTATTCACGTATTCATTATAAGGATTAAGGGATTTTATAAGGCCTCGTTGTTTCGCCCAATACATATTTTGCTTAATGGTGTAGATCATGGCATTCATAATTTGTAGTTCCTTGACAATTTTACTGATCAGTTCATCCCGAACGTTGTAATTCATCATAACATCCTGCCTATTGTCGAGTATGAAAGTTGAAACATCGCCAACCATTTTTATGCCCCTCATTTTCAATTGCTGGGCGGTATCTTCTGCAAACAACATCAATGCAGGGTTTCCCTGCGCTAAAGCAACGGCCTCACTACTATTTTTAAAAATATCATTGATTAGATAGCCCATTTGCTTAACCTGTATTGCATCCCTTAGAGCCTCGTTAACTTCTGTTAAGGAGCGGTGTATCATGTTTTGAACCAAGACCACACTTGATAAATTAATACCGATATCATCAGTATTACGCCTGATTTTTTCTAAAGATGCATGGTAGCCTAATTCTGCTCCCAATCTTACAGAGGCATTAGAGTTTACAATATTTAAATGACCCCTATCTAAAACAACCCTTTGGGCGTTGGCGGTTATTACCCCGAATAAGCAAACCAACATTAAGAAAGGCCTTTTCATTGTTTAAGAATTTTAACATTATTCATAATGTCATTTACCAAGGTTTCTTCCCTATTTATATAGTCTGAAAAAGGGTCTGTACCTCGTTTCTTCATGACAGAAGCTTGCAAGGTTCTAGCTACCCCACCGGACAAATAAGAAATGTTCCTTAATTCATTCAGGATATGCTCAAAAAGGATGCGCCTATCAGAAACTTTCATTTGGTTTACATCGCCAATTACGGCACAAAGCCCAATTAAATAGTTAACCAGTGAATTTGCCTTTTGAACAAAAATGACCTCGCTATCAAGGGCAATCGGTATGAGCAACGGGTCGGACTGCGCATAAACAACAATCTTCTGTTGTTCTTTAATAATTTCTCTAACCAAAGGGGTTGCACTAATTCCAATATTAACAGCATCGAAAACGATTGACATTTTAGCAAACCTTTCCTGTAAAGTTCGATAACGATCTTTTACACTGGTCATCAAAGTTTTGTTGGTGGCCTCAACTGCGGTGTTTTTCGCTTGTTGGTTCTTAGCATCAATTTGCTTCCCGTGTTCCGTTTTGCTATTTTCAATTAACTGGTGCATCAAAGGAACATTCAACTGGGCGTAACTGCTGACGGCTGACAGGAAAAATGCTGATAGAAATAATAATCTTTTCATGGCTTAGTATTTTAAGTATTTTCTTCTTTGCATTATTCCATCGAGCATTTGATCGTCAATATTTACATAACCCTGAAATGGGTTTAGAGACTTCCACAAACCCCTCATTTGAGCATAGTACATTGCTCTGTACATACCGTATGTCAATGAGCGTAGGATTAACACTTCTGTTAGAATATGGGATATCATTTTTGAACGCTCCCCTGCATCCATTAAGTTATCTTTACCACCTTTTAGAGCGAAACTGCTTACTTCTAATGCAAGTTTCGTGGCTCTTTGGTAAAAGAAATTTGCTTGTTCTTCTGCAAAAACTAAAAAGACGGGGTTTTTTCGGGCAATTGCTAAACCCTTATTAATATCGTCCGTCATTCCTATGGCTATCCTAGAAATTTCCTGTACATCTGAAAGATTGGTAAGGATTGAATTAACTTCGGATAAACCACGATAGATACGATTTTGCATATCATTGACTATTCCGAGCTGACCTGTTACGGCCAACTGCCCACGCTCTACCAGCGTTAATTTATCTTTGGTAACATTTAACTGGGTGTTGATGATGCTTGCGTGAGCGGCTGTAGCCGCAGATACAGCAGGATCAATGTACAACGATTGAGCCATTGCCCCAGTTATACCGAGGCAAAAAAGGCCTAATAAAATTAGTTTTTTCATGTTATAAGTGTTTAATTTAACTCGAATTGAGCAACACGATTTTCCCAGTAGAAAGGCTTTCCATTACCATTGATCTTCTTAAAGAAGATATCTAGTTTTAAACCAGACCGCTTAAAATCGTTCACGAAATTTTCTAGGCCTAATTGGTAACCATTGTAAAATTTGCTGTAAACTTCAACAGCTGATTTCTCGGGCTTTTCGGTTGTAAATGCTAGATATTGATGTAAGGAAACTTCCACACCGTAGACCTCTCCAACTGAACCCCTCCTTATATAAACCTCTTTAAATCTGCCTCTGTTCTCTGTGTTGTCAAGCTGATTGATGGTAAATATCTTTTTCCTCTCGTGCGGATTGATTGAAAGAAGTTTTGCAATTTCATCGAAGTTATCTTTAAACTTGGTTTGATCTAAGAGAATAACCGTATCAGAATTACTAATGATACTATCTTTTACAACAACATTACCGATAATATCCCCCAGTTCCTGGGTTACAACAATAGCCTCTCCGTAGAACTTTCTAACCGTTTTATAGAGATATAAAATGTAACCTGCCATTAATGGGGATGCTATAGCTTTCCAAGCTTCTTCGATGATAAGGGCTTTTCTTTGATCTTTTCTAAACCTCATTTTTTGGATAAATACGTCCATAATAATCAGGGTTACAATTGGAAACAATACCTTATGTTCCTTAATACTGTCTATTTCAAAAACGACAAACGGCTCTGTAAATAAAGAGCCGTCTACATCTTCGTTAAGGATTTGTTCAAATTCGCCACCTCTATAAAACTTCTTTAGCACGTATCTAAACTCGTCAATATCAAATGGTATTCTTTCCTGTTCCTTGATCTCTGGAATTTTATAAAGAGCAAATTCATAGAATGAATTAAAGTTGAGTTCAACAACGTTCTTTCTTTTAAATTCCGCTTTATTTTTATCCTTCGCCTCATATAAGTTTCGGCTGTAAATATCATCTACATCATCGTTTTTCTCACATTCGATATAATACTGTAAAGCTTCATTATAGAGCCTGTTATACTCCTGTTCATAATAATTATGCTTTTCACCAGCAGTACCATCAAATTTGGCTGTGAGTTCTATTGCCTCTTTCAAAATTTCATCTAACACTAACTCTTTCTTTGCTTTTTCTGAATAATCTAACTTATCAACTTCGGCTTTCGCTTCATTTAGTATTCGGTTTTCATCTTCTTCTGTGAGGTCAACAAAAAGAGGTTTACTGAAAAAATTACTGTAATAGGATGAAATGACTTGCATAATTACATCACTTTCAACCTGATTTACCGAACCCTCCGCGCCTTTCCATAATAAGGAGACTAAGGTTTTTAAGAAGTCCTTTTTCTCGATATTGTACTCTTTCTCATTGATGGCAAAAGGGTTCATCGTAATTGGATTATCTTCTGAATAGGTAATGTACTTACCTCCGTAATAATTACATAAACCCGAATACGAGTGTCCGGTATCTACGATAACAACATCCATTAACCATTTTGGAACTTCTGAATTATTGTACATACAATACTGCTCGATCAGGGCATTCATAAAAAAGGATTTGCCCGAACCACTCGGGCCAAGCACAAACTTATTTCTATTGTTAATCCTGTTAGTTTGCATCGGCAAATCGGCAGGGTCAATAGCTACTGGTACGCCTTGTCTGTCGGTAAATCTGATTTGAAAACCACTTTCTTCATCCTTAGACAAGGCTTCCTTAAAAAAAAAGCAAAGGGCGGCATCGGAAGTGGTCAGAAATAGATCGTAGTCTTTCAGCTCAACCGTATTGCAAGGCAAAACCGACCTGAACAGCTCCATTTGATTATAAGCATTCTTATTGGGTACAACGCCCTGTTGAAAAAGGGAACTTTCGATATAATTGCAAGTCTGCTGTATTTTATCAACGGGAGCGCAAACCAATATGTTAAAGTGCGAATTAACCAACATTTGGTTTTCACGTGCCACATCAACAAGTAGTTGGTCGATATCCTCCACACACATTAAATTCGCTGGGTCTGGAATGCCCGAATGCCTTTTACGTTTTAACTCTAATTTTCTTTGGGTAATATTTTGTTGTGGGATGTCTATAACCTGATTATAAACGATTGTCTCATAATTAGGCACATTATAAAGGAAACCCATCGTGTCAATTGGAAAACCTTTTAAACTGTCCTTATCGTTCCGTTCAAGATGTGTCGAAACCTTTTCCGGCAAATCAATGATGTCAATATTTATAAGGCTGATACTCCGTACAGCCCTGCTCCCCATTCTTATTTCTTCTTCCCCAGCACTCATATTATTTAATGCAACATTTTTGGTTTTGAAGTTCATTGATAAAATACGCATGACGTAATTATCAATCTCATTTGAATTTAAGACTTTCGGATAAAGGTGGTTTCGATCTAACAGGTCTAAAAGCTTGCCTATGTTCTGTTCAAACTCTTGATAATTCTTAGAATTGTAGGAATAGAAAATACCTCTTTTGCCCTTACGTGTTATAACAAAGTAAGTTGTTAAATCTGTATATTCTCTGCCGTTAAAATGATCATCGTACTTTTGTTGTAAGTAAACTTGTGCATCAGTTTTATCGTAGATTTTTTTTGTTAAAACGTCTTGTTTTTGGATAACATAACCCTCGCCCAGTATCTTAATCATATTGATATATAACTGGTGGCAACTGTCGTATGCCGATGGGTCTGCCGAATATTGCAGGACTGGGTTATTCATTTTGATGATAACCGCATAATCGCCCTTTAGATTGTACAATGTTGGATATTTACCTACTTCATCTGTTCCAAAATAAGGTAAGCTAAATTCCGTCTTTCTTTTTTGTGCCATTTCTCAATTTTTTAAAATCCGTACCAAACTGGAATACACCTGTATGCCTAGTTTTAAAGTGTAATCCTTTCTTTTGCTGTTGTGCAGTAAAAAATAGTCCGCCAACTAAGCCACCTACGCAAACAATTCCACCTAGTGCCATACTTGTTAGGCTACCTACCAAACCGCCCAATACAAGGGATATAACTAGCGAAGCGATACCCCAACCAATAAATTTTCCTTGAAAACCTTTGTAGATAAGGGGCTTTTGCAAGCCCCTATAAATGTTAAATTGTTTTGCCATTACTGCTATACACCAAAGAAAGCCTTAATGATTACAGCAACTAGAACTAAGAAAAGGCAACTGCCACCCCATCCCATAAGTTCTTTGTTGATGTCCTGATCGCCCGAGTTCCATTTTACGTAAACCCTAACACCACCAATAATACCTACCACTGCACCGATGGCAAGGCAAAGGGTCGCTACTGGGTCTACGTACTGGCGTAAGGAAGTGTTAGCGGCATTGATGCCCGTTACACCGTCAGCCATTGCTACATGTCCGCTTAAAACACATACTACTGCAACTGCGAACGCTTTTTTGAATTTGTTTGACATTTTCATAATGAAAAAAATTAATGGATTAAAAAATTAAATGATTAAAAAAAATATGGACTAAACATTGAAATGTTCCTGATTGGATAGCTTGAACGCTATCGTTTTTTGACCTCGAGCAGATCTGCTCTGTGTTGAAATACTATTAAAATACGAGTGGAGCTGAACAGATCTGCGCTTGCTCCACTATCAAAACGATAGTATTTATTAAACTCCGTAAAGTGCGCCTATGAACACGGCTACCAGTTGAAAGAAGATACATGATAAAAACCAACCGATGACTTGGGCATCAATATGATGTTTACCAGTATTCCAATTTGTATAAACCCGAACACCGCCCACTATACCGGTTATTGCACCAACACCATAGCAACAATATACTAAAGCTTGGTAGCTACGTTTTACCTCTCTAGTTGCATCCCCAAACTCTTGTAGTCCAGGTTGCGAAAAGGCAGAAAAACAGAGCGCACAAAAAAAGGCTGTGAGAAACACAACCTTTGAATGGTCAATTATTTTGCCTCGTTTCATAATTAAAATACAAATGATCGTTTTACATCGATGGTGTCACTTTTTGCCAATTTAATTAGATCGGACATTTGAGTAATACCGCCTGTTGATTGATTAATGTTATGGGATAGCAGATTTAATTCCTCCGTATCTTCTTCTTGCATTTCCCAAACCGTATTTGAAGTTTCTTCTTCTACCGCTACGTTTTGGTAAGTAGTTTCTTCCGCAATAGAAATTGGCACATGATCTTCAACCTCTGTAGCTAAAACATCTTCGTGAAATGTTAATTCGTCTGAACCGCTTGCTACTGCTATTGTGCCTTGTGATTTCATGCTATCAATAATGATATTGATAATGTAGTACAACACGTATCCTACTACAATAATGATTGTAAATTTTGACCAACTCATAATTATAAATCTTTAAGTGAATTTTTAAGTGAATTTTTGATCTCTGTTTTTATATCGGGGTAACGCTCCATAAAATCGTCTAACAGGAAATTTATAAACTGGGTAACATCTATATCCAGTGCATTTTTTAAATGACCTAGAATTGCCGAATGTTTATCATCAATCCTGATCAGCATTTTTTTACTCCCATTTACTTTTAGTTCCCGAATGGCATTAATCAACTTATCCAAATCCGAATCGCTTGGGGCTGGTCGGGTTGATAACTCTTTTTTAGGTTGCTCATTCTTTATCGGGGGTGGGCTTTCTTCCTTTTTTAAATCAGTTGTTTTTTCAACTTGTAAAGAGTTTTGCTCGTTTGGTTTATCACGCTCCTGCCGTACTTGTGCGGTTAACGCTTTAATGGATTGCATTGTCATGGGCTTTGCTTCTTAGAAATTCATTATAGATTAGTTCAAATACGGAAGCAACAACCTGTATGACATTTGGGGGTGTTTCGTAGGTTGTTATTCTTTGAAAATCTATTCTTTCAGTTATCGGCTGTGTTACAGCACCAAATTTCTGTAAACCAGCATTAACACTTTCTAAAGTTTCATATTTTACACTGGCTCTAATCCTGTTTGGTATAAAAACTATGGGTACGTCCTTATTAAGAAGTTTTACTACAGATGAAAAGTCAATTGTTGCATTGACTGAAAATTCATCGTATGCAAAAGGACTAATGATTAAATCTACCCCTTTAAAGATGGGAATTAGTGCATCGTTCTCGATGTTCCCTGCAACATCTAATATTGCAATCTGATCTTGGTTTTCTTTGAATACACCACTAACAATATCAAATTGATTAAGCTCTAAAGTTTCCACCTCGTAAAGTGGTGGGTTTTCCAAAACTAAAGAAGCTTGATGCTTATTGTAAATAGATTGTTGGTTGTCCATATCAAAAATAACAACTTCCCTGTTTTTCGCTAAGGATAGATAATTTGAAAAGAGAACCGCTAGAGTAGATTTACCTACTCCCCCTTTTTGGTTTGCGAATAGTATTATCATAATAGTTTTTTTTAGCGTGTGTTAATTCTTGCCTTTTTTTCTCTGCGCCTGTTTCGGCCATGTATTTGGCTATCGTCTACATCATCAGAAATATTCAAATCGAAGTCTTGAATAATTTCTAGTAAACTGCCTGATTGTTCTTGTTGTGGTAGTTGTTCTGAAACATTTTCGTTTTTTGGTTCTACAAATAGATTTGAATAGTCTTCTTGTGTAGATTTTGTTCCGTTTTCTCTTTGCTGTAATAGTCCTGAACTATTTGCCAACAACGAATAATCTTGTTCACTGGTTACCCTTTTGGCATCTATAAGGTATCCGCTTTCTTTATCCATAACATAGACAGAACCAGCATCTATGAATATTCCCAACTTATGAAAATTCAATCCCTCGTTTATTGAACCGAACTCATGAACTGCGGATTTTATAAAAGCTGATATTTCGTGAAATTTCTCTTTAGAAAGCTCTGCAAGGGTTGTTTCAAAATTCTTTCCTTTAAAGATGTTATTAACTGCTTCCTGTTCTTTGAAACCATCAACCTTAATAATGTGGGTATTAATTTCTTGGAACTCCCCTTGTCTGATAAATTCTTTTAATGGCATTATTTCCCCACCCTTAAAAACAGTACTACCCTTATTATCTATGATTGTGTAACCATGAGGTGGTAAACCGTTTTTACCATGAAATACTATATCCAATCCTACCCTTTTTAATTTCTCGGCCAAATCCGAGGTATAACCGATCTGTTTAAGTTCTTTGCTTTTGGATGGCTCGAATACTGGCCTGATTTCAGAACTGTTGGTTTTCTTATACTTTTCAATAATCTTCCTTACCTGGGCAATCTTTTTCTTGTTAGGATTATATTGCTCTATCTTTTTGTTTACATCTTGCATAGGTATTTCCCCCTGAACGCCATCGAACTTTCTTAGGATAATTTTGCTTTCATCATTACTTGTATGGAAGCCTCTTTGTTCGAGCAATAATTTAAACTGGGGTAAACTAGACACATTGAAAGCTAGAGCCCTTTTTATAGTTTCTGCGGTGTCATGCTTGATATCGGTACGCATTATCTTTTGAATGGCCGAGGCTGATTTTAGATATTCCAAGCTGTCGGGAACTTTTAACCCGTTCGGCTGTATTCTACTACTCACTACATGAACATGATTGTTATCTGTATCCTTATGGAAAATGACCATATAAGGATTTTGCCTATAGCCCATTTCTTTCATATAGGCATCAGCAATTTTTGTTAATTCATGTTTATCATATTCCCTACCAGTACATGATATCATCGCATGAAATTGTTTTTCCTTTACTTCCGAGTTAATGGATGAATAAGCTTTAAGGTAATTTTTATATTCCTCCGGCATAAGGTTTGGAACATTTTGCAGGTAGCCGAAATTTTCGACTTTCATCAGCTCCCCCAAATCCTTTTCTGTTTTCTTGGTATTGTAGCTAACTCCGTTGAAAGAACTACTACTGTTAAGAATTTTTGCTAACATACTACCCTTTCATTGTTCGGTACATCAAACGGAAAAGCTTATTTAATTCGCTTTCCTGTTCAAGAAAAATCTTCATTTGGTTGTTAAAATCAGCTACAATGTTTGGCGGTAGATCATGGGTTTTAGTAATCGTATTAGCGTGTTTAGCTAATTGATTAATATTATTTCCAACCTTACCTATGTCTGCACCGATAATTGATAATTGATTAATAACATCTTTTGTAACTATGAAACTTTGATTTTCTAAAACTCGCTTTCTAAAAAGCGTAGTCCTGTTCAAACCTGTATCATTTTCCAGTTGTCCTAAAGCTGTGTATTCTTTTGGTGTTAACCTAAGATGTACTTGTTGTGTCGCTTTATCTTCTGGTTTTTTTTCAGGTCTACCACCTTTATTTCTACCCATAATATTGTGCTATTTGTTATAAGAAAAATGAGTTGCAAATTTTTCCCTACCCCCCATTCAATAAAATCTAATGAGGTACGAATGGATTTTTTGGATGGGCAAGAGGTTAGAGTGAGAGAAAAACCCTACGGGTTTTTTGATACACGAAAACACATCTTGCAATATGAAAAACAACAAACCGTTTAGGCATTAAAATCGCCTGAATTTCGATCGCCCTATATACAGCGCTACCGATATACGTATAGACCATAATCGTTATTTATTAATCATCCAAAACCCTTAGTTGAGATCCGTATATATAGGTAATCATATATACGTATAGACGTATAGATGTATAGGCGTATAAACCTATATGCGAATAGGTTGATATAGCGATATACTTATATATCATCTTGTAAAAAAATCTCTTACAGCAAAAAGAAAAAGATTGAGGCAAAAGCCTTAGTACAGACAGAGAGTTTGACCTCAATTGATTAACTAATTAATCCTGCCTGTATATAAATTTTTTAGGAATACACACGTCGCTACTTTACCGTACGGACAAAACTGTCTGCCTATGGGTCATTGAAAATAAGCCGATTTCATACTCGTATGATTAAGGGTTATTACAACTGCACATAATTCCTGATTTATCATCAGAAACGTTTCTTCCCTGCCATTCAAAGTACTTCCTTTTTCTGCATACTTTTTGAAATCATATATACAGATATACAAATATACAGTTTCGCTATATTTTACAAAGCTTTTTTACTGTTTTGCTATATTTAAAGTTTATTATACTGATTGTCAGTATAATAAAGTTATAGCAAATAAAAAGCGAAGAACGCAATTGGCTGATCAGGTTCGATTTTTGTTTACTCTTAGATTAAAGAGAATGGGCGAAGTCTGGTAACGGCCAATAGAGATTGATTAATCCAAAATTGGCGATAGATTGAATGAGAAAAAATACGCAACAACTACTATTTATTTGCAGGGAGCATAGTATTTATATAGTAAGCAATTCTACGTAGTTGTGATTAAATAACTGATATATAGGAATATAGAAATATACGTATAATTACCTATATGGATATACGCATATAGGTATATACAAACAATGTATATATAGGATTGTATTTGATAGGGTATTAGCCTGTAACTAATACCCTGTTTAAATCGTGTCTGCTGGACACCCCGACTTTTAAAAATATATTTTGACTGTGCTTTGTAACTGTTCTTTCAGATATGAATAACTGGTCGGCAATATCCTTATATTTTAAGCCTTGACAGATCAATACCGCTACATCTTTTTCTCTAGTCGTGAGCTTGAATTCATCGCATTTTAGGTCGAACCTTTCCTCTACACTTAAATTATTTTCAGCTGATAATAACTGTAAGAGTATCTCGTTTTTCTTCCTTGCTTCCTTAACATTAGTATAGAAAAATAAAAAGGAGATCAATACAAAGCTTGTATTCATTACGGAGACTTCTAAGATTTGGCTACCTTGAAAATAACTAATACCAGGTAGCGATATCCAAGGCACAAAAGAAACAAAAATAAGCATGACCTGAAAGTCTTGCTGTCCATCTTCTTTCAATTTGCTACGGATAGCAATAAAAATATTATACATAGCATAAAAAGCATAGATAAATGGAATTATCATTCCATGCTTTACCGATTGAATGATTTTACCTGTAACGATGTATTCTATAACGATGAATATAACAAAAGGGAGAAATAAGAACATTCCAACACCCCAAACGGCATGGAAGCGGATGGCTCGTAAATCGTAGGTCTTGTAAAAGTAATAGGGAATATAGCACCCTACAGCAAAACCACTTCCATACGCCAAAATATTCTGAACCACGATTGAGAAATTTTGGTTCGGATCGGGAAACAAACCCCCAAAAAGATTATATATAACAAATAAAAATAAGAGCATTAAATAGTAACCCTGTTTTTTATCTATGGGATTTTGAAGATAAAAAAGGATTTGGTATAACAATAGGATGGTTTCGCTAATCAAAAATATCAGCGTCACCAATTCCATATCTGAATTAAGAACTTTCATAGGTAAATGGTAGATGTACGATTAGATGATGCTTAGGGTCGTTTTAGCATAAACAACGTGTAAGTAAACTCTATCTTATCATACACTTCAAATTTAAACCGGTTGTACCACGGAATATTCTTTAGAGTAGATGTTTCTAACAGAATGGTTAAATTTTGTTTTTCAGCATCATTGATTACCTCGTTTAGTAATTTGCTTCCCTGTCCTTGATGTTGCGCTGTTCTATCAACGCCAATAAACCAAAGGTAATAGAACGGTTCTTTTGGATAACGGCTTTTAATTTTCGTTTCCCTGCTCATTGCTTTACCAGCCCGTCCAATCCCAATAGAGTTAACAACGAGCATCAGGTCTAGCCAAATCGCCTTTAGTGTAGTTTTCTTTTTGTGCGGATACATAATTAGAGCGCACGCAGTTTTTTCTTCATTCAGATAAACCTCCCCAAAAAGAGTACAGATATCAAATGAGTAGGCCATCAAAGCCCTAATTCTTTTTACCCGTTTGTTGTCGGGCTTGACGATGTAGTTTACACTTTGGTTTTCATCGAATGAGTTGGTAAGGATTTCCACCACTAATTCTCTGTCATTTTTCGTAGCTTTCTTCATTGGTTTTCGTAGATGTAGATGCATATATAAGTATATACGGCAATAATCTAAAGTTTCATATCTTTACCGCCTGTAAATCATTCCATTTTATTTTTTGGGAAGCCTCTATCTGCATTTAACAAATATACGGTTTTGCTATAAATTTTCAATTGACAAAAAGCAAAGCTATTTTTATAACAATGAGTGAAATTGTACAATTAAAGAAAATCAGGAAAGCTCTTGGCCTCAATCAAAAAGAGTTTGCCAATACCATTGGCCTAACGCAGGGGGGTTATTCTGATATCGAGCGAGGGAAAAATGGGATATCGGGTACAGTAAAAAAAATGCTAATCCTCGTCCATCACATTAATATAACGTTTTTGGATGGTAAGGGAGAGATGTTCTATATAGAAATGCCAACGGATGAACCCGAATTGAGCATTTCATCAACTCCACTGGATAGTGACACAAAAGACACTACAATCGAACTTTTACAGGCAGATATCAACCGATTGAAAGCTGAACGTGATCTTTATATTGAACTATTAAACACCAAAGACAAAACCATAGAAAGTTTAGAAAAGCAGTTAAAAAATAAATGACGTCATAACGTCATTATGTAAATATTTATTTGTATCATTGCGTAAAGATGTATATAAATGAAAACTATAGCTATTTTAAATCATAAAGGGGGTACTGGTAAAACTACCTCTGCCCTGAACATTGGCGCTGGTCTGGCTCGATTGCAGAAAAAGACACTTCTTGTAGATATCGACCCACAATCAAATTTAACAGAGGGCTTAGGCATTAGAGATGTGGAAACATCAATTTACGAAAGCATCAGCGATGTTAAGTATAAAACGCCTTTACCTATTCAGAAAATTTCAGAGTTTTTGCACATAATTCCATCTTCATTGGATTTACTGGGGGCTGAATTAGAACTCGTATCAAGGCCAAACCGTGAGCGTATTTTCGCTACGTTACTTGAGCCACTAAAGAAGATATACGATTACATTATTATCGATTGTCCTCCTGCTTTAGGGATGCTAACAATGAATGCTCTTGTTCCATGCGACACGGTGCTAGTGCCTTTAGAAGCAGACTTTTATTCTTACAGGGGAATAGATAGGCTGGTGACTATTATTGAGACTGTGCAACTGCATTTTAATCCAACACTGGCAATAGGTGGGGTGTTCATTACGAAATGTAATCCGCAAAGATTATTAACTAAAAGCATTAGAGAAAGCGTAAAGAAACATTTTAATGATACCTTATTTGATACAATAATTCGTGTCAATGTTGACCTTGCGGAAGCCCCAGTATCGGGAAAGGACATTTTTCAATATGCGCCTACATCAAACGGAGCAAAGGACTATTCAGATTTAGTGGACGAACTATTAACAAAAATTTAAGATTATGGCAAAGACTAAAGACTTTGGGGGCTTAGAAAGTAACAATAAAAATATAGGCAATGGGGTTAATGCCCTTATAAAATCCCCCGTACAGCCTAAAACTACAGCAAAAGAAGAACAGAATAATGAAGATAATACCGATATGTCTAATTATCCGTTACGAATACCGAGAGCAACGTTAAAGGTTCTAAAGAGTATTGCGCTTGATAAAGATACATCATTAAAAGATTTAATTATGGTGGCATTACAGGAAAAATATGGTATATAACTAAAGCCTCTAAAGAGGCTTTTACTATTCTTTTGCTTTGCCTAGGAATAAAAGCGCCATCGAAAACGATAGTGTTTTTTTGTGAAGATCCCGGACTGCAGAAATCCAAAACACTATTAAAATGCTCGGCCAGGTTCACTGATCTGCACCAGCTCCACCAATAGAACAATAGTATTCTAAAAATGAAGTCTAAATTTCTAACTCTCGTAATAATTATTTCATTTAAGCTTTGCTATTCGCAAACTGTTAACGTCAAAAGGGTTATTGATGGCGATACATTTGTAATAGAAAACAACGAAAGGGTAAGGATGATAGGAATTAATGCCCCCGAAATCTCTGATATTCACGGGCTGGAAGCAAAGGAACACCTACAAGTTCTTATTGAAAATAAGCAGATCGTTATCGCATCGGATAAGATTTCCAATGACCGTGATCGGTATTCAAGACTTTTGAGATATGTTTATATCAATGATACTGATATAAATAAAAAAATGATAGAGGATGGATTTGCAATCGCCTATCTTAAATTCAAATTTGAAAAAGCGAATGAGTATAGTGATGCTCAATTATTTACCGAAGCAAAAGGCAATAACGGCAAAAACAAACCTAAAGAGGAAAACCATTATAATACCAGCGATTTTAACATAAAACGAATTGTTGTATTCGGGCTATTAGGGTGCTTAGTTGTATTGGGTATTTTTTACAGTTTTAGAAGATGAACCTGAAACAACCAATAAAAACGATAAACGTTTATTACTTTCTCACTGATGAATTTTTGAAATGTGATGAAGTTACATTTAGAAAAATAGGAAATCTTTACCTAGAACTTTACGGCCAGAATGCCTACAAATATATGGTAAAAACTTATCCGCTTTGGAAAGTTAGGGCTGTGGGAATATCAGGGCAAACCTTTAGACGAATACTAGAATGTGTGCCAAAATTTCTATCAGATGAAAAAAGGTTTTACATTTTGAAAGCGGAAGTATTGTATTTTGTCGAGAAAAAGCATTTCAATTTGAATAATTCTAATAAGAATAAGACTGGCACATTATCAGAAGTAAATCAATATTTCCAAAGCTATGAGAGTATCATAGATAAATTTAACAATCATAATTTGGCTTGGTTCTATGGAAATGGAATATTTAGCGAAAATGAGTTATGGGAGTTTTTGCAGGTTTGCAAATACTCTATTCAAAAACGACTTTCATTATCTTATGAGCAAGTCACAAACGACCTTGATTTATTACGTTCAAATCTGAATAAATATCAAATTCGAGAATTTAAGGGTGATTATTCTATAGATTTTTTAAGTAAAAAAATGGACGTATCGGATGTAAACAAAATTCTTGTTGAGCCTTTAAATTTTACTTCTTTTGAACTTACATTGAATGGCAGATTGAAAAAATTTGCAGAAAAATACATTATTGACGAACTGTTAAAACTCGACTTCACAACAAAAGAGGGGAGCGCAAATGGATTGATAAAGTCCAACGATATTGACCTCCTTTTTAACCAATATAATGATCTGCGAAAGGGTAAACAAGATGTTGCGATTAAGTCAACCTTTCAGGGCGAGGGTGGGGTATTAACGATTTCATTGGATTTTGTGCCTAACCAAAAACTTACTACCCAAATCGTTAATAAATCAGCAATATTATTTTTGTTAATCAGTGCATTTGGACTTTTTACTTATTTCTCTTTCAAGTACAAGCTGGGTTGGGCAGGATTTCCTTTATTGATAATGTTTTTTTTCCTACTTTCGACTACCAAAACATCCATTGATCAAATACTATCTAATTTAAAACAACTCAAAAAAAATGGAAAATGAAATAGCCAAGTACGAGAATAACAAGATAATTGATGTAATAAAAAAAATTCCTGATTTGACCGATCAGGAAAAGACATCTTTGATACAAAAGGTTCTTTCAGATGATGTAGCAATCAGAAATTCTGTTTTAACAAGGCTTGCAGACAGTCAAATTGCAATAAACGACTTAGTTGCTGTACAGGGTGAGATTACTGCATTAAACAAACAAGGGATGTATATAAAAGCAAAGCAAACTATTAAAACTGGTTCGGGCAATGTTGAAATAGAAATGAAAGGGGGCGATGCAAAATTAATAATCCCAGTTTTGGTAATTTTAGGTATAATTATTATTGCTGTACTTGCAATCCTATTTATGCGGTAAACAACAGCTTTTTCTTTTGCCGTTCTCCAACTTTTGTAACTGGCAAATACTATGAAATCTTCAAATCTACCCTTTTTCTATATCTCAAAATCATGTATACTACCAGGGCAATAAAACTTCCGATACATGAGTAAATAAGCCAAACCTTATAAACATGGCTTTGATCGAGAGTTACCTCATAATGTTCTCCAAAATTATCGTACCAAAGAATATAGTTGCTGTTAAAAACTGAGCCGTCTCTACCAGTCCAAGATTTTGAGTTTACAGAGCCTGAAAGCATCTTAGATGGGGCTATATTTTCAATCTTATGAAATGAGGAACTTAGTTCTTGAAAGTTTTTAATTTTATCGTATGTACCAGCGGAATACGATTTGTTTTCCTTATCGCTAGTAAGATATTCCAAAGCTATGTTATATGTGCCTTGGACTGTACCCCTGTATGTTGGGACAGTTATGCCAAATTGTCCGCCAATCCTATGATTTTCGGAAACTTTAAAAGCCATATTTTTTGATTGTGTTGCAACAATATCATAACCAGCTAAAGTTTTGGATAAAGTTAGAATTTGAAATCCACCACTTAGCAACTCATAAGCCTCCTTTACTTTTTTCCCCTCATTATCGGTAGGAATTGCAAAATCAGGTAACCTAAGTAGTTTCACTCGTACAGCATTTTTTTGGTAATCGCAAATTTCATCCTTGCCTAACATCAAATTGTCAATTTCTGTTGTTAGTTCATTGAGGTCGGTTTTGACCTGCAAGTTTACAATCAAATATCCTAAACCAATAGCAATAAAAATCCCTATAAAAAGAAATGCTATGGCAGGGATTGTAACTTTACTTCTTTTTTCGACTATATTAGTTACGGAAGTTTCTTCATCATTTTTTGCAACGGAAACTAAATTTTCGACCTTTAGCTGTTGCAGTTCTGGAACATCTTTTAACAATGTCCAATTGCTCATGTTATCAGAATAAACGAGGGTTTCGTTAGAAAGCTGTCTATTAAGTATTTCTTGTGCAGAATACGGGCCTTTTTTATCTAAACCGTCAAGATAATAGTAGTTCATGTTGGTTGTTTGGTTTACGAATTTATAAAAAGAAACCATACTTATGAACTTCACTATTATTTTCTCATAACCAGGTTCAACCGGCCAATGAAAAACAATAGTATTTTTTTTATTCCGGAAGATCTGCAGAACTTGAAAACACTATTGTTTTATAGGGGTCGACAATATATTCGTACCACCTCAATTATTGAAGCCGTATTGTTTCAAAGAATATATTTTATTATGAAATTTTGAAAAATGTCAATGAGGATCAGAGAAATAATTATTGAGATTCCTTTTTGTAGTAAAGAACCGAGGCTTTGATGTCATCCATTTCCAGTATTGGATGTTCCTCTAAAATTTGTTCATAGCTCATACCACTTTGAAGCATTTCTATTATGTCCTGAGCAGGGAATCGGTTACCTCTTATTGTCATTACTCCGCCCATCATTCCAGGAACAGAAGTAAGTCTGCTTAAAAGTTCAAAGTCTGATATTTCTCTTTGCTCTTTTGCAAGATTTATATACCTATATACTGTAGCAATACCAACTTTTAGAGATTTCGCAATCTTGCTTGGCTGTGATCCTGATTCGAATAAACTTAATGCATGCGATGCAATTTCCAGTTTCTCTGGACTTAGGTCTCTAGGTCTACCGCCAAAACGACCTCGGTCGTTGGCGGCCTTTAGGCCAGCCTTTGTACGTTCAATTAACATATCCCTCTCCAGTTGGGCCAAAGCGGTAAAAACATTGAAGATAAATTTACCTGTGGCACTATCGGTGTTGATTGCATCTTTAATGCTTTTAAAAAACGCCCCTTTACGCTTAATTCGTTCTACAATATTTACCAGGTCTTTTGCCGAGCGACCTAACCTAGATAACTGGTAAACGACTACAGTGTCATTGTCCCTCAATTGTTCTATCAGCTTTTCAAGTTCAGGCCGTTCTTTTGCCACTCCTGAAATTTTCTCTTCAAAAATTCTTTCGCACCCGTTTGCGTTCAGTTCATCCAACTGCAAATCTAGATTCTGCTCTTTTGTGCTAACTCTTGCGTAACCGTAAATCATATTATCATTAATTGCATAGAATTAAAGATAATGATAATTTAGTTATTGATAAGAATTATTGATAATTATTTCCCTTTGATTTAAGGAAATCAGTGCCGTTAGCAAAACACTAAAGACTTTATCAGTATTCCATCGTATTTTGATAGAGTAAATATATAGGCTGGATATAATACCAAATGTTCATGAAATTTCCTGTAAGTGGTTTTTTAATTATCTTAGAAGCGAAAATTAACACTCATAACAACTTATAATGGACGCTGGCAAAAGAACAATAAATGATATTTTTAATGGTAATAGGATATTAGAAATCCCCTTTTTTCAAAGGGCTTATGTTTGGGGCGAAGAACAATGGCAACGATTGTTGGAAGATATGGAAGCTGTTAGCATGTTCAACAAGCCATACTTTCTAGGTTCTCTAATACTGAAACAACAGGCCACCCACGCAGGAAACGCTGTTGGAGATATTAGAACCGTAATTGATGGGCAACAGCGAATTACCACACTAAACATTTTTTTTAAAGTGCTGTGCCTAAAGAAGAACCAGACAAATTTATTTGATAGAGTTTTTCGATTAATTAATAATAATGCAATAGCCTTATTGCATAATCATAATGATGTAGATTCTTTTAACCAAGTTCTTAACCTTAAAGACTTAGATGATATAGGGGATAAAGACAATATTATTCAGGCATATACCTACTTCAAGAAATACTTAAACCCCGAGAAGTTGGATATTCAAAATATTCTTGGGCGTGTACTATTTGTTGGGATTGACCTTGATGTGAATGAAGATGAACAGCAAATATTTGATACGATAAACTCACTGGGTGTCAAATTAACAACAGCTGAATTGCTTAAAAATTATTTTTTTAATCGAGATGAATTAGCGAGCTATAATGAGTTTTGGATGGAACTTTTCGAAAAGGATGAAACGATTAAAAATTATTGGGATAGAGAAATAACGACTGGTCGTCTGAAAAGAACTTTTATCGATTTATTTTTTTACTCATATCTTCAGATTAAAATTCAAGAAACGGATTTGAAAGTAAAAACCGATGATAAAATTGAATTCTCGAAAGTTGAATCATTATTTGAATCTTATAAACGGTTGATAAAGGATTATAACCTCGACAAGAAAACTATTCTTATGGAAATACGCGAATATGCTAAGCTATTCCAAGAAAATTTTGAACATGAGATAATTGAGAATGAGCTAGACGCAGAATTTGGAATTGAAAGGATTAATGCAATAATTTTTGGATTAGATACATCAACCTTAATACCTTATGTTTTGTACATATTAAAAAACGTTGACGATGAAGATGAGAGAAATGAAATTTTCGGCTTTTTGGAGTGTTATTTAATGCGAAGAATGGTTGTACATGCCAGTACAAAGAATTATAACCAATTATTCACTGACCGATTAATCTCCAATGAAATCTTATCTAAGGCAGAACTGGTGGATTATATCTCGAAAAGCTCGGATAAAGTTAATTATCTTCCTGATGATGAAGACCTAAGATATGGTTTTGATAACTCATACCTCGTAAACAAACAATCTGCGGGAATCTTATATTTTATCGAATCACGAATAAGAAATAGGCGGAAACACGGAACCCAACTATTAGGTATTAGCAAGTATAGTTTAGAACATCTGATGCCAAAAAAATGGGAGAATCATTGGGGAAGGCTAACAAATAAAGAAAATCGAGATTACCGGAATTCGAAATTGTATACACTCGGAAATTTAGCAATAATTACTCAATCCTTAAATGCATCTATTAGGGATGCGAATTGGAAAACAAAGAAAAAGGGTAAAGGGGATAAAGATGGCTTACTTCAGTATTCGGCAGGAATTGAAACTTTAGCACCTTTTCTAAACCTTGATCAATGGAATGAGGCCGAAATTGAAAAACGGGCTAAGTTCTTATATAATAAAGCCATAAAGCTGTGGAAACTGGAAGAGTAAAAAAAAGGAATATAAGGGATATTCTATCGAAAATTGCAGATAGCAAATTATAGCTAAAAGCTCAAATAATAATAATGAAAAAATTATTTCCTCTTTATTTCATCATTTTTTTTGCATCCTGTAAACAGTCAGAAAACCATGCTACAGATGGGATTGATACAAATATGCTGATAATTTCAGCAGAAAGACCTTTAGCAAAAGGAAACGATACCTTAAAAGATTATGGTATTACCGTTGATTCTATGCACACACTTCTATCAAGGGGTGTCAGACCTGCAACCATTGCTGAGCAAAAGCAATTTCAAAAACAAGTATTTGTTGAAGATTGGCAGTTAAGAACGGATGCAGATTTCAAGAAAAGGATTGAAGTGGCTATTAAAAATGGTGATAGTATGCATGACAATATTGTAGCTATTCGAATTAAGCTAAAAGGTGATAGTTGTAACTTTGATACGGTATTACAAAATAAGGTTAATATCAAGCCCGGTAAAAGATTTACACTCAGTAAGAAAATAGGTAATGTTAATTGCGAGAAAATAAATGTATCAAAAGCAGAATGCGTTATGGAAAACGGGCATGTTGAAATTGCTCGGATACATCGACCGTTACTAATAGAAAAATTTTTGACCGAAAAAGAACAAAAGTAGGTACCTGAAAACAAAATTTTTAAAAAATGCCAAGGCGTAGAATCATTGATACCCAGGAATGAGTATTTACCATAATATACTCGATTTTTCTTATTGTTTGAGTGGTTTTTTGAAACTGGTAATACAGCTTAAAATATTAGGGACTCAAAGTTTTGGTCAATAAGGATAAAACTTTTGATACCATTCAAATGAGATTATAAATGATCACAATTAGTTAAGTGATCAAAAGGTAAATTCACATCTATGATTCTGCCCTACATAATGGCAGCAAAGGACAGCACGAAATATCGTAGAAAAAAAAGAAGTATATTTGAAAACAAGAAAGCCCCGGATACGACCGAGGCTTTAAAACTTCACTTAGTTACGCTTTTCCGAAGAAAAGGAGGCTTTACTAAGCATAACGATACAAATCTATGCTAAATTTTTAATTAAACCAAAATTTTTTTTTAAATGAACTACTCTCAACTGGAACTGTATATTTCTCAACCGAGATTGAGCCGGTTTTACAGAGCTTGCGGAAACTCAAAAACAAAAACACAGAAACTCTATAAAATTAATCTGAGAGTATCACAGGCATTTTATCCTCTTATGAATTTGTTCGAAACATTTATTAGAAATGCTATATATAACCAAATTTCAATTCATTTCGCGGATAGTGACTGGATAATGAATCAAAAAATGTTTTTCATGAGTAGCGTAACGCTTACTAGATCTAGATTCTATCTTTTAAAACAAGTCCAAAAAGCTGAATCTGATATATTAAGGAGAGGTCTTGCGATTACATCTAGTAGAATAATTGCAGAGCAAACTTTTGGTTTTTGGACATCATTTTTTGATAACCACCATTTTATCTTAGTTGGAGGAGCGCCCTTAACGGCATTTCCTTATAAGCCCGCACACATTAATCGCTCGCATGTTGCCACAATGTTGGGTCGGATTAGAGAATTTAGAAACAGAATTTATCACAATGAACCAATTTGCTTTTCAGGTATCAATATTGACTTTGCATTAGCACTACAAGTGTTGCGAGATATTCATGATTTGATCGGATGGCTTGATCCTCAATTAAGGGCCTACACGGACTATTTTAATAACATTCAAAATAAAATAAATCAATCCAACAATTTATAATTAATGATTAGAAACTAAATCACAGTCGTATTCCAAAGGATCTTATAGTGTTTGTATCTTTACAGGCCTTTTTCTTAAGAAAACGTTTAAAATAGTTACTTTAGCACCCTCTATAAACTCACTCTTTTTTTAAATAAATGGCGACAAGTAAATACGAAAATTATACCAAAGAACAGCTGATTGAAAAAGTCAAGCTTTTAGAAAAACAGCGTTATGGCTTAGTTTGGGAGGACAAACCTGAAGAGATTGCTGATCAATGTGAAAGAGAACTTCCGGTTCTTGTGGAGGTTAAGGATAAAGAGATCACACTCGATCCAACAAAACCAACTAATTTTATCTTTGAAGGAGACAACTATCATACTTTATTTACTTTGAATTTCACGCATAAAAGGAAGGTTGATGTCATATATATCGACCCTCCATACAATACCGGAAATAAAAGTTGGAGATATAATAATGATTATATAGATAAAGAAGACAGGTTTAGGCATAGCAAATGGCTCTCTTTCATGAGTAAGCGATTAAGGCTCGCAAGACGTCTTTTAAAAGAAACAGGAATTATTATATGCGCAATCGATGATTATGAGTTTGCTTCTTTAAAATTACTATTTGATACCGTCTTTGGAGAGCAAAATAGGTTAGGTACTTTAGTTGTCGTTCATAATCCCAGAGGAAGAAATGATGATAAATTCTTTGCTTCGCAACATGAGTATATATTAGTGTATGCTAAAAATTCAGATAAGGCTATTGTAAACCATTTTGAATTGAATGACGATGATAGAGATCAATATAAAAAATCAGATGATATTTCTTCATTCGCCGAAACCTCATTTGTAAGAACTGGCAATAATTCTAAGCGAAGTGAAAGGCCAAATTTATTCTATCCAATATATTACAACGAGACTACCATGCAGTTATCATTATTGCGACAAGATGGATGGGAAGAATTATTGCCAATCAATAACGGTAACGAAGAAAAAACCTGGCGTTGGGGACAAGATACCTTTAATGAACTACAAGCAACAGAGTTGTTTGTAAAAAAAGTGAAGGGTATAAATAAAATCTATAAGAAACGAAGACTTACAGATACCACAGGAAAAAAACCGAAAACGGTTTGGTATGATCCAAAGTATGATGCCTCAAGTAATGGTATTATGTTATTACAAAAAATATTAGGACGTGATAACACATTTAACTATCCAAAATCAATTTACGCAGTTAAGGACATATTAGAAATTACGACAAATAAGGACTCTCTAGTACTGGATTTTTTTGCTGGAAGTGGAACGACGGGTCAAGCTGTACTTGAATTAAATAGGCAAGACAATGGCAATCGGCAATTTATCTTATGCACGAATAATGAAAACCAAATCTGTGAAGAAGTTACTTATCCACGTATAAAAAAAGTGATTGAGGGCTATGGAAATAAAGCAGGTATTGAAGCAAATGTAAAATACTTTAAAACTGATTATGTTCCGTACGTTATCACAGACAATGACAAAAGGACTCTCGTTTCTAGAAGCACAGAATTATTATGTATTTCAGAAAACACATTTGAAGTAGTTGCGCAGAATGAAAAACAAGGTTTTTCAATATTCAAAAACAAGGATCAATTTACAGCTATTATTTATGACGAAGATAGTATTGAAAGATGCTGTAAAGAGATTATTAAAATAGATCCCCAACATAAATTAATAATTTATGTATTTAGTTACGATCACACATATGACGAAGCGGATTTTGCTACACTAACAATGCGTTTTTATGTAAAACCTATTCCAGAAGCCATATTGAATGTATATCGTAAAATTTCCAAATTAAAGCGTAAATGAAGCAAGTAGCATACCAAGAGGAATATATAAATGAATTGACTGATACAGCTATAAAGCTTTTAAATGATAAATATAGGGAAGAAGGCACCATCATTCTTAAAGCCCCTACAGGATCAGGCAAAACTTTTATGATATCGCAGACTCTAACGAAGATTGTTAAAAAGAATAGTGCAACTTCATATAGTTTTATATGGTTATCGGTTAACTCTTTACACGAGCAAAGTAGGCAGAGCCTAAGCCAATACTTTGAGGACGAAAAGTTGCTAGATTGTATTTTACTTAACGACATACAAAATAATACAATTGAGGAAAACGAAATTGTTTTCTTAAACTGGGATAGTTTGATAAAGCAAAACAATATTTTCCGCATGGAGAACGAACAAGATTGGAATCTTGCATCTGTCATCGCTAATACTAAAGACGAAGGGCGGGAAGTGATTCTAATAATTGATGAAAGCCATAGAACAGCAAAAGCAGAAAAAGCTTTAGAAGTAATTGAAGAACTAAAACCTAGACTTACAATCGAGATAACTGCAACTCCGACAAGAATTAGTGGACACTTAATTGAAATTCCATTAGGAAGAGTTGTTGCGGAAGGAATGATTAAAAGTGAGGTTCAAATTAATCCTGGCAGTAAACAAATAAAAGAAAATAAAGATCTTTTGAGCGTTGCTCTTAAAAAACGTAAACAACTTAGGCAAAGCTATATCGACTTAGGGTCAGACATAAATCCATTATTATTAATACAAATACCTAATAAAAAGCAAACTGATAGTTCCAATCCAGAAGATTATATAATTGGCCTGTTAGCCGACTTTGATATTACGGAAGGAAATGGAAAACTAGCTATTCGAATTTCAGGTGTGGACATTAAAGATTTAGATGAAAAAGTTAAGCCTAATAACAGCCAAATTGATGTGCTAATTTTTAAGGAGGCTATCGCTTTGGGTTGGGATTGTCCAAGAGCGGCTCTTCTGTTTTTACAAAGAGAATGGAAACAGGATAGGTATAGTTTCAATATTCAGACGTTGGGTCGCATCATGCGCATGCCAGAGCAAATGCACTACCCTACAAAACCTGAATTAAATATTGGATATGTTTTTTCAGCCTCAGATAACTTTGAAATAGTTCAAGAGTTGGCTAATGATTACGTTAGTAATCTACAGATGGAAAGGGATGAAGATTTAAATATAAAACCACTTAAACTCGCTAGTGAATTTATAAGACGCAAGCGAGAATTAACAAGGCTATCCGGAGATTTCAAAAGATGTCTTTTTGACGCGGCAAATTTCCTAAACAATGAGGATCCTATCAATGAAAAGGTTAACCAAATAACCAAAATGGTTGCTATTGAAGGTAAAGTGAAGAATATAGATAGAGATGATAAGCAAGAAGTTGTATTTGACCAAAAGACATCGGTTAAAAAAGATATTAAGGAAATTACAGACAGTTATGTGAATTTTTGCGCTTCAATGGTGTTTCCATATGCTAAGGTAGAATCAACTAATACATTAAAATCTTCCATTAGAAGTTGGTTTAAGGACAAATTTGAAATAGGTGATGAAGATATTATCTCTACTATTGTAATGAGTAAGGTTAATAATTCAAAATTCAGAACAATTATCCAAGACGCTATAGAAGTGTATAAAAAGCTTCCGTCCAAAAAAGATGAAATTATTGTTAATGACAGCTGGGAGATTCCTGAAAGTATAAGTGTATTTACTGATTATCAACTTTTGCCAGAATCTAAGAAGTCAATAATTAAGCAACAAGATGAGAAGCGTCTATTTGTTAAGAAAAACAAGAATGGTAAACTTGATCTTTCTAACCCTGAAATTGAATTCATTAAAAACCTGGATGCAACAGACGATGATGTTCTATGGTGGTTTAAAAATGGTGTGAGTGAAAGCAAATATTTTGGAATTGCTTATAAGAAAAAGGATGACTTTAGTTATGGCTTTTATCCTGACTTTTTGATTAAGACAAAAAAAGAAACACTTATTATTGAAATAAAAGATGACAAAGATTTTGTTCCTGTAAACGCATTGAAACTGAGCGCTGGTAGCGATTACGTAAAAAGAGCAACAGGAAAGGAAGCCGTGCGGTTTTTTATGTTATCTCCTATTGACTACACTAGATTCTTTTCTAGCTTAAAAAATCAAGATCTTGACAAGTTTAAATCGTCTTTCGAAGAAAAGCTTTTAAGATATAACAAAAGTAATAAGACGCTAATAGAAAGTAAGGAAGAACAAAGTGAAAAGGACAAAGAAGTCCTTGAGTTACTGTCTGATCTCGATCAAACTATCAACGAATTAAAAGATCAAAAATTTAAAAATGAATTGTTGGAAATGCAGTTAGGGGAAGCTCGGGAAAATGTAGATACCTTGGTTAAATCTTTAGTGACTATAAAGCCAAACGATACTGAACCTGACCCTTTAAAAATTGAAAAACCATTTAATATTTGTGTGTTGGGAGAGGCTTCTGATCACGCACTAATTAGCAAAGAGCTAAATAAATATTTTGTTAAGCTTGGTGTATCTCCTACTGACTGGGATATCGAATACTTTAATAATTCCAAGTTACAAAACGTAAATGTATTAAGATCATTGCATAAAGGACAAAGTAGGTTTACCATCATTATTACTGGTCAAATATTTCATCACTCAGGAAAGGGTAATGCAAAAGCCAATATTATTTCTGAATTAAAAAATGAAAAATACATCACTCATTATATTGGAGCAAATCCAAAAGACCTTTTAACACCAGATAAGATTATTGATGTTGTTAACGAACATATTTTTACAAATAATTAATAGACATTTAGTTAGTAAGCACCGTATCTTAAATAGTGCTTACTAATAAATATTTTTCAAGTGTAAAAGTTGAAATTTTTAGGATGGTAACAATAATTACGAAGATGGTCTGTAACTAACGCCAATTAAAAAACGTTAATCATAGCAAATTGGGTTGAACTAATACATCATACCTATAGTTCATTAAGTGGGTCCCAAAAAATATGTTCAAACTGCTGAACATGATTATTTTCGATGGTTAGCCCCTCATCAGTTAATAGCTTTATCATTGACTTTTCTCCCAAAAAATGATGTTGGCCGGTAAGGATACCGCTCCGATTAACCACACGATGTGCAGGCAAATTCGGAGCAATTTCGTGAGAATGGTTCATGGCAATACCTACGAGCCTAGAAGATTTTTTGGAACCGATTGCATTTGCAATGGCACCATAAGTAGTTACTCGGCCAAATGGTATCTGCTCTACAATTTCATAAACAATTGTATAAAAATCTTTAGCTAAATTAGGAGATTCTTTAGGCATTTCAATATATTTTAAGCTTACATTTATTTGACGGTGTATGACTTATTTCACTTGGATCGCTTAAGTTAACCTTAGTATAATTAAATCATTTTGATTTGTTGCCAATGTGGATAAAACATTTATTTTTTACATTAGGTTTGAATTAAGTTAGTGTTAAAACTAACTCATGCCTGAACTTCCCCCGCTTCACAATTTCTCATATCCCTTATTGAAGCCACTAAAAATTCCTAGGTTCACATTCAGGGCTTTCCAATATAGGCTTGTATTATTATTATTTCCCTTTTCAAAAAGTTATTACCTATTAATTGACTCTACATATATGATCAAGTTTATTTGAACGTTGGTAAATAAATTTGTTTTGCTAATATTTTTAGCATTATTTTGTTAGTTCAAAAATTGCATTATGCTTAGAGAGATTGATTTTGCACGTAATACCGATAAAGAGCCGTTAGCAAACCCTGGTGCAGTTTCAGGATTTGTAAGTCCTGCCGATGATTACATGGAAAGGCGTTTACATATTGCTCAAAAAATCGTCGATGACCCTGTAAATACATTTTACTTTGAGGTACAGGATAACGAAATGAAAGCATACGGGATATTAAAAGGTACTATTTTGGTCGTGGATAGAAGCAGGGATTACAAAGATGGTTCAATAATCGTTTGTAATGTTGAAGGAGAATGGCTAAACCGTTGCATCGTCCATAAGGATAATGAAAAATTATTATTAACCTCACCAAACGACAATAGGCCATTAAATGTTACAGGTCGTGAAGTTGTTGTTTTCGGTGTTGTTTCATGGTATTGCGTTCCTTATAAAAGTTATGTTCGTCTTAGCTGACTGTAATAATTTCTATGCCAGCTGTGAAAGGCTCTTTCGTCCTGAGCTGAATGGCAAACCCGTAATTGTATTAAGCAATAATGATGGCTGTGTAATTGCCCGGAGCAACGAGGCAAAGGCACTTGGTATTGCGATGGGTGCGCCAAAGTTCAAAATTGAAGAAGAGATCAGACAACACAATATTACCATTTGCTCCAGCCATTACGAATTGTACGGAGATATGAGCGCAAGAGTAATGACCAATTTGGCAAGATTTACTCCTGAAGTAGAAGTTTACAGTATCGACGAATGTTTTCTAAAACTAACGGGCTTTAAAAATTTAGAAAGCTGTGCGTTAACCATTAGAAATACCACAATAAAGAACACTGGCATTCCTATAAGCATTGGTGTTGCTCCAACAAAAACGCTTGCGAAACTTGCTAACAAACTCGCAAAAAAAACGCCATCAGGTGTAATGGTTCTTGATACAGACTGCAAAATAGCTGAGGCGCTGAAGACTTATGCAGTAGAAGATATTTGGGGTGTTGGTCGCCAATATGCCACAAAATTAATTTCCGAGGGGATTGAAACGGCAGAGCAATTAAGAAATCTACCTGCTGAATGGGTTAATAAAAATATGACTATTGTAGGTGCTAGGATGTGGCGAGAGTTGTGGGGGCAAAGCTGTTTACAGTTGAAAACAGTTTTAGATCCAAAAAAGGGAATGTGTACAAGCAGGGCATTCGGAAAACTTACTGGAGATTACGGGGAACTCGAGCAAGCAACGGCAAGTTATGCATCAAGATTGGCAGGGAAATTACGCAGGGAAAAACTTTGCACAATGGTATTATCAGTAAGATTACTTACCAACCGTTTTAAAACTGACCAACCCCAAGCATACCCAACTATCAGTATAAACTTGCCACACCCAGTAAATAACACTACAGATTTGATTAAAGCATCGATGAAAGGATTGAAAAGGATTTATCTTAAAGGATTTCTTTATCAAAAAGTTGAAATAATTGCCATTGGTTTAATTCCTGAAACTGAAGTACAGCTAAATATGTTTGAACAGTATAATGGCATTAAAAATAATAAACTTTCTAATATCTTGGATGGGTTAAATAAACATTATGGAAGTGGTACAATAAGGATGGCTACAGAGGGGAAACAGCAAAAATGGGCAATGCGCAGACAATTTTTAAGCCCACGTTACACCACAGACTGGAAAGATATCATCAAAGTAAAATAATATGTGCGCAAGATATACCCTAACCGCTGAACAAAAAGAAATTTTAAGGTCTTACCCTTTTCAATTTACTGGAGAGTATCAACCTGATGGGAATATTGCGATTACAGATGACGGTTTCGTCATCACATCAGATGAACCCGAAATTGTTCAAAGCATGAGTTTCGGCATTGTTCCATATTGGGCTAAATCAACCGATCTTAAATACGATACTTGGAACATTAGGTGTGAAGAAGTTTTAGAAAAACCGACATTTGCACCGCTGTTAAAAAATCATAAAACCTGTTTAATTATTGCAGATGGTTTTTATGAATTTGAGAAATTAACTGATGGAACAAAACAGCCTTGGCGATTTACTGTTACAGGAAGAAAAACGTTTTTAATGGCTGGCCTTTGGTCTGAGTGGGTAAATTCTGAAACTAAAGAAACTTTTCGCTCATTCGGAATTATGACTACAGAGGCAAATAAAATGGTTGGCAAAATTCATGAAAAAAAAGGATGCCAGTTATTTTACCTAGAAGTTTAGAAAAGCGTTGGATAAACAAATCACTACCACCTGAAGAACTTCTAAAGCTTTGTGTAACTTTTCCGGATGCCTTAATGACTGCTTATAAAGTGAGCAAGAAAGTAAATACTGTGAGCACAAAACGAAAACCCAATAAAGGTATCGACTTAACTAAACCAACACAAGGGAGTTTAGATTTTTAAACATGGAACAGATTTATAATTTTAAAATTGATGGTAAGGAGATTGGAGTTAGTAGTGATGATGGCCATAATTATCACGTATCAATTAACGGTGTTTACACCGGTATAATTTTTCCTGAATTTGATGATGAACTTAGCGATGGCGGTACGCTCTGGAGAACAAAAGATTTAATCGCTGTGAATTTGGTGGCAGAAATCGGCAGGCAAATTGAAGACGAGGACATGTAAAAACAGCAACAATGGAACACATACAGCAATTAATAGATTTAATAAAAAGTGAAACACTTGCAGATGATATCAGCGAAGTAATCCAAATTGGGGACAATGAAATAAATATTGTTCTTAAACCGGGTGCGGACTATGCAGAAGTTGATAGTGCTGTAGGAGATTTTCAGCTTGAATATGTACATTTAGAACCCCAATTAATCATCAATTATGTTGATGAAAACGGCAATAAATTCAATGAATAGAGAGCATAACGAAAACAACTACGCTTTTAAACTTGGTTCTAATATAAAAACTGCTATCCCTGAATGTAAAGTACAGCTTTGGTTTTACAACCAAATTGATATTTTCAGAAACGGGAGTTTTTCTACGCAACGTTCGTCTGAACAAAAGAACCGAGAGAATAAAATTTGGGTTTATGCCTTGTTGGAAAGCTTGCCTGATATCGATTTACAAATCGAAAGGGTTGTTATTGTTGTATATGAAAACAATGAAGAGCGTTCTCAAATTATAATAAACCCAACCGAATTTGATGTTACGGCTTTTGATTGGGCAATAGCTAACCCCTTGAATGAGCCTCGAAGACGACCGGGTAACGATATACCATTACCGCTTAACCACCCATATTATAGCAATCCGAATTATTTTCGGAGTAAGGCCTTTAAAAAAAAGTAGTATGATAAATTTAGACTTCCCTTGGAAATTCAGTAACGGCAAAATAATCATTTACACGATTATTCAGCAAGCCAAGGATAGTCCGTATTTTTTTTATGCTCACGATAACCTAATCGGAAGCGTTAATAAAGTTAATGGAGATTGGGTTCAAATTAGTGGAAGACAGGCTTTGGATAGTGTAATTGAAGGAATAGGAATGTTTATCGAGGAACATATTAACTTAGCTACCTTACCTAATGATATAATACAGGGTTGGCCAAATGAAGTTTTGGAAGTTGATACAATCTCTGACGAAGAATACTTGATAATCATAGCAGATAATGTAGATATTATCAAATTTGAAATAGAATTTCGTGACCAAATACCTGAGCTTGTTAATCAGGAATGGCAAGTAAAATTTCAGGTCGCAAAGAAAATTAGTGATGAAAGCTTCGAAGTGGATGTAAATTAGTCCTTTTCTTTAACAGCTTTTAACCTTTAAAATTCCAATCTAATAGGATTTACAACACTTAAATACCTTTTTGTGGGCGATTTCACATAAGATGATAATTGGATATTATCGTTTGATCTGAGTAATATTGTTTTGCTTTTGCTGTACTAAAAAATCATTAATATCACCTAATCCTTTTTCACTGTAAAAAGAACTTTTATCTTCGGCCAACTTAATAAACTCTAAGGCCTTTTCAGTTGCTTTCTTACCTCCTACTCCATTATCAAAATACAGATGTACTGGGATATCCTTTTCTATGGATTTTTCATTTACATTGATGCTTAGCTTTTGGGTGAGATTACCTGTACTGTTCAATACAATTGCGTAAAAGCTTTCTTTCGGGTTTAAGTTTCTATAACTACTAAAATCCATACTGCCCTCAAACATCTTTATACTTTGTGGGTTCGCACCAATAGTAAAGGATGAAATACCACCACCGTTTAAGTTGCCCTTATACAGCTTAGATCTTACGGCATAACCGCCGTTTTTATTTTCAAAGCCGATGGCAAAAAAATTATCCTTTCCATTTGTCCAATGAACTTCTTTACCAGCGGTGGCAACGTCTTTCAACTCCAAACCTCGGCTTTCCAAATAATTTAATAATGCTGGGTGCTGTACGTTATCCAATACCTTAGTTATTGAAACATTATATTCGGTTTCCCCATTCTTTTTATAAAATGCTTGGTAGGCGTCTGCTACGATATCGGTATTTTTATCAAGTCGATTTATGGCCTCAACGAATGATTTATTTTCAAAAAGCTGAACAGCTTTGATGATGTCGCCCCCCTCTCCTTTAGCATGGTCATACCAAAGATTATCTTTTTCCTTAACAGATATTGAACCCGTCTTTTGATGATGGAAGCCGAAAAAATACTCTTTACCTTTTTTCCCATCAAATCGCAATTCTCCTAATTCTTCAAGTTTAAAAAAGTAATCCAGTAAGGATACTTCGGCCTTAATCTTAGAGGCCTGGTCTGTTAGTTTTGCATAATTGATTTTAGCCATTGTAGTATTACATTAAAAGGTTACTATCTATTAATTTGGTGGAATGTATTCCGTGTAATGGTTTTGTGTAGTGCTTAAAGTATAAAAAAACCGAATTTATTTCGGCTGTCCTTGGTCACATTTAAACATTCGTTTTTATGTAATCCAAATCAACATAAACTCATTGCCAAAAATTGAAAAATTATTTCATTAGTAAATGAGATATGTTGATTAGGGTTTAGAAAGGTTAACAAGATATATGTCAGCAATTTTTGAACAAATTTCCTATCAACTGTAGTCCTTATTATTTTAGCAAAGTCTTTAAATTTTCAACAGAAGTTTTTACTGTCTTATCTAGCATTAAATTAGATGGCTTGCCTTTGTGTGTTTCCGTTATGTATTTTATTAAATCGTTTACAGGTGGTGATGTAATACTTGGTTTAACTATTTCTATAAGCTCTTTAAATTTTCGTTCAGATAATGAAAACTGAAGTCGGCTTGCAATCCTTGAATCTGTAAAAGAGAGAGCTGCAATGTTTGCTTGATGTGAATCAAGACTAGAGAGAATTTCGGTATATATTTCATTTGCAGCAGATGCAACTCCGTTTCCATTTGTCAAAAATGTCTCAACTATTGCCATTACAAATTTCTTTTCCACAGACTTCGGAATTTTCATTGGTTGTCCAATAATTCGTAAAAGTTGTCGAGCAAATGCTGGCTCGTTGTAAAAATTGTTGAAGCCTCTATGTGCAGACAAAAGATTGTCAATTGTATTATCAATTTCGATTGCCCTTAAGTCGTCTGGAATATAACTTTCTGCATTTACAATTTGCAAAAATTGTCGTGATATCTTCTTTTCATCTTGACTATTATTGGCCGTAAAGTGAGCATACTTTAAACCAAATGACTGCTTTACATCTTCGTCAACACGCCCCCAAATTTCAGGAAGTAATAAGTTAATATTCTGATGCGTTTGGCTCGTAGTTTCTGGTCTAACATATATTCCAAAAAAACCAGAAGCTAAGTTATTGATCTGCTCTTGGGTAAGACTAGTTGAGAAAACGGCTATTTCTTGCGCATCGCTTGCTGAAATGGCTGTGTTCTTTACACCCTGCAAGAGTTGTTTTATCCTGATTGTAACATTTGAAATTGGTAATGTTATAACCTCCTTAATACAGGTTTCAAGCCATGAGACTAATTGAAGTCCAGTGATTTCACTATTGTTTGGATGTGCAGCACTTGCCCAATTCCTCATATAGTTGATGTATTCAAGATGCTTAAATCCAAGGTCTGAAATTAATCCAATCTCTTTAGCGCCTTTAATTAGGTCGTAATCATCAACTTTGTCTAAATCATCTTCATCCTTTAGTCTTTTTCTTCTTTCGCCAGTTACTGCATTATCATAAAAGAACTCTATGTCATACTGTGATACGCGTTTTCTAATTTGTAAAATAGTTTCATCCCATAAATAATTTAACGATGCGTCAAAAAGTCCAGATGCTGTACTTGCTATAAACTTGGAAAGATAAAGTGATTGTTGTTTATCTTCTTGCGTTATTTGATCAAGTACAGTATCAAGGTTTTTAAAAACATTAACTCTCTCTGGGATATTAACGAACACACCATCAGTTGGTAAATTATGTAAGTTTAATACCTGTTTTAATCCAGTTTCAAATTCGTTCAATTGAATTAAACTGTTACTCGCTGGTAAATTTTGTGGTAAATTTTCGTTCATATTTGGTTCTTTAGGATTACCCCCTAAAACATTCTTAAATTATATCGCTTGTGGGGTGTTTATTTATATTTTCTCTAAGATATAATTTTTATAAAATATGTCGTTATTTAACATCCTCAATTGAAATTGGCATATCCAATTGAGGCATATATTAAGCACTTTTTCGTTTGCCTCGCTTGTTCAACCGAATATCTTTTTCAATAAGGACTTCAATCATTTCTTCCAATTCTTTTCTACCCAAAGATACTTCCAGATAAGCGAATTGAAGTTTATTACTTATATGCTCATTAATCAAAAGCTCAATGTGGGCTGGAAATTTTATTTTGTTCGTAGCTTTAACAAATCCATCTATGCTGGAATAATGCATTGTTCCTATAGTTCTTCTAATTGTATGGTGTCGGCTATCCAAAAGGTCTTTCATACGTCCACGTAAATTACCTGTCTCACCAACATACACAATTTTGTCGTCTTGTTTGAAAGTATAAACTCCTGCTTTTGATGGAATTGTGTTTGCCCACTGCCTTGTTAAAATTGCCTGCTTGAAATTACTGGAATGCATTAGCTTGTCCATTAGCATTTCGAGGTACTGGATTTCATTCTCTTTAATTATCATGCTTAATATTTATAAATTGCTTACTCAATAGGTTGTTTTTCGATTAAGTCTAGATTTGATTTCAGATACAGCATCCAAAAACTTTTGTAGCCTGATAGGTTTCGTGAGAAATATATTTTTCTCCAAATCAATTTCAGGATGGGAATATGGTCTATCTGCACTAACAAAAACAACAAAAGCAAAATCCATTATCTTTTTAGCTAGTTCAACTCCTGAAATGTAAGGCATGTTAATATCGGTAAATACAATATCTGGTTTCAATAGATTGATTTGATTAAGGGCGAGCCTGGGATCATTTGCTGAGCCTACGATTTCTAAATCATGGCTTTCTTTGATATAGTCAGAAACCAGATTAATACCATGCATTTCATCATCTACTATATAGCATTTATAATTCATTTTGAGAGTGCGTTATTTATATATTATGTTAAGATTATGATTTATCGACTATACTTAGGTTCTCATAAGGTGAAAACTTACAAACTGGTTTGCCGTTGTTTTCTAACTGTCTTTTTACTTTGACAACTCCCCTAACCTATCTTTATCATAGGTTTCATGTAATTCTTGAAGAACATAATTATCAGGCTGATCTTTTTGGTATAAGCTGACTAATTGAGGGTTATTAGCGTATTTATCTAACGTTAAATATGCGCTCCACATGCGGAGATCAGTATCTAAAAAATCGTAAAGTTCTTTGATATGTATTAAAAGATGGGAGTAGTCAAAATCGATTTCATACTGATCATACACCATACCTAAAACAACATCCTGAAATGGCTCGAAAAAACCTTTAATAGAACTTATTTGAAAATCAAGTTCGTACAATTCATTTTCTCTTATGCCCCCTCCTTTATTTGCTAAAATAAAGCCTGTTTTTACTTCTTTATCCAACTCTGAAAACTTTAAAGTTACAACTACCGCATAAGCCCAGTCGTAAAAAGCGTGCTTAACTTCAATTTTACGGTAGATTATATCCCTCGACAGCGATTTTCTTTCGCGATATAAACTATGAGCAATCCTATCCAAATTTGATTGATTAATTAAGAAGTCTACGAGCCTAATAATCTCTTGATTAGTGAGGTCAAAAATATTCCTACTGTGATATTTTATTTTTTCTAAATTCATCGGACAATGGTTTATTAGTTGAAAAATAGTTTTTGTTCTTCCAAAAATTTAAAGACCTGCTTTTCATTGTTTCTAAAAATAACAATAGAATAAAAAACAGGGTGTTCTTCAATTTCCAGAACTTCTCCCAAGTTGATCAGGGTATCGCCTATTTTAAGGTCTTTGAGGTTAATTTCTTTCATAATATTGTGATTGATTTTATTTCATTTATTAAGATTAGCCCCCTTCCGTTTGGACATTATTTTATCATAAGCAGATACAATCAACTTTTCGGTTGATCTTCTAACTTGTTCGATTCCCTGATCGATTTCGTCTGACTTCTTTTTAACTTTTGAATATCGCCTACATTCAACTATATAGCCGATCAGCACGGCAAAAAAAAGAATAAAGATGGTTAATAGTAGATACTGCATAATAATCGTTTAATTTATAAATACATATTGACGTCATGATGTCAATACTCCTTTTTAATTAGCCATGTAATCGGAATAATTAAACAGGTCGGTATGAATAAACCTGTCTGTACTATTTTGTATTATTCCATCTTCTCCAAATAAAAGAGCTACCTTAAAGCCTGTTATTGGTATTATTATAGGTTTGTTACTCTTTAAAGACTGCCTTACATTTTCTTCTGTTATCATTTTATCTAATGCAAAATTTTCCTCACTAAAAAAGTTAATCAGCCATTTATAAAGTTCCTTTTCTGTCCTGCACGGAACAGGGTTTATTAAGGCTCTTGGTTCTTCGGTTTTTATAAATCCTATAATGTACATTCTATATCATTTAGTGGGTGTTACATCATCAAAAAAGTAAAGGCCATTTTTATGTAGATAATTCAAAATCTCCAACCTTACTAAGTAAGTAAGCCTACCATCTTGTAGAAATTTTTCTCTCCCTAACTTTTGTATTTGTTCGATTTTCCTAATATTGAGCCTACGGAGACTATTTAAGGTAAAAACCCTGACTTCATCTATATCAATTATTTCCTTGTCGCTGAAAATCATTTTTTAAATTTTAGAAGTAAGCTAAAATCCTATCGTTTCAATAGTGGAGCAGTGAGTGATCAGGTGCGCAGCACATTCAAAACGATAGTGTTTTTATTTTCTCCAGCTCGACCAGGTTAAACAAATCAATAGTATTTTGATTTATTCTTTTCCGATCCTCTGGAATAATTTCATTTTGTTTTGGAAATATAGCAAAACTATATATATTTACAATCGAGAGCGTTAATAGAAATGGGGCAAAATCTTAGGACTAGCCCTTTCTCTTTTAGTACTCTTCTGTTAATTCGATTAGAGAATATTGCTCTTTCTTTTTTGTTAAGTGATTATTAAAAACCTTGAAAGTCTTAAATCCAAACAAAGCTTTTGCATTGAAAATAAACAGATAGTCCTTAGTCAAATTTGATTTGAATACACTGGCTAAATCTTCGCCATTGTGAAACTCGATTACCTCTTTTTCATCAAGCCGTTTTTTCAGGTTGTTTTCTGCTGACATATTTATAAGTCTAAAATTCTTATTGAACTGGTTTGAGGTTTCTTAATTTCTGAAAGTTCAAGTTCGGAATACTCAAACATCAGGGCTTTGCATATTTTTCTAATTCTCTGGAATTGGGAATATTGGATTTCTTCATATTCCATATTTCTACCCTTTAAGGTTTTTACGGCATCTTCAAAATCATAATACCTGCAATTGGCTTTATACCCTGAAATCTCAAATGTTGAGCATTTAAATAGTCGTTCTTTAGTTTTATCATCGGGTTTTGCTATGTGCAACCTGATTTCCTCGGGAACGCTACAATCATAAAGGGGTAGATTTCTTTCTCGCCAATATTCAAGCGTGGAAGGAAGTTCACCCTTTGAATTGTATTTATAATGTAGAGCGGTTAGGCGTATATCATAAAAGGAATGATAACTATTGTTACACCATAGGTATTTACTTTCACCATCGGCTAATTGATGGAAAAATTCTGTATGCCGGAACATCAGGCCAACCGACAATTTTCTTAACCTGATATAGTTACTTTCCGAAATTCTTATTGAGCCTTTATAAGCTTCTACCAATTCCTTTTCACTTTTCGCATAGTGTCCAAGGCTCAAATCTTTTCCTGTCTCAAACATAATGTGATAGTAGCCGTTGGTTTTAGTGGCTACCAGTGTTCTTATTTTATCAAAATAAGAGAACGACTTTACTTCCTGCCCGATCTTATCAGAATAAGCATCTTGACTATAAAGGGCATCTAAGCGAAAATCAATGATACCTTGCTTTCTTTCTTCGTTTCGATATTGGCTAGGGGTATAAAAATAGTAGCGTTTCATAATTTATAAGTTAGTCGATTGAATACTCATATTCTTGTGGATTATCAAAACCATTAAAGGAAACTCTAAAATCGTTAAAATCTTCTTTTGAAGCTAATCTAATACTTTTAACATAGTCAGTATAGATCACTGACCGTTCGCTAAATCTCGAACCCTTTAGAATTGATGTATGAAGTATTTGTACTATACGGGGAAGTTGTGGCATTATATAGCCCAAAACGTTTTCCTCAACAACAACTAATTTAATTCTATTTTCCATGATATCTGCTTTTGACAAACAAATATACAAAAAGATGTATTGACGTCAAAACATATTGACGTAAAAATATAAATACATCTAACTTAGAATAATAGATGAAAGCCCCTACCCTGTTTAGGTTTTATGGTTTCCTCGAATTTTTTAATTTCTTCTTTCAAAAGCATAGAGTATTCTTTGCCCATGAAATTTCTAAATATATTGATATCCTCTTTGGCTCTAGTTTCCTTTAAGGCTTCGATGTAGTCAACTTTAGATTGTTGATGTACAATTGCAAGGGGTAATTTGTAATAAGCTTGAATGTAATTCATAAGTAGCCTCGAGGTCCGACCGTTACCATCGTAAAAGGGATGGATACTTACTAAATTGTAATGAGCATCAAATGATAATTTTACTTGTTCCAGCAATGATAAATCAGGTTTCATGGCTTTAAAAATTGCATCAGCAAGGTTCTTGGTAAGCGGTACTACTTTATCATAGTTTGGAAAATAGGTATCTCCTGCCGTAACATTGCCTTTTCGAAATTCTCCTTTTGTGGCATCAACTGTTCCCAGTGCTGTATTATAAACTAATCCTGTATTGCGGATAAGTAAAGAGTTCAATTCCTGAATAAGTGGTACAGAAACAGGCCTTTTATTATTGGCCTCCTTTAAGGCAAATTGTAATGCAGAAAAATGATCGGTAACCATTAAGCTGTGCGCTAATGGCTTTCCTTTTGGGGTTAAACCCTCGTCAATTAAAACCTGTGTTTCAACTTCGGTTAAGGTAGAACCCTCCAAAACAGTAGAATGATGGACAATAGAAATATTGTTAAATTTCTCATGGTCTATAACATCAGCTATACCCAAAGCTTTGTATTTTTCAATTAATTTTAAGTCCATTTTCTTTTTAAGTTTAGTAGCCCGTGGGATTTTATTTAACGGACTTTCTTTTTTTCATTATGTTATCTAATCTATCATCTGCTTTTTGTTCGATAGATTTTTCTTTCACTGGGGCAACTTTTACGGTGTCCTTTTTGATGGTATCCACATTTTTAATAACCGTTGTTGTATCGGTTACAACGCTAGTTTGCTTATTCTCACTCGTACAAGCACCTAGACCAAGCATCAACACAAATAATATCTTTTTCATAAGTTTCTATATTAGTATAACAAATATATCCATAAAACTTTATATGACTTAAACACTATCATTTTAGCTTAGCCGGTTTAATCCAGGATTTCAAAAACAATAGTGTTTTTGTTGTTCCGGAAGATCTGCAGAAAGGTAAAATACTATTAATATCAAGTTGGAGCTGAACGGATCTGCACCTGCTCCACTATTAAAACGATAGCATTTAGATTAGTTGCCATTTAAAGATGATGTAATGTCAATTAAAAAGTCATTATTGATAATTACAAATGCTGAAAGGATGATCAGGTCTTTAACACGTGCATTGGTTTGTTTTTCTTTAATTTCATCCAGTGCAAAAAATATATTGTTACTTTCAACCTCAAACTTTCCGAAGTCTTTAATTTCTATGACGTATTTCTGTAAGTCCATAATATCTATTTTAAGTTGTCTATTTCTTCAATTATTCTGTTCAGGTAATTATCAAATTTTGATACCCTAGCATCAATGTTTCTTTCTTTTTTATTATCGATGGCAATTCTTAAAAGGCTACCATCATCAAATCGAAATCTATAATATCCGTAATCCATATTTGTACTGGCGCACATTACGTACACTTTAAAAAATTTTTGCAATACGGCATCAGGAATATATTTTGTTAATAGGCGCTTTCTTCCAGAATGCAGGTAGTCCATCATACCTTGCCAAGAAAGATCGTAAGAGTGTTTTATTTGGGTTACTCCTTTGGGCAGGGGCTTACCATCGGCTTTAAGATCATCATAGATTTTTTCTAATCTTAAATTCTCTAAATGTATTTCAAGAAAAGCAAGATCAGATTTAATCATCCCTTTTTCAAGCTTTTTTACCTTGTCACATTCTAACATTCTGGCAAAATCCGTTAAGCCGTATTTATCAGCCTTAAAAATTATTGTATCAAGCTGGGCGATTTCATCAGTAGTATATAACAATGGTAAATTGTCAATACGTTGTTTTTCTGATAGCAACCAATTATTATAGGATGGGCTTTCATTGACAACTTCAAGGCCACGAACTCCCCATTTTCTAAGGTCTGTATCAGATTGAAGTTTCTTAAAGAAAGTGCTATCATTAAAGCCTTTATTCTTCATGGCAATGACCATATCACTTACAAAATCATCAATTGTAAAACACTGACTATTCATTACCTCTAAACCCGTTGCTAACTCAAAAGCAGTGGTTATAAAGCCATCATTTAAAGAAACGAAGTCAATTAAAGGGAAAGCATCAACGTTAAGTAGAAGGCCTGTACGTTGTCCTGTAGCGGTAGTAAAAGTAACTGGATTTCCTAACTTGTACATATTCATAATTGATATATGTAAAGTTAAGAATAAAGACGTCAATACACAAATATATGTATAAGTATTTAAGTCAAGACGTCTTTAAATTTTTAATTTCAGATTTTACATTTTCACAATCTTTTGAATTTTCAAAAGTTCCTCGAGGCATTACCATCATTAGGAAAATAGCCATTAACGAGGTTAAGCAGAAAAGAGCAAAATTAAAGTAAGAAAAGTTATCAAAGATATTTGCTTGTAAAAGAAACGCAACAGAAACAAAAGTGTTCCAAATAACCCAAATCCATCGGGAAAAATAAAACTTGTACTTAGCCTTTTTATATAGGTGGTGCTTTGTGATATCCATAGTAATGTTTATGTAATGACATATAGACGTCT